>CALWVV010000053.1 GCA_944385035.1 uncultured Oscillospiraceae bacterium | reverse complement strand
GGTCTGCGATGACCATCTTCCTTTCCTTTCTTTTGCAGAGGCGGTCCCGGTGCGGGGCCGCCTCAATTTTTGCGCCGCCAAATAGAACAGAGCCCCTCCGGAGCGGCCGGAGAGGCTCTGTTAACGCATCAATTTATATTGGAAGGAAGGACACCGCCCACTGAAACACCGGTCCGAAAACCAGGGCAGGGAGGAGGTTGGCTACCTTGAACTTGGTCCCGAAGCACAGGTTGACACCCACGCAGAAGATGAGCATATTTCCCAGGAAGGACAGGTTGGCGATGACCCCATCGCTGAACACCGGAGCCACCAGCCCGGCGCAGAGGGTGACCGCCCCCTGGAGCACTCCCACCGGCAGGGCGGAGAAGATGGCCCCCTTGCCGTAGATGGAGGCGAAGATCATCACGATCATAAAGTCCAGGATGGATTTGGTGTACAGGGTGGCCGCGTCGCCGGTGAGGCCGTCCTGAATGGAGCCCACGATGGCCATAGCCCCGATGCACACGGTGAGGGAGGCGGTGACGAAGCCCTGGATGAACTGGCTGTCGCCGCCCCGGTCGGCCTTGGCCTTCAGCCAGGCCCCCAGCTGCTCCATGCGCCGGTCCAGGTCGATGAACTCGCCCGCCAGCGCCCCCAGGGCCAGTGCCAGGATCATGGCCAGGGTTTTGCCCGTGCCGGCGGAGGAGAGAACGCCGTTTTCCGCGGCCAGCATCCCCGCCAGAGCCCCCGAGGCCCCAATGAACAGGGTGGCCAGCCCCAGAGCCTTCAAAATACCCTCCTGGTAGTGCTCTTTCAGGCCGCCCTTGGCCAGCAGGCCCAGTGAGCCGCCCACTATAATGGCCAGGACATTGGCGATGGTCCCGGTGCCGATCATGCAGATTCCCCCTGTCAATTCCATTATGTCCTTTGAAATTATAGCAGGTTTTCCCGGGAAGGGAAAGGGAGCACGCGAAAATTGGCCGGACAAGCGGCGGAAGGCAGCTGTTTGCCGCTGTTTAACGTGGGGGCGGCTCGAAAGCACGGGGCCGTCGGGTCCAGAGGCAGTGTGTCAGACCAGCGCAACAGACGGCGTCAACAGACACAGGCCGGACCGCTGGAGCAGTTTTGCCTCCAGAGCGCACCTGTGGTTTTCCGTTGACAGGACCTTCGGGAGCGTGGTAAGATAAGAAAAACAATCCAACCATGCTGAAGAGAAGGGAGGCACAAATCGTCCGCCGCTGGAGGGGAGCCTTGAAAACCAGAAAAGCCGCCGGGGAGGGCGGCTATGAATTTGGAGGCGTTGGTCAACAAAATAAAAATTTTGTTGACCTGAGAGGAGGCAAAATGGCCCCTCTCCCGGGTTTTCCAGGATTTCAGGCCTTTGGAGCCTGCGGCGCTCCAGGTCCGGCTCCTTGTCTTTTACTGCACGATTTGATTACTTGTGACTGATTATCGCACTGATGCACCGCCCATTCTGCGGGATTTCCTGGTCTACCACGAGACCATCCAGGGCCACTCCCGCCGGACCGTGGACGAATATTTTCTGGATCTGCGGAACTTTTTCCGCTTCCTCAAGCTGGACAAAGGCCGCGTCGCCCGCAATACGCCGCTGGACCAGATCTCCATTGACGACGTGGATCTGGAGCTTGTCAGCTCCGTCACCCTCAGCGACGTGTACTCCTATATGAACTACCTGTCCCGGGACCGGATCGTCCATCCCAACAGCCCGGACGCCCACAGCGGGCTCTCTGCGCCCGCCCGGGCCCGTAAGGTGGCCGCCATCCGCTCCTTTTACAAATACCTCACCAACAAGGCCAAGCTGATCTCCGAAAACCCCATGCAGGACCTGGACTCGCCCCATCTGAAGAAGTCGCTGCCCCGATACCTGGATCTGGAAGAAAGTGTAAGCCTGCTAGACCACGTGGACGGGGCCAATCAGGCCCGGGATTACTGTATCCTAACTCTGTTTTTAAACTGCGGCCTGCGGATCTCTGAGCTGGTGGGGCTGAACGTCACCGACGTGCGTGGAAATCAGCTGCGGGTGCTGGGCAAGGGCAACAAGGAGCGGATGCTCTTTCTCAACGAGGCCTGCCAGAGCGCGCTGGAGGACTGGCTCACCGAGCGGAGCATGCTCACCCTGGTGGACCAGAACGCCCTCTTTGTGACCTTGCAGAACCGGCGGCGCATCTCCCGGGCGGCAGTCCACAAGCTGGTGAAGAAGCACCTGGCCGCCGCCGGCCTGGACAGCACCCAGTACTCCGCCCACAAGCTGCGCCACACAGCCGCTACCCTGATGCTCCAGAACGGCGTGGATGTGCGCACTCTCCAGGAGGTGCTGGGCCACGACCATCTGAACACCACCCAGATCTACACCCACGTGGACAACGACGATTTACGCACGGCCGCCCGGGCCAATCCCCTGGGAAAGGTAAAAAAATGGGGAAAAATAGAAGAAAACGGGGA
This sequence comes from uncultured Oscillospiraceae bacterium, assembly GCA_944385035.1. GTDB lineage: Bacteria > Bacillota > Clostridia > Oscillospirales > Oscillospiraceae > Lawsonibacter. The sequence goes on along the minus strand of CALWVV010000053.1, from coordinate 248 downwards.
GAAAGAGGGAGAAAATACCTAGCCTCTCCCCTTCCCGCCTACCATCAAAAAAATGAAAAAGGGCCAGAGGAACAATCCTCTGGCCCTTGCTGGGTTTCGGGATTTATACGCGGATCAGCTCATAGCTGCGGCTGCCCAGGCCGATCTTCTCGGCGTGCTCCAGACAGCTCTTCCAGTCGGTCTCCGGGGTGGTGTTCTTGAAGTGGTCGTGGTGGTCGCAGAAGCCCTCGGCGTGCATGTTGTCGTCC
>CALWVV010000052.1 GCA_944385035.1 uncultured Oscillospiraceae bacterium | reverse complement strand
CGGGGACACACCAAGACATTTTGACAAAAGGAGCAGATGCATGTGACCTTTTCTGCCCAGGTAAAACAAGAACTATGTAAACAGCCCCTCAGCCGCCGTTGCTGCGCTCAGGCGGAGGCCTATGGGATTTTGCTCTACTGCAACACCTTCCAGCCCCGACAGGTGCGCATCATTACGGAGTCCCCTCAGCTTAAGCAACGGCTGCCCCTGCTGTTTCGCAAGGCGTTTAAGGTGGAGTTTGACGTGATTCCCGCCGGGGAGGGGAAGGGGAGCTTTCTCATTGAGGACCCGGAGAAGCTGCACATCCTCTTTGACACCTTTGGACTGGAGCGGGACTCCGCCGTGTCTGTGCACATCAACTTTGCCCATCTGGAGGAGGAGCACTGCCAGACGGCCTTTTTCCGAGGTGCCTTTTTGGCGGGAGGCTCGGTGACTGATCCGGGCAAGAGCTATCATCTGGAGCTGGCCACCTCCCACGGGGCCGTGGGGCGGGAGAGCATCGCCCTGCTCCAGGAGCTGGGCTTTACCCCCAAGGACACCCAGCGCAAGGGCAATCACGTGACCTATTTCAAGCAGAGCGACCACATTGAGGACTTCCTCACCACCGTTGGCGCTCCTGTCTCCGCCATGGAGATTATGACTGCCAAGCTGGAGCGGGACCTGCGGGGCAGCGTCAACCGGAGGGTCAACTGTGATGCCGCCAACCTGGATAAGACGGTGGAGGCGGCCCGGTGGCAGATGGATGCCATCTACCGCCTGGAAGAGCGGGGAATGCTGGAAGACCTGCCGGATAAATTAAAGGAGGCGGTGGACCTGCGCATGGCCCACCCGGAGCTGACCTTGGCCCAGTTGGCGGAGCTGTGCACCCCCCCGGTGTCCAAGTCTGCCCTGAACCACCGATTGCGCAAGCTGGCCCAGCTGGCGGAGAGCTGAGAGAGAAAACCTTTTACCCAGGAGGATATATTCATGGCTTTTGTCCATCTACATGTACATACGGAATACTCCCTGTTGGATGGGGCCTGCCGCATCAAGCAGTTGGTGGAGCGGGTCAAGGAGCTGGGACAGGAGGCTGTGGCCATCACCGACCACGGAGTGATGTTCGGCGCTGTGGACTTTTACCGGGCCTGCTTGGGGGCGGGCATCAAGCCCATCATTGGATGTGAGGTGTATGTGGCCCCCCGGTCCCGGTTCGACCACACCCGAGAGCTGGACGGCTCTCCCCGACACCTGGTGCTGCTGTGTAAAAATGAGACGGGGTACCGCAACCTCAGCTATCTGGTGTCCATGGCCTATGTGGAGGGCTTTTACGGCAAGCCTCGGGTGGATATGGAGCTGTTGCGGGCCCACAGTGAGGGCCTCATCGCCCTGTCTGCCTGCCTGGGCGGGGAAATTCCCCGGCGGCTCATGGCGGGGGACTACCAGGGGGCGCTGGCCCACGCCCTGGAGATGCGGGACATCTTTGGGGAGGACAGCTACTACCTGGAGATTCAGGACCACGGCATCGACCAGCAGAAGGCGGTGAACGCCGGAATTTTCCGACTCCACGCCGAGACGGGGATTCCCCTGGTGGCCACCAACGACGCCCACTACCTCACCCGAGAGGACTCGGTGATGCAGGACGTGCTCATGTGCGTCCAGACAGGCAAGCGGCTGGAGGACGCGGACCGTATGCGCTTTGAGACCCAGGAGTTCTACATCAAAAGCGAAGAGGAGATGTGCGCCCTCTTTCCCCAGTGCCCGGAGGCAATTGAAAACACTGCCAAGATTGCCCAGATGTGTCAAGTGGACTTCCAGTTTGGAGTCCACCACCTGCCGGAGTTCAAGTTGCCGGAAGGGGAGACCGACGGGGACGCCTATTTTGAGCGCCTGTGCCGTCAGGGCTTCCAGCAGCGGTATCCGGGGGCTGGGGAGGAGTACCAGCAGCGGCTGGAGATGGAGATGAACATGATTCGCCGCATGGGCTTTGTGGACTACTTCCTCATCGTCTCCGACTTCATCGGCTACGCCAAGAGCCAGGGCATTCCCGTGGGCCCGGGGCGTGGTTCCGCTGCGGGGTCCATGGTGTCCTACTGCCTGTATATCACCGACATTGACCCCATGAAGTACTCCCTGTACTTCGAGCGATTCCTCAACCCTGAGCGAGTGACCATGCCGGATATTGACATTGACTTCTGCATCCGCCGCCGTCAGGAGGTCATCGACTACGTGTCCCGGAAGTACGGGGAGGACCACGTGGCCCAGATCGTCACCTTTGGCACCATGAAGGCCAAGGCGGCCATCCGGGACGTGGGCCGAGTGATGGACATGCCCTACGCCGAGGTGGATGCCATTGCCAAGCAGGTGCCCTTTGCCCTGGATATGACTCTGGACAAGGCTCTAGTGCTGTCCAAGGGTCTGGCGGACCTGTACAACGGCAACGAAAAGGTCAAGCAGCTGGTGGATATGGCCCGGAAGCTGGAAGGCATGCCCCGCAACGCCTCCACCCATGCCGCTGGCGTGGTCATTACCCGGCGGCCGGTGTATGAGTATGTGCCCCTGGCTACCAACGACGATGTGCCCGTGACCCAGTACACCATGGTGACCCTGGAAGAGCTGGGCCTTTTGAAAATGGACTTTTTGGGCCTGCGGAATCTGACCATTTTGGATGATGCGGTGAAGATGGTCAAGGAGCACAACCCAGACTTCTCCCTCAGCGAGATTCGAGACGACGACCCGGAGGTGTTCCGTATGCTCTCCGAGGGGCACACCTCGGGGGTGTTCCAGAT
>CALWVV010000051.1 GCA_944385035.1 uncultured Oscillospiraceae bacterium | reverse complement strand
GTGAGACCCAGGCTGAGAGCACGCTTCAGGTTTCTCATTGGAATTCCTCCTTTTAAATTCAGGCGCGGAGGAAAGTTTTCTGCCAAAACAAGGAAGAAAATACCTTAAACTAGAAGAAAAAGGGATTTTCAGCCAACTATGACAGCATAACGCCCCTTGCATACTCTAAAACGTGCTCAAAATGCAAAAAAGAGGGAGAAACCCGCGGGTTTCTCCCTCAAAAAATCATCTTGGTAGACATCTGGTAGACCGGCCCCGAAAAACAGCAGAAACAAAACCACCGGAAATCCTTGGCGCGCAAGGCTTTCCGGCGGTAGACCTGGTAGACATTTGGTAGACCAGAGATGCGTTTCAAGGCGATGACTCCATGTTAGGGAAAGCCAGAAGGCGCTCCATATCTTGAGGAATGGGCTGGGTAAACTCCAAGCGCATTCCAGTAATGGGATGCAGGAAGGCCAGGCGGGCCGAGTGGAGCGCCGGTCTGGAGATCAAACTGGATTCTGTTCCGTAGAGAAAGTCTCCCACCAGGGGGTGGCCCAGATAGGACATGTGGACCCGGATCTGGTGAGTCCGCCCGGTCTCCAGTTGGAGCCGGAGCAAGGCAAAGGGACCGTTTTGCCGCAGGGTCTCATAGTGAGTACAGGCGTGTTTCCCGTCCGGCCGGACCGTCTGTTCCACCAGCGATCCCTCACAAGGCCCCAGAGGCGCGTCAATGGTGCCGGAGGGCGGGGCGGGTGTTCCGACGCAGACTGCCAGATAGGTCCGCTGAAAGTCGGGCGTGTGAAGCTGACGCTTCAGCTCCTCCTGGGCGTGGGGATGGCGGGCCACCACTAACAGGCCGGAGGTCCCCCGATCCAGGCGGTGAACGGGGTGAAAGTCCCCCTCTTCACCCTCCTGATCGTAATAATTGAGCAGAAAATTGCCTATTGTATCATCAAAGTGGCCTGGTCCGGGGTGGACTGTCACCCCTGGCGCCTTATTGAGTACCAGCAGGTCCTGGTCCTCGTACACAATGTCCAGAGGGCCAGGGGCGGGGACGATGCCGCTGCGCCGCTCCGGGTCAGAGAGACGGACAGACAGCACCTCCCCTGCTTTGGGGATGTACCGGGTATTGACCCGGCGGCCGTCCACCAAAATTCCATCTTCCAGCCACTTGATTCGCCGCACCACAGTGCCGGACAGGCCCAGGCGGCGTTTGAGCAGGGTGTCCACCTTGATTCCAGCCAGCTCCGGCCCGATGGGCAGTTCCAGACGGCGGCTCATAGCTTTTTGGACCAGCGGTACATATGGAACATATAAAAGGCGCAGTGAAGGACCAGCACGGTGGGGGCGATCACCATCCAGGGGAGGTCTCCACGCACCATAGCCACCACAAAGGGGACCCACAGCAGCCACAGCGTCCAGTACCAGCTGTCATAGGCGGCGTGGGTGCGGATGGCAATGCTCCGCTCATCCCGCTCGGCCCGCTCTACCTCCCGCCGGTCCTCGGGTTTCATAGCCGCCATGGCCAGGGGGAGAAACAAACTGCCGCCTCCCAGACCGATCAGCGCCCCGCCCAGGCCGGCGCACAGGCCCACACCCCCCGCGGGCAGTTGCTCGTCCAGGATAAATACGATGCCAAACAGGACCAGACCCAGCACCACTGCGGCGGCTGGTACGATCAAATTCTTCTTCATGTGGACTCCTCCTCAAACAGAAATACTTCCTCAATGGTAAGCCCGAAATACCGGGCGATCTTGTGGGCCAGGAGCAGGGAGGCGTTATACCGCCCATTCTCCAGGGAGATGATAGTTTGGCGGGTGACGTCCACCGCCTCGGCCAGCTCCGCCTGGGAGATGCGCCGCTCCTTCCTCAGTTCTGCAATCCGGTTGGTCAAATTCTCGCCTCCTCTTAATAAAGTAAAGCTCGCTTTACGATTTTAGTATAGCACACTTTACACATATGTCAAGCCTGCTTTACGTATTTCTGCAAAAAAATTGCCCCGCCGGTTTTCACCGGCAGGACAAAAAGGAAACGTAATGATTTAAGACAGGTGCAGGCCGTAGAAGCCCACCAGGGACAGGGCCATCAGGCCGACAGTCACAAGTTCGATGGGGATGCCCTGGAAACTCTTGGGGCAGCTGGTGAGGCTCACTTCCCGGCGCAGGCCGGCCAGACACATCAGAGCCACCGTCGCCCCTGCGCCGCCGAAGAATCCAAAAAGAAGGGCGGCCCCCAAACCGTACCCCCGCTGGGCGATGAGCAGCGCCGCGCCCATGGCCGCGCAGTTGGAGGTGATGCTGGCCAGATTCTCATCCATCCGCCGGGAGAGCTCCGGCACACAGTTTTTCAAAAAGTACCGCAGGCCGGCTACCACAGCCGGTCCCACAAGGGCAAAAACCAGGGTTTGAAAGTAGCCCAGTGCAAAGTGCTGAAGCAGCTGGTCCAGCAGCCAGGACAGCAGCGCCGTGAGGGTCATCACCGCCGTTAAGCTGACGCCGGTGCGCCAGGCGTCCAGCGGGTCCTGAAAGGCCTTGGTCCGGGTGCCGATGCCCAGACAGTTGACCAGAATAAAATTTTCCGACAGCAGGGCGGCCAGAGCTACGCCCGCCAGTTGAAATGCGGTCATTCCCTGCCGCCTCCTTTCCCGCGCTGGGAGCGGTCAAACTTCGCCGTCCACATAATCGACGCTCCCTTCCGTATCCAAATTGGCCACAATGGCCAGGGCCTGGTTCACACAGGAGGTCACCGCCTCCGAGGTGGCGGTGGCGCCCGAGGCCGCGTCCACCGAGTTGTCCCCCGCGGTGCGGATGGTGCCCGACTT
>CALWVV010000050.1 GCA_944385035.1 uncultured Oscillospiraceae bacterium | reverse complement strand
GAAATTTTTGTGCTGGATGAACCTACGGCCAATCTGGACCAGGATGCCATTTCCCGGCTTCATGACCAGATCGCCAATCTGAAGCGTCAGGGCTGCACGGTTGTGATCGCAGAGCACCGGCTGTACTTTCTCACCGATCTCATCGACCGGGCCCTCTATCTGCGGGACGGGGTGCTGGAGCGCACCTTCACGCGGGAACAGTTCTACACCCTGACTGACCGGGAGCGTGAGGGACTGGGCCTGCGGACCCTGACGCCGGCAGCCTGTAGTCTCCCGGCAGCGGAACCGGCCGGCAGCAAAACCGGTTTGTCCGTAGAAGGGTTGACTTGCGCATACTGCAAAGAGCCAGCCGTGTTTCAAAATCTTTCTTTTTCCACCCGTCCCGGGGAAGTGGTGGCCATCACCGGTCCCAACGGTGTTGGCAAGACCACCTTCACCCGTTGCCTGTGTGGGTTACTGCGGGAAAAGGCCGGACAGATTACACTGGATGGCAAGCCGCTGAATCGGAAAGGGCGGCAGCGTATGGCGTTCTGCGTGATGCAGGATGTGAACCACCAGCTCTTTTCCGACAGCGTGTGGGGAGAGTGTCAGATGTCCGCACCAGATGCACCGGATCAAACCATTGAGAAGGTATTGGACAGCCTCCATCTTCTGCCCTTTCGGGAGCGCCATCCTATGTCCCTGTCCGGCGGGCAGAAGCAGCGGCTTGCGGTGGCAACAGCGCTGTTATCAGAGAAGCCGGTCTTGATCTTTGATGAACCCACCAGCGGCCTTGACTATGCCCGTATGGTGGAAGTGTCCGGGGTGATCCGGGACCTGGCCAGGCGGGGGCGGATCGTGCTGGTGGTCACCCATGACCAGGAATTTATGCAGCGGGCCTGTGATCGGGTGCTGCGGCTTTGAAAGGAGGAGAACCCATGCTGGAGCGGATGATGGCGGACAACGGCTATCCTGTCCCTGTAGTGGAGAACGATGGATGCCGGGTCTTTCAGATCCATGACGAAACAGGAGAGGGGACCATGACCCAGTATGACCTGTTTCCAGGCGTGTCCCTGATGTATAATGATTTCCACATGGAGAGCTGCGAATCGGAATTTTACACCACGGAAGATCTGCTGTGCATCGACTACTGCCGCCAGGGGCGGATGGAGTATCCGGCGGGGCCGGACGCCTACTCCTATGTGGAGGCCGGGGATCTGAAATTAGACCGCCGGCTGGAGCACCGGGGCCATTTCACCTTTCCGCTTTCCCATTATCATGGCATTACCATCGGGCTTATCCTGCCTCAGGCGGCTGAATCCCTGACGGAGTGGGTGCGGGAGTTTCCTGTGAATTTGGGGCGGCTCCAGGAGAAATTTTGCTCCGGATGTCATCCCAAGGTGATCCATAGAGCGCCCTCTGTAGACCACATCTTCCAGGAACTCTACGCCGTACCGGAACAGATCAAGCTGCCTTACTTCCGCATCAAGGTGCTGGAGCTGCTGTTGTATCTGGACGCTCTGGAACTGGACGGGAAAACAGAGAAACCCTACTTTTACAAGTCCCAGGTGGAGAAGGTCAAGGCCGCCCATCGTTTGTTGACGGAGGATCTGGAACGGCACTACACCATCGCGGAACTCTCGGAACGCTTTTCTATCCCTGCCACGGCATTGAAGGAGTGCTTCAAATCGGTCTACGGTCAGCCGGTCAATACCTATATGAGAAGCCTCCGTATGGACCGGGCCGCGCTGCTCCTCCGGCAGGAGCCGCAGGCCAGTGTGACAGAGATCGCCGGGCGGGTAGGCTATGACAGCGCCAGCAAGTTTGCTGCCGCGTTTAAGGATACCAAGGGGAAAACCCCTTTGGAATACCGGCGTGAGGGCCGGTAAATTGTTTCGTCCAAACGGGGCGGAATCGTCGCCATAGAGCGGACAAAGACAGGATATCTTGATAGAATCGTTGTAGTTAGAAGAAGCAAACTGCAACGATTTTTTTTGAGAGGAGTCCTGTATATGAAGGAGCAAACTTGGCTTGGTACCCTGTTATCCTTTGCTTCGCCCTGCCAGGGGAAGATGGCGGCCTCTGTGGCGCTGGCAATCCTCAGCGTGGCGGGTGGATTTGTGCCGTATCTTGGCGTCTACCAGATCATCCGGCTGTTTTTGGAGCGGCAGGCAAGCTGGGAGGGGATTTTATTCTGGTGCGGCGTATGCCTGGCTGGCTATGCCGTTAAGGTGGCGGGTTATGCCCTGTCCACCATGCTGGCCCATGTGTCCGCCTATACGATTTTGGAGGGCCTGCGCCTTCGGGCGGCAGACCGGCTCATGGGGGCGCCTTTGGGTGAGGTGGAATCCCGACCAATCGGAGCTATGAAAAGCACCATCGTGGACCGTATTGAGGACATTGAACCGCCTCTGGCCCATATGATCCCGGAACTCAGTTCCAACATCCTGCTGCCTCTGGTGGTGGTCATCGCCATGTTCTTGATCGACTGGCGGATGGGGCTGGCTCTGCTGGTAACGATCCCTGTGGCACTGATCCCCATGGCCTTCGGGATGCGGAGCTACAATAAAAACTACGCCGCCTACATGGAAGCCAATGCCCATGTAAACAGCGTCATCGTGGAGTATGTGGAGGGCATCCAGGTGGTGAAGGCGTTCAGCCAGGGGGAACGGTCCTATCAGAAGTTCGCCCGGGCGGTATCCTCCTTTAAGGAGTTTACCATGAACTGGTACCGGTGTACCTGGGCCTCCATGAACCTGTGCCTGTCCATCCTGCCAACCACCCTGCTGGGGACGCTGCCTGTGGGGGTCTACCTCTATCAGGCGGGTGTGCTGGACCCGGCTCAGGTGACCCTGTGTCTGATGATGGCCCTGGGGATCG
>CALWVV010000049.1 GCA_944385035.1 uncultured Oscillospiraceae bacterium | reverse complement strand
CTGGAGAGCGGCGAAACCGACATTGAAGTAGTGCAGGAGACGCTGGACGAGGCGGTCTGCGGCATCAATGATCTCCAAGAGGAGTTTGACGAGAACGACAGCGAGATCGAAACGGTGGCCCGGGATTGTATTGGTGTCACTGTGGCCTACATTCTGGAGTGGTTCGGCATTCCGATTGATATTGAGGAGGCCATCCGAGAAAGGGACTGGTGAAGATAATGTCCATTGAAAATATGTTTGGCGAACTGGATAAGATCGACATTCTGGCAGAAACCAAAACCGGAGAAGTGGTGATGGTTTTGGTCTGTAATGGCTTTATTGATGGCTCCCCGGAAACGCAGAAGGCCCTGCTGGACAAGATGGAGGGCTATCTGAACCACACCCAGAGTGAGGAATTTCAAAAGGAATATAGTGGCTGGCCAGTGATTCTGCGTGTGACCCTTGGCCGGGAGCCGGATGAGCGCATCCTGGCCCTGCTCAGCAAGTGCCCCGCTTGGGCGGAGGACTACGGCGTAAAGCTGGAAATAGAAATTGGAGGAAAACAGGTTCGCATCGTAGAGAGCTGACCGATGCTTAAACCGAATCAACAGGAGGAAACAACTATGCCTGCAACCGAATGGCTGAACAAATATGAATCCGTTAAAGACAAACTGGCCTGCAAAACGGATCTGGACGCCCATTTCACAGAGAAAGTGATCGGGAATATGGGCGTGGATGTGCTGGACATTGGCACCGTCCATTTCCCCACTGGGACGATCTTCGCCTGCGATCCGCTGGTGGAGCTGGAGGATACACCGCCCTTTATACAGACAATCCCCGCCGGGACTTATCCCGTAAAGATCTGTGTGGTGCCCAGTGAGAAATATGGTGACCGCTACGCCTGCGTCAAGGTGGAGGTCAGCCGGGAAAAGCCTGTCCGCTACGAGCTGGGCATGACCGGCAAAGAGGATCTGGACGAGGAACTGGGCGAGGACGAGTATTTTGGCTTTGGCGTAGACGCTGGAATGGGCTGTGTTGCGGACATCCAGACCCAGGCGGCCTTCAAGACCTACTGGGCCAAGCGTTTGGAAGAAGACCCGGACATCGACCCCTACAATGACCTGTTCTGCGATCTTCTGGAGGAAAACGCCAAAGCCCACCCTAAATATCAGGGGGACTACGGCGACTGGCTCAACTGGACGGTGCCTGACACGGACTGCAATCTGCCCATCTTTGCCTCTGGCTGGGGGGACGGCTACTATCCGGTCTACTTCGGCTATGACGCGAAAGGTGAAATCTGCGCCGTGTATGTGCGCTTCATCGACATTGAAGCCAGCTACAAGGAGCAGGCGTAAGGAGGGAAACAGCGATGGAATGGCCGAAACGGGCGCGGACAGTGAACTGGGAGAGCGGTGTCCTGACCTTAGACGGAGAAAAGCAATTTGAAGTCCCGGAGCTGACCGCAGAGATCATGGAGCAGCTGGCCGGTTACACCCTGGTGGGCTTTCATGTGAAAGGCTATCCGGTGACGGATGAACTGCTTGCCACCTTTGCCGGACATAAAAGCATGGTCAACTTCGGCGTGGAGGACGGCGCGCTCACTGACGCCTGTTTCCCCGTTTTTTCCGCTATGCCCAAGCTACGCTATCTGCTGCTGGACGGCAATGCCGCCATCCACGGCAGCGGCCTGTCCGCCCTGCAAGGCTGCAAGCTGGACCTTCTGACCCTTAACCGCACCGGGCTGGATGATGCCGGTCTGCTCCAGGCGGCCTCCATTCCCAAGCTCTCCCACATCCAGATCGACCATACCGCCGTTACCTATGAGGGCCTGCTGGCGATCTCCGGCAACAACCGCATTGAGCCGGTGGCCCATGTGCAATTCACCAAGGAGCAGATGGAATACTTCTCCCAGCTCCAGCGGGAAAAGGCCAAAAAGCCCGTCCATCTGGATGAGCAGGCAGTGGAGGAATGCCGCAGTGTGTTGTCCGCTTTCTTTGCCGAAATGACAGAATGGGAGCAGTATATGGAGCAGGCCGGGTTTGAAGATGCCGAGGCTGTGCCCCGCCTGCTGGCAATCTGGGAGAAATATGTGAGCGAAAAGCCCCGTCCGGGCTACCGACCTCTGGGCCTCTCGTACAGCCCTCAGGGGACCTATAAAGGTGAGCAGTTTCTTGATGCGGAGCAGATCACCCGCAACAAGCTCTACATCTACACCAGAGAGAAAAACACCGGTTTTGACCGCCGCTTTCTCATGAAACGTGTGGGCGAGGGCTGGATGATCGACGCGGTGCAGGAGCGGCTGGACGGCTGGCAGCGCTCGGGATTGTGAGGAATAAAAATATGACTTGGAAATTTGAAACCGCAGGCCCGGATGGCCTTTGCAAACTGTTTGGAGTAAACATTTTTCGCTATGACTGGCACAACTGTCAGGAGGCAGCGAGAGTGATAGACCCCCATTACGGCGTGGAAAAAGTATTTCATGTCTATGAGGTGGAGATCGATGGGCAAACCCACCGCTTTGCCGCTGGAGAGTTCTCCAACTGCGTGTGGGGATTTTATCTGGAAAAGAACTGATGAGAGGAGTGTGGCGCCATGAAAGCCAGCGCCGGAGAGGTCTATACGGTCTACAACCAATATCTGAAACGCTACACCGCCTGTCAGGTGGCCTATATTGCGCCGCCGGACACGGTGAGCAAAGAGTCTTGGGCGGTGATCCTCTCTCTGGATTGGGTGGGCGACGCCCCTCTGACAGTGGAGGAACTGCCCCACCTCCGCCCGCTCTACAAGGACTTCATGTACTGGTCCTGTGACCTTCATCTGCTGCGGGTGCCGATGGAGATCCCGCCCCAGTACACGCTGGTGGGTACACTTCCGCCCTTCACCGACCAACCCTGCCGTTCCTACGGCGGCTGGAGTGACGGCTATGATGTGTACCTCCAGATCCGGTGGCAAGCTATCCCGGAGGAACGGCGGCGGGCCTTCAA
>CALWVV010000048.1 GCA_944385035.1 uncultured Oscillospiraceae bacterium | reverse complement strand
GGCAGATGTCCCGGCGTATTTTTCGCTGCCTTGAGGAAACACTGAGTCGGCTCGTGACGTCATGACTGCTCCGCTTAGTGGATTGCTAAGAGAGCTTGCTATGCGCACAAAAATGAGTGTCAAGATGGCGGAGCTGCAAGTGGACATTCTGGTCGACCGGGGTCTCATGACCAGTAATCTGCTCCCAACCTGGACGCCGACCACGGCAGGGAATTTTTTCACTCTTCCGGATGAAGTCTTTTATCTGAATCTTACCCTGGACACCTACACCCATGTCACCGGGGATATGCACCGAAACGCCGCTGAGATCGTGGGAAATGTGGTAACGGAATGGTTAGGAGATGAGCTGACCTTATGGCAAAACGAAGGAAACGGGGCGACGGCAGCCTCCACCTGAGAAAAGACGGCCGCTGGGAAGGCCGGGTCGTGGTGGGCTACGATGAAAAAGGGCGCCCCAAAACGAAAAATGTACTGGCAAAAACCAAATCGGAGTGCAGTGCAAAGCTGAAAGCATTGAAGGCCAGCCTCCAGGAACAAAAGCCGGAGAAGCCCAAAGGGGACATGACCTTCGGTACCTGGCTGGATCACTGGTATCAGAGGGAGTGCAAACCCCAAATTCGTCCCAAGACCCAGGCGGACTATGAAAACCGCATCTACCAGCACATCATCCCAGAGCTGGGTTCCATCCCTCTGGCCAAACTGACCGCGGCGGACCTCCAGCAGTTCTATAACCGGCTGAAGGAGGGAGGCCGGCTCCTGCGGGTGGAGCAGTACGGTCCGGGGCTGTCCGACCGCATGGTAAAGAGCTGTCATGTGACCTGCCGGGTGGCGCTGGATCAGGCGGTGGCCCAGGGGTTGATTTTGAAAAATCCCACCCTCTCCTGCAAAGCGCCTGTCACCCGCCCCAAAGAGATGCAGGTGCTGACGGGAGAGGAGATCCAACGCCTGCTGATCCAGGCCAAGGAGGACGGCTGCTTTGAACTCCTTCTGCTGGAACTATCCACCGGCCTGCGCCGGGGCGAGATCCTGGCCCTCCAGTGGGACGATCTGGATTTCCGGACTGGGGTGCTGCGAGTAGAGCGGCAAGTCCAGCGTATCCGGGGAAAACTGGTGGTCTCCCAACCCAAGACCCGGGCCTCCAGCCGGAGCATTCTCCTGCCCACACCCGTCTTGAAGATATTGGAACAGTACCGGCAGAACGTCAGCTCCCGGTGGATGTTCCCATCCCCCAGGAAAGAGGACTCCCCGCTGGACCCCGCCGCGGTGCGGAAAAAACTGTCCGCTGTGCTGAGGCGGGCGGGCTGCTCCGCCGCCCGATTTCACGATCTGCGGCACACCTTTGCCACCAGCGCCCTGGAGCATGGGATGGATGTAAAAACTCTATCCACGGTCATCGGCCATGTGTCCAGTGCCACCACGCTGAACGTGTACGCCCATATCACCGACGAAATGCGGCAGAAGGCGGCGGACAATATCGACCGGGCCATCACCGGGACAGAGCCGCCGCAAGAAAAGGAACTGAAAACGCCCAACAGAACCGCCTTTCAGCCGGTCAAGGGCAAGTACCGCAAACCGGGCACCGGGTGTATCTCCCAGATCAACGACCACCTGTGGGAGGGTCGCTACTCCCCCAAGGTCAACGGGAGGCGCATGGCCCGGAATGTGTATGCGAAAACCGAGGCGGAGTGTGAGGAAAAGCTGGCCGAACTGATTCGGGAGATGAAGGCGGAAATTGCCGCTGGGAAGGAGAGGCAGAAGCAGGGCGGCCTGACAAGTTGACCAAGGCGATCCGGCGTAATACACAAATGGGCCTCCGGAGGCAGAACACCTCCGGAGGCCCATTTTTTCTCTGTCTGTGGCTGAAACTGTGGTCATGCGGAAAACGCATGGCCACTTGATTTGGAAAAGCAAGCGAAAAGTTATGAAAAACCGCCGTTTTCTCTCGAAAACAGCGGTTTTTGTGGTGGACGATACAAGACTTGAACCTGTGACCTCCCGCACGTCAACCCCAAATAGAGATTTTTTCTAACTATTTTTGTAATTTTTAACCTTATCCGCTTTATTTCACTTGCTTTCCGTCACTCTTTAACCACAAGGTTTCCGCCTGTTCCACCGCCGTCTGTGGCTGGTTGTGTGGTCAAACCGTTGGGAGAGTATACTTTTGCGATCTGACCGTTTGCACAAATGTGGTCAGAGTGCGGTTTTCTGCACCGCGACAGTAATCGGCCTACTTGCTTTTGGCAAGTCACCATGGAACTACTTTTGCGATGGTGTTGACAAAGAGATCATACCTCCAATGTGTAGTATGCGCCCGCTCCCTTTCCCTGCAACGTCAACTTTTGATTCTTCACCAGCCGTTGCAGAATGCGAAATGCCTTTGCCGGAGAAACATGCAGTAATGCGATTACATCCGCCCGTTTAATTGACTTCTGTTTCCTGGCTAGCTCCAAAACCAATTCTTCATATCGAAGTTCGTCAATTCCTTTTTGTCGGATATACGCAGCTGTATTTTCTCTCCCGTAGGCTTTCGGGCTTAACATATAGTTTCTGCCACGGCCATTCCCAATCGCTTCTACTAAGCCGGACTCTACAAGCGCTTCCACGACAGCTTTGATACGGCTTTCATCTCGCTTGAGAGCCTCAGCAATCTCACGGAGCGCTGCCTGGTGCATTTGTTTCAAGATGTTCAAAACAAGAAGAGCATAGATTGGAAGCGGGTGGCCCAAGCGCTGCTGCTCCTCTGAGATCATCCGGACAAAAGCTTTATCTGGCAATCCTCTAGGGATGAAAAGGCGCACACTGGTACCGGTGGATTGGGAATAGTCAGGGAGCAGGCGTCCATACAATAATGACCCCTCATAAATTCTGTCGATGCCTCTGCCCGTTCGCTCTGCCAAACCAATTCGCTTCAGCGCATCAGCCAGGACTGGATTGCGGCCATGCGGCTCCGCATCCAACAAATTATCCGCATTGATTCCCTCGATAAAGCCGCCAGGATTGCTGATCAGCATTCCCTCACTGTTGATCTCTACTCGTACTCTGCCCAGCATAGAATAGTCACGATGGCAAAACGCATTTACCAAAGCCTCTCGAAATGCCCGTTTATCAAA
>CALWVV010000047.1 GCA_944385035.1 uncultured Oscillospiraceae bacterium | reverse complement strand
AAAACCCGGAGGTCGTGTCCTCTCCGCTCCACGGCGGTTTTGCGCAAAATGGGTCACGGTTTGGGTCAGGCGTCAACAGAAAAATCTTGCTTCTCCAAAGAACGCCGTCCACTTCTCTATGACCTCGCTGCTCCGGGCCTCGATGATCCGCAGGATATTCCGCAGGACGCGATCCGGAATCTGAGAGTTGTTGTTGCACAGCAGACATTTCCCCGCCTTTGTGATCCACACCTTTGTCGCGTTGGCAGACGGTGCGCCCTCTGCCACATGGACATGGACCGGCTCCAGAGGGTCGCCCTCATTGGCCCAGAAGTATACCCAATACGGGCCGATTTTAAAAACTTGAGGCATGTTCAAAGCCTCCCTGCTGCGCAAATTCCAGGATCAGATGGGCCGTTGATTCGATCACTTCCTGGTATCGCGCAATTTCCTCCGGTGTGAAGCCGGATATGTCTTCCCAGTGGTATGATGGAAGAAAGCAGGAGGCGTGATGAAAGCCGTCCCTGGCATCCGGCTTTTCAATATACACTTTGACTTCACCATTGGGGAGTGTATCAGAGTGTACGATCTCCGTGTCGCCATCAATTTGCAGGAATGGGTACATCATAAGGACCGCCTCCTCACACAGAAGTTTGGTATGATTCTGAAATCAGTATACCATGTACTGGCTAAAAAAGAAAGAGAATTTCTGTTCGGAGAGCCGAGGTGTTGCCTGTCCGCTGGAACCAGGATTTGTGGGGCAGTAAACAATGCAAGGCTTCCGAGTTTGAGAAGGTCTTAACAATGTTCAAACATCGGGCAGAGGCGGAGAGAAGCGGGGTGCCGAGTTAAGAAAACGTTAAGGGACAGTGTAAAAAACTTTCAGAACGATCAAGAAAATTTTTAAGAAAAAAAGGGAGAATTTCAAAAATTGGGACGAAAATCTGAAAATTTTTAAAATTTCCAGAAAATGTGTGTGCGGAGGGCGGGTAAGAACGGGCGAATTCTGTAAGAAAAGTACAAAAACCGCGGTTTACATTTTTTTGACCGGTCCGCGGTGGACAAGTTAACAAGGCGCCCCTATAATAGCGACCGTTATAACACTGTATTGTCGCGGCAGCAAGGAGGAAATCAAACCATGAAAGCAAAACGGCGAGCAGCCGGAGTGGCGAAGGTCTTAGCAGGCGCCGTCCTTCTGGTGGTGGCCCTCTTTCCCATCTACTGGCTTGTGGCTATGTCCATCCGGGAGACGGGGGAGATGCAGGGACAGATCCCGCTTTTGCCCCAGTCCCTGACCTTTGAACACTTTGCAAATCTATTCCTGAACGAGGGCTTTGGACAGGCCACCCTCAACAGCCTCCAGACCACGCTGAGTTCTCTGGTGCTGTCTCTGATCGTGGGCGTCTGCGCCGCCTATGTCATCGCCCGGCGGAGATTTCAGTTCAAGCTGAAAAAACCCCTGACCTACTGGATTTTGTTGGTGCGGGTGCTGCCCCCGGTGGCCTTTACCATTCCTCTGTACACCATGTTCAGCAAGATCGGACTGCTCAACACCAAGATCCCGGTCACCCTGGCCTGCGTGCTGATCAATGTGCCGCTGATTATCTGGTTTTTGATCAGCTTTTTCCAGGACCTGCCGGAGGAGATCGAGGAGAGCGCCCGGGTGGACGGGGCCACAGAGATGCAGATGTTCCTGAAAATCGTTCTGCCCCTGGTGGCCCCCGGCATTGCCGCTGTGGCCATGCTGTCCTTTATGTACGCGTGGAACGAGTACACCTACACCGTGATCTTTACCCGCAGCCCGGACAACTACACCGTCCCCCTGGCCCTGTCCCTGCTCAACAGCGAGGACAACCTCACCAGCTTCGGCCTGGTAGCCGCCGGCGGTGTGGTGTCGGTGATCCCCATCACCCTGTTTGTCATCTTTGCCCAGAACTACCTGATCTCTGGACTGTCCAGCGGCGCGGTGAAGGAGTGACCGCCCGCCCGGGAGATCCCGCCGGGACCTCCTGTTCCCACGACCCTGCGACCATATTTTAGGAGGAGAGAATATGAAGAGAACCCTGACTTTGGCCCTGGCTCTGACCACGGCCCTTTCCCTCACCGCCTGCGGCGGCGGGGAGACCTCCAGCGCCGGCAGCGCTGGGAGCTCCGGCTCCGGCGAGCCCACCAAGATGACCCTGATCCTGCGGGGCGGCGCCTACGGCGAGTCCCTGGAGGCCATGCTGCCCGCCTTTGAGGAGGAGCACAATGTGGACATCGAAGTGATGCTGATGAGCTTTGACGACCTGCACACCGGCATCGCTCTGGACGCCGTCAACGAGGTGGGCACCTATGACCTGTGCATGGTGGACGGCTCCTGGATGGCCGAGTTCACCGAGAACGGTGTGCTGGCCAATTTAAGCGAGCTGGGCTACAGCTTTGACGAGGACATTATCCCCGCCACCACCGAGATCTGCATGGTGGACGACGACATCTACCTGGCCCCCTATTACGGCAACGTGACCGTTATGATGTACAATAAACAGCTTCTGGCGGACGCCGGCTATGCCCCTGAGGACATCGACTCCTTCCAGGACATCCAGGACATCGCCCAGAAGACCCGGGCCGCGGACCCCAACAAGAACGGCTTTTTGATCCGGGGCGGCAGCGCCGACAACATCCTCTCCGATTTCCTGCCCCACCTGGCGGTCCACGGCGGCTGGGTTGTGGACGAGAACAACCAGCCCACCGTGAATACCCCCGAGTTCAAGGCCGCCATGGAGGACTACCTGGCCCTGTACAACGTGGGCGGCACCCTGGACAAGGACGACATCGTGGCCTCCGTCACCTCCGGCGAGACGGCGCTGGCCCAGATCTGGCCCGGCTGGTACACCCCCACCGCCGACGGCCCCGCGGACTACACCACCATCCCCACCAAGCTGACCGACGACTCCCAGCCCCTGGACGCGGTGGCCCTGCAGGGCGTGTGGTGCATCGGTATCCCCGACAACGCCCCCAACAAGGAGCTGGCTCTGGAGCTGCTGGAGTATGTGATGAGCCCCCAGGTGCAGCTGGAGTCCATTGAGCACGACGGCGTGCCCTGCCGCTACAGCTGCCTGACCGATCCCACCGTGCTGGAGACCTATCCCCACCTGGAGACCGTCTGCGGCGCCCTG
>CALWVV010000046.1 GCA_944385035.1 uncultured Oscillospiraceae bacterium | reverse complement strand
TTCCCGGCTACCGCCCTGTATAAATTTTGCTCTATTCGCACCTCAAATGGTGTTTACACGGAATTTGGGATTGACCCCTAAAGTGGTGCACACTGGCCCTCTCTGTCTATTTCAGGGATACTTAATGCAAAGCGGGGCGCTCACACGGGCACTCCGCTTCCTCATAGTTCTCTTTGCAGGTACACCATGTCCACCAGCTGCACCCCACCCTCGTAGATGGGGTGGTCGTAGTGGTCGGTGAAAAAGTTCTTGACCAGATGGTGCCTGCGAAAGCCGCAGGATTCATAAAACGGTATCGTGGAGGGACTATCTCCGGTGCCCACTTGCATCGTTACATACCGGTCCGCGTATGTCCGGATGAGAAAGTCCACCAGGGCTTTCCCATAGCCCTTGCCCTGGAAATCAGGCTCCACGGCAATGTTCTTCAGCTCCAGGATGCCGTTTCTTTCGTCGGTTACCACGCATTCCGCCTTGACGCCGCCATCCTCCAGCACATACATGGTCCCACGCTCCAGATAGCGGTCCACCATGTCCTCCTGCTCGTCGGCCAGCAGCAGCAAATCCAGGTATCTCTTTTTATCGGTCTCCACTTTTCTAATTTCCATAGGCACACCTTACTTTTTCAGAAGCCGTTTCAGCGCGACGGCGTCCAGTAGATTTACCATCACAAACTTTCCCTGATAGAATACCGCCCAGTTATTGAACACACAGGGCAAGGCCTTGGCCTTTTCCAGGGTGTCCACCGGAATGAGGGTGCAGAGTGTCTCCAGTTCTTCGCAGGTTTTGCGTACCAACTCCACACTCTGGTGGATGTAGGGACACTGGGAACTGTAATAGATGGTCAGTTCCTGAGGCTCAATCGCCTGCCGTTTGGTGTTCTCCCCGAAGCGGGGCTTCGTCCCGTCGAAGGAGAGGGCCAGCAGCCGATAGCCGTCCGGGGTTATATCCACCGTTTCAAATCCATACTTCTCTGCGAAGGCCTGGTCTGAGAGCCAGGCTTTTTGCTTTTCCGCTCCCAGCATACACACGCCGGACTTTCCCTTGGCCCTGGCGTCAGCCAGGCAGTACTCCATCAGCTGCCTGCCGTAGCCCTTGCCCTTGAACTCCCCGGTGACCCACAGGCAGTAGATATAGAGGTAGTTATCCCCATCCACCGGCACCCAGGCAGTCTCCAGCGGAGCATACTCGATGAACACCACGCCCTTGGCGTCCAACTTGCGGAACACATGTCCCTCCCGGAGCCGCTCCCGGAGCCAGACCCGCTTGGCCTCCACACCGGGGTGAGGCTTCTTGCTGCGGATGATGCAGCACAGATGCTCCCGGTCCAGATTTTCTTCTGTTAGATTGAGAAACTGATCTTCCATGTCCGCTACCTCCCGGAAAATCTGCCTCCATGATACCATGCCCTCCACGGCAAGACAATCCCAGATCCCACCGGCAAAAGTTTTTCTCTAAGATAAACATGACAGACAGTTGTCGTGTTCCTATGCTATAATGCAGACAGAAATGCGAAAGGCGGTATACCCTATGAAGATGGAGCGGCTCATCGGCATCCTGTCCATTTTGCTCCAGCGGGAAAAGGTCACCGCCCCGGAACTGGCGGAGCAGTTCGAAGTGTCCCGGCGGACCATCCAGCGGGACATTGAGTCCCTGTGCCGGGCGGGCATTCCCATTTCCACCGCCCAGGGTGCAGGCGGCGGCATTTCCATCATGGAGGGATACCGGGTGGATCGGACGGTGCTCACCGCCCCGGAGATGCAGGCCATTCTGGCTGGCCTCAGGAGCCTGGACAGCGTCAGCGGCACCCGGCGCTACGCCCAGCTGATGGAAAAGCTATCCGCCGGGACAGGTGGCCTGGTGCCCGGAGGCGCCCACATGCTCATCGATCTCTCCTCCTGGTACAAGACCAGCCTGCCGCCCAAAATCGAACTCATTCAGAGTGCCATTGAGCAGCACCGTGCCATCCGCTTTACCTATTTCTCCCCCAAGGGGGAGTCAAAGCGTACCGTGGAGCCCTTCTACCTGGTGTTCCACTGGTCCACCTGGTATGTATGGGGTTGGTGCCGGATGCGTGAGGATTTTCGCATGTTCAAATTGAATCGCATGACGGAGCTCACCGCCGGAGAACCCTTTGAGCCCAGGTCCGCGCCCCTGCCCGACTTGGAGCCGGAGCGCATCTTTCCGGCCAAGTATCAGGTCACGGTTCTCTTTGACCCGTCCTGCCGCTGGCGGCTGGTGGAGGAGTACGGGGCAGATCGTTTCACCGAGGAACCGGACGGCCGGCTGCGCTTTACCGGCGGCTTTCCCGACGCCGACAGCGTGCTCAGCTGGGTGCTCACCTTCGGGGACAAGGCGGAGCTGCTGGAGCCGGAGGAGCTGCGGGAGCAGTTGAGGAAGCTGGCCAAAACACTGGCCCATCGTTACAGGAGGAATTGATATGGCCTCTCATCAGGACTTTGTGGACTATGTGGCCGAGCAGCTGCGGGAAGCCGGGACCATCCGCAGCCGGAAGATGTTCGGTGAGTACGGGCTATTCTGCGACGGCGTGTTCTTCGCCGTCATCTGTGACGACCAGCTTTTTATCAAAATCACCCCGGCGGGCGAGGCGGCCTTTCCCGACCTGCCCAAGGTTCCGCCCTATGAGGGCGCCAGGGACTATATCTGGGTGGAGGATGTGGACGACCGGGACACCATAACTGCCCTCACCCGCCTCACCTGTCTGGCCCTTCAAGAACAGCCGAAGAAAAGGAGGAAATGACCATGGCCTTTGACTATAAAAAGGAATACAAGGAATTCTACCTACCGCCCAAAACGCCGGGCATTGTCACGGTACCCGCTATGAATTTTCTGGCGGTACGTGGCCAGGGCGACCCCAATGAGGAGGGCGGCACCTACAAGCAGGCTTTGGACCTGCTTTACGCTGTGGCCTACACCATCAAAATGAGCAAACTGGGTAAGCACCGTCTGGAGGGCTACTTTGACTATGTGGTGCCGCCCCTGGAGGGCCTGTGGTGGCAGCAGGATACCCAGGGCGTGGACTACTCCCGCAAGGCGGATTTCCGGTGGATCTCCCTGATCCGCCTGCCGGAGTTTGTGACCAGAGAGACCTTTGATTGGGCCGTCCGGGAGGCCATGGAAAAGAAACAGCGGGACTTCTCGATCGTGGAGCTCTTCCCCTGGGAGGAGGGACTGTGCGTCCAGTGCATGCACATCGGTCCCTATGACGTCGAACCGGCCACGGTGGCCTCCATGGAGGCGTATGCCGTGGAACAGGGCTACGGGCTGGATTTCAGCCAGGGACGGTTCCACCACGAGATCTATTTGAGCGATGTACGGCGGTGCAAGCCGGAAAAGCTGAAAACCGTCATCCGGCAGCCCCTCAAGCGGACAGAGTGAGGCAGAGGATGGATGCGATCATTCGCCAAATACGCCCGGAGGAACGGGGCCTTCTGCGGGAATTTCTCTATCAGGCCATCTATCTTCCGGAGGGCGTGGAGCCGCCGCCCCGGTCGGTAGTGGATCTGCCGGAGCTACAGGTCTATGTTACGGATTTCGGCACACGGCCTGGTGACCACTGCCTGGTAGCTGAGGTTGAGAAAAAAGTGGTGGGCGCGGCGTGGTGCCGCGTCATGGAGGACTATGGCCACATCGATAACGACACCCCCTCTCTGGCGATCTCATTACTGCCGGAGTATCGCGGGCGAGGGATTGGGACACAGCTGCTGAACGCTCTTTTGCTTCTACTTCGGGAGAATGGGTATCGGCGGGTATCCCTCTCCGTCCAGAAGGAAAACCCGGCCCTGCGCCTCTATCAGCGGACGGGATTCCGCATCGTGGCGGAGGAAGGTACAGAATATTTGATGCTTTGGAACGGCACCCAAGGGGGACACCAGGAGAATATGAATATGGACACAGAGAAAGAGCGGGAAAGTAAGATCCGGCAGTGGTTTTCCATGTGGCTGGACAA
>CALWVV010000045.1 GCA_944385035.1 uncultured Oscillospiraceae bacterium | reverse complement strand
GGGGGTCTACCTCTATCAGGCGGGTGTGCTGGACCCGGCTCAGGTGACCCTGTGTCTGATGATGGCCCTGGGGATCGCGAGCCCGCTGATGAGAGCCACCGCCTTTATAAACTCCATGAAGAGCATGCAGTTTGCGGTGAAGGACACCCGAGATCTTCTGGATCTGCCTCAGCTGCCCCAAGCGGAGCAGGATGTGCCCATGGATGGCCGTGCTATACAGTTGTGGGACGTATCCTTCTCCTACGGCGGTCAGGATGGGAGGGAAGTGCTCCACCATCTCGACCTGACCATCCCACAGGGGAAGTTTACCGCCCTGGTGGGCCCCTCCGGTGGAGGAAAGTCCACCATTGCACGGCTGGCTGCCCGGTTCTGGGATGTGACCAGTGGCTCCATCACCCTGGGCGGGCACGATATCCGGGAACTGCCTTTGAAACAGCTCTCCAGGGAGATCAGCTTTGTTACTCAGGATAACTTCCTCTTTGACTGCTCCCTGAAGGAGAACATCCGGCTGGGCAGGCCGGGCGCCTCAGACGAGGAGGTGTTCGCAGCCGCCAGAGCCGCCCGGTGCGAAGAGTTCGTCAGCCGTCTGGAACACGGCTGGGACACCGCCGCAGGGGACGCGGGAAAGCAGCTCTCCGGCGGGGAACGCCAGCGCATCGCCATTGCCCGTGCCATCTTGAAGGATGCTCCCGTCGTCATTTTGGACGAGGCCACCGCCTTCACGGATCCGGAGAATGAGGATAAGATCCAGAGGTCCATCATGGCTCTATCCAAAGGGAAGACGCTGCTGGTGATCGCCCACCGGCTCTCCACCATTCAGAATGCGGACCAGATCGTGGTACTGGAAGAGGGAGAGATCGTGGATCGGGGCACCCAGAGCGAGCTGCTGGGCCGCTGCCCGCTGTATCAGACGTTGTGGGCAGCCCATGTAGGGGCACAGGATTGGGCCGTGACATCTGGAAAGAAGGAGGAGAACTGAGATGTTTCATAGTGTCGGACGCATTTTACGGTGGGCAAAGGGCTATCGGAAGCGGATGATTCTGGGCTTTGTGTGTTCCTTTTTCGCCACCTGGTGTACTGCCGGGCCGGTGATGTTGGCAGCCTGGGCCCTGGGACGGATGATCGGAAACGCCTGGGGAGAAAACGGGCTCCCCGCCTCGTTCCCTTGGCTGTGCTTAGGCGGCATTGTGGTGCTGATCCTGCTGCGGTTCTTCTTCACCTACTGGAAAAACCGGTTCCAGGAGAGCGTCGGAACAGAACGGGCGGCGGAGCAGCGCATGGAGCTGGGAGATGTCCTGAAGCGAGTGTCCCTGGGCTACTTTGCCAAAAATAATCTGGGGGACATCCTGGCGGCTCTCACCACGGAGCTGAGCACATTGGAACTTCAGAGCATGAAGATGGTGGACGCGGTGGTCAACGGCTATATCCAGGTGGCGGTGATCCTGCTGTGTGTGGCAATTTTCTGCCCGCCCGCGGCCCTGGTAGCACTCATCGGCGTATTGGTATCCGCCTTTGCTCTGCGGGGCATTGGGCGACAGAGTGCCCGCACCGCCCCGGTGGGCCACCGTGCTCAGGAGGCCCTCTCCGGTGCGGCTATCGAGTACATCCACGGCTTGCCGGTAGTGAAGTCCTTTGGCAAGGATGGGGTATCCGTCCAGCGGTTCCGGGACGCCTGCCGGGACAATAAGGCCATCCGCATCAAAAATGAGTTCGGCTTCGTGCCCTGGAACTGCCTGCACCTGTTTGCCCTGCGGGCGGCGTCCGTGGGGCTGGTCCTCACCGCAGGGCAGCAGGCATTAGTGGGCGACTTGCAGCTTCCCTATTTCTTGATGATCGCCTTATTCTCCTTCACCATCTTCGGCAGCGTGGAGGCCATCAACGACGCGGCCCACATCCTGTCGGTGACGGACTCGGTGCTGGATCGGCTGGAGGAGCTGGAACGCACGGACTTCATTGATAAGGATGGGCGGGAAATCATTCCGGAGCGGTTCGAAGTGGCAATGGCCCATGTATCCTTCGGATACGGCAAACGGGAGGTGCTTCATGATGTAACTTTTACTGCGCCCCAGGGGACCACCACCGCTATCGTGGGGCCGTCCGGCTCCGGTAAGAGTACCATTTGCAACCTGGTGGCCCGGTTCTATGACGCGGACAGCGGTACCGTATCCGTCGGCGGACATGATGTACGGGAATTTACCTGCGAGAGTCTGCTGCGGAACATCTCCATGGTTTTTCAGAATGTGTATCTCTTCCAGGACAGCGTGGAAAGCAACATCAAATTCGGCTGTCCCGAGGCGACCCACGAACAGGTGGTAGCCGCCTCCAAAGCCGCCTGCTGCCACGACTTCATTATGGCGCTACCCAATGGGTATGACACGGTGATCGGGGAAGGAGGTTCCACCTTATCCGGCGGTGAGAAGCAGCGGATTTCCATTGCTCGGGCGATTTTGAAGGACGCTCCTATCGTCATTCTGGACGAGGCCACCGCCAGCGTGGACCCGGAGAATGAACATCTCATCCAGCAGGCTCTGTCCGCCCTGACAAAGGGGAAGACTATCCTCGCCATTGCCCATCGTCTGGCTACTATCCAACACGCCGATCAGATCCTGGTGGTGGATGACGGACGCATCGTCCAGCGGGGAACCCATAAGGAGCTGATGACCCAAGATGGGCTATACCGGCGGTTCGTCGAAATCCGGGAGCAAGCCGAGGGCTGGCGCATTAGCTAACTTGCTGTCCAGAAGGAGGTGTGCCATATGGCTTTGACATCCTCAATGGAGGATTATTTGGAGGCTGTCTTTATGCTTCAGAAACGAAACGGTTATGCCCGTTGTACAGATGTAGCGGAGCATTTGGGTGTGAAAAAGCCTTCGGTAAGCCGAGCTGTCAAGGAACTATCTAAAATGGGTTATTTGCTGAAAGAGGCCGACGGCACACTTTCCTTAACAGAGCAGGGGAGACGGATAGCAGAACGGGTATATGAAAGGCACCAGTTCTTTACGCAGCAACTAATCGAAGCCAGTGTGCCTCCAAACATTGCGGCCCGGGACGCATGTAAGCTGGAACATGTTATCAGTGAAGCCAGCTTCAAAAAACTCAAAGAAGCTATCAGCGATAATAAATAAAATTTCTTTCTGTTGGTTGCGCTAACCATTTTCCAAGTTCTTTGACCGCCGGTATTCCAACGGTGAAAGACCAAATTGCTTTTTGAACACGGCTGCAAATTTCCCTTGATTAGAGTAGCCGACCTGTTCTGATATTTCGGCAATCGGACGCTTTGTGTCCGAAAGAAGTCTTGCGGCTTCGTTCATACGGATTTCCCGCAGCCAAGTGGATATATTCTGTCCATATACGCCTCGAAAATAGTTTTTCAGGCTGGTTTCACTGACCGAAAAGCGTTCTGCAATCTGCCGTACAGGAATGTGCTGGCGAAGATCATCGGAAAGGATTTGCGCTGCCCTTTTTGCAATTTCAACCTGCGTTTCCGTGTAGAAGCCGCAGGTTTTCGGAGGCCGGATTTCCATGTTTAGAAGCCGGTGGAGAAGTTCAAGCGTATAGATTTGCAAATGGAAGATAGAAGGCCTTTCAGAAAGCCGCCAGAGGTTTTGAAATATATTTTCCAATTCGCTATCCGCTTCGCCTAAATATGTCTTATGATTGCCGCAATAACTTTCTTCCAAATTGGGGAGGTCAAGCGAAAAAGATTTCAAAAGCTCACCACAGGACTGAAGAAGAAGTGACAGGTCAAAGTATATTTTTATCCCCTGATACTGCTTTGTAGGAAAGATATATTCTTTTTGTGCGGTCTGCTCACTGACACAAAAATCATTTTCCTTCAGGTAAATGTAGGAGCCGTCATCCAGGAGCAATTCACTTCTGCCCGAAACGCAATAGTTAATCAACAAAGGCTTTAGATTTGAATTTTCATCCGACTCCGGCCATACGGGAGCGTTTACAAAAATAAAAGCTAAGGTCATCCCCGGAAAGAGTGTATAGAATGTCATGCGTCCCTTGCCATCTGCCTGATCCAAAAGTAATGTGCTGCTATTTGGGCTGTTTTTCAAAGTCACACCTGAAACGGAATTACTGTTTTCCAAAATGCTGTATATCATATCACGCAACTGCTTCGCCCCTTTCATCACGCAAAATCGTTGATATTATTA
>CALWVV010000044.1 GCA_944385035.1 uncultured Oscillospiraceae bacterium | reverse complement strand
ACCCACCCAAAGCACCCGGCGTGCCGGAACTACAATTCCATCGGCGTGGAGATGTGCGACAGCGTGGGGGCCGTCCCCGCGGCCACCAGAGAGCGCACAGCGGCCTTTGTGCGGGAGCTGATGGACAAGTATGGGGTGCCCGTGGAAAACGTCCTGAGACACTACGACGTGACCGGGAAGCGGTGTCCCGCACCCTGGGTGGACGCGCCTGGGGAGTGGGAGAAATTTAAAGCTATGCTGGAGGTGGACGATTTGACGGAAGAGCAAGTGCGGAAGATCGCGCGGGAGGAGTGGGCCGCTCAGGAAGCCAAGCGGAACAACGCGGAGGCCAGCAGCTGGGCGGAACCCTACATCCAAAAGGCCATCCAGGCCGGGATCCTGACCGGTGTGGACGACGGAAAGGGCGGGCTCACCATCGCCTGCCCCCAGGGCAACAGTACCCGCCAGGAGATGGCCACCATGGGGGTGGCGATTCTTGAGGCTATCAAGCGGGCCGTGGCCGAGGCGTAAAGAGAGGGAGGAGCTGGGCTCCTCCCTCTCTTACTAATTTTGGGGTTTTGTTTTCCGGCGCTTTTCGTTTTTGGCCGGGTAATAGGTATCTTTGTGGGCCTGATTCCAGGCGCGGGGGCCGCCCTCAAAGGTCGTTCCGCACTGGCGGCAGGTGCGGGGACGCACTACGTTGGACATCATATCAAATCGTGCGGGTCGACGCCGAGGGCGTCGGCGATTGCCAGCAGGTTTTTGGCGGTCATGTTCCCGGCCTGGGCCTCGCCCAGCTCTACCTTTTGGATTTGCCGGATGTAGACGCCGGAGGCCTCAGAGAGCTCCTTTGGAGAGAGGCCAGACGACAGCCTGGCCCACTCCAGTTTGGAGATCGGGCGGTTGTGGCAGTCCCGCCCGTAGTTGACGAGGGAGCAGAGGGTACAGTTCCCATCCTTCCGCTGGCAGTCCCCGTATTTCCGCCTCATTCGGTCTCCCCCTCTCCCAGCTCCTCGCGGATCGCGTCGAGCTGCGCTTGCAGCTCCTGCTCGTGAGCGGTGTAGTCATCGCTCAACCAAAGCTCCGGGCGGGTAAGGATGTCATCGACGGCGTCGGCCCCATACTGCTCTCTGAGGGCGTCCAGCGCCTCCTGGTAGCGCTCATACATGGAGATGTACTCGGCCCACCAGTCAAAGTCCTCCTGCCCGATGCGGTACGCGCCGGCCGCATCATCATAGTGGATGTAGTCCCCAACAGCTCCGCTGTTGCCGATCAGGTCGCTGCTCCAGTCCATCCCGGTCTTGGAGTCGATGATGGTCAGCTCCTCGGACTTGCCGGTCTCGTTGATGATAAATTTCATTTTGCTTCCCCTTTCTTCTTAAGCGGCTACAAACTCGCCGGTCAGGTTGTCGACATAGCCGATTTTCTCAGTGCGCTTGCGGTTCCAAGCGTTGGTGTAGATAGCTACCTCAACATAGGTACGATTCTTCCCGTACTTAGCCCAGTCATTCACACGGACTTTGGTGTTCCAGTCGATGTTGGCGGCGATCTCCTCGGCCTTGTTCATGGCTTTAGCAAGAGCCCAGGCGGCGCGGAGGGCGGTGCTCATGCTCACGTTAGCGGTGCGGCGGATGTGCCAGGCATTTACCATGATCTCACGCTTGTTATACATAACTCTTTACCTCCTGGGATGTTTCCCTCTTGATGATTCTATTATACGCCGATATTGGC
Organism: uncultured Oscillospiraceae bacterium; assembly: GCA_944385035.1. Taxonomy (GTDB): domain Bacteria; phylum Bacillota; class Clostridia; order Oscillospirales; family Oscillospiraceae; genus Lawsonibacter. Next base: position 2,726 of record CALWVV010000044.1, on the reverse strand, counting down.
GTTTTGTCAAGCGTAAAATGCCGATATTAGCATAAAAATTTGCCTGATTGAAAACACAAAAGAATCTGCCCATTGAGAGCAGATCCTTTGATATATTTATGGATTCATCATTTTTTCAACGGCTCTGCGCTGATCGTCGAGTTGCTTTTCAATCTCAACAGCCCGTTCATGCGCTTTCCGATTCATTTCTCGTTCCTCCCCATAAATGTCTTCTTCTACCTCTTTCGGGAGGGCGACGAGCAGGCGGTCCTTACCGATCATATCAATTAAGATGCACCGCGTGTTTCCCTCCGTCCAAAGCTCTTTCCTCTTCGTGGTCTTACCGTTTACCGTGATAGCATCCACCCTGCGATACCACTCGTTACAACTAACCTCCATATCCCATCCATCTGCACTAACAGTCTTTCGGGTGATGTGCTCCACTGTGATTGTAACTTCGATCTTAGCACCGCGAGGGGTCGTCCATTTGTAAGACTTTTTCATTTTGTTACCTCCGTTCTTTTGTTCCCCTTTGTTAATTCTATTATACGCCGATATTGGCGTTTTGTCAAGCGTAAAATGCCGATATTGGCATAAAAATTTGAATCGGGCAAAAATAAAAGTGGCCACCACATGGACACCACTGAATTGTATTTCAATGCCTCTCAATGGTGTTTTACTTCCAGTTTAAAAAATGAAAAAACCCTGGAAAGTATTGAGTTTCAATAACTTTCCAGGGTTTTTTCTTGGTACGCCCGAAGGGACTCGAACCCCCAACATTCAGAACCGGAATCTGACGCTCTATCCAATTGAACTACGGGCGCTTATCAATCGCTCAATTATTATAGCAGGATTGCCGCGAGTTGTAAAGTGCTATTTTAAAAATTTCTTTCTTTTTTCGAATCCTTTCTGGAATGGACCTCGACACGTCTGTTGCCTGCCGAAAAATGTCCTGCCGCCCAGACGGCACATCAGCTTAAATTTGAAATTTGAATGCGGCGCCGCAGAAGCGGCGTTCTCTGATCCCTTTGCGGGGAGAACGGCGCTTTTCTGTGTTCAACTCCAGAAAGCATGCGGCGCCATGTAAGGAGAGAAAATGAGAAAAATCGAGAGGAAAACACAGACTGCCGACCATGGCATATGATGGCGGCCATATTGTCGTGGGGAAGTTGGACAAAAGGGAGTGGGGGAAACTGCGTGCATTTGATGCCTGACTTTGGAGAAATGATGGGAAAGTACCCCTTGACAAGGGAAAAAACTATGATAGAATATCTCTGATAAACGCCTTGATGGAGCAAAGCGCCGCGGTTGGCTGTCAGCGAGAGGGGATGGTGAGAGCCCTCAGCCGGGACCGGAGCGCGGGCCACTCCGGAGCGGCCCGGGAGGACCGGGACGGCTCATCCCCGTTACTGCGGATGACAACGAGGGGTCCCCGTCTGGGGATCATCAGGGTGGTACCGTGGAAGACTTGCTTTCGCCCCTGAACCGGGTTCTGGATGGAACCTGGTTCAGGGGCGTTTTCGTTGGAAAAGGAAGGAGACGCAAGTGATGAAGCAGTATGTGGTGGACGCCTTTGCCGACCACGTATTTGAGGGGAACCCGGCGGCGGTGTGCCTGCCGGAGGCCTGGCCCAGCGAGGAGCAGATGATGGCCATTACCCGGGAAAACAACCTGTCCGAGACGGCCTTTGCCGTCCGGGAGGGGGAGGACTGGCGGCTGCGCTGGTTCACCCCGGGAGGCGAGATCGACCTGTGCGGCCACGCCACCTTGGCGGCTGCCTATGCCATCAGCCGGTTTGTGGACCCGGACGCGGAGGAACTGCGGTTTCAGACCCTCAGCGGCCTGCTGACCGTGAAGCGGGAGGGGGAGCTCTACTCCATGGACTTCCCCGCCTACACGCTCAAGCCCCTGGAGGTCACCGACGCCATCACCGAGGCCCTGGGGGCCCGGCCGAAGGAGGTCTGGCGGGCCAGGGATCTGGTGTGCGTCTTTGACGACCCCCAGCAGGTCATTCAGATGAAGCCCGACCTGGACAAGGTGAGGGCCCTGAAGGGGGCGCTGATGCAGGTCACCGCCCCAGGGACGGGGACGGAGTTTGACTGCGTCTCCCGCACCTTCGCCCCCAAGATGGAGGTGCCTGAGGACCCGGTGTGCGGCTCGGGGCACTGCCACATCGTGCCCTACTGGGCGGCGAAGCTGGGAAAGACCGAGCTGACGGCCCGGCAGGCCTCTCCCCGGGGCGGCACCCTGTACTGCCGCCTGGAGGGGGACCGGGTGATCCTGGCGGGGCGCGCGGCTCTGTACTCTGTGGCAGAGCTGATGGTATAAGGGTATTTGAAGGAGGAAAAAAGCAACATGAAAAAACTCTGTATGCTCACGGCTGCGGCGCTGGCCCTGATGCTTCTGGCGGGCTGTTCCGCCCAGGAGGAGGAGACGGAGCCACTGCCGGAGAGCATGGACCAGGAGACCGTTCTGGCCGCCGGAGAGGAGATCCTGAACCAGCTTCTGGATGGGGAGTATGAGACGGTCTATGAGGAGTTCCGGGAGGACATCCGGGCGAACCTGACTGTGGAGAGCGTTCAGGAGCTGATTGAGTCAGAGACCCAGGAGGCCGGGACCTACGAGGGCATTGAGAAGGCGGACACCATCGGCAGCACCGAGGGGGAGGAGCACGGCATCGCCCGCTTCCTGTGCAACTTCTCGGAGGAGGATGTGGCCATCAATCTGGCCTTCGACACCGATATGGA
>CALWVV010000043.1 GCA_944385035.1 uncultured Oscillospiraceae bacterium | reverse complement strand
CGGCTGCCAGGTGCGTGCTGCATTATTCCGGCCAGGATACGTGAGACTGTGCGACGGTTTTGCAAGTTACAGTCACAATAAGCAGGACTGACCTGGCCAGCGGCAGCCTTCTCGAAAAAGTGGCTGTGCCGCTTTTTTGATCGTAGGCAGGACTGAAAAAATTACCGCTCATAACATTCCGCTTCTCCTGCCAGCCTAAGGGCAGAAAGGCAGGAGGATGCAGAGATGGATGAGCGGGGACTTTGGCGTTTCTTTTGGAAAACCGGCCTGCCCGAGGCCTATTTGGCCATTGCCGGGCAGCGCATGGAGGAGCAGATGGAGCGGGAGTTGCCGGCCAGAACGGCGTTCCGTTCCCGAAGAGAGGAAGTTTAGCAACTGGGGGGTGAGGCCATGCACACCAAGACAAAGGCATTGGTGCTGCGGTCGGTGGATTATAAGGAGTCGGATAAAATCCTGACCTTGCTCACCCAGGAGCTGGGGAAGATCACCGTCTCCGCCCGGGGCTGCCGGAAAAAGGGCAGTCCCATTGCCGCTTCCTGTCAGCTTTTGGCTTGGTCGGAGCTGGTGCTCTACGACTACCAGGGCCGCTGGTCGGTGAAGGAGGGGGAGAGCCTGCGCCTGTTTCAGGGGGTGCGGGAGGACCTGGAGCGCTTTGCACTGGGCTGCTACTTTGCCGAGGTGGCAGAGGCGCTGTCGGTGGAGGAGCTGCCCAGCCCGGAGCTTCTTTCTCTTACCCTCAATAGTCTGCATGCCCTGGATAAAATGCCCCAAAAGCCATTGGCACTGATCAAAACGGCCTTTGAGTGGCGCGCCATGTGTTTGGCGGGGTATGAACCCCTCTTTGACGGCTGTGCCATCTGTGGCCGTACTCCTCCGGAGAAACCTCAGTTCCACCTGAAGGAGGGGGTGCTTCACTGTGCCCAGTGCCGGGATGAGGTGGGGGATGGAATTTCCATGCCCTTGAATTTGGAGGCTCTGGCCGCTCTGGCGTACATTGCCCATGGAGATCCGAAGCGGTTGTTCTCCTTCCAGCTGGAGGGAGAGGGGCGGAAGCTGCTTTGCGATGCGGGAGAGGCCTACGTACATACCCAGTTGGAGCGGGGGTTTCGTACCCTGGATTTTTATAAGCAGATTCAGCTTCCATAGGAATAAAAAAACCCGCCGCGGACGAACCGCAGCGGGTTTTTTCATGTGGCATTACTGCTGAGCCTGGGCAGGAGCCTCGACCTTACCGAAGGTACGGCCGTTATAGGTCAGACAATTTTTGCACATACGGTGAGGCAGCCGGTAAGCCCCGCACTTGGGGCAGGTCACGATACCGGGAGTCTCCAGCTTCCAGTGGGAGCTGCGCCGCTTGTCGCGACGGGCCTTAGATACTTTTCCCTTGGGAACCGCCATGGGTGACACCTCCTTCGGTTGTGCCGTGGGGCACTTCGAGTACTCACTCAGCTTTGTTATCCAACAGCTGCGCAAGGGCCGCCAGTCTTGGATCTACGTCAGGTCTGCACCCGCAGGGGCCGTTGTTCAGGTCGGCTCCGCACTTGGCGCACAGCCCTTTGCAGTCGTCTGAGCAAAGGTTTTTGGTATCCATCGCGAGCACGAAAGCTGTGGTGACCGCTTCGTCCAGGTCAAGCTCTGTGCCCTCCAGCAGAAGGATGTCGTCGTTCTCTTCATCCTCCAGCTCCTGGGCCACCAGACTGTCCAGCGCCACTGTTTTTTCCCGGGAAAAGGCTTTCCCGCAGCGGTCGCAGTGCAGCTCCAGAAGAGAGCTTGCCGTACCCTCCAGCACCAGAGCGCAGGCGTGGTTGGTCACGCTGCCCTCGGCCAGGACGGGGTGGGCGATGGGGTTAGACCCGTAGAAATCCAGCTGGGATAGATCCAGCTGAAATTGGAAGTCTTTCCGGGCGTCCGGAACGTGGATAATATCGCGCAGATCCAGGCGCATGGTTGTCCTCCCTGGGGTGTGCCCCCATACTCGCAGAATGGTACGGAGAGTATTATAAAGAAAAGTCCTCCGATTGTCAAATACTTTTCACAAATTTATCCACGAAATTTATTGACAGGAGGGGGGCGGGTATGGTGAAATAGTTTGGATAGCCGGAGTGAAGGGGAGGCAGAGAAAGAATGAAGGAATTTGTCATTGGAAAAAACGACGCTGGACAGCGGCTGGACCGCTGGCTGGCCAAGACCCTGCCTGTGCTGCCCGCCCCTTTGGCCCAGAAGTATATCCGTCTAAAGCGGGTAAAGGTGAATGGAAAGGGCTCAAAGCGGGATGTACGGCTCAATGTGGGAGATGTGCTTCAGCTTTATATCAATGACGAGTTTTTTGAAAAGCCCACTCCGGAAAATGCCTTTCTCTCCCTTTATCAGCCAAAGCTGAACATTCTCTATGAGGACGAGCATATCATGCTTCTGGACAAGCGTCCCGGCATGGTGGTCCATCCGGATGAGAACGAGCGGATCAACACTCTGCTCACCCACATTCAGGCCTATCTCTATCAAAAGAAGGAATGGTCCCCCTACTGGGAAGATTCCTTTGCCCCCGCCCTGTGTAACCGCATTGACCGCAACACTGGGGGCATTGTCATCGCCGCTAAGACCGCCGAAGGTCTGCGGATCATGAACCAGAAGATCAAGGACCGGGAGCTCAACAAGTATTATCTCTGTGTGGTCAAGGGCAAAATGGAGCCCCCAGCGGGACAGCTGAAGGGCTATATTTTTAAAGACGAAGTGAAAAAGCAGGTCTATGTCCGTTCCCGCCCCGAGCCCGGAGCCAAGACCGCTGTTACAGTGTATCAGACCCTTGCAGTGAAAAACGGCCTGTCTCTGGTGGAGTGTGACCTCATTACCGGGCGCACCCACCAGATCCGGGCCCAGTTTGCCGCTGCCGGCCACCCTCTGGTGGGGGATGGGAAGTATGGCAATGAGCGGGACAACCGAAAGTACGGCCGTCATGGCCAGGCGCTCTATTCCTACAAGCTTACCTTTCGCTTTACCACGGATGCCGGGCCTCTGGAGCACCTGAACGGCCGGACCTTCCAGGTAGAGGACGTGGACTTTGTGAAGGAATATTTTGGAGAGGCGTTTTCTCTGGAGGAACAGGGCTGAATGGAAGAAGGAAAACAGAACAAGGGTCTGGTCCATCTCTATTATGGAACGGGCAAGGGTAAGACCACAGCGGCTATGGGACTGGCTCTGCGGGCCCTGGGACAGGGGTTCCGGGTTACGGTCGTGCAGTTTTTAAAGGATGGACGCAGTGGGGAACTGGAGCCGTTGAAGAGGCTGGGGGCAAAGATCTATTCCGGAGCCGGGCCGATGAAGTTTTCTTGGATGCAGACGGAGCAGGAGCAGCGGGAAACCTATCATGCCCAGACCGCTTTGTTGGAAGCGGCCCTGAAGGAGCCCTGCGACCTGCTGGTGCTGGATGAGGCCTGCGGAGCCTGCCGGACCGGCCTTGTAGAAGAGAACCTGGTGAAAGAGGCGGTGCTGTCCCGCCCGGCAGGCCGGGAGGTGGTTCTCACCGGTCGGGAACCCGCGCCCTGGATGAGGGCGGCGGCGGACTATATCACCCGGATGGATGGGGAGCGTCACCCTTTTACGCAGGGAATCCGAGCCCGGCGTGGTGTGGAATTTTGAGCACCTTCTTGCGGTGAAGGCGTGGCCTGTGGTAAAATAAATCAGAAAGCCCGGTGCGGGAAGCCGTCATCCGGGAGAAGAGATATATTCCATATAGTTTCAAAAGATAGATTAAAGGAGGCAGTCCCCCAATGAAGCAGGATATGATCGTGGTCCTTGACCTGGGCAGCGAGGAGAACCCCCGTCTGGCTCGGGAAATCCGGGCGCTGGGCGTCTATTCCGAGATCCACCCCCATGACATCACCCCTGAGGAGCTTGCTGCTCTGCCCGGCGTGAAGGGCGTGATTCTCAACGGTGGTCCCAACCGGGTGGTAGACGGTGTGGAGATCGATGTGGCCCAGGGCATTTACAACGCCCCAGTGCCTGTGTTGATGGTGGACCACAAGGGGGATGCTCCTTGGCCTGAGAAGGCAGAGGAGCGGAAAGAGGCCCTGTCCAACTTCATTTTTGGTGTCTGCGGGGCTGAGGCCAACTGGAACATGGAAAACTTCATTGCCGACCAGGTGGAGCTGATCCGCCGGCAGGTGGGAGATCAGAAGGTGCTGCTGGCCCTCAGCGGCGGTGTGGACTCCTCTGTGGTGGCCGCCCTGCTGATCAAGGCCATCGGCAAGCAGCTGACCTGTGTCCATGTGAACCACGGTCTTCTCCGCAAGGGGGAGCCTGAGCAGGTGGTGAAAGTATTCCGGGATGAGATGGATGCCAACCTCATTTATGTGGACGCGGTGGACCGCTTCCTGGACAAGCTGGCGGGTGTAAGCGATCCGGAGAGCAAGCGCAAGATCATCGGCGGGGAATTTATCCGCGTCTTTGAGGAGGAGGCCCGGAAGCTGGACGGTATCAAGTTCCTGGGCCAGGGTACCATTTACCCCGACATCATCGAGTCCGGCACCAAGACGGTGAAGGCAGTGAAGTCCCACCACAATGTGGGCGGCCTGCCCGAGGATCTGGACTTTGCCCTGGTGGAGCCTTTGAAGATGCTCTTTAAGGACGAGGTCCGGGCGTGCGGCAAGGCCCTGGGTCTGCCGGATTCCATGGTCTACCGTCAGCCCTTCCCCGGCCCCGGACTGGGTGTGCGCTGCCTGGGCGCCATTACCCGAGACCGGCTGGAGGCGGTGCGGGAGTCCGATGCCATCCTCCGGGAGGAGTTTGCCAAAAATGGCCTGGAGGGGAAGGTGTGGCAGTACTTTACCGCCATTCCCGACATCAAGAGCGTGGGCGTCCGGGATGGCGTGCGGGCGGACGAATGGCCGGTGATCATCCGTGCGGTGAACACTGTGGACGCTATGACCGCCACCGTGGAGAACGTGCCCTTTGAGCTGCTCCAGCACATCACTGCCCGCATCACCGCTGAGGTGAAGGGAGTCAACCGGGTGCTCTTTGATTTGACGCCCAAGCCCACCGGCACCATTGAGTGGGAATGACGCTCGAAACGGCGAAAACCCGCATGAATACAGGCTTTTTTGCCCGTCCATACTGCTCT
>CALWVV010000042.1 GCA_944385035.1 uncultured Oscillospiraceae bacterium | reverse complement strand
GAGGGGAACATGTAGGGGCTGTCCGGGTGCTTGGCGTGCTCCTGGATCAGCAGGTCTATTGCTGTCTGAGGGATGGACACCGGCCGCACCGGTTAGAATAGAAGTTCCGGCAGCCGGCGGGGACGGAAGACCGCATGTCTCTGTCAATGCAGAATGCCGCAGAAACCGGGGCCCCGGCTCTGCGGCATACTGCTCAGGGATATGGAAAATGAATTGCAGATAGGTTAAGGGGCAGCGGGTCAGCTGTGCTTTTCCTGATTCTCACGGAACTCCGCTTGGATCTCTTCCAGCAGGACGGGATTTTCGGTTAGGTCGCAGGCGGTCCCACTGAGCACCTTCGCGGCGATGAGCACCGCCTCGTGGGCCTCTTCCCCTTTGCCTGCGTTCAGGAACTCCAGGGAGTGGGAGGAGGTCCCCTTGGGGACCATGGCCACCCGGATGCAGCTGCCGGGCAGCTGATACATCACGTTGCTGAAATCGCTGGAGCCGGTTTTCTCCCGGGGAGGACTGATGCGGGGGGCGTGGACCAGCTCGGCGTTCTCCATGATCAGACGGTTCAGGCTCAGAACCGGAATTTTGTTGGTCAGCCGGTCCCCCTCCTTCATGTCATAGGTGACCCCGGCGATGAGGGCGGCGCCCTGGATGATCTCCTTGAACCGCTCCACCACGGCATCCAGAGATTTGCGGGAGTAAGACCGGAGCATGAATTTCCCTGCCGCAGTGTCGGGCACCACATTGGCCGGGCCGGGGGACTGGAGGATGGTGTAGTGCATGCGGGTGTCCTCGGGCACGTGCTCCCGCAGGAACTCAATGCCGTTGAAGGCCATCAGCAGGCCGTCCAGGGCGCTGCGGCCGTCCTCCGGCTTCAGAGCGGCGTGGGCCTTCTTCCCGTGGAAGGTGACCACAAAACTGGACATGGCCATGGACTTTACGTCCACCGTGGTGGTGGGGGAGCCGTGCATCATCAGGGCCACGTCAATGTCCTGGAAGCACCCCTGCTCCAGCATGCGCAGCTTTCCGTGGGCGGTCTCCTCCGCCGGGGTGCCGTAGACCACCACGGAGAACGGCTTGTCCCCGGCGTGCTCCTTCAAGGCCTTGGCCGCCCCCACGATAGCGGGGCCCTGCATGTGGTGGCCGCAGGCGTGGCCCAGCCCCTCCAGGGCGTCGTACTCGCACAGAAGTCCAATACGGGGACCGCCTTGACCGTTGGAGAACTCCGCCCGAAAGGCGGTTTCCACCCCGCCGGTTCCCAGCTCCACTTGAAAACCGCAGTCTTTCAGGTAATTGGTCAGCACCTTCTGGGCGTGGAACTCCTGAAAGCCCAGCTCCGGGTGGTCATAGATGTCGTCCGCCATGGAGAGAAGCGCGGCGCGCTGTTCCTCCACACAGGCAAATAAGGCTTCTTTCGTCACAGAGATCGCTCCTTTCGCGATGTATCATTATTGCAGTTGGATGGCCTGGGCGATGGCCACCAGGATGCAGCCCACCAGGACCCAGAGCAGGAAGATCTTTCCGATAAAGCGCATCCAGCGGTCATAGGGGATATTGGCTGCGCCGATCAGGCCCATCAGGGCAGTGGAGGTGGGGAAGATGTAGTTGCCGAAACCGTCGCCGAAGTTAAAGGCCAGGATGACGGTCTGACGGGTTATGCCCACCAGGTCAGCCACGGGCAGCAGCAGGGGCATCATGACCGCGGCCTGCCCGGAGCCGGAGGCCATAAACACGTTGAAGACGGTGCAGATCAGGAACATAGCCGGCGCCTGCAGCACGGTGGGGACCAGGTCCAGTCCGCCCGCCAGCACATGGACGATGGTGTCCATAACGCCGCCGTCCGTCAGGATCAGGGCAATGGAGCGGGCCGAGCCCACGATCATGACCGCACCCAGCATGGTTTTGCTGCCGGCCACAATTCCCTTGGCGATATCCGACAGGCTCTTGCCTGCCAGCAGTCCCACTGCGATTCCCAGCCACAGGAACATAGCCGCAAATTCCGCCATATCCCAGTCCAGGGTCAGGCCGCCGTATACAATAATGGCCAGTACAATGACCAGCGCCGCCAGGATCGCGACCCGTCTCCAGTTCAGCTCGCCGAAGGAGGACAGGTCTGTGGTGGATGCTTTCATCTCGCTTTGCTGGTCCAGATCATACATGGGGCTGAGCTGCGGGTTTTTCTTGATCCGCATGGCATAGCGGATCAGGAAAATGTTGGTGATCACCCAGAAAACCACCAGGCAGATGGCCCGGTACCAGATGCCGGAGAAGGGGACCAGACCGGCGATTTCCTGGGCCAGCAGGGTGGTGCTGGTCTGTAAGGTGCCGGTGGAGAAGCCAACCGCTCCGCCCAGCAGGATGATGGACACGCCGACCAGGGAGTCAAGACCCAGCGCAAAAGACAGCATCACCGTGATGGGAACGAATGGAATGAACAGGTTTACGCCCTGATTGGTGGCGATCAGGGTGAAGATCAGGGTGAGCATGGGGATAAAGATGTAAAAGCGGTTGGAGAATTTCCGGGCCACCTTGGCGATGGAGGCTTGAAGCGCTCCGCTCTCTGTAATGAGATGGAAGGCGCCGCCGGCGAACATCAGCATGAAGATCAGATCTGCGGCGTCCATAAAGCCGTCGATGATATAGTTCATGATGCGCAGCGGATTGACCGGAGTATTCTCCACAAAGTGGAAGCTGTTTGGATCAATCAGCTCCCGGCCGGTAACTGGGTCCTCGATCTGTACATACTCTCCCGACGGCACGATCCAGGTAAACAGGACGGCAGCTAGGATGATGATGAAGATGATGACCAGGGTATGCGGCATTTTGAATTTTTTCTTTTTGGCGAGTTCCTTCGTCTCTCCCATCTGTGGTTCCTCCTCTATGATTTGATTAGATGCAGCGCCTCCCTGCCTGCGCTGTCGTTTTGGCCGGCGAGGCGGCAGGTCCAGCCCAAATGTCAGTTCAGGCTGGAGCAAGAGCTGCTTGCCGGTTTTTCTGAAATTGAGTATAATAAATGGGAGAAAGAAAGTAAAATCGACTTTTCTTTGAGGGGTAATAAGAAAAACTTATGATCTTATAAGGCGGTCGGGAGGAAGACTGGATGAATTTAAAGGAGCAGCAATATATCGTAACACTGGCCAATTATGGGAATATGACGCAGGCGGCCAAAAAGCTGGGGGTGACTCAGCCGGCCCTCTCCTCATACCTGTCCAGCGTAGAGAATGGGCTGGGTTTTCCGCTGTTTGAACGCACCGGCCGGAGGCTGATCCCGACCTACCTGGGAGAGGTCTATCTGGAGAAGGCCCGAAAAATCCTGGCGCTGGGGGAGGAATTCCAGCAGCAGGTGGGACAGGTCATCAGCGGCTATCAGGGACGGCTTCGGGTGGGGGTGCCCCTCCGCCGGGCGCCGCAGCTGATTCCCTCCGCCCTGAAAGTCTTCCGCCGGTCTTACCCCAACATTGATTTGAGCTTTCAGGAGGGAAATCAGGGGGCGCTGAGAAAACTGCTGGATCAGGACCAGCTGGATCTGATGCTGTGCAATTTGGTGGAGCCGCAGAGCGATCTGACCTATCTGACAGTTTATCGGGACCCGGTGGTCTTTTTGGTGCAGAATGAACACCCATGCGCCCGGTATGCCCAGTACCGGGACGGATTCAGCCGGCCGTGGATCGACCTCAAGCAGTTTGAATCCGAGGTGTTTATTCTTCAGCACGAGGGGCAGAGCCTGCGCCACTACGCCAACCAGGTCCTGGAGTCGGGAGGGGTCCAGCCCATCCGGACTCTGTTGATCCGCAATATTGAGGCTTCCGCCCAAATGGCCTCCATGGGGCTGGGCGTGGCCTTCTGCCTGGAGAGCTATCTGCAGCACATGCACTTTATCAATCCGCCGCAGATTTTTTCCGTGGGGGAGCGGCAGCAGTATGCGGAGTTCTCAGTGGCCTACTATAAGGAACGGCAGCTGCCGGACTATACGCTTCATTTCATCCAATTTCTGAAAGAATTGCTGGAGTTCGGATCGAGCCGGTAAAAAATCACAAAATATCTGCGAGAACTTTGTCTATTTTTCCGCATTCAAAAGGGCGGCTCCTTCGGAGGTATGCTGAACGATGAGATACAGAAGGGCCTCTGCATACTGGGGGACATGTTCTTTTTTACGAAGACAGGCGTAGAAATGCCTCCGGCTTTCATAGCCGTCCAGCGGATAAAAAGGCGCTCCGGAGGGCAGATAACTGTCCGGGCAGAGGAGGTAACAGCCGCAGCGGAGGGCGATCTGCTGGGCTGTTTCCATATTGTCGGTCTCCAGAAAGAACCCGGGGTGGAGGCCGTGCTCCTGAAAGAGGCGGTCCTGGATGACCCGCACGCTGTGCCCCGCCTTGAGCGCCACGAAGCGCCCATTCTCTGTTTCCTTTAGGGAGATGGCCGTCCCAGGGGGAAACCGCTGGGCCAGGGGGCTGGCAGGTCCAGCCAAAATGCCGATCCGCTCCTTTTGAAGCAGACGGTATTCCAACAGGGGATTGTTCGGTTCGGTGGAAGCCAGTGCCATATCCACGCTCCCCTCTTGAAGCAGCTGCTCCAGCTTGGCGCTGCCGGCCTCCTGAAGCGAGACCTCTACCTTGGGAAAACGGCTGGCGAACTCGGGCAGAATGCAGGGCAGAAGCTGAGCTGACCGCAGCATGCTGATTCCCAGGCGCAGACGCCCCCGTTCCTCCCCGCGAATCTCCCGCAGTTCATTTTCCAGGATCTCATTGGTGTTCAGAAGCACGGAGGCGGCATGCAGATACCGCTCTCCGGCATATGTGGGGCGGAAGGACAGACTGCTCCGGTCAAACAGCGGTACGCCAGCCTCCTCCTCGATCTGCCGCAGCATCTGACTGAGAGAGGGCTGGCTGATATACAGCTGTTTGGCCGCGGCGGTAATTCCGCCCTTCTCCGCAATGGTTTTCATGTACAAAGCCTGCCGTAAATTCATAAAGCGCCGTCTCTCCTTTTTAAATGGCTTTTCTCTATTTTATGGAGGCGGAGGGCAGAAAGTCAAGTAAATCATAGGATAATCCCTATGAAGATGATAACTAAAATTGTATTTGTATTATAATATGCCCCGTGCTACTCTTTTTGACAGAGAGAATTCATGGCAGCTTCTGGATACAGGTAAGGAGGTCAGATATGAATATTTTGAAGCCCGCCGTGGCGGGGACGCTGGAGTCCAGCGACGCCCAGGTGACGGTGGAGCCCGGCGAGGGGAGTCTTGAGCTGGA
>CALWVV010000041.1 GCA_944385035.1 uncultured Oscillospiraceae bacterium | reverse complement strand
AGCGGGATTGTGTAAGGGTAGCACGACAGACTCTGACTCTGTTTGTGAGGGTTCGAATCCTTCTCCCGCTGCCAAAGAGAAGCCCTGAAACCACAACGGTTTCAGGGCTTTTGTTATGCAATGAAAGTGATAAATACCCCTATTTTTACCCCTTACAGGTTTACAAGACCCTTTATGTACTCTTCCATACGGGCCGCGCTGTCCTCTTTCATGCGCTCCGACACATGACCATAAACATCCAGGGTAAAAGCCGCCGTGGTGTGTCCCAGGTTCCCTTGGACAGTTTTCACATCGTCCCCATTCTGGAGGGAGAGGACGGCGAAGGTGTGGTGGAGATCGTGTACCCGGCTATCTGGTGCGCCGATTTTGACGGCCAGTTTCTTGTAGTGATTGTAGACTGTCTGAGGGCTGAGGTTGCCTCCTGTCGCCGTGGTGAATACCAGGGCGCTTTTCTGCTCCTCTGCCGTATGCCAGCCCTCCCACAGCTCCCCCACCTTGAGGCGCTGCGCTGCCTGCTCCCGTTTGCGGCGCTCCAGCAGCTCCAGGACGAAGTGGGCGGGCCTGAGCGAGCGTGACTTGTCATTTTTCAGAGGAGCGAAGGTAAAGCCACCGTCAGACAGTGGGCGCTTCTGGAGCTGCTTGCAGATCTTCATGGTCCCTGCCTTAAAATCTATGCAATCCCAGGTCAGGCCGATTGCTTCCGACTCCCGCAAGCCGGTGAAAAGGATCATCTTCAAGAGAATTTCATACTCATCCCCGGCAGACACCCGGAGAAAGTCTTTCACTTGTTCATCTGTGAGCGGGTGAATTTCTTTTTTCTCTATCTTTGGAAGCGTGACCATCGAAGCGGGATTGCTCCGAAGATACCCCAACTGAACGGCGGTAGACAGGCATTTGGTAAGGATACCATGAATGTTGCGCACAGACTTTGCGGCCAGTCCATCCCGCTGGAGGCCGTCATAAAACGCCTGTATCTGAGGAGGTGTCAACTCTGACAGCTTCACTGCACCCAGGCTGGGGACAATGTGAGTTTTACATTGTGCCTTGTAGTGCTTGACGGTCAGATATTTTTTGTCCCCGGTGTACTCCTGGAGCCATATTTCTACCCACCGAGACAATGTCATTTTGGAAGGCTGAAAATAGTCCCCGTTGTCCAGGGCGGCCACCGCCTGAGATAATTTCTGTCTGACTTCTTTTTGAGTTTTCCCATACACAGATTTTCTAAGCTGCTTACCTGTACCGGGATCACGGCCCACAGTGTAGCGGGCCTCCCATGTACCGTCCGCTCGTTGCCGTATGCTGCCGGCGCACTGTGCATTACGGGTTGCCTTTCGTGCCATCTCCATCCCCCTTTACACTGCATTCATCAACAATTTTCCAGAAGTATTCTTCAGCTACTTTTTTTATAATAGCTTTTCGAGTGAAACTACTGTCTATATTTGAATCATAACAAGTTAGCTCAGATATGAATGTCTCAGCACATCCGCTTAAATATTCATCAGCGGACATATAGTTTTCTAAAATAGATATAAGCTGAGGAAGCAAATGGTTGGAGATAATGGCATTTAAAAGCGAAAAATACCCTTCACCCATACCGTGATGACCCAGAGGGGTCGACCGTGGGGGAGCTGCTGTCGGATGACGGCGCCGCCCTTGCTTTTATGGGGGTGGAATATGTGAACTTCCTGGACTATTGCCGCCAGGAGATCCAGGCAGCCCTGGACACGCTGCCGCCGGAATATGCGTCCCTACTGAGGCTGCACCATCTGGAGGGCCGGACGCTGGAAGAGTCCGCCTCCCTGTGCGGTTTCTCCAGTAAGCAGGCCGCAAGCGAAGCAAAGTTCCGTGCCCTGAATCGTCTGGAGCACGGAAAGCACCGGCGGGAGTTGCGGGAGTGCCTGGTTGCCTTTGAGGATTTCCGGGCCTACCAGGAAGCCGCAAAGAGGGACACATGGGCAAAAACGGGCCTGAGCCGGACAGAGGCGTCGGCCCTGGTTACGAGCTGAAGGAGGACGGTCATGGACATGGAGCATTTCACGGTGGAAGAGCTGAAACAGATGGTGGAGTCCCAGCACCTGCTGGACAGCATGGAGGAAATAGGCCCGGAGCGGCGGCGTGAGCTTGTGGCAATCGTCCGGGTGTTGGCGGAGCTTGCCAGGGAAAACAGAGTTGCCCGGGAATACCTGGATCGGCGGCTTGTGGGTGTGGCCCACTCCCTGCCGTCTGAGGTAGAGACCTTCCGGGCCTGTTACCTGGACGGCGGCCAGCAAGAGAGTGCCCGCCAGATCGGGAGAAGGCTGCACATGGATACATGCACTGTGCACAGGCACAACAGGCGGGTTATGGAAGCCCTCCTCGTCTATGTATTCGGGATTTACGGTGTTTTCCAGGATAAAGCCAGCCGGGGGGTGTAAGCTATGAACCAGAGGCGGCGAGCCTTCTGTGAAGCTTATCTTGCGAGCGGGAACGCCACAGAGGCGGCCAGGAAAGCCGGATACAGCCATCAGAGTGCCCGGAGCCAGGGACAGCGCCTGTTGACTTTTGCGGACATACAAGAATACCTTGCGGAGCGGAACCAGGAGATCAGTGCGGCCAGCACCGCCCAGGTAGAGGAGATCCGCCAGTTCTGGACTGCTACCATGAGGGACCAGGGGGCAAAGACCGGGGACCGGCTAAAAGCGTCTGAACTTCTGGCAAAGACCTATGGTGCCTTCTTGGATCGTGTGGAGGTTGACGCAGAGGTAAAGACCCGGGAGCTCATGGCCGGAATGACAGAGGAAGAACTCCGTGCACTCGCCCAGCTCGACGGGGAATGGTGATGGGTGGAGTGGGATGCTCTTCAGGAGCCCATAAAAACCACCTACAAGCGTTTTGCGAGTTTAAGGCAGGAAAGGGGGAGCCGCCTACGGAACATAGAGCCGCTACGGGGCTTGTAGGGGCCAATACAGCAAAGAGCAGAAAAAGGCCGGGGGAACAGCCCCCGGCCCTTTTGCTGCCTATTCAGAGAAAACCTTGCTCAGCTCCACGAAGCAGCCGTCCAGCACATTCACCTTGGCCACATCTTCCTTCCCATACACTTCATGAGGGAGCAGAAGGCCGTTTTGCAAAAGAAAGACCTGCGCTGTTCTCTCTTCCGGGCTGATAATCCAGTATTCCCGGACCCCGGCCCGCTGATAGAGATCCAGCTTGACAAGCCGGTCATGCCGCTGCGTGGAGGGGGATAGAATTTCCACCACCAGATCCGGCGCACCCTTGCACCCGTGTTTGTCCAGTTTCTCTCCGTCGCAGACCACGGATATATCAGGCTCCACCACGGTTTTGACCGCTTCCGGGCTGTCCCCCTCCCGCTCGAAGAGCCGAACAGCAAAGGGAGCGGGAATGGCCCGACACTTTTTCCCCTCCAGGTAATTGGCAAGCTGCCGGAATAATTCTCCGCTGATAAGCTGGTGGGCCGTGGAGGGCGGGGCCATCATTACGGCCTCCCCGTCCACAAGCTCAATGCGTTCGTTCTCCCCCCAAGTGAGGAAGTCCGCAAAGGTATAGCGGGCCGCTTCTGCTGGCATTGCCATAAAATCACGCCTCCTTTTCCAGTTTGCCCCCGGCTGCCGGATTGATACCCAGGCGCAGGGAATTGTGATCCCGCTCCGCCTGAGTAATCACAGCCCGCTCCATAAATTGCTCCAGGGTCTCCCCTGTGGCCTCTACGGCCCTCTGTGCGGTCTTCAGCGTGTCAAATGGTAAGGATACCACCCCCGCCCCTGTGGATGTTTCTGCGGCCTTCAGCGGGGTTCCTGCAGTGTCTACCGCCCCGCTGTCCCGCTCCATAGTTTCATCTATGGCTCGACCTATGAAGCCATTTACACTTTCACCCAAGGAAGCGGCGTGAGCCTGGATTTCTACCTTATGCCCTTTGTCTACACGCACTTTAATTTCATCGTATGCTTTTGCATTATAACGGTCTTTAACCATGCTGGATGTCCTTCCCATGTTTTCACCTCCACAGTTATTATATCAGAATTAGCGTACTGGGTACAGTATGTAAATTAAACAAATCATACTGGGTACATTTGTTGTTTCTGCCAATTCACATACTGGGTACAGTATGCTATAATAAGACCATGCAAGGGAGAACAGCCCCGGCGAAGGTGGACGGGTAACAGCAAGAACACCACAGAAGAGCGGATAGGGATATGATAAGACGACCCCGTGAGGCGCACATAACGCCCCCCGCCGCCGGGTCCCCCCAAAAAACAAAAAGCCCCCAGAAGGGGACGGAAAGGTGGACAGCATGAGTATTCACGAAATCGAAGCGAAGGCCCGGGAGCTGCGCCAGCTCCAGCAGTTGATTGAGGAGGCCACGGCAGAAGCGGAGGCCATCAAGGACCAGATCAAAGCCCACATGGGCAGCGCTGAGGAGCTGCGGGCCGGGGAGTATAAGATCACCTGGAAGCTGGTGACCTCTTCCAGACTGGACAGCAAAGCCCTGAAGGCCGCCGCCCCTGAGCTGGTGGAGCGGTTCACGAAGACCACCACTACCCGTCGTTTCTGTGTGGCGTAAGACAGGGAAGACCCCGGCGGGCTAGATGCCTCCCCGATGACCTACAAGGACTATATCATTTCGGACTTTATCGAAGACATACTCTTCCCGGAACTGGAAAAGCAGCGGGCGGAAGCTCACCGCCGGTATCAGCGCCGGAAGGATCAGGCCAAGGCATACGCTCAGGCATACCAGGCCGCTCACCGTGAGGAAGTTGCGGCCAGGAAGAAGGCGTGGTACCAGGCCAACCGAGAGAGGATTCTTGCCAGCCAAAAGGAACGGAGAAAAGCCAGGAGGGAAACTGCATGACCCAACAAGAGCGTGTATCGGAACTATGGAAAATCCTGCGGGAGGACTACGGGATTGAAACCATGGAGCAGTTCTGGGAGGCATATTCCAAGCTCCCGCCTATTGACATTACGCCCTTTGTATTCCCCATGGGAACCACGACCGGACCGGAGCACCGAAAGCCATTTTCCACCCCTTAAAATACCCCTTAGTCAATAAGATTTGGTTGCCCACAATAATACTTGCTTGCACAAAAGAATGAAATTTTCTGATAATTATAACGCAAAATAACGTATTTTAATCTGAATCGTAGGCAAACCTATAATTCGAATCCTTCTCCCGCTGCCAAAGGAGAGCAAACATTGCGCGTTTGCTCTCCTTATTTTTCTCTCCCACAACTTTTAATGGCAAATATAATGAAGGGGATGTTGCAAAATGCAGTTTTCAGACCCAAACGGG
>CALWVV010000040.1 GCA_944385035.1 uncultured Oscillospiraceae bacterium | reverse complement strand
ACCGTGGTGGTGGTGCTGGCCGAGGGGGCCAACGCCGTTCCGGACGGCTCTCTGGTGATGGGCAACCTGATGAACGCTGCCTGGTCCCTGGGGGTGGCCTCCTGCTGGATCAACCGGGCCCGGGAGCTCTTTGAACGGCCTGAGGGCAAGGCGCTGCTGCGCAAGTGGGGGCTGCCGGAGGACCTCCAGGGGATTGGAAACTGTATTCTGGGTTATGCGGACGGTGCGATTCCAGCGCCCAAGGCCAGAAAAGAGGGGTACATTGTCCGGGTATAAAAGACGGTTTGCTGTGTGGGAATAGGATGTCTCCACACCGAAAATGACAGAAGCAGAGAGAGGCGCGCCGCAGTTGCGGTGCGCCTCAGCTTTTGGAAAAGCCTGTGCAGGATAAAATCGCCTGCGTGCGTCCGGGCGGGGGAGCTCGAGGGGACAGGTGCCCGCCTCGAATGGAATCAAATGCCCCGGGAGCCTTGCTGTGTAAGGCTTCCGGTAATTGGAGCAGGAACTTTTGCACCGCTGTGCGCCTTTCCGCTTGTGGAGAATATCTGTGGGACAGAAAACGTTCTTATGGTCGGGAAAAGTCCGATGAGCGAAAAGGTTCCCCTTGACAGCGCCGCCCCTCCGTGCCATAATAGGTATGTAATTATCGTTATTTAAACGATAATATCGTCATCCGATGAGAAAGGGTGTGCAAGAGCATGAAAACAGTACCAGTGATTTACCAACCCGGCGTTGTGCCCACCGAAATTTACAGCGGCGTGCCCTCCTTTATGGGAATGCCCGTGGCGAAAACGCCCGAGGATTTAAAGCAGTATGACTTCGCTGTGATGGGAGTGCCTTTTGAGGGAGGATGCACCTACGGTGGTTTCTCCTCCTGTGTGGTCTCCCCCAAGACCATCCGGTCCGTGTCCACTCGGTATGTAGGCTACCTGCCGGACTACGACTTTGACACCTTTGACTACATGACCTGCTGCGATTATGGCGATGTGCCCATCCAGAACGGTAGTTATGAGTTCAGCTTTGCCTCCATGCGCAAGGGAATTGGGGAGATACTGGACGCAGGCTGTGTGCCCATTACCTTCGGTGGAGACCACTCCATCTCCTATCCGCTTATCAGCGAACTGTGCAAGCGCCACAAGAAGCGGGTGGGTGTGCTTCATTTTGACGCGCATCTGGACACCATGCCCTCCTTCGGAGACGACTTATATTCCCGCTGCTCCCCCTTTAACCGTCTATATGGGGATGAGAATTTTGACTCCACCAAGATTGTCCACATTGGCATCCGCGGGCCGCGGAATCACCATCAGGAGCGCATCGAGGCCCGGAAGGCCGGGGCCACGGTGATTACCGCCCGGGAAATAAAACTCAATGGCTGGCAGGCGTCCATCCAGAAGGCCATTGATATTGCCAGTAAGGACACTGATGCGCTGTATGTCACCGTCTGTTCTGATGTGCTGGATGCCGCTGCCAATCCACAGGGGCCCTTCGACCCCTGCGGACCCACCTCTTTCGAGGTAGCTATGATGCTTCACGAGGCGGGCAAAGCGGGAGCTGCCGCCTTCGACTTCGTGGAGATCTACCCGGAGACCTGCGGCGCCCATCAGTCCGCACACACAGCCTGTTGGATGGCGCTCTATTTTATGAACGGCGTGGCCCAACATCGCTTCGGCGGACAGAAGTGAGGAGCCCGCTCGCTCGCATCATCAAATAAAACGCCCGCGGGGGCCTGCACAATGCAGTCCCCGCGGGTGTTTTTCTTATAAAAGCTCCTCCCGCACATAGTTGGCCAGAGCGCGCATGGGGGCAAGAGCCTGCTCCCCCACGTCATGGACCACGGAGGAGGAGGCCACGATGCTTACGGTACCGTACAGTGTGCCGTTGCTGCGTAGTATAGGGACCGCAATGCAGCTGATGCCCACACCGAACTCATCAAACTCGGTGGAGTAGCCCTGCGCTCCAATCCGTTCCAGCTCCGCCTCAAGCTCATCCCGGGTGGTCAAGGTGTGCTTGGTATACTTGGTGGGAACGAAGGTGCGGTAAAAGGCCTCTCGCCGGGTCGCATCCATATAGTACAAAACCAGCTTTCCGGAAGCGGTGGCATTCAGGGTAAAGACTGCGTTCAGCCGCGTGAGGAAGATATAGTGAGATTCAATGGGATTGACGACTTCTACGGCAAAGATATTGTCGTTGCTGATGCGCTGCATGCGGGCGGATACCTGAAAGCGGTCGGCGATGAGTTCCAGTTTGGGCCGCACCCGGCTGCGCAGCCGGTCAATGTCGTTCATGGCGGCCAGATCCGCCTTAGGAAGAAACACCGGACCCAGCATATAAAAGTTTCCCTCCGGGATATGTTCCAAATACCCGTTGGCCAGCAGAGTATTTACCAGCCCCCGGGCCGTGTTGATATTCAGTCCCGTTCTTGCGCTGATCTGGGGCAGAGTCAGTTTCAGCTCATGTTCGCTGAAACAGTTGATGATATCAATGGCTCTCTGAACCGATTGGATGACCCGGATGTCTCGGTTTGGCATAGCTGCACGCTCCTTGCTCCGCCGGAGAATCCGGCGGATCGTTTCAGTCTATTTTACAATATTTTTATGGGTTTCTCAACCGCTATTTCCCAGCTGCCTGAGAGCAGGCGTTGCACAATCCGCACCCCACCCGTGAGGTTTTGCTTGACACGGGAGAGACTTTCCACTATAATGATATTATAGTTCTGAAAACGATATTATCGTTTTCAGACGCGTGAGTCAGAGAAGAGGGAAGGTGCGCAGGGCTGAGGGAGTGCCGCTCCCCGGTTAATCAAAACCAAAAGGTGGGGAAACGTATGGAACAAAAGTACACACTGAAAGACAAGATCAAAGCGATGGGACCCGGCATCCTCGTGGTTGGCTCCTTCATTGGACCGGGTACGGTGACCAGCGCCACCAGTGCCGGCGCGGGCTACGGATACGCCTTGCTGTGGACCGTGGTATTCTCGGTCATTGCCGTGGTGGTTATGCAGGAGATGGCCGCCCGCTTGGGGATCGTTACCCAGAACGGCCTGGCGGAGGAACTGGTGAAGGATCTGTCCGACCGGCCTCCTCTGAAGTGGTTTATGGTTGTCCTGGTGGCCGCGGCCATTACCCTGGGTGGTTTCGCGTATATGGGGGGTGACCTGACGGGAACTGCCATCGGCTTGTCCGCCATCACCGGAATTCCCTCCAACATCATCGCCCCCATTTGGGGCTGCTGTGTGCTGGTGCTGATCAATATCGGCGATGCGGTGAAATCTCTGGAAAAACTCCTGTCCATCTGTGTCACAATAATGGCTATCGTATTTGTGGTGACCATGATTGTGGTCAAGCCTGACCTGGGGGAGCTGCTCTCCGGCGCGATTCCCACGGTCCCGGAGGGCTCCATGCTCACCTGTGTCTCGCTGATCGGTACCACGGTGGTTCCCTACAATATGTTCATCCACGCCACTTCGGCCCGAAAGACCTGGCACGACCCCAAGGAGCTCCCTTTGGCCCGGTTTGACACGACCATCTCCATGATCATCGGCGGCATCATTACCGGGGCTGTTATGATTACGGCAGGTACGGTTATGCGGGGAATGGAGGTCAACTCTGCCATCGACATGGCGGTCCAGCTGGAGCCCACTCTGGGTGACTTCTCCGTTCCATTCCTGGGACTGGGCCTGATCGCCGCCGGCGTCTCCTCTGCGGTCATTACCCCGCTGGGCGTATCTTATGTGCTGGCCGGTCTGTTCGGCTGGGAGATGAGCAAGAAGGACAAGCGTTTCTTCTGGACCAATATCGCTGTGGTCGTGGCGGGCATTATCGTAGCGGCTACCGGTTTCAACCCCATTGCCATCATTATGACCGCTCAGGCCGTCAATGGTATTTTCCTTCCCATTATCGTATTCACCCTGGTCTATGTGACCAGCCGGGAGCGGGTTATGGGGAAGTATAAAAACAGTATGGTCCGCAATGTGCTGGGGATGGGCGTGTTCCTGATCTCCTTGGTCATTGGGATTAACAGCGTTATTTCTCTGTTCTAAGCCGACTGGGCGATATACCACAGCGGCCCGCCGGCATGTGCTGGCGGGCCGCTTTTCCGCTGTGGAAAGGAAAGGAAGAGGATTATGGAAGAATTGCTGGACAGCCTGCTGGCGGAGTGCCGCCCCTACACCCGGCAGGGCAAGGTGGCCACCTATATTCCGGAGCTGGCCAAGGGAGATCCCTCCAATTTGGGCATCTATGTGCTCAACAGCGACGGTCGTCACTATCAGGCCGGGGACTGGCAGAAGCACTTCACCATTCAGAGTGTTGTAAAGCCCATCCTCCTGCTGCTGGCCCTGCTGGACAACGGGGAGGAGGTGGTGCGCTCCAAGGTGGGGGTGGAGGCCACAGGAAAGCCCTTCGATGCCATCAACGTCACCGATTCTCCCCTTCTCAGCGAACACCTGAACCCCATGGTCAACATGGGGGCCATTGCCATCTGCACGCTTCTCAAGGGAAAGGACTACACCGAGCGGTTTCAGCGGCTGCTGGAGTTCACCCGCCTGCTGGCGGGCAACCCGGAGATTGAGATGGATGAGGCGGTGTACCGCTCGGAGAAACGCACCGGCAGCAAAAACCGGGCGCTGGCATTTCTCTTAAAATCCTACGGCATGCTGGATGACGGGGTGGAGGAGGTGCTGGACTGCTACTTCCGGGCCTGCTCCATTCGGGTGAACAGCCGGGATCTGGCCCATATCAGCTTTGCCCTGGCCAACCACGGGAAGGCGCTCCAGTCGGACGAGCCTCTGTTCCCCGCCCGGTACGCCCGCTATGTGAACGCCATCATGCTCACCTGCGGCATGTACGATGGGTCGGGGGACTTCGCCATCCGGGTGGGCCTGCCCGCCAAGAGCGGGGTTGGAGGCGGTATTATGGCCGTGGTGCCCACCCGTATGGGCATTGGGATCTTCTCACCCGGCTTGGACGGAAAAGGGAACAGCCTGGCCGGCATTCAGATGCTGGAGCGCCTGTCCCGGCGGATGTATCTGAGTATTTTTTGACGGCGGAGTGCATAGAAGTGCGCTTGAAAGGCGGGAATGTGCGGTCTGAAGACGGCGCTTGCCCGGCATCTGATTCAATCAGCGCAAGGGAAAGCGGGAACGCGATGGGCGTTCCCGCTTAAATTCTGCCCGCCCTGTGCCACGGAGGGGATTGGACTGGCACGCACAGCTCACAGCGATGGCGGTCCACCATACGCTTTTTATAGCGCTCCATCACAGGGCGGCTCTTATCCAGGGGGTATCCCAGGCGCTCCAGCTCAGAAAAACACAGGCTCCATGCGGTTTGTACAGCGCCTGCGGTGTGGGGAATTTGAAAAATCAGGAAACTGCCGCCTGGCAGTGTCCAGCATTGGATGGAGCCTCGTGCGGAGACCTGATATCCGGGAAGAGGAGTACAGACCTCGTAACGGCAACGGGCGGGCTCGGTTTTATCCGGGGCGCCCATGGGAATTCCATAGATTACCGTGTCCTGGTCAAAAAGACCGTTTTCGTTCAGCCACAGCTGAAACGCTTCCATCAAACGGTAGTTCTCGGCCCCGTATTTGCCGGTCCTTCCCATGGAGAGAACCGGAGTGGGGAAAATTGTTTCGGCTGTGGCGCAGATATAAAATTTCAAGATCATGACTCCAATTGGTAAAGTACATCGATGTCCATACAAATCGTAATCCCAATTAAAATGATTTTCAAGAAGTTTTTTAAATAGTTTCTTTCTTTCTTTCTTTCTTTCTTTCTTTCTTTGGCGCGGCGACAAATCTTGAAGAAATGCCGGAGAAACGGGCTGCCGGGCCAGGATAAAAAACCCCCGCTCCTGGG
>CALWVV010000039.1 GCA_944385035.1 uncultured Oscillospiraceae bacterium | reverse complement strand
TCAAGAATTTGTTCAACGAGTGGCATGTGCGGGACTGCAGCCGCAAGGTACGGAATGTGGTGAATGCCAAGGCACAGAGGGGAATCCGGGTAGGGACGCGGGCTCCCTACGGCTACCGCAAGGGTGAAACAAAAAACTCTCCTCTGTTGGTGGACGAGGAAGCGGCTGCTGTCGTCAAACGCATCTTCGCCATGTGCGTCGGTGGAATGGGACCATCCCAGATCGCAAAGCAGCTTAAGAAAGAGCACATCTACAGTCCATCCATGTACGCCTATACAAAATTCGGTACATCCCATTCCGGGCTGAATACGGAGCGTCCCTACAACTGGACCGGCGACATGGTGGCGGATATGCTTCAGAACATGGTCTACCTTGGACACACGGTCAACCTCCGCTACAGCACCAAGTCCTACAAGGACAAAAAGAGGTGCGAACGCCCCAAATCCGAGTGGCTGATCTTTGAGCATACGCATGAAGCACTGGTGGATCAGGAAGCCTGGGATATCGTACAGGAGGTACGATCCCATAAACGCCGCCGGACAAATATGGATGAGCAGAATATGTTCTCTGGATTAGTGTACTGTGCGGACTGCGGTATGCCCATGGTGCTGCACCGGGCGCACACCATGAAACCGGAGCAGAACAATTTCACCTGCCGTACCTACAAGAAGGATGGGGCAGATGTATGCAGTGCTCACTATGTCCGGGAAGTGGCGCTGAAGGAAATCGTGCTGGAAACGATCCGCAGAGCCACACAGTTTGCCAGGAGCGATCCGGAGCGGTTTGCAGCCTACATCCAGCAGAAGCAATCCACTGAGGTGGCAAAGGAGATCCGGGGCTTGGAGCGAGAGCTGTCCGCCATGCGGAAACGGGATGGAGAACTGGATGTGGTGTTCAAGCGGATGTACGAGGACAGTGCTCTGGGACGGGTGAGCAATGAACAGTTCCGCTTGCTGTCTGAGGCATACTCCAAGGAGAAAGCGCAGCTGGCCGAAGACATCCCCGCTGCCGAGGAACGCCTGGAGAAACTGCGCAGCAGTATGGCCAACGCCAAAAACTTCATTGCCAAGGCCAGGAAGTTTACCGACATGACAGAACTGACCCCGGAATTGCTCCGTACCTTCGTAGCGAAGATCATCGTATACGAAAAAGAGGTCAAATACTCCAAGCACGCACCGCAGAAAATCCAAATCTGTTTCCGGGACTTCAACCTTAACGAGACAGACGATGTGATTCTCTGCGGGGAGACAACAGAAAAGGCAGACAGTGCAACCGCACTGCCTGCCTAATCCGAGGACACGCTTCAAGATACCCCTATCAGGAGTAGCGGAAGGCCCATCCTTTTTTATTCCTCTTTTTTCTCAAATCTCCGGCTCCACCGTGTGTTCCCGGTAATACTCCACATTTTGATACATGGTTACGATCTTCTGCTCTTCCTCGGTCAGCTCATAGCAGGGGGCGCCGTCTTTCCAGTAGATCCCCTGCTCATGGACCAGGGGAGTCAGTGCCCGCATCTCCCGTGCCAGCTGCATAAAGCCCGGCCCCTCCCAGCCGCACTGGGTAAAGACCTCTTCCATCAGGAAGCAGGGGGAGAAATCGCCGCCGTCTCCGGTAAAGTCGCTGCCCAGCACTTCCTTGGCCGCGGAATTGGCCCAGATGAGATAGGGGGTAGCGAAGTAGTCGTAAAAACCCTGGACCGTGGTAAGATCAAAGGTACAGCCCAGCTCGGTGTAGCCGGTATTTCCATTTCCGCCCCAGGGCTTGTGGTCCCCAAAGAGGACCAGCACCACCGGCTCCTCCATCGCCTCCAGGCCATCCACCAGATCGGTAATGGCCGACAGGGTGTCCGACACACGCATGAGGTAGTTGTTCCAGATGTTGCAGGTGGAGTCACTGAATCCAGTGGTCTCAGGGGTAAGATAGCTGTCCCCGGAGGTATATTTCCACTCATAGGGGCCGTGATTCTGGTAGGAGACGGAGAAGGAGAAGCAGGGGCCGTCCTGGATGCGCTCCTGGAGCTGTTTTAACAGCTCCTCCATGAGAATATGGTCGGAATTCCACTGGGCGGCCACCGGGTCTACCAGCTCCCCATAGTGGTTTTCCGTGAACCAGTACTCCTGAAAACCCAGAAGCTGGTTGATGGTCTGCCGGTCATAAAACCAGCCGAAGCCTGGGTGGCTGCCGAAGGTCTGATAGCCCTGGCCGTCCAGATACCACACATAGGAATCCGTATTCTGAATAAAATCACTGTGGCTGGAATAGCCGGTGAGAAAGGCCCACTCGGTGTCCACCGTTCCTCCGGCGAAAATATTGGTAAGCAGCCGCCCGGACACAGATTGCTCCGCCAGCTGGTGCCAGGGGGCATAGACCTCCATCACGCTGTCCTGCTGGGCCAGCACCTCAAAGTCCGTCAGGTCACCGAAGGCCTCCAGCATGATGCCCATGACCGACACCTTTTGCTCCTCGGGGATATCCGCGTCTTTATACTGTCCCAGAAGCTGGGCGGCAGTAGGCTCGTCGTAGTCCTCCGGCGCCACAAAAATCAGCTCCCGGAAGGAGTGGAGGAAGGGGTAGATCCCACCCTTTGTCACATAGTCCTGGGCCTCATCCCAGGGCATGGCCCCGCCGGTCTTTTCGTAATAGTAGTCGTTGAGATAGATGCTCACAAAGCTGACGCACAGCAGCGCTGCGGCCGAAACCGCCCCCAGCATCCGTATGGGCCAGCCCTTGATTCCCTGGGGCATGAGGACAATGGAAAAGATCAGTCCCCCCACAAGGGCGGCCACCACCAGCCAGATAAGCCAATTGAGTTCCAGCTCATAATTTCCCACAATTCCCGCCGCTTCTGAGGCAAGGCTCAGGTCTACCGCCAGGAAGGGGTCGGCCCGGAGCTGGATTTTAAAGTAATTGACCAGGGCCACACCCATGATGGGGAGAAATCCCCCTAAAAAACCCACCCAGGCCCGGCGGAACAGAAAATAAAAGAGCCAGACCAGCAGCACCGGGGGCCAGAGGTTGAGAAACAAAATAAGCGGATCGGTCAGATAGGACAGAAACAGATCCTTGCTCACCAGCGTCTCCACCGCCATAGCGGAACACAGCAGGGACAGCAGCCCCATGCAGCACCCCAGCCCCGTCAGGGCCAGGGCCATCCAAATCTGGTGGGCCCGGCCGTATCGCTCCTGTGTGCCGGAAGGCAGGCGCATGATTTGCAGCAGTGTTTTCATAAAAGCTCCTCCGATCCCCGCGGGATGTTCATCCGTGACCAAAGAACATTCGTATATTCTAGCGCTTTTACTTGTAATTTGCAAGCTAATATAGGGAAAAAGAGGCCGGAGCGCCCTCCTTTTGGGAGACGCTCCGGCAAATTGCATCTGTTTGGTTGTCTTAATAGGCCAGCTTCTCCTCCAGCCAAGCCTTCAGCTCGCTGATGGGAACCCGCACCTGCTCCATGGTGTCACGGTTACGGATGGTGACAGCGTGGTCGGCCTCCTCGGTCTCGCTGCCCACGGTCTGGAAGTCCACGGTGATGCAGTAGGGAGTGCCCACTTCGTCCTGACGGCGGTAACGCTTGCCGATGGAACCGGCGTCGTCATAGTCCACCATAAAGTACTTGGAGAGCTCCGCCTGGATCTCACGGGCCTTGTCACCCAGCTTCTTGCTGAGGGGCAGCACGGCGCACTTGAAGGGGGCCAGGGCGGGGTGGAGGCGCAGGACCGTGCGGACATCGTTCTTCTCCGCGTCCACAACCTCCTCGTCATAGGCGTCCACCAGGAAGGCCAGGGTCACACGGTCGGCGCCCAGGGAAGGCTCTACCACATAGGGGATATAGTGCTCGCCCGACTCCTGGTCAAAGTAGGTCATGTCCTTGCCGGAGGTGGTCTGGTGGGCGTTCAGGTCAAAGTTGGTGCGGGAGGCCACGCCCCACAGCTCGCCCCAGCCGAAGGGGAAGACGAACTCAAAGTCGGTGGTGGCGTTGGAGTAGTGGGAGAGCTCCTCAGGATCGTGGTCCCGCAGACGCAGGTTCTCGTCCTTCATGCCCAGGTCCAGCAGCCACTGGTGGCAGAACTGCTTCCAGTAGGCAAACCACTCCAGCTCAGTGCCGGGCTTGCAGAAGAACTCCAGCTCCATCTGCTCAAACTCACGGGTGCGGAAGGTGAAGTTGCCCGGAGTGATCTCGTTGCGGAAGGACTTACCCACCTGGCACACGCCGAAGGGCAGCTTGCGGCGGGTGGTGCGCTGGACGTTCTGGAAGTTGACAAAGATGCCCTGGGCAGTCTCAGGCCGGAGGTATACGGTGTTCTTCGCATCCTCGGTGACGCCCTGGAAGGTCTTGAACATCAGGTTGAACTGGCGGATGTCGGTCCAGTTGTGCTTGCCGCAGGAGGGGCAGCAGATGTTGTGCTCCTCCACAAACTCCTTCATCTGGGCCTGGCTCATGGCGTCCACGCTGTGGCCCAGGTCGAAGCTATTTTCCTGGCACCAGTCCTCAATGACCTTGTCGGCGCGGAAGCGCTCCTTACACTCCTTGCAGTCCATCAGAGGGTCGGAGAAGCCGCCCACATGGCCGGAGGCCACCCACACCTGGGGATTCATCAGGATGGCGGCGTCCAGACCCACGTTATAGGGGTTCTCCTGGACGAACTTCTTCCACCAGGCCTTCTTCACGTTGTTCTTCAGCTCCACACCCAGAGGGCCGTAGTCCCAGGTGTTGGCCAGCCCGCCGTAGATCTCGCTGCCGGAGAAGATAAAGCCCCGGCCCTTACAGAGGTTTACGATCTTTTCCATGGTCTTTTCGGTGTTTTTCATGTGATAACTTCCTTTCTGTCAAGCATCCTTGGCTCAAGGCAATTTTAATGCACCTTCTGGCAAACAAAAACGCCCTGAGCCGTTTTGAATCGGCTCAGGGCGAACAAAAATTGTCCGTGGTTCCACCTGAATTCGTGTCTGGCTGACACGCACTTCGTTCCCGGTAACGGCGGGGACCGGCGGGCCATTTCCTGCCCGCGCTCCAGGAGGCCTTCCCGCCGCGCCTTCGGAGGATTTTCACCAGTCATCCTCTCTCTAAAACCCGGCCGCAGGGTACTGTTTCCTGTCGTCGCTTTGGTAAGCATTTTATGATAGTTTTGCCCCAATGTCAAGGGATTTTTCCACTATCGGGACAAAAGCTTCTTCATGCCCTCCTCCAGGCCCTCCACTGTCAGGGGGAACATGGGAAATTCCCCGGCAATGACATCATAGGTCTCGGACCAATAAGCCCCCCACTGGGGGCGGCGGCTGGGGTT
The DNA here is from genome assembly GCA_944385035.1 of uncultured Oscillospiraceae bacterium. Classification (GTDB taxonomy): domain Bacteria; phylum Bacillota; class Clostridia; order Oscillospirales; family Oscillospiraceae; genus Lawsonibacter. The sequence continues at coordinate 651 of CALWVV010000039.1, read as the reverse complement.
GAGCCAGATGCTGTGCCGGAAACGGCCCTTCAAAAGCCGCAGCCAGTCCATGCCGCACTTGGGGCCGTCCTCCCGGTCCCACCGGCCATAGTAGCCGCCCATGAGCTCATAGGGGGCCATCTGAGCATCCCCCACCAGGATGAGCTTATAGTCGCTGGGGATGTTGGAGAGCACCCAGTCGGTAGTCACGCTGTTTTTGGACATGAGCATGGGGTCGTGGTAGAGGCGGGCGTAGGGACAGTTGTGGAAGTAGTAGACCTTCAAATCCTTAAAATGCCCGGATTTGCTCACCGCCTGAAAGAGGGCGGAGCACAGGTTGCTGTAGTAGTCCATGGACCCGCCGGAATCCATCATCAGCAGCACCTTGACGGTATTTTCCCGAGGGCGCTTGTAGCGCACCTTCAGCACACCGCCATTGTCGGCGGTATCCTTGATGGTGTTGTCCACATCAAACTCAGTAGGGGGGAGGTCCACCAGACCGGAAAACTGCCGCAGCTTGCGCAGGGCCACCTGAAATTGCCGGGTGTCCAGGGTATTGTCCCGGCGGAAATCCCGGAACTTCCGCTCCCCCGCCACCCGGAAGGCCCGGTGGTGCATGCTCTCGCCCCCCACCCGGATGCCCTTGGGGGAGTTGCCGCTGTTGCCGAACAT
>CALWVV010000038.1 GCA_944385035.1 uncultured Oscillospiraceae bacterium | reverse complement strand
GTACGCTCTTAGCTGGCCTTGGTCAGCTCTGAAGCTTGCTGGGTAGTGCTCACAATCTCCATGAACTGCCGGGCGAAAGCCTTAGCCTGCACAGCCTCCTCCGGGTCGAGGGCACTCACCGCCTCAAAATGGAAGATGGCATAGGGCTTACCGCCCCGGCTGGTGGCTTTCTGCAGGGTGATCTTAGTAACCACGCCGTTGAGCGGGGTCAGGGTGCTGGTGAGCCGGGCTGCATACTTGAGGAACAGCCCCTTGCTGGTCACTGGAACCCGAACCAACAGGGGCAGCACGTTGCCCGGCCGCAGCAGGAACAGCAGCACCGATTCCTTACAGGCCTTGGCCCCCGTTTCCCCGTCCTTGGAGCCATAGTCGTTGAAGGGGCAGTGAGCGCAGGCCTTGCCGTCCTCTGAGACAAGGCTGTTGTGGCTGAGACAGGTAGGCGGTGTGCCCTCCACCGGGTCGGGGGTATCCCAGTAGGCCCGGGGCGTGGTGTAGTCCAGGATGATGCCAGTGAGTTCCTTTTCGGCCTCATCCCCGGACAGCCCCGGCACTGTGAAGACGGTGGAGCCGCCGGAAGGCGATTTGACCACGTCAAACATCTGGTAGGTCAGGGGCTGCTCCTTGAGGTTTTCCCGGATCAGGTCCAGGGTGCTGCTGTTAAGGGCGGCATAGCCGTTTTCAACAGGGACAAGACTGGCCGGTTCCCTTTCGGCAGGCGCCTCCTGCAGGGCCTGGGCCTTGGTGGCAAGACGGGATTTCAGTTTTGCGTTGTCCATAGTGCAATACCTCCTTGTGTTCATATAGCTTTGATCGTGAAGCGCCGGTAGTTGGTCTTATTGGCGTACTTCTTATAAAGGGTTGGGTGTTCAGCTTTCAGGGTTTTGCTGTCCAGACGTTCCTGGGTAACATTTTTCCATGTGACGATGTGGTCGCCGGTGGTGCCGGACTCATGATCCCCCAGCATCTGTTTCAGCAGATTTTCGGCCTGCTGCTTTTGCTCGGTGAGAGCTTTGAGCTGCTCACAGGCCTCGTCGTACTGCTGGATGAGGGTGGCGGCCTGGCCGGGTAGTTCCACCGTGGACCGGGGCAGGCTACTTGGAAAGCACTCGGCCAGAAACCTGGCCGAGGCGCTGGAGCCATCCAGAGGCGGCGGGGTCTCATTTTGGACATGCTTCCAGAAGTCCGCTTCGAGCTGAATCAGGGCGTCGATCAGCTCCTCGTCCCGGGGGATGAGCTTCCATCGGAAGCTGTTGCCTCCGATCAGGGCGGCAACGTAGGCTCCCCGGTAACCGGTGACGGCCATGTAGTGCTGCACCTGCAGATAGTACTCGTCCGGGATGCCGTCCTCCCACTCTCCGGCCTTGAAGGCCGAGACGGTTTTGGCCTCAAAGATGCAGGGGCCCAAATCGGGCTGCTGGCAGGTGCCGTCCAGGTTGGCCTGCATGAAAGGATGCTGGTCACTGCGCAGCAGTTCCATCCGATGCTCCACTTGGATACCGGTACGCTTGGTAAATTCAGCCCGAACCAGATCTTCCAGCTGATGGCCCCAGTAGGCGGCTTCTCCTGCCTCCTGGACTGGGAGCTGTCTGGTTTTCTCCATCCAGAGCTCCACCGGCGATTTGTACCGGCTGACCCCGCAGACCACAGCGGCATCCGAGCCGCCGATCCCCTGCTTACGATGTTCCAGCCATTCCTCGTAGGTCATGGCTGCGGTGTTGGCAATGACTGTAAATGACATTCGTATCCCTCCATAGAATCTGGTTAAGAAGAAAGGCGGGGCGCATGATGCTTTGGTCATGCGTCCCGCCTATATTGATTCGCTGCCTCATGGCTTATGCCGCCAGCACCATCTTGTAGGCTTTGTCGATCATGGGGTTGCCCTCGACAGTGCGAAGAAAGAGGTTTTCATTGTAGTTTTTGGTCTTGCGGATGGGTTCGGCATGGGTGGCAAAATCGCTGACTGCATTGACGAACCGGTAGCCATTTTTGCCCACGTCCAGCAAATCGGGTGCATCAAAGTAGCGGCGCTTGAGGTCTTCCAGCATCCGAAGGTTGTTTTTCCGCTGGATGTCGGACAGTTCTTCCCCCACCGGGAAGAAGGACTGCATCAGGTCCATTGCCTTCCGGTCGGACAGCTTGATCTTGGCCAGCTCATTGACGCCCCGGCCCAGCTCGCTCATGTAGCGTTCGGCCAGGCGAAGGGTTTCACTTGCCTCCCGCACCCGGCTGAGGACGTTCTCGGTATGGCGGGCTGTCCAAATGCGGTTGGCGCTGTTGAGGGCCAGGTTAAGGGTATTCTGGCAGACCACCCGAATGGGGGTCATAGCCACCTTCACTCCGCTGCTGCCATCGTGGGAGCTCATGATCACCAGGTAGGGTTCGATCTCGTCTCCGGCGATGATATACCGCTGGGGCATCCGGGCCAGCATCCAGACCTTGCGGCCATACTGCAGGGAACCGGCAGTCTCATAGGTGACGCCCTCTCCCAGCAGCTCATCGGTGAAGCGGAAAGCGTCCTCATTCTGCACCACCTTGTAGCGGTCGGACACGATGCCCAGCACACTGCCATCGGTGCTGCGGACGTTGGCCTTGTAACCGGCGATCCAGTCGCCGTCCTCGGTGCGGACTTCCTTCTGGATGACCTTCCAGTTAAGACCGGCCCAGACCAGGGCATCGGCAGAACCGGGAGCTTCCATGACAGGAGTGCCCAGACCGTGCCAGGGCTTTTCGCGGACGTAGAACATGGTTTCAACATTGGCAGACATTGCAAATTTCCTCCTTCAACATTTGAGTTTGTTTTCTGAAAACGTGGGAAATGTGGGAATCTCCCACGTTTCCCACATTTTTTGCTTGCATCTTAGAAATGTATGGTGGGCTGTGGGCTTCAAGCGTGGTAGTCTACCACGCCGCCGACGTAGACCGGCTTGGACAGATCGGCATAGCGGAGCCACCGGTCCAAAGGTTCCAGGGTGTCGGCAGGTCCTGTATAAACGTAGACGCCGTACCGGTCTTCGTAGCTGTCATTCAGGCCGGACAGAGCCAAGTCAAAGGCTGGGGCTTTCTCGCTGCCGCTGAACACGGTGTAAGCAGTCTGGGCCAGCACCTCGGCGGCGGCCCGGAAGCAGACGTACCCCCTGCGGAAGAAGCTGTCCCGCAGATTGGGAGCAAAGTCCAGCCGATTTCCCTTGCGGGCGCAAAGGGGCCCGCGGAAACGGGACAGGTCGGCGATGGCCTGTTCCCGCTGGGCGGAAGTCAGGTTCTCGGCATAGTCGCAGACCTGCTCGTAGAACCAGTCGGGCAGGTTCCCCGCACGGGCATAGCAGTCCGGGCGGACAGGTGTTTGGGCAAGTTCGTAGACAAAACTGTGCATGGCAAATCCTCCTTTTGGCATCGTAGAAATAGGGTGAAAACAAAGAAAACCTCGGGGTCGTTCCCCGAGGCTTTCATGGTTATAGTATATATTCGGTTGGGCGGTCAGATCGGAAAATACAACCGCCTCATAATCCCTCATCTCAGCAGACCCCATCACGATAAGTGGTAAGCGCCCCATAATCCCCCGTCTAGCAAAGCGGCGGAAGAAGTGAGAGAATAAGAAAAAGAGACAAATGAGATCAGAGGTCTCAGAAGTCTAAGAAGTGCCGGAAGTCTCAAAAATCTCAGGAGTCTCATATGTAATACCTCCTGTCTGTTGCTTCTATTCTACACCTCTCAGGAGGTTTACACAAATTATGGGATAGTCTCGGGCTGTTTCCCGGATGGCTACTCTGCCCTTATGCTGGTATGTGCCAGACTGCGCCATGTGGTTGAAACCCAATGGGGCAACAAAAAGTACATGAATATGAAGCACTTGGAGGCTGCCCTGGAGGACGCCTCTATTGCCGGCTGACCTCATTTATTCCAGAGACTGCAAACCAATTTGCGAAAAAACTATTGACACTACCGGCCGTCCGGGATGGGCTGAAGCATTTTCATATGATCTGACAACTTCCCTATTAGACAGCAGAAAGGGCCTCTGCAAGGCGTTTGTCTTGCAGAGGCCCTTTGATTGATTTTATTCGGCAACTGAAACGGCTACCTCGAGAGGTATTGTGTTCATTGCATGGTAAATTTGCGGAACACCTCCAGCAACTCTTTATATGCAGTATATTCCCAGCTGTTGCCGCTTTCGCAGGTTATCTGGATTTTCTGTTCGGTTGCGCCGTCCCACTGGAATTCCGTTGTTCCGCTCGCCGGCATCAAAACCAGGTGCTTTGAGATGGGATTATACAGCTCACAGTAACTCCATCCAATGCCGTGATCGGTCAGCATTTGCAGCACCGATTGGTGGTAGGCTGTCACGATCTCGCTGTCCCAGTCAATATTGTTGCCAAATATCCCGAACTCGTTGACCATAAACCCAACACCATACCGCGCCGCAATGTCCTGGTATGGTTTTACATCCACCCGATAAATCTCCTCGCCGTCGACCATCCGGTTTTCACTGTTGGTATAAGTTCCATCATCTTTGATCACCAGGGGCAGCGGGTCGCTTCGATCTGGGTAGTCCATCGTGTCGTGGGGAACCATGACGATCTCTCCCATGCTCCCTCTGACAAGAATTGTATCCATCTGGACATAGCCGTTGCTCTTAGCTACCTGAATTTCAATCTCTTTCGTCCCGGCCGGAAGGGCTGCTGTGTAGAGACGATCGTAGAAATACTGTCCGCCATTCTCGCCAAGGATACCGCCTGTAAGCTGGAATTGTTTCACCACCTGACCATTGGCCAGGATGGAAAATGCTGCGCCTTCTACCCCTTCATTGACATGGATAGACAGTTCCGCCTCTGACAAGTTGCCCTGGATGACCAGCGGCACCGATCCCTCCTGCACGTTTCCCATGGGGAACCAGGGCTGCGGCCACGCCGGATAAGCGTAAGGGTTGTGCTCGGCATATTCATATCCCGTGGTGGATATGTACTGCGGATAATAGGGGTGGCAACCTATTGCAAGACCAAGAGAGGCTGTCGCGTTGATCCAGTCCTGGTTGGGATTGCCTTGGAACGAATAGAGGAGCACCCGCGCCCCATCTGCCTCCCGGATGGACGAAACCACGCCGCCCAGTTTGGACTTTGCATAGGAAATTCCGTCTGGGCTCGGCTCGATCTCGTTGCAGAGGTCGAACGTCAAATATTTGCTGGGAATCCCCGCATATCGCCGGGCCAGCATGGTCCAGTAATCGTTGGTGATAGCCCACTGAGCGTCATTTGCAGCAATGGACCCGTCTGCCTTGCTGTTCCCACCTTCATCCTGGAAAAAGCACATGGACAGCTGAATGTGGACCCCGTATTTCATCCCCCATGCGACAAGCTGATCCAGATCTCTCAATTCGTTTTCGTTGACCAGCCGACCATCCGCAGGATAGTCCGGAAAACGCAGGGTTGAAAAGCTAAAAAAGACCCGGGCAAAATTAAACCCATTGTCAGCGAGAAATTTGATATCTGTTTCCCGGAAATCGGTGCAGCCGGTTCCTACACCTTCATTTTTGCTGTTGCTCAGGCCAGCGCCCCGCCACGCAGAAGGCAGTTTGGCCTGGGTCACCTCGGGCAGGTCTATGGAAGCGTTCAGCAGTGCATCGGTGATGATTGTCCTATCATAGGTTCCCACCTCCGAAAGAGACAGATACCGTGCCTCCGGCTCAAAGACGGCAGGGTCTATCTCGCCCAAGCGCAGCACTGCGCAGATGGCTTCCTCCCGGGTGAGGGGGTCATGCAGATGGGCAGAGTTCGCCTCATAATCATATGGGTAAATGGCCAGGCCGCTCATGCGGGAGATCAAAATGGCGCAGGTGTATACCCCGCCCCACATATAGTTGGACTGGCACCAGGGAAAGCCCATTTCTTCCCAGGTGGGGAAAAGCGGATAGTTCCAGGAAGGCCGCTCCGCCTCCAGGCTCATCGTTTCCATGAGCCGGTCAATGTCGGTATGGAAAAAAGCTCCTGGCCGGTTTTGGCCCATCAACACCATAGCATAGGCTGTCGCCAGGATTCCATCCTCCCGCGTCATCGATTCATCTGACTGGGCTGCATGAGAGATGATCTGCTCCCACTCCCCCAGCCGGCTCGGGTCCCAAATGCGGATCAGGTTGGTCAGCATCTCGCTGTACTGCCGGAATGTAATGCTGGCGGAATAATTTTCCTGGATCTCCCCCGGTACAAGCCCGTAAGAAACGGCACGGGCGATTTCTTCCGAGGGGCTGTTCTCTTCCTCAAGCGGCGCTGGGGATTCTGAGATTGCAGAGATCGATGTAGCGGCCTGTGACACCTCCACACAGCCAGCAGTCGAAAGGAACATTGCAAGAGCCGCAATCCATGCAAGTTTTCGTTTCATATTCACCTCTCCTCAGCCATGGAATGGCGTATTTTATATTCCAAGTATACGGATCTTTTTCGACCTGGTCAATCGGTATTTTATTTCATTTTAATGATATAATACGTGAATTTTTCTTTATTAAAGAGACTTTAAAACCCCGGAGCCAGAGGTGCGGATTTCATTCGGTACTCCTCTAAAATATGCGCATAAAAGTTCCGTTCTTCCATTCATGTCTGCGGGGAGGATCCATTACAAGTTCGTCTTCAATGAGGGAACGGTGGACCTGGTGCTTCAAGACCTGATGGAGCGGGGCATCAAGGTGGCAGGCGGCGACCGGCTGGGCAAGACCATCATCTTCGCCCAGAACAAGCTCCATGCCCAGTTTATCCTGGATCGGTTCAATAAGCTCTATCCCCAGTACCATGGAACCTTTGCCGAGCGGGTGGTCT
>CALWVV010000037.1 GCA_944385035.1 uncultured Oscillospiraceae bacterium | reverse complement strand
ACTGAACGCTGTATGCGCTACGGAGCCCTCTACGGAGCCGCCGGGGCCATCGAAGGCATTGTGGCCCGGCTGGAGGAAGAGCTGGGCCCCCTCACCGTGGTACTCACCGGGGGCAACAGCACCCACGTGCGCCCCCTGCTGCGCATCCCCATTTTGTGGGAACCCCATCTCACCTTTCGGGGCCTGCGGGAGGTGTGGCTGCACCAGCACCTAACAGCCAAATAGGAACCCCCCGGCATAGCCGGGGGTTCTTCATATGCGGGCAAAGCCCTTTGTTACTAGCCACGCCTAAAGGCGTTAGTACGGTCTGCCACTTGCGAAAGACTAATGCTTGCTACCCGTAAACGGGTCGATGTATTCCTTTATCGTCATTTGATCTCCAATTTGATCCTCTTTGAGTTGATTCTGGATATACTCTGCTATCTTTTTCGCATTCTTTCCCGCAGTGTCCACATAATATCCTCGACACCAAAATTGGCGATTCCCGTATTTGTACTTGAGATTGCTGTGCCTCTCGAAAATTATCAGGCTACTTTTCCCTTTGAGGAACCCTACGAAACTGGATACGCTCATTTTTGGCGGTATCTCTACAAGCATATGTATATGGTCAGGACATACTTCCGCTTCTACTATATTCACCTGTTTCCAGTTGCACAACGCTCTCAATATTTTACCGATTTCCACTCTGTTGTCTTTATAGAATACTTTTCTGCGATACTTTGGTGCAAACACAATGTGATATTTACAATTCCATGTACTGTGTGATAAACTATGATTGTCATTGGGCTTCATGCCTTTTGTCCTCCTTTTGATACTTTCGTGCAGTTGGCAGACCGCACCTAGATTGTATCAAAAGGAGTTTTTTCTTCATACGGAACGCTAAAGCTTTTTTTGAACTCCCCGGCACAGCCGGGGGTTTTCAATATACAATAAAAAACAGCACAGCGGTGGAACCAACTGGTCCACTGCTGTGCTGTTTTTTCTTCTCAGCCTGCCCGTTTGTCCCGCTCCAGGGCGATGCGGTCGGCGATCATGGCGATAAACTCGCTGTTGGTGGGCTTGCCCTTGGTGTTGGACACGGTATAGCCGAAGTACCACTGCAGCACCTCCAGGTCGCCCCGGTCCCAGGCCACCTCGATGGCGTGGCGGATGGCCCGCTCCACCCGGCTGGCGGTGGTGCCAAACCGTTTGGCCACCTCGGGATAGAGCACCTTGGTCACGGCGTTGATCATCCCCATATCCTCCACCGCCATGGCAATGGCCACCCGGAGATACTGATAGCCCTTGATGTGGGCGGGCACCCCGATCTCATGGATGATGGAGGTGATCTTCCGTTCTAAATCCCACTCTTCCTCCTCCTGGTGGGTCTGGCGCTCCTGGGTCTGATCGCACAGCTGAGCCATGCGCTCCACCACCGCAGACAGACGGCAGGGCTTGAGCATACAGTAGTCCGCCCCCCGCTCCTTCACCTGCTGGGCCAGGGCGGAATGGGAAAAGGCGGAGAGCACCACAACCCTGGGCCGATTGGGCCCCAGCTGCTCCAGTACCTCCAACCCGTCCATCCCGGTGAGCATCAAGTCCATGATAATCCCCTGGGGCTGATGCTTGGCCACCAGGTCCAACAGCGCTTCCCCGTCCCCGGTCTGGGCCACGACCTCCATATCCTCACGGTCCCCCAGGGCATCCGCCAACATCCCGCGGTACTCCTCTGAGGCATCCGCAATGATGATCTTCTTCACATCGCTCATCTGTGTGACAATCCTTTCTCAAGTGGAGTCAGTCTGGTTTTACCATCTTTTTCCTGTACCTCTAAAATACCACAGAATGCCCGATCTGGCAAGCCATAGTTTCCACTTTCGTTCGACAGGATTGTCAAATTTTGTAATCTATCAACTGCTGTTTTTCCTACAGGATGATTGAAGTTTCGTTATTTGTTCTTGTTATTGTAGTAAAAGAGCATAGAGCGGTACAACATGACCCCCACCACCAGGGGAAAGACAATCCCCAGCACCACCCCGTCCAGGGTGGCCAGGAAGGGCAGTCCGCCATTGCGGGCCACCATGGCCACCGACATCAGGACCACGGCCAGGGGGATCCAGGCAAAGTGCAGCAGCTTCATGGCCCGCTTCTTCCCAGCGGGCAGGTCCGGCTCCAAGGTCTCCGGGTGCTTGGCGGTGCAGCGCACCGTGGCAACCGGCGCCCGGCCCATCTGGGTGTACAGCCGCTCTGCGGTGTACTCCACCCCATCCAGCAGAAACTCGGGGTACATCCCCTCTTTGGTGATGGTGATGTCCACCTGGTTCTCCCGGGCGAAGTCCAACAGCGCCTGGGTAAACTCCCGGGCGTTGGTCACGGCCCCCTCGGGGATGTAGGTAAAGGTGGCCTTCTGGAGGAACTTGCACATCTTTTTGTAGTCCTCTCTCCACTGGGTAAACAGGTGCTTCCGGTTCTCTTCCCGGTCCATCTCCCGCAGAATGGCGTCCACCTCCACGTCCCCGCTCAGTCCTTGGAGGGATTTACAAAACCGGATAGCGGTCTGTACCTCCTGCACCCGCTCCCGCAGCTGCCGCTCCTGGGCCGTGGCGGCGTCCTCCAGGGACGTCTTCCCGTCCAGTACCTTTTGAATCTCCTCCAAGGGCATATCCACCATGCGCAGGGCTCGGATGAGTTTGAGCCGCTCAATATCCTGGGACGAGTAGTCCCGGTAGTCGTTGTCCTGATTGCGGGCGGGGTGCAGCATTCCCTTCTGCTCATAAAATCGGATGTTGCGCTTGGAAATTCCCGTCAGTTTCTCCGCTTCTTTGATGTTCATATCATGCGCCTCCTCTCTGGCTTTGGTGTCAAAATACACCTTTCACCTGGTGGAAGGTCAAGGGTTTTTGCAAAAAAGATTTCCTTTCACCCACAGAAACAACCAGCCAAGAGGCGGACACATCCCGCCTCTTGGCTGCTCTCACGGGTTCTCTTGGGTTTCCTCGGCCTGTCTTCGGTTGTAGTTTTCCACCAAGGCCGAACGGAAAATAAAGGCGCCCACAATCAGGGGCAGCATGACGGCCGCCGCAACGCTGCCATTGGCCAACACCACCGCCACCTCCGTGGCGATCATGCCCAGCAGCACCCAGCCCAACCGATAGCGCCGGAAGGTGTTCACATGCTCCCGACGGCTGCGGGGGCTCTGACGTTCCTTTTCCTGTTCCATTAACGTAGTTCCTCCTTCCCTCATCACAAAGGAATGCGCTCATTCCGGTAGACGGTAATCAGCTGGTTATCGCTGGAGAAAATGTACACATAGCCGTGGTAGATCAGCACCACGCCGTCCCCGTGCTGCTCCTGAATCTCCTGCACCAGCCGGGCGGAGGTGCGTTTGAGCTGCCGGGCGCTTTTGCCGAAGCAGTAGGCCTTCATGGCCAGGTCCTGGAGGTTCTCCAACGTCTTTCCCTGCATCCGCTCCAGCATGCGCTCCTTGGCGTGGACCGTCACCCCCACCGGATAGCGCTGGGGGCTGAGAAAGCCCTCGGAGCTGTACAAGGAGTCTGCATAATCGGCCACATCGTAGAGGCGGTTATACCGCCCCTGGAGGTCCTTACCATGGATATTATATCCCCGGCGGTCGTAGCCGTCCCGATCATAGCCCTGCTTATCATAACCAAATCGGTCATAGCCCTCTCGATTGTAGCCCCGGGAATCATACCCCTGCCAATCATACCCGTTGCGGTCATAGCCCCGGGTGTCGTACCCCAGGCGGTCATAGCCTTCCCGGTCGTAACCTCGGGGATCATACCCCTCTTCATCGTACTGCTTCTCCCGCCAGGCGGGCTTTCCGCTGGGGGGACCCGAGCGTCTGTTCCGGTGGGACGGGAGAACCGCCCACACAATCACCGCCACGCCCGAGAGCACCAGCACCACAACCAGCCCGATCAACAATTTCCAAGTGTCCAAGGTCTGCACCTGCCTCATCTGTATTAGACTCATTCTACCATAAAGTCTTCAAAAAAGACAGAGGGAAAACATAAGGCGGAAGCAATCCAGCTTCCGCCCTGTTTTACCAGTACAATAATCCTATGATAAAGACCGCCAGTGCCAACACAGGCAAGAGCGTCCAGGAGATGTATCGGCTGGCCATCTCCCACCCGGAGGGCTCTGCATCCTCCACGTTGCTAATTTCAAAGAGAAGATGGAAGCGGAACAGCTCGTCGGCATACAGGATGGTGAGGGCCGTGGCCACACAGATGACCACGCCTAACACCCAACCCCACCAGCTCCCCGGATGGGTCAGCTCCGGGCCAAACATCACCTCCAGAATGGTGTAGGCCGAAGGCTCCATCATACTTGTAAGATTCCCGTATACATCGAAGGATAGCTCCATGGAGCTGTCCCGATGCATCTGGCTTCCATCCTGACGGTACACACGGAAGGTCTCACCCTCCCCGGATACACCGCCGTAAAAGAAGGTCTCCCCTCTCCGCTGCAGCTGGATGCCCCGCACTCCATCCGGCAAATCCACCAGGTTCGGGTCTTCCTGGACGGTATAGGGGCCGTAGGTCTTCTCCCCGTAGTAAAACTCCACGGTCTGGTCCTGGGACACGGTGAAGCGGGCCGTTTCTCCATACACCTTCCCCTGGTACACCGTATTCTCTCCCTCCTGGGTGCGCAGCAACAAGCCATCCCGGTAGGAATAGGCCTGGCGGGAGGTGAGGATCGGATAGAGCACAGTGAACACCAGCACCATAGCCGCCATCAAAATCAAAACACCCTTTTGATATCCATTCAACTCTCTCAGACGCTGCATAGTCACACCTGCCTTTCCCGTTTTTCTCTCTCCTGACATTGTACCACATCTGCATGTGATCTTCCATATAGAGGGTGTAAAACAATCGTTCCCCCCGTCTACTCAAATCAGCATCAGCACACCCACAACCAACAATATGAACACAAGCCCCAGTGCTAACATCCATTGTTTCTCCCGAACGGCCTCACAGATGTCCCGCACATACCGCAAACCCAGGAGTCCCACGCTGAGAAAGACAAACAGCAATCCCAAGGGGGCACCGATGCGAAACACCAAGCTGGGATATGCCGCTCCAGACAGCATGACCCCAAACAAGAGGACAAGGCCCAGGATTCCACTGGCAACGGTCAGTTTGGACAGCCTGTCTTTCATCGTGGAACACTCCCTTCCATGTATGCAATATTTTGTCTGTTTCCATTTGAACAGCACGGATAAGTGCCTATATTGTACTATGCTTTTCCTCCATAGTCACGAACTTTTTTACAGGATGTCCGGGTTATAGCAAAAGCAGGATGGCCTACACCATCCTGCTTTTGTATCTCCATGTTATTCGTCCTTCCCGTCCTCATCGGTCTGAGGCGGCATGTACTCCAAAATATCCCCCGGCTGACAGTGCAGCGCCTCACAAATGGCCTCCAAGGTGGAAAAGCGGATGGCGCTGACCTTTCCCGTCTTGATTTTCGACAGGTTCACGTTGGCGATTCCAACCTTTTCCGCCAGGGCATTGAGCGACATTTTCCGGTCTGCCATCACCCGGTCCAATCGTAATACAATGGGCATAAGCTTCTCCTCATTCCACGTTACAGCGTCTCGTCGGACAGCTGCTGCAGGGTTTCCCCGTAGATAAAAATACGCCGAAACAGACGAATCAAAAAGAACCAAACCACAAACTGAACATCAAATCCAGTCCATAGGGAGTGGGATTCCACCACACCTGCCGGAACTGTGGTGGTGGTATTGATCAGATGATCGAACGCCAGGCCAAACGCCCCTTGGGCGATCAATCCCACCACCCCAAAAATCAGGACCACATAGGACAATTTGTTCAGACCATCGCTGACTTCTCGATGAAAGGGTCTCCCCTGGGTCATAGGCTCCAAAATGCCCTGAATGATTCGGATGCTGTAGCCACACTCCACCCCAACTAGAATGCTGCACATTAAAAAGGCCCACAAAACACCTGTCAACTGTGCCCCGGTATACTCCTTTCCCACCTTTATGGTATATTGTCCAAAGGTCATGGCAGAACCCTGGAATACCGCTGCACGGTCCATAAACAGCAGCCCCCAAGCCGAAAAAAACACAAAGACAGCGCTCACAGCCACCACGACCCAAAACAAAATCCCAAGAATCTTGTGCACCAGCTTGGTGGATTTCATAATCTTCTCCATATAGCTCCCTCCTTATTTTGTGGATTTCTCTACTTGCATTATACGAGGGGCATATATCTTTGTCAATATATTTTTAATGATAAACATTAAATTTTATATGTACAGCATATCAAAGGGCGAAGACACCATGTCGGTGCCTTCGCCCTGTTTTTACCCTGCCGCCTGGAGCATGTCTCCAATATAGATGCCATAGCCAGAGGTGGGGTCGTCCACCATGACATGGGTGACGGCCCCGATGATCTTGCCGTTTTGCAAAACGGGGGAGCCGCTCATGCCCTGGACAATGCCTCCGGTTTTGTCCAGCAGCCGGGGGTCAGTGACGTGGATGAGATAGTCCCGGCCCCCGTCCTGGCTGTCCGGGTAGACCTTGAGAATCTCGATCTCGTACTCCTCCACCTGGTTGCCGGAGATGTTGCTGAGGATGGTGGCCTTCCCCGCCTTCACCTCGTCCCGGCTGGCCACTTCCACCGCCTGGCCGGAAAACCAGCTGGTGTCGGTCATGGTGCCGTAAATACCACAGGAGGTGTTGTCGTCCAGCTCACCCAGGGTCACGTCCGCCTCAAAGATGCCCCGCAGCTGTCCCGGAGTTCCACACTGCCCCTTGTCCACCCCGGAGACCGTGGCAGGCAGAATGCTGCCGCTCTCCAGGGGCATGAGCAGCGCCGTGTCCACGTCGTTGATGCCGTGGCCCAGGGCCCCGAAGGTCCCGGTCTGGGGACAGTAGAAGGTGACGGTACCAATGCCCGCCATGGAGTCCCGAATCCAGGCCCCCAGCTTATACTCCCC
>CALWVV010000036.1 GCA_944385035.1 uncultured Oscillospiraceae bacterium | reverse complement strand
AATACTTTGCCGGATGTGGGGGTGTCAAGACCACCGATGAGATTCAACAAGGTGCTTTTTCCAGAGCCGGATTCTCCCACCACGGCAACAAACTCACCTTTGGGCACTGAAAAGGTAGCCACTTTCAATGCCTTCACAGCAGTTTCACCCTTCCCATATGTTTTGGAAAGATCATTTACTTCCAATAGGCACATACATGCAGCTCCTCTTTCTGTTTGGTATGGAAAGGGTAGCACAGCAATCCTGCGGCAGCATGACAGGTTGCCTACAATTTTGTAGGAACCAAAAAATTGATGGTAAATAGGGTGCCGCTTCCCGGTTCGCTGTCCACTTCGATGGTTCCGTTGTGGGCCTCTACGATGGCTTTGGCCAGGGGCAGCCCCAAGCCCACGCCCTGGGTATCCTGAGAAAAGCGGCTGCGATAAAACCGCTTGAAAATATGGGGAAGATCTTCCGAAGCGATTCCACTGCCATTGTCCTGGATTGTGACCCGGACGATGGAACCAAAGCATTTCCACGCAACCCGGATGGTATCACCGGCTTTGGTATGATCCAAGGCGTTTTTGACCAGATTGCTCATGGCTTCCATGAACCATCCGCGGTCGCACAACAGTTTAACGGTGTCATCACCGGAAAAGATCAAGTTCTTTTTCTGATGCTGCGCCTGGTATGTGAAATGGCGTTCTATGCACTCCATGACTTCGGAAAGAGTTTCCTGCGCATTCTGCAGGACTATCGTCCTGGAATCCCATTTGGCCACTTTTAGGAGGTTTTGTACCAGCGTTTCAATCCGGTCCAGTTCCTGTTCAGAGAGATCGGCAAATTCACGAATAGAAGGGTGATCTTCGGCTTCCGCCTGGAGAATGCCGTTGTAGATATTCAGGGCTGCCAGGGGTGTTTTCAGTTGGTGGGAGATGTTGGAGATTGTGTCCTTCAAAAAAACTTTTGCATTGCCCTCGTTTTCTGCATGGGCATTCAGGATGGTGACCAGCGAATTGACCTCATGAAACAGCCGATAAAGTTCCCCCTCGTCATCACATGAAATCCGGGCATCGGAATTGCCGGAAAGATAGGCGTAAATTTGTGTGATGGCGTCCTCCATGATTTGATCCTGCTCATGAAAATACCGGTATAAGGCAGCAAAGATAAGAATGCCCGAGCCAACTGCGCACACCACTATCCACAGAACAGGAAACGCCCATTGTAGGCTGACCGCAATGATGGAAAGCAGTGTGAAGCCAAGGATTGACAAACCGATCCAGATGAAAAGCCGCCGGATGTTTGGATTGACCAGGATTCTCATAAGATACCTCAATCTGTCCCATTCCACTTGTATCCCAAGCGGCGAACTGTGACAATTTTTTTCGGGTTGGCGGGATCATCCTCGATTTTGGTACGCAGCCGGCGGATATATACCGTCAGGGTGCTGTTGTCAATGTAGTTCTCATCCCGATCCCAGAGCCTGTTCAAAATTTGTCCGGAGAGAGAACCATGTTGGGGTTCTCTATAAAGAAACAGAGCAGTTTATATTCTGTGGCGGTCAGATCAATGCGGCTGCCATCTTTATATACATCATGGGTCAACAACTGTACGGAAAGGCCATTGGAGGTTCGGACGGGATTCGCTTCGGCGAAATTTTCACTTCTGCGGAGCAGCGCATGGACTCTGGACAGAAAAACCGCCAGTTTGAACGGCTTTGTAATATAGTCATCGCCGCCCATATCAAGTCCCATGATCATGTCGGTTTCTTCATCCGCAGCGGTTAGAAGCATAATTGGCACCTTGGATGTCTGGCGGATTGTTTGGCACAGGTCATATCCCGTACCGTCCGGCAGGGAAACATCCAGAATCACTAAATCATATGAGCCATCCTGCCACGACTGCTCAGCCTCCCGTCTTGTCCGGGCAACTGCGATCTCATATCCTTGCTTTTTCATGGCAAAAGATAGGCTATTGATCAAACTCAAATCATCTTCTACAAATAAAATCTGTTTCATATCTCTTCACCGCTTATTAAGAATGCCTGTGGAAAGCGGAGAACCCTGTTCGTTTTCCCGAATCTGTGATAGGCAAACAAATCTCACAGCGGACGGTCTCACCGGCAAAAAAGTTTGCGCTGCCCCCGTGGGCGGCAGCGATTTGCTCCACCAGCCTGAGTCCGGTACCGTGGGCGGCTCCGCCGTCTTGCTCCAGTGGTTGGTAGAAATCTGTCCGCAGCCCTCCGGCTGCGGTGCCGCCCTCCACCCAGAGAATCAACAAATTGTTTTCCGCCCGGGCACCCAGACAGATGGCACTGCCGGGTGCGTTATGGCGCACGCAATTGGTGAGCAGATTGTTCACCGCCCGCCGAAGCAGAAAGGGGTCGCCTTCGGTTGGGGGCAGAGGCTCCTTCGGCAAATCCATCTCGAAATCAAAGCCCTCTGCCATGCCCCCGTTGAGGAAATCGGCGGCGGTCTGCCGCAGGAACACCTCCATCTGGAGGGATTCTTTCCGCAGAGGCTGCATGGCGCAGTCCAACCGCATGGTCAGATTCAGGTCGTTTACCAGATCCCGAATCACCTGGCTCTGGGCACGGATAATCCCCGCCTGCCGCCGGCACTCCGCAGGCAGATCCTCCGCTTCCTCCATCTGGGCAGAGTAGCCCATGACCATGGAGAGAGGAGTGCGGATATCATGGGACACTCCGTTGATCCAATCGGACCGGGCGGCGTCCCGCACCTGCTGGGCCTGCCGGAACCACCGGCGCACCACCCAGTAGGCCAGCAGCAGCACGCACCCCAAGGTCAGCAGAAAAAAGGCCATAAACCAGATAGGGGTCTGGAGCAGGACCTGGGTATCCATAGCGATGTCGTGCTTCCACACGCTCCCCTTGGGGGCGCCGATCACCAGCAGGCCGTCCTCGCGGATGCGGCACTGTACCGGATAGTCGTTCAAATACCAACGGGTAAAGGAAGCCACATCTGTGAGGGTGTATTGCTCCGGCAAATCGGCAGGTTTTCGTAAGGACCAGACAACCTGCCCGTTTTCATCCAGGAGCATGGCCCAGCGGTTGTCCCCCAGCAGTTCTTCCCCAGTGAAGGCATATTCCGTCCCATCCCAAGCGAGGGCCCCGGAGACCTTGCTCATCGAAACACCCCAATCCCGACCGCCGTCGAAGTTGTAAAAGATAAAGGCCAGAATACCCAACAGGGTGATGAAGGTGACCAGTGCTGCCGCGGCGGTTACCAGCATAGCGCCCTTGAAAAAGCTCCGCAGGCTCATTTCGCGCCCTCCCGCCGAAGCCGGTAGCCCAGGCCCCGCACCGTCAGCAGATGCTTCGGGCGGGAGGGATCCGCCTCGATTTTCTCCCGCAGGCGGCGGATGTGAACCATAAGGGTATTCTCATAGCCAACCAGGGGGCCGTCCCACAGGGCGGCACACAGGGCGTCGATGGTGGCGATGTTTCCCCGAGCCTCCCATAGCTTCTTCAGCAGGGTAAATTCCTTGGCTGTGAGGGCGGTTTCCTCTCCGTTCCGGCGGACGGTGCTCTTGCCCCAGTCGATCTCCACGTCCCCCAAGCGGGAGGTATCTGGCTCCTCCCGGTAGACCCTCCGCAGTACCGAGCGCAGGCGGAGCAACAGTTCCTGGGGCAGAAAGGGTTTGGTGATATAGTCGTCCGCTCCCAGGCCCAGTCCCTGGAGCCGGTCGGCGTCCCCGTCCCGGGCGGAGAGAAACAGCACCGGTACATCCCGGATCTCCCGGAACTGCCCGAATAGGGAGAACCCATCCCCATCCGGCAGATTCACGTCCAGTAACACCGCGTGCGGATTTCCGGTATGGAACTGTTTTATTGCCTGGGCACAGGACAGAGCAGAGTCCGTCTCATAACCCCCATGTGTCAAAATCTCTGTTACCATGTCCTGCAGAGCTTTCTCGTCGTCCACAATCAAAATGCGATAGGCCATACTGCGGTCTCCTTTTTTGTTCTCGTCCCCATTATAGCAAATCCTGTCCATCCGTCCAAGCCCCGCCGGAGAAGTAAGGTAAACGTAAGGCAGGCTTCATCGGAGCGTAAGGCAGGGATGTTATCTTAAGGGCGTAAGGAGGTCTTGCCATGAACATCATCGAGACACACGATCTGTGCAAGCAGTATGGAAACGCCCTGCGGGTGGCCCACCTGGACCTGGATGTGCCTGAGGGCAGCGTTTATGGATTTCTCGGCCCAAATGGGGCGGGGAAGTCAACCACGCTGAAAATGATTCTGGGCCTGGTGCGCCCCTCGGCGGGGAGCATCCGGGTGCTGGGAAAGAAGATGGACGGTGGAAACCGTCTCTCCGTGCTCCAACAGGTAGGGAGCCTCATAGAAAGCCCCAGTTACTACGGCCATCTCACCGGGGAGGAGAACCTTCGGATCGTCCAGACCCTCCGGGGCGTATCGGAGCGAAATATCCGAGAGGTGCTGCAAATCGTCCGGCTGGACGGCCAGCGTGGAAAGCGAGTGGCCTGCTACTCCCTGGGTATGAAACAGCGTCTGGGCTTGGCGGCGGCCCTGCTGGGCTACCCAAAACTGCTCATTCTGGACGAGCCCACCAATGGCCTGGATCCGGCGGGCATTCAGGAAATGCGGGAGTTAATCTGTTCCCTGCCAGAGCGATTTGGCATGACGGTGGTAGTGTCCAGCCACCTGCTTAGTGAAATTGACCAGATGGCCAACCATGTGGCCATCATCCGGGAGGGGGAACTGGTATTTCAGGATACCTTAGAGGCTCTCCATGGCCGCAGCCGTCACCATCTGGCTCTGCGGACCACCAATAACGCGATGGCCGGGGCCATTCTTCACGAGAACTCCTTGCCCTGTCAGGAGGAGGACGGATACCTCATTCTTCCCATTCTCTCCGATGAACTGGCCGCTCAGTTTACCCGGCTGCTGGCCGAGCGACGCCTTGGTGTCATCCGACTGGAGGAACGGCAGAAGAGTCTGGAGAGCATCTTCTTAGAGCTGACAGGAAAGGCGGCGAGTCTGTGAAACTGCTGAAACTGGAATTTTATAAATGCCGCCGCCGAAAGATCGTTCTGGTGTGCGCCGCCGTACTGGCGGTAGAACTCATCTGGATGGAGGCGTTCTTTACCCGGCAGGATACCGAGGATCTGAAATGGGGTTGGATGCTCCTGCTCTACAATCTGGCCATGGTGGATGCCATCGTCCTTCCCATCAGTGTGGCTGCCCTGGCCAGCCGAAACTGCGAATTGGAACACAAGGGAAATACATGGAAATTGCTGGAAACTATGGCAAGGCCAAGGCAACTCTATGTTGCAAAACTGGCCTGGGGGACCCTGGTGCTGGCCGCCTTGCTGATCATCCGCTCGGGAATCTTTCTTGCTGTCGGAATCATGCAGGGTTTTCAGGGAGGCATTCCCTGGGGACGGTTTGGGCTGTTTACCCTGATCTCCTGGGCAGTGTCCATGATGGTTTATACCCTTCAGCAAGGGCTGTCCCTGCGTTTCTCAAACCAGGCCGCCGCCTTGGTGTGCGGTATCGCCGGAAGCTTCTTGGGCGTTCTCTCCATGCTCTTTCCGCCGGCGCTCACCCGGTGCGTGCCCTGGGGGTACTACGGCCTTCTGGCCCTGGTAGGCATGGACTGGGATGCGGCCACCCGGGTAACGGCGTTCCATTGGCAGTGGCCGGAACCCGCGGATCTTATTCTGCTGCTTCTTTGGGCGGCAGGATTTCTTATTGTAGGCCGAACGCTGTTCGTGCGAAAGGAGGTATGAGCAATGTTCCTTCGTTGTTTGCGGGCGGAACTGCAAAAGTGCCGCCGCTCCCCGGTATGGCTGGCCTTTGTGCTGCTGCCGATCTTTCCCGCCATTCTGGGAACCGGGAACTATCTCGGGAATATTGAGGTGCTGGATGACGCTTGGTACAGTCTGTGGAGCCAGCACACCCTGTTTTCCTCCATGTTCTTTCTTCCTGCCTTGCTGGGGGTATTCTGCGCCTGGCAATGGCGGTTGGAGCACACGGATCACAACTGGAACAGTTTTCTCACAGCTCCGGTGCCGGCGGCGGATCTGTACGCCGCCAAGTTAGTTCTGGCCGCCGGGATTTCCCTGCTGGCTCAGGTGTGTATCGGTGTGCTGTTCCTGATCAGCGGAAAAATCGTGGGCATCTCCAGCCCGCCACCGCCGGAACTGCCCGGCTGGATCCTCTGCGGGGCTCTGGGGGGCATTTCGGTCTGCGTGGTACAACTTTTTTTCAGTCTGGTGATCCGGGCCTTTGCGCCGCCGGTAGCGTTTGGTCTGGCGGGGGGGATTTTGGGATTGATGTTTACCGCCCAAGGGTGGGGATATGCATTTCCATACTCCCTGCTGTGTATGGGAATGCGGGCCAACAACCCGCTGATGGAACTGAACTTTGCGCCTTTTCTGACCTCAGCCGCGATTTATACAGCGGTATTCACCCTTCTGTCCGTCTGGTATCTCTGGCGGCACGATGTGGCGACAGAATAAAGTGATAATTTATGCAAATCATTCTATCCGAGCGAACACTCCATAGAGGACCGGCTTGTGAATGGCACAAGCCGGTCCTCTATATTTTGTTAAATGACTTGGCGCATTTTAGCTTGCGACAAGTGGGAAATTGTGGCTTATCTCTAAAGATCATGGTATAATGTCAAAAATTGCTGTGATTTGTCGGAGGTGGACTCTATGACGCCAGAACAAAAGGCCCGCGAGGCAATCGACCAGCGGTTGGCCCAAGCTGGGTGGATCTTGCAGGATATGCGCCAGATCAATCCAATGGCAGGCCCAGGTGTGGCGGTGCTGGAATTTCCCACCAGCACCGGGCCGGTTGACTATGCTCTTTTGTGGATGGCACCCCGGTTGGTGTTGTAGAGGCCACTGTAGCTTTGCGCGCAAAATGCAAAATTCTTTCATACAATTTGCAAAAAACGGCGCTTAAAAGGTTTCCAAAAATCCTTTTAAGCGCCGTTTTTTTACAGGTTAAAATTAATTTTTCCTACGGTTCCCATGTTCCTCGCA
>CALWVV010000035.1 GCA_944385035.1 uncultured Oscillospiraceae bacterium | reverse complement strand
GAGATCTTCCCCTCCAACGATGTGCGCTACATCGCTGTCAATGACAATGTGGACACCAAGTATGAAAACAGCAACGAACTGATGCCCTTCAAAAATCTGTTCAACGAGTGGCATGTGCGGGACTGCAGCCGCAAGGTGCGGAATGTGGTAAATGCCAAGGCACAGAGGGGAATCCGAGTGGGGACACGAGCTCCCTACGGCTACCGCAAGGGCGCAACAAAAGACTCTCCTTTGCTGGTAGACGAGGAAGCGGCAGCTGTCGTCAAACGCATCTTTGCCATGTGCGCCGGTGGAATGGGACCGTCCCAGATCGCAAAGCAGCTTAAGAAAGAGCACATCTATAGCCCATCCATGTACGCCTATACGAAATTCGGCACATCCCATTCCGGGCTGAATACGGAGCGTCCCTATAACTGGACCGGCGACATGGTGGCGGATATGCTTCAGAACATGGTCTACCTTGGACACACGGTCAACCTCCGCTACAGCACCAAGTCCTACAAGGACAAAAAGAGGTGCGAACGCCCCAAATCCGAGTGGCTGATCTTTGAGCATACGCATGAAGCACTGGTGGATCAGGAAGCCTGGGATATCGTACAGGAGGTACGATCCCATAAACGCCGCCGGACAAATATGGATGAGCAGAATATGTTCTCTGGATTAGTGTACTGTGCGGACTGCGGTATGCCCATGGTGCTGCACCGGGCGCACACCATGAAACCGGAGCAGAACAATTTCACCTGCCGTACCTACAAGAAGGATGGGGCAGATGTATGCAGTGCTCACTATGTCCGGGAAGTGGCGCTGAAGGAAATCGTGCTGGAAACGATCCGCAGAGCCACACAGTTTGCCAGGAGCGATCCGGAGCGGTTTGCAGCCTACATCCAGCAGAAGCAATCCACTGAGGTGGCAAAGGAGATCCGGGGCTTGGAGCGAGAGCTGTCCGCCATGCGGAAACGGGATGGAGAACTGGATGTGGTGTTCAAGCGGATGTACGAGGACAGTGCTCTGGGACGGGTGAGCAATGAACAGTTCCGCTTGCTGTCTGAGGCATACTCCAAGGAGAAAGCGCAGCTGGCCGAAGACATCCCCGCTGCCGAGGAACGCCTGGAGAAACTGCGCAGCAGTATGGCCAACGCCAAAAACTTCATTGCCAAGGCCAGGAAGTTTACCGACATGACAGAACTGACCCCGGAATTGCTCCGTACCTTCGTAGCGAAGATCATCGTATACGAAAAAGAGGTCAAATACTCCAAGCACGCACCGCAGAAAATCCAAATCTGTTTCCGGGACTTCAACCTTAACGAGACAGACGATGTGATTCTCTGCGGGGAGACAACAGAAAAGGCAGACAGTGCAACCGCACTGCCTGCCTAATCCGAGGACACGCTTCAAGATACCCCTATCAGGAGTAGCCGAACGGGTACCCTTTTAAGTCGGCTATGAATTAGCCCTGCTGCTCACGCATCTTGGCGAAGCAGTCGCTGCAGTAGACAGGACGGTCAGACTTGGGCTCGAAGGGAACCTTAGCCTCACCACCACAGGCGGCACACACGGCAGTGAAGTACTCACGGGGGCCGCGGGCAGCGTTCTTGCGGGCGTCACGGCAGGGCTTGCAGCGCTGGGGCTCGTTCTGGAAGCCACGCTCAGCGTAGAACTCCTGCTCACCAGCGGTAAAGACGAACTCGTTGCCGCACTCTTTGCATACCAGGATCTTGTCTTCGTACATTGGAATTCCCTCTCTTTGACTCGTTGCCCGGTCAATACGCCGGGCGGTTGTAATATTGCGATCAGCTCTCGCTGGATACGCCGGAAGAAAAGCTGCGGGCCATTTTTCGGCGGATACGCTGAATGGCGTTGTCCACTGACTTTTGGGAACGGCCCACCCGCTGCGCGATCTCTCCGCAGGAGAGGCCGCTGAGATAAGGAGTTAAAATCTGTGCTTCAAGCTCTGACAGTTGGCCTTTCAGAGCGTCCAGACGCTCCTTCAGTTCCTCTCTGCCGATCACCACATCCTCTGGGCTCTCGGCGCTGGAAAACAGATGCGCACTGGTTCCGTCAAAAAGAGGTGGCTCATATGAAACGCTGTAATTCAAGGGTGCATGCTTTCCACCCTGGGCCGCACGTACGGCGGTAAGCAGGCGGTTTCGGATACAGATCTCCGCATAGGTGCGGAATCTGGCGTCCCGTCCCGGATCGTAGCTCCGGATGGCGGTGAGCAGTCCCATCATTCCTTCCTGGATCAGGTCCTCGCTGTCTCCCCCCGCCAGGAACAGAGGGCGGGCACAAGCCCGGACCAGCCGGCCATACCGCTGGACCAGTTCCGTCTCTGCCTGGGAATCTCCCTGGGCGGCTTTTTGGGACAGTTGTTCGTCCGTCAGGCTGTTAATGGGCCAATGCTCCAAATCGACGCATTGATTGTTATTCATAATAAACAAATTGTTCAGATTTGTCAAGGGTTTTCAGGAAATATTCTGTTTAAAATTACAACTTCCAATTTTATCCTTACAGTCCCCGGATCAAATCAGCCAGCCGGTCGGCCACCTCCTGTGCAAGCTCCTGGGTCTTGGCTTCCACCATAACGCGCATAAGAGCCTCGGTACCCGAGGGGCGCACCAGCACCCGTCCTTCCCCGTTCAGGCCCGCCTCTTCACGCTGGATGGCCTGGGCCAGCAGAGGGCTTGCCATCACGGACTTTTTGACATCGTTGTCGGATACCGGGATATTGACCAGCACCTGGGGATACCGGGGACAGGGACCAAACACCTCAGAGGCCTTCTTGCCGCTCTCCTTGAGCAGGGCCAGCATCTGCAGGGCAGTAAGCTGTCCGTCGCCGGTGGTGGCATACTCCAGGAAGATCATATGCCCGGACTGCTCACCGCCGATGGCATAGCCCTTCTCCAGCATACGCTCCAGCACGTTCCGGTCGCCTACATCGGTGCACTCCAGTTTCATGCCGTTCTCCTTGGTATACAGGTGCAGCCCCAGGTTGGACATAACGGTAGCCACCACGGTGTCTCCGGGCAGTTTGCCCTTGGCCTTCAGGTCCAGGCCGCAGGCAGCCATGATCTGGTCCCCGTCAATGAGATTGCCCAGCTCGTCTACTGCCAGACAACGGTCCGCATCTCCATCAAAAGCCAGGCCCAGGTCATAGCCGCCGGCCTTGACCATGGCGGCCAGGCCGTCAATATGGGTGGAGCCGCACTTCTCATTGATGTTCACCCCGTCGGGGTCGGCGTTAATGACATCGGTACGCAGCTTGGAGAACCGGTCAAAGAGCCGGGCGGCGGTGGCAGAAGCGGCGCCGTTGGCGCAGTCCACCAGAATCCGAAGACCACCCAAGGTGGAGTCGATGGTGCTCTCCAGATGGTCGATATAGTCCTCAGAGGCCTTGGGAGCCACATAGCTCACCTTGCCGATGTCCGCCCCGGTCTTCCGGGCCACATCGTTGTGGCCGAAGAGGACGATGTCCTCAATCTTCTCCTCCAGCTCGTCGGAGAGCTTGAAGCCCTGTCCGTTGAAGATTTTAATGCCGTTATGCTCAAAGGGATTGTGGCTGGCGGAAATGACGATCCCCGCATCCGCCCCCTCATCCACGGTGACCCAGGCCACACCGGGGGTGGGCAGGGTGCCCAGATCCAGCACATCAGCTCCAGCGGTACAAAGTCCTGCAATAAGAGAACCCTTCAGCAGATCACCGGAGATGCGGGTGTCCTTCCCGATGGTCACCAGGGGCTTCTCCCCCGGCTTTTTGCCCTTGGCCAGCACTGTGGCGGCAGCCAGACCCACTTTGTAGGCCAGATCTGCGTCCAATCCGGCGTTGACCACACCGCGAATTCCATCCGTTCCAAACAGTTTACCCATGTTATTGTTCCTTCTTTCTTCCAAAGTCATCAAATATTCTCTTCACTGCTCAGATTTCTTTTTGATCGGCAGAGTAACCAAAGCCATGGAAAGTCCCAGGATACATAGGGACAGCGCACGAGGCAGCGCCGTACTGAACAGTTCCAGAGGCAGACTAAAAAGCGCAGCACTGAGAAAATAGATCAGCAGCTGTCCCATACTTTCATAATGAAAACCGAATATTCCCATCAAGCGGCCACCCAATTGGGCAACAACTGCAAACACCAGAAATGCAAGGGAAAAGAGAATCCCGGTTCCCAACAGGCACACAAACAATTTTTGAATCTTTTCTTTCACAAAAACCTCAAGAATTAAAAACTTAGCTGGTCCATTGCCCCGTCCTGTCCACCCGGAACGCTAAGACCCAGGTGCTGGTAAGCCTTCGGGGTAACGCACCGTCCCCGAGGGGTACGGGTCAGAAAGCCCAGCTGCATAAGGTAGGGCTCGTACACGTCCTCCAGGGTCACTGCCTCTTCATTGATCGTAGCGGCCAGCGTCTCCAGGCCAACGGGACCGCCCCGGTAATTTTCAATTATGCTGCGCAGCATTCTGTGGTCGATGGAGTCAAGACCCAAGTAGTCGATCTCCAGGGCAGTAAGGGCCTCGTCCGCTACCTTTTTGGTAATGACGCCCCCCGCCTTCACCTGGGCAAAATCCCGCACCCGGCGGAGCATCCGGTTGGCGATCCGGGGGGTTCCGCGGCTGCGGCGGGCAATCTCCATGGCTCCGTCCGGCTCAATGGGCACCTCCAGAATCCCGGCAGAACGGGTCACGATGAGGGCCAGCTCCTCCGGAGTGTAAAGCTCCAGCCTTAACGTCACTCCAAACCGGTCCCGAAGGGGAGCGGAAAGCTGCCCCGCCCTTGTGGTAGCTCCAATGAGGGTGAACTTAGGCAGATCCAGGCGTATGGAATTGGCCGAAGGACCTTTTCCAATGATAATGTCGATGGCGTAGTCCTCCATGGCCGGGTAGAGCACCTCCTCCACCGAACGGTTGAGGCGGTGGATCTCGTCCACAAAGAGGATGTCATTTTCATTTAAATTGGTGAGCAGAGCCGCCAGATCTCCCGCCTTTTCAATGGCGGGGCCGGAGGTAATGCGCACATTTACCCCCATCTCATTGGCGATAATGCCGCTGAGGGTGGTTTTGCCCAGGCCGGGCGGGCCGTGGAGGAGCACATGGTCCAGAGGCTCATGGCGCATTTTGGCTGCCTGGATAAAGACTTCCAAATTCCCTTTCGCCTTTTCCTGGCCGATGTACTCCCGTAAGGTTTTAGGCCGCAGGGAATACTCCCCCTCATCCTCTCGGGTGAGGGAGGTGGTCACCAGCGGCTCCAGCTCCTCGCTGTCAAATTCCGAATTGGAAAAATCAATACTCAAACTGTCACATCCCTGTCCCATTCGGTGGGTTTTACTTCAAATGGACGAACTAATATCGCTCTGCCAGCTCCCGGAGGGTATCCAGAAAGGCCTCTTCCCCCCAGGTGTTGATTTTAAAGAACATGGCCTGACTTCCTCCGGAGGTGATGGCAGACAAAAACAGGTCTTCCCCATCCCCCATCAGCATCAAAGCCATGGATACCCGGTTGCCGCCGCCGAAGCTGTAGCGCTCATACACCCGCACACAGCAGCGCACACCGGCCCGCTGCCAGTAGCTCTCATCCTCGAAGCTAGCGGACATGCTGGCATCCAAAATGCCTTTATGGAAATACTCCAGGGTCTCATCAAAATCACCGTGGAGCTCTGTTTCAAATTTTGCCATACACTTACCCCTTCATCATCTTTTTCAGCGCCTGTTTGATGATCTCCTCCAGAGTAAGGCTGTCCAAGTCAATCCCCTTGAGGGCCACATTGATCTCTCCCTGGGAATACCCCAGCACTGCCAACGCAGCGCCGGCCTCGGAGAGCTTGTTTTCGGGAATGACAGTGACCCCGGTACCGCCGTAAGTCTCTCCCGCCCCATTGATGGTCTGCCCCTTGGCCAGCTTGTCCTTGAGCTCCAAAATCACCCGCTGGGCAATCTTTTTGCCGATGCCCTGGGCACAGGTGAGGGCCTTCTCGTCCCCGGTAATGATGGACAAAGCCAAGTTGGCCGGCGTATTGGAGGAAAGAATAGACAGTGCCGCCTTTGGCCCCACGCCGGAAACCGAAATGAGCTGCTGGAACAGATTCAGCTCCTCCTGGGTGGCAAAGCCATAGAGCTCCATGGCATCCTCCCGAACATTCAGGTATATAAAGAGCTTTCCCTTGTCACCTTTTTTTAAGGCGGACAGGGTATAGCTGGTGGTGCGGCAGGCATACCCAACCCCGCCGCAGTCCATGACGGCCAGGTAGGGCTCGATGTGGGCCACGGTGCCGCTGAGATAATAAAACATAGTTTCCTCCACCCGCCGCCCGTAGGGCGGCTTTTAGTCTTTTAACAAATAACGAAATGCTCCGTCATAGCACAGTTCTAAACGAAATTCCAGACAACGATTCCCCAGGTTCAGAAAGCCATCCAGCTTCACCTGATGATATCCGAAGGTCTCATCCATAATGTCCAGGCCCATCTCGGGATATTCCCGCAGGAATTCCTCCACCGTCATTTTCTTGCCGGTAAAGGAGCCGTAGTTGCCACACAGGACATTTTGGTATTCCATAACATAGACACTGGAAAAGTCCCAGTCAATGCCGGTGATCTCTACATCCCCCTCCACCTGCTCGCAGGGGCCCAAAGTGCTGACATAGCCGCTCTGGGTGATGAGACGCAGGGTATCTCCCTGCAACTGCACCTTCCGGACATAGGCATCATGGAGGCTGTACGGGGGCGCGGAATCCGGCTTTTTCAAAACAGTTCTCACACCGCTTACCTCGTGTCATATTTTTTGGGGTCAAAGACCCGTTCAGTATTGAGCAGGCTGGTGGCCGAGCGGCCGTGACAGATGGCAATGGCCAGCGCGTCGGCGGCATCGTCGGGCCGTGGGACCTCCTTCATATTCAAAAGCCGCTGGGTCATCAGCATGACCTGACGCTTTTGTGCTCCGCCGTACCCCGCCACCGCCTGTTTCACCTGCATGGGGGTATATTCAAAGATCGGCACCCCCAGCTTCTCCGCCGCCAGAAGGATCACCCCCCGGCCATGGGCCACGGCGATGCCGGTGGTGATATTTTTGGTGAAGAACAGCTCCTCCACCGCCATTTCATCAGGGTGAAAGGTATGGATGAGCTCCTCCATATCGTTGGAAATCTGCAGAAGCCGGTTAGACAGGGGGAGTCCCGCCGGGGTGGTAATGACGCCATACTGAATGAGCGTATTCTTGCCCCGCTGGGCCCGAATGACCCCAAATCCAATGGTGGCCACTCCGGGATCGATGCCTAAGATGATCATAGTGTCCTCCTGTCCCCAGTGATACAGGATAAGTATATCACATTCCCTCCATCAAGGGAAGAAAAAATCCTCTCTTCTTACATTTCATGGATTCGGTGCAAATTTCAGATAAAAAAGTGCGATTTCCCATGGCATTCACGGAAAATCGCACTTTACAGGTTCAGTAGCGCTTAGTACAGCTTGGCGCCGGCGGGAATATGGTCGTCCACCATCAGGCAGTGGAGCTTCTCCACGCCCTCCTCGTGGTGGATGGCGGAAATGATCATGCCGCAGGAGTCGATGCCCATCATCTTCCGGGGAGGCAGGTTGGTGATGGCGATCAGGGTCTTGCCCACCAGCTCCTCAGGCTCATAGGTATCGTGAATGCCGCTGAGAATGACACGGTCGGTGCCGCTGCCGTCGTCCAGAACGAACTTCAGCAGCTTCTTGCTCTTCTTGACCGCCTCGCACTCCTTCACCTTCACGGCACGGAAATCGGACTTGGCAAAGGTCTCAAAGTCCACGAAGTCGGCAAACAGAGGCTCGATCTCCACCTTGGAGAAGTCGATCTTCTCCACAGGAGCCTGAGCGGCAGCGGGAGCGGCCTTTTCCTCCTTCTTGACCCCTTCGGGCTTCATGGTCGGGAACACCCCGCTGTCCTCTTCATGCGGGTTCATCACGCCCTGTACGGTTGAAAAAGTGCCATTTTTACGAGGTTTTTCTAACTTTTTGGATTCCATAGTGTGTCCTCCTGTGCCGTCTGGTT
>CALWVV010000034.1 GCA_944385035.1 uncultured Oscillospiraceae bacterium | reverse complement strand
AGGATAACTGAACAGCGAAAAGTCCGGAAAAGCCCGAAATACCAAGGAAAAACGGCTCAAAAACGAGCGCAGTACGGTCTGAAGGCCGCCCGTCGTGCTCCCCAGTTCAGCAAGCGCTGATTTTACCCATTGCTTTTCCAAGGTGCTGTCCATTTGGACGGCACCTTTTTTATTGCACAACGGCCGCCGCCCGTCGGGGCCTTCGGCCCAACGACGCTGGCAATGTGCCCCCGGCACATTGCCCTAGCCGCGCCGACCCAGTTCAGCAAGCGCTGATTTTACCCATTGCTTTTCCAAGGTGCTGTCCGTTTGGACGGCACCTTTTTTATTGCTTTCCCCCTTGTGACAGACCAGATTCCATAGTATACTGGTGCCAGCAGCAGCCCATTTCCAGCTGCCAATCGGATGAAAGAAAGGTGAGATACATATATGCGGTATACTATCAAGGGCGAACCGACCCCGGTGGTGATCTGTGAGCTGGCAAACGGTGAGAGCATGATCACAGAGAGCGGCTCCATGGTATGGATGAGTCCCAACATGGAGATGGAAACCTCCGCCGGAGGGTTCGGAAAAGCCTTTGGACGCCTGTTTTCCGGTGAAAACATTTTCCAGAACATCTACACCGCCCGAGGGGGCCCTGGGATGATCGCCTTTGCTTCCAGCTTTCCCGGTGCCATCCGCGCCGTTCCCATTACCCCGGACCGGCCGCTGATCGTACAGAAATCCGCCTTCCTCGCATCGGAAAGCGGCGTTGAGCTGTCCGTTTTCTTCCAAAAAAAGGTCGGTGCAGGCTTCTTTGGCGGTGAGGGCTTTATTATGCAGAAGCTCTCCGGCAACGGAATGGCCTTCCTGGAGATCGACGGCTATGGGGAGGAGTATACGCTGGCCCCCGGCCAACAGATGGTGGTAGATACGGGCAACCTGGCTATGATGGATGCCACCTGTTCCCTGGACATCCGGACCGTAAAGGGCGTGAAGAACATGCTCTTCGGCGGAGAAGGTGTGTTCCACACCGTGGTCACCGGGCCGGGCAATATCTTGCTTCAGACCATGCCCATCAGCTCCCTGGCCGGAGCCATTGCCGCTGTCCTGCCCAACAAGAACTGATGTCTTTCCTCTGTGCAGACAGAGGTTTCCCCGCTCAGGCGCCGCCCCATTGGACGGCGCCTTTTTCTCTGTAAACAATTTGTAAACACCCCTTGCTCCCCTTGACTTTTCCCATTGCGGTGCTAAAATAGTCAGCACGTTAATAATTAACAGGTTAATTATCGAAAGGAGGGATATATCGTGCACCCATCTGTTCAGGAACTGGAAATTTTGGCCCGTCAGGTCAATCAGGCCCACCGCTCCGCCGTCCAGGCCGAGCTCAACGCCCTAGGCCTGGGGGAAGTGGGCCATCCTCTGCTGCTCACCATTCTCCAAAGCTCCTGTGGTCAGGACCCGGAGGGCCAGTGCCACGCTCAGCGGGATTTGGCGCAGCTGCTGCATATCTCACCAGCGGCGGTGGCAACCTCTTTAAAGTCTTTGGAAAAGAGTGGATACATTCGCCGGGAACCGGGAAGTGATGCCCGAAGAAACCGTGTCATTCTCACACAAAAGGGGCAGGAGGCCGTGTCTGGCTGCCAAAACGCCTTTACCACAGTATCCCAGCGGATGCTCTCCGGGTTTTCCCCGGAGGAGCGAGAGCAGCTGCTGTCCTTCCGGCGCAGAATGCTCCATAATTTACGGGAGGCTCCCCCCTCCCAATCTCAGGCAAAGGAGGAATGTTAACTTGCTTTCCCTTTTTATAACTCACCTTCAGGGATATAAACGCGATGCCATTAAATCTCCCATCTTCATCACCCTGGAGGTCATCTGCGAGCTTCTGCTTCCCCTGGTCATGGCAGAGATCGTGGACGTGGCCATCCCCGCCGGGGATGTGGGCTATATCTGCAAAATGGGTGCGCTCATGCTGCTGCTTTCTCTGGCGGCCATGGCCTGTGGTGTATTGTCAGCCAAGTACTCCACCTTTGCAAGCCAAGGCTTCGGCGCCAATCTGCGCCAGTGCCTGTTTGACAAGGTGCAGGACTTCTCCTTCTCCGACATTGACCGTT
The DNA here is from genome assembly GCA_944385035.1 of uncultured Oscillospiraceae bacterium. Taxonomy (GTDB): domain Bacteria; phylum Bacillota; class Clostridia; order Oscillospirales; family Oscillospiraceae; genus Lawsonibacter. Next base: position 6,631 of record CALWVV010000034.1, on the reverse strand, counting down.
TTTCCTCCGCATCCCTTATTACCCGGATGACCAACGATGTCAATGCTATGACCATGATGCTGAACATGGGACTGCGTATGCTGGTCCGGGCTCCGGTGATGCTCATCGCCGCGCTGTGCATCAGCATTTCCATCAATCCCCGTCTGGCTGTTGTGCTGCTGGTGGTCATCCCCCTGATGATGCTGGCCATTGGCCTTCTGATGAAGGTATGTACCCGCCTGTTTGAGATCATGCAGAAGAAAATCGACGGGCTCAACAACACCCTTCAGGAAAATCTGATCGCCATCCGGGTGGTCAAGGCCTTTGTCCGGGAAAACCACGAGCGGGATAAATTCAAAAAATCCAATGACGAACTCATGGACGCCGCCCTCAACGTGGGTCTTAGGGTCATCGCCATCATGCCCATCATGATGCTGGCCATGAACGGCGCCACGGTAGCCGTGCTGTACCTGGGCGGCAAGATGGTTATGGCCGAGGGCTTCCTTTTGGGCGATCTGCAGGCCTTTATCAACTATATTTTCCAGATTCTGATGAGCGTGATGATGGTAGCGGTGGCTCTGCTTCAGCTCACCCGTGCTCAGGCCTGCGCCCACCGCATCAACGAGGTCCTGAATACCGAGCCCTCGGTGGAAGATAAGCCCCAGGCCCATGAGCAGACCCTCCCCACCCCCAAGGGCCAGGTGGAGTTCCGAAACGTCTCCTTCAAATATGTGGCCACCGGCACCGGGGACGACGTACTCTCCAATATCAGCTTCACCGTAAAGCCCGGCTCCTTTGTAGCCATTGTGGGCGGTACCGGCACCGGAAAATCCTCCCTGGTCAACCTCATTCCCCGGTTCTACGACGTTACGGGCGGCGCAGTGCTGGTAGACGGGATGGACGTTCGGGACTACCCCCTGGAGGCGCTGCGCAGCCGTATCGGCATGGTTCTTCAGACCAATGTACTCTTTACCGGCACCATCCGGGAAAACCTTCTCTGGGGCCGTCCAGACGCCACCGAGGAAGAGATCATCCAGGCCGCCAAAGACGCTCAGGCCTATGACTTTATCATGTCCTTCCCCGACGGCTTTGACACTATGTTGACCCAGGGGGGCACCAATGTCTCCGGCGGCCAGAAGCAGCGGCTTTGTATTGCCCGTGCCATGCTCCGCAAGCCTGCCATTCTCATTCTGGACGACTCCACCTCCGCAGTGGACTCGGCCACCGAGGCGGCTATCCGGGAGTCCTTCCAGAAAAATCTGAAGGACACCACGGTCATCATCATTGCCCAGCGCATCTCCTCGGTACAGTATGCCGATGAGATCCTGATCCTGGATGACGACCACATCGCCGGTCAGGGCACCCATGAAGAGCTGCTGCAAAGCAATTCGATCTATCAGGAGATCTATCAATCTCAGCAAAAGGGGGTGGGTGAATAATGCCAGGACCGAATCACGCCCCGCGAGGGGGCTATGCCAAACCGAAAAATTTGGCAAAAACTGCCCGCCGCCTGGTGGGTTATTTGACCCGCAGTAAACTGCCGCTGCTGGCCGTACTGCTGTTTTTAATTCTCTCTGTGTCCAGTAATTTGGGCGGCTCCTATATGATGCGCGGCATCATCAACGACTTCATCTGGTCGGGCTGCACCGACTTTGCCGGTCTGGCTCTGGCCATTCTAAAACTGGTGGCCATCTACCTGGTGGGCTGTGTGGCAACCTACTGTCAGTCCGCCTTGATGGTCCGCCTGGCCCAGCGGGGCGTCAACCGTTTGCGTAAGGACCTGTTTGATAAGCTCCAGGCGCTGCCTCTCAGCTATTTTGACAAGCACCCTCACGGGGAGCTTATGAGCCGCTTTACCAACGACGCAGACAATGTACAGATGGCCCTGGAACAGAGCGTGGTTTCCCTGTGCTCCAGTGCCCTCATGTTCGTCGGATTGGTGCTGCTCATGCTCTTTATCAACTGGAAGCTCTTCCTGGTCACTGCCCTGCTTCTGGTTCTGACCATTGTCCTGTTCAAGCGCCTGGGCGGCCGCAGCCGCCGCTTCTACCAGAAGCAGCAGGCTGCCCTGGGTGACGTCAACGGCGAAATTCAGGAGGTCATCGAAGGTCTGAAGGTCGTCAAGGCCTTTACCCACGAGCAGCAGGCCAAGGAAAAGTTCCAAGCCCTCAACAACGCCTATCGGGACGCGGCTCAGAAAGCCAATTTCTACTCCATTATGATCATGCCCGTGTCGGGAAACCTGATGAATATCAGCTACGCCCTTACCGCTGCCTTCGGCGGACTGCTCTCTGTCCTCCAGGGCTTTGACCTGGGCGGTCTGGTGGTCTACCTCAACTACTCCAAGCAGGTGGGCCAGCCTCTCAATCAGATTTCCCAGCAGATGACCACCCTTCTCTCCGCCCTGGCTGGCGCCGAACGGATCTTTGAAGTGATGGACACCCAGCCGGAGGTAGACGAGGGCATGGTCACGCTGGTGGAGGTGGAGAAGGACGCCAACGGCACCCTCGCCCCCAATACCAGTGCCCGCCGCACCCATATCTGGGCCTGGAAGACTCCCCGCAGCGCAGGGATGACTCTGGTTCCCGTTTTGGTGGATGGGGACTCTCTCACCGAGCTGGGGCAGGCAGTACGGGAGAAAGAGGGGCTCAAGCTTCTGCCCCCCAGTACAGACTCCCAGGAGGGGCTCTGGGTGAAGGTGGCCCCCGATGGTACCCTCACCGAGGTCACCGACCTGTCCGCCCTCTCCGGCCACGGCTGGGCCTGGAAATACCCGGACCAGAATGGGAACGCCACCCTCCACCTCATCCGGGGCACCGTGCGCAATGTTCCCGGAGAGGACTACTACCTCACCGAGCTCAAGGGAGCCGTCCGCTTTAACCACGTGGACTTCTCCTATGTGCCGGGCAAACGGATTTTGAAGGACGTATCTGTCTATGCCAATCCGGGCCAGAAGATCGCCTTTGTGGGCTCCACCGGTGCGGGCAAGACTACCATCACCAACCTCATCAACCGCTTCTACGAGATCGAGGGGGGCATGATCACCTACGACGGCATCGATGTGCGCGCCATCCGCAAGGACGACCTGCGCCGGTCCCTGGGGGCCGTCCTTCAGGACACCCACCTCTTTACGGGCACCATCATGGACAACATTCGCTACGGCCGTCTGGACGCCACTGATGAGGAGTGCATTGCCGCCGCCAAAAGTGCCAATGCCCATTCCTTCATCCGCCGTCTCCCGGAAGGATACCAGACCATGGTCACCGGGGACGGAGCCAACCTCTCCCAGGGCCAGCGCCAGCTGCTGGCCATTGCCCGTGCCGCTGTGGCCGATCCCCCGGTGATGATCCTGGACGAGGCCACTTCCTCCATCGACACCCGTACCGAGGCCCTGATCCAAAAGGGGATGGACGCCCTCATGGAGGGGCGGACGGTGTTTGTCATTGCCCACCGCCTGTCCACCGTGCGCAACTCCAACTGCATTGTGGTCATCGAGCATGGCCAGATCGAGGAAAAGGGCGACCATGACCAGCTTCTGGAAAAGAAAGGCCGGTACTACCGGCTCTATACCGGACAGTTCCAGCTGTCCTGAACAGCTTCTATCCAACACGCAGCGAGGCTCCCCCGCGTTTCAGCAGGGGAGCCTCGTTTCTGTTCTATCGAACCGTGCGGGCCATGTCTCAGCCTCGTTTTGCCCAGCAGAATCCAACCCAGCCGCCCAGCAGCAGCCCCAGCACCATGGACAGGGTCACAATTTCCCAGCTCAGAAGGGTCAGCTGCCTGAAGGGTCCTCCGTACCGCCACGCCTCCCACACCCGTGCGGCCGGGAGGACCAGGAGGGCCGCCGGCAGAAGGCGAAGAGGCCAAAAGCGAGGCCTGGTCAGGCGGAATATCAAGCACTCCAGCCCGAACGTGACCACGCCGGGTCCCACAAACACCAGCGCAATAAAGAGTTCCGCACTCATATTATCCTCCTGTCGGGCGGACACGCCGCAAGCAAAGGCCCAGTAGATTGCCCCCCAGGGCGGGAACCGCCGTCAGGAAGCAGTGAAACAACGCCGAGGAATTGTAAAGGACAAACACCACAAGCAAATAGCACACAAAACAGGCCACCGGAAACAGGGGGCACAGGCCCCGCCGCTTGCCCAGGGAGAGCCCCACACAGAAGCTGGCGACGGGCAGAATCAGCATGGGATAAATAATACCCGTGAGAGCGGGGATATCCGTTCCCATTGCCCGCTCAATGCCCCGCAGCGCCAGGGGCGCCGCCGTGCATAAAAGAAGGACAAAGGGCAGATAGGGCAGGGTCTCTCTCCATTTCAAAGGTGTGGGGCCAGGGTCCAGTCCCAGCAGCTCCCGCAGCTGGGACACTTCCGCATACCAGCCAATCCACCGCCCCAGCCAAATCAGGAGATACAGAAGGCCCAGCAATCCCTCCCAGAACAGCACTTCAACCCAGTCCGAGGCCATGTCCAGCTCCACCACCAGCAGGGCAAAAAAGGCAGCGGTCAGGATAAAGTGGCCGGCCGAACGGAGCAGCAGGGCCCGTCCACTGTCTGCAAAGGGCTGTGTCGCCAGACCTGCCATCCCCCCCAGGGCTGCGCAGGCCAGCACCGCCAAAGGCGGACACTCCCGGCTGTACATCACGTAGGGCACCAGCACAAGGCCCACCAGCAGCCCCAGAATCCCTCCAATTAAAATCCTGATCAGGGATTTTTTCCGTTCTTCCGTCAATGTCTCTCCCTCCCCTCTCTCATCAGTGTCTCTTTGATCTTCTTCACATACCGCCGGGACACATAGGCATAGACTGCGCCATCCAGGGTCATACGGATGGTACCGCTGAGGGACAGGTCCACCGCCGTTACCCGATCCAGGTTGATGATCTCCCCGTTGGAAATCCGCACAAAGCGGCGTTTGTCCAGCCGCTCCTCCAGCTCATAGAGCCGCAGAGGGACGGCAAAGGTCTCCTCCCCCGTCTGGGCAGACACTCCCTTGCCATCGGTGTAAAAGCGGAGAAACCTTTCCTGGGGCAGCAGCAGCCGCTCCTCTCCCCGCCGGACTGGAACGGGATCCAGGCGCAGCTTTTCCAGCTGCTCCACCAGGCGGCGTACCTCCTCCGTCTCCTCTCCGGCCAGTATGACAATCTTAGGCTCCCTTCTTCCCCTTTCCACCCTGACTTCCACTTCCACAGCCCATCCCCCCTTTCATCCCCAGTATAACCGCCCAACACCTCCGCTGTCCATCCCTTTGGAACAGTCGGTCGCTTTTCCCGGATAGGCGGCGCTTTTTCCGTTGACAGGCAAGTCGTTCTGGGCTAAAATAACAAGGTACGTCCCATAATGAGCAGCTTTATACGCGTCCGTAGCTCAGCAGGATAGAGCGTCCGCCTCCTAAGCGGAAGGCCAGCGGTTCGAATCCGCTCGGGCGTACCACGTCGGAGCAAGCGTCATATCGCTTGCTCCGACTTTTTACAAAAGGCAGAGCGCGCTCATTTTGCTGCTCCTCCTTTCCAAATCGCAACCGCTTACGCTGGGTTGTGATTTGGGTTTGAGTGCAAACCTGGAGGCATGTCCTCGAAACTGTTCGGCAGAGCCAAAAAAGAAGCACCTGCTAAGCAGGTGCTTCTTTTTTGGGTTTCGCCGCCTGCAAGGCGGCTCCACCCTTCGGCCTTGAAATACTCGGGACCACTTGCAACCGGTCCCATATCAGCTTTCTTACTCTCGTTCCGCTCCCATGAGATACCGCTCCGCCCCATAGCGCAGGCAGCGCTGAAGCCGCCGCTCTCCCCGCTGGATCGTACGACATACGGTAGATTTATCCACACCCAGGTGTTCACTGATCTCCCGCATGTTTTTTCCCTTGACATAGTATAAAAACAGGGCCTGACGCTGTTTGGGAGTCACATCCTCTTTCAACGCACAAATGAGATTCCGCTTCAGACGGCTGATCTCCCCGCTGTTGTCCTGAGACATCTGACGGCAGTACACCGCCATATCCGCCGCATACTGCCTCCCCTTTTTATATCGTGTATTTGGCATTGCGGCGATACCCCCTGTCGTAATAGCGCTCCGTCAGCACCGCCAGCTCCCGTGCCTCCCGCAGCATAGTGGACAGCAGCCGAATCCGGTCCTGAAGCTGGCAGCGTCGGTCCTGGTCTTCTGTCTGCTCCATTAAATATTCCAGCTGGCCGATCCGCACATGCAGCGCTTGCGCGTGGCTGCGATACTCAATGGACAGTTCTGCTAAGGTCATGTTCATTCCTCCTCCGTACTCAGCCGGGCAAGGCAACGCACGCACACACACCTGCCTTTCCAAACTCTCTCCTCATCCCGGCTATATTGTTCTTCGCCGCATGCTCCGCAAATCCACAGAGGACGCTCTCTCTGGCTGTCTCGCAAAAACGGCAAAAATTTTTTTGGAAAACCTATTGACACTCCTCCCTTTCTTTGCTATAATATCGCTTGCTGTTGGACAGCTACGTGCTGGTGTAGCTCAGCTGGTAGAGCAGCTGATTTGTAATCAGCAGGTCGGGGGTTCGAATCCGTCCACCAGCTCCACGTTTTAAAATTTCATATGGAGGAGTTCCCGAGTGGCCAAAGGGGGCAGACTGTAAATCTGTTGCGTTAGCTTCGGTGGTTCGAATCCACCCTCC
>CALWVV010000033.1 GCA_944385035.1 uncultured Oscillospiraceae bacterium | reverse complement strand
TCCCTTGACACGCCCCGCTCTGCGGGGCGTTGTGACCGGGAGGTGGGCGCTTTGCGACCACCTCCCTTTATCCTCGTTCTAAAATCGAACGCCCCTGGTTTCAGCAAAACGGTCAGAAGCAGGGGGCAGAAGAATCTATTTCAGAGAATAAAAATTCGCCGCTGAAATGAAAATATGGAGTTCTCTGAGCTTCGGTCTTCCGTCCTCAACCTTTGCCGACAAGGGCCGCACAGCGGCGGCATTCTTGCTTGTTGGGTCACGGCTCCCCTGTACCCCAATCGTCTCACACGAGGCCGCACATGGGCGACACGGCGGGATTCTGATTCTTGGTGCGCAGGGTATTGCATTTCCCTTTTCTCTGCAGATTAATTAGGTCCAGGCCTCCTCTCGGAGAGGGCACGGTAGTCATCTTTGTTTTCAGAGGTGCATTCACCTCCTCACCTTTATTGTGAGTGAACTGCGGCCACACTTGATGGGGCTGCGCTGCATAGTGCAAGTCAAACACGCCCGCTCCCTTCGACCGTTTGGACGGCTTTTATTCAGTCTCCTGAACCTGTTACTCCTTCCAGAGAAGCAGGCATTTGGGAAGTATTCGGAAAAAACCGCCCAAACGACTGCCTGAGCCGGGTGCTCTATGGATGCAATTATAAGGTTTTGTGCGGTGCGCTCATCCCGGGAAAGACAGTGCTGTTTTGTATGTATAAAATCACAGACATAAATTGTGCATATTATATAGAAAATACCTTTCTAAAATACAACATTTCTAAAATCGGATTATTTCCATACAACTTCATCATATTTTTTTAAAAATCTATTGCATCCCAAAAAGCTCCCATGATATAGTACACACACTGGAAGAAAGTAGTGCCTTACATGCGGAAAGCATAAATTTTATAAAAAAGGAGAGGGAAAAAATGAAAAAGCGTTTCCTTAGCATGTCTCTTGCATGCGCCATGACGATTGGGCTTCTGGCCGGCTGCGGAAACGGCGCCACCAGCAGCGGAGGAGGCAGTTCTGCATCCAGCGGCGGAGATGCCAGTTCCACCGGTGGAGGGGGTGCTTCTGCAATCAGCAACAGCTGGAAGGTGACCTGCCCCTGGGCCCCCTCCGGCGTAGCCGCCATGGTGAGCCAAAAGGCCGCCACCCTGTCCCCCACTTACTCCGACTCCATTTCTCTGGTGGCCGAGGCCATTGCCGGCGACGCCGCCACCGTCAACACATGGGTCCTGGACACAGAGGCCAATGATCCCGAGCTGGTCTTTGTGGGCGAGGGTCTGCTGTCCATCACCTCCACCATTGACCCCTCGAAAATGCAGTTTACCGAGGACGATTTTGTCTTTGTGGAGAATCTGTACTCCTCCATCTTTGTTCTCTCCGCGGATGCCGAGCTGAACATCAACACGCTGGACGACCTGGAGGCCTATGTGGATGCGGGCAACTCGGTCAGCGTGGCCGTCAACGGAGCGGTCGGCTCCGAGGCGTTCCTGGCCGCGGCTCTGTTCGGCTCCATGGACGCGGACCTGAAGCTGGTCCCCTATCAGTCTGCTGCCGAGGCTGCTCAGGCGGTAGCCAGAGGCGAGACCCAGTTTGCCGTCTCCCATCAGTCTCAGATCCTGGAGAACTACCAGCAGGGCGGCGTCACCGTGGTGTGCGCCTTTGATGAGAAGGCCATCGAGAACGGTCCCTTCGCCGGCGTGGAAGGCGTAGGCGAGAAGGGTTATCCCTACTTCCGCAACCGCTGCTTCATCATGGCCCGGGCCGGCACCGACGAGGCCGCGGTCACGGAGCTGAAAGAGCTGTACGACGCTATTCTGGCGGATGAGGAGATGGTCTCCTGGCTCCAGGACACCATGCTGCTGGAGGTAGACCCCATGACTCAGGAGGATGTAGATGCCCACGTGGAGAACGTGAAGAACATCGTCAACGAGTACAAGGATATCGTAGTCGGCTGATCCCGAAACATAGGGAGGAATGGGATGGGATTTAAGTCCGCCCATTCCTCCCTTTTTATCCCTGTCTGTGTCATATTTGTGTTTATGGAGGTCATGCCAACCATGAAAGAGAACTTCTTGGATCGGTTTTACGCGCGTCTGGATACTTTGGGGGAAAAGCTTCAGACAAAAGAGCTCCGAATCCCCGTGAACATCACGGCGGGCGTGGTATTCTTTTTGTTTGCACTGTTCATCCTGGCCGTCATGCCTCAGCAGGTTCCAATTTCCGAGGGGGACGCCATCAACGGGCGTTCCTTCCCCACCCTGCTGATGGCGGTCATGATGCTGTGCTGCGCAGGACTTGTCCTCAAAGACGTCTATAAAATCATCACCAAAAAACCCATTGAGTGGAAGGTCATCAACCTCAATACCGAGGTCAAGGCGCTGGTCATTTTTATCATACTGCTGATCTCCTTTTTCCTGTGCATCGTCACAGATCTGTTTGTGGTGGGGAGCATCTTCTGCTGCCTTGGCTTTTTGATCTACTTCCGCTGTAAGAAGCCCAGCTATTATGCCATTACCCTCGGGATCGCCGTGATCATCTGGGTTGCGTTCCGGTTTGGCCTGGGCGTGGAATTTTAAGGAGGTGGCGGAAATATGATGGAATATGTCGGCCCGGCAATGGGACTGCTCTTTACCCTGGAAAATATTATCTGGATCAACCTGGGGGTCTTTATCGGAGCGATTTTTTCCGCGATTCCCGGCTTGACAGTCATCCTGTGCGTCACCCTGTTCCTGCCTGTTACATACACCATGTCCGCCATTCCCGGCATGATGTTCCTGCTGGGCATCTACTGCGCCGGCGGATACGGCGGCAGCGTCTCGGCCATTTTGATCAACACGCCCGGCACCCCCCACGCCGCCGCCACCATGCTGGACGGCTATCCCCTCTCCCAGAAGGGGCGCACCAAGGCGGCCTTGAAAATCGCCCTGGAGGCCTCCACATTCGGTGGAATCTTCTCTGCTCTGGCGCTGCTGTTCCTGGGGCCCCAAGTGGCCAAGATCGCCGCGCAGCTGGGCACAGCCGAATATTTTATGGTCTGCCTCTTCGGCCTGACCATCATTGCCGGCGTCTCTGGCAAGAGCCTGGTGCGGGGCATCATCTCCGCCTGTCTGGGCCTGCTGATCGCCTGCGTGGGCTCTGACCCCATGACCGGCTACGACCGCTTCGCCTTTGGCAGCAACAGGCTGTATCTGGGGCTGGACCTGGCCGTGTGTCTGATCGGCCTCTTTGCTCTGGTGGAAATTCTGAGCAAGGCTGAATCCCGGGCAAAAGCGCAGAATATGGACACCTCCAAACTGAAGGACGACGGCCGGATCACCAAGGACGAGTATAAGCGGATGTTCCTCCCCACCCTGATATCCTCTTTCATCGGCGTGATGGTGGGCATCATCCCGGGCACCGGGGCCTCTGAGGCCTCCTGGTTCAGCTACAATACCGCCAAAAACATGTCCAAGCACCCGGAGGAATACGGCCACGGCTCGGTAGAGGGCATTGCCGCCGCCGAGTCGGCCAACAACGCGGTCACCGGCGCCACCCTGATCCCCCTGCTGACCTTGGGCATCCCCGGAGACGGCACAGTGGCCATCATGCTCTCCGCCCTGATGATCAACGGCCTGAATCCCGGCCTGAGCCTGTTTACCACCCAGGGCGACATTATGTACGCCATCATGATCGGCCTGATCGTCATCAATATCTTTATGCAGATTCAGGGACAGCTTCTGACCCCCTTCTTTGCAAAGGTCGTCTCCATTCCGGAGGAGATTCTGACCCCCATCATCGTCATCTTCTGCTTTGCCGGCGCCTATTCGGTCAATGAGAATTACTTTGACGTGGGAGTGGCCCTGGTCTTTACCGTCCTGGCCTGGATTCTGCGCAAGATCGACCTGCCTCCCGTCCCCATCCTGCTGGGCCTGGTGCTGGGCAAGATGACCGAGACCAACTTCCGCCGGGCTCTGCTGGTCTCCGACGGGGACCCCAGCATCTTCTTCAGCAGCATCTACTGCAAGATCTTTGTGGTGCTGATCATTGTGGCCCTGGCTGCCATCATCCGTGGAAAAATCAAGGACCGTCAGGCCGAAAAAGCGGCCCATGCTGAATGAGGAGGACTTTGGAATGCCCTATAACATCGTATTCTATTTCACCGACCAGCAGCGCTGGGACACCTGCGGCTGTTTCGGTCAGCCGCTGAATATCACCCCCAATCTGGACCAGCTGGCCCAGGAGGGCGTAAAGTTTGACAACGCGTTTTCCCCCCAGCCGGTGTGCGGCCCCTGCCGCGCCCTGTTCCAGACCGGCAAATATCCCACTGAGACGGGCTGCTTCCGCAACAACATCATGCTGCCCGGCAATATCAAGACGCTGGCCAACTACATCGAAGATGCGGGCTATGAGACCGCCTATATCGGCAAGTGGCACCTGGCCAGCGACGGCGAACTGGAGAAGCCGCCCACCATCGACCACACCATCACCGCCATTCCCAGGGAGCTGCGGGGCGGCTACACGGGCTTTTGGCGGGCCGCCGACGTGCTGGAGTTCACCTCCCACGGCTATGACGGGTTCGTATTTGACGAAAACAACAACCGCATTGATTTCAAGGGCTACCGCCCCGACTGCATCACCGATCTGGCCCTGGAGTTCTTCGACGCCTACGACGGGAAAAAGCCCTTCTTTATGACCATTTCCCAGATCGAGCCCCATCACCAGAATGACCATAACCACTACGAGGGTCCCATCGGCTCCAAGGAGAAGTACAAGAACTTTGTCCTGCCCCACGACCTGGAGGTGCTCAAGGGCAACGCCGCCGAGGAGTACCCCGACTATCTGGGACAGTGCGCCAGTCTGGACGAAAACCTGGGACGGCTGGTGGACCGCCTGAAACAGGAGGGGCTGTACGGCAACACCGTCATTATCTTTGCCTCCGACCACGGCTCCCACTTCAAGACCCGGAACACGGACAACCACCTCAACGGCTACGACGATTACAAGCGAACCTGCCATGACGGGGCCCTCCATGTGCCCCTGGTCATTGCAGGCGGCCCCTACAAGGGCGGCATCGCGGTGGAGGAGCTGGTCTCCACCGAGAGCCTTCCCAAGACCATCCTGGCCCTGGCCGGCGTGGACGTGGGAGACGCTATGATCGGGGAGGATCTGCTTGACGTGGTGGAGAAAAAGGACCATAATAGACCCAACCAGGTGTTCGCCCAGATCTCGGAGAGCCGGGTGGGCCGCTGTGTCCGCACCGCGGACTACCTCTACTCCGTCTACGCCCCCGGCGTCAACGGAGGCGAGGCCGCCGCTTCGGACCTGTATGCCGACGACTTCCTCTACGATCTGAAGGCAGACCCCTGGCAGCTGAACAATGTGGTGGCAGACCCGGCCTATGGCGCGGTCAAGCAGGACATGCGCGCCCGGCTGCTGGACTGGATCGAGAAGGCCGAGGGAACGCGCCCCACGATCGTCGATTGAGGAGAGGGTTTGTTTGGCGGGAGCGGGCAAAAAAACGGAGCAGGTCTATCAGTGGCTCACGGCCTACATTGATGAGATGAAGTTTTCCGGGAACCTGAAGCTCCCCTCGGAAAACGCTCTGTGCAGGCGGCTGAATATGAGCCGCGAGACCGTGCGCTCCGCGCTGGACCAGCTGGCCCAGGAGGGTGTGATCCAGAAAGTAAAGGGGAGCGGGACGTACGTCAACAAAGAAGTGGCCCTCTCCCGGGAGCTGGGAACCGGATCGGCGCCCCTGAAGATCGGTTTGATCCTGCAGGGCCAGGATACCGACGCAAACTCCGAACTGCTGGAGGGGATCAAAAGCGTGCTGCCCGCCGGGCAGGTGGACCTCCGGGTCTTTTTTACCGACAACAAGTTTGCCAATGAGCGGCGTTGCCTGCAGACAGTGGTCCATCAAAATTTTCAGGGCTTTATTGTGGACGGCGTCAAGGCCAGCATGCTCAACCCCAATCTGGACTGCTACCGCGAGATTTACCGCCGGCGCATCCCCGTCATTTTTTACAACAACTACTATAAAAATCTCCGCTACCCCTGGGTCATCGTCAACGATAAGGAGTGCGCCGATCAGCTGGTCGGACTGCTGATCCAGGCGGGGCACCGCCAGATCGCGGGGATCTTCGTGTATGACAACTACCAGAGCATCGAGAAGTTCCAGGGGACGGCCGCCGCCATGCTGAAGCGCGGGGTGGAGTTCCAGGACGACTATATCAAGTGGTGCGTGTCCGACGAGGCCCATGATCAGCGGTTTGCCCGTTCCATCGACCGCTTTCTGAAGGGGCTCCCCAAATACACCGCCATCGTCTGCTGCAATTACATGATTTACCGCCTGGTGCGCCAGGTGCTGGAGTTGCAGGGGAAGCGCGTGCCGGAGGACTGCTCCCTGGTCTGTTTCGACTACTCGGGAAAGGACTGGGAGAAGGAGCGGATCACCTGCTCGGTCCATCAGGGACGGAAAATCGGCGCTCTGGTGGCCACCCGGCTTATGACCATGATCCAGCGCAAGGACTGCGAGGACAAAAACTACACCTGTGTGCTGAAGCCCAAGATTTACATTGGAACTTCCATTCGGAAAGTTGAATAAAAAGAAACGCGCTCCGCGGGACAGACAATGTCCACGCGGAGCGCGTTTTCTGTTTGGTTTATTGGTGCAGGAGCACCTGTGCCGCCCGCCGGAGTCTGGGCAGGGCATAGTCAAAAAAGGTGCGGAACGCGGGGCAGTAATAATTGCCCCCCTCCGGGCCAAGAGCGGTCCAATCCCGGCGGCAGCCCCCCCGGCAGATGGCCTGATACGGACAGCTGCCGCAGGCCTGGGGACGCAACTGCCCTTGCAGCAGGAATTGCCGGCTTTTCTCCCCATTGAGGGCCTCCTCGACACTGACCGTGTAAATGCTGCCCAAGTTCCAATCATCCAGCACAAAGAAATCACAGGGATACAAACTGCCGTCCCCCTCCACCACCAGGTAGCTGCCGCAGGCCCCGGCGGCGGCACAGGTGCTGGGGGGCATCCCGGCCAAAATGCGCAGGTAGTCGTCAAACAGCCGGATGCTGACGTACCGCCCCGCCTCCAGATCCCGGTACCAGGCGTCGAACAGTCCGCAGAGGAACTTCCCGTAGCGGGCCGGAGGGAGGGAGTAGGGCATGCCGCCCCGGGGCGCGTCCAGCGGGTCCAGACAGGGGATGAACTGCAGCGGGTGGTTTCCCAGCTTTTTTAAGGACTGATACACCTTTTGGGGGCTGCGGGAGAGCTGATTGGTGACAACACAGAGAAGATTGGTCTCCACCCCCGCCCCGTCCAGCAGGGCCAGCGCCCGGACTGCCCGGTCCCAAGTTCCCTTCCCGCGGGGGTCGACCCGCAGCGTGTCGTGGAACTCCCGGGCCCCGTCCAGAGAGAGCCCCACCAGGAACCCATGCTCCCCCAGGAAGTCCGCCCACTCCCGGTCCAGCGTCATCCCGTTGGTCTGTATGGAGTGGGTGATGCGGAGGGAGGACGGGCATATCTGCCCCTCCAACGCCAGAAAGGAGCGGTAAAATTCCAGCCCCGCCAGTGTGGGCTCCCCCCCCTGGAAGGTGATCTGCATAGAGCCCTGCGCACCCACGGCCTGGACACTGGCGGTGAGGAGACGGCGTGCGGTCTCCTCGGTCATCCGCCCCATGTTCTTTACCTGTCGGCTGTCTGAGACATCTTCATAAAAACAGTACCGGCACCGCAGATCACACAGGCTGGAGGCCGGCTTTACCAAAAGTGTGAGATGTTCCATAGTCACCCTCCCAGCAGGTTCCGGACGATATTGAAGATGGCAATGGCCAGCACCAGAAGCTGCACACCATTAAATGCACGCTCCACCGCCTGCTCAGAGCAGCGCTTGTTGAGGCTGGCGCCGATAAAGCCGCCCGCAATGGCGCCGATGACCATGGCCGGGGCCACCGACAGATCATACACCAAAAACCCGGTGGACAGGGCTACCGTCCCCAGCTTGGAGATCTGGGCAAACAGAATGGTCATAAGGGAACAGACCGTGGCCGCCTTTGTGCCCACAGAGTAGAGGTAGATGATCAGCGCCACGTTGATGGGGCCGCCTCCGATGCCCAGGAAAGAGGAGCAGATCCCCAGGAAGCAGCCCACCGCCAGGGAGACCGGGATGCCGGAGAGCTGATGTCCCCGGATATGGGCCTTGTTCCGCATGTAAAAATAGACGAGTAAAATCAAAATGGCCAACATTGCGTTTTGGATAACCGTGACAATCCCTTGGGCCTGGAGCGCCTCCACAATGGCCCGCAGCATCTCCTGCCCTATATATCCGCCCAGCACCGAGCCCAGGGCCAGCGGCACCGCGATTTTGTAAGGGATCTCCGCCTTGGCCAGAATCTGCTTTCCAATGGAGACGACAGACATGGAAAAGACGGTAATGGACGACAGCACCCCAATGGTCTCCACATCGAAGTGGTGGAGCACATCCATAAGCGGCTTGATGATCACGCCGCCCCCCATTCCGGTCAGGGACCCCACCGTGGTCGCGCCAATGGCGATGAGAAAATATAGTATGTACAGCACGCCGACAACCTCCAACTGTTTTTTGAAAGGCGCCCTTCTTCAGCCAAATTCAGTATACCAGCTATCGTCTCAAATGGCAAAGCATTTATGGCGTCGCGGAAAATATGCCGACTGCTGTTGTGGGCAGAAATTGGAGCGTTGAAGGCAGACTTTCTCGACAGCCTTCTATATAAATTAGGTCTCTTTGTTTATCGCGGCACAGATTTGGGCTTTCACTTTGACCCAAATCCTGACCCAGGTTGCTGAAAAGCGCCGTGGAGCAGAACTCACACAACCCTCCGGGTTTTGGCCCATTTCAGGCCGTAAAGCGCACGAAAAGCGTTGAAACGCAGCGAATGGACAAACTGACAACAGCTCATAACCCGGAGGTCGGAGGTTCAAGTCCTCCTCCCGCAACCA
>CALWVV010000032.1 GCA_944385035.1 uncultured Oscillospiraceae bacterium | reverse complement strand
GGTGCGATTCTTTCTGGCCATATGTGCGACCTCCAATGTGGTGCTTCTATTCTACACCACATCGAAGGTTTACACAAGGTTTGGGACAGTCTCGAGTGAGCGCGTCTTTTTCGGCAACGAAAGACACGTCGGAGCAAAGTCCGCTTTGCTCCGACGTGTCTTTATACTTACGGCAAAAAAGACGTCATCCGCCCGCTTCCTTATTTCTCAGAAAACCGCTTCGCCTTCACCTCGCATACAGCGTCTTTGACAGTGTGTGATTATGAGTTAATATGGATATGGTGGCCGCTGTAATTGCCCGGCACATCGGTGTAAAGCTCCTTGGCCAGTCCCAGCAGCTTTGGAAAATCAATACCGGTTTCATACCCCATCAGGTGGAGCATATAGACCAAGTCCTCTGTGGCCGTGTTTCCGGAGGCGCCGGGAGCGAAGGGACAGCCTCCCAGTCCACCCAGAGTGG
The DNA here is from genome assembly GCA_944385035.1 of uncultured Oscillospiraceae bacterium. GTDB lineage: Bacteria > Bacillota > Clostridia > Oscillospirales > Oscillospiraceae > Lawsonibacter. The sequence goes on along the minus strand of CALWVV010000032.1, from coordinate 9,738 downwards.
ACTGCACCCCGTCGGCGCCGCACTCGATGGCGGCCAGAGTATTGACGATGCCCATATTCCTGGTGTCATGGATATGAACTTGCACGGTGCTGTCCGGAAAAGCCGCCTTGACCGCCGCCAAGGCACTTCGCACCTGGGCGGGATCGGCCACGCCTATGGTGTCGCACAGGCAGAAGGTCCGCACCCCCAGCTGGTGAACCTGGCCCACAAAATCCACCAGGGCTTGCTGGGTGGGCCGTCCCTCAAAGGGACAGCCAAAAGCGGTGGCCACATCCACGCACACCTCCAGCTCCGGCAGGCTCTCCCGAATCCGATCCAGTTCTTCCAGGGACTGTGAGCGGGTACGGTTAATGTTGGCTTTGTTGTGGCTCTCGCTGAGGGAGATCACATTGGCCACCTTTTTCATGCCCAACCGGTGGGCGGTCTGGGCTCCCCGCAGGTTGGGCACCAAGGCGAACAGATCGGCTTGCGGATAGCGCTCCAGGCAGATCCGGGCCACCTCCTCGGCGTCCTGCATCTGAGGGATGGCCTTGGGGCTGACAAAGGAGGTGATCTGCATATGGGTAACCCCCGCCTGGATCAGCCCGTCAATGAGAGCCAGCTTCCGATCGGTGGGCAGATATTCTTTCAGGTTTTGCAGGCCGTCCCGAGGGCCTACCTCTACCACTGGAATGGCGCGGGGCTCAGTCATGGAAGACCTCCTTCCGGACATACACCTGTCCCTCCATAATCATGCGGGCGGTGCGGTATACCCCAAGCTTTTTGATCTGGGTACGGCCCTCGCCGCTGTCCGCCAGAGCCTCGATGGGAATGATACCGGAGGGGTGGCCGATCCGCAGCACTTCCTCTTCCCTGGCCTGCTCACTGAGCAAATCCCACACCACGCTGTCCTTCACCCGGGCCACCGCGCCGGTGGCCACCGTACCGGTCACCGGATAGGCCTTGTGCATCTTGAGCATAAAGGTCAGCCGGGACACCACATCCACCTGATCCGCCTCCACCTGGACGCCGTTGAAGCAGGCGTGGCTGGAGGGGGGGCTGACCATGGCGAAGAAAGGCTGGTAGGGGGTGAGCTTTTTGGCGTCCTCCCACCGCTCCACCAGGCCAATTTTCTGGCACACCTTGCCCCGGATCTCCTCAATGCGATCCATCAGGGCCTGGTCACCGTCAATCTGGGCGGGGGTTTCGGTGCCAGTGAGCCCCAGCTCCTCCGCACGGATAAACACCACTACGTTGCCGGCGTCCACCACCGACACGCAGTATTCCTTTCCTCCGGCCTGGATGCTGTCCCTGGGGCTGCCGGTGGGCAGCAGCCGGCCGGTAATGCCCCCCACCGCGTCCGACCAGTCCAGGGTAATCCGGGCGCCGGTGCCAGGCACACCGTCGATGGCAAAGTCCCCGGTCACCGCCGCCTTTCCTCCCCGCACCGGCACCTGGGCGGTGAGGATCCGGCCAGTGTTGGTCATGTGGATGCGCACGGTGGTCACCGGCTCCACCGGCTCCACCAGCCCCATGTCGATGGCAAAGGGCCCCACGGCGGAGGAGATGTTACCGCAGTTGCCGCCGTAGTCCACAAAGGGGTCGGTGATGCTCACCTGGCCAAAGGTATAGTCCACGTCGGCCCCCTCCTTGGTGGAGGGGCCGATGATGGCCAGCTTGCTGGTAAGGGTGTCCGCTCCGCCCAGGCCGTCGATCTGCCGCAGGTCGGGGCTGCCATAAATAGCCAGAATGGTCTTGTCCCGCAGCACAGGATCGGCGGGCAGCTCATTTTTCATAATAAATACGCCCTTGCTGGTACCGCCCCGGACAAGGGCGCAGCGCAGAGTTTCCATTTCAGGGTGCATAATACGACCTCCTTATGCGTTTTTCTGGATGCGTTCCTTCAGGTACTCCACCAGCCCACCCCGGGCCACCAGCTCCATGATGTGGTCGGGGATGGGGTCGCAGGGCAGCTCCTCGCCGGTGGTGCGGTCATGGATGACGCCCTGTTGGTAGTCGATTTCCAGCTGATCTCCCTCGGAGATGCTGCCGGTGCCGGCGCACTCGACGGCCAGAATTCCCAGGTTGATGCAGTTGCGGTAAAAGATGCGGGCGTAGGACTGGGCCACAATGGTTTTGATCCCCAGGGCTCGGAGGGTGAGAGGCGCGGTCTCCCGGCTGGAGCCGGAGCCCAGGTTTCGTTCCGCCACAAAGATGTCTCCCGGCTTACAGCGGGCGGCGAAGGTCTCGTCCACGGGGCTCATGGCGTATTGGGCCGCCTGCTCAATAGGCAGCTCCATGTAGGCCGGGGGGGAGATGATGTCGGTGTTGATGTTGTCTCCGTATTTCAGGGCGGAGCCGCAGATTAGATTTGACATAATGGGCCTCCTTTCCGTTAGCTGATGTCCCGGGGATCGGTGAGCCGCCCCGTGAGGGCGGAGGCAGCCACGGTGAGGGGGGAGCCCAGGTAGACCTGGCCCTGCTTGCTGCCCATGCGCCCGATAAAGTTGCGGTTGGTGGCGGAGACGCACACCTCTCCGGCGCCGATGGCCCCTGAGTGGATACCCAGGCAGGCCCCGCAGCTGGAGGCCAGCACGGTAGCGCCCGCCTCGGACAGGCTGGTGAGGATTCCCTCCCGGGCACACCGCTCCCAGATCTCCCGGGAGGCGGGGGACACCAGCAGACGGATGCCCTTGGCGATTTTCTTTCCCCGGAGCAGGGCGGCCGCCTGAGCCAGGTCATGGTACCGGCCGCCGGTGCAGGAGCCAAGATAGGCCTGGTGAATGGCTACGCCGGACACCTGCCGGACGGGAGCCACATTGTCCACCTCATGGGGGCAGGCGCACAGGGGCTCCAGACTGCCGGCGTCGAAGTGCAGATCCTGGCAGTACACCGCGTCCGGGTCGCTTTCATAGGGATAGCCGCCGTCCACGCCCAGCTCCCGCAGATAGGTCTGCGTAATACCGTCGTAGGGGATCAGGCCGTTTTTGGCTCCTGCCTCCACCGCCATATTGGCCACGCACAGCCGCTCGTCCATGATCATGGACTGGAAGGTGGTTCCACAAAACTCCATGGCCTTGTAGGTTGCACCGTTGTGTCCCACGGCGCCGATGGCCTTCAATGCCACATCCTTGGCCATGACCCCGGGCTGGAGGGCTCCGTCAAACCGCAGTCGAATGGTCTGAGGTACCTTGAGCCAGATCTCACCGGTGGCCAGCACCCCCAGCATTTCGGTGGAGCCGATGCCGGTGGCGAAGGCCCCCAGGGCACCGTAGGTGCAGGTATGGGAGTCGGTGCCCACCACTACCTCGCCGGGAGCCACCCGGCCCTGCTCCACCATCACCTGGTGGCAGGGACCGGCGAATTCATAGTAGTGCTCCACCCCGTTGTCCGCAGCCCACTCCCGGGTGAACTTGACAATCTCCGCCTGCTTGGCGTTGGCGGGTGGGGTATAGTGGTCGGAGATGATGGTCACCCGCTCTGGATCCCAGATCTTGGCACCCAGCAGCTTCAGCTTCTCGGCAATTTCCACCCGGGGGCCCAGGATATCGTCCATCATGGCCTTGTCCACCTTGGCCCAGACAATATCCCCCGCCCGCGCCGACGGTTGGCCGGAGGCCCGGGCCAGAATCTTCTCACTTATGGTCATTCCCATGAATTTTCCTCCTTGTCATCAGCCGTAGGGTGTAAAGTTATAGCCGCCGACCAGGGCAAAGAGCACGGCCATCATCACCGAGAAAATCGAGGTGAGGAACAGCTTGATGAAGAGCTTGTTGTAATCGAAAGTGATGTTGTGGTCCTTCAGATCGCTGGCCAGGGAGGCCATGATCAGGCCACCGCCGGTGGAGGCGGGGCTGATACCGGCGCAGGAGGAGCCCACCGTCACGGCGGACACCATCAGCGCGGGGGCCAGATTGGCGCCCTCCGGCCCCAGGTGCTCCAGAATGGAGGGAATGGTGGGGATCATGGTGGGCATAACCACGCCGGAGGTGGAACTGAACCAGCTCATGATGCCGGAGGCCAGGGAGATGAGAGCAGGGGCGGTGCGTCCGGTCATGATGCTGGCCAGGCCGGTGGCCAGCAGATCGATGCCGCCGGCGGTGATGACCACGTTCATCAGCACTCCGATACCCACCACCAGCAGCACGGTGTTCCAGGGAATGGCGTTGATGCACTTGCCGATATCCGCCACCTTTAGGGCCACCAGGATGCAGGCCAGCAGGAAGCTGGTCAGGCCGATGTCGGTCTGGAATACAATGACACACACCACCATCACCAGGATAGCCAGTATGGTGAGCCGCTGATTGTGGTCAAACTTGGGGATGTCCTTCCACTGCTGGCCGCCAGCGGCGCCCTGGATGCGCCAGCCCCGGTAAAGGATGAACAGCAGGATGGAGACGAAAATGGTGCCGATGACGGTGTTGATGAACAGGGGTAGGGCGATGTTCTCAGTGTAGCCGGCCTCGGCGGCCTTGCTGATGCCCACCACGCCGGTGGGCGCCCAGGGCACGATGCCGCCGGCGATGGACCCCATCTGTCCAATGGTGCAGAAAAGGAAGGGATCCGCCTTCATCTCCAGAGCCAGGGGCACGCCGAACATGGCCACAATGCCGAATCCGGGAATGGTGCCGGGGCCCAGGGCAGCCACCACCGCCCCCAGCAGGTACATGAAGATGGGTACGGCCCACCCCTGCCTGCCCGCCAGGGCCACCGTCTTTTTGGCCAGCAGATCCATGGTACCGTTAAGTTGGGCGATTCCGAACAGGAACATGGAGCCGATCAGAATGACAAACAGTGAAGTGTTGAATCCGGCCACAATTTGTTTCTGGGACATGCCGGCCGCCATTCCCATAAGCATAGCGGCGCCGAAGGAGAGTATGCCTACATTCCATTTTTTCAAAAAGCCGAGGGCAATAATGCCGATCAAAACGGCCAGGGAAATGCCAGAGAGCAGGATGGGATCCATTGCGCACTCCTCCTTTTCAGGTTCAAATTAGACCGCTGGGGCAGACAGGAAATCTTACAGGACACCGGCGGCAGCCAGTTCCTCCACCTCCGCCTGGGTCAGGCCCAGCATCTCCTCCAGAACCTGGGCGTTGTGCTGGCCCAGCAGAGGGGCGGGGGTAAAGGTATCAATCTTGTTGTGGGTCAGCTTGATCTGGTTGCCAGTCATCTTCAGCCGGCCGGCCTTGGGGTGGTCGATTTCCACGAACATCTCCCGGGCGCCGGCGATGTGGGGATCGGCAGCCACCCGGTCGATGGTGTTGATGGGGGCGGCGGGAATGCCGGAGGCCAGCAGCCGCTCCACCGTGTCGTCGATCGTCTTGTCCTTGAGCCAGTCCTCGATATAGGGCTTGAGCTGGGCGTTGTTGAGCACCCGCTGGTTGTTGCAGTTAAAGCGGGGATCCTCCAGCAGCTCGGGCATTTCCATCACCCCGCACAGCAGACCAAACAGCTTGTCGTTGCCCGCCCCAATGACCAGGCTGCCGTCGGAGGCCCGAAAAGAGTCGTAGGGATAGATGGCCTCGTAGCGATTGCCGATGCGCTGGGGGATTTTCCCGGTACACAGATAGATGATATTGATGATCTCCAGGGAGGACACCATGGAGTCCACCAGAGCCACGTCCACCTTCTCTCCCACACCGGTTTTCAAACGGTTGATATAGGCTGAGAGAATGCCGGTACAGCAGCTTAGGCCAGCCATCACGTCGGCAATGGCAGTGCCGGTGCGGGTGGGCTCTCCACCGGGCCAGCCGGTGGTGCTCATCAGGCCGCTCATGGCCTGACCGATGATGTCGTAGCCCGCCCTCTGGCTGTAAGGGCCGTAGTGGCCAAAGCCGGAGACACAACCGTAGACCAGGGCGGGATTGATCTGCCGCAGATCCTCGTAGCCCAGACCCAGCTTCTCCATCACCCCAGGGCGGTAGTTTTCAATAAGGATGTCGCTCTTTTTCACCATCTCCCAGAAAATCTCCTTACCCTTTTCCGATTTCAGGTTCAGGGTAATACCCCGCTTGTTGCGGTTTAGATTCATGTAGTAGGCGCTTTCTCCGTTGACAATGGGGAAATTGCTCCGGGAGTCGTCGCCTCGGCCGGGCAGCTCCACCTTAATCACGGTGGCCCCCATGTCGGCCAGCATCATACCGCAGTAAGGTCCGGCCAGCACCCGAGAGAGATCCAGTACCACCACGCCGCTGAGCAGTCCTTTTCTTGTTTCCATCGTGCATACTTCCTTTCTTGGGCCCAATTTGTAAGACACCCAAAAGAAGAGCAAAAAGAGTGCCAATCTTGCTGCATGTGCCTGGAAACCCTTGCAAAATAAGAACAAAAAAAGTAGAGACGCCTGTTTTCACAGGCGCCTCCACAGGGGGATGTTTCAATGTGTTTCGCATTTATGGAACAAGATGCAACGCGTCGCAACGTCAGAGCTGGATGCCATATTGCTTGAGCTTGCGCCACAGGGTGGTGCGGCTGATGCCCAACTCAGCGGCGGTGCGGCCCACCATCCGGCCGTTGCGCAGCAGGGCTGCCGTCAGGATCTCCGCCTCCGAAGGAAGGGCGGGCGCAGAAGGGGACTCCTCCTGACCTCCCATTTGCCGGCGGATGAGATCCATCAGCAGGCCAGATTGGACGCTCCCCGGCTGGCAGGTGGTCATCAGCACCGAGATTCGCTCCACAAAGTTCTGCAGCTCCCGGATGTTGCCCGGCCAGCAATACCCCTCCAGCTGTTCCAAGACCTGACCGAAACAGGGCCTCAGCTCCTCGTAGCGTTTTTCCGCAAATTTACGGAAGAAGGCGTCGGCCAGAATGGGCACGTCCCCCACCCGATGCCGCAGGGGCGGAATCTGCAGGCTGAGGATATTCAGACGGTAGTAGAGGTCGGAGCGAAACCGCCCCTGGCTCACCTCCTGAGCCAGGTCCCGGTTGGTGGCCGCGATGACCCGTACGTCCACCGGGGTCACCGTGCCGCCGCCCAGGCGCCGGATTTCCCGCTCCTGAAGAACGCGGAGGAGCTTGGCCTGAAAATCCAGAGGGATCTCCCCAATCTCGTCCAGAAACAGGGTGCCGGTGTGAGCCAGCTCAAACAGGCCAATTTTGCCGCCCTTCAGCGCCCCGGTAAAGGCCCCCTCCACGTAGCCAAAGAGCTCAGACTCCAGCAGATTTTTGTCCAGCGTGGCGCAGTTGACCACCACGAAGGGCCCGCTCTGCCGGGGGCTGGCGGCGTGAATGCTTTGGGCAAAAAGCTCCTTTCCCGTTCCGGTCTCTCCCATGATGAGCACGGTGGCCCGGGCGGCGGCATAGCTCTTGGCAATGCTTACCGCCGCGGTCAGGTTGGGAGATCCTCCCAAAATGTCGGTGAAGCGGTACTTGGCGGTAAGACCCTTTTCGTGCAGGCCGATGCGAACTTTCCGTTCGCTGCTCTGGAGACTTTTCACATCCTGAAAGGTAGCCACCACGCCTCGGAGCTGGCCCCCCACTTCAATGGGAATGCTGTTGCTATACACCGTGGTACCCTTGATGCGGTTTAGGGTGTCCAGCTGGGGCTGGCCGGTCTGGAGAGCCGTCCACAGGTTGGAATCGGGGATTTCGTCCAAAATGTTCCGCCCCAAGGCGGTATCCCCCGGTCTCTGAAGGATCCGCTGGGCTACCGGATTGATGAGGGCCACCCGTCCCTCCTGGTCGATGGCGATGATCCCGTCGTGGGTAAACTGAAACACCGCCTGATACCGCTCCAGCTGGAGCTGAAGCTGCTCCTGCTTTTTCCGCTCCTCCTTCTTCAGCCCCAGAATCCGCATCGCGGTGTGGATGGCGGAGATGATGGACTCGGAGGAGTTCTCCAGGGGCAAATACCGCAGCCCCAGCCGACGGGCAGGGTCCTCGGTTACGGCGCCTCCCACCCCCAGAACCATGCCGTCGGCGATGGCCTGCCGGACGCAGGATTCCCCGTCCGCCATGCTGCGGAATCCGTAGTGCCGGGCGTCGATGCGGAGCAGGGAACAGATGGTTTTCACGTCGTCTGTCAGCTGGTCATAGGCAAAGAAGGCTACCGGCCCACCGGCCTTGCGGGCATCATCCAGAATTTCCGTATAGTCGGAGAGCATAGTGGGAATCCCTACCACGGTGGCGTCCAGCTCCCGCTCCAGCAGGGCCCGGGTTCCGGTGCGGCTGATGAATACCTCCGCCCCCCGCTCTATCAGCTGACGCGCGCATTGGGCGGCGTCCTCCAAAGATGCCTGATAGACCGCTACCGGAGCGTTTAGCTCCTTGATGATGGCTCCGGCCTTCCGGGCCAGTCGATCTGACGGGGCAATGAGGCAGATTTCCCGCACCTGGTTTCCCATAGTTGCCTCCTTAGTTGCGATAGGTACCCTTGAGGGTGACCTGCTCCAGGACGTGTCCCTCCATCTGGCGGAACATCTCATGGAACCAGAAGCCATTCTTTAGATCCAGCAGGGTATCCAGGGCGTAGACGTGCAGCTCATAGGTATGGGGCTCATTGGGGGGAGCCATGCCGCCGTAGCAGGCGGAGAGCGCCGGATCCTGCTGACCGCCCTGCATGCTCACCCAACTGTTCAGGCCCTGAATAAAATCGGGATTGTTCTGGCTGGCATTCTCCTCCACCTTGGGGCTGGTGATATTGGCTGCCACCCAGTGGACCCAGGAAAAGCCGCCGCTCACCGCACAAGCATCCTTGTCCTCCAAAAACAGGGCAAAGCTCTTGGTGCCCTGGGGGGCATCATGGATCTCCAGCGGAAGGGAATAGGTGGGCACACCGTTTTCGTTGTGGTGTTCGCCGTACTTGCCGTAGCGGTCGTGGATGACACCGTCTACAATGCCGTGACTGGTTACGCGCATAAAAAATCCTCCTTTGATGATGGGTGTGGCTATCATAGCAAGGATTTTCTTCTACGTAAATTACCCACTTTTTCGTGGGTATGCCCGGTTACAGCAGGCCTCGCTTCTGCAGTAGCTCCTCCATGCCATGCTCTTTCATGTAGCTGATGCCGATTTTCTGTAAGATGGTAAGGGCCTCCAAAACCTGTTCACCCTGGGGCTTGGTGAGAAAATAGACGGTTTTGAGTGGGTAGCCACCGGAGACCTCCTTGTCCACAAAGCCAAAGGCGGTCAACTCTTTTAGGTGCTCCAGCAGCATTTTCTGCGTGATTCCATCAATGTCCCGCTCTAATTGGGCCAGGGTGGTCTTGCCCAGTCGCAGCCGCCAGAGGATAATGGGCTTCCATTTCCCCTTAATCATGTCGTGGGTCAGCTCCAGCGGGCAGGTAAAGGTTTGACGCAGCTTCATCACAGCCTCCGTTTCCCCATGCGTGGCAAAGCTCTCCATATGCGCTCAGCAGCAGGTGAGAAGATATGGGCCGCTGAACCAATCTTTTTTTGAATTGTATCACAGGATTACCATAGTCGTCCAGCGTTTTGAAACCTCAAACAGATAGACGCAATTTGATTCTCACAGCCTATCTGACCGGCAGAGAAAACGTACAGGTATCAATTTGTGATTTTTACGAGGTGACCTCATCTTTAGGTTCCAGTGCCGCAAGGCTTGTGGATTTGACTCCCGCTACCCGCACCAGATGGATATTGCACGAACACATACTTTTTCAAAGGCCGCTTTGCCGTAAGGGTGTGGCTGTGATGTCGAAATATAACTTCTTAAGTTAATCAGGGTATTGCCATGATTCTAGGTTCTGTTATCAAAATTGATTGAAGAACTTGGAGCATTTCCTTTTATTAAACCATATA
>CALWVV010000031.1 GCA_944385035.1 uncultured Oscillospiraceae bacterium | reverse complement strand
GAGCAGATCCTGGTGAAGAATACCCACGCTCCGCTGATATCTCAAGAGCTGTGGGACATCGTGCGGGATGTACGGGCGCACAAACGCCGCCCGCCCAAGCACATGGAGGAACCAAACCTGTTCTCCGGCCTGGTCTACTGCTCCGACTGCGGACAGTACCTGGTGCTCTGCCGGACGGAGAAGATGCGGGAGGATCAGTACTACTTCCGGTGCTCCACCTACGGCAAGAAAGGCAAGGAGGCCTGCACCCCCCACCAGATCCGGGAGGCCGACCTGAAACAGATCGTGCTGGACGATCTGCGCAGGGTGACCCACTTCGCCCGGATGAAAGAGCGGCAATTCGCCCAGTACATCAACCAGAAGAACACAATGGAGTTGCGGCGGGAGATCAACCGTGTGCAAAAGGAACTGGATGCCATGCACCGCAGAAATGGAGAACTGAGCGTCCTGTTCAAGCGGCTCTACGAGGACAACGTGCTTGGGCGTGTGACCAACGAGCAGTTCCGAATGCTCTCCGCCGACTATAATGCGGAGCAGAAAGAATTGGAGTTGGCCATCCCCGCAAAGGAGGAACAGTTGGAACGGCTGAAAGCCTCGGTCGCCAATGTGGACGCCTTCATCGAGAAAGCCAAGCAGTACACCGCCATCGATGAACTGACGCCCCAGCTGCTGCGGCTGTTCATCCAGCGCATTGAGATCGGGGAGCGGTCGAAGAAGCACTCCCGCTCCACCGGTCAGAGTGTCCGGATCGTATATCGGGACATTGGGGCGCTGGATACACCCATGCGGGAGGGCGACTCCGCTCCGCACATGACAAAACAAATCACTGAAAAAGAAGGAATCATGCGGTTATTGGCATGAAAACACAGAGGCGGACGGCTTCCGCCGTCCGCCTCTGTGCCTGACAATTCACCCGGTTCAGAAAATGTACCTATGGGAACCATCAGAATGGCTGTGCCTCTTTTTTATGGATGAAATTAAAATATTGAAATGTTGTTTATCTCCGTCCGCCCCGGTAATTGCCCCGGCGGCGGCCGCCGACACCGGCCGTGTACCGCCGGCGCTTGCGGAATACGAACAGCCGCAGAAGGACCAATACTACCAGTACTGCGATGACGACCAGGATCAGCTTGACCCAGGTGTGCTGGAAGAAGTCGATAAACTGCTGCTTTTTATAGAGCAGGTCGGAGCGCTCCACCGACGTAACGGCAACCAGATCCAGAGTGCCGTACACCTCACCCTCGTAGGAGAGAGTCATGGTGCCAAGCACCTGGCCTTCCTCCACGGGAGCCTCCACAGACTCGTAAGGGATGGTAATGCGTGTTTCGATCTGATCCAGGTCCATGTCTTTGGGGAGCGTGCGGGTAATGGAGCCCTGGGGCTTGAGGTTCACTTCATCGGCCTCGCGGGACAACGTCACGGCGACCTTGGCCACCGGCTCATCACTTTGGGTGATGGTTACCCGACGGAAGTTGCTGAAGCCCCACTTTAAAAGGCGGGAGCTCTCTACCAATTGGCCCTGGCGGGGCTTGTCATAGCCTTCCTGTTCCATGGGACCGGAGCCCAGGATAACGGATACCAGCAGGGTTTCGCCATCTTCTGCTGCGGCCACCAGGCAGCGTCCGGCCTGGTCGGTGGTGCCCGTCTTGCCGCCGATGCACTTGTCGTATACATAGCCGGAGTAGTACCAGTTGGAAATGAGACCGTTGGTGTTGTAGATGACCCGTTCCTCCGACAGGTTGGTGGCGGGAACCGTGTGGCTGACGCTGCCGATGATGGTGCGGAAGAGGTCATATTCCAGGGCCTTCGACATCATCAGGGCCAGGTCATAGGCGGTGGTGTAATGGTCGTCTTCATGGAGACCGTTGGGGTTTGTAAAGTGAGTTCCCTTGCAGCCCAGCTCGCTGGCCCGGCGGTTCATGTGCTCCACAAAGGTTTCGATGGACCCGTCCACCGCCACAGCCAAAATATTGGCCGCCTCGTTGGCCGAGGGGAGAAGCAGGCAGTAGAGCAGCTCCTCCACAGACAAGGTTTCTCCCACCTTAATATTGGCGGTGGAGGCCCCGGCAACCATGCCCTGATTGGTGGTATCTCCGGCGGTGACCATGGTGTCGGCGGAAATGGTGCCTTCTTCAATGGCCTCAATGACCAGCAGAGCGGTGAGCACTTTAGTGAGGCTGGCGGGATAGGCCTTTTCATAGGCGCTGTCCTCGTAGAGGATTTCGTTGTAATTCGCATCCATCAAAATAGCATGGGTGCAGAAGAGGTTCAAATCGGTCTCTTCCGCTGCCGCGGGGAGGGCAAACAGGGACAACAGGATGGGGCATGTAAGCAGGAGGCTGAACAAACGGGAAAAATATTTTTTCATAGGAAATTCTCCACAGGTATGTTATACTAAGCTTAATTGGTCAGATACAGACATTATAACAAACCTGCCTGACCTGTGCAAGTGTCAAAAGGGGGAGAAAAATGGCGGAAGTGCCCACATATGAAAAGGTAGTGGCGGCATTGACAGCCGGGTTTGTGCTCTTCACCGGAGGCTGGCTGTGGAACCAGAACCGTTCCCACGGGGAGTTCCGGGTGACAGTGATGGAGCGCCGGGAGGAGAGCGGATCCAGTTTGATTCAGCTGCCTCAGGTGGAGGAGAGCTGGCCGGACAGCCTTCTGCCCGGAGAGAAGATCGATCTCAATACCGCTGACGAATATGAACTCCAGCGCCTTCCCGGCATTGGAGAAAAGAGGGCGGCGGATATTATCGCTTACCGGGAGGCCAACGGCCCCTTTGAAACGGTGGAGGAGCTGGATGAAGTGCCTGGGATCGGGCAGGGAATTTTGGATGGTCTCCGGGACTATGCCGCTGTGGATTGAAGCAAAAGCAAGGAGAACAACATGGCAAAGATATTAGTGGTGGATGACGAGCAGGTGCTGGTCAAGGGAATCAAATTTAATCTGGAGCATGAGGGCTACCAGGTAGAAGTGGGATATGACGGGGAGCAGGCGGTGGAACTGGCCCGAGACGGGCGGTTTGACCTTATTTTGCTGGACCTGATGATGCCGAAAATTGATGGCCTCCAGGCCTGTATGCGCATTCGGGAATTTTCCAATGTGCCGGTGATTATGCTCACCGCCAAGGGAGAGGATGCGGACAAAATCATGGGCTTTGAGTGCGGAGCGGATGATTACATTACAAAGCCCTTTAACATTTTGGAGCTGAAGGCCCGTGTGCGGGCCCTGCTGCGCCGCTCAGGAGCCGCCGTGCAGAAGGCGGGGGGCGGTGAGCTGACCGCGGGGCATATCCGTCTGGATACCGGGGAACGTGCAGCCTGGCGGGACGGAACGCCGGTGGAGCTGACGGCCAAGGAATTTGACCTGATGGAGCTGCTCATGCGAAATCCTGGGCGAGTGTATTCACGGGAAAACCTGCTCAATGTAGTCTGGGGCTATGAGTATATTGGGGACTACCGCACGGTGGACGTCCATGTCCGCCGCCTGCGGGAAAAGCTGGAACTGGACCCGGCCAACCCGGAGTACATTCGCACCAAGTGGGGCGTTGGATATTACCTCAGCGGCCGCAAGGAGAGCTGAGCGCAGCATGAAACCGGAAGGGGGGCGAGGCTATGGCCGGACCAAAACGAAATAAGGTGCCCTTTTTTTCCTCGCTGCAGGTAAAGTATGCCATGAGCTACCTGGTCATCTTTGCCGTGGTGCTGGTGCTGCTCAACACCTACCCGGTGGTGGCTTCCCAGGAGCTGCTGGTCAATTCAAAGCGAGATTCCCTGAAAAATCAGGCGGCCGTGATGGGCTCGGCCCTGATGGAGCTGGAGACCCTGTCTGCCGACCAGGTGTCACGGGTGATGACTATGCTGGACAGCATGGGACTTGACCGGATCTTAGTGACCGACCCTTCCGGTCTCATCCTCTATGACAGCACCCAAAAGCAGAAGGATGGGGAAGAAGAGCAGCCCCAGGAGGAGCGCTATGCGTACGCTCTCTTTCAGGAGGTGGTCTCGGCCCTGTGGGGAAATGACGTCTTTTATTCCCGGTATGAGGACAGCAAACTCATCTCCACCGCCGCCGCCCCTATCATGTACCGGGGTGTCATCATTGGGGCTATCTATATTCTGGAGGTAGATGAGGCTCAGGGAACGCTTCTGCTGAACCTGCAGCAGAACCTGCGCAGCATCTCGTTGGTCATTGCGGCTGTTACGCTGGTGATGAGTACCTTTTTCTCCCGGATGCTCACCGCCCGCATGGCGGCCCTTCTCCGGGCCATCCGTATTGTGGGGGAGGGGGAATATGGCCATCGCCTTCAGCCGGTGGGACGGGACGAGCTGGCCCAGCTGGCAGAGGAGTTTAACCACCTGACTGACCGCCTCCAGACGACGGAGGAGGTGCGTCGGCGCTTTGTCTCTGACGCCAGCCACGAGCTGAAGACTCCGTTGGCTTCCATCCGCCTGCTCAGCGATTCGATCCTTCAGACCGACCAGATGGACCCGGAGATGGTCCGGGACTTTGTGTCGGACATCGGTAAAGAGGCGGAACGCCTCACCCGCATTACCGAGCACCTGCTGGTGCTCACCCGCCTGGACAGTCTGCCTGCCGGTCAGACGGAGCCGGTGGATTTGGGGAAGGTAACCGAGCGGGTGGCGGCTATGCTGGCGCCGGTGGCCGATGCGGCCGGCGTAAGCATTGAGCAGAACTTGAAGCCGGGGTGCTTCGTCCTGGGTACGGAGGACGAGATGTACCAGATCTGTCACAATTTGGTGGAGAATGCCATTAAATATAATTTCTCTGGAGGGAAGGTCTTTGTGGAAGTGTACCCGGACGCGGACCAGATTTTGCTGGAAGTGGGGGACACGGGAATCGGCATTCCCGATGAGGATCTGCCCAAGGTGTTCAACCGCTTCTACCGGGTGGACAAGGCCCGTTCCCGTGCAGCCGGAGGCACAGGCCTGGGGCTGTCTATTGTGCGGGACACCGTTCGCCGCTATGGAGGCTGGGTAACGGCCCGACCCAGACATCCGGAGGGGAGCATTTTCACGGTGGGTTTCCCCCGCTGCGACCCGGAGCGGGCCCTGGAGAAGGAGGAATAGCCATGAAAAGCAGATGTGTACTGGCATGGCTTTTGTCCCTCCTGGTGCTGCTGTGTGCCTGCGGGCGGAGCAGTGAAGAGAAACAGCGGGGAGATTATGTGCTCTATTTTCTCTCCGGTTCTCTGAAAGCGGGAGAGTCAGGGCATGGTCCGGCCCTGGATTGGGAGCCCTATGACGGAGAAGCCCAGCCCGAAGCGCTGCTGGATGCCCTGCTGGCTGGTCCCACCCTGGAGGAGCTGGCGTCCCCGTTCCCCAAAGGGGTCACTTTGCGCAAATGCGTCTGGGATGAGGAACGCCCTGGGGTGTTGGTGGTCAGCTTGTCGGAACAATACGGGGCCCTGACCGATATCTCCCTGACCTTGGCTGATTACTGCATCGTGCTGACCTTGTCTCAATTGGAGGACGTGGAAGGGGTGGAGATCCGCTCAGGGGGTTACGGCTCCGACTACCGCAGCCACCAGCTGCTTCAAGCGGAAGAGGCCCTGCTGGCAGATCGCCTGATCGAGCAGGCCTCCTAAGGCTCTTGACAAAATTGCTCTCCCCCTGTAATCTAGAGTAGCATTTTTTGAAATGCAGTTCCTGTAACCCATAGGCGGCCCGTCCGCCTGCAACCGTCAGAAAGAAGGGAAACTCCATGAGCGACTACAAAATCAATACCAAGTGCGTCCAGGGCGGCTACACCCCCGGCAACGGGGAGCCCCGCCAGATCCCCATCATCCAGTCCACTACCTTTAAGTACGCCACCAGCGAGGATATGGGCAAGCTCTTTGACCTGGAGGCCAGCGGTTATTTCTATACCCGCCTGCAGAACCCCACCAACGACATGGTGGCGGCCAAGATCTGCGACATGGAGGGCGGAAGCGCGGCTATGCTCACTTCCTCCGGCCAGGCGGCTAACTTTTACGCCATCTTCAACATTGCCAACTGCGGCGACCATGTGGTGGCTTCTTCCACCATTTATGGAGGCACTTATAACCTGTTCCACGTGACTATGCGGAAGATGGGCATTGAGTTTACCTTCGTGGAGCCCGACTGCTCCGAGGAGGAGCTGGAGGCTGCCTTCCAGCCCAACACCAAGGCTGTGTTCGGGGAGACCATTGCCAACCCCGCCCTCACTGTGCTGGACATTGAAAAGTTTGCTAAGGCTGCCCATGCCCATGGGGTGCCCCTTATCATCGACAACACCTTTGCCACCCCGGTGAACTGCCGGCCCATCGAGTGGGGCTGCGACATCGTCACCCACTCCACCACCAAGTACATGGATGGCCATGGAGCGGGTGTGGGCGGCTGCATTGTGGACAGCGGCAAGTTTGACTGGATGGCCCATGCGGACAAGTTCCCCGGCCTCACCACTCCCGATGACAGCTACCACGGCATCACCTATGCGGAGAAGTTCGGCCAGGCCGGTGCCTTTATTACCAAGTGCACCGCCCAGCTCATGCGTGACTTTGGTTCCATCCAGTCCCCCCAGAATGCTTTCCTGCTGAACCTGGGCCTGGAGAGCCTCCATGTGCGTATGCCCCGCCACTGTGAGAATGGCCTTGCGGTGGCCAAGTTCCTCAAGAACCACCCCAAGATCTCCTTTGTCACCTATCCCGGTCTGGAAGGGGACAAGTACTATGAGCTGGCTCAGAAGTATATGCCCAACGGTACCTGTGGTGTGGTTTCCTTCGGCTTCAAGGGTGGCCGCGCTGCCGCTGAGACCTTTATGAAGAACCTGAAGCTGGCCGCCATCGAGACCCACGTGGCCGATGCCCGTACCTGCTGCCTGCACCCCGCCTCTGCCACCCACCGGCAGATGAACGACCAGGAGCTGGTGGCCGCCGGCATTACCCCCGATCTGGTTCGCTTCTCCTGCGGCATTGAGGACGCTGAGGACCTCATCGCCGACATTGCCCAGGCCCTGGACGAGGTTTAATTTGATTTGTGCCGGGCGGCTGGCAGCCGCCCGGCGATTGGAAAGGATGGATCATCGTGCGTGCTGGAACGATTCTGATGTATAACTGCTCCGGTCCGGAGTTTTCAAAAATGCGCCAGATTTTTGCCATGCTCCGCCTGCGTATGCGGGTGGTGAACCCAGAGCAGTATCATATCTCCCTGGGGGAGCTGGCTGTGGGCAAGGGGGAGGCCGGTGAACCGGCTGAGATTCTCCCGGAGCCTATGCTGGTGTTCTGCGGGCTGAACAGTGCCCTGCTCCATCAGGTGCTGGAGGTCCTCCGTCTGGCCCAGCTGCCTCCCATCGCCATGAAAGCGGTGCTTACGGATACCAACCAGGGGTGGAATACCCAGCAGCTCTATGAAGAGCTTCTGAAAGAGCGGGAGGCCATCGCTGCCCAGAAGGCAGAACAGGCCCCGGATGCCGCGCCGGAGGAGAAATAAGCACAGACTGGAAAAATTCCGTTGACAAATCCGCCGGAAGAGGCTATAATAATCAAGCGGTCTAAATGAGGCCGCTCTTTGCGGCTGTGCTGGAATTGGTAGACTGGCAAGCTTGAGGTGCTTGTGTCCGGACGGGCGTACGGGTTCGACTCCCGTCAGCCGCACCAAATCACCGTGAACGTAGATCGTTCGCGGTGATTTTTTATGCAAATATATCTCTGTTTATGTTGTCATAGCTCCGTTTGAAATCACCTCGATATGGCCCCGGCGGCAATTTGATTTTGGATGCGGCCGGTTGGCCGACAACGTTTCAGTATGCTATAGGTGAAGGAAAAGAATCCGAACTTATTTCCGTGGGAAATGGGCTCGGGTTATTTTTCGGGCAAAATCAACCTGTGGTTTGGTGCTTTTTTATCATGAGGCGGTATAATTTGAGGTAAGGAGGCAGGGATAAGAATGGATAATGTAAAAACCGGAGCATTCATTAAAGAACGTCGTAAAGAAAAGAATATGACGCAAAAGGAACTTGCAGACCTGCTTCATGTCACGGACAGAGCTGTCTCAAAGTGGGAGCGGGGCCTGTGCGCCCCGGATATATCATTGTTGGAACCTCTGGCGGCAGCACTGGATGTTACCATTGTGGAGTTGATCTCAGGTGAGCGTACCGGCTGCCGGGAGCGTACAAATGAACTTGATTGTGCGGTAAAAAATATCATTGACTATTCCGAGCATGAGATGGCCCAAAAGAGGAAGGCTCTTATAAAAAAGATCATTGTGACTGTGATTTTGGCCGGTTTGCTTTTTGCCCTTTTGATCCCCACGCTGAACGGGGCAATCCGGGGAGACGGGTTCGTGTGGCAATGTATTCCCGCGTACCTGTGCGCCCAAGGGGCAGCAAGAGCGATTGAGACGACCGATGCGCAAAAGATCCAGACCTATATAGGAAATTCCGAAGATATGGCCTCGGCATTGTTGGCGCTGGAGGAACAGGGAGTTGACATTTGGAAAGCGGAAGCGAAATTTTTGCGTACTCGCCTGGAAAATATGTTTCTCCGGTTGGAAGTGGAGATGATTGTGATGTATGAAGGCATCAAATATCAATTTACTTGTCATGGAACCTATAGAAATGGGAAAGTGGAATTTATGGATATTGTGAATCCCAGTGTGGAACAGGCTTATCCCATGTGGATGTTGCAATTAAACGATGCGCTATCCACATACGACCCAGGTTGAAGCGCGGGAATTGACAGATCCATCCGGTGTAAAAGGTTACTGGGAGGACATCAGGGGACAGTGCGCGCTTCCCCACGGACGGGCAGCGAGAGAGTTTCACTATGCCATAAAAATAACCACACCGCAAGGTGTGGTTATTTTTATAGATTATTGCAGGCTGTGCTTCAAAAAGTCCTCGATCTTGTCAAAGGGGATGCGGTCGGTACGGTCGTAGAGGTCGATGTGTTCTGCATCGTTCACAACATACAGTTCTTTTGGCTCCAGCGCTCTGGCATAGGCTTCTTCACTGAAAAAACGAGAATGGGCCCGGTCTCCCACGACAAACAGAATGGGCCGGGGTGAGATTTCGTCCAGATGGGAGAGCAAATGGAAGTTCAGGAAGGGAATGCTGCTGGTGGTGGTAAATCCACCGCGGGCCCGCTCGTGGTGGCCGCGCTTGACGGCATAAAAACGAAACCATTCGGCAGTTGGTTCCTCGAGTCCAGCCGGCACATCCTCCAGCGGCCTTTCCGGAAAGAAGGGGATATATTCCGGCATATAGCCGTTTTCGGCATCCTTCCACCGCTGTGCGGCCAGGGCCTTTTTTGTCTCCAGGAGTTGCTCCGGAGTCTGACCCAGTCTTGCCGCCACACTCATGTCATACATGCTGGTGGTGATTACTGCCTGAATACGTGTGTCTGCCTGTGCGGCCGCCAGAGCAAAGCCGCCGCTGCCGCAGATCCCCAGCACGGCAATTTTCTCCCGATCCACAAAGGGCTGCAGACCTAAAAAGTCCACCCCGGCACTGAAATTCTCGGTAAACAGGTCAGGGGAGGATACGTGGCGGGGCTCCCCGCCGCTTTCTCCCATGTAGCATGGGTCAAAGGTCAGCACCACAAACCCCCGCTGGGCCAGCGTATCAGCATAGACACAGGGGCCCTGTTCCTTTACGCCGCCGTAGGGAGCTCCCACGATTACGGCCATCTGCGGCTTCGTCCTGTCCATGGACTTGGCGGTGTACAGGTCTCCGGCCAGCATCAGGCCGTAGCGGTTGGGATAGCGGACATGGGTGCGTTCCACCGTCTCGCTGAGGGAATGGATATAATCACTCATCGTCGTCTTTGCAGTCCTTTCAATTTGTTGTAGTTACGCATTGGGGAGGGAAAAGGTTACCGACAAATCGCCGCTGCCCAGCGCTTCAGTCCAGCCAGTGAGGTCATCAATTTTTCCCAGTGGGGTATAGCTCCAGGAATTGGAGCCGTAAAAGAGGACGATCTGATTCCCCTGGTACAGCATAATATCGCCGGATTGAGTGGTGGTTTGACGGTTGCTGGTGGGCAGGCTCTGGCCTAACGATCCTACTTTTTCAAAGCTGCCATAGTCGCTCATGGCAATGGTAATGGGGCCGTTGGCAAGCAGTTCCTTCCATGCCTGCGCGCCGGAATTTTCCGAAAAGGCGGCAGAGAAGGTGGCGTCGCCCACGGAAACAGAAAAGGTTGTTTGTTCCATACTGGTTTCTTCCTCCTGGTGTTCAGAATTGAGGTTCTCTTCCGAAAAGGCTGAGGTACTGGCTCCTTCGGCCTGGAGAGAGGAGCCGGTACCGCATCCACAGACGAGCAGAGTGAGGAATAGGAGACCGGATAAGAACAGACAGGATCGTTTCTTCATATCATAAGCTCCTTTTAGCGGTGAGAAAATGGAAAGAGGCGTCTATGGCAATCAAAACCCCTGGAGATCCCCGGATCAAGGTTTTTCCTATGGGATGTGTTATGCACAAAATTCTTTTGTGGGGGTCTCTTTTCCGGTACAGACGATTTCTCCCTTGGACTGGGGATCGTCGCGGATTATGGTACCCACAGCAGGGAGGGAAATGCGGCCGGAACGGGGATTTTTGATGCTGTCCACTGGTGTGGTAATAGTGGCCATTACCTCGCTCTTCTCAAAGGCAAGGTCGGTGTCTATCATTTTGCAGTTGATCAGGCGCAGGTTTTTGCAGTAGCAAAGGGGCTGTGTACCGATGATGGTACAGTTTTCAAAGGTGACGTCCTCACAATACCAGGCGAGATATTCGCCCCTTACCACGCTGTTGCGCACCAACACATGCTTTGCGTGCCAGAAGGCATCCTTTGTGTCAAACTGGCAGTGATCAAAGCGCCCATTTTCGATGTATTGGAAGGAGTACTTGCCCTGAAAGGTCACGTCGGTAAAGCGGAGATCGGCGGAGCGCATCATAAAATATTCACTCTGGGCAGTGCAGTGCTCCATGGTAATGCCTCGGGTGGACCAGCCGAACTCCGGAGAGATGATATCACAATTTTTGAGGGTAACATCTTCACACTCGCGCAGGGCCTTTATGCCGTGGAGCTTCGTGTCCGTGATTTCGATGTGCTGGGAATACCACAGGGCGGCCCGGCACCGTTCGGTCATCTCACAGCGGCGGATCACCAGCCCCAGGTCGTGCCAAAAAGGATAGCGCAGGTTGAAGAAACATTCCTGTACGTGAAGGTCCGCCCCCTCCTTAAAGGCGCTTTCGCCGTCGGCCGGGCCGTCAAAAGAGCAGTGGATTGCCTGAATATCCCGTGCTCCATACAGGGCACGTTCCTGATCGAAGGTTTTGTTTTGGATGATTTTCATATAAAATTCCTCCGTTTTGATGATGCTGCAGCGGGACCTTTTCCGGTGGATCAACCGGAAGTCCTTTTGATGGGAACGGCCTGCGTGGAAGTGGGAAGGCAGACCGGAAACGGGCAAAAGGAACGGACAGGATGTTGCGGTCATGTTCAGTTTAAGGTTGGCACAATGATATATCAAATACTTATTCGTAATAACTTTTCATAATTGATTTTTATATAAAATGTGATAAACTGGATGTAGGAGGTGAGCAATCTGGAACTGCGTGTTTTGCAATATTTTCTAGCTGTGGCCCGAGAGCAGAATATTTCAGCGGCAGCAGAGTCATTGCATCTGTCTCAGCCCGCTCTTTCCACACAGCTGAAGGCATTGGAGAGTGAACTGGGAAAAAAGCTATTGATCCGGGGGACCAAGGGTTCTAGAAAGGTACTTCTCACTGAGGAAGGAATGCTCCTGCGCAAGCGGGCGGAGGAGATTCTGGAACTGGTACGGATGACAGAAAATGAGATATCCCAATCCGATGAAGTGATTGCGGGAGATGTGTATATTGGGGCCGGGGAATCTGATATGATCCGTATTTTTGCCCGTGTGGCAAAAAAACTGCAAAAAAAATACCCGGATATCCATTATCACATCCTCAGCGGAAACGCGGACTTTGTGAAAGAACACCTGGACAGGGGGCTTATTGACTTCGGCGTGGTGTATGGCCCGGTAAACTCTGAGATTTACAGCTCTATGAAGCTGCCGGACCAAGATACGTGGGGAGTCCTGATGCGAAAGGATTCTCCGCTGGCACAAAAAGAGGTGATTGTTCCCAGAGACCTTTGGAATCAACCGCTGATTCTTTCCGCCCAGAAGCATGATGCCGGACCTATAGCAAACTGGATCAAACAGGATCTCTCCAAGTTAAAGGTTGTTGCAAGTTATAATCTGGTCTTTAACGCCTCGTTACTGGTGGATGAGGGGCTGGGCTATGCGATCTGCCTGGATAAGCTGATCAATGTCTCCGGAGACAGCAATTTGTGTTTTCGGCCACTGGAGCCTATGGGCAATATATATTAGGAAAACCAGCAAACGGATTAGGTAATAGGGCTATATATCAGCCCGCAGCCTCTTGAA
>CALWVV010000030.1 GCA_944385035.1 uncultured Oscillospiraceae bacterium | reverse complement strand
CAGGGGAAGGCTCCGGCGGAGCCTGGCACACATCACGACAGTTCTCTTTGCCACTTCATTCTCTTGTCGTTCCCTGTATTTTGCCCTTAATTTTTCCCTCACGAGCGTCCGTGAGACCATAAAAATGCGGTAATGTTCGATAACAGCCTATAACATCTTTGCATGGATAAATTGGCGTATTTTCAAGGGTTTTCGGGGGTTTAATAACACCCGATAACGCATCTCGGAAGGTGGTGAAAGTTCAAGGGGCTAATTTATATTTGTAAAAAGATCTTCAGGTTTGTCTTTTCCAAATATGGGCCTTAACTATAAGCCAGGTGAAGACTACTTGCCGGTTTGGCTGAGCGGTATACAAACGTCATTTTCCCCACAGTTTGATCTCGGTTGGGCACGTGATATGCAAGAGATATTCTCCATAGTAGCAAATCATTATTGTCTTGTCTCTGAATATCATTTTCAAACTCAAACAGAAAATAGTCTCATGAAAAGGTTGCAGAGAGCTGACGTATATACCCTTCTCTGCAACTTTTGCCTTAACCTTATTTTTCAAAATCTGTTTTTCTGCAGTTCCTAGGAAGAAAAAGCAGCCTGTGCCGCAACGCACAAGCTGCTCTGAGAAGGATCACGCAATTTCTTCTTGTATCGCGTCCGAGGATATTACCCCTCCGCGCCGGCCAGCAAAAGCTGCTCCACAATCTCCGTGAAACCGTTTTCGGTAGCATAGTACAGTGCGCTATGCCGCATATTGTCCATCAGATTCACATCCGCGCCGTTTTCGATCAGTAGGGCCGTCATATCGTTGTGCCCCTCCCGGGCCGCCAGAATCAGCGGAGTTTCGCCGTCCAGATTTCGGAGATTGCTGTCCCCGCCGCCCATCAGCAGCGCCCTGGCAATGGGATAGTTCCCTCCCGACGCCGCATAGTGCAGCGGAGAGAAACCATCCAACAGCTTCCGGTTGGGATCCGCTCCAGCCTTGAGCAGGATTTCCACCAGATAGACATTCTGATTCTGACACGCCATCAGAAGAGGCGTGTCGCCGTCATCGTTGGGCGCATCCAGATCCACCCGGCCCGCACGGATCAGCGCCTCGACCACCTCGCTCTGGTTCTGATAACAGGCCTGGTGCAGCGTTGTATTCCCCGCGTGATCCGTCTGCCTCTGCTCATCCTCCAGCAGAGCGATAACGTCCCGCATGCCGTTTGACGCGGCGTAGTCAAACGCATTATGTCCATCCTCGTCGGTCAGCGTCTTGTCCGCGCCAAGCTCCAGCAAAAAGCGGCATGCCTCGCTCCTTCCCTGCTTGGCGGCATAGATCAGCGGCGTCCGTCCCTTCTGATCCGTCCCATCCAGCTCCGCACCCTTGTCACACAGCATACGGATGATGTCCTTATTCCCCACCTGGCAGGCCAGATGCAGCGCCGTACGGCTCTGATTATCCGCAATGGATGCGTCCGCCCCCGCGTCCAGCAAAAGCTTTACAATATCCCGGGCCCCCTTGGCGCTGGCATAGTGCAGGGGTGTGGCCCCCTGCGCGTCGCATTTGTCAAGCTGGACCCCTCCCCGTTTCAAAAACGCCTGAACAACCCCCTTTTGTCCGTTTTTGCAGGCTGTCAGCAGCATATTGTCCATGTTCGTCGGCATCGTGCTCTCTCCTCTATTCTCATTCCATGTACGGTAGCAGCAGCTTGACCAGGGAGGTGTTGTCCCGCTCCACCGCGTAATCCATGGCCGTTTTTCCTGACACGTTGAGCGCATTTGCGTCCGGCTCCCCAAAGTCCAGCATCAGCTCCGTCATCGCCACCGCATCCGCGCGGGAAGCCCAGTACGCCACGTAGTGCAGCGCCGTATTTCCCTGTGTATCCCGCAGCGTTATATCCGCCCCGGCTTCCAGAAGCGCCGTCTGCACATCTTCCATCGTCTGGAAGTCGCCTTTACAGGAGAGCATCAGAGGCGTCTGGCCCGCGTTGTTTTTGCAGTCCACATCCGCCCCGAGCTCAATGGCTTTTTCCACCACCATGTCGCTCACACTGTCCCTGCCGATGCCTCTGCCATTGGGTGAGGCGCACGCCAGCCCCAGAAGGCAGTCGTTCTGATCGTTCAGGCTGCTGTCCAAATCAAAGCCATACCGCACCAGAAGCTCCACCAGCTGTTCCGCCAGCCTGTCCCGATATAGGTTCTTCGGCGCATGCAGCGTGATCTGCTGGCCAAACAGCGCCGTGATGGGCTGCTCCCCCACCCCATTCTTCTGCGTGGGGTCGGCACCAAGCTCCAGCAACAGAGTTGCCATGGGGATGTCGCATATCTGGCAGGCCACCGCCAGGGGGGGAAAGCCCCTCGAAGGTCTCCTGGTCGCTGATGGCGTTGAGATCCTCTCCCCTGGCCGCCAGTGTACGCACCGCCACTGCGTCGCCCTTGCGCACCGCCTGATGGAGCGTCATGCCGCCCACCGCAATTTTTTCCTGTCCTTCCGGGGAATTTTCCTCCTCTGGGGTGTAGCTGCCATCAAGGATCGCCGCAAGCTTTTTCGCACCCCTCTGTACCGCCAGCGTGTGCGCTGTTACCAGCAGCATGCTGTTCTCCGTCTCCGGGTCCACCCCGGCGTCCATCAAAATCACAGCACAGCGGCACAGGGCATCCATCTTCTCCTCAATCTCTTTTTTCTGCTGTTCCAGCTCCTCCATGGAAACCGGGCTGCGCAGCTTGACCGGCAGGGCCCCCTCATTGCGTTTCTCCTCCATCTGACGTTTGACACGCTCCAGATCCTCCAGCGGATTGTAGAAGGCTTCCGCAATGATATGCAGCCCCGTATTTCCTTCCCGGTCGGTCTTACTTAGCCTGATCCCCCGGTCCGCCAAGGCGCGCAGGAACTCCTCATTGCCCTCCCGCGCGGCGTAGTGGTAGCAGAACCACCCCAAGGAATCCCGGCGCTGTACGTTTGCTCCCGCATCCAACAGTATCTGGGCCGTCCGGTAGATGTCTCCCTTTCTCGGACGGTAGCCACAGGAAAAACCATTTCGTGCCAGGAGAAACAGCGGATAATTATCGCAGCCATATGCTTTGTTCGCCTTCATCCCCTTCTCCAGCAGCCAGGCAACCGCCTCCGGGTGCGCATTCTGGCATGCGATGTACATCAAATTGACATCGCTGTAGTCATCCAGTTTTGCGTTCAGCGGACACTGCTGATACATCGGGAAGATGGCTTCAGGGTCTGCGTCTTTGTGATAAGCACGCCAAATTTGCAAAGCATCCATGTTAACTCTCCCTTTCTATGGTTTGACGCAGCGCGCGCGCTACATTCTCAAAACCATTTCCCGGCAGCGAGGCCGACAGCGTCCTGACCCGCGCCCCATCCTTCTGCCGCGCACACAGGTCGATCATCAGCCGGAGGATTCGCTCCCGCGCATACGCGGGCAAACAGACGGCCTCCTACTCCTGCATGGGAAAGCGGTACTCCGCCCGCGCGCACTGCTGTTCACACAAAATTTGCAGCACTTCCTCCTCTCCGGTGGGCTGCTCCCACACACTTTTTCCACCCTTTAAAAGGGAGAGAGCTTTTTCCAGACAGGAAATCGCCTTCTCCCACTGTCCGGCCTGTTCCAGGCAAAGCGCCTGGTTGTAAAACAGCGGGGCCGTCCGCGTTCCTGCTGCGGGCAGGCGCAGCAGCAGACGAAAGCTTTCCGCCCAGGCGCCCTGTTCATACAGGACACAGGCAAGTGCCATCACTGTTTCTTCCTCCTTTTGAGGTGCTGGGTCCGTCCCGATCAACATGCTTCTGACCTTCCCTTCCTTCACCGTACCTTCCATCTGTTCTTTACAACATCATCCAAGGACATCCTGCAATTATGACATATTATAATCCTCCCGCCCCATATTGTCTATGTATTTTGCATATTTATATCCGTATTCGCAGGAATCCCGACAGATTTTAAGGAAAAACCGAGCCGTCCTTGGTGCTACCCGCAGTCACTTTTATTTCAATCCACACGCATTGCCATGGGATTATTAAAAATATGATTGCACACATTTCAGAAGGTCGTATCGTATGTCCCCCGCAACAGAGCATGGTTTTCCTCTTCACTGGAATATTTTCTTCCAAAACGTACTTCTTCCGCCCACAAACAAAAGCTCCTGTGCGGTGCTTTTATTCTGCACCACACAGGAGCTTTTCACAATGTTTGGGCTGACCTCAGGGAAAACAAATCTTCTCAAACGCTTTGGACGGCAGGAAATCCTTGTATCCACGCTACTCAAGAACCTATCCCTGAACTCGGGCGCGATTCGGCGTAAGACACCTGGAACTGCTCCTCAATGTCAAGCTCCTGGTCCATCTGATCATAAATGAGAAGCTGAGATAAAAAGGTAATGTACCACAGCCCAAGAAGGGGGATCAAAAGCAGCGTCCAGGGGGCCAGAAACACATAAATCAGGATATAAACGAGCTGTAAAAGGGTTACCCCCGCCACCCGCCAAAAATATTTTGCCGTAAACAGGATGATGTTTCTCATCCGATTCAAAGCGGTCTGGCGGAACAGAACCAGCTGGGGCCAATAGAGGGTGTTGAGCAGAAGAAGCAGGGTGCTAGAGAAAAGATACAGGGCAAGGGTACCTGGCGTCTGGGGCACTGCGGACCACCAGAAGAGGGCCGCCATAAAGGCGTTCATTCCAAGGAGCAGGCCCAAAAGTGCCCCGGGAAGCAGGCTTTCCCGGCCATTCTGCCGCCAGCTCTTCCGCCAGGACGTCCACCAGGGCGTCGGCGCGTCCCGCAAGCCACGGAGGATACCGTCGTAGAGTCCCGCCAGGAAGGGCCCCCAAATCATTCCGCCCAGGACAGAAAAAGGGATGAGGACCAGTACGCTGCTGGACAGGATGGCCGATCCGATGCCCACCGCCAGAGGAAGCGCACCCAGCACAGTGAGCAGATTGAGTTTGATCCAGGAGAAGGCGTGCCAGGAGAGCAGTTGTTTATAGCGGTTAAATCCCATCTGGCGCACATCGGGATCATAGTACGAATCCTCATGGACAAATAAACCCACAGTGCTTCCCCCTTTCGTTCACGAGCTATAATGGCAGCCATCCAAGAACTGGAGCAAAATCTCCCGCTCCTGTCCAGCAAAATCCTGCTGACAGGCCAGCTCGGCGCTGACTGCGTAAGTTCCATAGACGGCAAAGGCCGATATGCCCCTGTTGTAGGGGTTGGTCTCCGAGCCGCACACATAGGCCAGCAAGGTATATTCCTGGCCGTTGCGCGTCTCACTCCAGGTATCTGTCACCTTATAGGTCTCCTGCTGCCGGGCAATCCATGCCTCCCGGTTTTCGCTGGCATAGGCTTCATCAGCACATCCCGCCGCAAGAAGATAGAGCTGGGCGTCATAGACCTCCACCTCCTCGCCGTCCTCATTGGTGTAGTCAGTGGGCTCTCCGGCCACCCAGGCAGCATAATAGATGTCCTCCCCAGTGAGGACGGAGTAATTGTCCAGCAGGGAGAAGCCATTTCCCGGCTCCTCTGCCCCCAGCACGGACCCCAGCATGGTCCAGCTGTGGTCCCATGGTGTCCCATCGTCAGCCCGCTCTGGATACTGGCCGCATCCGCTCAGCCCCAGCAGACCTGCCATCAGTAGCAGCGCGACCTCATACTTCCACTGTTTCACTGGTCACTCCCCCTGGTGATCGTGTTCCAAAGCGCGTCGCATTCCTTAGAATAGGAACAAGTGCGCTCCGTCCAGAAGCCCCGGCGGGCCACAGACAGCGAAGCGAGACACTCCTGGCTGTCGCCGTGGGTCTCCTGGTTCAGCAGTTCCTCTGTATACTCCCCCAACGACAGCTCCCGGAGGACCGGACACCCAGACCAGGAGAGATAGCAGCTTTCGTAGTCCCGCATGGTCTCTTCCGGCAGGCTCCCATCCAGACGGCTCAGGACTTGATAGGTTTCCTGAAAAGCCGCCGGGTCCTCCAATAGGAAAAAGTAGCTGTCGCAGGCATCCAGATCGGCCATCAGCCTGGTGGTGCCCGCATAGGCGTACACAGCCCCCTCGCCAGAACGGTCTCCCATCACATACTGGTTTACGCGGACTATCACCTGACCGTCCCCATTACAGTCGGTCCCCAAGTTCGCCAGAGCCTTCTCCAAGGCGGCCACCGTATCCGCCGGTAAGGCTGTGGAGCCCACATAGGCCACCTGATAGTCCGGCGAAATTCGCCCCACTCCCAGAGCCCTGGCCCCCAGATAGGCTCCCAGGGCAATCAGCCCTGCGCCCAGGAGGACATGCCATTTATAGTAATACCACCAGTTCGCCCGCTTCTGCTGGGACGTCAATTCCACCGCCCGTTCCGGCTGAACATCCCGATATTTCCACTTGAGATACTCGCTGGCCATACACCGCCCTCCTTCTTTTATACCAGATCTTGGGTCGTTCCACCGGGCGCATAGCTCACGGGCAGGCAGATGAGGCTGGGCAGGTCGCTCTTATCCTCTTTTAAGAGGATGTCCACACAGGTCTCGGCCAGAAGGGGGATGGGCTGGACAATGGTGGAGCACGCCGGCGCTTGCCCCATGTGGACGGCCGTGCCGTCAAAGCCGATAAGCTGTACATCCTGAGGGGCATTGATCCCCAGCTCCGAGAGCATTTTTTGTATCTCCAGCGTCAAGACATCGGTACAGCAAAAAATACCGTCATAATCCAAATGTCCCTGGTGGATGTGGGCTTGCAAAAATGCCCGAAAGGGCTCATACCCATCGCTGTCGTATAGATAGAGGATGTCATGTTCCACCCCTGCCCCACGGCAAAAGGATTCAAATCCGTCCCGCCGTTTGTCCGACTCCCCGGCTACGGGAGAGCCGATACGCAGAAACAGCAGCCGTTCGCAGCCCAGCTCCACCAGTTTTTTGGCTGCCAGTTGCCCACCGCCAAAGTTGTCCGAGGCAACGCAGGGAACGTCAGGGCTCACATAGCGGTCAAAGCTGACAAAGGGGACCTTGGCCGCCACCTGCAGGTTCGGATGATAGGTCAGCCCGATGATTCCATCCACCTGGTTCTGCTGGGCCATGTTGATATACCGCTGCTCGGCCTCCGGATCAAAGTCAGTGATGGACAAAAACATCCGATAGCCCCGCTTCGTCAGGACTTGGCAGAGGTTCTGGGCCAGGAGCGCGAAAAAGGGATTGATGATATTGGGCAGCACCACAGCCACTGTATAGGTCCGGTTGGTCTTGAGCCCCCGGGCATAGCTATTGACTTGGTAGCCCAGCCGCTCAGCCGCCGCCAGTACCCGCCGTCGGTAGTCCTCACCTACTGAGCCGTTGTTGAACACCTTGGATACTGTCCCCAGTGCCACACCCGCCTCCTGGGCCACATCTTTCATCGTCGGAGCGGACCCCCGTTTCATCTGCATCACCGCCTTTAATAGTGTGAAACGTATCACATATATTCTGTGGACTTTCATGAACTTAACTTCATTATATTTGTGAAACGTTTTTTTGCAAGCTCTTTTTCAGAATTTTGTATCCCTTTTTCGCTTCCCGCACATTACACAAAAAATAGATCGCTTTTTTATGTAGAATAGAGAAGCGCAAGAATAATGCCCAATTTCCTTGACATGTAGAGGAACTATGTCGTATGATGTGGTCAAATTTATATGTAACGTTTCACCCCTGTTGACCGGGGTGTTCTTTTGTTTCTCCTTGTGAAACGTTACACATAAAATATCGGTATATCCATCAGGATCAGAAAAGAGGAGATAAAACAACAGCACAAATATCAGACCGTGACATTAAATAGGGAGTGAGACAATGTGAGTCAACCACGCAAACCCGCATCAGGCGTCCTTTCCCCGCACGTAAAACCCTTGAGCCATCGGATTTTGAACAACTGGCAGCTCTACCTACTTTTGTTGATCCCGGTGGTACTGACCATTATCTACAAATATATCCCCATGTACGGCATTCAGATTGCCTTTCGCGACTTTAAGGCCAGCCGTGGATATACGGGCAGCGAGTGGGTGGGGCTATACTGGTTTGAGCGCTTTTTCAGCTCTCCCACCTGTGCTCGGATGATTAAAAATACCGTTCTCATCAGTCTGTACAGTCTGCTGTGGACCTTCCCTATTCCCATTATTTTATCTTTGATCATCAATCAGCTCCGCTTCCAGCGCTATAAGCGGTTGGTCCAAACGGTACTGTACGCACCCCACTTTATCTCCATCATGGTGATCTGCGGCATGCTGCGTATCTTTCTGAGCCCCTCTGGAGGCCTCATCAATCTGATCTTCGGCACCAGCATTGATTTTCTGACGGAGTCCTCTGCCTTTCGCACCATCTACATTGCCTCAGGCATCTGGCAGGACGCCGGTTGGGGCTGCATCATCTATCTGGCCACTCTGGCCAACGTGGACCCCAGACTCTACGAGGCGGCAAAAATCGACGGTGCCTCTGTGTTCCAGCGCATCAAGAACATCGACCTACCGGAACTGCTGCCCATGGCCATTTTGAATCTCATCATGGCAGCCGGTGGATTGATGAATGTGGGCTTTGAGAAGGTTTGGCTCCTACAGACCGACCTGAACAAGGCCACCAGCGATGTCATCGCCGTATATGTCTATCAGCAGGGCATTGAAAATGCCAAGTACAGCTACTCCACGGCCGTAGGCCTGTTTAACACAGCGGTTAATATCATTTTGCTGCTCATTGTTAACAAGATCGCCTCTAAGGCTTCAGACGTAGAATTTGTATAAGGAGGTGGAGAATATGAAAAAAAAGATTGGATTTTCCGAACGCACCAGCAGTGTTGTTCTGGTGGTCATCACCGCAGTGGTACTGCTCATTGTGGCCTATCCCCTCTACTATGTCCTGATCGCCTCCGTCTCCGACCCCTATGATGTCTATGCCGGCAAGACATTCCTGCTCCCCAGTGGTTTTACTCTGGACGGATACATGGCGGTTTTTCAGGACCCCAACATTGTTTCCGGATTTTTCAACTCAGTGAAATACACCGTGATTGGCACGGTATTTTCTGTGACCATGCTCTACATTACCGCATACCCCATGGCCCAGCGGGATCTGCCGGGGCGAAAATTTCTGAGCATCTTCTTTCTGATCACCATGTACTTTGGCGGCGGCCTGGTACCCACCTACCTGGTAGTAAAGAGCACCGGGCTGGTGGGCAGCATGTGGTCCCTGTTCTTGCCGGGGGGTGTGGCCGTGGGCAACATGATTATTGTGCGCAACTACTTCCAGAACAGCATCCCCAAGGATCTTGTGGAGGCCGCCCAGATTGACGGCTGCTCCAAGATGGGTATCTTCCTGCGGATTGTCCTTCCACTCTCCAAGCCGATTCTGGCCGTTATGGCGGTCTTTTCCATGGTGGCCTACTGGAACGACTGGTTTACCGCGCTGATTTATCTGGGAGGCAAGGGCTCTCCCCTGCCCCTGGTCATGAGGAACATTCTAATCAAGAGCTCCGCCTCCGCCGCCCAGGCAGCCACCATCTCCGGCGGATACGCGGAGCTGAACAAGCTAACCGAGCTGTTGAAGTTTTGCTCTATGATCGTTGCGGCGGTGCCTATGCTGGTCATCTACCCCTTTGTACAAAAGTACTTTGAAAAGGGCTTTATGGCCGGTGCGGTGAAGGGATGAGAAAGGAGAGATACCCATGAAGCAACCTTGGAAACGGGGATCTGCCGTCTCCCTGGCAGTCCTCCTGCTGGCCACTGGCCTGTCCGGGTGCTCCAGCGGTCTGGTGAACAATGTAAATACCGGGGAAATCAACCCCAACACCGAGCAAACGGAATTTGACATTATGGGCGGTATCTCCGCCCTGTCCAGCGGCTATGAGAACAATGAGGCGCTCAATGCCCTTCAGGAAAATGTGGGCATCAAAATCAACTGGGAGACCATGTCCGACTCTCTGGCTGAGCAGGTGAACATCCGTATCACCGGCGGCCAGTACCCCGATGCCTTCATGGGGGTGGGCTTCTCCAACTATGATCTGGCCCGCTATGGGGACGACGGTACCTTTCTGGACTTGACTCCCTACCTCACCAAGGATATTATGCCAAATCTGTGCGCTATCCTGGAGGAACACCCGGAAATCCGGGCGGCCATCACCCAGGAAGACGGCAAGATCTATGGCCTGCCCTCTGGGGAGCAGATGACCACCGCCGGAATCGGCGCGGACATGGAGGATGCCTACTCCATCTACACCATCCCCCAGTTCAGCATGATCAACAAGGCGTGGCTGGACGAGCTGGGGCTCCCGGTGCCCACCACCCTGGATGAGCTTCACGACGCACTGACCGCTTTTCAGGAAAATGATATGTCCCACACCTACTACGGAAACGCTGCCGGCTCCACCATCCCCATGTCCACCGGCTTTGACGAGTGGTGCTGGGGCCAGAACATCTTTTATTCCGGCTTCGGCTTTACCAACTGGCCCAACGACGTGTGTAACGATCTGCATCTGAAAAGCGACGGCACCGTGGAATTTGTCTGCGTCTCCGATGCCTACCGGGACTGCATGGATTACTTTCACACCTGGTTCAGCGAGGGCCTGATGGATGTTGAGATGTTCAGTCAAAGCGACAGCCAGCTTATGGCCAAGTGCCAGCAGGGCTATGTTGGGGTCTCCACCTGGTGGTATATTGACGAGCTTATGGGGGACTATGCCGGCGACTATGTGTTTCTGCCGCCCCTGTCCGGCCCGAAAGGCACTCCGTACGAGGACATCTGCGAGATCACCATTCGCCCCGGTTCCCCTATCACCTCCGGCCAGCTGTGTATCACCGGCAAGTGCCAGAGTCCCATCAACCTGCTGAAGTTCTTTGACCAGTGGTACGACGGGGAAACGGTGATGCAGCTGCATTACGGCCCCATCGGCGTCTATTTTACCGGCCAGGATGAAAACGGCATGTGGATGTCCATTACCGATGAGGAGGCAAGGGAAAGGTACGGAAAGAGCGCCGGAGAGCTGCGCAACCAGTATGAGACCTATGGCCCCAAGCTGATCCTGGCGGAATATTACCGGGACATCTTCTATATGGAGCCCAACGCCATCAACCGCCTGACCTGGCTGGCTGAGGACTGGATGCCCTATGTGAAGGATACCAGTGTCTATCCGGTGGACTGTACCTTTACCAGCATGGAGATGGAGACATTGGACTGGCATAAGCCGGACTTTGAAACTGCCGTCCGGGAGCAGGAGGGCCTGTGGCTGAAAAACGGTGGTGAGGGCGGCGGCGCCATCACCGACGAGGAGTGGGAGTCCTACAAAGAATTCCTGATAAAGAAGTGTGGAATGGATGACCTTCTCCAGGTCTACCAAGCCGCCTACGACCGCTACACAAAAACAGAAAACTGAGCGGCGCACCCAAATTCGATCAAAGGATGAGATTCTATGGTTAGCACACAACTGCAAAAGGCACGAGATTTTGAAGCCCAATATGGGCCCCACATCCCCGCGGAGGCGCGCCCCGCATTTCACGCCACCCCTACCATCGGCTGGATGAACGACCCCAACGGATTTTCCTTTTATCAGGGGAAATGCCACCTGTTCTATCAGTATCACCCCTACTCCAATGAGTGGGGCCCCATGCACTGGGGACACCTGACCACAGAGGACTTCATCCACTGGGAGCGCCTTCCCGCCGCCCTGGCCCCAGATCAGTCCTGTGACGCCGGCGGCTGCTTTTCCGGCGGCGCAGTGGAGCTACCCGATGGGCAGCATCTGCTGATGTACACAGGAGTCCAGCGGGAGCGGGATGAAGAGGGGGTCCTGCGGGACATCCAGACCCAGTGCGTGGCCATCGGCGACGGGCTGAACTATGAGAAATATTCCTCCAATCCTGTCTTGGATAAGAACGACCTGCCCGAGGGAGGCAGCGCGGCAGATTTCCGGGACCCCAAAGTGTGGCGGGAGGCGGACGGCACCTACTATGTCGTCATCGGCAACCGCACGCCTGATGGCAGCGGCGCTATCCTCCTCTACCAGAGTGCAGACTGCCTGAAGTGGGACTTCGTCCGCACCCTGGATGCCAGTCACAATCAATACGGGAAAATGTGGGAGTGTCCCGATTTCTTCCCCCTGGACGGCAGGCAGGTTCTTCTTACCAGTCCCCAGGATATGTACCCCATTGGCCTGGAGTTCCATGGGGGCAATAACGCCTTGTGCCTGCTGGGAGACTGTGTCCCCCACAGCATGAAGTTTCATCGCCATACGGTCCAGGCGGTGGACTACGGTCTGGACTTCTATGCGCCCCAGACCCTCCTGGCTCCCGACGGCCGGCGGATCATGATCGCCTGGATGCAGAACTGGAGTACGGCGGGAGCCAAACCTGCCCACTGCCGCTGGTTTGGCCAGATGACCCTTCCCCGGGAGCTGTTTCTGCGGGACGGGCGGCTGTGCCAGCGTCCTGTCCGGGAACTGGATGCCTGCCGTGGGGAGCGGATACTCCACCAAAACATCCCTGTGTGCGGCGAGGTCAATCTGCCTGGTGTTCAGGGACGGATCTTGGACATGATAGTGACCATCCGGCCCACAGGCAGCGAGGGATACCGCTGGTTCCGCATCCATGTGGCCAAGGACGGCACCCATGACACCATCATTCGCTACAAGCCCAATGAGAGCACCCTGAAAATTGACCGTACCCGCGGCGGCCTGCCCCACGATATTGTCCACACCCGCAGCTTCCTGGTCCGGCCCCAGGGAGGAGCGCTGAAGCTGCGCATCATCCTGGACCGGTTTAGCGTGGAGGTCTTTGTTAACGACGGCGAGCAGGCTGCCAGCTCTGTCATTTACACCCGGCAGGAGGCCGACACCATTACCTTTGAGGCAAATGGGCAGGCCATGATCGACGTAGAAAAGTACGACCTGACTGTTTAAGAAGGCGGTGGGAAGTGTGAGCAAAAGCATTGATGTGGCTGCTCTGGGCGAGTTGTTGATAGACTTCACCTGCAACGGAGCCAGTCCCCAGGGCAATCCCTTCTATGAGGCAAATCCCGGCGGCGCCCCCTGTAATGTGTTGGCTATGCTGGCAAAGCTGGGTAAGCGGACAGCGGGCTGCCTTCTCTCTTTTGATCCAAATCTGCGCCCACCTCTGTGGAATAGTCTGGAGCAGGCCAGAGAGCAGAT
>CALWVV010000029.1 GCA_944385035.1 uncultured Oscillospiraceae bacterium | reverse complement strand
GAGATGGAAATGCTGAACAAGGCCATCCCGGAAAAGGAAACTGCCATCCAGAGGCTGCGGGAGCAGGTGTCCGGCACCGACCACTTTATCTCCCTGGCAAAGCGGTACACGGACATCCAGGAACTGACACCGGAGTTGCTGCGGCTGTTCATCCGAAAGATCGTGGTACACGAAAAGGATGTGAAGTGGAGCAAGCACGCTCAGCAGACGGTGGAAATTCACTACAATGACATTGGCTGTGTGGAACTGCCACAGCCGAAAGGTCAGTCCACCCCCAAGGGTGCGTAAGACAAAAAGAAGTCCCCGGCAGATACTGCCGTAGCAATATCTGCCGGGGGTTCAGACACCTGCAAAGTTACCCCTGTCAGGGGAAACCAATGGGGCACAGGCGTTTTTTGTCCTTCAGCGGCGGGCTTCCGGGTCAAAGATGTGCAGGTGAAGTGCCCGAGACAGGCTGCGCAGCACTTGAATTCCGGCCACGCTGTTGCCCTTGCCATCCAGGGCGGGCCCAAAGATACCAATGCCCATGCGTCCGTCTACCACCGACAGGATGCCGCCCCCCACGCCGCTTTTGGAGGGAATCCCCACCTGGACGGCAAAGGTGCCGGAGCCGTCGTACATCCCGCAGGTGAGCATAATGGTCTTGACTACCCGGACGGTGTCTGGAGACAGCAGCCGCTCCCCAGTGGCAGGGCACACCCCGCCCCCTGCCAGCATAAGCCCCAGACCGGCCAGGCTCTCTGCCGTGACGCTCAGAGAGCACATGCGCACGTAGAAGTCCAGGGTGCGCTCCACATCGCTGCGGATGACCCCGGTGTTTTCCAGCAGGTAGGCGATGGCTCGGTTCCGGGAGATGTGGGACATCTCCGAGTGGTAGACCTTCTCGTCCAGGGTGATGTCCGGGTCCATGCACAGCTTCCTTGTGAAGGCAAGCATCTCCGCAAAGGAGATTTTGGGCTCCAGGTAGCTGTCCACAGCGATGGCACCGGCATTGATCATGGGGTTGCTGGGGGTGCTGCCCACTGCCTCCAGCTTGCCCATGGCGTTGAAGGCCTCGCCCGAGGGCTCCATGCCCACCCGCTCAAAGACGGTGTCAAAGCCGCACAGCTCCAGGGCGGCGGCCAGACTGATGACCTTTGAGATGCTCTGAATGCTGAAGCGAACGCCGGTGTCTCCCGCGCAGCAGCGCTCCCCCTCGCGGGTAAAAATACAGGCCCCCAGCTGGTGCGGGTCCATCTTGCCCAGTTCGGGGATATAGGTGGCGGTCTGTCCCAATTGGGTGGCGGGCCGGGCGGCATCCACGGCCTGAGAAAGAATGGTCTGGATCATGGCAATTCTCCTCCTTATGCATGGGGTCTTCCTGATTCAAAGCATACCAGAAAAGAAGCCGGTTGTATAATACGAAAGAGTTTTGACGGCTATTAAAAAAACGGATAGCGAACACCGCTATCCGTTGGGTCAGTTGAGACGTGTTTTGACGTTGTCCAGAAATTCCCGTGTGATCTCTGACAAAGTCTCCCCCTCCATGGTCACATAGCCAAATTCAAACAGAAAGTCACAGCCGCTGATGGGCACCGACATAGCCTGATAGCCTGCCCCCTGCATCTCAAAGTCGTGGATGCCGATGGAGTAGAAGTCGCTCATGGAGATCAGGCGCATAAGGGACTCCCGGTTGGACAGGTAGATTACCTTGCTGCAGCGCTCCTCCCGCAGGCCGGGCAGCTGGGCCTCGAAAAGGCTGTGGGTCAGGTCGTCATACTGGCCCAGATAGCGGATCATCCCGTAGGGGGCCAGGGCGGCGAGGGTAATGGGCTTGTGCTGGAGCACCAGGGGGTGGTGTTTGGACAGGACGATGTGGGGCTCCACATAGGCAAGGCTCCGGTAGGCCATCCCTTTGGCGCTGAGCAGCTTTTCCAGCTCCCGGCGGCGCTTGCTGTCAAAGTGAAAGATGCCCACCGTGGCCCGGCCGGAGAACACATCGTCGATGACCTGTTCCGGGCTGCCCTCGAAGAGCCGGTGGGAAAAGGCAGGGCGGTCCCGGTATTTGAGGACTACCTCGATAAAGCTTTCCATCACATGGGAAAATTGGGTCATGGACACAGACAGGTGGTCGGGCTGGTCGGATTCCGGGGGAGAGGACCGGCGCAGACAGCGCATTTCCTCCAGTACCCGTACGGCGTGGGTGAGAAATTCCTCCCCCTCAGGGGTGAGGGTGACACCTTGGTTGCTGCGGTTGAGGAGAAGGTAGCCAAACTCATTTTCCAGGTCGTGGATCATCTTTCCCAGGTGAGGCTGGGAAATAAACAGCGCCTGGGCCGCTTTGTTGATAGAGCCCAGCTGGGCCACCTTAATAAAACATTCCAAATGCTTCAGGCTGATGTTGTACTGCATGGACGCTTCCCCCTCCGTTCCATGGGCATGGGCCTAGGTTGGTCAGGGGAAATTATATCATTTTTGGGTAAAAAAATCCACCGCTTTGCTGGGAAAGCCCCTTTACTGCCGCAGCAGCAGGGGCTGGAGCTGCTCGCCTTGGAGGGCGGCCTGGGCAGCGTCCGCCACCTGGGAGAAATCAGCCACCAGGGAGGTGGGTTTTTTCACCGGGTCGTCCTGACCGAAGGGGACAAAGTAGATGTACTTGCGGCCCAAAAGGGCGCCGATGGAGGGGGCAGAGGCGGCCAGGCCGTCGTTGGTGGAGGGGGCAATGAGCAGGGGGCGCTGGTTGCGCAGGTGGGCTTTGGCCGCCATGGTGACGCTGGTGTCGGTGATGCCGGCGGCCAGCTTGCCCAGGGTGTTGCCGGTGCAGGGGCAAATGATGAGCAGGTCCAGCAGCTTCTGGGGGCCGATGGGCTCGGCAGCCTTGACGGTGGAGATGACCCGATGGTCACAGATGCGTTCCATCTCCCGCATCAGGTCGTGGGCGTTGCCGAAGCGGGTATCCGTGTCAGCTACGCACTGGGACACGATGGGGACCACATGGGCAAACCGGGCTTTTACCTGCTCCAGGGCCTCCATGGCCCGAGCATGGGTGCAAAAGGACCCGCACAGGGCGAATCCAATGGTCTTGTCTTCCAATTCAACTCTTCCTTTCCGCGCTTAGTAGTCCAGCTCGTGGAGCATGTTATAGATGGTAGTTTTGATGGCGGCTCCGGCGGTGACAGGGGCCACCTTGCCGGGCAGGGACAGACACCAGATGACGGTGCGCCCCAGTTCTCCCGCGGCTCCCAGGTCGACCCCGCCGGGTTTGGAGGCCAGGTCCAGAATGAGGCAGTCCTCCTTTGTCTCGGCCAGTTCGTCCCGGCCCAGCAGCTGGGTGGGGACCGTGTTGATGACCAGGTCACAGCCGCACAGGCAGTCCTTCAGTTGGGATAAGTGCTCTGCCCCCAGACCCATGGCCTGGGCCCAGGCCAGCTGGTCGTATTTCCGGGCGGCCACGGTGACCTTGGCTCCCAGGGACTGGAAGCGCTGGGCGGTCAGCCGCCCCACCCGCCCAAACCCGATCATCAGCACCCGCGCGCCGTGGATGGTGATGGGCAGGTGTTCCATGGCCAGCTGGAGAGCACCCTCTGCGGTGGGCACTGCGTTGGCCACGGCCAGCTCCTCCCGTGCAAAGTAGTCCCGAAGGGTGAGACCACGGGCCTGGGCGAAGGACTGGACCTGGGGGTCCAGCCGGCCTCCGCAGAGAAATTGCCCTGGGGAAAGCCGGTCCAGGATGTCCTCCAGGGGATGGTCGGCGGCGGAGAGGGGGGCGTTGAGCAGTCCCTCTCCTTGGGATACGGGAAGGGGAAGAATAACACAGTCAGCCAGGGGGATGGACAGGGGATTGGACTGGGGGATGGGGCCGGACAGGTCCTGAACCAAGTCCAGGGCATAGGTATAGACGGTGTGCCCATCCTGACTGAGCAGCTGAGCCAGCCTGGCCTGGCGCTGGTCACCGCCCACCACCCAGATATTCAGTTCGTGTTTCATGGGAATGTACACCTCCGGAACCGCCCGGCAGGGCGGCGGGTTTCTGCTTTATCCTATGCGGGGGAGCGGCGGGGGTGAAAGGGGGGAGAAAAGCCGGTCAAAGATGCTGGCAGGAAAAAGCGTCCATCTGGAAAGGGAAGCATAATAAAAATGAAAAGAGCCTGTTCCCGTTGAACAGACTCTTTTTAAAATCAGTTTTGCCCGTTGGACGCCATAAAAGGGGAAATTCAACAAAAAAGCACCAGAGAAATTGTTGCTCTTTGTAAAAAGAGATAAATTTCTTGAATTATTAAAAGCTTTTTAGTAAAATGATGTCAAGTAGTATTGGGAAAGAAATCCAAATCAGCAGGGAAATCATTTTGGAAGCTCCGGCAGCAGTTTGTCCATGAAGATGGAATGGAGTGATGGAAAGCAGAAGAGCGGAACTTCATGACAGAAAACATGGGAAAAGCAATTTCGTGTGGCGTACTGCAGAGAGAGGAGAAAAGAGATGAAGAATATTGACCCTAAATATTTTAACTCCAGTATATTTCGATGGTTTAACATGCTTCAGGAAGGAATCGTCCTGTTGGATGAAAATATAAATATTGTATTTGTCAACGATGCCTATTTAAATTTGACTGGGCTGAAAGAAGAAAACCTGATTGGACAGTACATGCCCAAAATCAGGCCTGGCGCTGTTTCACCGGAAGTATACCGCAGTAAAATTGCAAAATATAATTGCTACCGCAATGTAAATGGGACCGTTACTTACGCGGATGTCATTCCTTATGTTGACAAGGGAGAGGTCGTTGGCGGACTGGTGGTCTTGCGGGATATGCACCAAATCAATGACCTGTTCAAAGTGATCAACGAGAACGAAAATAAGATTCAGCTATTAAATGAACGCCTGGGGGCGCTGTTTCGTACTCGTTATGAACGAGATGGAATTGTCGGCATGGATGCGGATTATTGGCGCATTGCGAAGACAGCAGCTACCACCAACAGTTCCGTTTTGCTCATTGGAGAGAGCGGTACAGGAAAAGAAGTGGTGGCCCAGATGATTCACAATCTCAGTGCGCGCAGTGATAAGAACTTTGTGGATGTGAACTGCGCGGCAATTCCGGAGCAATTGATGGAAAGCGAGCTGTTCGGGTACGTTTCGGGCGCGTACACAGGTGCAAGTAAGCAGGGCCGTATGGGGCTGTTTGAATTAGCCAACCATGGCACGCTGTTTTTGGATGAGATAACAGAAATGCCACTGGCCCTGCAAAGCAAATTGCTGCGGGCTTTGCAGGAAAAAACCATCCGCCGTTTGGGGGATAACCGAAACATTCCCTTGGATGTGCGCGTCATTGCCGCGACCAACCAGTGCATAGGAGATGCATTGGCAGAACATCGGTTCCGAAGTGACCTATACTATCGATTGTCTGTGTTTGAAATTGAAATTCCGCCGCTGCGGCAGCGGAAGGATAACATAACAGAATATGTCAATCTGTTCATTGCCGAGCAGAAGCAGAAAAAGAATATTGCCTTTCGGATTGTGCCGGAGGTGCTGGGATATTTGTTGAAATATCCCTGGCCGGGCAATTTCAGGCAACTTAAAAATGCTTTGGAATATATGTGTGAAGTCGCGGTGGATGGAGTCATCACCGTAGATTCTCTGCCGCGGTATGTATTGGCCCAGGAGGAGACCTTGACCCAGACCGAGGGGGCTGCGGCAATCTCTCCGTGGAATGGTTTGACTCTCTCACAAGTGGTAATGGAGGCAGAACGAAACGCGTTGGAAGGCGCGCTTCAGAAATTTGGGACGGATGTCCGCGGAAAACAGAAAGCAGCCCAGTCACTGGGAATTTCGGTTGCGACACTCTATAATAAGCTCAAACGGTATGGAATGTGATCGAAGGGAGAAGCGGCGGGAATGATACAGCAAAATTCTAAATTCTTAGAAATTTGCCGAGTAAAAATATATAAATTCTTATAAATTAGAAAAAAGTATTGCGTTTTTCGCTTGAAATGTTGCGGGATACGCAATGCTTTTTTATGCAAAAATTACAAATTCAATGGGACCAGGTGGGCTATGTCCACAAATTTTTTTGACCTTATCAACGTTGGTATCGCAATTGCTTTTAATAAATGGCAGTTCCTGATTTAAAAAAGCCAGAAGGAGAGTGATCGCGGTGCAAGAAGTGTATATGGTCAGTGCTGTGCGAACAGCCATTGGGGTGTTTGGCGGCAAATTGAAAGGAGTCCCTGCCCATCGTTTGGCGGCTAGTGTTCTGAAGGAAGCAGTTGCCCGAGCGGGGATTGATGCAGGCTGCATTGACGAAATTATTGTCGGCGAAGTACGCAACGGTGAAGTTTCCAACATGGCGCGTGTGGCCCAATTGCTGGCGGGTTTCCCCAATACGATTCCCGCATATACCGTAAATCGGCTGTGCGCATCCTCCATGCAGGCATTTAAATGCGGCTTCCAATCTATCCAGGGTGGAGACGCCGACGTTATTTTGGTGGGCGGGGTGGAAAATATGAGCCGGGCTCCTGTTTACATCAACGGCGATCGGTTTGGCCGGGAGCCGCTGACGCTCATCAATTCCGGAACCGACAGCGGACGCAGCTCCGTGCCGCCCGAGCTGTATGGACGTGACCTGTCTATGCTTTTGACGGCACAGAATGTGGCAGACCGATATGGGATCTCACGAGAGGATCAGGACCTTTTTGCATATCAGAGCCAGCAGAAATGTGCCAAGGCGCTGGCCGAGGGGAAGTTCAAAGATGAGATCATTCCCATTGAGTATACAGAGGGGAAGGAGCAAAAAATCTTTGATGCCGATGAGGGCCCTCGTCCCGGCATTACCATGGAGAAGCTGCAGAAATTAAAGCCGCTTTTTAAGGACGGCACGGTGACAGCGGGAAATTCCTGCGGCCGGAACGATGGCGCTTCGGCAGTCGTGCTCATGTCGGCCCAAAAGGTTAAGGAATTGGGCGTTAAGCCGATGGCAAAGGTGATTGCCAGCTCTGCCAGCGGTGTGGATCCTGAGATCATGGGAATTGGGCCGATTCCGGCGGTGCGTAAAGTGCTGAAGGCGGCAGGTTTGTCCCTGGAGGATCTGGATCTGATCGAGCTCAATGAGGCGTTTGCGTCCCAGTCGCTGGCCGTGATCCGTGAGCTGGGCCTGAATACAGATATCT
The DNA here is from genome assembly GCA_944385035.1 of uncultured Oscillospiraceae bacterium. Taxonomy (GTDB): domain Bacteria; phylum Bacillota; class Clostridia; order Oscillospirales; family Oscillospiraceae; genus Lawsonibacter. The sequence continues at coordinate 8,077 of CALWVV010000029.1, read as the reverse complement.
TGAATGTCAATGGCGGAGCCATTGCCCTGGGGCACCCGCTGGGAAATTCCGGTGTGCGTCTGCTTGTGACATTGGCTTATGAGATGAATCGCCGTGGATCAAAGCGGGGTCTGGCCACCATGTGTGTAGGCGGCGGACAAGGCATGGCCACGATTATCGAAGCTTCTGACCTATAAATCAAAGAAAACATGAAAAAAGAAAGGCTGGAGAATCATGCGCTTAGAAGACGTAAAGAAAGTAGCAGTTATTGGAAGCGGAAACATGGGACGGCAGATTGCCCTCAACACTGCGAAATATGGTTTTGTTGTGGTGCAGTATGATATCAGCGAGGAAGCCCTGAACAAGGCGCAGGAATGGGCGGAGAAATATCTGGAAGGGCGCATTGCCAAAGGCCGCATGACCGAAGGTGAAGTGGAGGCCACAAAGAGCCGCATTTCCTATGAAAGTGACCTGACAAAGGCCGTGTGCGATGCGGATGTGGTCATTGAAGCGGCGGTGGAGAATCTGGAGCTGAAGAGAAACATCTTTGCACAGCTGGATAAAATCTGTCCCGCGCGCACGATTCTGGCCACCAACAGCTCCAGCATTGGAAGTTCCAAGCTTGCCAGCGTGACGGGGCGGGCCGATCGCATAGCCAACATGCATTACTTCAACCCTGCCATGGTCATGGAGCTGGTTGAGGTGGTCATGAACCCAGATACCTCTGAGGAAACGGCTGAGCTGATCATGGAACTGTGCCGCGCTACTGGAAAGACGCCCATCCTGCTGAAAAAAGAGATCCACAGCTTTGTGGTCAGCCGCCTGATGGACGGTGTGTTCAAAGAGGCCTTCTATCTGCTGGACCAGGGCATTGCAACCGTGGAGGAAATTGATATCGCCGCGGAAAAGGGCCTGGGGCATCCCATGGGTCCCTTCCGCCTGCTGGATCAGATCGGTATTGACGTAAGCTATAATGTTCGCGCAGAGCATTTTAAGGAGACGGGACTTGAGGCAGACCGTCCCAGCCACCTGCTGGAAGAGAAGGTAAAGGAAGGGAAACTTGGCCGGAAGACCGGAGAAGGGTTCTATCGGTATCATTGATTTTTGCGGGAGAAAGGATGCAGAAAGGTGATGTTTATGGAAACGTATGAGAACTATACCCGCTTGCTGATAGAGATGGAAGAGGATGGCCTTGCTATTGTGACCAACAACAGGCCGGAGATGAGAAACGCGCTGGATCCGGTGACGTACGGCGAGTTCAAACGGGTGTTTATGGCCCTGGACGAAGATCCCCGTGTGCGTGTGATCATTTTGACCGGTGCAGGTGACAAGGCATTTGCCAGCGGAGCGGACTTAAAGGTGCTGCGGGACCGCCCGTTCCTGGAGGCGCTGGATGCGGTGGTGCAGGGGACGTTCAATGTGATTGAGAACGTCAGCAAGCCTGTGATTGCCGCCATTGAAGGATATGCGCTGGGCGGAGGCTGTGAGCTTGCAATGGCATGCGATATGCGCGTCGCCTCTAAAAAGTCTAAATTTGGGCAGCCGGAAACCAAGTATGGCATTATTCCCAGTGCGGGCGGAACCCAGCGCCTGCAGCGCCTGGTGGGCTTTGGAAAGGCCAAAGAGCTGATTTTGACCGGGGATATTATTGATGCGGAAGAGGCATGCAGACTGGGACTGGTCAACAAAGTGACGGAAAATGGGCAGGCGCTGGAGGGCGCCAAGGAAATGGCACGCAAGATCATTGAGCGTGCTCCGCTGGCCACCAAGATCGCAAAGGCCTGCATCAATGTGGGGGCAAATACCGATCTGCAATCTGGGCTTTGGTTTGAGAAATATGCACAGGCAGTTGTGTTTGCGACAGAAGATAAATATGAGGGGACCAACGCGTTCCTGGAAAAACGCGCCCCGGTATTTAAAGGAAAGTAGTCCCCGGACAGTGGCGTAAATATTGAATTTGAAAGGAGCTTTACTGATGAAACGGAGAATTGTTGCTTTGCTGCTGGCGCTCAGCTCTATCTTTACCCTGGCTGCGTGTAATGGAAATCAAGAAACCGGCAGTGCAAGCGGCGCTGGGTCCTCCCAGCTGCTGACCATCGGTACCGCGACAACGGGCGGCGGCTGGTTCCCCATGGGCGGTGCATTAGCCAGCGTGCTGACCAAATATATGCCCAATACTACGGTTACTGCCATTGCGACCAACGCCTCGCTGGAAAACCTGACTTCCTTGGAGGGGAAAAACCTGGAGCTCGGCATGGCCAACTCTGACGTGGTTTATCAGCGGCTGAAAGGGATCAACGGCTATGATCCGTTCCAGGAGGAGCTTGCCACGCTGTTTATGATGGACGAGATTTATGTGACTGTGGTGGTCCCCACCGACTCTCCCTATAAGACCTTTAAGGACCTGAAGGGCAAAAAAGTGGGAACCGGTACTGCGGGCAGCGGATTCTATTTCATGGTAGAGGCCATTTTGGAATCTTATGGATGGACGTATGACGATATTATTCCTTACCAGGCCAGTAATGGTGACCAGGCGGACGCTCTGAAGGACGGCAACATTGATGCCTACTGTGTACTTACCCCCGGTAAGTATGGCCCCTCTGCAGGCTTCGTTGAACTGATGACTACCTTTGATTGCCGGCTGCTGCCCTTTGATGAGGAACAGCTGACCGAGCTGCCCAAAGAGAAGCCTTTCTATAACGGAAGTGAAATTCCGGCTGGCTGGTATGAGGGCCTGGAGGAAGCTGTGCCTACGTTCTCGGTCAATACCCAGCTGTGTGTGCGCGCCGATATGGACGAGGAACTGGCGTACGAGATCACCAAAACCGTGTTTGAGCATGTGGACGAGTTGGCCGAGGTACATCCCAACTGGGGCGGTCTGACGCTGGATTTGGGCTGTACCAACATGATCCTGCCCGCGCATCCCGGTGCACAGCGCTACTACGAAGAGCAGGGTAAAACTGTGACTTATCTTGAGTAAAGATTGACCGCTTCCAATGTTTATCCCCTCCCCGTGGAGGGGAGGGGATAAACACGTTTCAGTATGGCAATCAGGATGGATGCTGTACGGTTGTGAAAGCTTGGGAAGATCGAAAGGAGTGATCTCGGCCTATGAAATCATCGTCGCTTCTCCAATATGTGTGTAAGGAGAATAATCTCAGTGGATGGAGAGGATATTGTACCATTCCCTTGGCAATTGTATGTTCCCTTTTTTTCCTCTATACTTCGTTTTTTGGTTCTTTCCCGAATATTCTTCAGCGCTCCGCGCTGATTGTAATGGCATTTCCCATGATTTTTTTGATGAAGCCCTTCCATAAGAACAAAGTCGTTGCAAATATTGTGGATATTTGCCTGATTGCAGGTACCTTAGCGAGTATTGGATATATCCTTTATGATTTTGAAGGTATGGGGTGGCGCGTGGGCAATCCCAGCCAGTGGGACATTTTGTTCGGAATTGTGCTGGTTGTTGCGGTGATTGACGGTACCCGGCGCATGATTGGCTGGACATTGCCTGTGCTTTCCATTCTCTTTTTATTATATGGTTATTTCGGACAGTCGATGCCTGGACTGCTGAGACACCGGGGAATGAATATCGGCAGTATTGTTTCTTGCCTGTATATGGGGGAAGAAGGCATTTTCGGTACCCCCACCGGAACCGCGGCCAACTTTATCTTGGTGTTTATTCTGTTTGGATCGTTTTTGCGTGCCACAGGCGCGGGAGACTTTTTTACTGAGCTGGCTGACGGCGCCTTTGGCTATCTCCGGGGCGGTCCTGCAAAAGCTGCGGTAGTATCCAGCGGCTTGATGGGAATGATCAGCGGCAGCGCGGTGGCAAACGTAGTGACAACGGGTACGTTTACCATCCCCATGATGAAAAAGACCGGTTACCGGTCGGAAGTGGCAGCCGGTGTAGAAGCGGTGGCGTCAACAGGCGGCCAGATTATGCCGCCTATTATGGGTGCCGCAGCATTTATCATGGCGGATTATGTGGGCGTCAGCTATTGGAGCGTCGTGGTAGCGGCCATTTTCCCGGCAATTTTGTACTATGTGGCCCTGTTCTTCATGGTGGACTTTGAAGCGGGGAAGGCCAAGCTGACTGGAACGCCGAAGGAACTGCTTCCCAACGTGAAAGAATGTTTCCATAAGAACTGGTTCCTGCTGATCCCTGTGCTGGTGCTGATCTTCTTCCTGGGCGTGATCGGATATTCGCCGCAAAAGTCCGCATTCTGGGGCGTGGCCTCGGTAATCCTTTGCAGCATGTTCTCCAAGCGGACTAGGATCAACCTAAAGAAGTTTATCAATGGACTGGTGGATGGTGCACTGGGCGGCTTGGAAGTGGCCGCGGTATGTGCCTGCGCGGGAATCGTGATTGGAATCCTGATGCGTACCGGTCTTGGAATGATGCTCTCCGGCATGCTGGTGCAGCTGTCTGGCGGCCACCTGCTGATCCTCTTGGTGCTGACCATGCTTGTGTCCATGATCATGGGCATGGGTATGCCTACTTCGGCCTGCTATATTATCGTAGCTACCTTTATTGCTCCCGCCATTATTGAAATGGGCGTGGCAAAAATGGCTGCGCACCTGTTTGCGTTCTATTATGCCTGCCTGTCGGCCATTACACCTCCCGTCGCACTGGCCTCCTTTGCGGCTGCCGGCGTGGCCAAGTGTAATCCTATGAAGGTGGGGATTGAGTCTGTAAAGCTGGGTGCTGCAGGCTACATTGTTCCGTTTATGTTTATCTATGGAGAGGGACTGCTGCTTTCCGGCGGAATCGTCAGCATTATTCAGTGCATCATTACCGCGCTGATTGGTGCGTATGCCCTTTCTGTTTCGCTGGTGGGTCATCAGTTTACCTCCGTGCAGTTTGTGTTACGGTTTGGTTACTTTGCCGCGGCGCTTCTGTTGATCAGCCAGGGCGGATTGACGGATATTGCCGGTATTGTGCTGGTTGTCCTTCTGTCCTCGTTGAACTGGCGCATGAGCAAACGGGCTGCGCAGAGCGTTTGACTGTCACGACAGGAGGAAACGTCATGAGTAAATTGACTACCATTGAAAAGGCTGTCAGCCAGTATGTGCAAGATGGCATGAGTATTAGTTTAAGCGGCATTGGCGGCCGGGAACCGATGGCTGTGGTATATGAGATCATTCGCAGAAAAAAACGAGATCTGACCTTGATCACAGATTCCAAGATGGACAGCGCCTGCATGCTGATCGGAGCGGGCTGTCTGAAAAAGATGGAGACGGCCTATTGCTGGATCAGTTCTCTGGGCGGCGCGGTCAATTATCGGAGAGCGGTGGAGAAAGGGATCCCGGCCCCTCTGGAAGTAGAGGAGTATTCCAATTACGGCGCGAGCCTGCGCTTTTTGGCGGGCGCCATGGATGTGCCTTTCTTGCCCACCCGTTCCATGCTGGGGTCTGACTTTTTGCAGTATAACCCCAGGCTGCGTCAGATGCAGGACCCATACCAGGGCGAGCCTCTGGTGCTGGTTCCCGCAGCTTGTCCGGATGTTGCGTTTATTCATGTGCAGCAGGCGGACCGGCAAGGAAACTGTAAAATTTTGGGTGCCACCGTCAATGACATGAATATGGCCCGTGCAGCAAAGAAGGTCATTGTTACATGTGAGGAACTGGTGGATACGGTTGAGATCCGGAAGACACCGAATATGACGGCCATTCCCTACTATTGTGTCGATGCAGTGGTTCATGTTCCTTACTGTTCCCATCCGTTCTTTGTAGCGGAATACTACTGGTGTGACATGCCATTCCGCAGGGAATTTATGAAGCGCAATGATTCGCAGGAGCACTTTGAAGAGTGGCTGAAAGAATGGGTGTATGATGTGCCTGATTTTGATGCCTATCTGGATAAAGTGGGACGGGATCGGCTGGAGAAGCTTGCGGAAATGGAATTGGATAATGTCAACATGGCAGGAAGGGAGTGTTGATATGTTTGCGGAACAGTATTCTCCCCAGGAAATGATGGCGGCGGTGTGTGCAATGGAAATACATAATGACGATGTGGCATTTGTAGGAATCGGTATCCCCATGATGGCAGGCCTGATTGCAGCTAAAACACATGCGCCCAATGCGACCCTTGTGTATGAAGCAGGCGGTGTCGGGGCCAAATCCCGTCGCCTTCCCCTTACGATATCGGATAATCCTACCACCGAGAATGCCATCTTTGCCACCGAAATGTGGAGAATTTTTTCGGATACACAGGCGGGATTTATTGATAAGGGGATCATTGGCGGCGCACAGGTAGACCGCTACGGAAATATCAACACAAATGTGATTTTGGGCAATGGAACGTATGATAGGCCAAAGGTGCGCCTGCCTGGGACAGGAGGAGCCAACGATATTGCCAGTTCTTGCGGCGAGACGATCATTATGATGAAGCTGGTAAAAGGAAAGTTTGTAAACAAGGTGGATTTTATCAGTGCACCGGGGCATCTCCATGGATATGACAGCAGACAAAAAGCCGGATTGAAGGGCGGAGGCCCCTCCAAGATGGTAACGGATAAAGGAATTTTCTTATTTGACCCCGAAAGCAAAGAGATGTATCTGTCTGCCGTATTTCCGGGAGAAGATCCGCTGGAGATCAAGACGTATTTTGAGTGGGACTTAAAAATTGCCGACCATTTGGAGTGCCTGGAGCCCCCTACGCAAGAGGTCATTGACATCATCCATTACTACGATCAGGATGGAATGATTTTGGGGGGCAAAAAGACCATGGATACAGAGTTTGAGGCCTATTATCAGAAGATGAAAGCCAATTACACAGCGATAGAGTTAAATCTTTAACTGTGGAAAAGGCGAGGAGGCATCTATGGAATATCTGGAATATGAGCGCAAAGACAAGGTAGCGGTTATTACGCTGAACAACCCCAAACAGGCAAATGCACTGGTGCAGGAGATCAAGGAAGGTCTGGCGGACCTGTTTACCCGCATACAATTTGACCCGACGGTTCGCAGTGTGATGATCCGTTCCAATGGAAAACATTTCTCCGCCGGTGGGGATTTATCTTCCATGCGCTCGGAGTCTTCCTGCCCGGACGGCCGTGACAGGATGCGCGGAGCGTCCGCGTGGGTCAAAGCCCTCTATGCATTGGAGAAGCCTGTGGTTGCGGCGGTGCAGGGGTGCGCATATGGTGCTGGATTTAGTCTTGCCTTGGCCAGTGATTTTATTGTGGCGGAGAAAGAAGCGCGATTTTGCTGCAGCTTCATCAATGTGGGGCTGGTTCCGGATCTGGGTTCGCTGTATTTTCTGCCCAGAAGAATTGGCTTGGGGAAGGCGAAGGACCTGGTGTACAATGGCCGGGTCTTGACAGCAGACGAGGCGGAACAGTGGGGCGTTGCAGATTACGTTACGGACAAGGAACAGCTGTATGATACGGCTATGGAGCTGGCACAGAAATTGGCGGAGCGTCCTACCTATGCCATCGGGATGATGAAGAAGCTGACCCAGTTCAGCTATCATACAACGTTGGACGCCTACCTTGAGCTGGAAAATAATATGCAGGCAATCGCTTTTCAGACGGAAGACCACAAGCAGCTGGTCAAACAGTTTTTTGACAAAACTCCCGCGACGCTGACGGGCCGGTAAACCTCCGAAAGTATACCAGAGACACGGCGGAAAAGCAGCTGCGCGTGCAAACGCACGGTGAGCCGCCCGCCGCGGCCGTTACCTGGCCCGGAAAAGCTGTGAATTCTGTGTAAATCGAGCAGGGTTCCCGTTCAATCACACATGAAACGTGCCACCAGATCTCTTCAAAGGGAGAACTGGTGGCACGTTTATTTGGTTTCCGGCAGACCTTTCCCGTACAAAGAAGTCCCGGAAGGGGGACTGGTGCGGGTCACCAATCGGCAGGACGGGGCAGCCGTGGGAAATGGGGGGAAGGAGAGCCAGCCAAAGTGCTGGCAGGAAAAAAGCGCCCGTCCCAATTGGGACGGGCGCTTTGAATCATCCGAAAAGCCCTTTTTACTTGGCAGCCTTGGCGGCCTTGATGGCCTCGATGAGCATGGGGGCAACCTTGAACAGGTCGCCGCAGATGCCGTAGTCGGCGATCTCGAAGATGGGGGCGTTCTCGTTCTTGTTCACGGC
>CALWVV010000028.1 GCA_944385035.1 uncultured Oscillospiraceae bacterium | reverse complement strand
CGGCCATATCATAAAGGTTCGCTTTAGGCATGACTCAATCTCTCCTTTCCTTACTTGTTGCGGGCGGAAGCCTTCTGCGGGTTGACACGGGCAGAAGCCTTCTGCGGGTTGACGCGGCCAGCCTCGGTGGCCTTCTTCTCCACGTGGACCTTGACGGTGTTCTTCACGAACACAACGCCGCCCTTGGGGCCGGGGATAGCGCCGCGCACGGCGATCAGGCCCAGCTCCTCGTCCACCTGCACGATGTCCAGGTTCAGGACAGTGACCTGCTCGTTGCCCATCTGACCGGCGCCGTCACGGCCCTTGAAGATGTGGCCGGGAGTGGTGCCGGCGCCCAGGGAGCCCTGGTGACGGTGGACAGGGCCGCCGCCGTGGGTGTTGCGCTTGACAGCGGCGCCGTGGCGCTTAACAACGCCCTGGAAGCCGTGGCCCTTGCTGATGCCGGTCACGTCGACAAACTCGCCGGCGGCAAACAGGTTGGCAGTGAGCTGATCGCCCACCTCAAACTTGGAGCAGTCCTCCAGAGGGAACTCCTTGAGGACCTTCACGAACTCAGTCAGGCCGGCCTTCTTCTGATGGCCGATCTCAGGCTTGGTGAGCTTGCGCTCGGGGACGTTCTCGAAACCCAGCTGAATGGCCTCATAGCCATCCTTCTCGGCGGTCTTCTTCTGCACCACGGTGCAGGGGCCAGCCTGGATCAGGGTGACAGGCACCACACGGCCGGCTTCATCGAAGATCTGGGTCATGCCGATCTTTTTGCCGATGATCGCTTTCTGCATTTGGATTTCCTCCTATTAAGGTTATTGGTCGGCGTAGTTGGTCATCCCATTGGGCTGGGGGCCATTGCTCCGACGACTTGACCCGTCCGCCTCAATATGCGGCGGACAGCGGGTACACAAGGTAGTTGTTTGAGATCGCTTGTTGTCCTCACGCTTCGCCTGTTCGCGACGCACGGGACTATCACGCCTCGGTTCCCTCGCGGCCGGGTCGCCTTCCCTCCGACTCAGGCTCAAACCGGAAACTGCGTTCCCTGGGTTTTCGCCCTCGCTTCAGTCCAGGCTTCCCTGCTCGGGAATTCGGCGCTTACAGCTTGATCTCGATCTCCACACCAGCGGGAAGCTCCAGGCTCATCAGGGCCTCCACGGTCTTGGGGGAGGGCTTGATGACGTCGATCAGGCGCTTGTGGGTGCGGCGCTCAAACTGCTCACGGCTGTCCTTGTACTTGTGGACGGCCCGCAGGATGGTGACGACTTCCTTCTTGGTGGGCAGGGGAATGGGGCCGGAAACAGCAGCGCCGGTGCGCTTGGCGGTCTCCACGATCTTCTCAGCGCTCTGGTCGATGAGCTGGTGATCATAGGCCTTCAGACGGATGCGGATCATTTCTTTCTGAGCCATTTGGGTGTTCCTCCTTAAATACATACGAAGTTGAGTTTTATGGGTCTCGCTCGTCCTTCGTACGGTGAGAGTTCTTTGTACACGCTTTCGTGCGTATCACTCCAGGCCACGAAAAAACCGGCACAATGCAGGCCGGTTTCCTTCCTGCCAGGCGATATACGCCGTGACACGAAGCTCTCAGCCGCCCGATCGTCGGACATACTCCGCGGAAGTTACCTCGTTTCCGAGCAATCTCCCGCATCATCGCAGACTGCGCCCCTTGAGACGCTCGATTATCATACAACACTCTCCCGTGTGTGTCAAGGGTTTTTTCAAAAAAATTTCGTCGGATTTTTATCGAAGTTGCCCCAGCGTTTTTGGGCACAATATCTGGACAAAACTGTGGTCTCCGCCCACAATTTGAGCGGAGACCAGGCAGCTTACCAAAAATCTCTTAAATTCAAATTTTCCGGGATTTCTCCCGTCAGCCGGGACAGCTCCTGTCCCTGAGCATCTGCCCAGATCACCGTATAGCGGTTCCCGGCAAAGTCATCGCCAATGGGCAAAAGCTGTCTCCACACCGCATCCAGGACACAGCACTGCTCCTCCCCGTGGTCGTGGGGCAGAAGACGGAAGAAGTAATAGCCGTTTTCTTCCCGCTGGCACCGGGCGGTAAAGGTCTCGTCTTTCACGATTTCGCCAGGCACACCCCAGTCCGGTTCTACCGCTGCCACCTCCAGGGTAAGTTCTGCCTGTGCCGCCTCTTCCGGCCCCCCAAAGGCGGCCAGCACCGTGGCGTCATCCTTGTCCTGAGCAGGAATCACCAGCACCCCCGGTTCCTCCCGATCCACAATCCGGGTAATGATCGGTTCATCCCGCTCCAGGGGCCTGCTGGTACCGCTTAACTTACGCACCTGTCCGGCCGCTACCCAGCCCTCTCCCTGGAAGAGGTAACCCTGGGTGTCTCCCTGCCGGGTCCGGTAAAGGAGCTCAGAAGGGGTGAGGAGGTATTTGCCCTGCATCTTGGCCAGCGCCCCGTCCTGGGTCAGGGCAGGCCACCCCAGGGCCGCCGGGAGCAGCAGGGCCGTCAGCAGCACAAAGGTGATGTTCCGGACGGTCTTTCCGTTCCGGCTCAGCTTAGGGAGGCGCTTCCACAGCTTCTTCATGCCGCTGCCTCCTTTAACTCCACTCTCAGATCCAGACCGGTCCCTGGCAGATAGCGGAGCGTAATGTACTCCAGGTCTCGGGGCACATTCTCCACCATCATATTGATGGAGAGCCCGCTAATGCCGGTCCGCTGTCCCCGTGCGGTGTAGCCCTGCTCCTCTCCGTAGGGGGTTCCCCGGTCGTCCTCCACCCACAGGTAGGCCAGGGGCCCCTCTGACCATTCCCAGGGCAAATCATAGGAGAGGCAGAGTTCCAGATAGAGGACGTTTTTCCCCTGCTCCTCCCACATGGCCGCCCGCGGCACCGAGATGGTACACCGGCCCAGTCTGGTCTCTGCCTCCGGGGCGTAGACCGCCAGGCGCTCTCCCTCCCACTGGGGTTCCCCCTCTTCGTAGAGGGCCTGGGAAATCGCTTCTCCCTCCCGATTGTCCAGCCAGTCCTCCACCCGCCAGCGTACATCCTCCCACCAATTTCCGGTCAGCAGAAGGGTGGCCGCGATGGCACAGGCCGCCAGCACCGCCGCCCACCGGCTGAGCACCCACAAATACCCCAGCCAGGGCTTGTGAATGTTCGCCAGCTCCCGGCCCAGCTCCTCCGGGTCGCCCATGGACTCCAGCATCTGGCGCTCCGCCTCCCCCCGTGTCATATCCGGGAAGATGCGCCGCAAGTCCGCCTGTTTGTCCTCCAGATGGGCAAAGAGCTCCTCCCGCACCGCCATGCGGTCCGGTTTAAAACGGATGCCACGGGTGGCGGCGTCCAGCCATCCGTATTCACTTAAATATTTTCGCTCCATGGCGTCCTCCCCATGTTCTTCACCCTCTTACCGGCACTGTCCCCGTCTGCTCCAGCAGCAGCTCGCCCGCCGCATCATAAAACCGTAGCGTGTAGGGCAGTCCCTGCAGCCAGTCGCCGGAATAAGAGCTGAGACGGCTCTGGAAGGCAAAGAGGCAAAGATTGTGCTCCAACACTTCACTCTCTTCCTCATAAATTCCTTCCCTGGCCTCCACGGTCATCTCTCCCCGGACCGTCCCCTGGGGCAGCTCCAGGGCAGCCACGGCCGCACAGGACTCCCGCTCCGGCCAGTCCTCGTCCCGGGTATCGCTGATCAGACTGACGAGAGGAGCCAGCTTCACCTGTCCCGGCTGCTCCGCAAAGCTCCAGCAGGCCAGCTGATTTCCGCTGGTGGAAAAGGGATGCTTCCAAAAAGCCACGGCATAGTCCTCTCCCAGGCCCAGGATCTGTTCCTGTGTGACCTTTGGGACCGGATCGTACGGTTCGTGGGAGTGGGCCACGGTGATCTGGCCCGTACGCAGCACAATCTCAGAGGGAGGCAGCAGATTTTTCCGCTCCATGCGGCGAAACTCCAGTTCCAGGGTAGGCAGGGGACAGCCGTACTGGGCCCAGATGACCAGGGCCAACGCGGCAGCCAGCACCAGGTTGCGCACGATCTTTCCGCCACGCCCCAGCTTGGGAAGAAAGCGCCTCTTCTTCATTGGTCCCCCTCCTTTAATTCCACGGCAAAGGAAAACAGCGGCTGTGTGGGGCCGTAATCCAGATAAATCCACCCAGCTTCCGGGTCCAAATTTCGAATGTATACCTCATACCCGCTGTGGAAGGGCCCAAAGCCCCACATGCCCAGGCCATTCATCAGGCTCCCGTCCTCGGGGTGTTCTCCGGACTCCACTCCCAGGACATAACAGTTGCCCCGGTCGTCGGTCACCTTCATCCATTTCTCCCGCAGCACGCCCCGCTCCCAAAAGCGCCAGGTGTTGACGCGCAGATAGAGGTACAGCTCCAGTCCGTCCTCCCCCTGCCACAGGGCCGCCCGGCGAAGGGAGACGTCCTGTCCCGCAACGCGTTCCGTCTGTCCGATCTCCAGGGCCAGCAGCTGGTTGGGGTCGTCCCCAGGCAGATAGCGCAGGTCGTCATCGTCTCCCATCGTTGCGGTTCGGGGCAGGTCATCCGCATCCCACAGCTCGGAACAGGGGTGGTCGCCCAAATAGGCGTCATCCCCCCGGAAAAATCCGAAGGACACCAGCCACAGGCAGGCCAGCACCGCCAGAACCTGGCTCAGGCGCCATAAATATCCCAGCCAGGGCCTGTGGATTTTGGCCAGCTGTTTCCGCACCTCCCAGGCATCCCCCATGGACTCCACCGCCCGGCGCTGGGCCTCCTCGGGAGACAGGTCGGGGAAAATCCGCTGAAGATCGGTCTGTTTGTCCTCCAGATGGGCCGCAAGCTCAGCTCGCACCGCCGCCCGGTCCGGCTTAAAGCGAATCCCCTGGGTAGCGATGTAAAGCCACTGAAACCCATTCATCTGATCCCGCTGCATGGTCTCCTCCTGTCATTTTCATAGGGGCCTGGGAATGGCTCCCTCCCGCTGCTTCAGCAATGTATCCTTCTCATCATAAAGGCGCAGGGTGTAGGAGCCCTCCAGCCACGGGGAAGGGGACTGGCCGTCCTCCCGCCAGGCTCCAACCAGCCACACTCCGCCGCCCAGGTCCCAGCTGTCCGCCTGGTAGGGCAGTATCTGCGTTCCCGTTTCCTGCCGCAGCTCCAGGCTCAGCTCCACACGCCGGGTCTCCCCCGGTACATCCAGCAGAAGAAACGGCACAAAATTGTGATAGGTATAGTGGGCGCCCACACTGTAATCCACTTCCACCCAATAGGCCCGTGGAATCTCCCACTCGGACTGGGAAAGCGGGAACAGCAGAGGCCCGCCGTCTCTGGCATAACCCCGCAGCTGACCATCACCGGCCAGCAGCAGGCCCCGCTCCACCGAAGCGATCACCGTGCTCTCTTCCGTAACCCCTGCAAACCAGCAGTCCTCCAGATAGAGCTTTGTGCCGTCCAGTGCCTCCACCATCCGGTCCCGTTTGGATGCGGCATCGGTGCCCTGTCCATACTCCGGCGTAGAAAAAACCAGCTCACTGGGGGAGAGCAGGTGCTGCCGCTCCAGACGGCGGAAGGTCATCTCCGCCGTGGGCAGGGGATAACCCCAGAAGCTCCAGAGCAGATATCCGCCCACCGCCCCCAGCACCAGATTCCGCACCAGCTTCCAGCCCCGGCTGAGCTTAGGCCGCCGGGCCCAGGCGTTTTTCCACCAGGTTCTCATGGCTCTCCCTCCAGTACCACAGGGATGGACAGGTCCGCTCCCCCATAGGTATAGCGCAGCTTCACCTGCCCGGTCTCTTGGTTCAGCACCGGGAGCACCACTTCATAAACGCAGCTGAAAGGGGTACGGGCAAGGACGCCGCAATGGAGAAGCTGCGCCTCCCCCCACCGGGGCATATCGTCTGCGTTATGATAGTAGTCCTCGTAGCTTAAGTAGCCGTTCCCCCGGTCGTCCTCCGCCCACAGTTCCCCACTGAAATTGGCGGCCAGAGGCTGGTCGGGCCGGCTCCATTCCACCCGCAGGGTGAGCAGCACCGCCTGCTCATAGGGAACAAAGCGGTCTTCGGGCATCTCCGCCAGCGGCTCCCATACCGTCCCCTCCTCCACCGTGAAGGTGTATCCTCTATATTCCACCGCCCCTTGGACAGGCAGGGGGCGGGACTGGATTTTGCTTCCAAACACGATCCGCTCCAGTTCCTCTTGCCGGTCTTCCGGCTGCTCTCCCAGCCAGGACGGGTTGGTATGGACCCAAATGTCCGGCGGATTGGACCCGCTCATGGCTCCCCACAGCGCAGCCAATACCACCAGCGTGCAGAGCACTTGGCTCAGCCGCCACAAATACCCCAGCCAGGGCTTATGGATTTTGGCCAGCTCCCGGCCCAGCACCTCCGGGTCCCCCATGGCCTCCAGGGCCCGGACTTCCGCCTCCTGGGGCGGAATGTCCGGGAAAATCCGCTGGAGGTCCGCCTGTTTATCCTCCAAATGGGCCGCAAGCTCAGCTCGCACCGCCGCCCGGTCCGGCCGAAAGCGGATGCCGGCCACGGCTTTGTCCAGCCACTGGGCTTGCCCATATTTGTCATCTGCCATGGTCTTCTCCTATTCTCACATGCCGCAAAAAAGTGTTTCCTCCGGTGAAAGGCGGGCCTCACCTATGCACACTCCCTGTTCATCATAAAACGTGGCCTGGGCTAAAAAGTCCGGGTTGTGTTCCGATCCTGTCTGGGTGTACAAGTAATCCCAAGCCAGCTCTGCCAGCGCCATCTGCTCCCCCACCCGTCTGCCGGGTGCTTCCTGCCAGGGGGTCTGGTCGTGGGCGTCCACCCGGAACAAAAACTCCCCGGACAAAAGCCGTTCTCCCTCCACAGAGTAGCTCCAGCGTTCCTGCCAGTATTCCCCCTCCCGGTTCTTGGGCAGCTCCAGGACGATTTCCTCCCGGTCCGGTCCGATCTTCACCATCCAGGCGGACAGCTCCAGCTCCAAACGGGCGGTGACCGCATCTTCCGGTGCCCTCATGGACAGCAGCCAAGTGGTGGGAACATTGACCTTCCGGTCACTCCCGGCCACCATTAGCCCCGTCCCCTCCTCCGGCAAGCTCCAAAAGGAAAGGCTGCCCCCCTCCAGGTCACCCAGAACCGCCTCTTGTTCGCCAAAGCCCACTACATAAATCTCTCCGTCCTGCTCCACCTGGGCCACAATTTGGGAGGGCTCCCGCAGATAGCGCAGCTCCAGGCGGTGAAAGTCCAAGGAAGGGGGGAGAGGGGCGCCCAGCGCCGCCCACACCAGCACCAGCAGCAGCAGAGAAATGGCCAGATTCCGCAGAATCTTGCCCCCTCTCCCCAGGCGCGGGAGGGACCAGCCCCGTTTTCCGCTCATATCCTCTCCTCCTTCAAGGGGACAGTCAAGGTCCAGTCCACCCCGCCCCAGCTGTACTCCAACCGGAACCACTCCGCCTGCGGGGGAACCTCCCAAACAGACAGGCGGTACCGCTGGTTCAGTCCTTTCCCAGCCAGCTCCATGGCCAGGATATAAGCTGTCTCGGTACCGTGTCCCCCTCTGGTGTTTTGATAGGTGTTGCCCAGACTGTCAAAGCCGGAAATGTGATAGGCCGCTTCTGGGTGGAGGGGCAGGCCGGGCAGCCCCGTTACCGTCAGCTCACATTCCAGAACGTACCGGGGCGACTGCGTTCCAGGCTCCTGGATGCCCTCCCCCGCAAGCCTCCACAGGGCTCCCCGGCTCACTGCCAGGGCATAGAGCCCTGCCCGAATGGTCTCCGTCTCCTCCGCCCAGCGCACCGGAGTGCGGGTGATCCCGGTTTCCACCTCATTCTCTCCCTCTTGTTGGGGGAAGGGAACCTCCGGGTCCCCGGCCAGGTAGTACTCATAGACCCGCTCCCCATAGGGCGCCTTGCCCTGGTTGACCTCCTCCAGCGTCCGCCGGTTTTCCAGCTCAGACAGCCCTCTTCCGCCCCAGAGCACAAGCGCCAGAGCCAGAGCCACCCCTAAGGCCCACTGGCTGGCCATCCACAGGTATCCCAGCCAGGGCCTGTGGATGTTGGCCAGCTCCCGGCCCAGCACCTCCGGGTCCCCCATGGCCTCCAGGGCCCGGACTTCCGCCTCCTGGGGCGGAATGTCCGGGAAAATCCGCTGGAGGTCCGCCTGTTTATCCTCCAAATGGGCCGCAGGCTCAGCTCGCACCGCCGCCCGGTCCGGTCGAAAGCGGATGCCGGCCACGGCTTTGTCCAGCCACTGGGCTTGCCCGCGTTCTCCGGTTTCCACGGTCCCGTCCTTTTGCCGGCCCCGCCTCGTTTCATCCTGATTCATATTCTCCTCCCTCGGATTCCCTAGAGGGGCGAAACGCAGTTTTGCATCAATTCTTTTGCTCCTTTTCTTTTTAAGAAAAGGAGAGGGCGTTGGCCCCGCCGGAGAGCACATCCTCTACGCCGCGGTGAAACTTCTCCCATTCGCTTTTCTTCTCTGTCAGCAGCTCCCGGCCCTTCCGGGTCAGCTTATAGTACTTGCGCATACGCCCTGTGGGAGCCTGCTGTTCGTAGGAGGAGAGATACTTTCCCTTCTCCAGGGTGTGCAGGATCGGGTAGAGGGTCCCCTCCTGCATCTGAAACACCTGGTTGGAGCGGCGGGAGAGCTCCTCAATCATCTGATAGCCATACATGTCCCCCGACTCCAGCAGCGTCAGCACCAGCATGGTGCTGCTGCCCGCCATCAAGCCCTTGTCCAGTTTCATATCCGTCATCCTTTCCCGGGAAATTCCCGTGGCAGCATACCTTGTTCTTCCAGGTATATTATACCTAGAGTTTCAAGGTATTGTCAAGAAAAAAAGAGAGCGGCAGCCGCCGCTCTCCCGAAGGTCAGTTGAACTTATAAATTTTCCGGGCCATCCGGTACAGGGCCACGGAAAGCCGCCGTCCCTGATAGGTAGGGATGTTGGTAAAGGCAGGCACGGCCAGGTAGCGCATGCGCCGGTACAGCCGGGAATCCTGCTGGCGGATGTGCTCCCAGAGCTGCTTTTTCTTCTCCAGGGCCTCGGGGCTTCCGTCAATGGTCAGGAAGATGGAGGAGATGGCCACCATCATAGCCAGGTAGTTGAACATATACTTGCCCAGCTTCCGGTGCTTGGCGGTGACCTCGTGGAGGTCGTGGGCGTCGATCATGTAGTAGTTGACCCGCAGCTGCTGGTCCACACGGGTAACCATCACGCTCTCGTTGACGCTCTGGTCGGAGCGGCCAATGAAGTAGCGGTACAGGTCCACATCCATGTAATACATATTCTTCACATAGGGGAGAGGCTGGTAGACAAAGATGTTGTCCACATAGAAGGTGTGCTTGGGCAGCTCCAGCTTGCAGTCCCGCAGCAGCTGGGTGCGGTAAATGACCGAGTGCATAAGCAGGTACTGGGAGGGGCGGAAGCGTCCGATCTTGTCCCAGCCGAAGACCCGGCCGGTGGGGAAGACGTTGGTGTAGCGGATGACCCGCTGGGTGTTGTCCTCCACATGCTCATAGACATAGTTGGCAATGAGCATGTCCACCAGCTTCTCGTCCCGGACAAACTGGCGCAGCTTATTGAGCACCTGGTGCAGGGCGTCCACATCCACCCAGTCGTCGGAGTCCACCACCTTATAATAGATGCCCCTGGCGTTGCGGATGCCCTGGTTCACGCCCTCCCCGTGGCCGCCGTTGGGCTGGTGGATGGCCCGGACAATGTCGGGGTACTGCTCCTGATACCGGTCACAGATAGCGGGGGTATCGTCCTTGGTGGAGCCGTCGTCCACCAGAATGATCTCAATGTCGTCTCCCCCCTGGAGCAGGGTGTCCACACAGTGCTCCATGTAGGCGGCGGAGTTATAGCAGGGGACCGCAAAGGTAATGAGCTTATCCATATGTTTCTCTCTCCTAATTCATGCTGTCCGCCAGCTCCAGCGCTTTGGCCGCGATGGCGTCCATATTATAATATTTGTACTCTGCCAGCCGGCCCAGTAAGTACAGGTTGCCGAATTTGGCCGCCTCCTGCCGGTACTGGCCGTACCGGGCGTTGTTTTCCGGGTTGATGATGGCATAGTAGGGCGTCTCTCCAGCCGCCCCGGTATAGGCCTTGGAGTACTCCCGGACGATGGTGGTCACGCCGGGAATGGTCTGGCCGGTGAGGTGCTTAAACTCGGTGATGCGGGTGTAGGGCTCGTCCACGGTGTAGTTGACCGTGCCATACCCCTGGAAATCGTCTTGGGGAAGGGTCTCAAAGTCGAAATCCAATGTGCGGTAGGGGAGGGGACCAAAGGAGAAGCCAAACAGCTCGTCCGCCTGGCCAGTGTAGATGACTGCCCCCGCGAAGACCGCTCCGTCCACCAAAATCCGCTCCCCGTCCAGCTTCAGCCGTTTGAGAGCGTCGGTGCCCAGCTCCACGGTGATGTTGGGGTGGTCCAGCATGCGCTCAAACATGGGGGTGTAGCCCTCCAGCGGCATGCCCTGGTAGGCGTCCTGGAAATACCGGTCGTCCCGCGAGAGAAACACAGGCACACGGGCGGTGGTGTTGGGGTCGATCTCCTCGGGCTTCTGCCCCCACTGCTTCATGGTGTAGTGGACAAAGACGTGCTCATAGACATAGTCCGCCAGGTGGGAAATTTCCGGGTCCGGATTCTGCCGCAGCTCCAGAATGGTCACCTTTTTCTCCGCCCCGTAGGCGGCAAGAAGCTTGTCCCCCA
This sequence comes from uncultured Oscillospiraceae bacterium, assembly GCA_944385035.1. GTDB lineage: Bacteria > Bacillota > Clostridia > Oscillospirales > Oscillospiraceae > Lawsonibacter. The sequence goes on along the minus strand of CALWVV010000028.1, from coordinate 5,085 downwards.
GGCGCTTGCCCTCCTGGGGGCCGAAGGCGGTCTCCAGGGAGGTGAGGTTAAAGGGGACGGGGTAGGTCATGCGGCCGCCCTTGCCGTCGGGAATGTTGGCAATGACCCGGTGCTGGTAGTCCCGCCACTGGGTGAACCGGGACAGCCAGTCAAAGACCTTTTTGTCGTTGGTGTGAAAAATGTGGGGACCATACTGGTGAATGAGCACCCCGGCCTCATCCGGGCGGTCGTAGGCATTGCCGCCGATGTGACCGCGCCGCTCCAAGATCCGTACCTTCTTGCCCTGTTCCGCCAGCGCTCTGGCCGCCACGCTGCCGGCGTAGCCGGCGCCCACCACCAGAACCTCAAACCCTTCGTTCACGCAACTACCATCCTTTCCAGCCCCGCGCTTGGGGCGTACATTCATTCTTCCGGTTCAGTATACCATATTTCAACCCGAAAACAAATTAAATTTCCTTAATATTTCCGCATTTCTCTCCCCTTCGGCCCTTGACATTCCCAGAAAAAACAGATAAGATATTGAGCACATATCAATGAAATGCGCAGAAAAGGACAAGTACCTGCCCCCAGCACGCACAGAGAGCCGCCGTTTGGTGCGAGGCGGACGGAAAGGGGCCGGGAAGATCACCTTGGAGCAGAGGGCTGAACCAGAAGTAGGCTCCTCCGGACGCCCCCGTTACCGGGCAGAGCTTGAGTGGCCGGACGTTTTCCGGCAAGAAGAGTGGTACCGCAGAGGTTATGCCTTTGTCTCTTTGTGGAGACAAGGGCTTTTTTGTTCCTTTTCTTGAAAGAAAAGGAACCGAAAAGAACTTCCTTCTGCCTTTTCCCGCAAGTTAGTGGTCAAATAACATTTCTAATAGACGGAGGAACACGAGACATGGACTACAACAAGACCATCAATCTCCCCAAAACCGACTTCCCCATGCGGGCAGGTCTCCCCAACCGGGAGCCCGGCATGCTGGAGAACTGGAACAAGATGGATCTCTATCACGAGATGCTCAAGAAGAACGAGGGCAAGCCCCGCTTTGCCCTCCACGACGGCCCTCCCTTTAGTAACGGCAACCTGCACATGGGCCACGCTCTCAACAAGTCCCTGAAGGACTTCATCACCCGTATGTACGCCATGCGGGGCTACTACACCCCCTATATCCCCGGCTGGGACAACCACGGCATGCCCATCGAGTCTGCCATCATCAAGGAGCAGAAGCTCAACCGCAAGCAGATGTCCGTCCCCGAGTTCCGCACCGCCTGCCACAACTACGCCCAGAAGTATATCGACATCCAAATGGAGGGCTTTAAGCGCATCGGCGTGCTGGGGGACTGGGAGCACCCCTACAAGACCATGGACCCCGGCTTTGAGGCCGAGGAGGTGAAGGTCTTTGGGGAGATGTACAAGAAGGGCTACATCTACAAGGGCCTCAAGCCCGTGTACTGGTGCCCCAAGGATGAGACCGCCCTGGCCGAGGCGGAGATCGAGTATCAGGACGACCCCTGTACCACCGTGTACGTGAAGTTCCAGGTGAAGGACGACCTGGGCAAGCTCAGCCCCTACGGCGACATCTCCAAGATGTACTTCGTCATCTGGACCACCACCATCTGGACCCTGCCCGGCAACCTGGCCATCGCCGTCCACCCCCGTGAGAGCTATGTGCTGGTAAAGGCCAACAACGGCGAACAGTATATCATGGCTGAGGCCCTGTGCGCCAAGGTGATGAAGATCGGCGGCTTTGAGGGCTATGAGATCGTCAAGCAGTTTGTGGGCGCTGACTTTGAGTATATGCTGGCCCAGCACCCCTTCCTGGACAAGACCTCCCAGCTTTGCACCGCCGAGTACGTCACCATGGACTCCGGTACCGGCTGCGTCCACACCGCCCCCGGCTTCGGCGCCGACGACTATGAGACCTGCAAGCGCTATAAAATCGACATGGTGGTGCCCGTGGACGACCAGGGCCGCCACACCGACTACGCCGGCAAGTACGCCGGCATGAAGACCGATGAGTCTAACCCCGTCATCCTGGCCGACATGAAGGAGAGCGGCGCCCTCTTTGCCAGCGAGGAGATCGTCCACTCCTACCCCCACTGCTGGCGCTGCAAGAACCCCATCATCTTCCGGGCCACGCCCCAGTGGTTCTGCTCCGTGGACGCTTTCAAGGACGAGGCCTGCGCCGCCTGTGACGACGTGCGCTGGGTGCCCGCCTGGGGCATCGACCGGATGAAGTCCATGATCCGGGAGCGTGCCGACTGGTGTATCTCCCGTCAGCGCCGGTGGGGCCTGCCCATCCCTGTGTTCTACTGTGCCGACTGCGGCAAGCCCATCTGCACCGACGAGACCATCCAGGCCGTCTCCAAGCTTTTTGGCGAGAAGGGCTCCAACGCCTGGTACGAGATGGAGGCCTGCGACATCCTGCCCCACTGCTTCACCTGCCCCCACTGCGGCAAAAACAGCGGCTTTACCAAGGAGGAGGACACCCTGGACGGCTGGTTCGACTCCGGCTCCACCCATTTCGCCTCCATGAAGAAGGACCAGGGCTTCTGGCCCGCCACCATGTACCTGGAGGGCCTGGACCAGTACCGCGGCTGGTTCCAGTCCTCTCTGCTCACCGCCGTGGGCGCTCTGGGTCAGGGCGCGCCCTTTAAGGAGTGCGTCACCCACGGCTGGACCGTGGACGGCGAGGGCAAGGCCATGCACAAGTCCCTGGGCAACGGCGTGGACCCCGCCGACATTTTCAAGAAGTACGGCGCCGACCTGCTGCGTCTGTGGGCGGGCTCTGCCGACTACCATGTGGATGTGCGCTGCTCCGACAACATCTTCAAGCAGCTTTCCCAGAACTACCTGAAGTTCCGCAACACCGCCCGGTACTGCCTGGGCAACCTCAGCGGCTTTGATCCCAACCACCTGGTGGAGCCCGGGGAGATGCTGGAGCTGGACAAGTGGGCCGTCACCAAGCTCAATGAGCTGGTGGACAAGTGCTTTGCCGCCTATGACAACTACGAGTTCCATGTGGTCTCCCACGCCATCAACGACTTCTGCGTGGTGGAGCTGTCCAGCTTCTATCTGGACATCATCAAGGACCGGCTCTACTGTGACGAGACCGACGGCCTCAGCCGCCGCTCCGCCCAGACCGCCCTGTGGCTCATTCTGGACACCATCACCAAGCTTTTCGCCCCCATCCTGTGCTTCACCTGCGACGAGATCTGGCAGGCCATGCCCCACCGGGACGGAGACGACGGGCGCAACGTGGTCCTCAACGAGATGAATAAGCCCTTTGCCGACTATGCCCTCTCTCCCGAGGAGATGGCCAAGTGGGACAAGGTCATCACCGTGCGGGACGCCGTCAACGGCGCTCTGGAGTCCGCCCGGAACGAGAAGAAGATCGGCAAGAGCCTGGAGGCCGCGGTGACGCTCACTGTCCCCGCCGAGGACGCCTTCCTGGCTGAGATGGATGCGGACTACCTGGCCGACCTGCTCATTGTGTCCCAGGTGAACATCACCGTGGGCGAGGCCCTCTCCGTGGCCGTGGCCCAGGCCGAGGGCGAGAAGTGTGAGCGCTGCTGGAAGCACCACCCGAAGGTGGGCGCCAGCGCTGACCATCCCACCCTGTGCCCCCGGTGCGCCAAGGTAATGGCTGCCATCACGCTGGACTAAGTTTTCCCGATTCTCCCGGAATGTCCCCTCCGGACATTCCGGGGTTCCTATTTCCCCTGACCCGGCCCCAGTGGGCCGTGCCGTTGGTGTGCCGGTGTTCCCTTGGCCCACCACATCGCTACACAGGAGGGTTATTATGAAAACACGCATCATCACCATCAGCCGTGAGTTCGGCAGCGGCGGCAGAACCGTGGGCAAGCAGACCGCCAAGCTGCTGGGCATCCCCTGCTATGACCAGGAGGTCATTGAGAAGGTGGCCCAGGAGAGCGGCTTTGCCAAGGAATTCATCAAAGAGAGAGGGGAGTACACCCCCTATGGCGGCTGGTTTGCCCAAGCCCTGACCGGCCGCTCCGCACGGGGCACCTCCCCTCAGGACGACCTGTGGGTCATCCAGCGCAAGGTCATTCTGGAGCTGGCCGAAAAGCCCTGCGTCATTGTGGGCCGCTGCGCGGACTATATCCTCCGGGAGGAGGCCGACCTGCTGAAGGCCTTTATCTACGCGGACATGGAAAAGCGGGCCGACCGCATCGTCCGGCTCTACGGCGAGACAGAGGAGGCCCCCATCAAGCGTCTGAAGGACAAGGACAAACGCCGGGCCGCCTACTATAATTTCTACACCGACACCCAGTGGGGCAGTGTCCACAGCTACCACATCTCCCTGGACAGCGGCGCGCTGGGCATTGACAAGTGCTCAGAAATCCTTGCCAGCCTCTACTAAGCCTGATCAAAACCGCCCGGCGCAAGGCTGCGCCGGGCGGTTTTCAGCTCTCTTTTCCCTTTCCTTTGGAGGAGAGGTATTCCTCCATCACCCGCACGATCAGGGCGGATACACTGCTCTTTTCGCTGCGGGCCTGTTGTTCCAGGCGGCTTTTCAGGTCCTTGGTCACCCGGATGCCCAGCTGTGCGTCAATCTTTGCCACGGCGATCTCCTCCTTTTGCCCCTATTATAAAGCCCGCCTCCCCATTTGTCTATTTTCTTTCCCCGGCCGCAGCATTGCCCCTGCCGTTTTTCTCTCCCCCATATCTTGTATAAGCAGGCAAATCCGGAAATTTTTTTGAAAATTCACGACTTTTTTCTTTACAGCAAGGGAAAAGTATGATATATTATCCCAGCATGAAAATGCGCAGTCACGCCCATCTCCTTCGTTTCGGGATACGGCTCGGGCAAGAGTCCGGGGCTTCACCTGCCCGATACGCAGAAGATCCGAGGTCCTCCCCCAGGGAGCCTCCCAGGGCAAATTATGATGAAAGGTGGAATTTCCCATGATCCGCAAGGACGAGAAGACGGCCGTGATCGAGGCCAACCGCACCCACGAGACCGATACTGGCTCCCCCGAGGTCCAGATCGCCATCCTCACTGCTCGCATCAACGAGCTGACCGAGCACCTGAAGGTGCACATCCACGACAACCACAGCCGCCGCGGCCTGTACAAGATGAT
>CALWVV010000027.1 GCA_944385035.1 uncultured Oscillospiraceae bacterium | reverse complement strand
TACAAGATGCGCAAAACCGCGAACCCATTGAGCCGCAAGGCTTTCCGGGCTGTATCTTTTTCGGCAACAAAAGACATGCAATGGAGATGTACCATTTGGTATGTCTCCATTTTTTCTGCACCGTTCTCTATTTTAAAAGGAGGACATCCCTTTTGGGATGTCCTCCTTATTTGCTGTGTATGAAATATTTCTTACTTCACGGGAATCACAGTGGCTGTCTCTCCATCATATTCGCTGACACAGATCTCTTTGTTCAGCTCCTCTCCCGCTTTGGAGATCTCCACACCTTCATTGACGCTGTAATTGTCCTGCACCTGTCCCGGAGCCAGTGCATTCTCTTCACTGCTGGTGGTAAAAGATCCCACCTGCTTGCCTTCCTCCTCCATGGACACTGTGATTTCCCACTGCTCTGCGCTACCTGTCACCTCCACACACAGTTTAGTATCCTGAGGAGTGGTCTTTTCATAGACATAGGTTCCCTGCTCTGCCAATGCCTGCGTAATGTCCCGTTCTTCCTCATCCACGATCAGGATCGCCTGCCCATCCCGGTTTTCCACATTCACCTCAGGAATACTTAAAACTGTGATGGACTCGCCTTCGCTGGTAACCATTTCCTGGCGGTACTCATCTACCCGTACAACCGTTGCGATTTGTACAAATAGCTCCTGCACGGCCTCGGGGTTGGCTGCACCTACCCCCACCACCATCATAGCCACAGCGGCAGCCGCAATCAGAGCAGCCCGGAACGGGCGGCGAACCTTTTTCTCTTTGGCTTGTGTCATTACAATCATTTCCTCCAATTTGTCTTGTGGGACAGTCATCTTCCCACATGCTTCACGATAAACCTGCGGATCGAACATAATGAGATCCCTCCCCTTCTCCATCGTCAGAAAGCTCTTTACGCAGACGGGCCCTGGCCCTGAGCAGCCAGGTCTGCACCGTGGAGGGGTTGGCCCGGAGCGCAGCAGCTACCTCCGCCACCGAACACCCCTCATAGTAATAGAGATAAACGGTCAGGCGGTATTTGGTTTCCAGACCCATGACCGCCCGCATGAGCTCGGCCCGCTGGCCATCCTCCGGTGCCGCCTGATCATGCCACTCCTCCAACGGAACCGATGTGCGCCGCCAAAAGGAGCGCAAAAGCTTACGGCTTTCATTTACCGATACCCGCAAAAGCCAGTGCTTCAGATGCTCCTCGCTCTCAAATTCTTTGTCACATTCCAGCAATCTGAGCAGCACCGTCTGCATAATGTCCTCAGCGTCCGCCTGATTCTTGACCGCATGATATGCGACCCGATAAATGGTATCGCCATAGGCCTGCGCCGCTTGTCGAAACGTTTCGTCTGTCACAGCTGCCACCTCCTTGGAACTCTTTTTGGAAAGGCCTTTCATCCAGTAATATCCATGACAGAAGCAAAAAATCCCACTCCTCTGTAAAAAATTTGAGCCGCCGAAACCCGGCGGCCCAAACGTTACGACAGCAAAATGCGGTCGTTGTCCAGATTTTTCCCTGCTCCCACTCGGAACTGCTCCAGCAGATCGTTCACTGTCATATGGTTTCGCTGCTCTCCCTGTACATCCAGAATAATATTTCCATTATCCATCATCAGGGTCCGGTTGCCCAGCTCCAGCGCCTGATGCATATTGTGGGTAACCATCAGGGTGGTGATGTGGTGCTCCGCCACCACGTCACGGGTGATGTTCAGCACCTTCTCTGCAGTAGCCGGGTCCAGCGCGGCGGTGTGCTCATCCAACAGCAACAGCTTGGGGGGAACCATGGTGGACATGAGCAGGGTAAGCGCCTGCCGCTGTCCACCGGACAACAGCCCCACTGGCTGTTTCATCCGGTCCTCCAGTCCCATATCCAGCTTTGCCAGCTGATCCCGGAAAAAGGCCAGATCCTTTTTGGTAATACGGCTAAAGTAGGCGTGCTGGTTTTTGGCGGTGCGAAGATAGGCCAGGGCCAGATTTTCCCCAATGGTCATATGAGGAGCGGTCCCCCGCATAGGGTCCTGAAACAGGCGGCCCATCTCCCGGCTGCGCCGGTATTCCGGCTTAAAGGTAATATCCTCTCCGGACAACCGAATGGATCCCTCGTCCACATAAAATGCTCCGGCAATGGCATTGAACAGGGTGGATTTTCCTGCCCCGTTGGAACCCACAATGGTGACAAAATCTCCCGGCTCCAGGTGGAGGGACAGCCCGGACAACGCTTTTTTCTCGTTCACGGTACCTGGATTAAATGTTTTGGAGATGTTTTGGATATCCAGCATATCACTCCGCCCCCTTTCCGGCTCTGGCCGCTGCCTTTCTCCGCTGGAACGCAGCCCACTTTTTGATACTGGGCGCCGCAATGGCCAGGGCCACGATAATAGCGGTGACCAGCTTCATGGCCTCGATGGGGAACACCTTGGAGCTGAGGGCTACGGCATAAATTAACCGATAAATCATGCTGCCTACGAAAACAGACAGCGCCCCCCGGAGCATAGAACCCCGGCCCAGAACGGTCTCCCCGATAATCAGACAGGCCAGACCAATGACCACCATACCGGTTCCGATGTTCACGTTGGCACTGCGCTGCGCCTGGCCAACCAGAGCCCCAGACAGTCCCGTGAGGGCATTGGCCACACACAGGCCCACCGTAATGGTGAAGGTGGGATTGATGGAGGATGCCCGCACCATATCCCGATTGTCTCCCGTTGCCCGGATGGACAGGCCCAGTCTGGTTCCCAGAAACGCCACCAGCAGCAGAGCGGCAGCTACTGTGATCACTCCGGCCAGGATGATCTCATACCAGCTTCCTCCAATTCCCAGGTCCCGGAACATGTGAAAAATGGTTCTCTGCTTGATGAGGCTGGCATTGGAGGTCCAGCCCATCGCCATCAGGTTGACGGTATATAGACCTGTGTTGGTAATGATTCCTGCCAAAATGGAGGGGACTCCCAGCTTCGTTTGGAGCAGCGCAGTGACAAACCCAGCCGCCGCCGCACTGAGCATGGCCAGCGGGATGGCTAAAATAGGATGGCCTGCCGCACATACCGTTACAGACATCGCAGCCCCCAATGTAAAGGAACCGTCAGTGGTCAGATCCGCAATGTCCAGAATTCGGTAACTGAGAAACAGGGCCAGAGCCACCGGTGCATAGAGAAAGCCCAGCTCCAGAGCAGTCTGAATGATGTAGAGCATCGTCTTTTCTTCCTTTCAGGCCCATTCCCCCGGCTTGCGCCGGGGGAATGGCATTGTTCCTTCGTCTTTTCAATCACTCAGTTCTCGGTGGTGACCACTTCCACCACTTCGCCCATGTCAGAGAACACCGAATAGTCCAGGTTCATGGCAGCGGCAGTCTCCGTGTTGACGGTGATGATGCCGCCCTGGGACAGGTAGTAGTCCTCCTTGCCCTCCATACCATTGGTCAGCATTTCATAGGCCAGGTCCGCAGTCTCAGCACCCAGGAGTGTGTAATTCACGCCGCAGGTAGCAAAGGCACCGTTACGAACAAAGGAGTCGGCCCCGGTATAGTGGGGAATCCCAGCCTCGATCAGATCGGGGGCGATAGCCAGCTCAGCAGATTGAATCTTGTTGTCCGTGGGGGTAAACACCGCGTCTACGCCAGCGGCAATCAGAGCGCCGGCAGCGGCCACCACCTCATCGTCACTGTTGGCGGTAAACTCCTCATAGGCAATGCCCTTGCCGTCCAAATACTCCTTGGCCTCCGCAATGGGGGTAACGGAGTTGGGCTCGGACAGAGAATAGAGCAGCCCCACCTTCTTCGTCTCCGGGTTCTGCGCCAGCATCATGTCCAGAATAAACGAGGTATTCAGGGCATCACAGGTACCGGTCACATAGTCAATGTCCAGCAGCTCCGCCTGAGCCGGGTCGCTGACTGCGGCGTAAATAACAGGGGTTTTGGTCTCCTCCGCGGCCACCGTCATCAGCTGGGCGGCGGTAGTAGCAATGGGAATGATGGCAGACACACCATCGGAAATCACCTGGGCACCAATCTGATTGAGCACCGTCTCATCCCCCTGACCGGAGTAGACCTCGTACTCGATAGGGGTTCCCGTCTCCTTGGAAATCTCGTCCAGGCGGGCAACCACTGCGTTGCAAATCTCATCCAGAGAGGGATGGTCCATCTGCTTCACCACGGCAATCTTGAAGGCCGAATCCCCGGAAGCGGAGCCAGATCCGGAGGGGGCGGAACCAGCGGAGGAGCCGGAACTCTGGCTGCCTGCACCAGCGCAGGCACACAGGGAGAGGGTCATGGCCAGGGCGAGAGACAGGGACAGGACTTTCTTCATGGTGTTGTTCTTTTTCATAATAGTTACCTCCATTATTGGCCCATTTGGGCTTAATTTGGTTTGGGTGGGTGATGGAGGGGCCGCTGCCAACGGCCTGATTTGGAATAAAAAAACGCCCCTGTCCCCCACATGGGACAAGAGCTTTACTCCTGCGATACCACCCAAATTGATGTATAAAACATCCGCTCGCTTCACGCGCCATCACGCGTGCCCGATGGATAACGGGTGGGTCCCCGTCGGCATCTACTTGGTTTCCCGTTCAAGCCGCCCTCGAAAGTCCATTCACTCGGCCGCTCCCCGCCCTGATCCCACCACCCAGGGCTCTCTGAAGGTTTGCTGCACCGGCTACTAATCTTTCTCATAGGTTTCAGTGCTGTTTGGTTGTTGGGGCTATTATAGTCGCTGTCTTTTCCCTTGTCAAGGCCTTTTTTTCATTTACTGTAAAAAAGATTTTCCAAATCTTAAATGCAAATCAAAAGGGCGGACTCCAAACGGAGTCCGCCCTGAGCGGTTTTAAACCACATCAAAGAGTAAAATTACTCGTTGATCTCGATAACCACGCTTTTCCTGCGGTGTGAAACACCGTGGAAATTACTCGTTGTTCTCGATAACTACGCTTTTCCTGCGGTGTGAAACACCGTGGAAATTACTCGTTGATCTCGATAACCACGCCGGAACCCACGGTGCGGCCACCCTCACGGATAGCGAAACGCAGGCCCTTCTCGATGGCGATGGGGGTGATCAGCTCCACGTCCATGTCGACGTTATCGCCGGGCATGCACATCTCAGTGCCCTCGGGCAGGGTGATGATGCCGGTCACGTCGGTGGTACGGAAGTAGAACTGAGGACGATAGTTGTTGAAGAAGGGGGTGTGACGGCCGCCCTCGTCCTTGGACAGGACGTAAACCTGGCCCTTGAACTTGGTGTGGGGGTGAATGGAGCCGGGCTTACACAGAACCTGGCCACGCTCGATGTCGGTCTTAGCGATACCACGCAGCAGGCAGCCAGCGTTATCACCGGCCTCGATGAAGTCCAGAGTCTTGCGGAACATCTCCATGGAGGTAACCACGGTGCTCTTCTTCTCGTCGGACAGACCCACGATCTCGACGGTCTCGCCAGCCTTCAGCACGCCACGCTCCACACGGCCGGTAGCAACGGTACCACGGCCAGAGATGGTGAACACGTCCTCAACGGGCATCAGGAAGGGCAGAGAATCATCGCGGGGAGGAGTGGGGATATAGTTGTCGACGGCGTCCATCAGCTCCTTGATGCAGGCGAAGTCGGGGTCGTCGGGGTTGTTGGACTCGTTGGTCAGAGCCAGCAGAGCGGAACCCTTGATGATGGGGATCTCGTCGCCGGGGAAGTCATAGCCGGACAGGGTCTCACGGACCTCCATCTCGACCAGCTCCAGCAGCTCCTCGTCATCAACCTGGTCGCACTTGTTCAGGAACACGACCATGGCGGGCACACCGACCTGACGGGCCAGCAGGATGTGCTCCTTGGTCTGAGCCATGGGGCCGTCGGTAGCAGCGATAACCAGGATGGCGCCGTCCATCTGAGCAGCACCGGTGATCATGTTCTTGATATAGTCAGCGTGGCCCGGGCAGTCAACGTGGGCATAGTGACGGGCATCGGTCTCGTACTCCACGTGGGCGGTGTTGATGGTAATACCACGCTCGCGCTCCTCGGGAGCCTTGTCGATGCTGGAGTAGTCCTCGTACTGAGCCTGGCCCTTCATAGCCAGATACTTGGTGATAGCGGCGGTCAGAGTGGTCTTGCCGTGGTCCACGTGACCGATGGTGCCGATGTTAACATGGGGCTTGGTACGCTCGAATTTTGCCTTAGCCATTGGAATTTCCTCCTTATATTACAATTATGCTTTCAGAAAAGATAGGGCCGATGACATATCATAGGTATTTTATCCTATTCCTGTCATAATTGCAACCCTATTTTTCAAGAGACCTTCGTCAGATCAGTCCTGATTGCGGCCGCGCTCAGCAATGATCTTCTCAGCAATGCTCTTGGGGATCTCCACATAGCTGTGGGGCTCCATAGAGTACTGGCCGCGGCCCTGAGTGCTGGAACGCAGGTCAGTGGCATAGCCAAACATGTTGGCCAGAGGCACCAGAGCATCGATCTGAGTGGCACCGGGACGGCTCTCCTGGCCCTGGATCTGGCCACGGCGGCTGTTCAGGTCGCCGATGACGTTGCCCAGATACTCGTCAGGAGCAATAACAGAAACCTTCATGATAGGCTCCAGCAGGATGGGGGTCGCCTTGCGGCAGGCCTCCTTAAAGGCCATGGAACCAGCGATCTTAAAGGCCATCTCAGAGGAGTCGACCTCGTGGTAAGAGCCGAAGGTCAGGTGGACCTTTACGTCCACCACAGGATAACCGGCCAGAACACCGGCCTGCATAGCACCCTGGATACCAGCGTCGACCGCAGGGATATACTCCTTGGGGATGACACCGCCGGTGATCTCGTTGAGGAACTCATAGCCCTTGCCGGACTCGTTGGGCTCCACAGTGATGCGGACGTGGCCGTACTGGCCCTTACCGCCGGACTGACGGGCATACTTGGTATCCTGCTCCACAGTCTGCTTGATGGTCTCCTTATAGGCGACCTGGGGAGCGCCCACATTGGCCTCCACCTTGTACTCACGCAGCAGACGGTCCACGATGATCTCCAGGTGGAGCTCGCCCATACCGGCGATGATGGTCTGACCAGTCTCCTCGTCGGTGTAGGTCTTAAAGGTGGGGTCCTCCTCAGCCAGCTTCATCAGGGCGATGCCCATCTTCTCCTGGCCGGCCTTGGTCTTGGGCTCGATGGCCACGCGGATTACGGGCTCGGGGAAGTCCATGGACTCCAGGATGATGGGGTGCTTCTCATCACACAGGGTATCGCCGGTGGTGGAGTTCTTCAGGCCGATGACGGCGCAGATGTCGCCGGAATAGCAGCACTCGATGTCCTCGCGGTGGTTGGCATGCATCTGCAGAATGCGGCCAATGCGCTCCTTCTGCTTCTTGGTGGAGTTCAGCACGGAGGTGCCGGTGCTCAGCACGCCGGAGTAAACACGCACGAAGGACAGACGGCCCACATAGGGATCGGTAGCGATCTTGAAGGCCAGAGCGGCGAAGGGGCCATCATCCTGAGAGTGACGCTCCTCCTCTTCCTCGGTATCGGGGTTGACACCCTTGATTGCGGGGATATCAATGGGAGAGGGCATATAGTCCACGATGGCATCCAGCAGCTTCTGCACGCCCTTATTCTTGTAAGAGGTGCCGCAGACCACGGGAACCATCAGGTTGTCGATGGTGGCCCGGCGGATGGCCCGGCGGATCATATCCTGGGGAACTTCCTGCTCCTCCAGAACCAGCTCCATGATCTCCTCATCGATGTCGGCGCAGGCGTCCAGCAGCTTGGTGCGGTACTCCTGAGCCAGCTCCATCATATCCTCGGGAATGGGCTCCACACGCATGTCCTGGCCCAGGTCGTCGTAGTAAATGTCAGCGTCCATCTCCACCAGGTCGACGATTCCCTTAAAGGTCTCTTCCTTGCCGATGGGCAGCTGGATGGGCACTGCATTACACTTCAGACGGTCGTGGATCATGTCCAGAACGTGATAGAAGTCGGCGCCCATGATGTCCATCTTGTTGACGTAGATCATGCGGGGGACCTTGTAGTCGTCAGCCTGACGCCACACAGTCTCGGACTGGGGCTCCACGCCGCCCTTGGCGCACATGACGGTGACAGAACCGTCCAGCACGCGCAGGGAACGCTGGACCTCAACGGTGAAGTCCACGTGGCCCGGAGTGTCAATGATGTTCAGACGGGTCTGGGGGAACTGCTTCTTGGTTCCCTGCCAGTAACAGGTGGTAGCAGCGGAAGTGATGGTAATGCCGCGCTCCTGCTCCTGAGCCATCCAGTCCATGGTAGCGGTACCCTCGTGGGTCTCGCCGATCTTGTAGTTGACGCCGGTGTAGTACAGAATACGCTCGGTCGTGGTAGTCTTGCCCGCGTCAATGTGGGCCATGATACCAATGTTACGGGTATTCTCCAAAGAAACTTTTCTAGGCATACTTCGTCTCCTTCTGGATTACCAGCGGTAGTGTGCGAACGCCTTGTTGGACTCAGCCATCTTATGGGTGTCCTCACGCTTCTTCACGGCGGAACCGGTGTTGTTGGCGGCGTCCATGATCTCGCCAGCCAGACGCTCCTTCATGGTCTTCTCACCGCGGGCACGGGCGTAAGTGGTCAGCCAGCGCAGACCCAGGGTCTGACGGCGCTCGGGACGGACCTCGATAGGCACCTGGTAGGTGGCGCCGCCCACACGGCGAGCCTTAACCTCCAGGGAAGGCATGATGTTCTCCAGAGCCTGAGTGTAGACCTCCATGGGGTCCTTCTCAGTCTTCTCCTTGATGATGTCAAAGGCGCCGTAGACAACCTTCTGCGCCACGCCCTTCTTACCATCCAGCATGATGCTGTTGGTGAGCTTGGTAACCAGGACGGAGTTGTAAAGCGGATCGGGCAGAACCTCCCGCTTGGGTACATTTCCTCTTCTGGGCACTTTGCTTCCCTCCTTCTTATAAAATTAGAAATCATAGGTACTCGAAACAGTTTTGTTCCGTGTAATGCCTGTCCGAGGTCTGCCCATATGATATATAGGTAAACGCTCGGCAAGGCGGGTTTGCCTTGCGCAAACGCACAATGCAATTCAGTGTGAAATAATCTTACGGGGTAAAATTACTTCTTGCCGGCCTTGGGACGCTTGGCACCGTACTTGGAACGGGCCTGCATACGGCCGTTGACGCCCTGGGCATCCAGAGTGCCGCGGATGATGTGGTAACGCACGCCGGGCAGGTCCTTGACACGGCCGCCGCGGATCATGACCACAGAGTGCTCCTGCAGGTTGTGGCCCACACCGGGGATATAGGCAGTGACTTCCATGCCGTTGGTCAGCTTCACACGGGCGATCTTACGCAGAGCGGAGTTCGGCTTCTTAGGAGTGGAAGTACGAACAGCGGTGCAGACACCTCTCTTCTGGGGAGAGGGCAGATCGGTGCTCTTGTTCTTCAGAGTGTTCAGACCGTGCTGAAGAGCGGGGGAAGTGGACTTGTAGGCCACCTGAGCGCGGCCCTTGCGTACCAGCTGGTTAAAAGTAGGCATTAAATTTCCTCCTTTCTCAATTTCTGCCCCATGGGGGCGTAATATATTTTAACAAGATCAGGAACATTTATTCCTGATTCTGCTAAAACCGGAAAAAATCGGCGGATTATTTCAGCAGCGCTGCCACAGCGCTTCCTACGGCAATGCCGCAGGCACCGCCCAGGTCCTTCATGGTGGGCACCTGCTCCACAGGTACCTGTTGATTGACTGCCGCCTGGACCAGGGGCTGCAAGAGCCTGGGATCGGCGTCCATGGCCATGTAGAGCCGTGCTGCACGTCCGTCCTTTAAGGCGCGGCGCACCTGCTTGGCCCCCACCACCTTATTGGGTGTGCTGAGTTCCTGGATCATTTCGGCGCCCTCCTCCTCGTCCAATAGAGTCATCATCGGGTAAAAGGGCACACTGCCCCTACCACCGCAAGTTGAAATTATAGCATCTTCATGCCCTTGCGTCAAGGAAAATTCCCAGAAAATCTTTTAAATTTTCAAGTTTATTTCGCAACCGCAGGGACAATTCTGCGTCTTGATAGGTAAAGAGCCCCTTTCTTCACCCGACTTGTTGACATAAGGAGGAATTTCCATGAAACGTCTTGTTGCCCTGTTCCTGCTCTCTGGTCTGTGCCTGTCTCTGCTGGGAGGCTGCGCCGCTGCCTCTGCCGCGAAAGAACTATCCGCCCAGCCGGTGAAGCTCACCACCCAGGACCTGTCCCGCTATGATCCGGACGCACCAAAGTCCCACGCCGCTCTGTCTGATTTTGGCCTGGATCTTCTCAAGAACACGCGCCAGAAGGAAAGCACCCTGGTCTCTCCCCTGTCTATCTCTATAGCTCTGGCCATGGCGGCAAATGGAGCGGATGGAGATACTTTGGAAGAATTCCAGCAGGTGCTGGGAGACGGCCTGCCCCTGGAATCTATCAACGCGGCTTTCGCATCACTCATGTGGGTTTATTCCGATGGCCTGGGAGGCTCCACCAAGTGCTCCATTGCCAACAGTCTCTGGGTAGACCCGGAGGGGCAGGTTCGGGAGGATTTTATCGGCAAGTGTGCAGGCCTCTTTGAGGCCCAGATCTTTCAGGGTGACCTGTCCGTCCCCGGTATTGTCAAAGACCTCAACGGCTGGGTGTCACAGCATACAAATAAAATGATCCCCCAGATCATTTCACAGCCCTTTGACAAAAACACCGCCGCTCTTCTGGTCAATGCCCTGTATCTGAAGAACACCTGGGCTACCGAATTCGACCCCCAGGACACCGCTCCTCGGGGCTTCACCC
The DNA here is from genome assembly GCA_944385035.1 of uncultured Oscillospiraceae bacterium. Taxonomy (GTDB): domain Bacteria; phylum Bacillota; class Clostridia; order Oscillospirales; family Oscillospiraceae; genus Lawsonibacter. Next base: position 5,110 of record CALWVV010000027.1, on the reverse strand, counting down.
ACGGGGACGGCTCTGCGGAGCGGCTGCACTACCTGAATCACTTCTCCCTGTCCTTCCCCTATCTCGCCAACGAAACCTGTGAAGGCGCCCTTCTCCCCTATGACGACGGACGGCTGGGCTTTTTTGCCCTGAGGCCCAAGCTCTCCCCCGATGCACCGGACTTTGATACGTGGCTGGCAGAACTGGAGGGCACAGAACTCGCCTCGCTCATCCTGTCTGGGGAGGAGGCAAAATTTCTCCGTCTGAGCCTGCCCAAATTTGAACAGGAGTGGAGCGGGGAACTCCAGGATATATTGCCCGGTATAGGGCTGGAGCACGCCTTTGACCCAGATGCCGCCGATTTCTCCCTGCTGGGAGACAACCCCTACGGATATTATCTCTCCCAGGTCATCCACGCCGCCAAAATTGAGGTCAATGAAAAAGGCACCGAGGCAGCGGCAGCTACGGTAGCCGCCGCGGGAAGCGGTTCGGCCGCTCCCCCTGAGGACGGGATCACCCTGGTCTTTGACCGTCCCTTCCTCTACGGCATCGTGGATTTGCAAAACGGAATTCCGCTGTTTCTGGGCACCTTTGAATAGTCTCTCTTTTCCCACGGCATACTAGGAGAACTCTATTTAAAGGAGGGATCCCTATGACTGCCCACGTAAATGGCAGCTGCATTGGCTGCGGCCTGTGCGCCAACATGTGCGGCGGAGTGTTCACCATGACCGACGAAGGGGTGGCCGCCGCCCGAGATGAAATCTTCCCGGAGCAGGAACCCCAGGTGCAGGAGGCAGCGGAGAGCTGCCCTGTCCACGCCATTGAACTCAGCTAATAGAAAAACAAAGCGGCCCGCCGTCTGGCGGGCCGCTTCTAATTTTACAATTGGAGAAAACGCGTTCTGTTTAGACTTCCTGCTCCTAGTTGCTGCTCTCCAGCACCATCTCTCCCAGGTCAGACAGGTCCAGCTCCAGGCCGCCCAGCTCGTCCTCGTCCTCCTCATCCCGGTCCATCCGGGGAGCGGTCTCGGCAGCAGCGGGCTGCTGGCCCACAAGGTTGCCCTCATCGTCAATCATGTCCTCCTTGCGGTACTGGGCAAGGCCGGAACCGGCGGGGATCAGCTTACCGATGATGACGTTCTCCTTCAGGCCCTGGAGGTGGTCCACCTTGCCCTTGATGGCGGCCTCGGTGAGCACCTTGGTGGTCTCCTGGAAGGAGGCGGCGGACAGGAAGGACTCGGTGGCCAGAGAGGCCTTGGTGATACCCATGAGCAGACGGGTGCAGGTGGGCAGGCGCAGTTCCTCACCCATCTCACTCTTCTCACCGGCCGCAATACGGTCCTTCACGGCCTGCTCGGCATCCAGGAACTCGATGATGTCAACGGTGGAACCGGACAGCAGAGTGGAATCTCCGGCATCCTCCACGCGGACCTTGCGCATCATCTGACGGACAATGACCTCGATGTGCTTATCGTTGGTGTCAACGCCCTGCTGACGGTACACCTTCTGAACCTCGCGGATCAGGTAGTTGTGACAGTCGGACAGGCCGCGGATGCGCAGCACCTCGTGGGGAGACAGGGCGCCTTCAGTGAGCTGGAAGCCCTTTTCCACCACATCGCCGTGCTTGACCTTGATGCCCGCGGAGTAAGGCAGGGCATAGGTCACCACCTCGCCGTCGTCGGCGGTGATGGTCAGGTTGCACATGACGTTGCGCTTGGTCTCCTCAATGGTCACCCGGCCGCCGATCTCGGCCAGCTGGGCCATCTTCTTGGGCTTGCGGGCCTCGAACAGCTCTTCAACACGGGGAAGACCCTGGGTGATATCGCCGCCGGCCACGCCGCCGGTGTGGAAGGTACGCATGGTCAGCTGGGTACCAGGCTCGCCAATGGACTGGGCGGCAATGATACCAACGGCCTCGCCGGCGCCCACAGGCTCGCCGATGGCCAGGTTGATGCCGTAGCACTTGGCGCACACACCGCTGCGGGCGCGGCAGGTGAGCACGGAGCGGATCTTCACCGCGTGGATGCCGTGGGCCTCCAGCGTGGCAGCGTCATCCTTGCGCAGCATGGTGTCACGGGTGAAGAGGACCTCGCCGGTGGCAGGATCCACAATGTCGGCAGTGGGATAGCGGCCGTGGACGCGCTCAGCAAAGGTCTCGATGACCTGGCCGTGCTCCTCGATCTCGCTGACCTCGATGCCGTCGTCGGTGCCGCAGTCGTCCTCGCGGATGATGACCTCCTGGGACACGTCCACCAGACGGCGGGTCAGGTAACCAGAGTCGGCGGTACGCAGAGCGGTATCGGCCATACCCTTTCGGGCACCTCTGGAGGAGATGAAGTACTCCAGAACGGACAGACCTTCACGGAAGTTGGCCTTGATGGGGATCTCGATGGTACGGCCGGCGGTATCGGCCATCAGGCCACGCATACCGGCCAGCTGACGGATCTGAGCCATAGAACCACGGGCGCCGGAGTCGGCCATCATGAAGATGGGGTTATACTGGTCCATGGATTCCTGCAGAGCGTCGGTCACGTCCTTGGTGGTCTTCTCCCAGGCGGAGACGGACAGGCGGTAACGCTCGTCGTTGGTAATGAGACCGCGGCGGTACTGCCGGTCGATCTTAATGATCTCCTGCTCGGTGGCACGGATCAGGTCATACTTCTTGGAAGGCACAGTCATGTCGGCGATGGCGACGGTCAGGGAGCCCAGAGTGGAGTAGTGGTAGCCCAGGTCCTTGATAGCGTCCAGCACACCGGCGGCAATGGTGAAGCCGTGGCGGGTGATACACTTGTCGATGATCTTGCCCAGCTGCTTCTTGCCCACCACGAAATTGATCTCGGGGTCGAACATGGTCTCAGGGTTGGTGCGGTCCACAAAGCCCAGGTCCTGGGGAATGGCCTCGTTGTAAATGAGGCGGCCCACCGTGGTCTCCACCAGCTTGTGCTGCATGACCCCGTCGATCTCCCGGAACATGCGCACCCGGATGGGGGTGTGGAGAGTGACCACGCCGGCATCATAGGCCAGCATAGCCTCGTCCTTGTCGGCAAAGGCATGGTTCACATCCCGCTCCTCACGGACATAGGTGAGGTAGTAGGCACCCAGGATCATATCCTGAGAGGGGATGGTAACCGGGCCGCCGTCCTGAGGACGCAGCAGATTGTTGGCAGAGAGCATGAGCACACGAGCCTCGGTCTGCGCCTCGGCGGACAGGGGAACGTGAACGGCCATCTGGTCGCCGTCGAAGTCGGCGTTAAAAGCGGTACACACCAGGGGGTGGAGCTTAATGGCGCGGCCCTCTACCAGCACGGGTTCAAATGCCTGGATACCCAGACGGTGCAGGGTAGGCGCGCGGTTGAGCATGACGGGGTGGTCCTTGATCACAAACTCCAGAGCGTCCCAAACGGCGCCCTCGCCCTTCTCCACCATCTTCTTGGCGGCCTTGATGTTGTTGGCCAGGCCGTCATCCACCAGCTTCTTCATCACGAAGGGGCGGAACAGCTCGATGGCCATCTCCTTGGGCAGACCACACTGATAAATCTTCAGGGAGGGGCCGACCACGATAACGGAACGGCCGGAATAGTCAACACGCTTACCCAGCAGGTTCTGACGGAAGCGGCCCTGCTTACCCTTGAGCATGTCAGACAGGGACTTCAGCGCCCGGTTGTTGGCGCCGGTGACGGCGCGGCCCCGGCGGCCGTTGTCGATGAGGGCGTCCACAGCCTCCTGAAGCATACGCTTCTCGTTTCGGACAATGATGTCGGGGGCCTTCAGCTGGATGAGGCGCTTGAGACGGTTGTTGCGGTTAATGACCCGGCGGTAAAGGTCATTGAGGTCGGAGGAGGCGTAACGGCCGCCATCCAGGGGAACCATGGGCCGGATCTCAGGCGGAATGACAGGCAGCACGTCGATGATCATCCACTCAGGCTTGTTGCCGGAGAGACGGAAGGCATCCACGACCTCCAGACGCTTGACGATGCGGGCCTTCTTCTGACCGGAGGCGTCCTTCAGTTCCTTTCGAAGCTGCTCGGACAGCTCCTCCAGGTCGATCTGCTGCAGCAGCTTCTTCACAGCCTCAGCGCCCATGCCGGCGTCAAAGTCGTCCTCATACTTCTCCCGCATGTCCCGGTATTCCTTCTCCGAGAGGATCTGGTTGCGGGACAGGGGGGTAAAGCCGGGGTCAATGACGATATAGGCGGCAAAGTAGAGGACCTTCTCCAGGATCCGGGGGCTGATGTCCAGCAGCAGACCCATGCGAGAGGGAATGCCCTTGAAGTACCAGATGTGAGAGACCGGAGCGGCCAGCTCGATGTGGCCCATACGCTCGCGGCGGACCTTGGCCTTGGTGATTTCCACACCGCAGCGGTCACACACCTTGCCCTTGTAACGGATCTTCTTATACTTGCCGCAGTTACACTCCCAGTCCTTGGTGGGGCCAAAGATCTTTTCGCAGAACAGGCCGTCCTTCTCGGGCTTCAGAGTACGGTAGTTGATGGTCTCAGGGCGCTTGACCTCGCCGAAGGACCACTCGCGGATCTGCTCGGGGGAGGCGATGCCAATTCGGATGGCGTCAAACTCAGCGTAACTCATTGTAAAATCTCCTCCCTTTCTTAGTTATAATCGTCTTCCGAGGCAAACATGGTCTCGTCGGAGTCCTCTTCGGTTGCCTCGATGGTCAGATCGTCGTCGTCGCTCTCACCCTTGAAGGTGAAGCCGCCGGCGGAAGCGAAATCGGCATCACTCTGGTAGCCGAAATCGTCGTCCCGGTCGTAGTAGTCGTCCCGGACGGGCTGGTAACCGTCATCGTCGTCGTCCTTCAGCTCGATCTCGTTGCCCTGCTCATCCAGCACCCGGATGTCCAGACACAGAGACTGCAGCTCCTTGATCAAAACCTTAAAGGACTCGGGCACGCCGGGCTTAGGCACATTCAGGCCCTTGACAATGGCCTCGTAGGTCTTCACACGGCCGGTGACGTCGTCGGACTTGACGGTCAGAATCTCCTGCAGGGTATAGGCGGCGCCGTAGGCCTCCAGAGCCCACACCTCCATCTCACCGAAACGCTGGCCGCCGAACTGGGCCTTGCCGCCCAGAGGCTGCTGGGTGACCAGGGAGTAGGGGCCGGTGGCACGGGCGTG
>CALWVV010000026.1 GCA_944385035.1 uncultured Oscillospiraceae bacterium | reverse complement strand
TTGGCTCCGCCCCTCTGATAGGCCCATGTAGCAAACAAAATGGGGACCGCTCCGTTTGCCCGGATCTGCCGGCAAAGCTGCTCCACGCTGGAAAAGAAGCTCTTGGGGGCGGTGATGGGGCCGTGGCTCATCTCCTGGAGCACCACATAGTCCCACTTCTCCTTTTGGAGCGCCGCCTGGGTCTGACTGCCCAGCCTGGTGCTGGGGTTCAGCTGTTCCGACAGCCGCGCCCCGCCACGGGTGTGGTGGACCACCTCCGCCCCGGTCAGTTCGGCGAGCATCTGAGGCATATTATTGGTGAAGATAAAGCTGTTGCCCAGCATGAGGATCCGCATGGCGCTGCTCCTTACTCGTTTATTTCACTGTTTTCCACTGCCATTATACACGGCTCCGCTGAGAGGAACAAGGCCGGGAAGCGCGATGGGCCTATCAGATTTTGCGACGCAAGATTCAAAGATAAGGCTGCGACCGTGTACGGCGGCCGTGAATGGGTGGTCATGATTCCATATTTCAAAAATCGTGCAGTTTGCATTTGCCTCTTTTTAGAACGAATCGTGGCGGAGAAGGACAAGAAACTATATTTACAACAAAAATTTCTGTGGGATGCTGTGATTTACTGTGCGAAATAAAAATGTGACAAGTCCCCGACTATATGCCGGGGGCTTGTCCTGTATGGTCCGTCTATTCTACACCACATCAGAGGTCTACAAAAAGTATGAGACGGTCTTTAAATAGTACAACCTCTATTTTCCACAACAATTCTTAAATTTCTTGCCACTACCGCATGGACAGGGTTTGTTCCTGTCACGGCCCTTCATTTTGGACTTGTCCGGGTAAAATGTTCTTGGTATTGTCGTTCGCTTAGCCAACATACCATGCGTCTCATATTCTTGTTTTAACTTCAATGCTTCTGCCTGTTGTTCCTTAGACCATTTTCTGGCATCAAGGTATATAAAATCTTCAGACGTATATTGTCCCTCAGAAGACTCGTGCGCTACACCAATAATGTGCAAAACTTCAGGATACTCTGCTTTGACAATGCAACAGTAATCCATAAGCATTTCTTTTCGTAGCTGGCGATAACCATCATCAGACATATATTCTTTTCTTGGCAAAAGAAATAAAATATAACAGACTTCGGGCTCATCAGTATTGAATAATATGCGAGTGCCTCTCTGGTCTGGATCTATTTTCGCTAAAAAGGACAGAAAGCCTTCCGAAAGAGCGTAGCGGTGAAACCTGTCTTCACGGGCCATCAGTTTGAATAGTTCACTTTGATCTTGGATTGTAGGTGATGTTGTTGTTGCGGATAATCCGTTTTCGATAAAGAAGAAGGTTTTTTGGAGCAGTTCATCCCAGAAATAGCTCTTCTTGATTTTGTTATGCCACTCAGCGTATGCTGGAGAACACTTCAGTTCTTCGAACAACCCTCCTTCGAAGTATATATCGGTGTGTGTTTTACAAATCTCTTGTAAAATGCGCGGATTTCCTTTCATCACACCCTGAAGATGTTGGGCCAATATATCGCTCTCGCTTTCAGCAATTACGTGCTTTGTCACGAACAGTTTCTGACGAGCTTCCAAATACCTAAGAAAATCTTGTATGGTATCTAACTCGTGGAGCACATTGATGTAAGATACGTCATCAAAAATATGGATGAATGTCTGAGGCTCGTTAAATACTTGGCCAATGTAAAATGGCTCACAGTCCTCGTTGATGTGCATATCACCAACAATACTGCTATCAACTATGAGTCCCCCATCACCGCCAGCGAAATACTTTTTGCATGGCTCCGTTGCTCCATGGGCAATTGCTATTAAGTGGAATTTCGTTTCTGCAGTGATTTTAATTTCCAATGGAAGTTTTTTGCTGCATTTTGCATCTACAGCAATCCTATCCGGATAGCGGTTAATCCAATTCTTTGCACCAATCAGTTGCTCTGCTGACTTCTGAATTGCCCGCTTATACCACCGTCTCCAGTCAACTTTAGGATTGCCGGAGTTTCCGTATACACAGTCTTTATCTGAGAAAATAATTATGTGGTTATCAAAGACAACTAATAAATCACACAGTTCTTTTCCGTTCGGCTGTAGTTTGTAGGGATTCGGATAACTCCACAACCTCAAAAATGTTTGATAACCCAGGGCAGCCAACTTTCTCTCTGATGTCGTCAGTCCTTCGGACTTTTCAACAACCATCTCTGGATAATTCACAGGTAATGCTGAGGGCATTATCTCTATCCCCCCCCCCAAAAAAAAGTGCTACCTGGTATGCACATTAAGAATCACTCGGCAAAAAATTTGTAGTTAAAAACAGGATAAATGCATTTGCTTGTAATAAGATCCTGTCAAAAACATCAACATAATTATCAGTATCCAACCCAAATACTTCGGCAATTTTTTTGTATCCTTTTCCCTTGCGATGTCCAGTACCTGTCGACCGAAGTTCCTGTAAATTACGCAAAAACTTAATTTGCTGCTGGTAATCAGAAAGGTTTAACTCGGAAAGCCAGCATTCTAACTTGCTAATTCCTCCCTTGAGATCGGTTGAATTTTTGAATTGTTTAACAATTTCTTTTTCGTTCAGTGAGTCAATTATTGTTTTCACCAAAGATAACACCAAATGGTCAAATTCTTCCTGACCGCCCGTTATCGGGAGATGTAAAGTCTTAAAATTGTACTCATCATCCTGAGAAAGAGGTAGAAACAAATCCCATTGATACTTTTTCCTCCAAGCATCCACAAACTGCTCAAAGTTCGATTTGAACTTTAAATCAGAAATTTCCGGCCGTGTAAAAGCACACAAAAAATCTTTTTTAATCGCATTTGTGCTAAGGTTTTCATCTGTAGCAATGTTATACTGTTTCCAATGTGCTTGCTCCTGAGCCGGCAAATCCCTCCCAAGATCCCCCAAGTATACTGACACTACATCTTTGTGTTCATTGTCGATTTCAATCCCCCAGAGCTGTTGGCAGCGAAGGTATCCTGCCTCAACACTGAAAATATCAGGGCGAGATAAGTATCTTTGTAACACATCTTTCTTGAAAAAGACTGGTGTTAAATAATGAGGGGCACCGGGATTTGCTCCAAAATAATTTGATAATTTATCGGGATTTGATGTATAACTTTTAGGTTCTCCATATTCGTCTATCCCAATAATATAATCGAGGTATTCTTTTGCTTTATTATAAGAATATGGTGCATATCCGCATTCTTCTACGGGTTTTGGCATCAGAATCTTTTTCCCCATTAAAACACTGTATGAATATGTTTCGGGAATTCTTTGTTCGTCTCCCCATAAACCAAAGAAAAGGCCATCCTCCTTCACAGTATCAGAAAACGCTTCAAGTCCATTCTCCAACAACGAGCCAGGAATCTTAACCCGAATATCAAAAAACAATAAAAGTGCCATTTGTTTCGCTGCAGCATATCTCATCAAGCTTTTGAGTTTTATATATACGCAATCATCGTTTGTGATTTTAGCAACTTCGGCACATTCTCCATTATTTTCAATCTCATAAAAAATATTGGTATTTGTATCATGGTATAAATTGTTCAGCAGACGGAATTCTTCTGAAATCTCAACATAGCTTGGCTTAATTCCATAGAAGTCCCTATAATGTACTATATTCAAGCATGAATCAAAACTCAGAGGATTTGCCTCATATGTTATTTTGTCCCCGTATTCTATAAAGCCGGGACATTGCGTTCCTATATGACTGTTCCAAGAACAATCTCTGTAAGCTTCGTCGATATTTTCGACAGGCATTAAAGCTGCCCAAAACACAGCAGAAGATGCATCCATATTCCTATTTCCTGACACTTGTATCCAGAGTTCCTTCCCCAGAGTCTTCTTAACAAAGTCGATATTTTTCCTTTGGAAGAAATAATCTCTTAAATCAGGCATAGTTTACCTCCTATCCACGATATAAACTTTATAATAATTACTATATCATTCCGTGCGATATTTCTCAATCTATACCTCATAAGTGGTAATGCATCGTTTTCCCTTTTTACAGGCAGGCAGAGTCTCTGTCAAACGATTAAGGAATTCCTCGTCGAATGAGTAGAGGACTGAGCCTTCGCAATAGGAACCACGATATATCCGTCATACATCTCTTCTCCTATCAGCTACATGGACATGAAAAGGGAGACCTCATTGGTTAGTCAAAATATACACATTCATAAGTTCCAAAAATGCGTTAATATACCGCTGTTAATCCTCGTTTAGCGACGCAGCATACTCAGAAACAGAAACTGCACCCATATATCACCTCCACATTTCTTGAATACAAATAAATTTTAACGTTAAATGCAGAAAAACCGCCCGGAATGGCGGTTTTTCTGACAAAAATGGTCCGAGTGGGGAGACTCGAACTCCCGGCATCTTGCTCCCAAAGCAAGCGCGCTACCAACTGCGCTACACCCGGTTATGAAGTTTTTCAACTGTGGTCAAATATGGGGTCAACGCCGGTTTTTGACCAGTTCCCGGCGAGGGGCAAAACTCCGTCGGCCTTAGCGTCCCAGAGCTTTCCGGGATTTTGGAGAAGTGCGGCTCGAACTCCGGCCTCACGCACCCAAAGCAGGCGCGCTACCAACTGCGCTACACCCGGATATGAAGTTGTGGGGTGGCCTGGGCGTATTCTCCCAAAGCAGGCGCGCTACCAACTGCGCTACACCCGGTTATGGAATTGTTTTATCTGTGGTCTTTCATGTGGTCTTGGGCGCTTTTTGACCAACGGCTTCTCGGAAAAGGTTCCCGCTTCTGCTAGTGTCCCAGCGGATTGTGGGGTTGGACTTTTTCCCTCATGGATGGGCCAGGTATACTCCCAAACCCAGCGAGTTATTTAAACTACCGCTCAAATTTTGACCTTGCAAGTAAGTATACCAGAGTCTATCCCAGAAAACAATCCCCAGGTGAAATTTTTTCACTGCTCATTCAGACCAGTCATAATATACGGCGGCGGGAGGTGTCCCGCCGCCGTTTTTTCATCTTCCGTATAGGGTCTCCCAGCCCACAAGGCCATACGCTGACCGAGCCGACTGTACAGCCCGGAGAATCGCCTGCTCCATGGCCTGAGCAGCCAGGGCTCCCACTACGTTTACGTCCCCCTGCACATCTCCCAGGGACAGGGCATAAATGCTGTCCCCATCGGCAGTCGTATGCACCGGACGGATAGCCCGTGCATATCCGTTATGCGTCATACCGGCGATCTTACAAAGCTGAGTCTTATGAAATTTTGCATTGGTTACCACCACGCCCAGCGTAGTATTCCCGGTAAAAAGATTCTCTGCCAGGGTCACATCGGAGAACATCTCCTCCAACGTGCTGGATAGGCCTGTCTTTTCTGGATTCAAAAGACCTGCAGCTGGCTTTCCGTCGGGGCCGTACACATCTCCCAGCGCATTCACTGCCACCAAGGCTCCCACCTTCAACGCCCCTGCCTGGAAGGCACAGGTACCGAAACCGGACTTCATGGCCCGCTCCATTCCCCGGTACTTGCCAATGGAACAGCCGGTGCCTACGCCCACATTGCCCTGAGCCGGGGCCTCATAGGTTGCCTTTTCACAGGCCTCATACGCCATTTGAGCGGTAGGACGCACATCCTTGCGGCCCACGGTCAAATCAAACAGGCAGGACTGGCTCACCAGGGGAACCTTCGTCACCCCCACGTCAAAGCCAATATCCCGCTCCTCCAGATACCGCTGTACACCTCCGGCCGCATCCAGTCCAAAGGCACTTCCCCCCGACAGGAGCACCGCGTTGATCCCCTCCGCTGCAGCCACGGGATTGAGGATTTGGGATTCCCTGGAAGCGGGGCCTCCGCCCCGGACATCCAGTCCGGCAGGGCTCATCCGATCGCAGAGAATCACCGTGCAGCCGGTGGCGGCTTCCAAATCCTGGGCATGGCCCACCCGGAAGCCTCCTACCTCCATGATACCGATTTCCTTCATGCCAGTTCTACCTCTCTCCGGTTGACTGTCTTTTGCAGCGCCTTACACACGGCAGTACCCAGCACCAGACAGGATGCCGCCTCCGCCAGGCCGTTGACCGCCACCAAGCCCATCATAAAGGCCAGTAAACTGATACCGCCCGCTCCGGAATAGCCATAGGTGGTAACGGAGATATTCAGCCAGGTGTCTGCAAAAATAAACCAGTTGCCCACAATGTACAATACCGTGTTCAGCGCCGGAGTGAGAAAGCAGCACAGGGCAATTCCTGCCACTCTGGTGCGGTCAAAGCGTCCCAGCAGCTTGTAGAGAAGTCCGGGAATCACACCCACCAGCACCCGGTTGACCACACAGCAGAAAAAGGTGCCCAGGGCATTGACCTGGAGCAGCATAGCCCCCAGAGGACTGGCCCCAAAGCACTGGAAGAAGCTGGTCAAGCCAAACACCAATCCCAGAAATCCTCCCGCCATGGGTCCCAGAATAATGGACCCCACTGCCACCGGGATGACGATGAAGGTGATCTCCACACCCCAAGGGGTCTTCAAATAACCCAGTGGGGTATAGGCCATGATGAGCACCAGGGCCGTCAGCAGTGCCAGTTCCGACAGATAGCGTACATTGGTTTTGCGTTTCATATTCAATTCCTCCTGCTGCCGCTCCACCTCTGTGGATGCAGCGCAAATTTATCCCGCCATAGGCGGAGACAAGGGGAGTATAGCGCGGTTTTTTAAAATTTGCAAGGGGCTTTTTCCCTTTTTTCCCGTGCTTTGGAACAAACAGAGCTGCTTTTTATTGACGGGAGGGCCAGGATGTGTTATCGTCCTATAGAGTATACAGAAAAGGAGGCGAGGGCTTGATCGTTCTGGATCTGGAGTGGAACCGAGGGTATGACAAAACGCCCCTGGACGAAATATTGCAGATCGGCGCAGTACGCCTGGACCGTCCAGGCACACGGATTGTAGACACCTTTAACGTATTCATCAAGCCCCAAGTGCACCGCCGCCTCAATCGCACCGCCAAGGCCCTGCCGGAAATCGATGCCTCCCTCACCTCCACCCTGGACTTTCCCACCGCCTACCATAGCTTTCTCAGCTGGTGCGGCGGAGAGACAGACTTTGCTGCCTGGGGGGCCGACGATTTTGACACATTAAATCAGAACGCCCGCTATTGGAGGCTCCCCACTCTGGAGCCCCAGGCCATCTACGACCTGCAGACTGCCTTTTCCCTCACCATGGGCACCCTGCAGAACATTGCCCTGTGGTGGGCGGTGGAGTACTGTCAGATTCCGGAGTGCTTCTCCTACCATAATGCCCTCCACGACGCTATGTACACCGCCCTTACCGCCGCCTGGGTGCCGGAAGATCTGCTGGAGCTGTCCGCCCGGCCCAGGTGGACCCTGCGCTATCTCATGCACCCCTATCCCCCCCAGCCCAGCCACCCGGTAGGTCCACACCCCTCCCTTCGGTCCGCGCTGAACAGCCGCGCCGCCCGAAAGGGCGCCTGTCCCCTGTGTGGAGAACCCATCTGGATCCAGTCCTGGAACTTTTTCCAGCCTGGGACCTATTACACCGACCTTCTCTGCCCCAGCCACGGTCATTTTCTCTGCCGGCTGACCCTCTCTCAGAGAGAGGACGGACACTGGACGGGTCACCAGGGGATACCCGACCTGACGCAGGCCGTACTGAAGGACTATGGCCGGGCCAAAACCGGAACACACTATCCCTGCCGGGGCGGCTCCAAGGGCCGCCGGCGCTACCGCAGACGAAGAAAGGATCATAAACATGAACGAAATGATACTACTCAAGCTGGGTGAGCTGGTCCTCAAAGGACTGAACCGCCGCAGCTTTGAAGACAAGCTTCAGGCCAACATTTACCGCAGGCTCAATAACCTGGGCCAGTTCCGGGTCTATACCCGCCAGTCCACCACCTATGTGGAGCCCATGAACGACCAGTGCGACATGGATGGAGCCTGGGAAGCCCTCACGAAGGTATTCGGTGTAGTCGGCCTTTCCCGTGCCCGCGCCTGTGAGAAGGACAAGGATGCCATCCTGGCCGCTGCTCGAGAGTATCTGGATGACAAGCTCTCCACCGCAAAAACCTTTAAGGTGGAGACGAAGCGGGCGGATAAGACCTTCCCCATGACCTCCATCCAACTCAGCCAGTATGTGGGCGGAGAGCTGGACGAGCTCTACCCCAACCTCCAGGTGGACGTACACCACCCGGAGCTCACCGTCCATGTGGAGATCCGGGATTACGCCGCCTTTGTCCACGCCGACCCTGAGCCCGGCGCGGGCGGCCTGCCCGTGGGCATCAACGGCCGGGCAGTGTCCCTGCTGTCCGGGGGCATCGACTCCCCCGTATCCTCCTGGATGATTGCCAAGCGGGGCGTGGCTCTGGAGATGGTCCACTTCTTCTCCTACCCCTATACCTCTCCCGAGGCCAAGGAGAAGGTCCTTGAGCTGGCCCGGCTGCTCACCCCCTGGTGCGGCCGGCTCACCGTCCATGTGGTCCCCTTCACCGCCATTCAGGAAGAACTGCGCCGCTCCTGCCCGCCGGAGCTGTTTACCCTTATTATGCGCCGGTTTATGATGCGCATCTCTGAGCGGGTAGCCCAGCGGTGCGGGGCCAAAGCCCTGGTCACCGGCGAGTGCCTGGGTCAGGTGGCCAGCCAAACCATGGAGGCCATGACCGTCACTGGAGCGGTGGTCAAACTGCCCATCCTTCGCCCGGTGGTCGGGATGGACAAGGAGGACATCGTCCAGATCTCCCGGAAGATCGGCACCTTTGACACCTCCATTCTCCCCTACGAGGACTGCTGCACCGTCTTTACCCCCCGGCACCCCCGGCTGCGCCCCACTCTGGAGGAGATCGAGGCTGCCGAGCAGGCCCTGGACATTGAGTCCATGGTCTCCGCCGCCGTGGAGGGCATCGAGCGTGTCCAGGTATAAGCTGTACCAAGAATAAAAATTCCCACAGGGCTTTCCCTGTGGGAATTTTATATTTCCATGGAATATCGTTCCAATACCTGGGTAATTTCTTCTTCCGAAAGCTCCCCCAGAACCCGGACCGGCCTGGGCTCCCGGTCATAGGGACCAATGGCCTTCTGGTAAAAGGACAGCCCCAACCAGCGGCCGTTTTTATACCCCACACGTTCCTGCAGCCCCGTACAGGCAAAGCCCATTTTCTCATGGAAGGCCTCGCTGTGTGGGTTGGGACTGGACACCAGGGCGCAGGCTGTACGCACGCCCTGGAGGGAAAGCAGCTCCATCAAAGCCCCGTAAAGCCTGGCTCCCAGCGCCCTCCCCCGTACCTGTTTCTCCAGGTAAATGGACAGCTCTGCGCTCCAGCCGTAGGCCGCCCGCTGGGCCAGGGGGTGGGCATAGGCGTAGCCCAACATCCGGCTCTCCTCCTCCAGCACCAGGTAAGGATACCGCTCCAGGGTGTGGACGATACGCCCCTGAAATTCCTCCAGACTGGGACAGACATACTCAAAGGTCACGGTGGTGGCAATGTAGGGCCGGTAAATCTCCAGCAGTGCCCAGGCATCCTCCGGCCGGGCCATGCGCAGGTTCATAGGCTCTTTTCCCCCTTTTCCTCCATCAAGGGCAGCACTGCAGTGAGGCGGGTGCCCACATCCACCCGTGACACCACCTCAAACCATCCCCCGTGGCGTTCCACGATCCACCGGGCAATGGCCAGCCCCAGCCCCGTTCCCCCGGTTTTCCGGTCGCGGGACCGATCTGTGCGGTAAAATCGCTCGAAGATGTGGGGGATGTCCTGTGGGGGAATTCCCATTCCCTCATCCTGGACGGTGAGGCGGGCATAACCGGGACTCTGGGTCACCCGGAGATAGATTTTCCCCTCTGGGGGGCTATACTTCAAGGCGTTGTCCATCAGAATCCGCAGTACCTGCTTCACAAGCCCCGGATCGGCGTACACCGCCACCGGCTCCTCCTCCCACCGGGGCAGGAAGACCCGCTGGGGGTGAATCATCTCCTCCTCCCGGAGCACCTCTCCAGCCAGAGCAGTGAGATCCACCCGCTCCCGTTTCACCGGCTGGGAGTCGTTGTCTCCCCGAGCCAGAAACAAAAGCTGCTCTACCAGCCGCTCCATGGAGGCGGCCTCCCCCCGGATGGCGTCAATGGACTCCTGAAGGGCCTCCGGGTCCTCCTTCCCCCACCGGTCCAGCAGAGCGGCGTAGCCCTGGATGACGGCGATGGGGGTACGCAGCTCGTGGCTTGCATCGGAGACAAAGCGCATCTGAGCCCCGTAGGCCTGGTTCACCCGGTCCATCATCCCATTGATGGCCTGGGCCAGGGAACGCAGCTCCTTCTGGGTGGCAGGCAGATCAATGCGGCTGTCCAGGTGCTTGGCGTCGATTTTCTCCAACTCCCCGGTCAGGTTTTCCAGCTCCCGCCGGGACATGTGGGTCATAGAGTTGAGCCGGGCGGCGGTGGCTGCTAGCTCCTGGATGGGCCGAAGCACCTTTCGAATGGAGCGCTTACTGCTTAGAAGGCCCGTCAGCAGGGACAGGCCCTGACACACCAGCAGCACCAGCCCCGCCCAATAGACGGTGCGGGCAATGCCGGACAGGTCCACGGTAATGGAGTAGGGCTGGCCGTTATTGGACAGCGCGATGGTATAGTAGGACCCGAGATCCCAGGAGCGCACCCCGCCCGCCGTCTCCGGGTGCTGGGGCAAAAAGGGGAAGGCCATCAGGGTCTGGCCCTCTGCTCCACTGCCCTCCTCCTGACCGTAAAAGCCCGGCTCCTCCTCCAGCGGGGTGATGGTGTAGTCGCTGGCCTCCATCCAGGCCAGTGCCTCCTGGGTGGGTACCCCCCGCTCCGCTACCAGGGCGGCCACGCTGGCACAGCGGTTTTCCGCATAGAGGACCATCCCCAGGGTGATCATCAGCAGCAACAGCAGGTCCATTACCAGAAAAACTCCCAGCTGCCGCAAAAAAAATCCGATGTTCAGCCGGAACGCCAGAGAGGAATCCCGAGCCGCGGAGATGGGATCCGCCGGAGGTGGCGACTGAAATTTATGGTGTTGTCTGCCCATGGCGGTCTCCCCCCTTTCCTCTGACATGCAGGATGTTTACTTCTGGTCCTTCATCCAGGCCCGGATGGCCTCCAGGTGTTCAAAGGCCACAAAGCTGCCGCCTTTTTCCAAAAAATCCAGCTGCCGCTGCTCTTCCGGCGTGCGGCGGCTGCCCTTGTCCCGCAGGGACTGGCGCATGGAACGGGTCACCATGTTCACCATCCGCCGCTTGATCCACCCCACCTTTTTCGGGGCCCAGCCTCCCTGGAGGTAAAAAATAGGCGCGTCAGGCACATAGTTGGCCTTGGCCAAGGTGTCCAGCGTCTGTTGGGATGCGGGGGACATGCCCACGCCGCACACCCCCTTCACCTGAAAGCGCTTCACCGCCTGGTCCACGCCAGTGATGTGACCGGCCATCAGCGGCCCCATGAAAAAGACCTCAGTACCCTTATCCAGCCCGCCGGCCTGGGCAAGGCTATAGACTTTCATCTTCTCCGTCTTGCCCAGCATTTCGGCATATTCCTTGGTAAAGCCGGTGTTGGAACGGTATACGATCACCATAGCATGTTCCTCCCTAGTCTTCCTTAATGACATAGCCCACTCCCCGGACGGTGTGGATGAGCTTGATGCCAAAGGCGTCGTCCAGCTTGCCCCGCAAAAAGCGGATGTACACATCTACGGAGTTGGTTTCGCCCACAAAGTCAAAGCCCCACACCGCATCCAGCAGGGCCTCTCGGGAAAGGACCCGCCCTTTGTTCTCCAGCAGATGGCGCAGAAGGTCAAATTCCTTCTTCGTCAGCTCCACCGGGGTTCCTCTCACGGTGACCTGGTGGCGCTCCACATCCATGGACACCTCTCCGGCGGAAAGGCATGTCCCCGTCCCTGGCCCCGTCTGATTGCGCAGGGCCGCCCGAATGCGGGCCAGCAGCTCCTCAATGGCAAAGGGCTTGGTCACATAGTCGTCCGCCCCGGAGTCCAGACCGGACACCTTGTCCATCACGCTGTCCCGTGCGGTGAGCATGATGACGGGGACCCGGCTCTCCTTGCGCAGCCGGCGCAGCACCTCCATCCCGGAAAGCTGGGGCAGCATAATATCCAGCAGGATCAAATCAAACTCCCCGCTCAGCGCCCGCTCCAGGCCTTGCCGGCCATCAAAGGCCTTCTCCACGGTGTAGCCCTCATACTTCAGTTCCAGCTCCACCATCCGGGCTAATTTCTCTTCGTCCTCCACCAGGAGGATCCGTTCTCCCATGGATCTCACCTCATATCCTTACGGCTTCTCTTCGTCCTTGCTCTTGTCGGTCTCATGCTTCTCATGCTGAAGCTTCAGCTCGTCCATCACCTGGCGGCCCAACTCCGACGCCGTGTCCGCCACACTGCCCATCACGCCGTTTAAATCCTCCCGCTCCAGGTCGGGACCGGAAAAGCGGTAACGAAAGCCCACAAACAGCCCCAGAATGAGCACCGGAATCACCAGCCAATAGGCAAAAAACAGCAGCAGTACCAAAATAAGCACCGGCAGAGCGGTGATAGGCTTGTCTTTGCGCCAGATCTCCAGCTCATTGTCAATGAGCCAGCGGCGTAAGGTGGTAAACAGGTTCCTTCCGCTGCCTTTGGACCAGACCACCTTCACCCGAACGCTTCCCGGCTTTTTTTCTTTTTCCTTCCGGCCCTTCTTTTCCCCCAGGGGAGACAGTGCCTGCGTAACCGGCGGCGGGGGCGGCGGCATCTCGCTGCGTGTAGAGAAATACGCCCCCTCCTCCCGAGGAATCGCTCCCCGCTCCTCCAAATAGATGATGGCATCCAGCAGGTTTCCACCGCTGTATTCCAAGGCCTGCTTGGCCTGGGCGTAGGTAACGCCGGTCTTTTCCCGCAGCTGCTCCACCTGCTCCAGTGTGATCTCCATGTCTGCCACCCTCCTTTCCCGGCTGTCGCCCTTAGTTTGCTCCAACCATACCACAGATGGGTTGAAAGCCCGTTTATCTCACATTAAAATCCCATTAAAACCCGGTCTTTCGCCGCCTTAGGGGAGCTTGCCCATCCGATTATACTATGATATAATAGTTTGCGCAACTGCGCTGGAAAGGAGGAACCGCCCCATGAAATCCCTGCGCCGCACGGCCGTCACCCTGCTTACCCTGGTTTTGTGCCTGGGGCTGTTCCTGCCCCTGCCCGCCTCCGCCGCAGACCTCTATTTCACTGCCATTAACGAACGCATCGAGTTTCTCACTTCGGACACCATGCCCTTTTGGTCCGGCGGAACGCTCTATGTGCCCTATACTCTTTTTGATAAAAATCTCAACTCCACCCAGACGGATCTGGGGATCACCGTCAGCTACAACAGCCGTACCAAAACCTCGGTCACCCTCTATAACCTGCGCCAGCAGATGCTCACCTTCGACCTAGTCTCGGGCACCTGCCGGGATGATCTGACCGGGGAGGTGTTTCCCTACCGGGCCATCATGCGAAACGGAAAGCCCTACCTCCCTTTGGAAATGGTATGCAACTTTTTCGGCTTGAGCTGGTCCTATAACACCCTGCCCGACTTCCCCCAGAGTTATCTCATCCGGATCATGACCGACGAGGTGGTTTTGGACGACGCCGCCTTTATTGGTGCAGCAGGTTATCTGCTGGATCGCCGTCTCCAGGCCTATACCCAGAGCCTCAGCCCCGGTGAGACCACCACCACACCTGGGACCAGCGCCGTTCCGGGTGAGGAGATCGGTAAGGAGGAAGAGGTCACCCCCACCAACATTCCCACCTATCTGGCCATCCGCTGCGAGAGCGGGGAGAGCATCCCTTCCATCCTCAACACCCTGGACACCGCCGGGCGCTTTGGGGCATTTTTCCTGACCCCGGAACTTCTTCAGTCCCAGGGAGACCTGGTGCGCCGGATGCTGGGCACCGGTCACAGCGTGGGGATCCTGGCCATGGGTGAGACGGTTGAGGAGAGCACACAGCTGCTGGAACAGGGACAGCGTGCACTGGAACAGCTCACCCTTACCCGCACCACACTGGCCTATGTGCCCCAGGATCAGATGGACGCCTTGGAACAGGCCGGCTGGGTCTGCTGGGATGAGACTCTGCTGCTGGAGCCCTCCTCCAGCATCGGTGTGTCCGCCTATTGCAGCCGTATTATGGGCCGCCTGGAAGGCCGGAATCTGGTCACGTACCTCACCTTGTCCGGAAATGAAGACGGAGCACGGGTCCTGTCCACTCTGCTGCGGCAGCTGTCTGAGGAGCACTTCGTGGTAGGAACCCCCCTTGAGACCCGCCTTTGATCCATATTTGCATAAAAAAGGCCGCCGATCGGCGGCCTTTTTTATGCCTTATCCTGCCGCTCCAGCGTCAGTGTAAACACCGGGCAGCCCTCCGCTGCCGGAGCAGCTGCTGCTTGGGGCAAAGAGACCTCGATCCCATCCTGGGTCAGACACCAGCCCTCCAAAGGCCGGGCCGCCTGGGCTTTTTGGGTCCAATCCCCGTCCAGGAACAGATCTCCCCCTGCCCTTCTGCCCTCTCCCTGGCGGACCAGCTCCTCCCATAGCCGTCTCTTCCATCCCCGCTTTTTCCCCACAAGCGCCTTTAAGGGACAGGGAGCTCCCTGGCGCACCTTCCATACGTCTCCCCAGCGCACCCGGTTAGGACGCCCGTCTCCCCTGGTCTCCCATCCGGTAAAGCGCAGACTGAGCAGTCCTCCCTCCAACAGGGCGACCTCGCCCCGCAGCTCCCCTTGCCAGGGTGTAAAGGGCCGCGCCCGCTCCCTTCG
Source organism: uncultured Oscillospiraceae bacterium (assembly GCA_944385035.1). GTDB lineage: Bacteria > Bacillota > Clostridia > Oscillospirales > Oscillospiraceae > Lawsonibacter. Next base: position 3,729 of record CALWVV010000026.1, on the reverse strand, counting down.
CTCCCCCAGTTCCAAACAGGCCTTCCAATAGACCTCCCGCTCCCACCGTTCCCGCCAACTCCGGGCCAGACGGGCATAGTAGCGCGTGATCCACCTGCCTCCCAGCCCGGCTCCGGATACCTCAGGCCAGCTTAGGGTATACTCCAATACCGGTTCCCCTTCCAAGGTCAGAATGCGATGTACCTCCTGCCAGCTCACCTGGACCCCATTTTCCCGGCTCATAACGGGCCCCCCCTTCCGTCTTTTCCTCATCCTATGCGCCTGTGGTCAAAAAAGCTTCCCTTTTACGGTAAATCGCAAAAGAAAATTTACAGAATATTGTTTACTTTTATATGGCACAGTGCTAAAATGTATACGGCTCGAAGATTGGCACTTTTTGGTTTGCCATATCGCAGATGAAGGAGGACAACACCATGTCAAAATTTCTGGACAAACCCGCCAGTGATACCCTGTATCGGGCATTTGCCGCCCTGGAGACCGAGGAGGAGTGCCGCCGCTTCCTCCAGGACCTGTGCACCGTGTCGGAGCTGAAGGCCATGGAACAGCGGATGGATGTGGCCATGCTGCTGGATGAAGGGCTTATTTACAGTGATATTCTCGAGCGCACCGGTGCCTCCAGCGCTACCATCAGCCGGGTAAACCGCTGTCTTCATTACGGAGCGGATGGCTACCGGGCCGTGATCCCCCGGCTGCGCAAGCAAGAGCAAGAGGAAGAATGAGCAGCTACGATTTTCTGGCCGGCTGTTACGACCGGCTGACCTATGATGTGGACTACGCCGCCTGGGCCGACTACATCGAAAAGCACTTTGCCCGCCGGGGTCTGCCGGGCAAAACCGTTTTGGATCTGGCCTGCGGCACCGGCTCTCTCACCCATGAGCTGGCCCTGCGGGGGTATGAGATGATCGGGGTGGACCTCTCAGCGGAGATGCTCGCCGAGGCGGCAGAAAAAAACCGGGGTGTGGGCCCCATTGAGCCCATCTTCCTGTGTCAGAGCATGGACAAGCTGGATCTGTATGGGACGATCGATGCCTGCGTATGCTGCTTGGACAGTGTCAACTATGTGACCCGCCCCCAGCTGCTCCAAAAGGCTTTTGAGCGAGTCCACCTGTTTCTTATGCCCGGAGGTCTCTTTCTCTTTGATGTGAACACCCCCCAGAAGCTCCAGGCTATGGACGGCCAGGTGTTTTTGGACGAGACGGAGGACACCTACTGTGTGTGGCGGGGAGAATTTTCCCGCCGCAGTGGAATTTGCTCCTATTTTATGGACATCTTCCGTCTGGATGAGGAGACGGGCCTGTGGGAACGGGGCGAAGAGCTCCACCAGGAGCGGGCCTATTCCCTGGAGGAGCTTACCGCCATGCTGGAACAGGCGGGCTTCCGGGACATCAAAACCTATGGCGAGCTGAAAATGCGTCCTCCCGTTCAGGGGGAGGGACGTGTATTTTTCGCGGCAAGAAAGGATTAATCAAGTATGCACGACGAGATCAATTACCGGAGACGGCCTGGTCAAGGCAGTGGCCGTCACCGGCCGGGATTTGGTGGAACGGGCCCGGAATATCCACACCCTGCTGCCTATGGCCACCGCAGCCTTGGGACGGGCACTCTTGGGCGCCTCCATGATGGGCGATATGCTCAAGGAGGAAGAGGGGTCCCTTACTCTCCAGATCAAAGGAGGCGGCCCTCTGGGTACTATTCTGGCCGTTTCCGACTGTGAAGGCAACGTCCGGGGCTATGTCCAGAATCCTCATGTGGAGCTGATGGAAAAGTACCAGGGCAAGCTGGATGTGGGAGCGGCAGTGGGCCAGGACGGCACCCTCACTGTGATCAAGGACATTGGCCTGAAAGAGCCCTATGTAGGGTCCATCGGGCTGTTCTCCGGGGAAATCGCCGACGATCTGGCCATGTATTTTGTGGAAAGCGAGCAGATCCCCACCGCCTGCGCTCTGGGGGTCCTGGTGGGGCTGGACCAGAGTGTCACCGCCGCAGGCGGCTATCTCATTCAGCTGCTCCCCGGTGCCAGCGAGGACATGATCACCAAGATCGAAGCGGGGGTCCACGCCATGGGCTCCGTGAGCCACGCCTTGGCCGACGGTCTGGACGGTGAAGGGCTTTTGCGGGCTGTGCTGAAGGATTTTGATCTGGAAATTCTGGAAAAACACCCGGTGGAGTACCGGTGCTACTGCTCCCGTGACCGGGTGACCCGCGCCCTCATCAGCATGGGCAAAAAGGATTTGGGTGAGCTCATTCAGGACCAGGGCAAGGCGGAGCTTACCTGCCAGTTCTGTGATCAGGTGTACCATTACTCCAAGGAAGAGCTGGAAGAAATTCTTCAATCTATGTAAAAAAACCGAGGGGAACCATTCCCCTCGGTTTTCATTTACCGGTTGCAGCCAAACGAATCGTTGTTGGTCAGCGCTTCCAGTACATCATACCGGTCCATCTCAAAGGCCTTGGTCATGGCCAGAGCCTCCTCCATGTCCAGATCCACGATCCGTCCGTCCCGTGTGGCCACGATCCGGTTGCCCTTTCCGGCCATCAGAACCTGTACTGCCTCATAGCCCATGCGGCTGGCCGTCTCCCGGTCCCGTGCCGAGGGAGAACCGCCCCGCTGGATGTGGCCCAGCACAGTCACACGGGGATCAATGCCGATCTCTTCCTTAATGCGGCTGGCAATCTCGAAGGCGCTGGCCGCACCCTCAGCCGTAACCACCATGTAATGGGTAGAACCGGCCAGACGAGCACGGCGGATATTCTCCACCACGTCATTTTCAAAGTCCAGAGGCCGCTCCGGGATGAGTACCGCCGTAGCGCCCACAGCAATGCCCACATACAGGGCCAGATACCCCGCGTGGCGGCCCATGACCTCTACCACCGAGCAGCGCTCGTGGGACTGCATCGTGTCCCGAAGCTTATCGATGCACTCGATGGCCGTATTGCAGGCGGTGTCAAAGCCAATGGTATAGTGGGAACAGCCGATGTCGTTGTCAATGGTAGCAGGAATGCCTACCACACTCAGCTTCTGTCCGCTCTCCGCAATCTGGCGGGACAGGGCCAGGGCTCCCCGGAAGGTGCCATCGCCGCCGATGGCCACAATACCGTCCAGCCCCAGGAGCTTGCAGGTGCCGATGGCCTTTTCTCTGCCCTTACGGTCCATAAACTCCTCGCTGCGGGCTGTATAGAGGATGGTGCCGCCCTTGTTGATGATATGGCTGACGCTGGAGCTGTTCAGCCGCACAAAGTCATTGGAGATCAAGCCGCTCCAGCCCCGCCGGATTCCAATACACTCGATCCCCTGACCTATCGCCGTACGCACAACGGCCCGTACCGCTGCGTTCATTCCGGGCGCGTCGCCTCCGCTGGTCAGCACTCCGATCCGCTTTACCTGATCGCTCATAATGGGAAGCCCTCCTTATTCTCTCATCAGCCATGGGTCCGCCTCATTTTTCCAGGCCGGGCCATGTGGCTTCATTATGTCATTATTCCCCGCCCTTGTCAAGAACAGCCGCTTCCTTCAAAAAACACCTGCAAAAAGAGCCTTTTCCACCAAAAACCAGCCTCAAAAATTTTTCGTGGAAAAATGTGATTTTCCTGTTGACAAGTGCTGGTTCCTCTTGTATAATAATCAAGCCGTCGCAAGTGAGGCGGCCGCTTCGGGAGCATAGCTCAGCTGGTAGAGCACATGCCTTACAAGCATGGGGTCACAGGTTCGAGCCCTGTTGTTCCCACCAC
>CALWVV010000025.1 GCA_944385035.1 uncultured Oscillospiraceae bacterium | reverse complement strand
TTCAATGATTGATGATAAACAGGTTCAAATAAAAGATAAATTTTGTTTAACGATTGAAGAAGCGTCGGCATATTTCAATATTGGCGAAAAGAAATTAAGAAAAATCGTTTCTGATAATCTGGACTCTGGTTTTATCATTCAAAATGGAGTGAAATTTTTGGTAAAAAGAAAACAATTTGAGAAATTTTTAGATGATTTAACATCAATATGACAATGATGTAAGCAGTAGTAATGCCGGATAGCTGTTCAGGCATTTCCGCTTTCAGTGCTGCTTAAATTAAGAATAGAAAAGGGGTTCTGCCTATGGTATAATTTAGTATATCACGGCAGGGCTCTTTTTGTATGAAAGGAGCATGGACATGAGCGGGAAAAGGCGGGACAGCCGAAATCGTATTCTCCGCAGCGGAGAGAGCCAACGCCGGGACGGAAGATATGCGTACAAATATATTGATACAACCGGGAAACCACAGTTTGTTTACAGTTGGAAACTGGAAAAGACAGATAAGACCCCGCCAGGAAAACGGGACGACCTTTCGTTAAGGGAAAAGGAAAAATTGATATTAAAAGATATTGATGATGAAATCGTCCCACGCGGCGGAGAAATGACGGTGGAACAACTGGTTAGAAAGTACCTGTTACAGAAAACAGGGGTACGGCACAACACAGAAGCAAATTATAACTTTGTTCTTAACATTATCAAAAAAGAAGAATTTGGTAAAAGGAGAATTGACAAGGTTAAATTGTCTGACGCGAAGTGCTGGCTGATAAAATTGCAGAAAGACGGACGGGGTTACAGCTCCATTCACTCTATAAGGGGTGTCGTTAGACCTGCATTTCAAATGGCGGTTGATGATGATTTGATACGCAAAAATCCGTTTGAATTTCAACTTGCTACTGTTGTCGTGAATGACAGCGTGACAAGAGAAGCAATCACAAGAAAGCAGGAAAGGACTTTCCTTGAATTTGTGGCGAACGATAAGCATTTTTGCAGATACTATGAGGGGATATATATCCTGTTTAAGACCGGGCTGCGTATCTCTGAATTTGTTGGGCTGACACTTGCGGATATTGATATGAAGAATAGAAAAATCAGTGTCAATCATCAGCTCCAACGAAAAAGAAACATGGAATATGTGATTGAAGATACAAAGACCACTTGCGGGACGAGAGAAATCCCCATGTCTGACGAAGTGTATGAGTGCTTTGAGCGGATTATTGCCAACAGGAAGAAGCCGAGAGTGGAGCCTATGATAGACGGCAAATGCGGTTTCTTATATCTGGATAAGAATGATATGCCTATGGTGGCTCTGCACTGGGAAAAATATTTTCAGCATATCTGCGAAAAGTACAACAGTATTTATAAAGTACAAATGCCGAAAGTTACGCCGCACGTTTGCAGACATACCTTTTGTTCTAATATGGCAAAAAGCGGCATGAACCCTAAAACCCTACAATACCTTATGGGACACTCTGACATTGGAGTAACCTTGAATACATACACGCATATAGGTTACGACGACGCAAAAGAGGAACTGAAAAGGGTAGTAAATGTCGAGTAGTAAAATGGGGAAACAGCCCTTAATTTACTACTTTTTTTACTACTTTTGAGGGAAAAGATGTGCGAATTTATGCTACGATATGCCACGGACAAGAGGAAATGAAGAAGCAAGGAAAGTACCGATAAATCAAGGAAATACAGTTTTTTCAAGGAGTTTTGAATAGATGATTAGAATACTTTTTATCTGCCACGGCAACATCTGCCGCAGCCCTATGGCGGAATATGTGATGAAAGACCTGGTCAGACAGGCGGGGCTGGAGAGTATGTTTTCCATCGCTTCTGCTGCCACCAGCACGGAGGAGATCGGCAACAGCGTCTATCCACCGGCACGGCGCAAGCTCCAAGAGCATGGCATCTCCTGCGAGGGTCATGCAGTACGCCAGCTGAGGCCGTCGGATTACCGGGCCTATGATCTGCTGATTGGAATGGACCGGGCCAACCTGCGCAACATGCTGCGTATTTGTGGCGGCGACCCGGAGGGAAAAATCTCTCTGCTTATGGACCACACCTCACGAAAGGGAGAAGTGGCCGATCCCTGGTATACTGGGGACTTTGAGACCACCTGGCAGGATGTGCTGGAGGGCTGCCAGGAACTATTGGGGCAGCTTAAGGAGAAACGGTAAACAGCGGGCCGGAGAGGATACTCTCCGGCCTGTTTCTTTGCGTTACTCCCGTACTTCTATTTGTCCTAAGATTTCCCCGATAGGGCCGGAGAGAATCAGATCCGCCCGATTATCATAGGGAGTGGGGGTCTTGTTGATGAGCACCAGGTGCTTGCCGGAGTAGTAATTGATCAAGCCCGCGGCGGGATAGACCGCCAGAGAAGTGCCCCCAATGATCAGCAGGTCGGCGCGGTGAATGTCGTTGACTGCACCCTCCAGCACCCGGCTGTCCAGGCTTTCCTCGTAAAGGACCACATCGGGCTTCACCGTTCCGCCGCAGGAGCAGGTGGGAACGCCCTTGCTGTCCCGGATCCATTCCACCGGATAGGATTTGCCGCATTTCATGCAGTAGTTGCGGTGCACTGAGCCGTGGAGCTCCCATACCCGTTTGGAGCCTGCCGCCTGGTGCAGTCCATCAATGTTCTGGGTGACCACAGAGCGTAATTTCCGTGCCTGTTCCAGCTGAGCCAGCTTCTGGTGGGCGGGATTGGGCTTAGCGTCCAGACAGAGCATCTTGTCCCGGTAAAACCGGTAAAATTCCTCCGGCCGGTGGTCAAAAAAGGTGCGGCTGAGAATTTCCTCAGGAGGCCATTGGTAGTGCTGGTTATAAAGGCCGTCCACACTGCGGAAGTCCTTGATTCCTGACTCCGTAGACACCCCTGCTCCGCCGAAGAAAACGATGGAATGGCTCTGATCGATCCACTGCTGTAGGGTATTCAGCTCCTCAGACATAGCAAACGCTCCCTTCTCGTTTTTCTCAGTGTATCACGAAAAAGAAACGGTGTAAATAAGAAGGGCCATACCGGTTGAGGTATGGCCCAGAATTGCAGAAATTTTACGGAAAGAATAGTACCAGCACCGAGGTAATGATGCCGCACACACAGATGGAGATGGAGCTCATGGCTCCCTGAAGTTCTCCGATTTCCAGAGCTTTTGCAGTGCCCAGCGCATGGCTGCAGGCGCCAATGGCCACTCCTTCTGCCACCGGGTCGGTAATACGGAACATCCGGGCAAACAAAGGAGCAAACAGAGCTCCGGTGAGTCCGGCCACGATGACGGCAGCTACGGTGATACTCTGAATTCCGCCGCTGCTTTCTGAGATGGCCACGGCGATGGCAGTGGTGACACTTTTGGGAAGCAGGGAGGCGGCGATCGACTCCTCCACCGCCAGAGTCTTGCACAGCAGCAGGGCACAGGCTACGCTGGTAAGGCTGCCCGCCAGACACCCGGTGAGCACAGGCAGGAAGTATTTCCCCAGCAGCTTGCGCTGCTCATAGATATTTAAGGCCAGTACCGCGGTAACCGGGCCCAACATAAGTGTGATGAGGCTGCCGCCCCGGTCGTAGGTGGAGTAGGGAATGCGGAAAAGGACCAGGATCAGAATGACGACCGCCACGGCCACGATCAGGGGATTGAAGAGGACCAGGCGAGTCTTCTTTTGTACCCAAAGCCCTACACACCAGGCCGCACAACTGAGCACAACGCCAAAAAGAGGGGAAGAGAGGATCACGTCACTCATTTCATCTCCTCCTTTTTCTTACGCCGGACCATGAGAAATTGGACTGTCCAGGCGGTGACGGCATAGACGATGGGGGTAGTGAGTATCGCCACAGCGAAGAAAGGGAGGAGTACTGCAGACAAAGTCCCCCAGTGCTCCAGAAGTCCCACACAGGAGGGGAGAAAGAAAAAGGCCATGTTTCCTACAAAGAAGGCGCATACCCGGCTGATGTGTTCCTTTTTTAAAATGCCGCTGAGCAGAAGCCCGAGCAGCACCAGCATGCTTAAAACGCTGGCGGGAAAGGCGAAGGGAAGCAGAGACACAACTCCCTCACAGAGAAGGCACACGCCGAAGACAATGGCCAGTTCACCCATAATGCTCAATTGATTCACTCCCAGATTGCGGTGGCAAAGTAGTCCTCAGGAGTCTCAGCACGGCGGATAAGGCGGGTGGAGCCGTCTTCCTGGAGCAGAACCTCCGCCGAGCGCAGCCGGCCGTTATACTGATAGCCCATAGCGTGGCCGTGGGCCCCGGTATCGTGGATGACCAACAGATCGCCGATCTCGATTTCCGGCAGCATCCGGTCCACAGCAAATTTGTCGTTGTTCTCACACAGGGCGCCGGTGACGTCATACTTGTGGTCGCAGGGGGCGCCTTCCTTGCCCATGACCGTGATGTGGTGGTAGGCCCCATACATAGCCGGACGCATAAGGTTGGCAGCGCAGGCATCCACTCCCACATACTCTTTGTGTGTGTGCTTGAAGTGGAGGACCTTGGTGATCAGATGGCCGTAGGGGGCCAGCAGAAAGCGGCCCAACTCGGTGCAGATGGCCACATCTCCCATGCCGGCGGGGACCAGGATCTCCTCATAGGCTTTCCGTACCCCCTCGCCGATGGCAAAGATGTCGTTGGCGGTCTGTTCGGGGCGGTAGGGCACGCCTACACCGCCGGAGAGGTTAATGAAGGTAATGCGGCAGCCGGTCTCCTCCTTCAGCTCCACCGCGGTGCGGAAGAGGATGGCAGCCAGGGCGGGGTAGTAGTCGTTGGACAGAGTGTTGGAGGCCAGGAAGGCGTGGATGCCAAACTCCTCTGCCCCCAGCTCCTTCAGACGGCGGAAGGCCTGGGTCATCTGGGGCCGGGTCAAGCCATATTTGGCGTCTCCGGGGTTGTCCATCACCTGGAAGCCCTCTTTGCTCTCTCCCAGCTGGAACACGCCGCCGGGATTGAAGCGGCAGGAGATCTTTTTGGGGATATAGCCGATGGTATCCTTCAGAAAATCAATATGGGTGATGTCGTCCAGGTTGATGGTGGCCCCCAGCTTGGCGGCCAGTGCAAACTCCTCAGCAGGGGTGTCGTTGGAGGAGAACATGATTTCGTCCCCGGAAAATCCGCAGCGGTCGGACATCATCAGCTCCGTCAGAGAGGAGCAGTCCACGCCGCAGCCCTCTTCCCGAAGGATTTTAAGGATCTGAGGATTGGGGGTGGCTTTCACGGCGAAATATTCTTTATAGCCCGGATTCCAGGCAAAGGCCTTTTGCAGGGCACGGGCGTTTTCCCGGATGCCCTTTTCATCGTAAAGATGGAAGGGGGTAGGGTATTTTTTGACCATCTCCTGGAGCTGCTCCAGGGTGACAAAAGGGGTTTTCATGGGGGTGTCAGCTCCTTTTTCTCTATCTTTTGAACGAAAGGGTCCATCTATCCACGTTAGATGGATTTACCATGAAACAGGGGCCGCCGGGCGGCCCCTGTGGGTGAAAGGGGAAATTATACCTCGAACATCAAATCGCCGTAGGTAGGTACGGGCCACAGGTCCTTGTCCACCAACAGCTCCAGCTCGTCCACGGGGATGCGCAGGGCGGTCATAGCGGGAACCACTGCATCGTGGTAAGCGTGGGCCATCTCCTTAATGTCCTCGATGGTGTCTACCCGTTCCATAAGGGGCTTGAGCTGCTCCAAAGCGGCGGAGGCGTCGGCCAGACAGAGGCTGACCTTCTCCAACAGACCCTTCTGTACGCTGAGATCTGCGCTGGGACAGGCGCTGGCCACGGAAGAAATGGACTGGGCCAGCTGGGTGGTATAGGCGATGGCGGTGGGGATGAAGTGCTTGGCGGCCATGTGGATCATGGTGTTGGCTTCGATTTTGATGACCTTGACATAGGTCTCGTACAAAATCTCGGCACGGGCCTCCAGCTCGGACTTGGTGTAAATACCAAACTTGGTGAAGAGCTTCTCTGCCTTCTCCGTGGTGAGGGCAGGCACCGCATCGACCATGGAGCGCAGGTTGGGCAGCCCGCGGCGCACAGCCTCGGCTACCCACTCGTCCGAGTAACCGTCATCGTTGAAGATGATCCGCTGGTGCTGAGACATCCAGGAGTGGATGAGTTTGGAACAGGCGGCGTTAAAGTCTTCAGCGTTTTCCAGAAGGTCGGCGGCCTGACAGAAGGCCTCGGCTACGATGGCGTTGAGGGCCACATTGGCCTCTGCGATGGAGTCGGAAGAACCCACCATGCGGAACTCAAACTTGTTGCCTGTGAAGGCAAAGGGGGAGGTGCGGTTGCGGTCGGTGCCGTCCTTGTTCAGAACAGGGACGGTGGACACGCCGGAGTCCAGAGTGCCCCTGGCCAGCAGCTTCACAGACTCCACATTGGCTACGATCTGCGCTACCACGTCATCCAGCTGGTCGCCCAGGAAGATGGAGATGATGGCAGGAGGCGCCTCCTGGGCGCCTAAGCGGTGCTCATTGCCTACGCATGCGGCGGAGCAGCGCAGCAGGTCGGCGTGGTCATCCACGGCCTTCATGATGCAGGCCAGCACCAGCAGGAACTGCAGGTTTTCATTGGGGGTGTCCCCTGGGTCCAGCAGGTTTTCTCCGGTATCGGTGCAGATAGACCAGTTGTTATGTTTACCAGAACCGTTGACCCCGACGAAGGGCTTTTCGTGAAGCAGGCACACCAGGCCATGGCGGGTGGCCACCCGCTTCATGGTCTCCATAGTCAGCTGGTTCTGGTCGACTGCCAGGTTACAGGTGGTGTAGATGGGGGCCAGCTCGTGCTGGGCGGGGGCGGCCTCGTTGTGCTGGGTGGTGGCGGGAATGCCCAGCTTCCACAGTTCTTGATTGAGGTCGGACATAAAGGCGCCTACTCGGGGACGGATGACACCGAAGTACTGGTCGTCCATTTCCTGCCCCTTGGGAGCGGGTGCGCCGAAGAGGGTCCGGCCAGTGTAGATGAGGTCCCGGCGCTTCAAGTACTTCTCCCGGTCCACCAGGAAATATTCCTGCTCAGCGCCTACCTGGGGAATGACCTTCTGGGCCTGGGTGTTGCCAAACAGGCGGAGAATACGCAGTGCCTGGGTGTTGATGGCCTCCATGGAACGCAGAAGGGGGGTCTTCTTGTCCAGAGCCTCACCGTTATAAGAGACGAAAATGGTGGGGATACACAGGATCGTACCGCAGGACATCTCCTTTACAAAGGCGGGAGAGGTCATATCCCAGGCGGTGTAACCCCGTGCATAGTGGGTGGAGCGCAGGCCTCCGGAGGGGAAGGAGGAGGCATCCGGCTCACCCATGATGAGCTGCTTGCCGGTAAACTGCAGCAAAGTCTTGCTGTCCTGGGGGGCGGTCAGGAAGCTGTCGTGCTTCTCCGCGGTGACCCCGGTAAGAGGCTGGAACCAGTGGGTGTAGTGGGTGGCGCCCTTTTCCACGGCCCAATCCTTCATGGCATTGGCCACGATATCTGCGGTAGCCATGGAGATATTACCGCCATGCTCCATCACATCCAATATTTCCGCAAAAACCTTTTTGGGCAGCCGCTCCCGCATGACCGAGACGCTGAATACATTAGAACCAAACAGGTCGGTGAGATTGTCCTTCATACCCTCAACCCCTTTTTTCAAATTAGTTTCATCATATCCTATCTGCTTCCCCATTGCAAGAAAAAATTCCAGCCAAGATACCCCGGCAGGAAGGGGGGTGATGTGGGAAATTTTCACAAATGGACCCGGAGGGAGAGACATGCGGGCCCTCTGGGACGCATAGGCTACACCAAAGAACCGGCGTTTGCCGGGAAAGGAGTGTGTGCCATGCGCTTTACAAAAATGGAGGGACTGGGGAATGACTATATTTATGTAAACTGTTTAAGGGAGACACCGGAAAATTTGCCAGCTCTGGCCCGCCGCCTGTCTGACCGGCATTTCGGTGTGGGAGCGGACGGGCTCATCTGCATAAAACCCGGCCGGAGGGGGGATTTTGCCATGGAGATGTACAACGCGGACGGCTCCAGGGGTTCCATGTGCGGCAATGGCATTCGCTGTGTGGGAAAGTACGTCTATGACAAGGGGCTGACCCGAAAGACCTGCCTGACCATTGATACCGATGCGGGACCACGCTCCCTGGAGCTCCATGTCCGGGGAGGTGTGGTCAGGGCTGTGACGGCAGACATGGGGGAGGCAGGGCTGCTGCCGCCCATGGAGGTGGAGGCGGCAGGGGAGCGGTTTACCCTGCACCCTGTGTGGATGGGAAATCCCCACGGGGTTATTTTCTGTAAGAATCCGGAGGAGGTGGATCTGGAGCGGCTGGGGCCGCTGCTGGAGGACCACCCGGCAGTGGGGGAGCGGATCAACGTGGAGTTTGCTGCCTGCCCGGATGAGGAAAATTTGTCCCTGCGGGTGTGGGAGCGGGGCAGCGGCATTACCTTAGCCTGCGGGACCGGAGCTTGCGCCGCCTTTGCCGCAGGACTCAGAGAGGGAAAGTGCGCAACACGGGCATTGGCCCACCTCCCCGGAGGGACCCTGACCCTGGAGCGGCGGGGAGAACGGATATACATGACCGGCCCGGCTCGGATCGTTTTTGAGGGAGAACTACCTCAAAAAGAGGAAGGAAAGGAGATCATTTGACTCAAAACGCCAAAAAGATAGCTTGACAACGGGAAATGATACCTTTAATATAAATGAGAATTCCGGCCCCTACCCAAAGAACAGGGCCGCAGAAAGGACGGTCCTCGTTGTGGAGCAGATCACCAGTCGGCAAAATCCCCTGGCCCTGCAGATCCGAAAGCTGAATCACCAGCGCCGGGAGCGCCGGACCCAGGGGCTGTTCCCAGGAGAGGGCCCCAAGCTTTTGGCGGAGGCCTTTCAGGCCGGTATCCCCGTGGAGACGGTCATCACCGCTCCGGGGGTGCAGGTTTCTTGCCCGGAAGGGGTGCGGCGGGTGGAGATGCCCTGGGAGCTGCTGGAGAGCCTGTGCGATACCAAAACCCCGCAGGGGGTGCTGTTTTTGGCCAGGCTGCCTGACACTGCCCCGCCCCGCCCTCTGCCAGGGGAGCGGTATCTGGTGCTGGACGGGGTCCAGGACCCAGGAAATGTAGGCACCATCTGGCGTACCGCAGATGCATTTGGGGCGGATGGCCTTATTCTGGTCAACGGCTGTGCCGACCCCTTTTCGCCCAAGACCGTGCGCGCCACCATGGGGGCCTGTTTCCGCCTGCCCGTCTATGAAGTGGGGGCGCAGGAGCTGCCCGGCCTGATGGAGGACTCGGGCCTTCCCCTGTATGCCACCGCCCTGCGGGAGGATACGGTAGACTTGAAAACGGCGCAGCTCAGGCGCTGCGCCGTGATCATTGGAAGCGAGGGCAGGGGAGTGTCGGAGCAGATGCTTCAAGCCAGCAAACAGACCGTAAAAATCCCCATGCGGGAGCGGTGTGAATCCCTGAACGCGGCGGTGGCCGCCGCAGTGGTGCTGTGGGAGGCCTGGCGCTAGTTCAGTGCGCCGGCCTCCGCCCCGCCCTGGTTGTTTCATAGACATAGCCCAGAAGAACCAGAGAGAGCAGCAGCAGTGCCCAGAAGAGCACATAGGCGGGGACATAGCTGCCGGTGCGGTCGGCCAAAGCGCCAGGGACGGTGCCCATGAGGAAGATGCCCAGGGCATAGATGGACTGGATCCACTTCAGTCCCCGCTCGTAGCCTTCCTCCCCCCATAGATCCCTGGCCCAGATGGGCTGGGACACTGCGCTCAGGGGGAGGCCCAGTCCGGACAGGATCATGGCCAGATAGGCCAGAGATACGCTTCCCAGGTTGGCCAGGCAGCACAGGCCATAGCCCCCCAGCACCAGAAAATAGAGCAGATAGTTGGAAATCCGCCCGCCCAGCTGGTCGGTGATCTGGCCGCAGGCTACCTTGCCCGCCATCATACAAAGGCCCATGACGGAGATGAGCCGGGCCACGGTGTCTGCGTCATATCCAGCGGTGGAATAGAGCACTCCAAAGTTGGAGATGCCCAGGCTGGTGGCCGCCCCCACGCAGAAGGAGGCCGAGAGCACGAATGCCCGGCGCAGAGAAGTAAATCCCACTGGTGCAGGCTGGGGCTGGGACGGCAAATTTTCGTGATTGCCCGCCCGGTAAGGGGACAGGCCCTTGTCTTCCGGCCGGTCCCGGACCAGAAGCCAGAAGAGCAGGGCCAGCAGTGCAATGAGCCCTCCCTCCGCCCAAAAGCTCACGCGGAGGCTGAAGTGCTCGATCAGGGTGGTGAAGGGAACCGGGGCCAGAATGGTAGCAAGGCCCGTGCCCGCTGAGGCAATGCCGAGCGCCAGAGCCTTCCGGTCCTGAAACCACCCGGCGATGAGCAGAGACAGCGGGATCACACCTGCCCAGCTATAACTGAGCCCCACCATGGCCGCCGCCAGACAGCACAGGGGAAATTGCTCCGCTGCCCCAAAGAGAAAGCTGGAGGCAGCCAGCAGGAGCAGAGACAGGGTACAGCCCCGGCGCAGGCCCAGCCGCCCGGCTACGCCGCCGGCAGTGGTCATGCCCACCAGGACAAAAAAACTGCGTACCGTAATGAGAAAGGCTCCCTGGGTGTTGCTCAGTCCCACCTGGGCCATGAGATGGGGCTGAAAGGCGGAGAATACATTGACGCCCAGGCCAATGCTGGCAAAGAGCATAAGCGTCCCGCCCAGGCAGATGGACCAGGCATAATGTACCTTGTGTACCGTGGGTGTATGTGACATGGCACGCTCCCTCCCTTGTTAGGATAACCATACCGTGGATGGGTGCGTTTGTAAACAAAAATTTGGGGAAGGGGGATGAAAAAATGACAGAGCTGAAATACTGGCTTTGGTTGACCACACGTCCGGGTATGACCCCTGGGAAGGTGCTGATGCTGCTGGATCACTTTGTCACGCCGGAGCGGATCTACTATGCCGACCAGGAAGAGTATGCCCTCTTTCCCCTGACGGAGCGCCAGCGCCGGGGGCTGGAGGACAAGAGTATGGACCGTCCCCAGGATATTCTGGCCGACTGTGACCGGCTGGGCGTGGACATTATGACCCTGCAGGATGCAGCCTATCCCCAGCGCCTGCGCCAGCTGGCCGATCCGCCGGCGGTGCTCTATTGGAAAGGAAAGAAGTTCCTCTTTGACGAGGAGCCGGCCATTGCCGTGGTGGGCAGCAGAAAGCCCACTGAATACGGAGAGCGGATGGCGGAAAAGTTTGGTTTAGAGCTCTCCCGCGGCGGAGCACTGGTGGTGTCCGGCATTGCGGAGGGACTGGATACCTGTGCCATCCGGGGCGCTTTGAAGGGCGGGGGTGCAGTGGTGTCTCTGCTGGCAGGAGGCGTGGATCGGATCGTGCCCAAGACAAACCGCTTTCTGGCCCAGGATGTGGCGGCAGTAGGAGCCCTCATTTCGGAGTATCCTCCGGGCACCGAGCATAAGGGAGAGCACTACCGCCCCAGAAACCGCATTTTAAGCGGTCTTTGTCTGGGTGTGCTGGCGGTGGAGTGCCGCACCTTCGGTGGTACCATGCTCACCGTCAACCACGCCCTGGAGCAGGGAAGGGACGTCTTTGCCGCTCCTGGAGCCCTGGACAATGAAATGAGCGAGGGGACCAACCGGCTCATCCAGCAGGGTGCCAAGCTGGTTACCTCAGGCCGGGACATTTTGGAGGAGTACTGGGACCGCTTTCCTCTGAAGCTTTCTGCAACCGCGCCCCTTCCGCCCCAAGTGGTCCGGGAACGGCTGGAGCGGCCGCCGGAACGGCAGCGCCCTTCCCAGCCAGACAGAAACCCGGAGCCAAAGCAGCCGGTGCAGTCCCAGCCTTCCGGCCGTGAAGTGGTCCTCCGAAAGGATCAGAAGGCCCGCTTTACCGACGATGAGCTTCAGATCATCGCCGTTTTGGAGGAAAAGCCTTTGTCTGCTGACGAGGTGGTGGAGCGCACCCAAATTTCTGCGCGCTACGTCCTGTCCGCTCTGACCATGCTTCAGGTCCAGGGAGCGGTGGAGGAGCTGCCCGGCCGGCGGTTCCGGGCCCTGATCGAATTGGAACAATGAGTTTCATCCAAGCATATGCATCCCACATGGGAGTTTAATGATTATCATCTCTGGAGGTTTCCAAAGTGGCAAAAGCAGCGAACAAAACCGACTTAGTGATTGTGGAGTCCCCATCCAAGGCGAAAACAATTGGCAAATACCTGGGGCCGGGCTATGAGGTCGTGGCTTCCATGGGCCATGTCCGTGACCTGCCCAAAAGCAAGCTGAGCGTGGACATTGAGCACGGCTTCCTCCCTGATTATCAGCCTATCAAGGGAAAGGAGGACGTGATCAGCGACCTGAAAAAGGCCGCCAAGCGCAGCGATAAGGTCTATCTGGCCACCGACCCTGACCGGGAGGGAGAGGCGATCTCCTGGCACCTGAAGGAGCTTTTGGGGATTCCCGATGACAAAACCTACCGGGTGACCTTCAACGAGATCACCAAAAACGTGGTCCAGCACTCCATTGCCGCTCCCCGCGCCATTGACCAGAACCTGGTCAATGCCCAGCAGGCCCGGCGGATTCTGGACCGGATCGTGGGCTATCAGCTCTCCCCGCTGCTGTGGCGGAAGATCCGCCGCGGCCTGTCCGCCGGACGGGTCCAGTCGGTGGCCACCCGACTTGTCGTGGAACGGGAGGAGGAGATCCGGGCCTTTGTCCCCCAGGAGTACTGGACCGTGGAGGCCCAGCTGGAGCGGGTGAGCCCCAACCAGGGTTCCTTCAAGGCTCAGTTCTATGGCAAAGAGAAGAAAATGGAGCTTCATAGCCAGGAGGAGGCCCAGAATGTCATCGACACGGTGACCAAGGGAGCCTGGTCGGTGGCCAAGGTGAAACGGCAGGAGAAAAACCGCCAGCCCGCCCCGCCCTTTACCACCTCCACCCTCCAGCAGGAGGCCAGCCGGAAGCTCAATATGTCTCCTGCCCGGACCATGTCCATCGCCCAGCAGCTCTATGAGGGCGTGGAGCTCACCGGTTTGGGGGCCGTGGGTCTCATCACCTATATGCGTACCGACTCCCTGCGCCTGTCTGAGGAGGCCATCTCCGCTGCACGGGGCTTTATCGGCACCCGCTACGGCGCCGACTACTGTCCCGCCCGGCCCCGGCGCTTCAAGGCTAAGGGGAATGCCCAGGACGCCCACGAGGCCATCCGTCCCTCTGACGTAAGTCTGGTGCCTGAGGAGATCAAAAAGGATTTGACGGGCGAGCAGTTTAAGCTCTATAAGCTCATTTGGAGCCGCTTCCTGGCCTGCCAGATGGCAAACGCGGTCTATGACAGCCTCTCCATTGACGTGGAAAACAGCGGCTATATCTTCCGCGCCAGCCACTCCAGCCTGAAGTTCTCCGGCTTTACCGCCGTGTACGAGGAGGGCAAGGACGAGGAAGAGGAGGAGCGCACCTCGCCCCTGCCCGACCTGAAGGAGGGCGAACCCCTCACCGGGAAGGCCATGGACAGGCAGCAGCACTTTACCCAGCCCCCTGCCCGGTATTCCGAGGCCAGCCTCATCCGGGCCCTGGAGGAGCAGGGCATCGGCCGCCCCTCCACTTACGCTCCTACCATTACCACCATTCTCAACCGGGAGTATGTGGTCAAGGAGGGCAAGGCCCTGCGCCCCACCCCTCTGGGCGAGGTAGTCACCGGCCTTATGAAGGACAAGTTCAAGGATATCGTGGACTATGACTTCACCGCCCAGATGGAACAGCGTCTGGACAAGGTGGAGGAGGGCGACACCGACTGGAAGGCCCTGCTCCAGGAGTTCTATGACGACTTTGAGGCGGAGCTTCAGAAGGCGGAGAAGGAGCTGGACGGCGAGCGCATCAAGGTCCCCGACGAGGTGTCGGAGGAGATCTGCCCCCAGTGCGGACGAAATCTGGTCATCAAGTCCGGCCGCTTTGGCCGCTTCCTGGCCTGCCCCGGCTGGCCTGAGTGCGATTTCACCATGCCTCTGGTGGTGGAGATGCCCGGCAAGTGCCCCAAGTGCGGGGGCCGGCTCTTCAAGCGCACGGGCAAGAGCAAGAAGACGGGCAAGCAGTACACCTACTACTGCTGCGAGCGGGCCAGCAGCAAGGACGAGAGCACCAAGTGCGACTTTATGACCTGGGACGTGCCGGTGAAGGACAACTGTCCCATTTGCGGCTGGACCATGTTCAAAAAGCCGGGCAAGGGGGCCAAGAAGCCCTACTGCATTAACGAGGCCTGCTCCAACTTCACTCCCGAGGAGAAGCGGGGCGGCTGGAAGAAGCCCGCCGCCACCACGGAAGCCGGGGAGGAGAAGGCGGAGGAGAAAAAGGCCGCTAAAAAGACCGCCGTCAAGAAGACCACCAAGAAGTCCGCGGCTGAGGAGACCAAGAAGACCACCAAAAAGACAGCGGCCAAGAAGACCACGGCCAAGAGCACCACAAAGAAAACCACCGCCGCCAAAAAGACTGCCAAGAAGGCAGAAGGCGAGGAGAAGTGAGGGACAATATGGAACCTGTCATTGTCATTGGAGCGGGCCTGGCCGGCAGCGAAGCCGCCTGGCAGCTGGCCCGGCGGGGAATTCCCGTGGAGCTGCGGGAGATGAAGCCCCATAAAATGTCCCCCGCCCACCATACGGAGTATTTTGGGGAGCTGGTGTGCTCCAACTCCCTGCGCTCCGATCAGCTGGAAAACGCTGTGGGCCTGCTGAAGGAGGAATTGCGCCGCTGCGGCTCGCTTATTATGGAATGTGCTGACAGCCACCGGGTGGAGGCGGGGGGAGCCCTGGCGGTGGACCGCCATGCCTTTGCCGCCGCCATTACTGAGAAAATCAAAAACCACCCCAATATCACCGTGGTGGAGGGGGAAGTGACAGAGATCCCTCCGGAGGGAAACGTGATCATTGCCACCGGCCCGCTTACTTCTGAGGCCCTGTCGGAGGCAATCGCCAAGCTCTTTCCCGACAGCAAGTATTTGAATTTCTTTGACGCGGCCGCCCCGCTGGTGACCTTTGAAAGCATCGATATGGACAGCGCCTGGTTTGCCTCCCGGTATGACCGGGGCACCCCGGATTACATCAACTGCCCCCTGACAGAGGAGGAGTACGATGCTTTCTGGAAGGAACTGACCACCGCCCAGGAGGCGGAGGTCCACGGCTTTGAGGATGCGGGCGTCTTTGAGGGCTGTATGCCTGTGGAGGTCATGGCCCGCCGGGGCCGGGACACCCTGTGCTATGGACCGTTGAAGCCTGTGGGGCTCAAGGACCCGAAGACGGGGAAGGAGCCCTTTGCCGTGGTGCAGCTGCGGAAGGATAACGCCCAGGGCAGCATTTATAATATTGTGGGGTTCCAGACCCACCTGCGCTGGCCGGAGCAGAAGCGGGTATTTTCCATGATCCCCGCCCTCAAGAATGCTGAGTACATCCGCTACGGGGTCATGCACCGGAATACCTTCCTGGACTCTCCCCGGCTGCTGGACCGGTACTACCGGGTGAAGGGCAATGAGCGGATCATGTTTGCCGGGCAGATCACCGGTGTGGAGGGCTATGTGGAGTCCACTGCCTCTGGGTGCCTGGCCGCTATGGAGCTTTCCCGCCGTCTGACAGGGAAAGATCCTGTCAATTTCCCCAAAGAAACAGCGATTGGGGCAATGGCTCTTTACATTAGTGACCAAAGTGTGGTAAACTTCCAACCGATGAACGTAAACTTCGGCCTCATTCCCCAGTTGGGTTACCGGGTGAAGGGCAAACGCAACAAAAACGCGGAGATTTCCAAACGGGCTCTGGAGGCGCTGGACAAGCTGGACCTGGCTTGAAGAGGAGAGGCGAATATCGCCGTGATGGATAAGAAAGAAGGAGAGCCATGAAGATTATCGTAGATGCCATGGGCGGCGACAACGCCCCTAAGGCCCCGGTCATGGGTGCCATCCAGGCCAACCGGGAGTATGGAGTGGACATCATCCTGGTGGGCCGGGGGGAGGATATTCTGAAAACTCTGGCCGACAACGGCATCAGTGATCTGCCCGCCGGAGTGGAGATCGCCCATGCCAGCGAGGTGGTTGAGATGTGCGACAACCCTGCCACCGCCTTCCGGGAGAAGAAGGACTCCTCTCTCACTGTGGGCCTCAACCTGCTGAAATCCGGGGCGGGGGATGCCTTTGTCTCCGCCGGTTCCACCGGAGCTCTGCTGGGCGGCGCCACGCTGCTGGTCAAGCGCATCAAGGGCATCCGCCGGGCGGCTCTGGCCCCTGTGGTGCCCACCGGGAACGGGGGCGCGGTGCTCATCGACTGCGGCGCTAACGCGGAGTGCCCCCCTGAGTACCTGCTCCAATTCGCCTACATGGGTTCCTATTACGCTGAGCATGTGCTGGGCCGCCCGGAGCCAAAGGTGGGTCTTTTGAATATTGGAGTGGAGCCTACCAAGGGTACCTCGCTTCAGACCACGGTCTACCCCATGCTGAAGAAGGCCGCCGATGAGGGACGGATCAACTTTGTGGGCAACATTGAGGCCCGAGAGGCTGTGGAAGGCGCGGTGGACGTGATCGTCTCCGACGGCTATTCCGGCAATATTTTCCTGAAAACTATGGAGGGGACAGGTCTCTTCCTGGCTCGGGAAATCAAGAAGATGTTCACCAAGAACCTCTTTACCAAGCTGGCTGCCGTGATGGTATCCGGGGGCATCCGGAACATCAAGAAGATCATGGACTCCAGTGAGGTAGGCGGCACTGCCCTGGTGGGCATTGCCAAGCCCGTCATCAAGGCCCACGGCTCTTCTGACGCCTATGCCATCCAGAATGCCATCCGCCAGGCCAAGCAGTATGTTTCCTCGGGAATCATCGAAAGCATTACGGAAAACGTCGATCTCATGCGCCTGGAGGAAATTCAGCTTACCCCCCACGGGAACAAGGAATAAGAGAAATGGACCGCAGATGCGGTCCATTTTTTAACGTTTCGGATGGGATTTTCCCACAAGTGCCACCAGAAAACCAAAGAAAATAGCCGCGGTAATGCCGCCTGCCGCAGCTGTGGAGCCTCCGGTGAAGGCTCCCAGCAGCCCCTGCTCCCCCACGGCCTTTTTGACCCCCTTGGCCAGCAGATGGCCAAAGCCGGTGAGGGGCACCGTGGCTCCCGCGCCGCCCCAGTCGGCCAGGTGTTGGTAGAGCCCCACACCGCTGAGAATGACCCCGGCAGTGACGTAGCACACCAGAATTTTGGCGGGGGTGAGGTTGGTGCGGTCAATGAGTATCTGGCCGATGAGACACAGGATACCACCACACAGAAACGCGTTTAAATACTCCATATAGGCCTCCTACGTTTTGTTTGAGATGGCAATGGCGTGACAGATGCCGGGCACGGACTCCCCCTGAAAGGCGGAGGTGGGGGAGTGGAGAGCCCCGGTGGGACAGAAGAGGATGTTCTGCCACTTGCCCGCCTTCATGCCGCCCAGCAAATAGCCGGTGAGAACCGACGCACAGCACCCGCACCCGGAGCCGCCGCAATGGACGTCCTGCTTTTTCAGGTCAAAAATCAGGGCTCCGCAGTCCATGTGATTGGATAGCTGAATCCCATCCCGGCGCAGCAGCTCCAGCAGAAGCTCACTGCCTAACGTGCCCAGGTCCCCGGTGACGATGAGGTCATAGTCCGAGGGCTTGCGTCCAGTGTCCTGAAAGTGGGCGGAGATGGTGTCGCAGGCTGCCGGGGCCATGGCGGCTCCCATATTGTTGGTGTCCGTGATGCCTTTGTCCACAATCTTGCCTACGGTCACATGGGTGATATAGGGCCCCTCGCCCTCACGGGCCAAAATGGCGGCCCCGGAGCCGGTGACCGTCCACTGGGCGGTAGGCGTACGCTGCCCGCCGTATTCCAGCGGTGTGCGGTACTGGCGTTCCGCGGTGCAGAAGTGGGAGGATACCACGACCCCTGCCCATTCCCCAAAGCCCCCGTCCAAGGTCATAGAGGCCAGAGCCAATCCCTCTCCCATGGTGGAGCAGGCCCCATAGAGGCCCAGGAAAGGGACCTGCTGGCCTCGGGCGGCGTAGGAGGAGCCGATACACTGGTTAAGAAGGTCCCCGGCAAAAAGCCAGTCCAGTTTGGAAGCTGCCTGTCCCGCCTTGTTGAGGGCCAGCCCGAGGGCCTGCTTTTGCATAGCGCTCTCTGATTTCTCCCAGGTGGATTCCCCAAAAGTGTCGTCCGTGTCGATATAGTCGAAGGTAGCGGCCAAGGGGCCCTCTCCCTCCTTTTTGCCCACTACATTGGCCCAGGCGGCCAGAGTGGGAGGATTGGCCAGTACAGCGGTCTGGGCACCCAGCTTTTTTGTGGTCATAAAAGCACCTCATTTTGCCAGCGTTTTTCTGATAGTTTGCTTGCCTGTAGGGGAAAATATACTTGAAAAAATCCCACAGGCCGATATAATGGTTTCATCTGAACCATGGAAAAGAAAGACAGGTGAACATCCCATGGACCATGAAATTTATCTGGAAACGGAAGTGGAGACCCCTCAGCCGGTGCAGGACCGCCTGAGAGAGGCCATCCTGGCCGCTTTGGATGAGGAAGGGGTGGGGGTGCCCTGTATCATTGAGGTGTGCATCACCGACAATGAGGGCATCCACCAGACCAACCTGGATATGCGGGGTGTGGATGCCCCTACAGACGTACTTTCCTTCCCCATGTTCGACTTGACCCCTGGGGAGAAGCCCCAGGCAGACTGGGCTGATCCGGACACGGACAAGGTGCTGCTGGGGGACATGATGATCTCCCTGGAGCGGGCCCAGGCCCAGGCGGAGGAATACGGCCACAGTCTGGAGCGGGAAATCTGCTATTTGGGGGTCCATTCGGTGCTCCACCTGCTAGGTTACGATCATTTGGATGAGGGACCCCAGAAACGGCAGATGCGGGCAAGGGAAGAGGCTATTCTTGGTAAGCTGGGCATTGTCCGGGAAGAATGAGGCAGAGAGGAAAGGAAGTGTCGCCATGAGCGCCATGAAAATCAAGTTGGTCCCCATTGAGGAAGAGCCCATTGCGGAGGAAGAGGAGCGGCTGGGCATTACCCTTGGGGAGTTTGCCGCCATGGCGGCGGCCATTGCCGGGGCCCTGGCCCTGAGCCTGATCATCTGGAAGAAAGTTGTCAAATAAGAAGAGCGGGAAATTGCTCGTACCCGGAAAGAAAGCGAGGAACAATTATGTCAACTGTTAAGAAATCCGGCATCATTACCATCTGCGGACGGCCCAATGTGGGCAAGTCCACCCTTACCAACGCCTTTGTGGGGGAGAAGGTAGCCATCGTCACCAACAAGCCCCAGACCACCCGCAACCGGATCTGCGGTATCCGCACCCGTGGAGAGAGCCAATTTGTCTTTGTGGACACGCCAGGCCTGCACAAGGCCCGTACCCGGCTGGGGGACTATATGGTGGATGTGGTGAAGCAGTCGGTGTCTGATGTGGATGCGGTGCTTCTGGTGGTGGAGCCTATTGCCAACATCGGAGAGCCGGAGCGGCAGCTTATGGAGCGCATGAAGACCCTGGGCTGCCCGGCGGTGCTAGCGATCAACAAAGCAGACACCCTGGAGCAGAAGGAAAAGCTGCTGGAGGTCATGGAACTTTACAGCCAGGCCTGCGACTTTGATGCGGTAGTGCCCATCTCCGCCAAAACTGGACAGGGGGTGGAGGAGCTGCTGGATGTGCTGGAGCAGTACCTGCCCGAGGGTCCCCAACTCTTCCCGGATGACATGACCTCCGACCAGCCGGAGCGGCAGATGATGGCAGAGATTTTAAGAGAAAAGCTTCTGCTCTGCCTGGACAAGGAGATCCCCCATGGCACCGCTGTGGAGATCACCCGGTTTGCTGAGCGGGACGACGAGGTCATCGAGGTGGAGGCCACCATCTACTGCGAGAAAAACAGCCATAAGGGCATTATCATCGGTAAGGGCGGCGCCATGCTCAAGAAGGTGTCCACCCTGGCCCGCCAGGATATGGAGCGGTTCATGGGGACGAAGGTGTATCTCCAGACCTGGGTAAAGGTAAAAGAAAATTGGCGGGACAACCCTGCAGCCATCCAGAACTTCGGATATAAGTGTGATAATTAACCGAAAAACGCACCGCCTGTCGCACCAATCCTGACACGCAATCCGGCGGCATCACATAGTATTTTTTAAGGGTCTTGGAGCCATCCAAGGCCCTCTTTTTATGCCCAGGGCTGGTGTCCC
>CALWVV010000024.1 GCA_944385035.1 uncultured Oscillospiraceae bacterium | reverse complement strand
CTTCATCACCTTTTCCGTGCCCTTTTCCTTATTGTACCATATTTCTCCCCCATCTTCGACTTTGTCAACAGACCCACGGTGAGACGCAAATATGGAAGTGCCATGTTAGAGCACAAGTAAAGAAGCGCGGACAACCAATTGGTTGTCCGCGCCTTTTCAGCAGGGAGATGTATCCGATTGGGCGGCGGTTTAACCGCCGCTGGGACAAAAGGTGGAGTCTCTCATGTGTATCCTCCCTGTCATGTCGTTCCCGGCAAATGACTCACTCAATTAAGTGTCTGCCAGGTCTCGTCTCCGTTGACTGTGGTATAGTCGTGGGAGTTGGTTGCCTCTGTGATCTGATAGTAAGCCCAGTGGTTCCTGCTTACATCTTCAAATTGCACCAAGGCGTCCAGATTGTTGTCCACATAGTGCTTGTCCGCGCTGCGGCCCAGCATCCGGTTTACAATGGTGGTCACTTCCGCACGGGTAATGGTGTTGTTGGGCCGGAAGGTTCCATCTTCATAACCGCTGATCCAGCCGTACTGGATGGAACCAACAACCTGATTGTAGAACCAGTCCCCCGCACTGACATCGGAGAAAATGTTCTTGCCGGATACCGCTCCGTTGGTAAAGTTCATGGCAATGACCGTAAACTCGGCGCGTGTGATCGACCGCTGGGGCTCAAATTTTCCATCTCCAATGCCCGTAACAATGCCCAGGGACGCCAGGACATTGACTGCCTGAGCATACCATGCGTCCGCAGGAACATCGGTAAAGGAGGCCGTAATGGGCACATCCTTGTCCAGCAGCAGGCTATAGAACATCTGAGCCGCTTCCGCGCGGGTCATGTTGTTGTTCGGGCCAAAGATATTTCCTGGATAGCCGCTGAGAAATGCCGTATGGCTGGAAGTATTCAGCCAGCCGGACACGCCGGTATCATCCGGGTCAGCCACATTCAGTTCAAACTCTACACGGACGGTCACTTCAGAGCTTGGCATTGTGAAGGTATACTGTCCGTTGCCCTTGTCGGTCAACTTGATCTCATTTCCATTTTTATCGGTCGCGGTGATACTTTCCACCGTTCCCTCTGTGGTAATGAAAATGATTTCCCCTGCTGCTGCTTTATTCTTGTTGGACTCGGCAGTACCGCTTCCGGTGGATTCCACATAGATGGGGTACTTGTCCGTGACAGAGCCGCCACCGCCGCCGCTTTTTTTGTATACAACAGAGATAATCTTGCCCGCCGGGATCACCGTCTGCTTGTTATACACTGTGGTATCCAGTTCCACTTCGATGACAAAATCCAGTTCGATCTGGCGGCACAGCCGCTCAATGGTCACGTCCAGACCCTTGCCGTCCTCGCGGGGGGTGGCGGTCAGGCTGGCCATGGAGCTGCTGGCCTCATACCGGGCGTCGGTGATCTTTGTCACCAGGGTCTGGTTGGGATCCAGCTCCAGGGAAAAATGGATGTTGTGGTAATGGTCGTGGACGAGCTCCTCCAGATCGGCGGCCATTTCCTCCTGCATCAGGACGGCATTATTGGCAGCGTGAGCAGCCGGATATTTCTGTCCCGAATCTTCATGAGCCTCAATGTGTTGGGTGGCATATTGGGTCAGCAGCTTATTGGGCTGTGCCGCATATTGCCAGGTAATCAGCGCATCTGTACCGGTCTTGAGTTCGCTGTTCAGCTCCTTCAGCTTTTCCTCAATCGCACTGGTATCTTTCGCTCCGAATGCCCCACCCAGCACCCAAAAGACCACGGTGGGGTTTCCATTCCTTCGGTGAGCGTCCTTTACCGCCTGGATAGCTGCCTCCAGTGCCGCCGGCTCATTGGCGGTACCCTCACCAGGATTTGTCTGGTTCGCCAGCTCGTGGTTCAAATCTGTTTTGCTGGTCAACATCCCGGTGTCCTTCATAATCCCATACTGATAGTTTATGAGCTGGACGGTGGACCCTGCCAAATAGTCATAGATGTAGCTCAAACCGCTGTCAAACATCATCTGTCCAAAGGCCATATTGGATCGGGCGCCTTGACGGGAGGTGTCCACCAGGAAGATCAGGTTATAAGGCTTAGCCTCAATCCCCTCTTTGTGATAGGTAATGGTGGCCTGGGAGCGGGCCGCATCTTTATAGTCCACCGTGACGGTGGATTGCTCCACCTGCATTTGGGAGTCTCCGTCATCCAAAGGCAGCGGCTCTGGGTCAGCCGCCATTGCGGACACCGGCAGCAGCCCCAGTATCAGCGTTAGGGACAGCAGCCAAGCCAGCAATCGTTTTTTCATGGTTTTCTCTCCTCTCTTGCTTTGTGATATCAGGGGCAACTTTCTAGGTCGGATCCAGATATTCTATCAGTCGCGCTCGGGCCTCCCAAACTGATGGTGCCTCCGGAGCCCGAACGACATAATGCAGCGCATCGTTCCACTCCCGCAGACTAAAATCCATACTGCGCAGGGACTCTATCCCCCTTGCCAGCTGTTTCCGCTCCTTTGGAGACAGATAGCGCAGGTCGGACAGCGTTATGCAGCCGGCTTTTCGAGCCAGTATCTCCATCAGCGATGAGGGTTGACCTTGCATAAACTCACCTCCCTTGTCACAAAATGAATATTTTGTCGCAAGGGAGGCTTGATAGCTGTAATTTTTGAATACTCACTTTGAATATGACAGCCGGAAAGCCTGCGCAAAGGCGCAAAAAACAGAGCCGGGAGCACACGTTAACTCTCGGCCCAGTATCTTTGCGTCTATAAGCATGTAAATTATTGCATTAAAACAATATTAATGGTAAAATATGCTAGGTTGCATCATTTTTCCAAATTCTGATTGCGACAAAATATTCATTTCATCCTATGTCACCAGGCCCAGCCGCTCCATCTGCCTGATATGCTCCGTCCCGGAGGTCAGGAGATAAATCCGCGTGGTCTCGATGCTGGAATGGCCCAGCACATCCGCCAGCTGAACGATGTTCTTACAGGCTTTGTAAAACAACGTGGCAAACAAATGGCGTAAATTGTGGGGGAAAACCTTGCTGGGTGCAATTCCCGCCGCCGCGCATAGCCGTTTCATTTCTGCCCAGATCTGGCGGCGGCCAAGTTCCTGTCCTTTCCTGGTAAGAAAAATCTTGCCGGAGAGGATTTTTTTCTTTCGGGCATAATCCAGCAGCTTGCGGCACAGCTTGCGCGGCAGCAGGATCACCCGAATTTTCCCTTTCAGGGAGATCTGCGCCCGTCCGCTCCGGGCCGCCTCCACCGTGATATACCTGACCTCGCTGACCCGGATGCCTGTGGCGCAGATGGTCTCCATCAGCAGTTCGAGCCGCCCCCTCCCCTTCTCTTTGGCTGCAGACAAAAGCCGCTCGTACTCCCCTCTGGTCAGCTCCCGCCGGGTATCCTGAAACAGTTTTCTCTGTACCTTCAGAAAACGCACCCGACAATCCTCCCAGCCCAAAAACCGGAACAGGCCGTTCAATGCCGAAAGCATCCCATTGACGGTTACTGGGGCATAGTTCTTGGAGAGCAAATGCGATTTCCATTCCACTGCCAGATCCTTTGTCACCGTCCTACCGCCCATCCAGTAAAAAAAAGCCCTGGTATCCCGCAGATACTTTTCCATCGTCCCGGCGCTTCGCTCCTCGGCAAGCAGATACCGGCCATAGGCGTTGATTTGTTTCTCGGTCAATCTGTATTTGTTCATCCTTCTTCTCCTCCGTTTTCATCATGGTGCCACTATTGTACCTTGTATTGGTTTTTGAATACAGAAAAATAGACACATCTACTGAAAAAGATTGCTCTTTATAATGCGCGACTTGCATACTGGTTTTAGATCAATCGCCGCTTATTCTTTAAATTCTTATCCCTGCGCAAAGCCCGGAAGGCCTTGTTCCTCAAGGCCTTCCGGGCTTCGTTTACATTAGCGGCGCTGGGATACATAGGATCGGCTGATACCGCACTGACCAGCGATTTCCCTCTGTGTACGAGGAGTCTGTCCATCCAACCCATAGCGCATGGTAATGATGGTGCGCTCTCTGGGGGTCAAGCAGGTTTTTACGCAGCTGCGTACCTTGACGCAGGCATCTCGGGTATCCAGCTCCTCCAGCATATTGTCATCCACTGCAATGACATCCATCAGCGACAGGGAGCCCCCCTCCCCCGCCGCCTCCAGGGTATCCGCCAGGGACACCTCACCCTGAAGCTTGCGCTGGGAACGAAAGTGCATCAGGATCTCATTTTCAATGCAACGGGATGCATAGGTAGCAAGGCGTACATTTTTATCTGCCTTGAATGTCGAAATCCCTTTGATCAGCCCAATGGTGCCGATGGAAATCAGGTCATCCTGATCTCCGGTCTGCGCATAGTATTTTTTTACAATGTGAGCCACCAACCTGAGGTTATGTTCCACCAACAGATTCCGCGCCTCCAGATCACCCTGGGCACACCGCTGCAAATATTCCTTCTCCTCCGCTGCCTTCAGGGGTCTGGGGAAGGACCCTCCGCCCCCGGACAGGCGCAGCGTGAAGAAGATCCCATTCATCATTAAATAGATCACGGGGGACAACATCATTCAACACCTCCGCCCCAGCTTATTCCCCGCCTGCCCGTCCCTATGCGCCAAAAACCCGCCCGGACTGAGCCATCCGGGCGGGTTTCATCGTTTAATGTGCGGCCAGCACTGCCTTTGCCAGGGCCTCCAAATCCTCCCTGCCGGGATGGGCCAGGGCCCGGTCGAAGTTAGCCAGCATAATTTGCTTGCGGGGGCTGTCCTCCATCTGCTCATAGCGGCGGCGCACCGTGTCAGGCATTTTTCCTTGACACATATATTCCCCGATCACCTTCACGCTCTCCGGGATCTCCTCTTTTACCATGGCGAGGATTTTGGCAAAATAATCGGGTTCCCCACCAAAACCGGCCGTGCCAAAGAGGAAAACTTCCTGCCCTGTAAGGGTAGCCAAAAACTGGGCCGTCTCCCCGTCACAGGTCCCCTTATCCGTCCAGAACCCCACATAGATCCGCTGGGCGTCCAGCGCCTGGGCGCTGGGCGCTCCGAAATAGAGGCAGTCTTCCTCCCCCAGACACTTGCGCAGGGCCTGGGCCAGAAGGGCGGTATTCCCCGTCTTGCTGCTGTACACAATGGAATAGCTCATGCTGTTTCCTCCTTTTTATCATAAATACAGTGGACGCCCTTGTGAGCCATCATGCCCCCCAGGCATGCCTGGTTGCAGCGCACACAGCGGCGCAAATTTTGAATCTCACCTGCGGCTACTTTTTTCGGCCAATTGGGATCGGCGATCAGCTGCCGGCTCATGGCAGCGCAGTCCATTCTTCCTGCGGCAAGCTGTTCTTCGATAAAATCCGGGTTTGTCAGTCCGCCCACTGCGCAAATGGGACGGTCCGTCAAAGCACGCACCCGGTCGCAGAAGCCGAGAAAACAGCCCTCCTGTCCGAACTGCGGGTGATTGGCCGGAGGAATGGTATCGGTGAGGCTGCCATGGTTGGCCAGCGTCACATGAAAGTTGGTCACACCCGCCCGCTCCAGCAGGGGGACAAAAATGTCCAGTTCCTCTTCCAGCACGCCGGCGTTTCCGTAGTGGGGATGCTCCTGCCGGACTGCCAGTTTGAAATCAATGGGCAGCTCCGGCACTTCCCGGTGCACCGCTTCCACCGCCTCTACCGCAAATCTGGCCCGGTTTTCCACGCTGCCGCCGTACGCATCCTGCCGATGGTTATAGAGGACAGAGCTGAAGCTGCCGCACATCCGGTCCCCATGGACCTGGACTATGTCAAATCCAGCTTCTTTGGCCAGTCCGGCGGCAGCGCCAAAGCTGGAGGTGATCTCCCGCACCTTTTTTTCGGACAGCCCGGTAATATAAGGGCCTACTTCCTCATTAAGCAGAGGACGCAGCTGTTCCATGGAAATTTTTTTACTCAGAATCCCCGGTACATATTTGAGCATAGCTTTTAGGTTGGAGTCCGACTGATGCAGCTGGGCGCACAACATACACCCCTCTCCATGGACCATCCGGGCCAGCTCCTGATAGAAGGCACGCCCCTTTGGGGTGTATAGTGAGGGGCCAAAGCCATGCTTTCCTACCGGGATGTCTCCGAGGATGATCATCGCACACCCACCCGCCGCGATGGCCCGCAGACGTGCCATCCACTGTTCTCTGGGCAGTCCCATAGAGGTAGGGGCAAAAATGATTCGGTTTTTTAAAGTCAGCCCGCCGTAGTTTACCGGGCTCAGAATGGTTTCGTACATGGGTCGGTTCCTTCCTTGATGTTTACTTTGTTCAGCAGGGAAAACAGGTGTTCCCGCTCCTCCTCCCCAAACGCGCTCAGCACCTGCTCGTCCCATTCCGAAAAGAAATGGTGGCTCAGGTCAAAGGCCTCCCGCCCCTTTTCACTCAAATCCAGATGATAGGCCCGGCCCTTCCGCTCCCGAAGCAGAAAACCGTCCTCCACCAGCTTGACCACACTGCGCTGGCAATAGCCCCAGTCCAGCTCCAGGGCCTGGGTCAGCTCCCCCTGGGTGCAGTCCGGGTGCTTGCCTACATAGACAAGAAGAAACAATACCCCAAAGCTCAGCCCCAGCTCCTGAAGGCGGCGGGACGTATAGGCCACAAAGCTGCGGTAAAAGGTAATGCAGCGGTAGGAAAACGTCTCAGTCATTGGTCTCCCCCTTTCAACTTGACTAAGTCAAGTTTATCTCAATTACTTGACTTTGTCAAGTCCTCTTTTTTAAAACACGACCGGACAAGCAAAAAACCGCCGGGGCCCGAAGGTCCCGGCGGTCATAGGTACAGTACGTATTTACTTGGCGGTCTCCCGCTGGAATTTGGCCAGATAGGCGTCCTGAAGAAGCTTCAGCCGTCCCCGATCCTTGCCGCCCACGGGGATACCGTCGATGGACTCCACCATCATGCAAAGAGCACTGGAGCTGGTGACGATCACCTCGTCGGCATTCATCAGCTCCACCATGGAGAAGGGCGTCTCATCGGTGGGGATGCCGTTCTCCTTGGCCAGGGCCAGCAGGTGCTTTCGGGTGATACCCGGCAGGATCAGCTCGTCGGTGGGGGCGGTGCGCAGCACCCCGTCCTTTAGGATCGAGATGTTGCTGTGGGCACACTCGGTCACCCGGCTGCCCCGGTGAAGCACCGCTTCGTCACAGCCCCGCTCCACCGCCCGCTGGTTGGCCAGTACGCTGGGGATGAGGTTCAGGGTCTTGATGTTGCACAGCTTGAAGCGAATGTCCTCCATGGAGATGAGCTTATAGGGCTTATCCATAGGCTTCATGGTGTGGGGCTTCACATAGGCCATGAGGGTGGGCTCCACATCCTTGGGGAAGGGGTGGTTCCGGGGGCAGACTCCCCGCGAGATCTGCCAGTAGAGGAAATGGACGGGAGAATCCTCCGCCTCATCGATGACCTTCTGCAGCTCCGCTTTCATCCAGTCCCGGTCCTTTTGGAAGGGGATCTCCAGCAGCCGCAGGCTGTTATACATCCGGTCCAGGTGGTCATCCAGGGCAAAGGGCACCCGGTTGGCCACACAGGTGGCCTCATAGATGCCGTCCCCAAAGTACAGGGCCCGGTCCCCCATGGGCACCTTCATTTCCTCCAGAGGGCCCATCTCGCCGTTATAGTAACCGACAGTTTTCCACATAATGGTTTCTCCTCTCTCTGTTTCAGTTCTCATTGATTGGAAACGGCCCCTGGGCCGTCCAGCTTATGATGTTGCTTTTCCCAGCAGATAAAAAGTCTCCAGGCCATCCAGGCACACAGCGAGCCGATCACCGCACCGGCCAGAACATCGGTGGGATAGTGGACTCCCACATAGAGCCGGGACAGTCCCATACATACCGCAAGCACCACCGCCAGCACTCGCCCCCACTTCCAGGGCAAGGCACGCAGCCAAATCATTCCCGCGGCAAAGGCGGCACAGGTGTGCCCCGAGGGGAAGGAATGGGGATCCTTCTCTACCACCAGGGGGGTAATGGGCAGATCCAGCCAGGGCCGGGCGCGCTCCACCAGGGGCTTGATGGTCACATTGGTCACCAGCAGCCCCAGCACCATGGCCAGAAGCGCCACGGCCCCCGCCTTTCGGGTCGGTTTCCAGCACACCATGGCAAGAGAAAGGACGATCCATAAAAGCCCCGCGTTCCCCAGGGAAGTAAAGAGGGCAACCACCGGGTCCAGCCAGCTCAGATGTAAGGTCTGTATCCAGAGCAAAAGGCTGCCGTCCAATTGCTGTAAAGTTTCTAGCATTTACACTTTCTCCTTGCAAATTCTCCGGTTCCGACACCCTTCGCCCCAGCGGCTTGACTGTCTTCCCCGTCTCATATTATAATAAGAGAAAATTCTCCATTCGTCAACCTTTACCGGAGGGGAGGCTTTTCCTTGAAGCAAATCATTTGCCTGTCCACCGAGCCCTGGAGCCGGCTTCCCGGTCGCACCCAGCAGCTTATTTCCCGCATGCGGGACGCAGAAATTCTTTATTTTTCCCCCGGCCAGCACTGGAAGGATTCCGCCCTATATCAAAAGGGCCTCCAGGTCCGGCCCAATGTGACCGCCTATACTCTGCCCGTACCCCTGCTCCCTCTGAAGGAGCGCCACGGCGCCCTGTTCCGGGCCCAGCGCCGGTATATCGGGCATTTTATCGCCGCCAAAGCGGCCCGGCACCGTTTTCTAAAGCCCCTGCTGTGGGTCACCAGCCCGGAGCATGTGCATGTGCTGGACCACCTGAGTTATGAATCCCTGGTCTATGACTGTGACCGGGAATGGGAAGACCTGCCCCCCCACTGGGAGGGCCGCCTGGCCCAGGCCGCTGATGTAGTTTTCGCCGCTTCTCCTCAGCTGGCCGACCGTCTTTCCCCCTGCAGCGGCAATATCGTCCTGCTGCCCAACGGCATCAACCTTCCGCTCTTTGCCCCGGAATTTAACCGCCCGGATCCCCTGCCTCAGGTGAAGGGGCCCCTCTTTGGGTGGGCGGGGACCATCTGGGCCGATCTGGACCTGACCCCCATCTTCTACGCCGCTCTGGACCGGCCGGACTGGACCTTTCTGCTTCTGGGCCGGAGGGAAAAGGGCAATCCCCTGCTCCCCTACCTAAAGCGCCAGCCCAATGTGATCATCCCCGGCTCCCGGCCGGTGAATGAAGTTCCAAACTGGCTCTACCGCTGCGATGCGTTGGTGGAGCTGCTGCGTAACCAAAGGCCCTATGACGACGTAGTCTCTCCCCGGCTCTATGAGTATCTGGCCACAGGCAAGCCCATCGTCTCCATGGTGTGGCCCGACCAGGTGGAGCCCTTTCCCGATGTGGTCTACTCTGCCCACGATGAGGAGGAGTTTGTCACCCTCTGCGCCCACGCCCTGAATGAGGTCCCCGGCTTTGTCTCCCAGCGCCGCCAGAACCACGCGGCCGCAGCCGCCTGGACCCTGCGCAGCGCCGCGGTCACCCGCATTCTCACCACCGCCGGCCTTCTTTAGGATTTGAACACCAAGATTTTCCCAGTTTCTTCCCGTTTCTCTTGTTCAAGCCTACGAAAATCGCATGCCCTCTTGCAAAGGACGCGTTTTTTCGATAAAATAAAACTCTAATTGATCGATAGAAAGAGGTGTGCCCTATGCTCCGCTTTCCCCTGTTTTGTCCCCAGAGCATGTTTGGCCACGGCCTCAATCTGTCCAAAGGGAACCGGTAAAAATCTCCAGGCTGTCTGTACACACCATACAGATGGCCTGAATCTTTTTTGAAAGGAGCTATCCCTATGAAAAAAGTCGCGGTTATTATGGGTTCTGACAGCGATTGGCCTGTGGTCAAGGGGGCCTGCGAGCAGTTAAAGGCCTTTGGTATCCCCTATGAGGCCCACATTCTCAGTGCCCACCGCACCCCCGCCGCCGCCGCGGAATTTGCCTCCAGCGCCCGGAAAAACGGCTTCGGCGTACTCATCTGCGCCGCCGGTATGGCCGCCCATCTGGCTGGAGCATTCGCCGGAAACTCCACCCTCCCCGTCATCGGCATCCCCATGAAGGGCGGAGCCATGGACGGCCTGGACGCTCTGCTGGCCACCGTTCAGATGCCCAGCGGCATCCCCGTAGCCACGGTTGCCATCAACGGCGCCAAAAACGCCGCTGTGCTGGCCGCTCAGATCCTCTCCGTCAGCGATGACGCGCTGGCCGCCAAGCTGGACCAGGCCCGCGCCGACATGGCCGCCCAGATCGCCCAGAAGGAGCAGAAGCTCCAGGCGGAGCTGGGATAATAACCTGCTTTGTTTGTTCCTTTCCACTTCATTTTATATTTTATTTTTGATCGGAGGACATCATCATGGAAAAGAAGCTTGTTTACACTGGTAAGACCAAGGACGTGTTCGCTCTGGACAACGGCAACTACCTTCTGAAGTTTAAGGACGACTGCACCGGCAAGGACGGCGTGTTCGATCCCGGTGAGAACTCCGTTGGCCTGACCATTGACGGCGTGGGCGATGTCAACCTGCGCATGTCCATCTACTTCTTTGAAAAGATCAATGCCGCCGGCCTGAAGACCCACTACGTCTCCGCCAACCTGGAGGATACCACCATGGAGGTTCTGCCCGCTAAGGTGTTCGGCAAGGGCCTGGAGGTCATCTGCCGCCACAAGGCCGTGGGCAGCTTCCTGCGCCGCTACGGCGACTACATCGAGGAGGGCGCCGATCTGCCCGCCTATGTGGAGACCACCTTTAAAAATGACGCCCTGGGCGATCCCCTGGTCACCAAGGACGGCCTGGTGGTGCTGGGCGTGATGACGGAGGAGCAGTACGACGCCATCAAGGAGGAGACCCAGAAGATCACCCAGATCGTGGCCGATGACCTGAAGGAGAAGGGCCTGGTCCTCTACGACATCAAGTTTGAGTTCGGCTATGATGCCGACGGCCAGGTCATGCTCATTGACGAGGTGGCCTCCGGCAACATGCGTGTGTACAAGGACGGCAAGTACATCGATCCCATGACCCTGTCCAAGCTGTTCTTTGCCTAATCCCCCCACAGTCTGAGTTTTAACGAAGGAGTAACAAGAATGGGCGGTTTTTTCGGCGCTGTCTCCAAGCGCGACGTCTCCCTGGATATTTTCTTCGGGGTGGACTACCACTCCCATCTGGGTACCCGCCGGGGCGGCATGATCATTCATGACGCCCAGGACGGCTTCCAGCGGCAGATCCACTCCATTGAAAATACCCCTTTTCGCACCAAGTTTGAGAAGGACCTGACTGAGTTTCACGGCTGCAGCGGCATTGGCTGCATCAGCGATACGGACCCTCAGCCTCTGATGGTCCGCTCCCACCTGGGGCTGTACGCCATCACCACCGTGGGCATCATCAACAACTCTGAGGAGCTGGTACAGCAGTACTTCTCCGACCATGGCCACCAGTTCATGGCCATGAGTTCCGGGAAAATCAACTCCACCGAGCTGGCCGCCGCACTCATCAACCAGAAAGACGACCTGGTCAGCGGCATTCTTCACGCCCAGCAGGAGATCCAGGGCTCTCTCACCCTGCTGATCCTCAACGACAAAGGCGAGATCATCGCCGCACGGGACAAGCTGGGCCGTCTGCCTGTGCTGGTAGGCAAAAACGATCAGGGCCACTGTGTATCCTTTGAGTCCTTTGCCTACCACAAGCTGGGCTATGAGGACGCCTATGAGCTGGGCCCTCAGGAGATCGTCCGAATCACCGCTGACGGATTTGAGACCCTCTCCCCCGCCGGCAAGGACATGAAGATCTGCGCCTTCCTGTGGTCCTACTACGGCTACCCCAACTCCAATTACGAAGGAGTCAATGTGGAGGTCATGCGCTACCGCAACGGCGCCATCATGGCACGGGACGAGAAAAAGCGCGGCCAGTGCCCGGAGGTGGACTATGTGGCCGGCGTTCCCGACTCGGGCATTCCCCACGCCATCGGCTACGCCAACGAGAGCCAGGCCCACTTTGCCCGTCCCTTCGTCAAGTATACCCCCACCTGGCCCCGTTCCTTCATGCCCACCAATCAGGAGGTCCGCAACCAGGTGGCCAAGATGAAGCAGATTCCCGTTCCCGAGCTCATTCAGGACAAAAAGCTCCTGTTCGTGGACGACTCCATCGTCCGGGGCACCCAGCTGCGGGAGACGGTGGACTTTCTCTATGAGTCCGGGGCCAAGGAAGTGCATATGCGCTCGGCCTGTCCTCCCATTATGTACAGCTGCAAGTACTTGAACTTCTCCCGCGGCAACTCGGATATGGATCTGCTGGCCCGGCGCACCGTTCAGGAGCTGGAGGGAGACGAGGGGCAAAAGCACCTGGAGGAGTACTCCGATGTGAACACCGAGCGCGGCTCCTGTCTGCTCAAGTCGATCTGCGAAAAATTCGGATTTGATTCCCTGGGGTACCAGTCCCTGGACGGCCTGTTGGAGGCCATCGGTCTGGACCGGGATAAGGTTTGTACCTATTGCTGGACGGGCAAGGAGTAATCAGGTTCTGTCCGATCAATCTGGAGGTTTTAGAGATGAAAAATTCGCACTCCGCTTCCTACGCCGCCGCTGGCGTGGACGTCACCGCCGGCTACGAGGCCGTCAAGCGCATTAAGCCTATGGTGGAGTCCACCTATATCCCCGGTGTGATGGGCACCCTGGGGGGCTTTGGCGGCATGTTCGCCCCTGATGTGGCCGGCATGAAAAAGCCCGTGCTGGTCTCCGGTACCGACGGCGTGGGCACCAAGCTGCGCCTGGCCCAGCTGCTGGACAAGCACGACACCATCGGCATTGACTGCGTGGCTATGTGCGTCAACGACATCATCTGCGGCGGTGCCGCTCCCCTGTTCTTCCTGGACTACATCGCCTGCGGCAAAAATGATCCGGTGCGTATTGCCGAGATCGTCGCCGGCATTGCCGAGGGCTGCCGCCAGGGTGAGTGTGCCCTGGTAGGCGGCGAGACCGCCGAGCACCCCGGCATGATGCCCGAGGACGACTACGACGTGGCCGGCTTCTCCGTGGGCATCGTGGACGAGGAGAAGATCATCGACGGTAAGCGCCTAGCCGAAGGGGACGCCCTCATTGGCCTGGGCTCCACCGGCGTCCACTCCAACGGCTTCTCCCTGGTGCGCAAGGTGCTGGACGTAGAGCACGCCGACCTCACCTCCCCTATGGAGGAGCTGGGCGGCAAGGCCCTGGGCGAGACCCTGCTCACCCCCACCCGGATCTACGTGAAGGCCATCAAGGCCCTGCTCAAAGAGGGTGTGGACATCCACGCCATCAGCCACATCACCGGCGGCGGCTTCTATGAGAACGTGCCCCGGATGATGACCGAGGGCCTCACTGCCCGCATTGATCTGAACTCCTTCCCCCGCCTGCCCATCTTTGACCTGATCCAGAAGAAGGGGAGCATCCCTGAGCGGGATATGTACAACACCTTCAATATGGGTCTGGGCATGCTGCTGGCTCTCCCCGCCGATCAGGCGGACAAGGCCCTGGCCGTGCTGAAAGAAGCCGGTGAGCAGGCCTATCGGGTGGGCAGCGTAGTTGCCGGCGAGGACGGCGTGGAGCTGGTATGAAAAAGATCGCCGTACTGGTCTCCGGCGGCGGGACCAACCTGCAGGCCCTCCTGGACGCCCAGAGCCGGGGGGAGCTGGTTAACGGGGAAATCGTCGCCGTGATCTCCAACAACCCCCAGGCCTACGCCCTGGAGCGGGCCAAGAAGGCTGGAGTTGCCGGCTATGTGCTCTCCCGAGCGCAGTACCCCACCCCACGGGACCTCACTGTGGCCCTGGTGGAGAAGCTCCGGGAGCTGGACATTCAGCTGGTGGTGATGGCGGGCTTTATGACCATCGTGACGGAAGAGCTGTTTCAGTCCTATGCCAACGCCATCCTTAACATCCACCCCTCCCTGATCCCCTCCTTCTGCGGACCGGGCTGCTTTGGGCTCCACGTCCATGAAAAGGCCCTGGCCTACGGGGTCAAGGTGTCCGGCGCTACGGTCCACTTTGTCACCCAGGAGTGCGACGCTGGCCCCATCATCCTTCAGAAAACCGTGGAGGTCCTCCCGGACGACACGCCGGAGGTCCTTCAGCGCAGGATCATGGAAGAGTGCGAGTGGAAGCTGCTGCCGCAGGCCGTCAGCCTGTTCTGTCAGGACAAGCTGGTGGTGGAAGGACGAAACGTCCGCATTTTACAATAATTGGACGGTGTTTTCCCTTTACACCGGAAACGCGCCCGATACAAACCAACAAGCGATGTGACTGACGGAAGTGGACGAACCACGGGGAGCATCGCCTCTGTAAAAGCCGACCGTCTGGGCGCATCCATGGACAACACCACGGGTGCGCCCTTTTTGCACAGAAAGGAGACTCTTTCATGGAGCTTCAGCTGATTTTAACGGGTGGATTTCTGTTCCTGGGCGGCATTCTCCTCACATTCACGTTCCTGTATCCCCTGGGGATCATCCTGGCCATTCTCGGTCTGATCCCTTTGATCGTATTCTATTTCCGCTGCTTTAACCAGTGGCTGGATCTCCACTTACCCGATCCGGCCAAGCAGAAGAATAAGGAGGATTCCAATGGCAAAACTTGATTTGATGGACTACCTGTCCCAGCGCCCCTATCCCGGCCGGGGCATTCTGCTGGGGCTGTCCCATAACGACACTTGGGCCCAGGCCGTCATGGCTTACTTTATCATGGGCCGCAGTGAAAACAGCCGCAACCGGATTTTCGAGACCACTGAGGACGGCATCCGCACCAAAGCCTATGACGAGAGCAAGATGACCGACCCCTCCCTCATCATCTACCACCCGGTGCGCATGGTGGGTTCCACCACCATCGTCACCAATGGGGACCAGACGGACACGGTCCGGGATTTTCTTGTGGCGGGCAAGACCTTTGAGGAGTCCCTGCGTACACGGGAGTATGAGCCCGACGAGCCCAACTTCACCCCCCGGATCTCCGGCCTCATGGACCGCTCCGGCAACTACCGTCTGTCCATTTTGAAGGAAGGCCAGGACCGCCTGTGCCAGCGGCAGTTCTTTGAGTATATGCCCCGGTACGGCACCGGCCACTTCATCAGCACCTACGAGGGCTTCGGCGATCCCCGTCCCTCCTTCCACGGCGAGCCGGTGGAGGTAGCCATCACCGCCAAGAGCGCTGACGAGCTGGCCGATCAGCTCTGGGGCAGCCTTAACGAGGACAACAAAGTCTCCCTCTTCGTGCGCTACATCGACCTGCGCAACGGCTTCCCCGAAACCGTCATCATCAATAAGCACGGTGAGCGCACCCACAGCGCCCCCAAGGCCTCCATCTGGAAGGAGGAGAACTGACATGACCGAACTGGAACTGAAATACGGCTGCAACCCCAACCAGAAGCCCGCCCGGATCTTCATGGAGGAAGGCGAGCTGCCCCTGAAGGTTTTAAACGGCCGTCCGGGGTACATCAACTTTATGGACGCTCTGAACTCCTGGCAGCTGGTCAAAGCCCTGAAACAGGCCATCGGCCTGCCTGCCGCTGCCTCCTTCAAGCATGTCTCCCCCGCCGGGGCCGCCTTGGGCCTGCCCCTCACCGAGGTGGAGCGGAAGATCTACTTTGCTCCCGAGGGGGACCTCTCCCCCATCGCCTGCGCCTACATCCGGGCCCGTGGAGCCGACCGCCTGTGCTCCTTCGGAGACTGGGCCGCCCTCAGTGACACCTGCGACGGCGACACCGCCCGCTTCCTGGCGGAGGAGGTCTCCGATGGCGTCATTGCCCCCGGTTACACCGACGAGGCGCTGGAAATTCTGAAAACCAAGCGCAAGGGCGGCTACAACGTCATTGAGATCGACCCGGAGTACACTCCCGCCCCCCTGGAGCGCCGGAACATCTTCGGCATCACCTTTGAACAGGGCTACAACGACCTGAAGATCGACGAGGCTATGCTCCAGAACATCGTCACCCAGAACAAGCAGCTGTCCCAGCAGGCCAAAAACGACATGCTCCTGGCCCTCATCACCCTGAAGTACACCCAGTCCAACTCCGTGTGCTATGTGAAAAACGGCCAGACCCTGGGCGTGGGCGCCGGCCAGCAGAGCCGCATCCACTGCACCCGTCTGGCCGGCAGCAAGGCGGACATCTGGTGGCTGCGCCAGCACCCCAAGGTCCTGGCTCTGGACTTTGTAGACGATATCCGCCGCCCCAACCGGGATAACGCCATCGACCTGTACATCTCCGACGAGCACGACGACGTGCTGGCCGACGGGGTGTGGCAGACCATTTTCAAGACGAAGCCTGAAGTGCTGACCCAGGAAGAAAAGTCCGCCTGGATCGCTCAGCTCTCCGGGGTCACCGTGGGCTCCGATGCCTTCTTCCCCTTCGGGGACAACGTGGAGCGTGCCCACAAGTCGGGCGTCCAGTACATCGTCCAGCCCGGCGGCTCCATCCGGGACGACCAGGTGATTGCCACCGCCGACAAGTACAACATGGTGATGGCCTTTACCGGAATACGGCTGTTCCACCACTAAAGGCGCATCGCCTTTCTGCGGAAAGGCTGTCGCTTCGCTCCCATATGCGCCTTCCAGGGGGAACCAGTTCCCCCTGGATATGCGGCTTCGCCGCAATACCCCCTCCGCTCTCCGAGGGGGCCATGTGGGGAACCATACTGATCAAGCTTCTCCACAGAGGGGGCTACAAACAAATGAGAAATGAGGAATATCGCAATGAAAGTACTCGTAGTCGGCGGCGGCGGCCGTGAGCACGCCATTTGCTGGAAGCTGGCCCAGAGCCCCAAGGTAACTGAGCTCTATTGCGCCCCCGGTAACGGCGGCATTGCCCAGGTTGCCACCTGTGTGCCCATCAAGGCCACGGACGTAGACGGAATGGTAACGTGGGCCAAGGAGAACGCCATGGACTTTGTCATGGTGGCCCCCGATGATCCCCTGGCCCTGGGCATGGTGGATGCCATGGAGGCGGCCGGTATCCGGGCCTTCGGTCCACGGGCCAACGCTGCCATCATTGAGGCCAGCAAGGCCTTTTCCAAGGAATTGATGAAGAAATACCACATCCCTACTGCAAAGTATGAAACCTTTACAGAGCTTGATAAGGCTCTGGCCTACATTGCTCAGCAGGGTGCGCCCATCGTGGTCAAGGCCGACGGTCTGGCTCTGGGCAAGGGCGTGGTCGTGGCCTCCACCGTAGAGGAGGCTCAGGCCGCTGCCCGTGAGATGATGGAGGACAAGAAGTTTGGCGAGAGCGGCTCCACCGTGGTCATCGAGGAGTGCATGGTAGGCCCCGAGGTCACCGTGCTGGCCTTCTGCGACGGAGAGCACCTGGTTCCCATGCTGTCCTCTCAGGACCACAAGCGTGCCTATGACGGCAACCAGGGCCCCAACACCGGCGGCATGGGCGCCTTCTGCCCCTCCCCCAAGTACACCCCGGAGATCGCCAAGGTCTGTGAGGAGCAGATCTTCCGTCCCACTGTGGAGGCCCTGAAGGCCGAGGGCCGGCCCTTCAAGGGGGTCATCTACTTCGGCCTCATGCTCACCAAGGACGGCCCCCGTGTGGTGGAGTACAACGCCCGCTTTGGCGACCCGGAGACCCAGCCCATCCTGTCCATGCTGGACAGCGACCTGATGGACATCTTCGAGGCCTGTGTGGACGGCACTCTGGACCAGGCAGACATCAAGTGGAAACCCGGTGCGGCCTGCTGCATCGTACTGGCCTCCGGCGGCTATCCGGTGAAGTACCAGAGCGGCTACCCCATCTCCGGCCTGGAAAAGGCAGGCCAGTCCGCCACCGTCTTCCACGCGGGCACCAAGGCGGGAGAAAACGGTGAGATCCTCACCGCCGGCGGCCGCGTTCTGGGTGTTACCGCCACCGGAGCTACCCTGGAGGATGCCATTGCCAAGGCCTATGAGGCCGCCAAACCCATCTCCTTCCAGGACATGCACTTCCGCACGGACATCGGTAAAGTATGAGCAAGCTTTCTCTCCAGGGGATCGTCTTTGACGCGGACGGCACCCTTTTTGACACTGAGCGTCTGGCCCGTACTGTCTGGCTGGGAGTAGCCCAGGAATGGAAGGCAACGGCGATTGCGGAGCACTACATGGAACTTATCGGCCGGAACCGGGAAGGGATCGTCGCCCTGCTCCGGTCGGTCTGTCCTGCGGATTTTCCTCTGGACGAATTTCTGGCCACTTGCTCCCAACGCAGCCGGGAAAAGCTGAACCGGGAGGGGGTGCCTGTGAAGGAAGGCGCGCGGGAGCTGCTGGAATTCTGTGCTCAGAAACAGCTTCCCGTGGCCATGGCCACCTCCAGCGGATGGCCCACCACCCAGTTTAAGCTGGAAAGCTCCGGCCTGGAGCCGTATTTTCAAGCGGTGATCACCGGAGATAAGGTCAGCCATGGCAAGCCTCACCCGGAAATCTACCTCACCGCCTGCCAGGCGCTGGACATCGATCCCGTCCATTCCATGGCAGTAGAGGACTCCAAAAACGGCGTACTCTCCGCCCATGCCGCCGGAATGATGACGGTGATGATCCCCGACCTGCTCCCCCCTACCCCAGAGCTGGAGGCACTGGCATTTCAGAAATTTACCTCCCTGTTAGAGCTAAAAGATTATCTGGCACAAGCGCTGTAATGGAAAACCGCCTGACACTGATTTTTCGTTGTGTCAGGCGGTTGTTTCATAAAAAGGGCCGGGATGGAATTCCATCCCGGCCCTTTGTGCTTATGAATGGAGGCGCTTAGCCCTCGTACATCTGCTGCAGACGGATGAGGTGCTCGTAACGGGCCTTGGCGGTCTCCTCGTTCTTGGCGAACAGTTCCTTGGCGCGCTCGGGGAAGGAGCGGGTCAGGGAGGAGTAGCGGGCCTCGTTCATCAGGAACTCCTGATAGCCGCCGGCGGGAGCCTTGCTGTCCAGGGTGAAGGGGTTCTTGCCCTCAGCCTTGGCAGCGGGGTTGAAGCGGAACATATTCCAGTAGCCGCACTCAACCGCCTTCTTCATCTCAGCCTGGCAGTTGGCCATGCCGCCCTTGATGGAGTGCATCTCACAGGGAGCGTAGCCGATGATCAGGGAAGGACCGTGATAGGCCTCTGCCTCAGCAATGGCCTTCAGGGTCTGGTTGGGGTTGGCGCCCATGGCAACCTGA
This sequence comes from uncultured Oscillospiraceae bacterium, assembly GCA_944385035.1. Taxonomy (GTDB): domain Bacteria; phylum Bacillota; class Clostridia; order Oscillospirales; family Oscillospiraceae; genus Lawsonibacter. Next base: position 2,525 of record CALWVV010000024.1, on the reverse strand, counting down.
GCCACATACACGTAGCCGTAGGTCATGGCGATCTCAGCCAGAGACTTCTTGGGCATCACCTTACCGGCAGCGGCGAACTGAGCCACCTGGCCGATGTTGGAGGCCTTGGAAGCCTGGCCGCCGGTGTTGGAGTAGACCTCAGTATCGAAGACGAAGATGTTCACATCCTCGCCGGAAGCCAGGACGTGGTCCACACCGCCGTAACCGATGTCGTAGGCCCAGCCGTCGCCGCCGAAGATCCACACGGACTTCTTGGCCAGGTACTCCTGATCCCGGAGGATATCCCGGCCCAGAGCGCAGGCCTCGCAGGGGCAGTCTTCCTTCACGGCATCCTGGAGGGCAGCCACATACTTCTTGGTGGCCTCGCCGTTGGCGGCGCCATCCTCCATGGTGTCCAGCCACTCCTTGCCGGCAACCTTGACGGCCTCGTCGGTATAGTCGATGGCGATCAGAGCCTCGGTCTTGGCGGCCAAACGGCTGCGGATGGCCTTCTGGCCCAGATACAGGCCCAGGCCGTGCTCGGCGTTGTCCTCAAACAGGGAGTTGGCCCAGGCGGGACCGTGACCCTCAGCATTGGTGGTGTAGGGAGAGGTAGCAGCGGGACCGCCCCAGATAGAGGAACAGCCGGTGGCGTTGGAGATATACATCCGGTCGCCGAACAGCTGGGTGATGAGACGGGCGTAAGCGGTCTCGGCACAGCCGGCGCAGGAGCCGGAGAACTCCAGCAGAGGCTTCTTGAACTGGCTGCCCTTCACGGTCATGTCGGCCACGTCGGACTTGGTGGTGACATTGGCCACCATGTAGTTGAACACGTCCTGCTGGGCGGCCTCCTGCTCCTGAGGCACCATGGTCAGGGCGCCGGCGGGGCAGATCTTGGCGCACACGCCGCAGCCCATGCAGTCCAGGGGGCTGACAGCCATGGCGAACTTGTACACGCCCTTGCCCTTGCCGGCCTTCACGTCCACGATCTTGGCCGCCTCGGGGGCGTTCTTGGCCTCCTCCTCGGTCAGAGCATAGGGACGGATGGTGGCGTGGGGGCAGACGAAGGAGCACTGGTTGCACTGGATACACTTGCTGGAATCCCAGGTGGGCACGGTCACGGCCACGCCGCGCTTCTCATAGGCGGAGGCGCCCAGCTCGAAGGTGCCGTCCACGTGGTCCACGAAGGCGGACACGGGCAGGCTGTCGCCGTCCATGCGGTCCACGGGGTCCAGGATGGACTCCACCATCTTCACCAGCTTCTCGGGGCCGGTGAGCACGCTCTCCTTCTTGCCGTCCTCGGCGTCAGCCCAGGAGGCGGGGACCTCCACCTTCTTGTAGGCGGTGGCGCCCAGGTCGATGGCCTTGTGGTTCATGTCCACAATGTCCTGGCCCTTCTTCAGGTAGGAGTGGGTGGCCGCATCCTTCATGTACTGGATGGCCTCGGCCTCAGGCATGATCTTGGCCAGGGAGAAGAAGGCGGACTGGAGGATGGTGTTGGTGCGCTTGCCCATGCCGATCTCAATGGCCAGGTCAATGGCGTTGATGGTGTAGAGCTGGATGTTGTTCTTGGCGATGTAGCGCTTGGAAGCGGCATCCAGGTGGTGCTCCAGCTCCTCGAAGGACCACTGGCAGTTGATCAGGAAGGTGCCGCCGGGCTTCACGTCCCGGACGATGGGGAAGCTCTTGGTGATATAGCTGGGCACGTGGCAGGCCACGAAGTCAGCCTTGTTGATGTAGTAGGGGCTCTTGATGGGCTTGTCGCCGAAGCGCAGGTGGCTGATGGTCACGCCGCCGGTCTTCTTGGAGTCGTACTGGAAGTAGGCCTGCACGTACTTGTCGGTGTGGTCGCCGATGATCTTGATGGAGTTCTTGTTGGCGCCAACGGTACCGTCGCCGCCCAGACCCCAGAACTTGCACTCGATGGTGCCCTCAGCAGCGGTATTGGGAGAGGCCTTCTCCTCCAGGGAGGTGTTGGTCACATCGTCCACAATGCCGATGGTGAAGTGGTTCTTGGGCTCGGCCTGAGCCAGGTTCTCATACACGGCAAACACGCTCTTGGGCGGGGTGTCCTTGGAACCCAGACCATAGCGGCCGCCCACGACAGTCTTGTCGGTGATGCCGGCGCCGGCCAGAGCAGTGATCACGTCCAGGTACAGAGGATCGCCCAGAGCGCCGGGCTCCTTGGTGCGGTCCAGAACCGCGATCTTCTTGGCGGTAGCGGGGATGGCGGCGATGAGCTTGTCCGCACGGAAGGGGCGGTACAGACGGACCTTGATGAGGCCCACCTTCTCACCGTGGGCGTTCATGTAGTCGATGACCTCCTCGGCCACGTCACAGATGGAGCCCATGGCGATGATCACCCGGTCGGCGTCAGCAGCGCCGTAGTAGTTGAACAGCTGATAGTTGGTGCCCAGCTTGGCATTGACCTTGCCCATGTACTCCTCCACGATCTCGGGGAGGGCATCATAGTACTTGTTGGCAGCCTCGCGGTGCTGGAAGAAGATGTCGCCGTTCTCGTGGGAGCCGCGCATGGTGGGGTGCTC
>CALWVV010000023.1 GCA_944385035.1 uncultured Oscillospiraceae bacterium | reverse complement strand
CTGGACGAGGCCACCGCCAGCCTGGACGTGGAGAACGAGAGTGCCGTCCAGACCGCCCTCTCCCGCCTGCTCCGGGGTAAAACGGTACTGGTCATAGCCCACCGGATGCGTACCGTGGCGGGAGCCGATCACATTGTGGTGCTGGAGGACGGCCATGTGGTTCAGCAGGGCACCCCGGCGGAGCTGATGGAGCAGGGAGGCCTCTACCGCCGTATGGTGGAGCTCCAGAGCGAGAGCGCCCAGTGGCGGCTGTTATGTAAGAAATAAAGCAGAACGACTGACGGGCGGCTCCCAATCATGGGTGCCATCCGTCAGCCGGTCTGTTTTCAATGATTTGCCCCATACATAGCATAAGCCCCATAGGTTCACATTGTGTACCTATGGGGCTTATGCCTTGGCTGTGCCTCTTTTTTATGGTCCTTTCTGTTAAAGACTGGTTTTCAGGGCCTGGGCAATCTGGTCCGGGCAGGAGGTCTGCTTAGCACCGCAGCGGATGCCGTCCAGGCGGGCGATAGCCTCCTCCACCTTCATCCCTTTCAGCAGGGAGGAGATCCCCTGCAGATTTCCGTGGCAGCCGCCCACCACCTGAACGGATTGGATGATGCCGTCCTCTACCTCAATGTGAAAAGCCCTGGAACACACTCCACGGGGTACGTAATCAATGTGCATATCTTTCCCTCTGCTTTCGACGAAATCCGGCAGGTTATGACTCACTGCCTCGTTTATACTCGAAAAAGCATAGCAAATTCAGGAGGGAAAGTCAAGGCACATTATCCCGCCGCCCGGTCCCGCCGCTCCAGCTGGAGCCGGTCGGCAATCATGGCGATGAATTCACTGTTGGTGGGCTTACCCTTTGCGTTGGAGACGGTATAGCCAAAGTATTTCTGCAGCGTCTCCAGGTCTCCCCGGTCCCAGGCCACCTCAATGGCATGACGGATGGCACGCTCCACGCGGCTGGCGGTGGTGCCGAAGGTTTTGGCCACCTCAGGGTAGAGCACCTTTGTCACCGCGTTGATGACATCCATATCCTCCACCGCGATCATAATGGCCTCTCTCAGATACTGATAGCCTTTGATATGGGCGGGAACTCCCACTTCATGGATGATGGCGGTCACCTGACGCTCCAGATCAGCTCCGCTTTCCCGCTCCGATTCCAATCCCCCAGGGGACATCACCTGCCTTAACCGCTGGCTCACGGTGGACAATTTGCAGGGCTTTGCCAGAAAGAAATCCGCCCCTCTGGCTGCGGCTTCTCCAATGACATTGCCCCGGATGTAGCTGGACAGTACCAAAATCTTCGGCCGGTCCTTCAACGCGGACAGCTCGTCCAGAACCTCGAGTCCATCCATGCCTGTGAGTACCATCTCCATAATGACCGCATCCGGCTTCAGCTCCCGAGCCAGGGCCACAAGCTCCGCCCCATCCGCTGTCTCGCCCACCACCTGAAGGTCGCTCTCCTTAGCCAGGGCGTCTGATAAAATGCCGCGAAATTCCACGCCGGTGTCAGCCAGCAGAATTCGTTTCATTGCGTCCATTTCTTCCTTCCTCCTTGTGCAAACCTGACATTCAGCCACCAACAGCCCCATCCTGTGCCAACCTGGGGCGTTTCGACTGACCAATTACAATTTAGCACACTCAGACCGGTTATGCAAGTCATTATTTGGAAATTATTGTAATACTTTTAGACACTAAAGACTATAATTCGACAAAATATCTAATATTTGTAAAAAATGTGGGGTTCGGACCAACCGGTCCGAACCCCGTTTTTCCTTCCTCAGGAGGCCTGTGCCTGGCAGCCCGTGGCTTGCCGGAACATGTTTTCCGCCAAAATTCCATAGCCCCGTGCGGCATCGTTCACCAGCACATGGGTGACCGCTCCCACCAGACGGCCGTTTTGCAGAATGGGCGAGCCGCTCATTCCCTGGACAATCCCCCCGGTCAGTTCCAGAAGCTCCGGGTCCGTGACCCGGATCATCAGATTCCGGGTGTTCTCACCTGGGGAATAGATCTTTGTGATTTCAATGTCAAACTCCTCCACCTGGTCCCCACGGATGTTGGACAAGATGGTGGCCGGGCCCACCTCTACTTCATCCCGGCTGGCTACCGGGACAGGCTGCTGTTGGGTCTGCAGGTTCTCCAGCGGCATTTGGCCAAAAATACCCAGATTGGTGTTGGCATAGAGCGTTCCCAGGTCCTTCTTCAGGTTAAACTGTCCGTGAAGTTCACCGGGCGAGCCGCTCTCTCCCTTCTTTACATCGGACACGCTGGCGGGCATAATGCTTCCCGACTCCAGAGGCATGAGCATGGACGTATCCACGTCGTTAATGCCGTGCCCCAGAGCAGCAAAGATGCCGCTGTCCGGATCATAGAAGGTCATGGTGCCGATGCCAGCCATGGAATCCCGCAGCCAGACCCCCAGCTGGTAGTCTCCCTTGCTGTTTTCAGCCGCCTCAACGGTCAGCTGCAGCTGCCGCTGGCCCCGGACGGCCTGGATGGTAAGAGGTGTGTCCCGCTGCTGCGCTACCACAGCCTGCACCTGCTCAATGGTGTCCACCTCTTCGCCGTTAATGTGGGTGATCACGTCCCCCTCTTTCAGCCCGCAATCCCGTCCGGGATAGCAGCTGCCCTGTTCCGTCTCCACCGGGGACAGGCCCACCACCAACACACCGTCGGAAAAGAGTTTGATGCCCACCGCCTTGCCAATGGGAATCACCGTCTTTCCTTCCACCCCGGTGCTGGTGTGCATCACCCATTGGCTGGGCGCCTCCAGCATGGCAGCGGCCGGCACCGAAGCCGGCACAGACGCCTCTCCTCCACTCCCCAGCGCAAGGGATAGGACCAGACAAACGCCCAGAATTACCAGCCCTGAGAGCAGGCCCAACACCCCAGGGCCGGATTTCTGTTTGGGTTCCTGTTCCAAAATTCCACCCCCCTTTTTACTGCCGCTTCTTTTTCGAAAAAGAAAAGCGGGCGGCACGATTGCCGCCCGCCCTCTCATTATGACCGGAGTTTTCTCCCCTCAAACGTGGAGACCCCTTCCACCTTTTCCAACCAAGAAAAAGCCACTGCCCATTTTCTCAAAGGCAGTAAAAATAAGCAGGAATTTTTTCGCTTTTTTTACAGCTTTTTCAGCTGTTCCTCCCACTGCTCCGCCCGGAAGCCCACCAGGACAAATTCCTCCCCCACCAGGACCGGGCGTTTTACCAACATTCCGTCTGTGGCCAGAAGGGCCAGCTGCTCCTCCTCGGTCATATTGGGCAGCTTATCCTTCAGTCCCAAAGCCTTATACTGAAGGCCCGAGGTATTAAAAAATTTCTTCAGCGGCAGCCCGCTTTTCCCCCACCAGGCCCGCAGCTCGTCAGCCGTGGGATTTTGCTCTTTGATGTGCCGGTCCTCATAGGTAGCGCCGTGATCATCCAGGAACTTTTTGGCCTTTTGACAGGTCGTGCATTTGGGGTATTCTACAAACAGCATGATGCCACACTCCTTTTTCCGTGTCCAGACAAGTCCATAAGACCCGTCTGGTGCAGATCCATGGTATCATGTTTTTCCCTTTCACTCAAGGCATTTTTCTTAGTTTTCTCAAACGCGCTTTCTTTCATTCTTGCAAATAAAACGCAAAAAACCGCTCTGAAGAGCGGTTTTTTGTCCGTAGTCCGTTTATTCCTTTGGCTCGTCCTCTTCGGCGGGAACCTGCTCCGGCTCCTGCGCGGGGACCTCCTCCGTACAGGGCTGATCAGCAGGCACCTCTTGCTCGGAAACCTCGGCATACTCAGCCACGATCTCATCCTCCGCAGGATCGCCGGGCTGCTTCAGCTGGGCGATGCGCTCCTTATTGGTCTCGATGGCGGCCTTTGCAGCGGTAATGCGCTCACAGGCAGCGGCATAGGCCCCGTCAGGGGCAGCACCCTGCTCGGCATAGTAGAGCCGGCCGATTTCGATATAGGCCCGCTTCATGGCGTCCTCCTCAGACATGTTGGCCATCTTCAGCTTGGCAATTTCGGCCAGGCGCTTCGACTGGGCCACACCGGCCTGGGCCAGATCCACAGCCTTATCCTTCAACGTATCCAGCGTATCTTTAAAATCCATGGAAAAACCTCCTTCTTGCGGTATTCCCGCTTGCTGACCCTATTTTATCCCATTCTTGTCCCAGGCACAAGGGGGAGAAGCTCGATTTAATCCATTTTTCATCAATCCTACAGAAATGCCTGTAGCGGCCCCTTCCTGTCCGGCCAGATCTCGGCGGCATTCTCCTCTTTTCCACCCCATGATACAAAACTTGTCCATGACAAACCGCTTTCACTATGCTATGATAAACTCTGCTGAATATTCCAGGGACAGCCTTCCAGCCGTCCCCAACGAAAAGTGAGGCTTATCATGAATCAAAAAGAAGTAAGCGAGCTGCGCCGCCGGTTCCGCCCGGACAAGAGCGCCATCAGCCGGGTCTACGGCTGTTATGTCAATACAAAAAAAGAAGTGATCTCCAATCTGGATGAATCTCTGGGTCTGATGACCCAGGAGGAGGTGGAAAAGTACCTGGGGCTTTTGAAAAAGTCCCTGTCCGGAACGCTGGGCCGAAACCTGCTGGACATTGTCTTTTCCACCCAGCAGGTGGCGGACAGTGAGGAACATCGCCTTCTTTCCCAGCTGCGCTCCTGCCGGCTGGAGGATGGGGAGCTTCGCCAGGCCCTCTACCAGAAAATCATCGACTCTCTGGAGCTGGAGGAAAACTACCTCATTCTCCTGGCCCATGACCGCTACGATGTACCCGGAAAGGGTGCAGATGACGAAGAGCTGTCTGACGGCTCGGAGACGGTCTTCTCCTATTTTGTCTGCTGCATCTGCCCGGTAAAAAGCGGCAAGGCGGAGCTGGGCTTTGTGGCCGGAGAAAACAAGTTCCATACCCGCGCCCCCGGTCAGATCGTGGCTCCCCCGGAGCTGGGCTTCCTCTTCCCCGCCTTTGACCAGCGCAGCGCCAACATCTACAACGCCCTCTTCTACACCCGCAAGACCGACCTCATCCACCAGGAGGTCATCGATGCAGTGTTCCACACTCAGCCCCCCATGTCCCCCGCCGATCAGAAGGAGGCCTTCCAGACCGCCCTGTCTGACGCTTTGGAAGAGGAATGCAGTCTGGAGGTCATGCAGGCCGTCCACGAGCAGCTCCGGGACCGGATCGTGGAGCACAAGGAGTCCCGTGACCCGGAGCCTCTCACCGTGGGCACAGGAGCGGTCAGCGCCATTCTCCGGGACTGCGGCATACCAGAGGAGCGCATCGGCGTATTTGAGGAGCAATGTGCCCAGCAGTTTGGACAAGACGCCGCGCTCAGCCCCGCCAACCTCATCGACAGCGGAAAGTTTGAGGTCAAAAGCTCCCAGGCTACCATCGCCGTCCCGCCAGAGCAGAGCTACCTGGTGGAGACCAGAGTGATCGACGGGAGAAAGTATTTTCTTATCCCCGCCGACGAGTTGGTGGAGGTCAACGGCTTCGGCGTACGGCTGCTGGGCGGACAGACCCAGGAAGAAACGGAAAATTTGGAAAAAGTTTAGATTTTCTCCCCGCTTTTGTTACATTTTTCCGGTAGGATAATCTTGTATTCATAGCATGAGCTGCCGAAACGGGAGGGAGCCGCATGGGAATCAAGCGCCATCTCTTTCTCTACAATACCATATCTGTCTTAGTGGCACTGGTTGCTATGCTGGCCGTGAGCAGTATCGCCACCCATTTTATCGCCGACAACTACCAGCACCAGTCCATTTCTCAGGTCAGCAGGGAATCCTCCCAGGCTCAGACCCTCCTCCAGGGCGAGGCCATCCGCCTTCACGACTGGCCGGAGCTCAACCGGCAGCTTCAGGAGATCGGTTTCAGTCTCCAGGTTTCTCTGGAAAATAAGCCCATTTTCTCCTCCCTGAACCCCGCTCAATCCCGGTTTTATCGAGAGGCCGGGGCGCACACCCAGTGGGACCAGTCCTCTCCGCTCATTGTGCAGAACCCCGCCGGCACCATGGTGGGGGTGAAGCAGGACGGATACACGGTGGTCTCCCTCTCTCAACCGCCCACCAGGCTTTTCCTGGGCACGCCCAGACAGCCGGGGGAGATCGCTGTGCTGTCCATGCTGATCAGCGGGGCGGCGGCTATAGTGGTCATTGTACTGTTCAGCCTTCTCTTTACCAGTTGGCAGGTAAAAAAGCTTTTAAAGCCGGTGGACGCTCTGGCCCAGGCCGCCCGCCGGGTGGAGGAGGGGGACTTCTCCCAGCCGGTGGACTACGGCGGCCGCAATGAGTTTTCTGCGGTCTGCACCGCCTTTAACCACATGCAGGAGCATTTGCTGGCCGAGCAGGAAAAAACCGCGGCCTATGAGCGGGCCCGTACCGACCTGGTGGCGGGTATCTCCCACGACCTGCGCACCCCTCTCACCAGCGTGAAGGGCTATATCAAAGGACTGCGGGACGGGGTGGCCAATACCCCGGAAAAGCAGGGGCGCTACCTGGACATCGCCTATCAGAAATCCTGTGAAATGGACGTGCTCCTCCAGCGGCTTTTCTACTTTTCCAAGCTGGAGACGGGAAACCTGCCCATGTTTCTCCAGCCCGGCGATTTGGGGGACTTCGTCCGCCGCTTCGCCAGCGAGGCCGCCATGGAACTGGAGCAGACCGGCAGGGCCTTGGAAACTCACATTTTTCCCTCCTCCCACCCGGTGCAGTTGGATCAGGAGCAATTTTTCCGGGTTTTGAACAATTTAAAGGACAATGCCCTGCGCTATGCCCAGGCAGACCCCCTGTGTCTGACTCTCACCGTATGGCGCCAGGGAAACATGGAGTGTGTACGCTTTGCCGACAACGGACAGGGCGTCTCCGCCGAGTCTCTCCCCCACCTTTTCGAACAATTCTGGCGGGAGGATCAGGCCCGCAGCAGCAAAAACGGAGAGGGCAGCGGTCTGGGGCTCTACATTGTCAAATGCATTGTGGAGGCCCACGGAGGAACGGTGCGCGCCTACTATGACAAAGGGCTGGTCTTTGATATTGCCCTGCCCAGACAGGAGAGTGAACCCACATGACAAAACTGCTCATTGCCGAGGACGACCCCTCCATCTCCATGCTGGAGCAGGACTACCTGGAGCTGGAGGGCTATGAGGTCACCGTGGTGGGAAACGGTCAGCTGGCCGTCACCGAGGCCCTGACCGGCCAGTATGCTCTGATCCTTTTAGACCTCATGCTCCCCGGCTGCAACGGCTACGATGTGTGCCGCATGATCCGGGACAAGGTGGACGTGCCCATTCTCATGGTCACCGCCCGCACCGAACTTGTAGATAAGATCCGGGGGCTGGGGCTGGGAGCAGACGACTACATTGCAAAGCCCTTCGACCCCGCCGAGCTGGTCGCCCGCGTAAAGTCCCATCTCAGCCGCTACGCCCGCCTTACCGGCGCGTCCCACGAGGAGCAGGAGGTCCTCACCGCCGGAGATGTGCGCATCTTCCCCCAAAGCCGCCGGGTTTTCAAGGGAGAGCAGGAGATCAAAATGCCCAACCGGGAGTTTTCCCTGCTCCAATTCCTGGCCGAACACCCCAACATGGTGTTCTCCAAAGAAAAGCTCTTCGAGACCATCTGGGGCTATGACTATGTGGGGGACAGCGCCACCGTCACCGTCCACATCGGCCGGGTCCGGGACAAAATCGAGGACGATCCCACCCACCCGAAAATCATCGAGACGGTGTGGGGAGCGGGCTACCGCCTAAACAACACACCCTGAGCAACAACGCCTGTGAGAAGCTTCTCACAGGCGTTTTGAATTATTTGGAAAGTGTTTCGAATTTGTTGTGAAATTTTCCCCGGAGCGTTCAAATCTTTTTCATACAATGGTCCCACTTCATGTTGGAAAGGATGAGTCTTCTCTTATGAACCTCCCTGTACTGGGCAAAAACGCCCCTCCTGCCTCCGATGAGAACGCACCCCCCAAAAAGTCCGGCGGTCTTCGAAAAAAGCTGCTGCGAAAGAGAATTATCATTCCCACGGTGGCCTGCGTCTTAGTGGCCGCAGTTTCCGTCCATCTCCTGGGCGGGAAGCAAAACGCCTCTGCCGTCAACCAAACCTACATTACCGCCGCAGTAGAACGGCGGGATATTACTGCTCAAATTACCGGCAGCGGCACCCTCCAGGCTGCCAATTCCTATTCGGTCACCTCCCTGGTGGAGGGGACCATCCTCACCGCCGATTTTGAGGAAGGCGATCAGGTAGAGGCAGGGACCGTGCTGTACACCATTGATGATTCGGACATGTCCAGCACTTTGGAACAGGCGGAAATCTCCCTGAACCAGTCTCAGCGCAGCTATGACAGCAAACTGGAACAGCTGGAAAAGCTCACCGTCACCGCCCCCGAGGCCGGCCGTGTCCTCTCCCTGGATGTTGAGGTGGGTGACGAGGTGTCCGCGGGCCAAACCGTGGGCACGGTGCGCAATTCCGACACCATGTGCCTGACACTCCCCTTCCTGGCCAGCGAGGCGGAATCTTTCTACGTGGGGCAAAGTGCCACCGTCACTCTGGACAGCACCTTTGAGACTCTCAGCGGTACGGTCACCAAAATTTCCGGCAACAGTGAGGTGCTCACCGGAAACGTCATCGTCCGCCCGGTGACCATCGAGGTAGAAAATCCCGGCGGACTGTCCACCGCCCAGACCGGTTCGGCCTCCATCAGCGGGGTAGACAGCGCCGACAGCGGCAGCTTTACTTATGCCGCAGAAGAACCCATCACCGCCCAGGTCTCTGGAGAGGTCACTCAGATTCACGTCCCAGAGGGCAATTGGGTGGAGAAGGACGGGGCGGTATTAACTCTGGCCAGCGATACGCTGGAGGACGAGATCCAAAGCGCCTCCGAGTCCCTGCGAAATGCCCAGCTCTCCCTGGAAAACCGCTACGACCAGCTGGAGGACTACACGGTCACCTCTCCCATCCAGGGCACTATCATCGACAAGAACTACAACGCCGGAGAAAACGCCGAGGGGAACCAGGTACTGTGTACCATTTACGACCTTAGCTACTTGACTATGACCCTCAGTGTGGATGAGCTGGACATTGCCTCCATCGCCGTGGGGCAGAACGTTTCGGTCACCGCCGACGCAGTGGAGGGCAAAACCTATGAGGGCGTGGTCACCAAGGTGAGCGTGGCAGGCACCTCCTCCGGCAGCGCCACCACTTACCCCGTCACCATCCGCATAGACGACACCGATGGCCTGCTCCCCGGCATGAACGTGGATGCCGTCATTACCTTAAACAGCGCCGAGGATGTGCTGGCCATTCCCTCCGCCGCTCTCAACCGTGGAAATACCGTATTGGTCACCGCCAACTCTCCCAGCGCCGCCAATGGTACTGTCTCGGAAATCACCGGCACTGACGGCGAGGAATATTATTCCGTCCCCGTAGAGGTAGGCACCAGTGACAGCAGCTACCTGGAAATCATCTCCGGTCTCCAGGAGGGAGACACCGTGGTCTATATCCCCACCGCCGCTTCTTCCGAAAACGCCTTTGCCATGATGGGCAGCATGCCCGGCGGCGGGATGATGCCCGCAGGCGGCATGCCCTCGGGCGGCATGGGCGGCGGTCCGGGCGGCCGGTAAGGAGGCATATATGAATCCACTGATCGAATTTCAGCAGGTGTGCAAATATTACCCCATGGGAGACTCCACGGTGGTGGCCGCCGACCATATCACCTTTCAAATCTTCCAGGGGGAATTTGTAGCCATCGTAGGCTCCTCCGGCTCGGGAAAATCCACCTGCATGAATATCATCGGCTGTCTGGATGTTCCTTCCGAGGGGACCTACCTTTTGAATGGCCAGGACGTGGGACAGATGAACAAAAACCAGCTGGCCGAGGTGCGAAACCGCTTTCTGGGGTTTATTTTCCAGCAATACAACCTTCTCCCAAAGCTAAATCTGGTGGAAAACGTGGAGATTCCTCTTATGTACGCCGGTGTGTCCAAAAAGGAACGGCGGGAACGGGCCAGGAAGGCCCTGGAAGACGTGGGCCTGGGAGACAAGTGGCGCCACCGCCCTATGGAACTCTCCGGCGGCCAGCAGCAACGGGTCTCCATTGCTCGCGCCCTGGTAGGACACCCTGCGGTGATTTTGGCGGACGAACCTACCGGCGCTTTGGACTCCCGCACCGGGCGGGAGGTACTGGGGATGCTCCAGGATCTGCACAGCCAGGGCCATACCGTAGTGCTCATCACCCACGACAACTCCATTGCCGTCCAGGCCCAGCGGATCATCCGCCTGGAAGACGGCCAGGTGATCTACGACGGCCCCTCCGACGCTCCCGGAGCGGTAGTCAGTCCCCAGATCATGGGGGCGGAGAGGAGGGCAAGGCCATGAAGCTTACCGAATCTCTCCAGCTTGCCCTGAAAAACATTGTTTCCAGCAAAGTACGCACCCTTCTCACTATGCTGGGCATTATCATCGGCGTGGCCGCCGTCATTGTCATCGTGGGCCTGGGCAACGGCCTGGAGACCTACGTGACCGACAGCTTTGCCAGCATGGGCACCAACACCCTTACGGTATCTGTGATGTCCCGAGGTTCCACCCGCTCCCTGGATGCAGAGGATATGTACGAAATCGTGGCGGAAAACAACCAGTTTCTGGACCTGTGTTCGCCCACTGTACCGATGATGGGCTATGTAAAAATCGGCTCTGAGACGGTGAGCACCACCTCCTCCACCGGCGTCAGCGAGGACTATCTGGAAATCGCGGGCATGACAGTGGCCTCCGGCCGGGGACTGCAATACAGCGACATGATCACCCGCTCCAAAGTCTGCGTCATCGGCGCCTATTTAAACCAGGCCTATTTCGGCGGCAACGGCGTGGGCCAGACACTTCGGGTGGGCGGCCAGAGTCTTGAGGTTGTGGGGGTGCTGGCCCAGAAGGGAGACACCCTGGAGGAGGGGGGCAGCGACGACTGCCTCTACCTTCCCTACACCACCGCCGAGCGCATCTCCGGAGCAGCCAGCAGTTACACCGTTACCATGCGGGATGAAAACTATATTGATGAGAGCATCGCTTCCTTGGAAGCCTCTCTGTACAAAATTTTTGCCAGCGACGACTATTACACCGTCACCAGCATGGCCGAGATGCTGGAGACCATGACCAGCATGATCAACATCCTGGTGGGGGTGCTGGCAGGCATTGCCGCCATCTCTTTGGTGGTGGGAGGCATCGGAATCATGAACATCATGCTGGTGTCTGTCACCGAGCGCACCAGAGAGATCGGGGTCCGAAAATCCCTGGGGGCCAAAGAGCGCTACATTATGCAGCAGTTTGTCATCGAGGCTGCCACCACCAGCGCCCTGGGCGGCATCATCGGGATCCTCATTGGTGATGGGTTATCCGCCGTGGCCACCGCGGTGATATCCCAAATCTCCGAGGAGGCTCTCACCGTGACGCCTACTCTGGGGGCGGTACTGCTGGCCTTTGGCATCTCGGTGGGAATTGGGATCCTGTTTGGTTACCTGCCCGCCAAGAAGGCCGCCCGTCTCAACCCCATCGATGCCCTTCACTACGATTAGTTAGGAGTTTTGCATATGAAAAAACGTATTGTATCCGGGCTGCTCTGCCTTTGTCTGGCCCTGGGGCTCTTGTGTACCGGAGCGGGGGCAGTAAGCGGCAGTTCCAAGCTGGAAGCCATCCAGGTTCTTGGCATTCTGGAGGGAGACGAGGCGGGTAACCTCAACCTCTCCAGCCAGGTGACCAGGGCCGAGTTTGCCGCCATGCTGTCCGCCGCTTCCCCCTACGGAAGCTCGGTCAGCTCCTATGGAAGCGCACTGTTCAAAGACGTGTCCAGCGGCCACTGGGCCAGCGGCTATGTACGTCTGGCGGTAGAACAGGGCTGGATGAGCGGCTACGTGGACGGAACCTTCCGCCCTGACCAGCCCATTACCCTGGAGGAGGGCTGCACCGCCCTGCTGCGGCTGCTGGGCTATGATGCCAGCTCCCTCACTGGTGCCTATCCCGCCGCCCAGTTGTCCAAGGCGGACAGTCTGGGACTGCTGGACGATGTGACTGCCGCACAGGGTTCCCCGCTCACCCGTCAAAACTGCGTGGACCTTATCTATAATACCCTGGTGGCACAGGCCAGCGCCGGAGGCACCTATGGCACCTCTCTGGGCTATACCGTCACCAATGGAGAAATCGACTACGCCACCCTGGTCTCCACCGAGACAAAGGGGCCCTATGTCTCCACCGACGGCTCCCTCTCCCTCCCCTTCTCCCTAAATTCCGCCACCATCTATCGAAACGTTGCTCTCTCCTCGGCCAGTGCAGTGGAGGCCTACGACGTGTACTACTACAACGAGGGTATGGGCACCGTCTGGGTCTACCACAACCGGGCCTCCGGCACCCTCACCGCCCTTTCCCCCAGCAAGGTCTCTCCCACCTCCGCCACCGTGGCCGGGGTAACCTATGAGATCGGCACCTCCCAGGCCGCCTACCAGCTCTCCAGCCAGGGCCAATTCCAAGAGGGGGACTTAGTCACCTTACTGTTGGGGATGAACGGAGAAATCGTGGAGGTACTGGACCCCCAGGACAGTGAGAGCACCTACTACGGCAGCGTAGTTTCCAGCACAAAGGGAGCTTCCACTTCCTCCACCAGCGCCTCGTCCACCACCTCCGCCCAGGTGACTACCCAGGTAGCATGCACGGACGGCGTTCTGCGTACCTTCTACCACAGCGGCAGCGCCTTTGAGGAAGGGCGGCTGGTAGCAGTGAGCGTGTCCCAGTCAGGCACCAAGGTGCAGGGAATGTCCCAAAACCACCTGGAGGGCACCGTAAGCAATGACGGCAGCACTCTGGGCAAATATACCCTGGCCAGTGATGTGGAAATTTTGGACACCGACCCAGAGGGCGGCTATGTACGCATCTATCCCTCCCGCCTGGCGGGCACGACCCTCAGCGGAGAGGATGTGCGCTACTATACCCTGACCGCCAGCGGAGAAATTGACCGGCTTATCTTAAATGAGGTCACCGGCGACACCCTGCAATATGTCTACGTCAGCAGCGTTACCGACAACTCCACCAGCGGAAGCGGAATTGTTTCCAACATCTCTGTCTCCTACTCTTACATCCAGGATGGGCAAACGCACTCCCTCAGCGAAAGTTCCCGGTACAACATTCGTGTGGGCGGAGCCGTACTGGTGTACGAGGACGACTCCCTTACCTCCATCTCCCAGCTCTCCAGCGTCACACTGGACAGTCTGGGCAGCCTGAGCGCCATGTCCGGCAATCAGGAATATTTCCTGTCCGAGGACGTCCAAGTGCTTCTTCGGGATGGGTCAGGGCTATATAACTACTACACCGCTGCCCTCTCTCAAATCGACACCCAGCACTATGACCTCACCGGCTGGTATGACGATTTGGGCTATTCTGCCGGCGGCCGCATTCGGGTGATCGTGGCAGTTCCAAAGTAAACATGAGGTCTCTTTTTCGCCTTGTTTCCTCTTCTTTTTGGTCGTTTTTATCACATTTACGCAGCTTTTCCCACAGATTTCATGCAGGATACTCTTGCGAAAACCGCCGTTCTGGTATACAATATGTTAAAAGCTTGCTGTGGGACACATAGCGGGCTTGCTGAAGAGAAGAGCAAGGAGGAATATACTATGGCTACGGCTAAGACTCCCAAGGCCCCCGAGGCCGAGAAGATCCAGAAGGTCGAGGAGACCGTAAAGGCTGAGAAGGTGGAAAAGGTCGAGAAGAAGGCCGAAAAGGCGGAAAAGAAGGTGGAGAAGAAGGCCGCCGCAAAGCCCGCCGCCGCCCAGAAGGTGGAAGAGGTCGTGATCCAGTTCGGCGGTTCTGAATGGACTGTGGCTCAGCTGAAGCAGGCTGCCCAGGACGCCTATGTGGCCGAGGGTCACCGCGCCTCCACCATTAAGAAGCTGACTGTGTATGTCAAGCCCGAAGAGCGCATGGCCTACTATGTCATCAACGACAAGATCACCGGCAGCGTTGCAATCTAATGGAAAAGCGGCGGAGTTTCCTCCGCCGCTTTTTTGTCCAAAAGCCTCCCACACGGTGGGAGGCTTTTCTTCTGCGCGCTTATCCAGATTTCCAATCAGCAAAGTCCTGTTATGGTAAACTCCCTGAGCTCCTTGCCCAGTTGGCACAGCAGCCGCTGCATATTCTCTTGCTGTACGTTTCCCTTCAGGGTGGCACGCACATGCTGGGTTTCATCCTGCGTGGTTAACGTCAGGCTGGAAACGGCAATGCCATTGAGCGCGGCCATATTGGAAAACAGCGCCAGCTTTGGCTCTCCCAGAGCACAGGAAAAGCAGACTTGAATCTCCGTGTGGGGGACGTTCAGGTCCAGCCCCGACCGGCTGCCCAGTTCCTCCAGCACCTGCCGGCGCATATCAGGCAGCAGCCCATATTGGTAGCGGCGGCTTATGCTCATAAGCAGCAGCAGAAAATAGGCATACTCCGCTTGTCGGTCCGGGGAGACATCGGCGGTGCGCCCGTCAATGATGGCCTCTTCCCTGGACTGGACAAACACATCCCCTCCGGTTTTCGCTTTCTCCTGGGCCACCTGCCGTGCACAGTCCATGCGCTCCAAAAAGAGTTTTTTCACCTGGGTATCCACCGCATCAATATGGAGCCTAATTTCATCCAAAGACATGGATCATTCCCCTCTTTTCTAATGCTGCGCACAGCACTCCGGCTATGCGTCCGTTTTCCATCTTAATATCTTCGTGATAGTTTCCGGTTGTGATCGTAAGTGTGGTGTTCCTCTCGCTCCCATTCTCATCCAATGACCAGCGCACCCAGAGGGTAGGCCACAAAAGTCAGCACCAAAATGGCCATGACGGCAAATACCCCGCCCCACACGAACATGGATGTGGTGGTGGTCCAGCCGGAACCAATGGCCACGGTGTTGACGGTACTCTGGCCTGCGGGGGTCATGTTGCACACCGCCGCGGCAAAGCCAACCATACACACCACCGCGCCTACGCTCACCGTACCGGCGGGCAGAGCCGTCAACACAGACAGAGCCACAGCGCTTACCACGGTGGTAGTCACAATGTTGGAGGAGAAATTGGTCTCCAGAACAGCCCAGGTCATAAAGAACAGGATCATCCCCGTCGCAGGCAGGGCAACTGTCACAGGAGACAAGGTATTGGTGAGCCAATCGCTGATGCCGATGTCACTGTTGGTCATGCAGGAACCCAGCCAGGTAGCCGCACCGGTCATCAGGATACTCCCCCATAAAATTCCCTTGGAGGTAACTTCCTTAAAATTCAGGATCCGCTGGCCATCCACCTTACACACAAAGAGGATAACACATCCCAGCAGCGGCGGCATGGCAGTGGTCCAGCCGTTGATGAGAGAATAAACCTGGGGCAGGCTTCCCTGGATCAGACTGGGGCCGACCCAGAGCACCACCGTCAGAGCCATGGTGGCCAGAATGATCTTCTCCTTCCGGTCCGCGGCAGGCACAGTGCCCCGCAGGTCCATGGCCTTATCCGGATTGATGTCCTGAATGTCATCGGGACGGTAGAGGAACCGAAAAACCAGAATGAGCAGCACAATGAGCAATATGCCGGTGGGAATCCCCATGACCATGTACTGGAACTGATTGACATCCTTCCCCGTGGCGGCGGAATAATAGCCGATGGCCATGGTGGGCCACACATGGCCGATGGCCGTCATACCAGAGGAGAGGCTTATGCAAAAGGCAGTCCCCATAATCATCATGTTACCCGTCTTGCCGCCTTTTTTGACCCCGAGCACCTTATAAATATCCTCCAGGAATGGCATAAAAGCCACGAACAGGACCGAGGGGGAGACAAACAGTCCCATAAACGTCACGGCCGCCAGCAGGAAACACACAAAGAACCAAGGGCCCCGGCGGGCAATGGGATTTGTTATGAAATAGACGGTACAGCGACGCACAAAGTTGGTCTGGGCCAGAGGATAGACCAGGGCAAAGGTAAACAGCAGGAAGGCTACCGTGCTGTTGCCGAAGGCACCGCTGAAGGTTTTGCTGAAGCCCACGGAAGGAATAAAGCCCAGGGCCAGCAATGTAATCATACTGGGCCAATCAATGGATACGGTGATCCACAGAAACAGCGAACCCAAAAATACACCGATGACGGCCACCGCATCGGCCGACAGTCCGCCTACCGGACCGATGATCCGGGACAGCACCATAATCGCAATGGAGAAACACAAAAACAGCCATTCTTTTACATTTTTACCACCTGTCACACTAAAAACTCCTCTCTTCTCACCACAGACCGGTCCGATCCCACCTGCAGCACTTCTGCCGCAGCAATAGAATCACACTTGCACGGCAAGTCCGTTCGTTCTTCAAATCTGGATATAATAGGTAATTTTCATTATAACCTCCCAATTGACATTTGTAAAACATTCAATTACTATAATATTGATAGAAAAACCTGATATTTCTTTCGTTTTATATGGAATTTCAACAAAAATAAGGGCACTAATTTCGTGCAGCATCAGAGGAATTTTTATGCAGTTTCCTATGCGGCCCCTCCAAAAACCCTTCCCTATCCCGCGATGAAAACCTTTTTCGGGCATGTATCGGCCGGTTCTCCCACTCCCATTTTTTCCTCGGCCTCACGGCAAAACACGTTTGCGTTCCACCAAACTGGACTTTGGAAACGATTTTTAACTTGTCTCTTTGTGCCGTATCCGATAAAATGGAGACAGCGTTTCAGGGCCCCATCCGGCCCATACCACATAAGCGACCATATTAGGAGAGATACCATGGACAAGCTGAAATTTGAAACCCCGGATTTGGTGGACGAAAACATCGAAAAAATCGGCGCGCTGTTTCCTTCCGCCGTTACCGAGATCCGCGGCTCAGACGGGCGGGTAAAAAAGGGGATCAACTTTGCAGTGCTCAGGCAGCTGCTCAGCCATGATGCGGCAGACGGAGACGAGTGCTACACCTTTACCTGGGTTGGAAAAAAGGCTGCCATGGCAGAGGCCGCCCGGCCCATCACCAAGACACTGCGCCCCGTTCCGGAGGAGAGCCGCAGCTGGGACACCACAAAAAACCTCTACCTGGAGGGAGACAATCTGGAGGTCCTGAAGCTGCTTCAGGAGAGTTATCTGGGTAAGGTCAAAATGATCTATATTGATCCCCCCTACAACAAGGGAAAGGATTTTATCTACCCCGATCGCTTCCAAATGGATCAGCCGGAGTATGACATCTGCTCCGGTTATTTTGACGAGGACGGCAACATCAACTATGCACGGGAAAACAGCACCCAGTCCGGAAAATACCACTCCGATTGGTGTTCCATGATCTATTCCCGCCTGGCTCTGGCCCGGACCCTGCTCAAGGAGGACGGGGTCATCTTCATTTCCATTGACGACAGCGAGCTTAGTGATCTGCTGCAAATTGGCCAGGAACTGTTTGGGAACGAGTGCTATCTGGCCTGTTTCCCCAGAGTGACAAAACGGGCCGGAAAAACGACCCAGGCCATTGCCAATAACCATGACTATGTACTGGCCTTCAGCAAAACCACAAATCCCACCCTGTATTTGCCATCCCATACCGATGACGGCTTCCGCTTTGAAGATGAGTTTGTCCAGGAACGGGGCAAATATAAACTCAACCAAACCCTGGACTACGACAGTTTACAATATAGTGCCAGTCTCGACTATCCCATTGAGATTGAGGGGGAGACCTTCTATCCCGGACAGTCCTATGAAAATTATCTTCAGCGCAAGGCCGGCCATCATGCACGGGCAGATTGGGCATGGCGCTGGAGCAAGGAGCTATTTGAATTTGGATATCAAAATGGCTTTATTGTGGTGAAAAAATACGGCGACCACGCGCGAATCTACACCAAAACATATCAGAATGCCCGGATCGTCAAAAACGGTTCTTCTTTTGAAATCGAATATTTTCAGCGGCATAAGGCCATTTCCACACTGGAGCTGCTGGAAAATAAATTTTCCAATGACAACGCCAAAAAGAACCTGGTTGAGACCCTGCAGAGCAGTGTTTTTGACTATTCAAAGCCCGTTTCCCTTTTATATACCCTCTGCCAATTTGCCACTACTGGGGATGACATCGTCCTTGATTTCTTCTCTGGCTCTGCCACCACCGCCCACGCGGTTATGCAGCTCAACGCCCAGGACGGCGGTCACCGCAGATTTATCATGGTTCAGCTCCCGACCCCCTGCGGGGAAAAAACCGAGGCGTTCAAAGCCGGGTTTCAGAATATCTGCCAAATCGGAAAGGCCCGCATCCGCCGGGCGGGAGACCGGATCGTGCAGGCCGATCCCGCCGCAGCCCAGGACCTGGATATTGGTTTCCGGGTATTCCGGGTGGACGAAAGCAACATGAAACCCGTATACTTCCAGCCAGAGGAGTACACCCAGGAGGGAATTTTGGACCTGGTCTCCAACATTAAAGAGGACCGCACCGACCTGGACCTGCTCTACGCGTGTCTGCTGGACTTTGGTATGGGCCTTGACCTGCCCCACTCCTCCATCCAACTGGAGGGATGCACGGTCCACTGTGTGGACGGCGGCGCTCTTATGGCCTGCTTCTGTCCCAACCTCCCCCCGCGCGTTGTGGAATATATTGCCCAGCAGCACCCTGTCCGGGCCGTTTTCCGGGACAGTGCCTTCTCCTCGGATGCCGCAAAGATCAATGGGGCAGAACTTTTCAACTATATTTCCCCCGATACCAAGGTGAGGGTGCTGTGACAGACCGATTGAGAAAACCCTGCAGCGCAGCCCATATGGAGAATGAACTATGAAACTTCAATTCAAACATCAGCCCTTCCAGGCACAGGCAGCCGCAGCGGTGTGTGACGTCTTCCGCGGCCAGCCCTTTTGCCCAGCCGCCCGGCTGGATGCAGCCTGGGAGGAGGACGGCCAGCTTTCTCTGGGAATCGGAGATGGTATTTTTCCCAACGCCCCTCTCTCGCCGGAGCTGACCGAAGCCCGGATTCTCGAAAACCTCTGGGCGGTCCAGCGTCGCGAGGGGCTCCCCCCCTCTGAGTGCCTCTCCCCTCCCGGCATCAATTTGTCTGTTGAGATGGAGACGGGTACCGGCAAGACGTATACCTATACAAAAACTATCTATGAGCTCAACGCCCGTTATGGCTGGAGCAAATTTATTATTGTGGTACCCTCTGTGGCGGTCCGGGAAGGGGTATACAAATCTCTCCTGACCACCCAGGAGCATTTTGCCGGAGAATATGGCAAGCAGATCCGATTTTTTATCTACTCCTCAGACCAGCTTACCCAGGTGGACCGCTTCGCCTCCGACAGCGCCATTCATGTGATGATCATCAACATGCAGGCCTTTAACTCCAGCAAAAACCAGCGGATCATCGATAAGCGGCTGGACGCTTTTCAAAGCCGCAGGCCTATGGACCTCATTGCCATGACCAATCCTATCCTGATCATCGATGAGCCTCAGAGTGTGGAGGGCAGACAGACAAAAGAAAGTCTGAAAAAATTCAACCCCCTTTTCACGCTGCGCTATTCTGCCACCCACAGGGAAGCCTATAATCTGGTATACCGACTGGATGCCGTGGACGCGTATAATCAGTGTCTGGTGAAGAGAATCGCCGCCCTGGGCGTTACCGTCACCGGCTCTACCTCCACCAACAGCTACGTCTATCTGGAGGGCATCGACCTCTACAAGGACAAGGCTCCCACCGCCCGCCTGGGTTTTGAAGTGAAAGGGGCCTCCGGCACCCGAACGGTAGTCAAAAAAGTCCGCGGCGGAGACGACCTCTACGCCCTCTCCCAGGGGCTGGAAGAATATTCTGACCGCTATGTCATTCTGCCGGACGGCATTGACGGGCGCGACAACTCCATCACTTTCCTCAATGGGTTAAAGCTCTACGCCGGTCAGATGCAGGGCAATGAGCAAATGATCTCCTTTCAGCGGCGCATGCAGATCCGTGAGACCATCCGTACCCACATCCGCCGGGAACGGGAGCTCTATCCCAGAGGAATCAAGGTGCTCTCTCTGTTTTTTATTGATGAGGTGTCCAAATACCGCGTATATGACAAAAACAGCGGTGACGGCCGCAA
The DNA here is from genome assembly GCA_944385035.1 of uncultured Oscillospiraceae bacterium. Classification (GTDB taxonomy): domain Bacteria; phylum Bacillota; class Clostridia; order Oscillospirales; family Oscillospiraceae; genus Lawsonibacter. Next base: position 1,978 of record CALWVV010000023.1, on the reverse strand, counting down.
CGGGGAGTACGCCAAAATGTTCGAAGAAGAATATGAGGCCGTGGTAAGTTCTCTCCAGCGCGAGTTGGGCGACGATGCCTATTATCGTTATCTGACCCAGATCTCTGCTCATGAGACACACCAGGGGTATTTTTCCATCGACAAAGGGAAGGGGAAAACGGCCCGCTTTGTGGACAGCAAGATGGACCGCAGAAGCCAGACCTCTGACGATGCCGATGCCTACGACCTCATTATGCGGGATAAGGAGCGGCTGCTCAGTTTGGAGGAGCCGGTACGCTTTCTCTTCTCCCATTCCGCCCTCCGGGAGGGCTGGGACAACCCCAATGTATTCCAGATCTGCACCTTGAAGCCCCAAAGTGAATCAGAAATCCGAAGCCGGCAGGAAATTGGCAGAGGACTTCGGCTGTGTGTCAATCAACAGGGGCAGCGGATGGATGAACATGTGCTGGGCAATCAGGTTCATCAGCTCAACAAGCTGACTCTGATCACCGATATGGCCTTCGGCAAATTTGCCCAGGCCCTTCAGGCCGGCCTGGCCGAATCCATGGCCCACCGCCCTCAAAGGGTCTCAGAGCAGTTGTTTTTGGGAAAAACGCTCACCGATTCCAGTGGAAAAACGCTCACCGTCACCCAGGATCTCGCTCAGGCCATTTATGAGGACCTGATCCGCCAGGGCTATGTGACGCGTGGATTGCTGACCGACAAATATTACGCACACAGAGCCAGCGGCTCCATCCAGGTGGCGGGCGAGGTCCGTGGCTATGCAGCCTCCGTTGTGTCCATTCTGTCCACCATCTACGACCGCCACACGGTGGAGCTTGAAGATGTTCACGGCAGCAATGTACAGGCCCATTTGATTCGGGAAAAGCTGGAGCAAAACGAGTTTCAGGCGCTTTGGAAGAAGATCCGCCAAAAGACATTCTATACGGTCTCATTCGATTCCAACACGCTGGTTGAAAAGGCCATTGCCAGCCTCAACGCACATCTGGACGTTCCCTCCATCCTGGTCAAAACAGAGTACGGGGAACAAGAGGGCAAAATCAGCTCCAAAGAGCAGCTTCTACAGGCACAAGGTTTTCAGGAGAAGAAAACGAATTATGAAACTCCGGCGCACTTATCCCTTGGCAGCGCCCGGTACGATCTCATTGGCAAGCTGGTGGAGGAAACCGGCCTGACTCGGGCCACGGTGGCGGCCATTTTGTCCGGAATGTCCCCTGGAGGTTTTTCCATGCTCCGCATAAACCCAGAGGAATTTATCCTCCAGGTTGGAAAACTCATCAACCACGAAAAGGCTTCGATAATTCTGGAACACATTGCCTATCACAAACTGGATGCCGCCTTCGACACCAGCGTTTTTACCGGGCCGACACTCCGGGGAAAGCTGGGACAAAACGCCATGCCCACGGAAAAAAGCATCTATGACTATCTAATTTATGATTCCGCCACAGAGCGCGCCTTTGCCCAAGAGCTGGAGCACCAGGATCAAGTCGCTATCTATGTAAAATTGCCCAGGTCCTTTTTTATCTCCACACCGGTGGGAAGATATTCTCCCGATTGGGCCATCGCCTTTCGGGAAGGGACAAGCAAACACATTTACTTCGTGGCGGAAACCAAGGGCAGCAGGGACACTATGGAACTGCGCGGCATAGAAGCAGCTAAAATTCAGTGCGCAAAGGCACATTTTGCCGCAATCAGCAACGGCAGTGTGACCTACGAGGTTGTGGAAGATTTTGAGCAGCTTCTTCATCTGGTGTCGTAAATGGAGACAGTCGGGCTCTCAGCTCTATCATAACTATGATAACAGTTTAGGCGGGAACATCTTGACCGATGTTCCCGCCTCTATTCTGTCTGCAAGCGAAAAATAATAAATCCGAACTGCACAATTCATGCAGTTCGGATTTATGTCTTTTGTTGCCGAAAAAGATACAGCCCGGAAAGCCTTGCGGCTCAATGGGTTCGCGGTTTTGCGCATCTTGTA
>CALWVV010000022.1 GCA_944385035.1 uncultured Oscillospiraceae bacterium | reverse complement strand
CCGCAGCGTGACCAAGAAGCGCGAAGGCGTGCGGAGCTGCATATATCCCTCCGCTCTCCGAGGGAAATCAGGTGTCCTTCGGACTTATTGCAAGGAGAATTTGTATCTATGAAAACACCTACGACTTTGATCATTATGGACGGGTTCGGCATTGAGGGCCCCTCAGCGGGCAACGCCGTAGTCAATACTCCCAAGCCCAACCTGGACAAGATTTTTGCCGATTGTCCCGGCTGCCGCCTGTCTGCCTCTGGGCTGGACGTGGGCCTGCCCGATGGCCAGATGGGCAACAGTGAGGTGGGTCACACCAACATCGGCGCGGGCCGGGTCGTGTTTCAGGACCTGCCCCACATCAGCCGGGACATTGACAGCGGCGTGTTCTTTGAAAACCCCGCCTATCTGGAGGCTATGGAGAACTGCCGGGAGTGGGGATCTTCCCTGCACCTGATGGGACTTCTGTCCGACGGCGGTGTTCACAGCCACATCACCCACCTGTACGCCCTGCTGAAGATGGCCAAGGACCAGGGGATCGAGAAGGTCTATGTTCACTGCTTCCTGGACGGCCGTGATGTGCCTCCTACCTCCGGCAAACACTTTGTGGAGAGCCTCCAGGCCAAGATCCAGCAGCTGGGTGTGGGCCAGATCGCCAGCGTGATGGGCCGCTACTACGCAATGGACCGGGACAAGCGCTGGGACCGGGTGCAGAAGGCTTATGACGCCATTGTGTGCGGCCAGGCTCCTTATGTGGCCGATGCGGCCCAGGCAGTTCAGGCTTCTTATGATGCCGGCGTCACCGACGAGTTTATGGTTCCCGTGGTCTGTGCCCAGGGGGTACAGGTGCGGGACAATGACTCGGTGATCTTCTTTAACTTCCGCCCGGACCGGGCCCGTGAGATCACCCGCTGCCTGGTGGACGAGGACTTTACCGATATCGACCGGAAGACCGGCTTTGTCCATGTGAATTTTGTCTGTACCACTGAGTACGATGCCACCATGCCCAATGTCTCTGTGGCCTATCCCCGTCAGAAGCTGGAGAACATCTTCGGAGAGTATATCTCCAAGCTGGGCCTCACCCAGCTGCGCATTGCCGAGACAGAGAAGTACGCCCATGTGACCTTCTTCTTCAACGGTGGTGTGGAGCAGGTTTTCCCCGGCGAGGACCGGTGCCTCATCAATTCCCCCAAGGTGGCCACCTATGACCTCCAGCCGGAGATGAGCGCCTTTGAAGTCACGGAGGAGGCGGTTAAACGCATCCTCAGCGGCACCTATGATGTCATTATCCTGAACTTTGCCAACTGCGACATGGTGGGCCACACCGGTGTGTACGAGGCCGCCTGCAAGGCAGTAGCCACTGTGGATGAATGCGTGGGCAAAGTGGTGGAGGCCACCTCCAAGATGGGCGGTGTGACCCTCATTACCGCCGACCACGGCAATGCCGAGCGGATGGTGGATACCGACGGGTCTCCCTTCACCGCGCACACCACCAACCTGGTGCCCTTCTATATCGTTGGGGCCAATGTGAAGCTGCGGGATGGCCGCCTGTGCGATATCGCTCCCACCATGCTGGACCTGATGGGCCTGGAGAAGCCGGCCGAGATGGACGGCAAGACCCTGATTATCAACTGATTTGTTGTCCCCGGCGGGGGAAGCCCGCCTTGTTTTGAGGAAAAATTGAAAGGAGTTTGATTCCCATGAAGCAGATGATCGAGATTGTTGACGTCCTGGGCCGTGAGATCCTGGACAGCCGCGGAAATCCCACCGTTGAGGTTGAGGTGTACCTGGAGGACGGCACCATGGGCCGTGCCGCCGTTCCCTCCGGTGCTTCCACCGGCATCTACGAGGCCTGCGAGCTCCGTGACGGCGACAAGAGCCGTTATATGGGCAAGGGTGTTGAGAACGCCGTTAAGAATGTAAACACTGAGATCGCTGAGGCTCTGATCGGCACCAACGTGCTGGATCAGGTGGCCATCGACAAGATGCTCATCGACCTGGACGGCACCCCCAACAAGAGCCGCCTGGGCGCCAACGCCATTCTGGGTGCCTCCCTGGCCTGCGCCAAGGCCGCTGCCGAGAGCCTGGGCACCAGCCTCTACAACTATATCGGCGGCGTCAACGCTAAGCAGCTGCCTGTTCCCATGATGAACATCCTCAACGGCGGCGCTCACGCCACCAACAACGTGGAGATCCAGGAGTTCATGATCATGCCTGTCTCCGCCCCCTCCTTCCGTGAGGCTCTGCGCCGCTGCGCCGAGGTCTTCCACACCCTGAAGACCGTTCTGAAGGAGAACGGCACTCCCGCCGCCGGCGTGGGCGACGAGGGCGGCTACGCTCCCAACCTGAAGAAGGACGAGGACGCCCTGAAGGTCATCGTGGAGGCCATTGAGAAGGCCGGCTACAAGCCCGGCGAGGACTTCAAGATCGCCATCGACGCCGCTTCTTCCGAGTGGTGGGACGAGGAGCAGAAGATCTATATCCAGCCCAAGTCCGGCAAGAAGCTGACCCAGCAGCAGCTGGTCAACATGTGGAAGAAGTTCGCCGACAACTACCCCATCATCTCCCTGGAGGACGGCATGGCCGAGACCGACTGGGAAGGCTGGGCTATGCTGACCAAGGCCATCGGCGACCGCGTCCAGCTGGTGGGCGACGACCTGTTCGTCACCAACGTGGAGCGTCTGTCCACTGGTATTGAGAAGAAGGTTGCCAACTCCATCCTGATCAAGGTCAACCAGATCGGCACCCTGACCGAGACCCTGGACGCCATCCAGATGGCCAACCGGGCCGGCTACACCGCCATCGTCTCTCACCGCTCCGGTGAGACCGAGGACGCCACCATCGCCGACATCGCCGTGGCTCTGAACGCCGGCCAGATCAAGACCGGTGCTCCCAGCCGTACCGACCGTGTGGCCAAGTACAATCAGCTCCTGCGCATCGAGGAGGAGCTGGGCGACATCGCCGAGTATCCCGGCATGAAGGCCTTCTTCAACCTGAAGTAAGACGAAAGCCTATACAGCAAAGCCGCCCCAATGGGGCGGCTTTGTTTATTTGCCGCCCGGCTCCGGGGGCGTTTGAGCCCGGAGCAGCATGACAAAAGCAAACAGCAGGACCGCCTTCGGGTCCTGCTGTTTTATTCTCTGTCTCAAGATGCTCCAAGCCGGCCATATCCTGCCGTTTACGGCAAATTTGCCTGGGTCAGAAGGGAAAAACAATTTTTTCGGGTGATAAGCAGCCCCTCCCGGCGCAGTTTGCTCAGTTCGTTGGACAGGGCGCTGCGGTCTACCCCGAGATAGTCCGCCAACTGCTGGCGGTCAAAGGGAATGGAAAAGGTGAAGCTTCCCTGCAGAACTGCCTGGTCAGAGAGATAGGACAGCAGGCGGCCGCGAATGGTTTTAGAGGAGGTATAAAAGATTCGCCGGGACAAGGCCAGGTTTTTCCCGGCAGTTATACGCAATAAATTTGTTAAAATCAGCTCGCTCTGGGGACAGCTTTGTTCCAAAAGGGCGGTGGTGTTCAAACTGAGCAGAGCCGTGTCTTGAGAGGCTGTGGCGCTGACCATCATGGGCTGCTCAGGGAGACAGGCGTAAGTTTCTGCAAATACTTCCCCAGGGGCCACGTGGCCCAAAATGGCACGGTTGCCCCAGGCATCGTGGTTTTCCACTGTGACGCCTCCGGACAGCACCAGATAGAGGCGGTTGGTATGTGCTCCTGCCTGCAGGACGATTTCTCCCTTTGCGCAATTGCGCTCCAGGGCCTGCATTGCAGCCAGGAGAGAGGGCAGATTTTTCGGTTCCACAGCGTGAAACAGGGGAACCCGCAGCAAAAATTGGTTGTCCATAGACCCTCCATTTGTTGTTAAAACAACATACATATTTCTTTTATCCTACTATACTTAGAACACAAAGTCAAGAAACGGAGGAAGCGATATGATTCGTCGTATTATTCACATTGACCAGGAACGCTGCAACGGCTGCGGGCTGTGTGCCCAGGCCTGCCATGAAGGGGCCATCGGCATGGTGGATGGAAAGGCCAAACTGCTGCGGGATGACTACTGTGATGGACTGGGAGACTGTCTGCCCGCCTGCCCCACCGGGGCCATCACCTTTGTGGAGCGGGAGGCCGCCGCCTATGATGAGGCAGCTGTTGAGGCCAGAAAGAAGCAACTGCAGGAGCCTCTGGCCTGCGGCTGTCCGGGCAGTCAGTCGCGGACAATTTGCCGGGAAGAAGAGCCGGAGAAGTCTGGCTCCGCAGGGGTTCCGGTGGCTTCTCAGCTTCGGCAGTGGCCGGTACAGATCAAGCTGGCCCCCATCAATGCCCCCTATTTTCAGGGAGCACGGCTTTTGGTGGCGGCGGACTGCGCTGCCTATGCCTATGGAAATTTCCACGGGGAATTTATGAGGGGTAAAGTAACCTTGATCGGCTGTCCTAAGCTGGATGGTGTGGATTATAGTGAGAAGCTTACGGAAATCATCCGGCAAAATGAGATCAAAAGTGTCACACTGGTGCGTATGGAAGTACCCTGCTGCGGCGGACTGGAGCACGCGGCAATCACAGCCCTGAAGAACAGTGGGAAAATGATTCCCTGGCAGGTAGTCACCCTCTCCACCGATGGACGCATTCTGGAGCAATAAAAAAACAGGCATACCGCTTTGGCGGTATGCCTGTTTAATTAAGAATCAGATTTTGCTTCGGGGGCGCAGGGGACCAGCTTTTCCACCAAGGCCCACTCCACCCGCCGGTCACACAGTTCCTCCACCTGAATATGGAGCCCCAGGGCGTCTACAGCAGGGCGGCTGCCGTCCTCGGGAATGACCGGTAATTGAGCGAAGACCAAGCCGCCCAGAGTGTCATAGTCCCGGTCCTCTTCCTCGGGAAGCTCCAGGCCGATGGCCTCAGCCAACTCCTCCAGGTCGGCGGAGCCGGATACGCGCCAACGGTTTTCGTCCAGTTGGATAATTTCCTGCTCCTCCTGGGGGTCAAACTCATCATAGATGTTGCCTACCAGCTCCTCCAGCAGGTCCTCCAGAGTGACCAGGCCACTGGTGCCCCCGTATTCATCGACGACCAGGGCCATGTGGATCTTTTTGCCCTGCATATCCCGGAACAGTACATCTGCCTGAACGGTCTCCGGTACAAAATAGGCCGGACGCAGAAGCTCTTTGAGCGGTTTGGGGTCGGGGAGATGGAAATTGAGCAGGTATTCGCGCGTAGAGAGGATACCCAGAATATCATCCACATCGTCGCCGTATACCGGAAAACGGGACAAGCCGGATTGACGGATGGTATCCAGAATGGTGTCAGGGTCCTCATCCGAAGAGAGGGTGACCATATCGGTGCGGTGAATCATGACGTCTTTGGCGGTCATATTGTCAAATTCAAAGACGTTTTCAATAAATTCCTTTTCGTTGGCCTGGATAGTGCCGGACTCCTCGCCCTCCTCTACCATAGCCATGATGTTATCCTCGGATACCTGGCCATCTCGGCGCAGCAGCTTCATCACAGGCCGCCACAGCAGCGCAGCATTGGCACAGGCACTGACGGCAAACAGTATGGGCCATATTTGGTCCCCAGACACGGAAATTCCCCCTTATTTTAACGCAAAACAATACTGGTACGACTGCAATCATACCACAGAAGGGCAGAAGACGCAAGTGGCCGTGAGATTTTCGGCCAAGAAGCGTAATCATTGCTGTCAAAAACCGGGAAATATGTTATAATTTAAAAAGAACAAGGCTGGCGGGCCTATTATGAGAGGGAGAAGATCGGCATGGTGGAGATGGCTGAGCGTGTGCGGGGGCATGTGGCGGAGGGCTTAACGTTTTTGAAATGGGTGCTCTACGCCTGCACAATCGGAATGTTGGTGGGGCTGGTGGCGGTGGCGTTTTTCTATGGCATCGACTGGTCTACCCAGCTGCGGGAGCATAATCCCAGAATTTGCGTGCTGCTGCCTGTGGTGGGCTTTGCCATTGTGCTGATCTACCGCATCTGCGGCATGGAAAAGGACCGGGGGACCAATCTGGTGCTGATGGCGGTACGGGAGGCGGAACCCCTGAAGCTTCGGACCGCGCCGCTGATTTTTCTTTCCACCATCCTGACACACTTGGCGGGCGGATCCGCTGGGCGGGAAGGGGCTGCCCTGCAGCTGGGCGGCTCTTTGGGCGCTTATGTAGGACGGAAAATCGGCCTGGATGCCAAAGACGGCCGCATGATGGTCATGTGCGGTATGGCGGGTGCCTTTTCCGCTCTGTTTGGCACGCCGCTGACTGCGGCCGTCTTTGCCATGGAAGTGGTGAGCGTGGGTGTCATGTACTACGCGGCCATTGTTCCCTGCCTGGTGTCCGCCTGTGTGGGATTATTGGTCGCACGGCAGTTTGGCATCCATGAGGAGATCGGGTACGATGTGGCACAGGTGCCTGAGCTGGCGCCGGGGTCTATGCTCCAGGTGGCGGTCCTGGGCATTTTGTGCGCGTTGGTGTCCATCTTGTTCTGCAAGGTGATGCACGCTGCACCGAAGCTCTATGAAAAATTCTTTCCCGGCACGCTGCTCCGGGCAGCAGCAGGAGGTGTTTTCGTCCTGGTGCTTACGGTGCTGGTGGGGGCACAGACCTATAACGGGGCGGGAGAGGCGGTCATTCGCCGGATGATCGGCGGCGAAACAATTCCTGAGGCCTTTTTGATGAAAATCCTGTTTACTGCCCTTACGTTGGGAGCCGGATTTCGGGGAGGAGAAATTGTGCCGGTCCTCTTTACCGGTTGTGCCTTTGGCACTCTGGCCGGGCCTATGCTGGGGCTGCCCCATGCCTTTTCCGGCGCGTTGGGGATGGCGGCGGTGTTCTGCGGGGCTACAAACTGCCCATTGAGCTCCATTTTGCTCTCCTATGAGCTTTTCGGTGGAAAGGGACTGCCCCTGTATGCCCTGTGTGTGGGGGTATCCTATATGCTTTCCGGGTATTATGGCCTCTATGGCGAGCAGAAGATCGTCTATTCCAAATTTAAAACTGAGTGGATCGACACCAAGGTAAAATAAAGGGAAAAGGACTCCCTTTTGAAAGTATGGCTATTTTCTTCAAAGGGCTTTCTTTCTTCGGCGCATAGGCGGGGAGACTTTTCTTTTCCTGTTGCGAAATACTAACGTTTCGCCTATAATTTGGGGCGTAAACATTAGAAAGCGGCCACTTTTGGCCATGTTAACACATAGAAAGGGGTACTTTTATTATGCGTCCTGAACTGATCAGCCAGCCTATTACCGGTATTTGTTCCTTCGGCCGTTATCCCATCTGCCTGGACCTGGACGAGCTGCACGCCGACTTCGGTGTGCTGGGTGTCCCCTTTGATATGGGGGTGGGTTTCCTCAGCGGAGCCCGTATGGGCCCCCGCCGCATTCGCGAGGCTTCCACCCAGTATGGCCGGGGCGAGGTGGGCTATTACGACTACGAGGCCGACGAGCAGATGCTGTGTGCTCCCATTACCATCGCCGACTGCGGCGACGCCGATGTGCTCCAGGGTGACCGGGACTATTCCTTCGCCTGCATTGAGCGGGCAGTGCGCCGGATCATCCGGGCTGGGTCTATTCCCATTGTGATGGGAGGCGACCACTCCATCAGTATCCCCGTGGGCCGGGCTCTGGAGGAGTACGGAAAGAAGATCTGCGTCATTCAGTTTGATGCACACCTGGACTGGACCAGCCATGTGGGCCCCCTGGTCCAGGGCAACGGCAGCCCCATGCGCCGGATGTCTGAGATGGACCACATCGGTGAGATGGTGCAGATCGGCCTGCGGGGTATGGGCAGCGGCAAAAAGTCCGACTACGATGATGCTCGGGCCTATGGAAGCCGCCTGATTTCTGCCAGGGAGCTCCATGAGAAGGGGGTCCAGTATGTACTGGATCAGATTCCTGAGGCCGAAGCCTACTACATCACCTTTGACATTGACGGCTATGACATGCCTCTGGCCCCCGGCGCTGCTTCGCCCCTCCCCGGCGGCATCACCTACGAAGAGAGCATGGACCTGCTGAAGGCCATCTGCCAGACGGGCAAGGTGGTGGCCATGGACCTGGTGGAGGTGGCTCCCGCCTTTGATCCCACCGGCTGTACCGAGCGTCTGGCGGCTTTGACCATGCTGCAGGTCATCGCTCACGCGGGCAAAAAGCTCCACGAAACCAAATAAAGCAATTACGCAGAGGACGGCGCGGATTTGCGCCGTCCTCTTTGTATCTGACTTGCAATCGGGATGGGCTTTGACTATAATAAGGTCAGCTTAACCGATAAGGAGTAACCGATATGACCAAATTTTATCACTTTAATTTTAATGTTCTGGATCTGGAGCGGAGCCTGTCCTTTTACAAGCAGGCCCTGAATCTCGCGCCGGTACAGGAAAAGGCGGCGGAGGACGGCTCCTTCAAGCTGGTGTATCTGGGGGATGAGGCGGGCAGCCCGTTCCAGCTGGAACTGACCTGGCTCCGGGACCGCACGGAGCCCTACAACCTGGGGGAGTGCGAGTTCCATCTGGCCTTCCATACGGACGAGTATGAGAAGCTCTACCAGCGTCACAAGGAGATGGGCTGCATCTGCTTTGAGAATCCGACTATGGGAATCTACTTCATCGCCGATCCGGATGGATACTGGATCGAGATCGTGCCGGAGCGGGGCTGATGGCAATCAAAAGCCGAAATCTGGGTTGGCCGGGTTTCTTCCGGCTGTTTACCGTGCTGTGCGCCATTCTTCTGCTGCTGGCCCAGAGCGGGCAGGAGCTGGTAGCTGCGGGTTCAGGACAGTGGCAGGTGCTGAGCGTCTATGAAGGCCTTACTCGCTGGGCAATTCCGGCGCTGTTTATGCTCTGGGGGATGTTCGCCCTGGAGGGAGGCAAGCCCCATCTGTCTGGGGCGCTCACCGGACTGGCACTGCCTGCCTTTTGCCAGCTGGTATTCTGGGGAGCGGTTTATGCCATAGCTGCCCACCTTTTGGGGGGCGGAACCGTTTCTCTGGAGGGAATTTGGAGTGCGCTGCTGTCTGCGGCCAAGGGAAACACCTACTTCCATCTTTGGATCCTCTATCCGCTCATCGGTCTCTATTTGGTTCATCCCGTACTCCACCGTTTTGTTTCCTCAGCCAGCCGGGGAGAGGTGCGGTATTTTCTGATCCTGTGCTTTTTGCTGGCCAATCTGCTGCCCCTTTGGTCGGCTTTTTATCCCAACAGCCTATGGGTGAGGCAGCTGGAGCGGCTGGACATCCACCTGGTGTTGGGGTGGGTGGGGTGCTATGTGGGCGGCTGGTATCTGCGCCACTATGTCATTGGACGCCTTTCAGAATTTGCGCTCTATGCTTTGGGCATTCTGGGGCTGGTATTGACGCTGATGGGGCCCAGGCTTCTGGGAGGAGACCGGGCGCTTTGGTATGGCTATACCACCCCCAATGTGGTGCTCACCGCCGCGGCCTTCTGTACCCTGTTTCGGTATGTGCTGGGGGTCAGTGAGGAGCGGTCCCGGAAACGGGCGGTCTATGAGGTGGGGGCCTATGCCTTTGGCATATACCTGTTCCATCAGCTGTGGGTGATGGTGTTCCAGTGGTTTGGAATCTCTATGCTGTCCCTGCCGGTGGTCCTGGCGGTGCCTCTGTTTGCCCTTATTTATTTCCTGCTGTCCCTGCCCTTTGCATGGCTCATCAGCCTGATCCCTGTGGTAGGGGAGAAATTGAGCTGAGTGAGTGGGGGGCAACCGCCGGTTGCGAAGGTTCCAAGGGCGATTGGTGGACATTTTACCCGTCAGCTGCTACCATGGAGTCATCCAAGCGGAGAGGAGAGATGGATGTGACCTTGGGGGAGCGAATCTACCAGGAACGAACGGCCCGGCGCCTGTCCCAGACGGACCTGGCGGAAGCGCTGGAGGTATCCCGGCAGTCGGTGTCCAAGTGGGAGACCAATGCATCGGTGCCGGATTTGGATAAGCTGGTCAAAATGTGCGAGCTGTTTGAGGTATCCATGGACAGCCTGGTACGGGGGATTGAGCCCCAGGAGACGACAGACGATCCACCAATGGCTGCGGCACCGCAGAAGGAATACAGTCCGAATATTCGAATCGTCCTGGGGTTGATGCTGGTATTTTTCGGCCTTTTCGTCTTTACCTTACTGGCCTTTTTTCGGCACGCAAGGCTGGACGAGGCCCTGGTTTGGAGCGCCCCGCTGCTGGTGACCGGGGGAATGAGCCTGAAATTTCCAAAGCACCCGGTTCTGGCGGCGTTCTGGGGACTGTGGGGGCTTTATACACTGGTGCTGACCCCGTTCCTTTTCTTGAGTGCCCGGAAGGTCTTGGTATTTTTTGTAGGAGACTTGATTCTGACCGGAGTGCTGATTATCAGCACCCTGAGGATAAGAGAGCGGGAAAAGGACAACGAATAAACGATAAAACAAAGTAAGGCCCGAGACCAATGGTCTCGGGCCTTCTTGTTCAGGTTTTGGGGTGTTACATCTGCTCAGGGTGATACTCCTTGCAGGTGCACTTCTTCCACTTCAGGCCGCTGCCGCAGGGGCAGGGGTCGTTGCGGCCGATCTTGATCACCTTGCGGGCGGGCTGCTTCTTTACAGTGCCGTCGTCGGCGCCGGACTCGCCGGTGACCTTGGCCACCCGCTCCCGCTTGACCTCCTCGTTCTTTCTCAGACGGACCAGGAACAGCCGGCGCAAAGTCTCTTCCTGGATGGCGGCTACCATCTGCTCGAACATCTCGTAGCCTTCCTTCTTGTAGGCCACCACGGGGTCGGTCTGGGCGTAAGCCCGCAGACCGATGCCCTGACGCAGCTCGGTCATGGCATCGATGTGATCCATCCAGTACTCGTCTACCACCCGGAGCATGATGACCCGCTCCAGCTCACGCATGATGGGGGAACCAAATTCCTGCTCCTTGGCCTGATAGACGGCCTGGGCCTTGTCCAGAACCAGCTGGGTGAGCCCCTCAGCATCATACTGGCTGAGCTCCTCGTCCGAGAGCATGAGCTCTCCCACAGGCAGGAACATGGTGCGGAAGTGGGAGATGGCTTCCTGGAAGCCATCGGCGGTCATGTGGTTCTGCTCGCCGATGTGGCCCTGGATGGCGGACTCAATCATGGTGCGGAGCATATTCTGGATCGAGGCCTGGAGGTCCTCGCCGTCCAGAACCTGGCGGCGCTGCTTGTAGATGATCTCACGCTGGGTGTTCATCACGTCGTCATACTGCAGCACGTTCTTACGGGTCTGGAAGTTCCGGGACTCTACCTGCTTCTGGGCGTTCTCAATGGCGCCGGAGAGCATCTTGGCATCAATGGGGGTATCCTCGTCCACGCCCAGCTTCTCCATCATGTTCATCACCCGCTCAGAGCCGAACAGGCGCATGATGTCGTCTTCCAGGGACAGGAAGAACCGGGTCTCGCCGGGGTCGCCCTGACGGCCGGCACGACCGCGCAGCTGGTTGTCGATACGCCGGGACTCGTGACGCTCGGTGCCCAGAATGAACAATCCGCCCACTTCCCGGACCTTGTCGGCCTCGGCGCGGATCTCGTCTTTATATTTGGCCTCCGCCTCAGAGAACTGTTTCCGGGCATCCAGGATCTCCTGGTTGTCCGTCTCAGCAAAGCCAGTGGCTTCGGCGATGAGCTCATCGCTCATGCCGGCCTTGCGCAGATCGGCCTTAGCCAAAAACTCCGCGTTGCCGCCCAGCATGATGTCAGTACCACGGCCGGCCATGTTGGTGGCCACGGTGACGGCGCCGAACTTACCAGCTTGGGCCACGATCTCAGCTTCCTTTTCGTGGTTCTTGGCGTTCAGAACGTTATGCTTGATGCCGCGGCGCTTAAGGATCTCAGAGAGCTCCTCAGACTTTTCAATGGACACAGTACCCACCAGTACGGGCTGCCCCTTGGCGTGACACTCCTCGATCTGGTTGACAATAGCCCGGAGCTTGCCGGCAGTGTTCTTATAGACCACGTCGGGGTCGTCGATACGGGCCAGAGGCTTGTTGGTGGGGATCTCCACGATGTCCAGCTCATAGATGGTGCCGAACTCCTCCGACTCGGTCATGGCGGTACCGGTCATGCCGGAGAGCTTATCATAGAGACGGAAGTAATTCTGGAAGGTAATGGTAGCCAGGGTCTTGGACTCGTTGGCCACCTCCACGTGCTCCTTGGCCTCGATGGCCTGGTGGAGGCCCTCGTTATACCGGCGGCCGAACATCAGACGGCCGGTGAACTCGTCCACAATGATGACCTGGCCGTCTTTGACCACGTAGTCGATGTCCCGCTTCATTACACCACGGGCCTTGATGGCCTGGTTGATGTGGTGAGAGAGGGTGGTGTTCTCCATATCGGCCAGGTTTTCCACCTGGAAGAACTGCTCGGCCTTTTGGATGCCCCGTGCGGTGAGGGTAGCGGTGCGGGCCTTTTCATCCACGATGTAGTCCGCATCGATGCTGGTATCCTCTTCCTCTTTGTCGTCTACCTTGGCGATGCGCTGGCACTTGAGCTTGGAGACGAACTGGTCGACAATGGTGTAGAGCTGGGTGGACTTTTCGCCCTGGCCGGAGATGATCAGGGGGGTGCGGGCCTCGTCGATGAGGATGGAGTCCACCTCGTCCACAATGGCGAAGGCGTGGCCCCGCTGGACCAGCTCCTGAGAGTAGATGGCCATGTTGTCCCGCAGGTAGTCAAAGCCGAACTCGTTGTTCGTGCCGTAGGTGATGTCTGCCTGATAGGCGGCTTTCTTGGCCTCACCCACCACGCCGTGAATCACCAGGCCCACGGTCAGGCCCATGAAACGGAACACCTTGCCCATCCATTCGCTGTCGCGCTTGGCCAGGTAATCGTTGACGGTAATAACATGCACGCCCTTGCCTGCCAAAGCGTTCAGGTAGGCAGGAAGGGTAGCCACCAGGGTCTTACCTTCGCCGGTCTTCATCTCGGCGATCCGGCCCTGGTGCAGCACGATGCCGCCCACCACCTGGACCCGATAGGGGCGCATACCCAGCACACGCCAGGCAGCCTCACGGCAAGCGGCAAAGGCCTCGGGCAGAATGTCGTCCAGAGTCTCGCCGTTGGCAAGGCGGGCTTTCAGCTCGGGGGTTTTAGCCTGAAGCTGCTGGTCAGTAAGGGCCTTATATTCCTCCTCCAGGGCGTCCACCTTGTCGGCGATGGGGTAGATGGACTTCAGCTCCCGCTGAGAGGAGGTGCCAAAAAGTTTGGTAAACAGGCTCATAACGAAAACACCTCTCGGTTGCAGATTTGCGACAAAATTTGCGCATAGTAATACATTTTAGCTAATCGTGATAGAGTATATCACACTCAGGGGTTAGAAAAAAGACCAAATTGTAAACTTTTACTGTGAAACTAAACAAAGAAACTGGGGGAGACTGCTAGGAATCCGTGACTGACGTATAATTGTTCGCCAGGGGTTGACAAATGTTCCCTGCTGTGGTATGGTTACCACGCAACTGAATAGGACAGACGAAGCGCCCAGGAAAATGGCCAAAGCGGCCTGCCGAAGGAGTAACACTCTCAGGTTTCCCTATTGGGATGAGGACTGTGCGCGGATGTAACTCTGGAGAAGCTCGTTAAGCCGAGTGCCGAAGGTGCAAAGCGGGGACGGTTCACGCCCTGCCAATCTCTCAGGCAAAAGGACAGAGGAAACAGGTGCCCTGGGGGCATCTGCTTTATGCGCACGGTTTGGTTGCCGGGCGTATATTCTCCGGAGCGGTCGATTCTATCGGTCGTTCCGTTTTTTTATTTTTTAGGAGGGAGAAAAGCAATATGTCCGAATTCATCGCTTCGGTAGAGGAAGTGCTCTACCCAATTGTGGCTAACATCAACGTCTATTTGTCCAACTACATTCTGGTGTTCCTGCTCATCGGCGTAGGCCTGTGGTATTCCATCAAAACCCGGTTTGTCCAGGTGCGCTGCTTTGGAGAAGGGATGAAAAAGGTCTTCGGCAACCTGTCCCTCAGCGGCGGGAAGCAGGAGCACGGCATGAGCTCCTTCCAGGCTCTGGCCACCGCCATTGCTGCCCAGGTGGGTACCGGCAACATCGTGGGTGCCTCCGGCGCCATCCTGGCCGGCGGACCGGGCGCTATTTTCTGGATGTGGATCATTGCCTTCTTCGGTATGGCTACCATCTATGCCGAGGCTACTCTGGCCATCAAGACCCGCCGGAAGGACCCGGACGGCTCTTATCATGGTGGCCCGGTGTACTACATTACCACCGCGTTTCAGGGTGTGTTCGGTAAATTCCTGGCCGGCTTCTTTGCGGTGGCCATTATCCTGGCTCTGGGCTTTATGGGCTGCATGGTGCAGTCCAACTCCATCGGTTCTACCTTCCAGACCGCCTTTGGTGTGCCCTCCTGGATCGTGGGTATCGTGCTGGTGGTGGTGTGCGGCTTGATTTTTGTGGGCGGCGTGCAGCGGCTGGCCGCGGTGACGGAGAAGATTGTCCCCGTCATGGCTGTCATCTTCCTGGCCGGCGGCCTGGTGGTACTGGTCATGCGGGCTGCCTACATTCCCGCTACCTTTGCCATGATTTTCAAGTATGCCTTTGAGCCCCAGGCCATTATCGGCGGCGGCTTTGGCTATGCCCTGAAGGAGGCCATCAGCCAGGGCGCCAAGCGTGGCCTGTTCTCCAATGAGGCCGGTATGGGCTCCACTCCCCACGCCCACGCCCAGGCCAATGTGAGCGACCCCCACGACCAGGGCGTAGTGGCCATGATCGGCGTCTTCATGGATACCTTCGTGGTGCTGACCCTGAACGCTCTGGTGGTCATCTCCACCCTATATACTCCGGACGGACCTCTGGCGGAGTGCGGCGCTGCCGCGGCCAGCACGACTCTGAATAAGGCCAACCTGGCTCAGACTGCCTTTGGCAGCGTGATGGGAACGGAGGCCGGCGCCATGTTTGTGGCGGTGTGTCTGTTCTTCTTCGCCTTCTCCACCATCCTCAGCTGGAACCTGTTCGGCAAGATCAATGTGGTCTATCTGTTTGGCAAGAAGTCTGCCAAGATTTATTCCGCCATCGGCCTGGTATTTATTTTCCTGGGTACTTTGATGTCCAACGATCTGGTGTGGGAGATGACGGATATGTTCAATAACCTGATGGTCATTCCCAACGCCATTGGCCTGTTTGCCCTCACCGGTATGGTGGTCAGCTCTACCCACGGGGTTGGGACCTGCAAGAAGTAAAAAGTTCTCGTTCGCCCGGCCTCTGGGAGGAGGCCGGGCTTTTTTCCTTTACGAAGGGGAACGGACATGGTATGATGGAGAAAATAAGGGAAACAGTGAGGAATTGCCCATGGAAGCCTGGAAGAAAAACAGCGTATACACCCTAGAGGTGGATGGATATACGGCCGAGGGTATGGGAGTCGCCCGGCTGGAGGGCCGGGTGGTGTTTGTCCCCGGCACCATCCGGGGGGAGCGGTGGCAGGTGCAGCTGCTGAAGGTCAACAAACATGTGGCCTGGGGCAGGGGAGTGCAGCTGCTTCGCTCCTCGCCGGAACGCTTGGAGCCCGATTGCCCGCTCTACGGCCGGTGCGGGGGCTGCCAATTCCGGCACATGACCTATGAGGAGGAGCTGCAGGGGAAGCGGCAGCGCATTCAGGACGCGCTGAGCCGTCTGGGCGGGGTAGAACTACAACTATCCGATGTATTGAGCGCGGAAAATACAATGCGTTATCGGAATAAGGTGCAGTTTCCTGTATCTGTGGAGAAAAATGGGCTGGCGGTGGGATACTACCGCAGCCGCAGCCACGATGTACTGGACGCTCCGGACTGCGCGCTCCAGCCGGTGAGTGTGACTGCCCTTCGGCAGGCGTTTAAGGAATGGATGGAGGAATATGCCGTTCCTGCTTACGAGGAAAAGCAGGGCACAGGACTGGTGCGCCACCTCTATGTGCGCACCAACAGCCGGGGAGAGAGCCTGGTGTGTGTGGTGGTCAACGGGAAGAAGCTTCCCTATGAAGGGGAGCTGGGGCAGCGCCTAGTCCAGGCGGAGCCGGGGCTTGTGGGGATTGTGCTCAATGCCAACACACGGGATACCAATGTGATCCTGGGACCGGAATCCCGCACCCTCTGGGGGCGGGATTGGCTGGAGGAGGAGCTGTGCGGCCTGACCTTCCGGCTGTCGGTGCCATCCTTCTTTCAGATCAATCGTGCCCAGACCCAGCGGCTGTATGCCCTGGCCCTTGACTTTGCCGGTCTGACCGGGAACGAGACGGTGCTGGACCTCTATTGCGGGATTGGCACCATCTCCCTGGCCATGGCCAAGGAAGCGGGGAAGGTCATTGGGGCGGAGATCGTCCCTCAGGCCATTGAGGACGCGAAGGAAAATGCCCGGCGAAACGGTCTGGAAAACACAGAGTTTTTCTGCGGTGATGCGGGAGCGGTGGCGGAGAAGCTGGCACAGGAGGGTGTGCATCCTCAGGTGATTTGTGTTGACCCACCCCGGAAGGGGCTGGGAGAAGAAGTCCCCGCGATATTGGCCGGGATGGGACCGGAGCGGATCGTCTATGTGTCTTGTGACCCGGCCACACTTTCCAGGGATGTAAAGCGCTTCGGAACGCTGGGCTACCGGGCAGTCCGGGCCCAGGGTGTGGATCTGTTTCCCCGGTGTGCCCACGTAGAGACGGTTGTTTTGCTCAGACGAGAGGGATAAAAAGATGAGCTTGTTCCAGGGATATGTGCTCCGGCGGATGGGTGTAGCCGGCGGCACATCCGCTTCCCGACTGGACAGAAGTATGGGATTGTGCTAAAATAAACTGATTTACTATGGATACTTGCGTATCTGGAATGTGAGAATGGAGAGAGATTGGCTATGGCGAACCAAAAGAAAACCCCCGGCGTGCATCGAAACGGGGGTTTTAGCTCCTCGGTGGGCTTTATCATTGCCTGTGTAGGCTCTGCGGTGGGGTTGGGAAATATCTGGATGTTCCCCTACCGCCTGGGAGAATATGGCGGCGCGGCGTTTTTCATTCCCTACCTTTTATTTGTATTCCTGTTTGGCTGGGTGGGCCTTTCCGCCGAGTTTGGCATTGGACGTTTGGCTGGAACAGGTACCATCGGCGCCTATGAGCGCTGCTTTCAGGAGCGCGATCCGAAGCTGAAGCGCCTGGGCGGCATCATCAGCTGGGTCCCTTTGATGGGCTCGCTGGGCATTGCCATTGGTTACGCCGTCATCATGGGCTGGGTGCTCAACAGTCTGGCGGGTTCTTTGTCTGGAGTGCTGCTCCAGTCTGACCCTTCGGAATTTTTCCAGGCGGCTGCTGTGGATTTTGGTAACCCCCTGTGGCATACGGTGGTAGTGCTTCTGGTCTGTCTGGTGCTGATGTTCGGCGTGACCGCCGGCATTGAAAAGGTGAGCAAAGTGCTCATGCCGCTGTTCTATGTGCTGTTTCTGCTCCTGGCTGTTTGGGTGGCTACCCTGTCTGGAGCGGGGGAGGGGTACCGCTTTTTGCTGATCCCCGACTGGTCAAAGCTGCTGGAGCCCTACACCTGGGTCATGGCCATGGGGCAGGCATTCTTCTCCCTGTCCATCACTGGTTCGGGTATGATTGTCTATGGGGCGTATTTGGACAAAAACGCAGATATTCCCAAGGCATCTATCCGTACCGCTATTTTTGATACCATGGCGGCTGTATTGGCGGCGCTTGCCATTATGCCCGCGGTCTTTGCATATGACCTGGATGTGGCTCGGGGCCCCTCTTTGATGTTCGTTACGCTGCCTACGGTGTTCCAGCAGATGCCTATGGGCCAGCTCTTTGCGGTATTTTTCTTTGTTTCGGTGATGTTTGCCGGCCTTACCTCCCTCATCAATATGTTTGAGGCAGTGGCGGAGAGTTGGCAGAGCCACTTTAAGCTGGGGCGGAAGGCGGCTGTGCTGATCTGCTCCGCACTGACCCTGGGCGTTGGCATCTTTATGGAAGCGGAGGCCCGTGTGGGAGCGTGGATGGACTTTATTACCATTGTGGTGGTGCCCATCGGAGCTGTGCTGGGTGCAATTTCCATTTACTATGTCCTGGGTTGGAAGAAGCTGCGGGGCGAACTGGAGTGCGGCAGGGATAAGCCTTTAAGCAAATGGTTTGGCCCGGTGGGCAAATATATCTATGTTCCTTTGACCATTCTGGTAGTTATTCTGGGGTTTGTGTTTAAGGGAATCGGCTGATTTGGCATAGCTTTGAGCCTGCATGGAAGGGAGAGATGAGGGTGAAGAAGCAATATCACATTGATATGTGCAGCGGCCCGCTGGCCAGTAAAATCCTTCTGTTTGCGGTACCGTTGATTGCATCCAGTCTGCTGCAGCTTTTGTTTAACGCCGCGGATGTGGTGGTGGTAGGTAAATTTGCCGGAAAAGAAGCGCTGGCGGCAGTGGGGTCCAATACGTCCCTCATCAATCTGCTCATTAACCTGTTTGTGGGCTTGTCGGTGGGCGCCAATGTAGTAGTGGCTCGGGACCTGGGTGCCGGGCGCAATGACCGGGTCCAAAAGGATGTGCACACGACCATTACCCTGGCGCTGATCAGCGGCGTGGCAATGATGGTTTTTGGTGTCATTATGGTCCGGCAGCTGCTGGAATGGATGTCCTCTCCCACTGACGTGATTGATTTGGCCACCATCTACCTGCGGATTTATTTCTTCGGAATGCCGGCCAATATGGTTTATAATTTCGGCGCGGCGGTCTTACGGGCACAGGGAGATACCCAACGGCCCCTCTACTATCTGCTGTTTGCCGGAATCGTCAATGTGATCCTGAACCTGATCCTGGTCATTGTCTTTCACATGGATGTGGCTGGTGTGGCCCTGGCTACCATCATCTCCCAGTATATTTCCGCTATTTTGGTAATGCGGTGCCTTATGCGGGAGCAGGGGCCGCTCCATCTGGAACTGAAGGAGCTGAGGCTGCAAAAGCTGGTGGTCATGCGGATCTTCCAGGTTGGCTTGCCCGCAGGATTTCAGGGTGTGGTCTTTGCCCTGTCCAATGTGGTGATCCAGTCTTCTCTGAATTCCTTTGACGATCCGGTGCTGGTGGCGGGGTCGTCGGCGGCAGCGAATATTGAGAGTTTTGTCTACGCCGCTATGAACGCCTTTTACCAGTCGGCCATCACCTTTGTGGGACAAAACTACGGCGCGGGCAAATGTGACCGGGTGGACCGGGTGGCGAAACAGTGCCTGATCTTTGTGGTGGCCACTGGGCTGGTGCTGGGAAACTTGGCCTATTACTTCGGCGATGTTTTGGCGGGCTTTTACGTTCAGGCGGGCGAGGATGATGTCATTGCCCAGGCAGTGATCCGACTTGGCTTTATTGCACGCTTTTACTTCATCTGCGGTATTATGGATACGCTGGTGGGTGTGCTGAGAGGTCTGGGCTATTCGGTGATCCCCATGATCGCTTCCCTGGTAGGGGCGTGCGGGCTGCGCCTTGTGTGGGTAGCCACGGTGTTCCCCATTTACACCACCCCTGCCAGCCTGTACATTTCTTACCCCATTACCTGGGCGATTACCGGGGCGGTTCACCTTGGATTCTTCCTATATGTAAGGAAGCGCGCTTACGCTAAGGTGAAAGGAAGCGGAAGCGCCGCTTATCTCAACACCGAGGGTGCACATCCTGAAATCAAGAAATAAGGCATAGGCGGGTGAGGTTTTCCCTCACCCGCCTATTTCTTTGGGGGCATCGGGGATAAAGAACAAGCTCCTGAAGCAGTTGCTTCAGGAGCTTGTTCTTTACTTATGTCACACAATGCGCCGGGCACCCACGTAACCGGAGGAAATGTAGGGATCGTTCAGATCGCTGATGATCACACCTACGCCGGGAGTGGAGGCATGCACGTACTGGTTGTTGCCGATGTAAACGCCTACATGGGAAGCGGCCTTGGTGGAGCCGTTCTGACGGAAGAATACCAGATCGCCAGGCTGAAGCTGGCTCTTTTCCACAGACATCCCGTTGCTGAGCTGGTTAGAAGCGGTGCGGTTAATGCTGTAGCCGAACTGGGAATATACATAGCTGGTCAGGCCGGAGCAGTCAAAGCCCTTGGGGGAGCTGCCGCCGTATACGTAGGGATAACCCACAAACTGGAGGGCGTAGTTTGCAATTTCCTGTCCCTTGCCGGCCTGGGAAGCCGCGGAGGCATCTACCTCTTTGACATACTCAGCGCTGACGTAACCGGAGTCAACCTTGTACCACCCGTTTTCCTCCACAGCCTGGAGGACCTGGCCGGAGCGGACGGTGCCGACCTTATCATAGTCGGTGCCGGGGCCGGAACGGACATTCAGGACGGAGACGGTGACCTGAATATAGGTGGGCTCGGCCTCTACGGGGAGGGAGGCGGCTTCGGCGGCGTCCACCAGCAGATAATCACCGGAGACATAGCCGGTGGTGTTATCCACATGGATCTGATACCAGCCGTTCTCCACACTGCTCAGGACCTCAACCGTGGTGCCGTGGGGCAGCTGGGCGAGAACGGAGCCGGTGGTATCGGCCTGAGAGCGGACGCGGAGGCTGGAGCCTTCGGTGTTGACAGTACCGGAAACGGCAAAGGCCGGGGTGATCATAGTACCGGCCAGAAGCAGACTGACGGCCATACGAGCGGCACAGCAAGGAACGTGCATGGTGGGTTGTCCTCCTTTTATCTCTGTATAGGTGGGGGGGATGGTGTGGGAGCGGCTTACTTTCCGCTTAAAGCCCGTTCCAGCCAGACGGAGGCCACATCCATGGCGGCGTACAGGCTGTCCTTTTCACTTTTCTTAACGACCCGGTCCCGGCTCTTCAGGTCGGGATCAGTGAGCTGGAGCTGTACGGAAACCTTGTCGGCGACAGGAAGGTCGCCCTGCTGCTTGGTGGAGAGCACCTGAAGCATGATAATATACTTTTCAGCCATGGTCCCGTAATAGATGAGGTTTCCCTTGCGGCGCAGGGGATGACCCTTATAGGAAAGAGGAATGTTTTCTGCTGACATGGGAGTCCTCCTAACGAAGTGATTACAAAACTTGTAACCGAATTGTAACATATCTGCCCGGAGATGTCAAATCATTTTGTAAAGAAAATGTAATATAAATTTAAGGAAAATTTTAGGAAGCAGCACATGAAAAAATGGGATGGGCCTTGACAACCCATCCCATACATGTTAAAATAAAATGCTTTCGTATCCGCAAAGAGAGTGAATACTCTCCCATGATTTGTATCGCTAGTCTAACATGTCCCCGGCGAAAAGGCAAGACAAGAGCCGAATAAAACGCCCACATGGCCGGGTGTGCGGAAAGACGAGGAACCGCCGAAATTGTGCATAATGACGGCAAATCCCCCGTTTTTCCTGACATCCGGCGAGGAAACGTAAGAACCAACCGTGAATTCAGAAGAAAGCGAGTGGATTTTTTAGCATGGTCGTTAAGGATGTAATGTATGGCAAGACCCCGCGAAAGAGTTTTGCCCGGTACCAGGAGATTCTGGAGATGCCCAACCTGCTGGAGGTCCAGAAAACTTCCTATCAGTGGTTTTTGGAGACCGGCCTGCGGGAGGTCTTCAAGGACGTCGGCGCCATTGTGGACTACGCCGGCAACCTGGAGCTGACCTTTGAAGACTTCTCCATGGATGAGAAGCCCAAGTATGATGTGGAGGAGTGCAAGGCCAGAGACGCCACCTACGCCGCCCCCATCAAGGTAAAGGTGCAGCTGCGCAACACCCAGAACAACCAGATCAACGAGCAGGAGATCTTCATGGGAGATTTCCCCATTATGACCCAGGCCGGCACCTTTGTCATCAACGGGGCTGAGCGGGTCATCGTCTCCCAGATCGTCCGCTCCCCCGGCATGTATTACGCCCGCACCGCGGACAAGGCGGACAACCTCACCTTCGCCACCACCGTCATCCCCTACCGGGGGGCCTGGCTGGAGTATGAGACCGACCTCTCCGACATCTTCTATGTGCGCATCGATAAAAACCGCAAGCTGCCCATCACCTGCCTGATCCGTGCCCTGGGTCCCCGCACCGATGCGGAGATCATCGAGCTGTTCGGCGAGGATGAGCGCATCCTGGCCACCCTGGAGAAGGATGCCTGCAAGAGCTATGAGGAAGCCCTGCTGGAGATCTACCGCAAGCTGCGTCCCGGCGAGCCCCCCACGGTGGATTCCTCCAAGACCCTGCTGGAGGCTACCTTCTTTGATCCCCGCCGGTACGACCTGAGCATGGTGGGCCGCTATAAGTTCAACAAGAAGATGGCCCTGTGGAACCGCCTGTCCGGCCACAAGCTGGCCCAGCCCGTGGCTGACCCCCGCACCGGCGAGATCATCGCCGAGGCCGGCGAGACCCTCACCCGTGAGCGCGCCAAAGAGCTGGACAACCGGGGTGTCAATGAGGCGATCCTGGATGTGGACGGCAAGCTCGTCAAGGTATTCTCCAACAACATGGTCCATCTGGAGGACTTTGTGGACTTTGATCCCGCCGAGGTGGGCGTGGATGAGATGGTGTTCTTCCCGGCCCTGTGCTCCCTGCTGGACCAGTTCTCCGGGGAGGAGCTGAAGGACGCCATCCGGGAGCACCTGGATGACCTCATTCCCAAGCACATCACCGTGGAGGACATCATGGCCTCCATCAACTACCTCAACTGCCTGGCTCACGGCGTGGGCACCCCCGATGACATTGACCACCTGGGCAACCGCCGCCTGCGCTGTGTGGGCGAGCTGATCCAGAACCAGTTCCGCATCGGCTTTTCCCGTATGGAGCGTGTCATCCGGGAGCGCATGACCACCCAGGACCTGGATGTGGTCACCCCCCAGAGCCTCATCAATATCCGTCCTGTCACCGCTGCCATCAAGGAGTTCTTCGGCTCCAGCCCCCTGAGCCAGTTCATGGACCAGACCAACCCGCTGGCTGAGCTGACCCACAAGCGCCGTCTGTCCGCTCTGGGCCCCGGCGGTCTGAGCCGTGACCGGGCTTCCTTCGATGTCCGTGACGTACACTACTCTCACTATGGCCGTCTGTGTCCCATTGAGACCCCCGAAGGTCCCAACATCGGCCTGATTTCCTACCTGGCCTCCTATGCCCGCATCAACCGCTTCGGCTTTATCGAGGCCCCCTACCGGAAGGTAGACAAGGAGACCGGCAAGGTCACCGACCAGATTGAGTATATGACCGCCGATGTGGAGGACGAGTACACCATCGGCCAGGCCACTGAGCCTCTGGACGAGAACGGCTGCTTTGTCAACGAGCGTATCACCTGCCGCCACCGCAATGAGACCATTTCCGTGGACCGCCGTCAGGTGGACTATGTGGACGTTTCTCCCAAGATGATGGTGTCCGTGGCTACCGCCATGATCCCCTTCCTCCAGAACGACGACGCCAACCGTGCTCTGATGGGCGCCAACATGCAGCGTCAGGCCGTGCCTCTGCTGCGGCCCGAGGCCCCCATCGTGGCCACTGGCCAGGAGCACAAGAACTGCATCGACTCCGAGGTCGCCATTCTGGCCGAGGGTCCCGGTACCGTCACCCGTGTGTCCGCCCGGTACATCACCGTGGCCTATGACAACGGCGAGACCAAGGAGTACCGCCTGACCAAGTACCTGCGCTCCAACCATACCACCTGTATCAACCAGCGTCCCATTGTGGAGGCCGGACAGCGGGTGGAGTTCCAGGACGTGCTGGCTGACGGCCCCTCCACCGACCATGGCGAGATCGCCCTGGGCCGGAACATTCTCATGGGCTTTATGACCTGGGAAGGCTACAACTACGAGGACGCCATCCTGCTCAACGAGCGCATCGTCCGGGATGACGTGTTTACCTCCATCCACATCGAGGAGTATGAGACCGAGGCCCGCGACACCAAGCTGGGCCCCGAGACCATCACCCGCGACATCCCCAACGTGGGCGAGGATGCTCTGAAGGATCTGGACGAGCACGGCATCATCCGTGTAGGCGCCGAGATCCGCGCCGGTGATTACCTGGTTGGTAAGGTCACCCCCAAGGGCGAGGCCGAGGCCACCGCGGAGGAGAAGCTGCTGCGGGCCATCTTCGGTGAGAAGGCCCGTGAGGTCCGTGACACCTCCTTGAAGGTGCCCCACGGCGAGGCCGGTATCGTGGTGGACGTGAAGGTATTCACCCGTGAAAACGGCGATGAGCTGGGCCCGGGCGTGAACCAGGTGGTTCGCGTCTATATCGCCCAGAAGCGTAAGATTTCCGTGGGCGACAAGATGGCCGGCCGCCACGGCAACAAGGGTGTTGTGTCCCGCATTCTGCCCCAGGAGGATATGCCCTTCCTGCCTGATGGTACTCCCCTGGACATCGTGCTGAACCCCCTGGGCGTGCCTTCCCGTATGAACATCGGTCAGGTGCTGGAGGTCCACTTGGGCTACGCCGCCAAGACCCTGGGCTGGAAGGTAGCCACCCCCATCTTCAACGGCGCCACCGAGGAAGACATCCAGGAGTGCCTGAAGATGGCCGGCCTTGCCCGTGAGGTAGGCCGGGATGAGCCCCTCATCGGCAAGCAGCTCTATCTGGCCGACGAGAGCCAGGAGGGCGGCATGCGCGCCCTCACGGCCGAGGAGATGGCCGACGACAAGCAGGTTTCCGCCTGGCAGCAGGAGGGACTGCTGCGCCTGGTGGACGGCAAGAACTGGCTCTATGACGGCCGCACCGGCCGGCGCTTTGATAACCCGGTCACTGTGGGTTATGTGTACTTCCTGAAGCTGCACCACCTGGTGGATGATAAGATCCACGCCCGTGCCACCGGCCCCTACTCCCTGGTCACCCAGCAGCCTCTGGGCGGCAAGGCCCAGTTCGGCGGCCAGCG
>CALWVV010000021.1 GCA_944385035.1 uncultured Oscillospiraceae bacterium | reverse complement strand
CGAGTGACTGGATTCGAACCAGCGGCCTCTTGAACCCCATTCAAGCGCGATACCAAACTTCGCCACACCCGGATATTTTCTTTTGTGTCGCCGTCCGTGTCAGACAGCTTATGTATATTACCATGCCTTCCGGAAAAATGCAACCCCTTTTTTCAAAAATTTTTCCTTTTTCTGAAAAAATTTTTTACGGCCCAGAATTTGCCCCTTCCAGGTACTGTTTCGCCCCCTATGCGCCTACCTTATGTCCTCCTGGAATGGGCCAGCCCTTTTCATCAAACCGCCAGACAAGGCGAATTCCTGATGGCAGTTTCTCTACCCTGGCCAGACAGAACAGACTTGGCAGCGCCACAGGCCGGTCCGGACGAAAGGGGGCCGCAAGCAAAAAGCCATTCTTTTCCCGGCGGCAAAGCATTGGTCCGGGAACATTCTTTTTCAGCAGCGGGTCGGTAAAAAAGCGCTCTGGATGCTGCTCACAGTACCAATTTGTCTCCTGCTTTTCCGCAAAAGAAAAGGCCAGCACGCTCTCCGCCCGAAATTCCGGCCAACACCCAGCCTGTTCCAGCTCTCCAAGAGACAGGGTACGTCTCAGTCTCAGTTCTCGGTCCTGGGGCGCCAAGGTACCCAGCAGGAACGTTTTCCCCGAAGTCCCCCGAAGCCATACCTTATATAATCCTTTCTGATCATTGGGGCGTACTGCCTCAAACACGGCTCTGGGCCCCTCCCGACGCACAGTCAGCCAGCCACCGCCCGTCAGCTCCATCCGCTTCTCCATCCTACCGCCCCCTTTTCTCATTCTATGCAGACAGAGGGAAAGCCTTCCCTCCGCCCGGCTGTGCTGGAAAATTTTTAAATGTTTTTTGGAAAAATAGTTGCATACGTGCAAAAAGCGTGGTATACTACCAAGGCATTATGCGTGGGAGTGCGGATTTTCCGCCCGGTGCCTGGGAAACCTCAGGTTGGCGGAGGACATGATGCCCCCAGAAGAATCAACTGAAAAACAGGAGGAAAAAACTATGGCAGTCGTATCTATGAAGCAGCTGCTGGAGGCCGGCGTGCACTTCGGCCACCAGACCCGTCGGTGGAACCCCAAGATGGCCACCTACATCTACACCGAGCGCAATGGTATCTATATCATTGACCTGCAGAAGACCGTGAAGAAGCTGGAGGAGGCTTACTCCTTCGTGCGTGACATCGCCGCCAACGGCCAGTCCCTGCTCTTCGTGGGCACCAAGAAGCAGGCTCAGGAGGCCATCAAGGAAGAGGCTTCCCGCTGCGGTATGTACTACGTCAACGCCCGTTGGCTGGGCGGCATGATGACCAACTTCAAGACCATGCGCACCCGCGTGGACCGTCTGAACCAGCTCAAGAAGATGCAGGAGGACGGCACCTTCGACATGCTCCCCAAGAAGGAAGTCATGAAGCACCTGGGCGAGATCGCCAAGCTGGAGAAGTACCTGGGCGGCGTCACCGAGATGAAGAAGCTCCCCGGCGCCCTGTTCGTCGTTGACCCCCGCAAGGAGCGCAACGCCATCAACGAGGCCCGCAAGCTGAACATCCCCATCGTGGCCATCGTGGACACCAACTGCGACCCCGATGAGATCGACTACGTGATCCCCGGCAACGACGACGCTATCCGCGCCATCAAGCTGATCTCCTCTGTCATGGCCAACGCCATCCAGGAGGGCAAGCAGGGCCAGGACGAGGCTCCCGCCGCTGAGGCTGAGGCTCCCGCTGCCGAGTAATTTGGCTTTCACACAGCGCCCGCCCGCGCGGGCGGACGCTGTTCTTATTTTGACATGGAGCCGGCCCCGGCCGGCTGAAGATAAAATGGAGGTAATGTTATTATGGCTATTTCCGCTAAGGATGTACAGAAGCTGCGCGAGATGACCGGCGTTGGCATGATGGACTGCAAGAAGGCCCTCACCGAGGCCGAGGGCGACTTCGACAAGGCCATTGAGTGGCTGCGCGAGAAGGGCCTGGCTGCCCAGACCAAGAAGGCTGGCAAGGTTGCCGCTGAGGGCGTGTCTTACGCCATCGTGGAAAACGGCGTGGGCGTGATCATTGAGGTCAACTCCCAGACCGACTTCGTGGCCAAGAACGAGGTCTTCCAGGACTTCGTCAAGGCTGTCGCTTCCGTGGTTGCTAAGGAGAACCCCGCCGACGTGGAGGCCCTGAAGGCCTGCAAGTACCCCGGCACCGACCGCACCGTGGCCGACGTTACCGCTGACAAGGTGCTGGCCATCGGCGAGAACATCCAGATCCGCCGCTTCGTGCGCTACGCTGACGGCGTGAACGTGCCCTATATCCACATGGGCGGCAAGGTTGGCGTGCTGGTGAACCTGGCTGTTGAGGGCATCGACGCCGACAAGGTGATCGAGCTGGGCAAGGACGTGGCCATGCAGATCTGCGCCATGAACCCCACCTTCCTGGACAAGTCCGACGTGGATCAGTCCACCCTGGACAAGGAGAAGGAGATCCAGCTGGCTCTGATGGCCAACGATCCCAAGATGGCTTCCAAGCCCGACAAGGTGAAGGAAGGCATTGTTATGGGCAAGCTGGGCAAGTACTACGAGGAGAACTGCCTGCTGCAGCAGGCCTTCGTGAAGGAGAACAAGATCTCCGTGGAGAAGCACGTGGCTGAGGTTGCCAAGCAGCTGGGCGGCTCCATCCAGGTAAAGGCCTTCACCCGTTTCGCCACCGGCGAGGGCATCGAGAAGGCCGAGGACGACTTCGCCGCCGAGGTCGCCTCCATGATCAAGTAATTTTCCCTGTCATCCCCCCGGCATTGCCGGGGGGATTTCTTTTTGAGGATGCAAAAAAGCACGATTCAGATGAATCGTGCTTTTTTCATATCTTGGATTGATTACGCCTTAGGAGGGAAGGTGATCCCGCCCACATTTACATTGACGGCGGAGACCTCCAGGCCGCTCATGGACTCGATGGCGTTTTTGACCGCGTCCTGCACTGCCTTACCCATCTCAGGGATGGTGGCGCCGTATGCCATCAGCACGGACAGGTCCACCTGTACCTTGTCGTTTTCCATCTTTACCCGGACATCCTTAGCCAAGCTCTTTTTACCGGCATTGGCCAGGCTGCTGACTCCCTCCACCTCCAGGGCGGCGGCGGCAGAAATGGCCGCAAGGACTTCTTCGGAAATGTGGATGTTGCCCAGCTCGTCAGAGCGGGAGACATACTCTTTGCTGTCACTCATGTTATGCCACTCCTCTGTTCCCAGTTTTCAAACAGGTTATGGTTATGATACCACACTTTCCCCCATTTGACAACCGCGCGGGCGAAAAAGTTTCCCTCTCTCCCCTTACTCCACCTCAATAATCTTGATCTGATCGGCTGTAAATCCGGAACTCTGATTGACCACATCCACAATTTTGGCAGTATCCGCCTCTGTGAGCCCACCCTCCGGAGCGGCTACCGCCAGGGAGAGGGCATCTTCTCCAATAAAGGCCACACAGTCGGTATAGCCCTTGGCGATGACCAGATTCTCAATTTGGGCCTCAGTAACGGTATAGTCGGCCATGGTTTGAATGGTATCGTTTACCTGGGTCTTTACCGTCTCATCGGCATCCTCTCGTGCAGCAGCGTCCTGAAGTAAGGACAGGGCGCTGTCTCTGGCCTGCTGGCGGTTGAGGCGGGCGGTCGCAAAATATTCGCTTCCTGTCTCCGTTTGGGCGGAGGTCTGGGTGTCTCCGCTCTGAGCTGCGTCCGTGCTCCCCGTCTGGGCGGAGCTGTCACCGGATACCAGGGGATCGTTGGTATTCCCCCCCACCATAGCCGACTGTCCCAGGGTCTTACCCGCCTGGGCCTCCTGGCCATAGCTCCAGTTTAAGTAGACCGCCGCGCAGATAAACAAAGCAATTGCAGCCACCACCGCGTTGCGCTTCCACAGCTGGGACCAGTTGGCCCCCTTCTTTCCTGTCCTCATGTCAATTCCTCCAGTTATAAAATTTAAGAATTTCCTTCACAAATCGAGATCCGGTCCGCGCTCAGCCCCGTCAGGGCAGACACAGCCTCCAAAAGCCGCAGCTTCGTCTGGGCCTGCCCGCCCCCTGGGCACACCACCAGCGCCCCTCGGAACTGGGGCGCAACTGTTTGAAGTGCCACCACCTCCTGATTTCCGGCGCCTGAGCCCACGGTAACTACCGTGGAGCTGCCCCCGCCGTCGGCCTCTCGCTCCACGTCCTGGGCCAACACCTGGCGGCTGGAGCTGTCCAGGGTCAGCACCACCCGCACCTTCCCCGCTCCTTGGATTTCGGAGAGCGTACCCTCCAGGTGCTTCTCAAATTCCTCCAGATCAAAGGTAGCCTCCGCTGCCGATGGGGGAATTTTCTCCTGAGAAGCTGCCCCGCCTCCGGTGGGCAGCAGGAGAAGCAGCACTCCCACCACAATCACCAACAGAACCCCTTGATATTTTCCCAGCGCCCCCTTCCACTTTGGAAGGGACTGCATCCACGTTCCGTTCATGGCGTCCCCTCCCCGACCTCATAATGCAGTGCCTCCGAAGCTATACCCAGCTCCTCCATAAGCGATTCGGACAGTGCCTCCCGCTGGGGTTGGGACAATGCTCCACGAATCCAAATCCTTTGGGGAAGGTACACACCCTCGTCCTCCTGGCGGCACTCCACCTGGGCGGTGCACGCCGCTCCCAGCTGTGCCGCCTTGTCCACAATATATGCTTCATATTCCTGCTCTATGATTGTTTTCATCTCTTCGTCCACCTGCTTTTTCAGCTCCTCTTCCCGCTGCTCCAGTCCGACCTCCCAGCCTTCCAGCCACTGAACTCCGCTCTCCACGTCCAGACTGACCACCGGTGACACCACCGTCACGGCCAAAATCAAACCGCACACCAGCTTTCCTACCCCCTTCACCGGTCCCTTTGGCATGATGGCATCGGCCAGGGCACACAGAAATGAGACGGACAGAACGGACAGCAGCCACACGCGCACCCCCTCCATCATACCGTCACCACCGTAATGGCAGACACCAGGCTCACCAGCAAAATGAGCGCCCCGGCACCAGTCATCCCCAGCACCAGTCCAAAGGCTCCGCCGATGGCCTCAATGAGCTGGCTCAATCTGGGCTGAGCCACACAGGCGCTGAGGGCTCCTGTGATTTTAAACACAAAGTACTGTACTGCAAGGCGGAGAAAGGGGGTCAAGCAGATGGCCAACACCGTCACCAGTCCCACTGCTCCTACCGTCCCCCTCAGAACTCCTGCCCCGGCCAGCACCGACTCGGACGCGTCGGCCAATATGCCCCCCACTACCGGGATGGCACGGGAGATGGTCAGCTTTGCCGCTTTAATGGCCGCCGCATCCACGCTGCCCGCAATGGCTCCGCTGGCTGTAAGATAGCCCACAAAGGCCAACAGCATAGCCGTAAGGAGAAAGGTAACCATGCTCTTTACCAGACCTGCCAGCTTTTGAAGGCCGGGATTCCCCACCGCCGCGTGGGCACAGCTCAGGGCCACATAGGCATAGACCATAGGGATCAAAAGCCGGTCCATCGCCAGCATAAGCAGCTGGGAAAACATCACCGTCACCCCCTGGCGGACAGCAGCGGCAGTAATCCCCCCCGTAGCCGCGGTCAGTACTGCCATTACCGGCAGCAGGAGGGAAGAAAATCCCTCCATTCGCCCTAAGGTGTCCCGGCCCAGGCCAATCATGACTGACATGTCGGTCATGGTCAGGGCGGTGATTGCCAGGGCCCCGGCGATGTTGACTGCTGACAGCCTCTCATCCGAGCTCTGGAGTTTTGCACTTTGGGCCAGGCCGCACAAAAGCACCACCGCCATCAGCTTCAGCCCCGTAGCCATGCTGGCACGCAGCAAACCGCCCACCTGCTCCGCCGCATCGGAAAAGAGGTTTCCCATTCCCTGTTCCAGGTCCCCCTGGGGTTCCACACCGTAGCTCTCTGCCTGTTCCATGACCTCGTCCAGCCCGGATACCGAAAACTCCGCTCCCAAACTTGGAATCACGCACAAAGCCGTCAAGCACAAAAAAATCACCACCCGCTTCATACCAGCAACTCCCCCATGAGCTGGGCCACCGCCCGCACCAGGGGCAGGGCAACCACCAGAGCCAGTACACTTCCTGCCGTCTCCACAAAGGCCGCTATCCCGCTCTCCCCTGCCGAACGGCAGATCTCCGCGGTCAGTTTCGTCAGGATAGACAGGACCACTGTCTTGACCACCGGTTCCAGCAGTACCTCAGACACCCCCGCCTGTCCGGCCAGCTCGTCCATCAGCTCCACCGCCGCCCCCAGGCTATCTGCCACCAGGGTCAGCATCCACACCCCGGCCGCCGCGGTCAGCAGCAGAGCCAGTTCAGGGGTGTTTTTCCGTAACACCCCGCTGAACACCACTGCTGTTACCGCCACCCCGGCCAGCTTGACCATCGTCTCCATCACAGGCCAAACAGGGTCTTTACCAGGTCAAAAAGACTGGCAATCTCCCGCACCACCATCATCAGCACCACTACCAGCCCCGCAAGCGTGGTCATCATAGCCTGTTCGTCCCGCCCTGCCCGGCTGAGCACCTGGTTGAGCACTGCCACCAGGATGCCAATGGCGGCAATCTTAAAGATCAGATCTACATCCAATGTAATTTCCCTACCTTCTTTGGTATTTTTCGTGGGACTCCTGCCCGTTTACAGCAATAAAATAACCAGAAACGCTCCGCCCGACAGCCCCAAAACCTGGTAGACCCGGCCCTGCCGCCGGCGCTCCTCCTCCCACCGCTGGGCCAACTTCTCCAGAGCCTGGCGCACCACCTGGGTCCCTTCCCGCTGGGCCTGTCCGTCATAGCGCCCCAATATATCGCCCAAAGGAGACAGGGCAGCCCTTCCCTCCTCCCCCAGCTCCTCCAGTCCGGCTACCTGCCGCCGCCAAAGGGTGGAAAAATCCTCTCGGTCCAGCCGATCCAGTCCTTGCACACAGGCCTCCATCAGTCTTTTGGCTGGCCCGGCACTGCGGTTCGCCACTCGCTCCAGCAGCTGCCCCAGAGGAGGGGAGCCAAGCTCTAATTCCCCTTCCACCAGCGCCAGGGCCTGAGCCATCTGTCTCAAACTCCTGCTCTTCCGGCGCAGAGTTTCCGCTGCCTGAAATCCCAAATATCCACACCCCGCCGCCAACAGCGTCGCTCCTATGAGATGGACCATTTACCTCAACTCCTCTATGTGATAGCTGCGCTTCTCTCCGTCCCGCCGAATTTGGACGCAGTAACGAAACAGCCGCTTTTCCATCAGCGCACGGTACACCGGCCTGCGCTCCAGGTCCTCCCATCCCTCCCCATGGGCGGTGGCCAGCAGTGTGACGCCACACCCCGCCGCCGTCTCCAGTGCTGCCACATCCTCGGGGGCGGTGATCTCATCCACCGCCAGCACTTGTGGGTTCATGGCCCGCAGAAGGAGCATGAGTCCCTGGGCTTTTGGACAGCCCTCCACCACATCGGTACGGGGCCCCACCTCCAGCTGCGGTTCCCCCTGAAAGAGGGCGGCTACCTCTCCCCGTTCATCCGCCAGAGACACCCGCAGGGGACAACACCCCTCCCCCCAGGACACGGCACGGATCAGGTCCCGGAGCAGGGTGGTTTTTCCCAGTCCGGGAGGAGAGAGGATCAAGGTATCCGCCAACCGTCCCCCTGGACACAGCCCGTCCAAAACAGGGGCGCAGGCCCCCTTGATCTGCCGGGCTATGCGGATGCTGGCCGAGGAGAATGCGCGCAGGGCATGGATCTGCCCTGCTTCCATGGCGGCAGTTCCGCACAAGCCGATCCGGTGCCCCCCCTGGATCGTCAGGTATCCTTGACGCACCTGAGGCAGTACTGTGTGTACCGAAGCCTGACTGGCAATCTCCAAAAGCTGCTCCAACTCTCGGCTCTCCACCGGTACTCCCCCCAAAGAACGCTCCCCCTCCGGCAGCAGGGCGGTCATGGGCCAGCCTGTCCGCAGCCGCAGTTCCTCCACTCTGCCCTGGTCCGCCTCACTCAGCGCCAGGGCCTCCCGCCGCAGGCGCTGGGGAAGTGCCCCTACCGCCTGGCGATATGCCTGGGATGCTTTTGTCTTTTGCATAACTTCACCCGCCTTTGTCTCATCTATATGAGGACAGGCCCGGCCATATGCAAAAAAATACCGACGGCCCTGATAGGGCCGCCGGTCAAAGCGGTTTTATTTTTTTATGGTCCTGTTGAAATAATCCCGGCTCAGCCTGGCCACCACACCGGACAAGGCCAACAGGCCCACCAAGTTGGGGATAGCCATCATGCCGTTCAAGGTGTCGGCGATGCTCCACATGAGTTTCCCGGAGCCCGTGGATCCCACCACGCACATCAGCACAAAGGCTGCTTTATAGACGATTTTGATCACCTTATTCTCCCCTGTCAGATAGCCCCAGCACCGCTCACCATAATAGCTCCAGCCCAGAATGGTGGACAGGGCAAAGAACAAAAGGCTGACTTGAATGATAAGGCCACCCAGCTCACCGGGGAGAATGGTATTGAAGGCCTTCACCGCCGCGGCACCGTTGGAGGTATAGGCGGCCAGCGCACTCTCTCCCAGC
Organism: uncultured Oscillospiraceae bacterium; assembly: GCA_944385035.1. GTDB lineage: Bacteria > Bacillota > Clostridia > Oscillospirales > Oscillospiraceae > Lawsonibacter. The sequence goes on along the minus strand of CALWVV010000021.1, from coordinate 25,395 downwards.
TCCAGGCCGGACAAAAGCACCGTCAGGGAGGTGATGGTACAGATGACGATAGTGTCGATGAACACCTCAAACACTCCCCACATAGCCTGCTCGATCGGTTCGTCGGTGGAGGAGGCAGCGTGGGCAATGGGGGCAGAGCCGAGTCCGGCCTCATTGGAGAACACACCACGGGCAAAGCCCTGCTTCATTGCTACCATGAAGGCGTAGCCAAACACACCGCCGCCCACCGCCTCCATACTGAAAGCGCTGGTCACAATGTTGGCAAGCACACCGGGGACATCTCCAATGCGCATAACGATCACGACCACACCGGCCAGGATATAGAAGATGGCCATAAAGGGCACCAGATAGGAGGCCACCTGACCAATGCGCTTGACACCGCCGATGACCACAACGGCCACAATAACGGCCAGCAGTATGCCCGCCACCCTGGTGTCCATCCCGAACATTCCATTCATGGCTCCGGCAATCTCGCTGGACTGGGCGATATTACCGATTCCAAAGGAAGCGACACCGCCCAAAAGGGCAAAGAGCACGGCCAGTGGCTTCCAGCCCTTTCCCAGGCCCCGCTCAATGTAATACATGGGGCCGCCCTTGTGGGTGCCATTCTCATCGGTCACCCGGTACTCCAGAGCCAGGGCGATCTCGGCATATTTGGTACACATGCCAAAGAAAGCAGATACCCACATCCAAAACACAGCGCCGGGGCCCCCGATGAAGATGGCGCCGGTAACACCGGCAATATTGCCTGTACCCACGGTGCCCGCCAGGGCAGTGGTCACCGCCTGGAAGGGGGACAAATTGCTCCCATGGTCTTTGTCTGACTTACGAAACAGAGATCCCACTGTATTTTTCATAATGTAACCAAACCGGCGCACCTGAACCCAGCCGGTGCGGCAGGTGAGAAACACACCAGTCCCCACCAACAGTGCCAGCATAATCGGGCCCCACACAAAGCCGCTGACTGCGCTGTTGACCGTGGTGATCATTTCCATCATGTTAATCCTTCCCCTCTCTGCAACATAGCCCAAACAGACAAACAGAGGAGTCCGGCCCGATGCCAAACCCCTCTTTTCCAAGCTATTGACGGCGATCCCGGCGGGTCCGGATTGGCCCCGATCCGTTTGCGCTGTCTCTGTCCTTTTGCCTGAGAGATTGACGGCGGAAGCTCCGCCGTTTTGCACCTTCGGCCCCCGCACAGGGCGGGTGTCTCCAGAGTGCCATCCGTCCACAGTCCTCGTACCTGAGAGCGTTACACCGTCGGTGGGCCCGTTAAAACGGGGCCGCTTCCCTGTGAACATCGTCTGGCCTGTTCAGTTGTCCGTTTGTTAAGGACAATTATATGCTCACAGCACACAAATTACAAGAAAATTTTCCGGTCGATTGCTTTATTTCGCCAATATATACAAAATATTTTTATATTCCATCCACTATTTCGGTATCTGCCACAAAAATAACTTTTGAAACGTTTCCATTCTCCCATATCTTGCGTTTGTTCTCCCCTCTTCTCGGCTCTCTGACAGGCAAATCTGCAACTTTGCAGAAAATACTTTGCAAATCTGTATTGCTTTTTCCCTGGCACCAAGGTATAATGTCACCATATTCGCGTACAAGTGTATTTGCCAGAAAAACATTTTGTGGCAATTCCGCGCGAGCAACCTATTTGGAAAAGGAGTAAGAATGATGAAAAAGTTTCTTGCAAGCGCTCTTTCCGCTGCTATGATGCTGAGCCTGCTGGCCGGCTGCGGCGGAGGAAATACCTCTTCCGGCTCCACTCCCAGCGGTTCCGCCAGCACCGGCAGCTCTGCCGCCGCCGGTGACAAGGTTGTCAAGATCGGCGTCTTTGAGCCTGCCACCGGCGACTCTGCTTCCGGCGGCAAAAAGGAGATGCTGGGCATGCAGTTTGCCAACTCTGAGACTCCCACTGTCACCGTGGGCGGCGAGGAGTATCAGGTCCAGCTGGTCTACGCCGACAACGGCTCCACTACCGATAAGGCCCCCACCGCCGCCGCGCAGCTGGTCAGCGAGGGTGTGGCTCTGGTGCTGGGCTCCTATGGCTCCGGCGTGTCCATCGCCGCCAGCCCCACCTTCAGCAATGCAGGCATTCCCGCCATCGGCGTCACCTGCACTAATCCCTAGGTAACCGCCGGCAACGACCACTACTTCCGCATCTGCTTCCTGGACCCCTTCCAGGGCACCGTTCTGGCCAACTTCTCCATGGATAAGTTCCAGGCCAAGACCGCCTATTGTCTGGGCGAGGCGGGCAATGAGTACGACCAGGGCCTGATCGCCTTCTTCAAAACCGCCTTTGAGGCGGCCGGCGGCAAGGTCATCACCGACTCCTTCCCCACCAACAACTCTGACTTCAACTCCTACCTGAACAAGGCCAAGGCTGAGGGCGCCGATGTTATCTTTACCCCCGTGTCCATCGCCTACGCCACCCAGATCATCACCCAGGCCGCCTCTCTGGGTCTGGACATCCCCTTCGTGGGCTCCGACACTCTGGACGACAACATGGTTCTGGAGGCCGCCAAGGGCACCAACATCCAGCTGTACGTCTCCACCTTCTATCAGGAGGGCGGCAACCCCACCTTTGATGAGGGCGTGAAGAATTACATCAACACCGCTTCCGGCGCTCTGGACGCCAATGGCGGCAACGACACCGTGGCCGCTGTCACCGCTATGGGCTACGATGCATACTATGTGGCTCTGGAGGCCATCAAGGCCGCCGACTCCGTGGACCCCGCCGCCATCAAGGCCGCGCTGTGGGATGTGGAGTATGACGGCGTGTCCGGCCACATCGCCTTTGACGACACCAACGGCGACGCGGTCCGCGATACCGCTTACATCAAGCACTCCACCAACGACGGCGCCTGGGAGCTGGAGACCCAGCAGACGGTGGCTCAGTAAGTCCACCCCGCACACAACGGACTGGATATTTGGCGGGGGCCCCACAGGGTCCCCGCCAAATCCTGATTATTCCCCGGCTGGGCCGCCTCAAAAGGAGGCGGGCCTTCCTCTTTTTGAGACAGCCCAGCGTCCCAACCACACATACATAATTGGGAGGAAATTCTATGGAATTTTTTATCTCCACCCTGCTGTTCGGCATTTCCGTGGGCGGACAGTATGCTCTGATCGCCATCGGGTACACCATGGTATACGGCATTCTGCGTCTGATCAACTTCGCCCATGGTGATGTGTTCATGGTAGCCGGTCTGATGGGTATTTATCTGAACACCTTCCTGGCCGCCTATCTCCCCCCTGCCCTGGTCATCCCTGTCATGCTCCTGCTGGTGCTGGTGCTGACAGTGGCCCTGGGCTTCTGCATTGAGCGAGTGGCCTATAAGCCCCTTCGCACCGCTCCCCGCATGTCGGTGATGATCTCCGCCATCGGCGTGAGCTATTTGCTCCAGAACTCCGCCACCTATATCACCGGCGGCCAGCCCATGATCTACCCCTCTATCCCCTTTCTGTCCGACACCATCACCGTGGCCGGAACCTCCATCAAGTGGGTAGTTATCCTCACCCCCTTCCTGGTGGTAGCCCTGGTAATCCTGCTCACCCAGCTTATCAACCACACCAAAGTCGGTATGGCTATGCGCTCGGTGGCCAAGGACTTTGAGACCAGCCAGCTCATGGGCATTAAAATCAACTCCGTCATCTCCACCACCTTCATCATCGGCTCTGCCCTGGCGGCGGTGGGCTCCATGCTCTACTTCACTACCTACTCCTCCGTGGTGCCTACCGTGGGCTCCATGCCCGGCCTGAAGGCCTTCGTGGCGGCAGTGTTCGGGGGCATCGGCTCTATTCCCGGAGCGGTGATCGGCGCCTTCCTCATCGGTATCTGCGAGAACTTTGTAAAGATCCTGCCCTTTGAGGGAGCCACCACCTTCGTGGACGCCTTTACCTTCGCCCTGCTCATCATCATCCTGGTCTTTAAACCCACCGGATTGTTCGGGGAAAAGGCCACCGATAAGGTTTAAGGAGGTGCCCACAATGACATTGCAGAAAAAAGATAAAACGGGCGCTCTCATCGGCCTGGCCGCCGCGGCGGCCTTCCTCATTCTGGTCATCGTGCTGGAAAACACCCTTGCCCCCACCAGTCAGCTGTTTGTGGTGCTGAAAAAGGGTGCGGTCTACTCTCTGGTGGCCGTGTCCATGAACCTGCTCAACGGCTTTACCGGCCTGTTCTCCCTGGGCCAGGCGGGTTTCATGCTTCTGGGCGCCTATACCTACGCCATTCTCACTGTGCCTGTGGCTGTGAAGGATCAGGTATATTACCTCTTCGGCGGCTCTGCGGTGAAGTTCTCCCTGCCCGACCTCTTCGGCGGGCTGGACACCCCTGTGGGGCTCATTCTGGGCGTGATCCTGGCCATCCTGCTGGGCGGGTGCGTGGCTGCCCTGTTTGCCTGGCTCATCGGTCTGCCCGTACTGCGTTTGAAGAGCGACTACCTGGCCATCGCCACCCTGGGCTTTGCGGAGATCCTCCGGGCCATCTTCCAGTGGCAGGCCCTGGGTCCGGTCACCAACGGCGCCAATATGATCACTCAGATCCCCACCTTCAATAACTTCAACATCACCGGCCCGGACGGCAAGGTGGTCCTCTATCTCTCCGCCTTCTTCCCCCTGCTCATTGCCACCTTGTGCATCATCGTCATCGTAATGCTCATCAATTCCTCCTACGGCCGGGCCTTCAAGGCCATCCGTGAGGATGAGATCGCCGCCGAGGCTATGGGCATCAACCTCCCCCGGCACAAGATGCTCTCCTTCTGCATCTCTTCCTTCTTCGCCGGGGTGGGCGGCGCCTTGTTTGCCATGTTCGCCAACAACGCCCAGGCCAAGGTCTACACCTCCACCATGACCTATGAGATCCTGCTCATCGTGGTCATCGGCGGCATCGGCTCCATCTCCGGCTCCTGCCTTGCCACCTTCCTGTATGTGGCCTGCTCGGAGTGGTGGCTGCGCTTTTTGGACAACAAGATGGTGTTCACTTCCACTATGCAGCCCAAACGCATCGCCTTCATCGTCATCTTCGCCGTGGTGGTCATCGGGGGCGCTTTTCTGCTCATCCGCCGGGAGCGCAAGGGTCCCGGACGAATGTGGGCAGAAATTCTCACCTGGATCGTCGCCCTGCTCCTGCTGGGCTGGCTGGGCTACTTCATTGTCACCGGCTCTCTGAACGTTCCTCTGATGGGAACGGGCTTCCGCATGGTGGTCTTCTCCGTAGTCATTATGATTGTGGTGCTCTTCTTCCGCCAGGGCATTATGGGTGACAAGGAATTCACCGATCTCTTCCTGCGCGGCAAGAAAGCCATTGGAAAGGAGGGGGCGAAATGAGTTTGGACAACGTCCTTCGCCTGGAACACATCACCATGCAGTTTGGCGGCGTGGTGGCGGTCAATGATCTGTCCCTGGAGGTAAACAAAGGGGAGATCGTGGCCCTCATCGGCCCTAACGGTGCCGGTAAGACCACCGCCTTCAACTGCATCACCGGGGTTTATGAGCCCACCAACGGCCTGGTCTCTTTCTGCGGAGCGCCCATGGTGCGCAACCACCCCCAGGGGAAAATGGCCAAAAGCTATCTGGGGGAACACCGGGACCTGTATACCGCCCGCCTGGATGTATCCGACCGGAAAGCCCTTTCCGCCATCGAGACCCAAAAGGATCCACAGGTCAAAACTCGTATGCAGGCGGACTACGACAAGGCTCTGGAAATCCGAAAGGCAGAAGAAAAGAAGCGTGACCCTCTTGCCTTTACTGACAAGATCCTCAACCCCTCTCCGGATAAAATCACCCATCTGGGCATCGCCCGGACCTTCCAGAATATCCGCCTGTTCTCCAAGCTGACGGTGCTGGAAAACGTGCTCATCGGCAAGCACATGCGGGCCAAGCAGAACGTCTTTTCCGCCACCTTCCGCCTCAATGCGGCCGAAGAAAAGCGGATGCGGGAGGAGTCCCTGGCCCTGTTGGAGGAGCAGAACCTGCTTCATCTGAAGGACGAAATTGCCGGTTCCCTCCCCTATGGCCTGCAGCGCCATCTGGAGATCGCCCGTGCCCTGGCCACCTCTCCCAAGCTGCTGCTTCTGGACGAACCGGCGGCGGGCATGAACCCCCAGGAGACCCAGGAGCTCACTGACTTTATCAAGCAGATCCGGGACGAGTATGATCTTACCATCCTGATGATCGAGCACCATATGGATCTGGTCATGCAGATCTCTGACCGTATCTATGTTCTGGACTTCGGCAAGCTCATTGCCCACGGCAGTCCGGAAGAGGTACAGAACAATCCTTGTGTTATCGAGGCATATTTGGGGGTGGCAGACGATGCTGAAGATTGATGAACTAAAGGTCAGCTACGGCGGCATCGAAGCCGTCAAGGGCGTCACCTTTGAGGTGCCTGAGCGGAAAATCATCACCCTCATCGGGGCCAACGGCGCGGGTAAATCCACCACTCTGCGCACCATTGCCGGACTGGTCAAGCCCGCCCATGGGCGCATCCACCTCCAGGGTGAGGACATCACCGGCCTCTCCCCCGACCGGATCGTATCCAAGGGAATCACTCTGGTTCCCGAGGGGCGGCGGGTCTTTCCCGATCTGACCGTGCTGGAGAACCTGAAAATCGGCGCATACCTTCGAAAGGACGACCTCACCGACGACCTCAACTGGGTCTATGAGCTGTTCCCCCGTCTGAAGGAGCGCTCCTGGCAGGCGGCCGGTACCCTGTCCGGCGGCGAACAGCAGATGCTGGCTGTGGGCCGGGCCCTCATGTCCCGCCCCAAGATCATCATGATGGATGAGCCCTCCCTGGGACTGGCTCCCATTGTGGTAAAGGGTATTTTCGACATCATCAAGGAGATCAACAAGCAGGGGGTCACCGTGCTGCTCATCGAGCAGAACGCCAACATGGCCCTGAAAATTGCCGATATCGGTTACGTACTGGAAACCGGGCGCATTACCCTCTCCGGAACCGGACGGGAACTTCTGTCCAACGAGGCAGTAAAAAAAGCCTATCTGGGCACCTGACCTCACTGGGGTCTTCTCCAACCGGCATAAGGCAAGGCGGCACAGCGAAAGCTGTGCCGCCTTTTTCTGTCGTTTTAAGAGCCCAAATAAGAAACGTCACACATCGGCGGTGGGGTTCTCTTCCGCCTTTCTGTGCCCCTTCTTTCTAGAGACAAACCACGCTCCCAAAAGTAAAGCGGCACCTCCGGCTCCCAACACCCAGAGCCAGGGGAAGGGAGCTCCCGCGTCCAGCAGCAGGATCTGACCCTGCGCCGGTGCGGAAAAGATCAGGTAGCTGCCTTCCAGCGTGCTGTTCACCAATCTCCACTGTCCGTTCTCATAGACTGCCGCCCCAGGCCGTTTCGTATCCTCTGCCCGGAGGCGGACTGTGACGGTATCCTCCTGGCTGCCGGTCACTGCATAGCTCCAGGCGGCCAGGGCATTATAGCCCTCCGCCTTCCAGTCGGGTAAGCGCACCTGCTTTACAGTCAGGCAGGCATCTGGAGCAAAGGTGCCCTCCACCAACAGCTGGGCTACGCCTTCCTGGTCGGCCAGGGTGGCGGTGGGGGAGGTAAATTGAGCCTTCAGCACCATGGAGCGGCGCAGATTCTGGGTGGGGAACTGAGGCCACTGGCCATACTGGCCGTCTTGCTCCGGAGTCTCCGGCACCTGGCTCATATCCAGGTCCTCCCCATAGGAAAAAGGAATCTCCGCAACCGTTTGGTCATGGACCACAAAACGGTAGGAGAAGGTGAGAAAATCCGCGGGAATCCCCTCTAATTGGGAAAAGGACGCAAAGTCCAGGCCCTGGGCAATACCGGAATAGTCCACCCCGTCCAATCCGGCCAGGTCTTCCATGAGATAGCAGTTTTCGGTGAGGGTGCCCTCCGCCTGTCCGGCAATAGCTCCCTGATACTCTCCGTCACTGTCAGCACGTACCATGGTCCGGCAGTTGGAAATATCCTGGCCCAGGCCGGTCACACCCCCCAGCCAGCTCTGGCCGGTCAGGTCGGTAAGGGCAGCACAGCGGATGACCTTCCCCCGTGTCCGCCCGGCAATGCCGCCGCAGTAATCCCCGCCGGTTTCGATACTTCCCCGTGTGGCACAGTCCAGAATCACACCCGCTTCACACCGGCCTGCCACACCGCCGCCGCATTCATTTTTGACCGTTACCGCACCATCAAACCGGCACTGGCGCACCAGCGCCCGGAGGGTGGCATATACATCGCTCATCAGCTTCAGGTCTCCCAGGTCAAAGGTAGCTTCCGGGTCGTCTCCCAGCTCAGCGGACACAGTACCCACAATACCGCCTACATTGGAGTCCCCCTCCACGGTACCCGAGGCAGTACAGTTCATCACCAGCCCCGGCCCCTGAGATTCCTCGTCAGTAAGGTCCGTAACCGTCAGCTCCGGCTCCTCCCCCAGGCCGGAAATGGCCTGGCGCACCTGCTCCATCTGGTCCATAATGGCCTGGCTGGAGGCATAAAGGGCATCGTTGTCCTCTTTGGCAGCCTGCGTTATGCTGTCCATCTGATCCTGGATGGCGTTCAGTTCATGGTGAATATCATCCACCGCCGACTGGGCCTTCTCCCCCAGGGTATCCGTATATTCCTTTAACAGCGCTCGAATCTGGTCGCTCCCGCGGCTGACTTCCTCCAGAGAATCCTGCGCTTTGTCCGCAAAGGCGCTGCCCGCCTCATTGAGGTCGGTAAGTGCCCGGTACAATCGGTCCAACGCCCGGTCCATATCCCGGCCCGCCTGGCCCATGGCTTGGGATGTCTGGTCATAAATGTCTGCCCACTCTCCCGGCAGCCGGGCAGCCAGACCTGAAATCGTCTTCAGCACCTGGGTAATGACATTCATATGGCCCACCGGGTCCAGAGATGGAAAGGGCAGCTGCAGCGCCTGTTCAAACTGACCGGATCGAATCAGCTGCGCCACATCGGCCAGGTATTGTTTCAGTGCATCCAGCTCCTGGATCATAGCTTGCCGGTGATCCTGAAGCGTCTGGAGCTGGGTATGGATGGCGGAAACCGTACGTTCCAGGGCATGAATGGCATCCCCTAAACCACTGTCTCCCTGTGCGGCCAACTTTTGCAAGGCGTCAAGCAAGGCATCCGACTGGTCCAGGGTCTCCTGGAGTGCATCTCCTGCATCATCTCCAAAGTTGCCCAGCTCCTCCCGCAGCTGGTCCAGGCTTTTGCTGATTTGCGTGGTATATTGATATAGGGAGTCGGACATGGCTCGAAAATCCCCTACCCCCTCTGTCCCGGCCGCATAGACCCGGTCCTGAACGGCAGACAGGGAACTTTGAACGCTCCGCGCGTCCGTAAGGCCCTGGGCGACCATGGTATTGAGCTGACTGGTAAAGTCCTCCAGCCGGTCGAACAAGGCAGCCAGGCTGTCGGTCAGCCGCTGGGAGGGGGAGTCACCGTAAGTAAGGCTGGTGTATGGCTCAAACTGGCCCACAATGCCGCCTACATCCTTGCGTCCCTTGACCGGGCCGGTATTGGCACAGCCGGAGACCTCCCCGGACTGAAGGCCCACAATGCCGCCCATATTATAGCCCACATGCTGATACCCCACCGCTCCGGCGTTGGTGCAGCTCCGAATCGTCCCACGGGACAATCCGGCCACGCCTCCCACGCTGGTGGGTGTCTCCTGGTCCGCCTGAATATTGACGGAAGCGCTGTTGATACACCCTTCGATCCATCCCAGGTTTTGGCCTGCAATTCCGCCCACATTGATCACACCGGACACACCGGCTTCATTTCGGCAGCTCAGCAGCCTGCCCTCCGTTCCGTTGAGCCCTACCAGGCCGCCCACATCCTCTTGAGCCTCCACAGAGCCCTGGGCAACGCAGCTCCGGATGGTCCCATAGTTCTCCCCGGCCAACAGCCCCGCCTGGCTGGCCGAGCCCTGGGGCTCCAGGGTCCCCTCCACAGTAAGATTCTCCACCACTGCACTCTGGGTCAACGTACGGAACAGTCCCGTCTTTGAGCCCTTTTCTGCAAACGAAAGGCCCGAGATGGTGTGGCCGTTGCCGTGGAAGGTGCCCTGAAAGATGGGGACTGAGGTAAAGTCACCGCTCAGGTCCAGGTCAGCGGTAAGCTCCACGGTGAGGCCCTGGGACCAAGTGTCCTGGGTACATTTCTTGGAAAAGAGGATAAAATCCTGAACCGTGGAGATCGTGACCGTGTCCGAGGCCGCAGCGGCGGGCAGGGTCAGGGTAATCAGGAGCGCCAGCACCGTCAGGAGGGCAGCTCCTCGCTGTATGTGTTTCATGGGTGATCCTCCTGTTCCGAAGTGTCCAGCTCCTGATATTTGCTCTCGATGAGGGCATCTACGCTGCCGTGGAGCACCCCTTTGAATTCACCGTCCACAAAGCCCGATACATGGCCCCGGATATGGCCGTCCAGGCGCATGGTGCCCTGATTAAAGCGCTGTTTCCGGTCCCGGTTGAGGGTAATGGCAGTGCGCTCGATAAGGGCATCTCCCAGCATGAGCAGCTGGGGCAGTACGGTCATGACCAAAATGATGGAGGTAACCGTTCCCCTCCCCAGGGTCTGGCCCACCGAGCCGATGGTGGCGTCAGTGGAAATGCCGCCGATAAGGAAGCCCGCCACCGCCATGATGGTGCCCGAGGTCAGGATGGTGGGGAAGCTCTGACTTAACGCCTCCACCGCCGCCTGCTTGCGTTCCATCACGGTTTTCAGCTCCATATAACGGTTGGTGATGACAATGGCGTAGTCAATGGTGGCACCCATCTGGATGGAACTGACCACCAGGTAGCTCAGGAAGAACAGATTTGTTCCCGTGAGCACCGGCACAGAGAAGTTGATCCAGATAGAGCCCTGAATGGTAAGTACCAGCAAGATCGGCAGGCCCGCCGATTTGAACGTGAACAGCAAAATCACCATGACAAACAAGGCCGTTAGGACGCTGATCTTCAGGTTGTCCCCGGAGAAAGAGCTGGCCAGATCAAAGGCGTTGGTGGAGTTGCCCACCAGGATCACGTCCTCCCCATAATACTCCTGGGCGATGGAACGGATCTGATCCAGCAGAGCATAGGTCTCCTCCCCCTCGGTGGGCACATCGGCCACAAAGACCAGTCGGGACCAGTTCTCTCCCCGCAGCTGCTCCAATCCCACGTCCAGCTGCTCCTGGAGGTCGTTCACTTTGTCCTCCTGCTCTCCGGTAAGGCTGACCACGCCTTTGTCCTTCTGCTCCAGAAGGAACTCAAACACGTCGATGAGAGGAACGGCGTAGTCATCCGGGTCTTGGAAAATAGCCCCATATTCCTCTACACTCAGACCATAGGCCTGATAAAGCAGCCGGGCAAGCTCGATGTCCACCCCGGCCAGCTCCGAAAACTGCCGGGGCGTCATTTCATCGGTGAGCATCCGGCCATCCTCCACCTCGATGTTGGCCAGGCCGGTGGCCTGGGTCACCTGAGGCAGCTGAGATGCCCGCTCTAAGATCCGCTGCTCCTTGCCGTAGCTTCCCCGTGGCACCAGAACAGCGATGGTGTTTTTAGACCCGAAGGTATCCGCCACCTTTTCGTCGGCGATGCGCCAGTCGGGCTTGTTGTCAAAGTCGGTGTCATTGGTGTCAAAGACGTAGTCACACCGTGAAGAAAGCACTGCCCCGGCTACCACTACCACCAGAAAAATGGGAGGCAGCACATAGCGCAGACGGACGATGATCTTGCCCCAGAAATTGATCTTAGGCACCAGATTGCGGTGGCGGGTGCGGTCGATGGGGCCGCTGAAGAGCATAAGAAGCCCCGGCATCAGCAAAAAGACGCACAGCATACTGCACACAATGCCCTTGGAGAGAACAATGCCCATGTCAAAGCCGATGCGCAGCTGCATAAGCATCAGGGCCACCAGGCCGGAAATGGTAGTCAGACTGGAAGAAGAGATCTCCACAATGGCCTTGCTCAGCGCTTCAATATCCGCCTCTCGGGGGCTTAGGCCGTTGTCCCGCTCTTCCATGTACCGGTGGCAGAAGATGATGGCGTAGTCGATGGCCAGGGCCAGCTGGAGGACCACGGCAATGGAGTTGGTAATAAAGGAGATCGTGCCGAAAATGAAGTTGGTGCCCATGTTGAGCACCGCAGCCACCACAAAAACGATGAGATAGACGGGTACCTCCATGTAGCTTTTGGAAGTAAAGAGCAGTACCACCACAATGACCACTGCTGCAATGGCCAAAATGACCGTCATCTCTTTTTGCAGACTGGCCGACTCATCCCGGCCGATCTGGGTGGAAGAATAGACGTCGTAACCCTCCAGAGCAGCGAGCACCCCGTTCATGGCCTCAATCGTGGCCGGGTCAGTTTCTTCCCCGTCAAAGGAGATGGTAAACAGGGCCGAGGCTTCTTTGTAGTGCTCCGGTGTATCATCAAAGGCAACCTCGGATACTCCTGGGACGGCTTCCAGCTTCCGGGCCAGGTCCTGGGCCGTTTGGTAGGTCACATTGGCCACCATCACATTGGCGCTGCCCAGGGTGATGAACTCCTCATCCATAATGGTAAGGCCCCGCCGGGTCTCCGTCTGGGCCGGGAGATACGAAGTAATATCATTGTTCACTTGCACTTTATTGATGGACGCCCCGCAAAACACAAAGGCGGCAATAAACACCAGATAAAATGCCTTCCGTTTGTCCACGATAAAGCGGGCAAGCTTGATCATAGGGCTTTCCGTACGTTTTTCCTGCATGATAAGGCCTCACTGGATGGGAATGAATTGTTCCAAATTGGACAGGAGATGATCAATGGGCAGAGGGTCGTCGCTGGAGAGCCACCACCGGATCAGTGAAAGCATGGCTCCCGTATAGAAATGGGCCGCTACCTGGGGGTCCACCTGGGGCGAGGCCTCCCGGAAACGGGGCTCGGTCAACAGGCGGCACAGCTCTCCGGCGGCACACTCCTCCAACGTGTGGGCCTGGGCATCCGCCCCGCTGTTGAGGCAGGCCCGGTACAGCTCCCGGCGCTGGGCAAAAAATTGAAATACGTTGCGCCCAGCGGTCAGCAAATATTCCCTGGGCCCCCATCCCGGCTCCTGGGGCAGACAGGTAGAAGCGCACTCCCGCTCCAGCCCCTCCAGCAGATAGCGCAGCAGCTCCTGCTTGTCATTAAAATGGGCATAAAAGGTGGTGCGGTGCACCATGGCCCGCTGGCAGATGTCCACCACCGATACCTCCTGGTAGGGCCGCTCCACCAGCAGCTGGGCCAGCGCCTCCACCAGCAGCTTGCGGGTCTTGCGCTGGCGCAGGTCCAGGTGGTTCTCCTTCTGATCGTCCATCTTGCTCTCCTCCTTGTTTCTGTGGAGCTATCATAGCTCCTAATTCTACACTTGTCAAGATATTATACATATGTAGTTTATTTTTAATACTGTTTTTTGGTTCCACCCTCCTGATTCCCAAAAAAAGGGAGCCCCTTTCCGGAGCTCCCCTTCATTTCTTCTATTCGGTTCCCATATGCAGGATGTCCGCCGCCCGTGTAATTTGCTCGGCGGTAGGCGTCCAGTAAAATTTGATCTCCACAATACGGTCTTCCCAGCAGACCAGATAGGTATTCATCAAGCCATCGTTCCCTCGGAGCTGGTAGGCCTCCTGCGCTCCCCAGGGCGCCGGGTCTGCGGGCTCAAAGTGATCCACAAACACAAAGTCCCCCTGCAGCTGGTCCTGCCGGGCGTTGACCAGGCTCTCCTGGATAAACGGATAGAGGGCAGGAACTTTGACATCGGTAATGTCATACCGGATTTGGTAGTCCACCTCCTCGGAATAGAGGGGGCGCTGGGTATATTCTCCATAAGTGAGAAACACGCTCTCCTGGATCTCCGCCTTCTTTGACCACCGGGCCTCTGCCTCCACCAGGTCCTCCAGCTCCAGAGGCAGAGGGTCGTCATAGATGTCATAGGTGTGCCCGTTCCACTCATAGGTGTCTACCGGGGTGCTGCCCGGAGAAAATGGGAACCGGTTCCCGATCATCAGCGCGAACATCCCTGCAAAGGCGAGAATTACCACCAGCAGCACTCCAACCGAGCTGACCACCATATTGACCCGCCGGGAGGCTCCCTGCTCCTTTAGCCAACCGCTCAGCCCGTTTCCCACTGCCATGCCGATAAACGTCATAACCACGCCGAATGCCACGGCAGAGGCAGAAAAGGCGGACCCTCCCATGGACAGCAGCAAAAACAGCGCCGCAACGGCCAGCACAAACCAGCTGAGAAACTGGTGGCTTCGGACCGGAAGGAACACCCCATCCCGTGCCGCTTTTTTGGCCCTGCGGCACCAGTGAAAGCAGAACCATAGCTCATAGCCCTCTACGAGGATCAGCAGCGGCCACATGGGAAGGGACAAAAGTTTGTAGCTACTGGCCAGATAGTCCACCGGATCATGCCAAAGCTCCCACAGTTGAAACACCAGGTAAAAAACCGAAATAGGCAGGGACACAAGCTGGGTGGGCACCACGGTTTTTTTCATGGTTCGGCAGATGGTTTCCACCTGGGTCACCGGGTCGGTGTCGATGGGCACTGGGTTTTCTTGTGTGGAATAAAAAATCTGCATGGCTCCCCAGCGAACCGCCAGCTGCCACCCGTCCTGGGTACAGAACTCCTCTCGGGTCAGCTGTCCCTCGCTGGGCTTTGGGTCAAATTCCGAGGCTTCAGGAAAATAGGTAACGGCAAAGTGAAGCCTTTGGGGTTCCGTCCGCTCATACGTCCAGAAGAGATTCCCCAGCTTTTGGATCATCCAGCCCTTTGCCGCCATCTCCTCCAGCTTTGTTTCAATGGTCTTCTGATCAAAGGGCGAAAAATTGGCAAAACAGCGTTTGACCTTGCTCATCCCTCTGCCTCCTTTCCCAGCAGCCGCTCATAATCGGCGGTTTGCTCCCGCAGGCGCTGATACTCCTGCTTTAGCATTCCCTGTCCCTTCTCTGTGATCATATAACTGCGGCGGCGGCCCTCCGCCTTGGTCTCCCGGATCATCCCTTCTGTGGTAAATTGCTCCAGAAGGTCATAGAGGGTACCGGAACCGATGGCTACCCTCCCCCCGGTCATGGTCCGCACCAGCTCCAAAATGTCCATCCCCCGGCGCTCCTCACAAAGGCAGAGCAGAATATAAAACATCTGCTGGGTGAGGGTTTGAAATTTCTCTCTGGGCATCCCGGCCGCTCCTTTCTCGATGATCGAGTTTTCTGGTTTTATTATATCTCGAATATCGAGAAAGTCAAGAAAAACAGCGCCCCCAGCTTGCGCCGGGGGCGCTGTTTTTCCTAATCTGCGACATGCAAAAAAGCTGTACTACTCCCCAATAAACTGTTCAAGGGCCAGCAGGTTTTCCCGCAGGCTCAGATTCTCGTCATAGGCAAAGTCCCCATACCGAAGCCACCACAGGTTGTCCTGTGGGTGGTCCGGATCGATGCCATCCAAAGCGGTATCCGTGGTCACCAGGAGCTTACTTTGTGCCAGCAGGCCGTTGAGCTCATCCATAAAATCAGCGACCGCTTCCCCATCGAAGCTCTCGTGCAGAGGTGTACCCCAGTTCACGTCAAAGCTGACGCTGTTTTCCTGCTTGGTTACGGGGTTTCCCGATTTGTCCAGAGAGAACAGCTCATAGGTGTAGGTGGCGAAACCCTGGTACATGGCGGGATGGTACTGGAGCAGGTAGTCCCCATCTTCCAGGCGGCAGGCAAAGATACTGTTGTAGCCTGGATGGACGGGATACGCCTCTCCCCGCCACAGCTCTGTCCCATCCTGCTTGGTGACCAGAAGCTCATAACAGGTGTATTCCATTCGATTCGCTGTCAGCTCCACAACTTCCGGGGCCCCGTCATGGTTAAAATCGTAGTCACCGGGGACAATTTCCGTCTGCTGTGTAAAGGGGGTACCTGCATCTGCACCCACCTCCAACAGCTGGATACTCCCATCCAGATAAGCCAGGCGGTGGGACGACACCAAAGTATCCTTCATATACTTCTGACGTTTCATGTAGCTCCGTTTGTCCACATATAAAAAGCCGTCCGACTCTTCATACCGGAGGCAGTAGTCGTACCTGCCCCGGTCCTGCAGCATGTAACTGGTGCCGTTGGCGTAGTCGTAGATGACGACCCGGATGTCAACGATACCGGAACCCCAGCTGAAAGTGGAACACAGCTCGGGCAGGCCGTCTCCGGTGAGATCACAGAAGTAGGCGTTCCAGATGGGCATACCTGAAATGAGCGGGCGCAGCTGCCACTCCGCCTCACTCACGGCAGTAATCTGTCCCGGAGTATAACGGAAGGTCACACCGGGGAACTGGGGCACCTGGGTGGTAAGTTCCTTTTCCCAGTCCACCTCCGAGGAAGTCGCATAGTCAAACCATTTGGTCACCGCAGGGGAGGCACTCTCCCCGCTGTAAAAGAAGTGGAGGACCTCCTTTGCCGGGATCGCCTCGCTCCCTCCAAAGCTGGGTGCCGCTGCCAGGTGGATATACCAGCCGCCAATGACTCCCGGCCCGTCCGCTGTATAGGTCCAGGAGGGTTTGCTACTGGCGGGCGTGCCATCCTTCACCTGATACACACAGTATTCCTCCGCTTCAGGAGTGCATTCCCGGATGACGTCCTGCGGCAGATATTTCAGTGCTTCCAAATAGGTCTGGAGCATAAAATAGCTGTCCTGCTCCTCCCACAAAGTGGACTCGGTCACAAAATACTTGCCCTCGTCGGGGAAAATACGCAGCTGAGCACTGTAAGTCTGCTGATCCCGGAGAAAGAAAAAGCGTACTGTCCCGGAGTCCTTCCACTGAAAGTCGCTGGTAAGGGCAAGTTCAAAATTGTCCCCGTTGACGTACAGATTGGAACCGTCCTCCAGCTTCTCCAGTTTGGCAATCCGCTCCACGATCTCCTGGGGATCGAGGTCGGCGATGTTTGTCCCTTCCATGGGAAAATATCGGCTGGGGGGCGGATCGGTGAGAAAGCACACCGCCGCGGCCGCACAGGCCACCAGGGCCGCCGCAACCAGCCAAAAGGCGGGCCTTTTATAATGCATGACCGACTTGATCCGCTCCTTCACCCCCGCCTCCCCAAAGGCCAGGGGGCAGGCGGCAATGGACCGGCGGCGTACACTGCAATTTAAAAGGGCGGTGGAGTAGCCCCTCCGGTCCTCCAGGCCCATCTCCCGGATGACCTTTTCATCGCAGGCCCCCTCAATGTCACGGCACAGCAGTACATAGGCGACCCACAGCAGGGGGTTGAACCAGTAAACGGACAACAAGGCAAATCCCAGCGGCTTCCACCAGTGATCCTTCCGGCGGATGTGGGCCCGCTCATGGGCCACCACATAGGCCTGGTCGTCCTCCTCCATCCCGTAGGGCAGGTAGATGACCGGACGAAAGAGACCCAGCACAAAGGGCGAATCCACATACTCGCTCTGCTTGATGTTCTCCCGGAGTAGGGTGGCAGTTGCCACCCGGCGCTTTACCAGCCAATAGCTCACAAGGGCATAAAGCGCCATGATGGCCACCCCGGCAATCCACGCACAGGAGAATAGAAACGACCAGACCTGGGCAGGGTTGACGCTGGCCCCAGGCGCCGGGGCCAGGCTCTGGTCCAGCACGGGATTCACGGCACTGTTGATAGCCGGGATTCCGCTGTTAATTTGAGGCGCAGCTGTGTACAGGATTTCCGGGGGCAGGGTCTGGGCGCTGGGAATCAGGCTCAGGGCACTCTCGATGGAAAACGGACACACCAAGCGCAGGGCCACCAGGGCCCACAATAGGCAGAAAATCCATTTTGGTGCCTTCCGCAGCACCAGCCGCAGCACTATCACCGCCAGGACCAACCAGCCGGCTGCAATGCTTAGATTGACCAGCTTCAAGAATACTGCTTCCATCGCCGGCCCCCCTATTTCTCAAGAATGCGCCGGATCTCCTCCACCTCTTCCTCAGACAGCGCCTGCCTGCGGGCAAAGGCGGCCAGGAACGCGGGCAGCGAGCCCTGAAATTTTTTCTCCATCAGCTCATCAAGCTCAGACACTTGCACCTCTTCCTTTGAGATCAGGGACGAGACCACGCCGTCCTCATTCTTCAGCACTCCCCGCTCCCCCAGGCGCTTGATGACAGTGTAGGTGGTGGTGCGCTTCCATCCCAGCTCTTCCTGACACAACTTCACCAGCTCCGTGGTGGTCACCGGTTCCCGCTCCCACAAAATCAAACAGAAACGGTATTCACTTTCAAATATTTTCGGCGTATCCATATGGGTACTCCCTTCGTCTAATGTAGTAGACACTCTCTACGAAGAAGTCTACTACATTAGACACCCGATGTCAAGGGGGGAAGCTTCCTTTTACCGATTCTCCATATTCTGGGGATGAATCTGTTTGAAGGTAAACCATTTATTTCTCTGACAGGAATCGCACAGATAAAGGAATTTGTTCTCCTTGGGGTCTGGCCTTGTTGTGACTTCCCTTATCTTCAGCAGGTTCCCACAGTTGGGACAGCGAACCTTTTTTGCCCCGAACAGCCGGCTGCATTCCTTATCGCGTTCCCAATGGAGCAGCTCATCATCCTCGTCTATGGACAGGATACACCTTCCATATCTCATGTGGTACATATAGTAGAGGGCATTATATGACTTTGACGAGTACATCTTTTGGATTCTCGGTTCCTCAAAAAACCGGGTTTTCAAGATGTAACCGGGGATGATGATCTCTTGCGTCAGCACATCAAAAAACACTCTGGTATAGATGTCGCAGGCATGGTCAAATTCCGTTTCCATGAGACGATATAAAAAGCCCATGCTCCCCACACCCTTCGTAAGCTCCGGATGGTTCCGCCGCACATAGGTGGTATATTCGTAAAAGCAGGTAACCGCTTCACTGTCCCTGCAGTAGTGGGGGTAGACAAAGTAATCATAAAATTCCCTGATGTGCCCGCATAAAGCCTGGTAATCTGCCTGCGTCCTCTCCCCGTTCTCCTTGTGCTCCATGTTCTGGTAGTCTCTCGGATCCTGAAGAAGTGAAGACTTGATTTCCACGGTAAAAATCCCGCTGCCTGCCAAAAAGGTCCGCGTTCCCACTGAAATAACGCCCGAATCCCCCGCACTGATTTGGACATCGCTGCAAATGCGCTGGATGGCCTCAGCCTTTACCCCTTCATCCAATGACACCGGATAGATCAGGCCGTCAAAGGGGGCGTGCTTTTTAAAGTCATCCCTGCGAATGCGGTCATAGGACAAATACCGGAAGGAGCTGTACGCAGAGAGCAGGCGTTCCATCACCAGCTCCGCTTTTTTCCCCTGGATGGTATTTTTTCGGGTTTCTTCCTCCTTCCGGTCGTGCTGCCATGTATTATGGGTATGGCGCACAATGTTTTCAATCTCGGTCCAATCCAGCTCCCCCTCATCCGGAGCTGCGCAGATGACCATATCGCCATATTTTTGGTACTTCATTGGCTTTCCTCCTCCCAACCTGTGTCACCCAGATGGTTCAACATTGCCCAGCTATTTGTAAGTCGATCATACACAAAAACACAAAGATTATCAACCTTACAAAGACACAAATCTGCTTTGCTTTCCTTTCCGGCGCAATATACTCCGTTCCCTTCGATTTCTCTTGACTTTTCTCCTCCAAATTCATATAATAAGAATTAGAATCATTCTAATTTGGTGTTGAGTGCTGTGACGAAATACGGAACAAAAATTTTAGAAATCATCTCCTCCTCCCACAGTCATATGACTGCCGAAGAAGTGTTTATCGTACTGCGGCAAACCTTTCCTAAGGTGGCTTTGGCCACGGTATATAACAACCTGAACCATCTGTGGCAGGAGGATTGTATCCGCAAGGTATCCGTAGAAGGCATGCCGGACCGGTATGACCGGACACAGCGTCACGACCATTTGGTATGCAAACAGTGCGGCCGGTTGTTGGATGTGGATTTGGGGGACCTGACTGCCCAGTTGGAGAAGGCGGTGGGGCGTTCGATCCTGTCTTATGACTTGAAATTGATGGATCTATGTGAGGAATGTAGGAAGAACAACAAACAGAAAGGAATGTGAGGAATCTGAATCATCTGCCTTTATCCGTCCGCGTTCCCATCGAAGCGGACAACCCCAGCATTGTGCGCTGGGAAGAAAAATGTATCCGGTGCGGCATGTGTAAGGAGGCCTGTACCAATCTGATGGGAGTACATGGCACCTACACACTGGAGGAAACCGGAGGAAAGGCCATCTGCATTTACTGCGGACAGTGCGCCAACGTCTGCCCTGTGGACAGCATCACCGAGCGGGACGAGTGTCCCCAGGTACGGCGCGCCATTGCCGACCCCGACAAAGTTGTGGTGGTCAGCACCTCCCCTGCAGTCCGGGCCTCTCTGGGTGAGGAATTCGGCATGGAGCCCGGCGCCTTTGTGGAGGGAAAAATGGTGGCTCTGCTCCGGGCCCTGGGGGCCGACTATGTGTTGGACACCAACTTTGCCGCTGACCTCACCATTGTGGAGGAGGCCAGCGAGCTGATCCAGCGCATCACCCAGAAGGACCGCCCCCTCCCCCAGTTTACCAGCTGCTGCCCCGGCTGGGTCCATTTTGCGGAGATTTATGCCCCGGAGCTGCTGCCCCATCTCTCCACAGCCAAAAGCCCCATTGGAATGCAGGGGCCCACGGTAAAGACCTATTTTGCCCAAAAGATGGGGTTGGACCCTCAAAAGATCGTCCACGTCACCCTGACCCCATGCACCGCCAAAAAGTTTGAAGTCCGGCGGGAGGAGATGCACGCCGCTGCCGACTACCACGGCATGGAAGGCATGCGGGACACCGACCAGGTGATCACCACCCGTGAGTTGGCCCGCTGGGCCAAAGATGCCGGGATCGACTGGACCGCTCTGGAGGACTCCGCCTATGACTCTTTGATGGGAAAGGCCTCCGGCGCCGGGGTCATTTTCGGCAATACCGGCGGCGTCATGGAAGCGGCCCTGCGCACCGCCTATGAATACCTCACTGGCCAAAAAGCCCCGGAAACCCTGCTTCAGCTCCAGGCTGTGAGAGGCTATGAGGGCGTCCGGGAGGCCCAGGTGGCGGTGGGAGAGCACACTCTCCGGGTCGCCGTAGTCTACGGCACTGCCAACGCCCGCAGCTTCCTCAAACGCATGAAGGACGAGGGAAAAGAGTACCACTTTGTAGAAGTCATGGCCTGCCCCGGCGGCTGCATTGGCGGCGGCGGCCAGCCGAAGAACCTGATGAAGGATGGAGACGAAATCCGCAGGAGCCGTATTGCCGCCCTCTATCAGCGGGACGGCTCCATGGCCCTTCGCACCAGCCATGAGAATCCCGAGATCAAGGCCGTCTATGAGGCTTTCTACGGCAAACCTCTCAGCGAGCTGGCGGAACAGATGCTTCATACCACCTATCAGGACCGAAGCGGGCTCATTCAAAAGAAGCCCGACTCCCAGCAGCTTCCCACCGACCTTCCCCATCCGGAATAAATCACACAAGGAGAGCAAACAACGATGAGCAAGTGGAAATGTAAAATTTGCGGCTACATTTATGAAGGTGAAACCCTGCCCGAGGGCTTCACCTGCCCGCTGTGCAAACAGCCCGCCTCCGCTTTTGAAAAGATCGAAGAGGCCCCTGTGAAAAACGGCAGCAAGTATGCCGGCACTCAGACCGAAAAGAACCTGGAAGCCGCTTTTGCCGGAGAGTCCCAGGCCCGGAACAAGTACACCTATTTCTCCGCTGTGGCCCAGAGCGAAGGGTACGAGCAGATCGCCGAGCTCTTCCTGAAAACCGCCGAAAATGAAAAGGCCCACGCCAAACTGTGGTTTGAGGAGCTCCATGGAATTGGCGACACGGCCGAAAATCTCCTCCATGCCGCTCAGGGGGAAAACTATGAGTGGACGGATATGTACGACGGCTTCGCCAAAACGGCCGAGGAAGAGGGTTTCCCCGAGCTGGCCGCAAAATTCCGTCTGGTGGCCGCCATTGAGAAACGCCATGAGGAGCGCTACCGTGCCCTGCTGCACAATGTGGAAACCGCTCAGGTCTTTGAAAAGAGTCAGGTCAAGGTATGGGAGTGCCGCAACTGCGGACACATTGTCGTCGGCACTGCCGCCCCGGAGGTGTGCCCCACCTGCCTTTATTCCAAGAGCTTCTTTGAAGTGAGCTGCGAGAACTACTGATTCACCTTTCATTGAAAGGGCGGCGAGACCTTTGTCTCGCCGCCCTTTCGTCGTTTTCAACGGGTCTCTCAACCCCTTCAAAAGAATTGACACACCTCCCCGTGGGTGTTATCATTTTTCCAGATATCACCGCTTAGAAAGGAAGGCTCTCCCATGCTGTTTGAAGAATGTGTAAGGGGCAGAAGAAGTGTGAGAAAATTCTCTGACCAGGACATTTCTCAGTCTGTTCTGGAAGAAATCGTGGATCTGGCCCGGTTCTCTCCCTCTTGGAAAAATACCCAGGTTCCCCGCTACCATGTCATCAAGAATCCCCAGATCAAAGAAGAAATTGCCCGAAACTGTGTGCTGAATTTTGACTTTAATGCCAAGACTATTCTCCGCTGCAAGGCGCTGGTGCTGGTGACTGTGGTGGAAAAGCTCAGCGGATATGAGCCTGACGGCAGCTTCTCCACCTCTCAGGGGGACCGGTGGGAGATGTTTGATGCGGGGATCGCCACCCAGACCTTCTGTCTGTCTGCCTACGCCAAAGGAGTGGGCAGCGTCATTTTAGGGGTGTTCGATGAGAACAAGATCCGCCAGTACATCTCCCTTCCCCAGGGAGAACGGGTCACCAACCTCATCGCTCTGGGGTATCCTCTGGAGCCGGCCAAGGCCGCCCCACCCCGCAAAGATGTTTCTGAGCTTTTACATGTGGTGGAATAAATGACAACACGCGGAGAACGGACCAATCCGTTCTCCGCGCCTTTTTGTGTGGGATATATATTAAGCCAGAGGAAAGCGAAGCGTTACCTGGAACGTCTCTCCAGTCTGCACTGTCTCCAGACTCCCTTCCATTTTTTCCATCATGGCCCGCATGTTGGAAAGGCCAATGCCGCTGCTGCTTTGTCCAGAGGCCTCAGGAGCGATGGCGTTGGTCACACGAAAACAGATTTCCTGTCCCTCCACCACCATAGCGACACGCACCGCTTGCGCGGGAAGGGCATATTTTATCAGATTGGACGCAATGTTGTCCATCAGGCGCTTCACATAGGGCGCATAGACACAAATTCTTCCATCGGGCCAACCCGTTTCCAATTGAAGCTGAAGGCCCTGGCGCTCCAAATAAGCGGCCATTTCCGACAGCGGATCATGGAAAATCTCCCGAACCGCTTCCGATGCCTCTAAAATGACCTGAGGCTCCCCCTGTACCAGGGAATATTCAAAAATATTTTCCGCCAGCTGCTTAATTTGAGATATTTTCCCATCAATACGGTTGAGATATTCCTCGGCCTGACCACTGTTTTCAAATTTCCGATAACGCAGGATATCCGTATAAATCTGTATGGCCGTAAGGGGCGTGCGCAAATCGTGGGACATTTGCGTGATGATAATCTGGTTGTTTCGATAGAGCTCCTTCTCCCGTTCTCTCTGTTCCCGAAACGAGAGGCGCATAGAATTCAGTCCCCGCGCCAGGGTAGAGAGCTCATGGTCTCCTTTGACGTAAATTTCCTGGTCCAGATCGCCACCCTCCATAGCTTGGATCTGATCACTGAGCAGGCAGATATACTCTACCAATTTCCGGATTCCCAGGATAAAAATCACCAAAAAAACTCCAAAGGACAGTGCCAGACTGGTAATGGTCAAAAAGACATACCACTGGTAGGCTTCACCCGAATATAAGACCACATCCGCCGGTCCGTCTGAAAATTCAACCTCGTAATAGGACACCCAATCGTAGTAGGGTGCCTCCAGGTCCTGTTCTCCATCGCTGGATTCCGTGGGGGCCAGGGACGTATAGAGTAAAACATTGGAGCGGTAAATTTCCATCAGGATCAATGGATTCCTGCGGACCCACTGGGTCAGTTCCTGTGTGTCGCTGGCGGCAAGGTTAAGTTCGGTAACATACTCCTGAAATAATGCCACCTGCTCCTCCACATGCTGTTCCTGTCTGTGGTCCTGCTCCAGATATCGCCCCAGAAGCACGCCGCCTCCCACCTTCAGGGTAAAAAACAGCACGCCGCTGACGCACCCCGCCAGGCATAAAAGTCCCCCAAGCTGGGTAATCAATCCCTTGCGTCTACAGCTCTTCCCGGTCATTGATTTCAAAGCGATACCCCTTTCCCCAGACAGTCTTTAAATAACGGGGATTCTGCGGGTCCTGTTCAATTTTGACGCGCAGCTTTCGGATATGAACCATGACAGTGCCGTTGGAAATATAGTAATAGGGCTCTCCCCACACGCTTTCATAGATATTCTGGGTGGAAAAGATACGCTGCGGGTTCTGCATTAGGAGACGAAGAATTTTATATTCGATTTCCGTCAGCTCCACCTCCTGCCCCCGGACCCAGACTTGGTTATAATCCAGACTGATTCGAATTCCCCGTGCGGAGAGAATATTATCCCGGCTCAATGCTCCCGCCTGGGCCTTTCCCCGATAAACGCAGTACCGGCGCAGCAAAGCCTTGACCCGTCCCACCAATTCCGCATAAGAAAAGGGCTTGGAGAGATAATCATCCCCGCCGGCAATCAGCCCCACCAGCTTGTCCGATTCCTGCGCTTTGGCGGTGAGAAACAAGATGGGAACTGCGGAACGCTTGCGGATTTCCTCACAGACATGCAGGCCGGAAAAGCCCGGCATCATAATATCCAAAATGACAAGATCCACCGTATCCGTCAGCCGTTCCAGCGCCTCATACCCGTCAGCTGCCTCTAAGATCATGTAGTGTTCTCCACTGAGCAGGATCCGAAGCCCTTCCCGGATCTCACTGTCATCGTCCACAATCAAAATGGTCTGTACATCCATCATCAACCGCCCCTCCTTTCTTATCTTCCTAATACAGAGTACCCCCCAGCAAATACTGGGAGGTACTCTGGTGTTATGTTCAATCTGCCCTGGGCACTCAAATCAGTGCTCAGTTCTTGGAAGCCTTGCCGGTCTGATTCTTGCCGGTCTCAGTGGCTGCAGTGCCCTTGTTGCTGTTGCTCTTGGGAGTCTTCTTTTGGAAGTTCTTCTCAAAAGCGCTCTTCTTTCGATTTCTATTCTGCTTGCCGCTGTTCTTCTTGACCGTATCCTTCTTTGTGGTATTGTCTCGGGCAGCGTTGCGCTTTTTGTTGTTCTTCTTATTGGTATCCTTCTTGTTGGTGTCCTTTTTGTTGGTGCCCTTCTTATTGGTGTCCTTCTTGCTGGTGTCCTTCTTGCTGGTGTCCTTCTTGCTGGTGTCCTTCTTGCTGGTGTCCTTCTTGCTGGTGTCCTTCTTGCTG
>CALWVV010000020.1 GCA_944385035.1 uncultured Oscillospiraceae bacterium | reverse complement strand
CCGCAGCAAGGGTTTCAGGGGTTGCATCTTTTTCAGCAACCTTAGTTGGTACGGGTAGTGGGGGTCGAACCCACACGCCTTGCGGCACAGGAACCTAAATCCTGCACGTCTGCCAATTCCGTCATACCCGCATATTCAGTTTCCCTCTATTTTTACTCGGGGAGGGGATACCCGAGGCGGAGCGTTTCGCTTCATCCACATCCATAAAAACAGGCCACGCCTGCTTTTACCTGATTGATGAAAAATTCTTCACTGAGGTGACAGCACCTAAATCTCGCATGTCTACCAATTCCATCATGCCCGCATATATAAGTGGCAGGGACGCCCTGCCGCTATTTTTCCAAAAACTTCTTCCGCAAGGTGACAGCACCTAAATCTCCCATGTCTACCAATTCCATGACAGGTGCATATTCCATTTTACTGACACAAGCCGCGGAAACTCGCACCCTGCAGCCACACTATAAGGCCCACATTAGCCCTCTTCTCCACGAAGAGAAGCTGAGTGAGCCTCTGTCACTGCTCTTCCATTTTATAGTGCTGTCCTTTATCATACACAATGCTGATTCAAAAGTCAATTCAATTTGGGCAGTTTCCTCCCCCGCACTCAAAAAGAAGCGGGCTTTGCTCCACATTCCAGCACCATTGCAAGGGCCTCCACAGCCTCTGTCACATAAGCATTGAGCGGCTTTTCCGCCACGCCTGCCACCATAACGCCACAGCTATTCATAGGCACCAAATACTTTTTTCCTCTGCAACTGCCCACCGCCTCAGACATAGCAGGCGTTACCTCTCCCAGAATGGCATTCGCCACCACAATGCCCACCGGCCCCAGCACTCCATCCGCATCCGCTACCGCCCGGATCACCGGGTTTTCCCCCGTAGCTCCAAAATCAGCCCCTGCCTTGAGCATGGCAGCGGTAGCCAGGGCGTTGGTGCCGATGGCATAAATACTTGCCTGAGGCAGGCGGGCACGCACTCCCTCCACCAGCAGCTTGCCCAACCGCCCCCCCTGGCCGTCGATGACTACAATTTTCATATTCGATCCTCCACACGCTCTCCCTCCACCCTCATAAACTGGAGTGGAGGTGTTTTTATGCTTTCATTCCATTGTGCGGACTCCGGACAGCTGCTCGCCGCAGCCACAGCCCTTTCCTCCGCTCTGGCCCAGGGGAAAAGTTCCGAGGAGCTCGCCCGCCTGGCCGCTTTTTTACTCTGGTGGGGGACACACTGGCCCTTTTCTCGCTCCAGCCCGAGCATAGCTGTGAGCCTTCTGAACGGATCAATGACCCAGATAGTCCTTGATCTCGTCCATACGCTCCACCGTCATCTGATATCCTTCCGCCCACAACAGGCGCAACTTCTCCGTGTCCCGCTCAATCCGCCCCACTCCCAGGGTTGATTTTGGAGCGATCACCAGGAGTTTTCCCTCACGTTCCAACTCAAACAGCTGCTCCCGATTCTCATTATACCGCTGGGCACGGGTCTCCATAGCCGCGACAAACTTTGGATATTCCTGGTACTGCTTTCGAATCAGCCGGATCATCTGATCCGGCTTACGCCGGTACTCTCTGGGCCGTGTCAGCACTACGATGACCCGCTGGCACCCTTTGTCCAGGGCTCGCTGCCATGGGATGGAGTCAGCTGCACCGCCATCCAGATAGGGCTGGTCATTGATCCGGTAAATCGGAAACAGCAGCGGCATGGCACAGCTGGCCTGCAGCAGCAGCGACTCTTTGTCTTTCCGAGGTACCGGCAGATAGTCCGCCTTTCCTGTGTTGAGATTGGTCACCACTGCCTCTACCTCGCCGGGATACGCCGCAAAGGTGTCATAATCAAAGGGAATCAGCTCGTTGGGGATGGTATCATAGGCAAATTTCAGGCCAAAATAGCTGCGGTTACTCTTATCCATCAGATTGTTCATCCCCATGTAACGCTTATCCGGGGCATAACGGGTCACTACCTCCAGATTCCGCCGGGGCTGCTTGGACACATAGCTTACACCATAGGCAATGCCCGCGGAGACACCAACCACATAGTCTGTCATAATGGTCCCATCTAAAAGGGCATCGCACACCCCGCTGGAAAAAATAGCGCGGAGGGCTCCTCCCTCCAATACCAAGCCAGTCTTCATGGAAAACTCCTTTCTGCCTGTCTCATTTCATAGCTAACATTATACTCCCTCTTTGCCCTTTTTGTAAACACTGCCCTAAATTCTTGACACTTCCCTGTCCCAGGAGGTAGAATAAGCCAAGTAACGCAATCCGGGAGGTATCGGAATGAAGACCCACAAAAAAGTTTCCGTCATTCCCATCTATCTGGTGGGACTGACGTGGCTCCTATATGCCCTTCTGTTCCCCCTGTACGCCCCATTCCACTATATCCTATGCGCTGGGGCGTCACTGCTGGTATTCATCATTGGAAAGGCCATCTTCCCAGATAAGGTCTACCAGACTCGTGAGGACCAGGAGAAGGCCGCCCAAGAAAAGGCTAAGGAACAGGAAAAGGCCGAAGCCCAGCAGAAGAAGGCCGAAGAGGAGGCCCTGTCCAAGGATCCTCAGGTGGCCGCTCTCCAAAAGGAGCGGGCTCGGGCCATCTCCGAGATGCGCCGTCTCAACGATGCCATTCTGGACGAGAAGATCTCTGCCCAGATCGATCATCTGGAGGAGGTCACCGGAAAAATCTTGGACCAAGTGATCCAGCAGCCGAAAAAGCAGCCCCAGATCCGGCGTTTTCTGGACTACTACCTGCCTACCACTTTGAAGCTTCTGAACGCCTATGACCGGATGGACTCTGTAGGCGTGTCGGGCAGCAACATCGACGCCACCAAGGAGAAGGTGGAAAAGATGCTGGACACCGTGTGCCAGGCTTTTGACAAACAGCTTGACGCTCTGTTTGGCGAAGAAGCTCTGGATATTTCCACGGACATTACCGTTATGGAAAACTTACTGGCCCAGGAGGGGCTGACCGGAATGGACATCAACCAGAGCAAGACGGGCCGCGAAGGGATCAATTTAGAGCTTTAAAGACCGCCTTGCCAGATTATATGCAGAAGAACAAGATAGGAGGAACCCCATATGAGCGATGAACTGAATATGACCCCGGAACTTACCCTGGACCCCGCCGGCTCTGCCGCCGCCCAGGCCGCCGCTCCGGAGCTGACTCTGGACCCCGCCCCGGCCGCCGACACCGCCAATGCTGAGGAGCAGGCCGCTCTGCAGGCTAAGCGGGACGCCAACGCCGTAAAACTGGACGAGTCTATGCTCACTGAGGCCGAGCGGAAAATGGTGGAGGAGTTTTCCCAGAAGATCGACGTCACTGACTCCAACCTGGTGCTCCAGTACGGCGCCGCTGCTCAGAAGAATATTGCCGCATTCTCAGAAAGCGCCCTGAACAATGTAAAGACCAAGGACCTGGGCGAGGTGGGCGAGGCTCTGTCCTCCCTGGTGGTCGAGCTGAAGAATTTTGGGGACGACGAGGAGAAAAAGGGCGGCATCTTCGGCTTCTTCCAGAAGAAGAAAAATGAGCTGGAGGCCATGAAGGCCAGCTATTCCAAGGCCGAGACCAATGTGGACAAGATTGTCAAGGTGCTGGAAAACCACCAGGTCACCCTGATGAAAGACATCGCCATGTTCGACCAGATGTATGAGCTCAACACCAAGTATTATAAAGAGCTCACCATGTATATCCTGGCCGGTAAGAAGCGTCTGGAGTACCTGCGCACCCATGATCTGGCCGAGCTGAAGAAGAAGGCTGAGGAGACCGGTGCCCAGGAGGACGCCCAGGCTTACAACGATTTTGCCAATCTCTGCGCCCGGTTTGAGAAAAAGCTTCACGACCTGGAACTGACCCGGATGATCTCGATTCAGATGGGCCCTCAGACCCGTCTTCTGCAAAATAATGATACCCAGATGTTGGAGAAGATCCAGTCTTCTCTTGTGAACACCATTCCTCTGTGGAAGAGTCAGATGGTGCTTGCTCTCGGTCTGGAGCACGGCCGCCAGGCTACCGCCGCCCAGACTGCCGTCACCGACATGACCAATGAGCTTTTGAAGAAGAATGCTGATATGCTGAAGATGGGTACCATTGAGACCGCCCGTGAGGCGGAGCGCAGCGTGGTGTCGATCGAGACCCTCCAGCACACCAATCAGCAGCTGATCACTACCCTGGATGAGGTGATGAAGATCCAGACCGAAGGGGCCCAGAAGCGGAAAGAGGCCGAAGCGGAGCTGGGCCGCATCGAGGGTGAGCTGAAGCAGAAGCTGCTGGAGTTAAAGGGTTAAAACTATGAAATTTTTCCGTAAAACCTGGGTGGCCGCAGTATTGTCCCTGGCCATGATCGTAGGCGCGGTCGCCATTGGACAATTCAAGGGACAGGGCCCCGCCGCCACAAGCCCAAAAGAGTTGGGACTGGACAACACGCTGTCCACCAGCCAATATAACCAATATATCATGGATGAGGCCGGAGCCCTCTCTTCCACAGAAGAAGAGCGCATCAGCCTCTATAACGCCAACTGGGTCCAGCGCTATGACAGTCTCATTGCCGTAGCGGTGGTAAACCAGGTGGACGGGACTGTGGAGGACTATGCCTACGACCTGGGCACCCGTATGGAGTTGGCCAGTGCAGATGGAGTTCTGGTGGTGGACGCAGACAGCGGCAACAGCTACCTTGCGGTGGGCCCGGATTATCCCATGAGTGACAGCCAAATCACCTCCTACATGAGCAGCTATCTCTACGCCGACGTGATGAACCAGAACTATGGCGATGGGATTTTGAATCTATTCCAGAACATCAACGAATACTATGTGTCTGAATTTGGCCTGGGCTATCTGGACAACACCAACTCCGCCTATTCCGTTGCCCCTTCCCGAGCCTTGGTCGGGATCGTCATGCTGGTAGCAGCGCTGCTCATCGTTGCTTCCCTCATTGACTCCATTCGCTACACCTCCTACCGCAGCCGTTACTTTGGCGTGGTAAATCCCCCGGTCATGTTCCGGCCCATCCTCTTCTGGCACGCGCCGGGTTCTTTCTGGTACCGTCGGCGTTGGCACAGACCCCCGCCCCCGCCGCCTCCCGGTGGTCCTCGCGGACCAGGCGGAGGTTTCGGCGGATTTGGCGGCTTCTCTGGCCCCAGAGGCGGAGGCTTCTCCAGTGGTAGCCGCGGCGGCGGTTTTTCCAGCGGTCCCCGCGGCGGCGGCTTCGGCGGCAGCCGGGGCGGTGGCTTCGGCGGCGGCCGGGGCGGCGGCTTCGGCGGTGGCCGGGGCGGTGGCTTCAGCGGCGGCCGGGGCGGCGGCTTTGGCGGCGGCCGGGGCGGTGGCTTTGGCCGATAACGCCTTTCCTACAGTCGATTTTCTTTCCCAAAACACGGGCTGCTGCAGGCAGCCCGTGTTTTTGCATCCAGCCGCACCCACATTTTTTGGACATACCCCCGTCATTCCCCGCATAGGATGGAACCAACAAACGATAGGAGTGTTGCTTCCATGCAGAACGGCTGGAATGAAAACAAAATTTTTCTTCGGGGAAGGCTGTCCGCTCCGCCCTCTCCCTCCCATGTCAATCATGCCACCCAGTATTTTCTCCTCCCCCTCACGGTCTCCCGACTGTCTGGCGCAGAGGACTGTCTCAACGTGATTGCCGCCGCCCCTCTGTTGGAGGGATTGGACCTGCGTCCGGAAGCACCTTTGACGGTTTCCGGGGAAGTGCGTACCTTTAATAACCGCAGCGGGGTCGGCAGCAAACTGGTGGTCAGTGTCTTTGCCAAGCTGCTGACCCAAGAGGATGGGGAAGATGAAAACCGCTTGCTCCTGTCCGGAACGTTATGTAAGCCTCCCGCCCTTCGGGCCACCCCTCTGGGGCGCACCATCTGTGACATGATCCTTGCGGTCAACCGCCGGTATGGTCGGGCAGACTATCTGCCTTGCATTGCCTGGGGGAGCCTGGCCCATAAATGTGCCGGTATGGAGGTGGGTGACCGGCTCAGCCTGGCTGGACGGCTGCAAAGCCGCCACTATAACAAGGAGGTAGACGGACAGCTTCAGCAGCGCACTGCCTTTGAGGTCTCCGTCATGTCTTTGGCTCCGGCGGGAAACATTCCTTCCCACGCGGTTGACAAGGTTTTTTCTTCCGGGTATGATGAGGTTACATACTTTACCCGGAAAGGATGATCCTCATGTCTCACATTTACACCAGTGTGGAACAGCTCATCGGAGGCACACCGCTGCTGCGCCTGTCTCACCTGGAAAAACGGTTAGACTGGAAGGCAACGGTTCTGGCCAAGCTGGAATATCTTAATCCCGCCGGTTCCGCGAAAGACCGTCTGGCTCTCTACATGGTCAACGCTGCCGAAGCCCAGGGGGCCTTGAAGCCCGGCGGCACGATCATTGAGCCCACCTCAGGCAACACAGGCATCGGCCTTGCCATGATGGGTGCCGCCCGTGGCTATCGGGTCATCCTCACCATGCCCGACTCCATGAGCGCCGAGCGGCGGGCCATGCTCTCCGCCTACGGGGCACAGCTTGTGCTCACCCCAGGTAATCTGGGAATGCAGGGAGCCGTGGAAAAGGCCGAGGAACTTCGGGACTCCATTCCCGGCAGCTTCATCCCCCAGCAGTTTGAAAACCCTGTCGGTCCTGAGGCCCACTACCGCACCACTGGCCCTGAAATTTGGCAGGACACGGACGGAACGGTGGATATTCTGGTGGCAGGCGTGGGCACCGGCGGGACTCTGTCGGGAGCGGGCCGCTACCTGAAGGAACAAAACCCTGCCCTGCGGGTCTTTGCAGTGGAGCCCGACACCTCTCCCCTCCTCTCCGGCGGCCAGGCCGGCCCCCACGGTCTTCAGGGCATCGGGGCCAACTTCATCCCCAAGGCTTTGGACCGCACCGTATACGACCAGGTGATCCGGGTTGCCGATGCGGATGCCTTCCAAATGGGGAGAGAGATCGTCCGGCATGAGGGCGTGCTGGTGGGCATCTCCTCCGGCGCTGCCCTGTGGGCAGCAGGCGAGCTGGCAAAGCAGCCGGAATATGCAGGCAAAACCATTGTTGCCATCCTGCCCGACTCCGGAGACCGGTATCTGTCCTCCCAGATGTTTCAATGAGCAAAAAGCCGCCTTTGAAAGGCGGCTTTTTTTCGCATATTTTTTCTCGGGAAGAAAACACTAGGGATACATCCATTTGTAAAAGGAGGTATTTCTATGAATCCATCCCGCTCACTTCGCCGGGCCGTGCTTCCCTTTCTGGCCTTGACGATGGCTTTGTCTCTTACCCTGCCCGCCTCAGCTTTTTTCTGGAACAGCAAGAAGGAGTCCTCTGCCCCACAAGACTTTTCCAAAAACGGTATGATCGGCTCCGTGATCTCTTTCACTCCGGAAGAATTCGGCGTAAATGATAAAAGCGCCGATCCCCTGGTACAGATCACGCTGGATGTCCTCCCCGATGCCGGTGCGGGCGTACTGTGCATGGGCAGCGAACCCCTGGAGGCCGGATGTGCTGTGGATGTATCCGCCCTGAACGGTCTTCGTTTCCAAAGCTCTCAGTCTCCCACCCTTACTACCACCACGTTTGCCTTTACTCCCACCTTTGCCTCTGGGCAGCAGGGTGGGCAGGTGACGGTGACTCTCTATCTTCTGGAACAGGAGAATCAGCCTCCCGTAGCCCGAAACATGGAGCTTTCCACCTATAAAAACGTAGCTATCACCGGTTACTTTGATGCGGTGGATGGCGAAGGGGACACCCTCACCTTTCAGCTTACCTCCACCCCTGCCCGCGGGGCGGTAACTTTAGCTGATGATGGATCCAGCCAGTTTGTTTACACCCCCTATGAGAACAAGACCGGCAGCGACCACTTCACCTACGTGGCCATTGACTCTGCAGGCAACGCCTCCCCGGAAGCTACCATCAAACTGCGCATTGACAAACCGGATACCCAAGTGACCTACGCCGACATGGATGGGAACCCCGCCCATAAGGCAGCCATCCGCCTGGCAGAAGAAGAGATCTATGTAGGCCGGTATGTGGATGGAAATTACTTTTTTGACCCGAACCGGCCTGTCACGCGAGCCCAGTTCTTGTCTATGGCTATGTCGGTAACAGGGCTTGAAGAATTGGAGGGGGTCACCCTCACCGGCTTCTCTGATGACGCTGCCATCCCCACCTGGGCCAAGGGCTCAGTTTCCGCCGCTTTGAAGGCCGGAGCCATCAGCGGCACCCGTGACGAGACGGGTGCTCCCATTTTCGGCGCAGATCAAAATATTACCCGTGGAGAAGCCAGCGTTATGCTCAATAACCTGCTGGATATCACGGACGTGCCTTTGGAAGTATTCTCCTCCACCGGCACGGAAGGCCACTGGGCTGCCCAGGCGGCTGCCAACCTGTCCGCCTCGGGGGTCACCGCTCCCCAGAATGCCGGAGCAGTTCAGCTCTCTGACCAGCTCACCCTGGCTCAGGCCGCGGAGATGCTGGATGGAGCCCTTGCTATGATGGACAGCCGGGAGAGCGGCTGGTTCCTCTTCTAAACAACAGCGCCGCCAAAGGGATATTCCCTTCGGCGGCGCTCTGCTGTTTTAATCCTCGTCCGCGGCAGCGTCGTACATGGCGCGGGCGCCGCCCATCGTGCTTCCCTGGGAAGATGCCACCCCGGCGGCAGCCCGGAACCGGGCCCGAGACTTCTTAATCTCATCATAGGCCTCGGCCACAGCCTCCTCGGTGCGGCGCAGTGCGTCCTCGCAGTACTCGTTGGCCGAACGCTTCAGGTCCCGACTGCGCTCTTCCGCCTGCTGCATCATCTCATTGGCTCTCTGGCGGGCCTGCTGGGTGATGGACTCATCGGAAATCATCTGACGGGCCCGGTCCTCGGCGGCCTTGATAATGGCCTCCGCTTTATATTTGGCCTCGTTCTCCAACTCCGCCCGACGGGCCATCATCTTCCGGGCCTCGGTGAGCTCAATGGGGAACTGGCTGCGCACATCGTCAATGAGGTCCAGAGCTCTGTCCCGCTCGATGACGCATTTATCGCTGGACAGCGGGGCATTCTTTGCCTCGTCGATCATCTCAAAGAGCATATCCAGTAATTCTTCTACACCGCTTGCCATGGCGTTTAACCTTCCTTTCCTTCCATTTCCCTCATGCGCCGGTTCACATCGTCCACAATCTCCCGTGGAATGAACTCCGCCAGGTCGGCCCCGTAGCGGGCCATCTCCTTGACGATCGTGGAGCTGAGGTAGGTATATTTATCGCTGGAAGCCAAGAACATGGTCTCCAGCTGTGGGTTCAGCTTCCGGTTGATCACCGCCATCTGAACCTCCTGCTCATAGTCAGATACCGCCCGCAGGCCCTTGACCACCACATGGGCATCCCGGCGCTTTGCGTAGGCGGCCAACAGCTCGTTGGAAAAATCCACCTCCACATTCGGGAAGCGCTCTGTAGCCCGGCGGAGCATCTCAACCCGTTCCTCCGGGGTAAACATCCCCGTCTTCTTGGAGTTGATCATGACGCACACGATGACTTTATCAAAGCAGGCAGCTGCCCGTTTGATGATATTCAGATGTCCCAGGGTAACCGGGTCAAAGCTGCCCGGATAAATGGCGGTATTCATCGTTCCACACTCCCTGCCCGGTGGCAGATGGTGAGCTTGATCTTGCCGTACCGGTACTCTCTCCCCACCTCATAGGGGGATTCCAGCGGGGGAAGGCTCCATTCCACCGGACTTTCGCAAACGATTATACCATATTCCCCAAGAATGTCAAACCGGCAGATATCATTGACACATTTTTCCAAAAGTCCGCTTTGATAAGGCGGGTCCAAAAAAATCACGTCAAACTTCTCCCGGCAAGCGCCTAAAAAGGACAAGGCCTCCCCCTGGACCACACGGGAGCGGTCCTCAAAACCAACCAACTTTACGTTCTCCCGGATGAGGGCAGCGGCCTCCCGCCGCTGATCCACAAAGGTACAGCGCTGTGCCCCGCGGGACAGGGCCTCGATGCCCAGCTGGCCGGTGCCGCCGAACAGGTCCAACACCCTTCTCCCCTCCAGCTCAAACTGGATGATATTAAAGATGGACTCTTTTACCTTGTCCGTGGTGGGGCGTGTGTCCATGCCCTGGAGCTCTTTAAGCTTTCTGCCTCTGGCAGTTCCTGAAATCACTCTCACCGTTTTCTACCTCGCTTTATTGTTCATCCGGCTCTTCCTTGCCTGATTTTTCAGCTTCAACGTTTTCTTCCCCATGGAAATACAGATAGACTGCCCGAGCGGTATTTTGAGGCACCGCCTCCCGCAGCTGTTCCAGGGATGCCTCCCGAACCGCCTTGACGCTTTTGAAGCGTTTTAAAAGCTGCTGGCGGCGTTTCTCCCCCACACCGGGGATTTTATCCAGCACCGAGGTTTTTACATGTCCTCCCTGGAGCTGGCGGTGGTATTCGATGGCAAAGCGGTGGGTCTCCTCTTGGATCTGGCCGATCAGGGCAAACACCGCCGGAATGGCCTGGATGCCGATCTCCCGGCCGTCAGGGTGAACCAGGGCCCGTGTGCGGTGGCGGTCATCCTTCACCATGCCGAAAGCGGGGATGTCCAGGTTCAGCGCTTCCAGCACCCTTCGGGCCACCCGCACATGCTCCAGACCTCCGTCAATGAGCAGCAAGTCCGGCTTATCGGCAAACTTCTCGTCCCCATCCAGATACCGGCGAAAGCGCCGGGTGAGCACCTGCTCCATGGAGGCGTAGTCGTTGGGACCATCCATATCCTTCAGCTTAAAGCGCCGGTAATCCCGCTTCAAAGGCCGTCCATCCACATAGACCACCATGGAAGCCACAATGTCACTGGCTCCCTGGTTGGAAATGTCGTAGGACTCCATACGTCGGGGCGGTGTTTTCAGGGCCAGCATTTTTCCCAGGGCCTCCAGCAGCTTGTTCTGCCGCTCCTCCCGTGTGGTGGCCCGGATGACCTCCTCTTGGGCGTTCTGGTTGGCCAGCTTAATGAGATCCATCTTGGCCCCCCGCTGGGGCGTGATGAGCTCCACCTTCCGGCCCACCTGCTCGCTGAGCAGCCGGGTGAGGGGTACCTGGTCGCTGAGCTCGCAGGGCAGCAGAATCTGCTTGGGCAGCCGGGTGCGGCCTACATAATATTCCCGCACCAAAGAAGAGAGCACCGACTCCTCGTCCTCCTCCATGGGGGTCTCCAGCAAATCAAACTCCTTGGCGGCCAGTTCCCCCTCCAAAAAGTGGAGGACCACAAAGCAGCTTTTGGCCTCGCCCCGGAAAAATCCCGCCACATCCGTGTCGGCCAGAGATCCGGCCACCACCTTCTGCCGGGCCCCTAACAGCTCGATGGCCCGCAGCCGGTCCCGAAGCTGGGCAGCCTTTTCAAAGCGCAGCTCCTCCGCCGCCTGCTCCATCTCTGCAGTCAGATCTGCCTGTACTTCCTTAAACCGGCCCTCCAGCAAGCTCACTGCCTGGGCAATGGCCTGGTCGTGCTGCTCCTTCAGTTCATCCCCCCAGCAGTAGCCGTCACATTTGCCCATGTGAAAGTTGAGGCAGGGCCGCTCCTTGCCGATGTCCCGTGGAAACTTTTTGTGACAGGAGGGCAGGCGCAAAGCGGAGCGCAGGGCATCCATGATGGCCTGGGTGCTGTGACGGCTGGCGTAGGGGCCAAAATACCGGGCCCCATCCTCTGCCGCCTTGGAGGCCAGGGAAAAGCGGGGATAGGCCTCGTTGGACAACCGGATATAGGGGTAGCCCTTGTCATCCTTCAAAAGGATGTTGTACCGGGGCTGGTGGCGCTTGATCAGGGAGCACTCCAAAACCAGGGCCTCAAACTCGCTGTCCGCAATGATCACGTCAAAGTGATCAATCTGAGAAACCATCGCCCTGGTTTTTTCCGTGTGGGAGGCGGAATCCTGAAAATACTGGCTCACCCGGTTTTTCAGGGCCTTCGCCTTGCCCACATAGATAACGGTGTTTTTCTCATCCTGCATGATATACACGCCGGGCTTCAAGGGCAAGGAATGGGCTTTTTCTTTTAGTTCATCAAAGGTCATGGGTTCCACCGCCTCTCACCAAACGGGACAACGAGTTGAAATATCAAAAAAGGCGCCGCTTAGCGGCGCCTTTTTATGGTTTGGGATTACTCGGAAAAATCAGACGAGATCATCTTCTGCAGAGCCTCGACGGCTTCCTTTTCATCGGGACCATCGGCGATCAGCTTGATGGGAGTTCCCTTTACGATGCCCAGAGACAGAACGCCCAGCAGGCTCTTGGCGTTGACCTTGCGCTCCTCCTTCTCAACCCAGATGGAGCTCTTGAACTCGTTGGCCTTCTGGATGAAAAAAGTAGCGGGTCTGGCATGCAGACCGACCTGATTGTTCACGACTGCTTCCTGACTATACATATCGCGTACCTCCGCCCTCGTCATTAAGATGTGTTTTTAGCATACCAGATTTATCCCTCTTTCGTCAATGTTAATTTCCACAAATATCACAGTACTTTTGGATAAATTTTGCAGAAATTATCACTTAGTTTTTGTTAGTTTCTTCAAAATTAAGGGATAAATTCAGATTTTTTTCGGCCTTTCCCGTTTTTCTCAAAAGAAAATTGTCATTTTGCGGTTTCACTTCAGCTCCGCCACCGTCACGCCGTCCTCCCCGGCGCGGGCGTTTCCTGCGGGAAACGCTTACGCGCTTACGCGCGCCGCGCCTTCAGGGGGGAACCAGTTCCCCCCTGAGGCCCCCCATGCTCTCCGAGGGGACGGGGGTTTTATTCCGAGCCTTCTTATTTCAGCTCCGCCACCGTCACGCCGTCCTCCCCTTCGCCGTAGCGGCCGGGACGGAAGGACTTGATATAGCGGCTGCGCTTGAGGTAGGTGCGCACGGCATTTCGCACCGCTCCGGTGCCCTTGCCGTGGATGATGGTCACCGTCTCCAGCTTGCCCATCATGGCAGTGTCCAGGAACCGCTCCAACACGGCGATGGCCTCATCGGTCATCATGCCCCGCAGGTCCACTTGGCTGGGAACAGCAGCCGTGCGGATGGTGTGCTCCGCCCGTGCGATGATCTTCCGGGTGGCCTTTTGGCTCTCCGTCTCACCCTCCACCACCCGGACTTCCTCCTGCTTGGCGGAGATCTTCAAAATGCCCGCCTGGAGCTGGAGGGAGCCATCCTTATTGACCGACAAAACGGTAGCCTTGGTTCCCATCTTCACCAGCTCCACCGTATCTCCCGCCACGGCCGGACGGGTAGGCGGCGGCGCTTCCACCTCTTTAGCCGGGCCGCCGATGTTGCGCTCCGCCTCGTTCAGGAGCCGGCGGGACTCGGCCCGGCTGTCGTTCACCTGCTGCCAGTCCAGCTTATCCTGGCGCTTTTTCATCTCCTTCAGCTCACTGAGGGCCAGGTCGCTGGCTGCACGAGCCTCCTCAATAATGGCCCGCGCCTCGGCCTGGGCCTTCTCTACCACCTTAGCCCGCTCCGCCTCCAGCTTCTCCCGGTACTCCCGTGCCTTCTGGGCGGACTGCTCCATCTCCAGCTTCAGCCGTTTGGCCTCCGAGCGCTCCTTCTCCATCTCCTGGCGCTGCTGGTCCAGGCGGGTGAGCACGTCCTCAAAACGCACGTTCTCCGCATCCAGACGGGCCGCCGCCTTTTCGATGATATATTCGGGCAGCCCCAGCCGCCGGGAAATGGCAAAGGCATTGGACTTTCCGGGAATCCCCATCACCAGGCGGTAGGTGGGAGCCAACGTCTCCACATTGAATTCGCAGGAGGCGTTCTCCACCCCCTCTGTGGTCATGGCGTACACCTTGAGCTCGGCATAGTGGGTGGTGGCGGCCACCTGGGCCCCCAGTCCCCGAGCACTTTCAATGATGGCAGCGGCCAGGGCTGCGCCCTCCACCGGGTCAGTGCCCGCACCCAGCTCGTCAAAGAGGATGAGGGTATTGTCGTCCGCCTCTTCCAGAATGCCCACGATGTTGGTCATGTGGGAAGAGAAGGTGGACAGGGACTGGGCAATGGACTGCTCATCCCCGATGTCAGCCAGTACCCGGTCAAAGATCCGTACGGTGGAGTCGTCCTTGGCGGGGATATGAAGGCCGCACTGGGCCATCAGGGTAATGAGCCCCATGGTCTTTAACGTCACCGTCTTGCCACCGGTGTTGGGGCCGGTGATCACTAAGGTGTCAAACCGCTCCCCCAGCTCCAGGTCGTTGGCCACCGCCTTCTTCTGGTCCAGCAGGGGATGCCGGGCTCCCCGGAGCTTCATAAATTTCTCCGAGAGCTTTGGCTCGGTGCACTCCAGCTTCAGGGAGAGCTTCGCCCGTGCAAAAATGGCATCCAGCCAGATGAGCAGCTGGTAGTCCTCTAAAATGTCCTCCTTATGTGCGGCACACTGGGCAGACAGCTCGGCCAAAATCCGTTCGATTTCCTTCTTCTCCTTGGCCAACAGCTCCCGCAGCTCGTTATTGGCCTTCACCACCCCCATGGGCTCGATGAAGAAAGTGGAACCGGAGGAGGACACATCGTGGACCAGGCCGGGAATAGCATTTTTATGCTCCGACTTCACCGGCACCACATACCGGTCGGAGCGGATGGTAATGATGGACTCCTGCAAATACTTGGACTGGTTGGAAGAGATGAGCTTTTGCAGAATGTCCCGCACCTTGGCCTCGGTAGCCCGCATGTGGCGGCGGATGGAGGCAAGCTCAGGACTGGCAGAGTCGGCCAGCTCATCCTCCCCTACGATAGAGTTGGTGATAGTCTCTTCCAGGAACTTATTGGGCGTAAGGGCCCGGAAGAGATGGGAAATGGGGCTTTTTTCCTCCCCCGCCCCGTAGTCCCCGGCGGTACGGGCCGCCCGGAGAACAGCGGCGATCTCCAAAAGCTCCCGTGTATTGAGGCTGCCCCCCATATCCGCCCGCTGAAGGCTGGCAGCCACAGGCCGGATCCCCGCAAAGCCAGGGGTGCCCCGCAGAACCAGCAGCTTCACCGCGGCAGTGGTCTCCTCCTGGGCCCGGCGCACATCGTCCAGGTCGGTCATGGGCCGCAGGCTGAGAGCCCGCTCCTTCCCCTCATCGGTGACGGCACAGGAAGCCAGCAGCTCCAGCACCCGCGGCAGCTCCAGGGTGAGCATGGATTTTTCAAACAATTCGCTCATAACACGATCTCCAAAACAAGTGTTTTTTCTTTCTGTTATTATACCCGCACCCTTCCCCTTCGTCAATGAATTGCCGCCGGGGAGCGGGTTCTTTCTGCCCCACTCCCCAATTTTTAAAGGAATGCTTCCTTTTTTCATTGCTTCGCTGGCCCGGATATATTATAATAATATTCGCCGTTTATGGCAGGAAATTCATGGGGAATCGGGCAGAAATCGCTGCCCCCCATTTCAGGAGGTAACGCAGTATGAACAAGCCTGTCCTTGTGGTCATGGCCGCCGGCATGGGCAGCCGCTACGGCGGACTGAAGCAGCTGGATCCGGTGGGAAACCACGGCCAGCTTATCATCGACTACTCCATCTACGACGCCCGCCGAGCTGGATTTGAAACGGTGGTTTTTGTCATCAAGCACGAGATCGAGGACGCCTTTAAGGCCGGAATCGGCGATCGCCTCTCCAAAGTCATGAACGTGAAGTACGCCTACCAGGACCTCAGCGACCTGCCGGAGGGCTATACCATCCCCGAGGGCCGTGTGAAGCCCTGGGGCACTGCCCACGCCATTTTAGCCGCCCGGAAGATCATCGACGGTCCCTTTGCCGTCATCAACGCCGACGACTGCTACGGCCCCGAAGGGTTCAAGGCCATCTATGACTACCTCTCCGCCCATCCCGACCAGGACGGCTGCTATGAATACGCCATGGTGGGATATCTGGTAGGCAACACCGTCACCGAAAACGGCCATGTGGCCCGTGGCGTGTGTGTGGAAGATGAGGAGGGGTACCTCCTGAAGGTCACCGAGCGCACCCACATTGAAAAAGACGGGGCCGACGCCCGGTATACCGAGGACGAGGGCAAGACCTGGACCGCCCTGCCTGGGGACACCATCGTGTCCATGAACCTGTGGGGCTTCACCAAGAGCTTCCTTACCGAGGCAGAGGCCCGTTTCCCCGCCTTTCTGGACAAGGCGCTTGTGGAAAATCCCCTGAAGGGGGAATACTTCCTGCCCAGCGTGGTAACCCAGCTTCTGGAGGAGGGCAAGGCCCGTGTAAAGGTGCTGCGCTCCCACGACAAGTGGTATGGGGTCACCTACCACGAGGACAAGCCCATGGTGGTTGCTGCTCTGGCAGAAAAGACCGCTCAGGGGCTCTACCCCGATGATCTCTGGGGAAGCGGGAACTGATTGCACGAAAAAGCAGAGGACGGAATTTCTTCCGTCCTCTGCTTTTTATACCTCCCGCCCCACAGCGGTATACAGCAGGGCATTGCAGATGGCAGCCGCCACAGTGCTGCCCCCCTTACGTCCCATGGCGGCGATGATCGGCACCTGATGGGCAAGGCACACCTTCCAGATGCGCTCCTTGCTCTCCACCACATTCACAAATCCCACCGGGGCGGCGATCACCAGGGCGGGACGCAGCCCGCCTTCGATCTGCTCTGCCAGCTCCAGCAAAGCGGTGGGGGCGTTGCCCACCGCCAGGATAGCCCCCGGCTGCTCCCGTACCATCTTCTCCATGGCCGCTGCCGCACGGGTCGTCCCCTGGGTCTTCGCCGCCTGGGCTACATCTGCATCCGCCATATAGCAAAACACCTGCCCTCCCAGCTTTTCCAGGCTGGGGCGGCTCACCCCGGAACGGGCCATGTTGGTGTCAGTGACGATATTTGTCCCATTTTTCAGAGACGCTACCCCCAAGGCCACGGCATGTTCACTAAAGCGCAGGGTTTGGGCGAAATCAAAGTCTGCAGTGGTGTGAATGACCCGCTTGACCACAGCTTCCTGCTCCGGGGGGATCGAGATGTCCCGCTGGGCCAGTTCACGGGCAATCATCTCCATGCTGGCGCGTTCAATCTCTCCAGGCAGCATTTTCGTTCTCATTGATATTCCTCCATGATCCGGTAAACAGCCTCCATGTCCAGGTGCTCCCGCACCACCTGAGCTAAAGCGTCATACTGCCGCTCCCGGTATTCTTCCTGGCTCTCCACACGGATATGTTTGGGGGAGAGCCCCTTCTCTGTCATCAGCCAGTCAGCCAGCTTCTCCACCAAAGCCCCCGTATCAAAGAGTCCGTGGAGATAGGTGCCAAACACCTTTCCTTCCGCAGTTCCCTCCTCCCGGCCATCCGAAAACCGGGCAAAGGCCCCCCCTCCTGTCCGGCGGGTAATGCCCATGTGGATCTCGTAGCAGTTAAGGGGGACCTGTTCAAAGGGCGGGGCAACGGCCACAGCTTCCACCCGTGTGCGGGTCTTTTGAGAGGCGAATACCGTACAACAGGGCAGCAGACCCAGCCCGGCCAACTCACCGCCTCCCTCCACCCCATCCGGGTCAGAGAGAGTTTCTCCCAACATCTGATAGCCCCCACACACCCCCAGCACCGGTGTCCCGGCTGCGGCAAGCTTTTTGATTTCACTTTCCATTCCGCTCTGGCGAAGCCACCGCAGATCCTCCATGGTGGCCTTGGTACCCGGAAGAATGATGAGCTCTGCCCCTGCCAGTTGGTCCGGGCGGCTCACATACCGCACCCCCAAGGCCGGGTGGCGCTCCAGGGGGGAAAAGTCAGTAAAATTGGAGATATGGGGCAGACGAACCACCGCCACATCCACCGCCTTTCGGTGGACACTGCGCCCCAAACGTGGGGACAGGCTGTCCTCGTCGTCCAGGTCCACCTGGGCATAGGGGATGACCCCCAAAACAGGAATGCCCGTCTTTTCCTCCAGCATGGCAAGGCCTGGGCGCAGCAGTGCTTCATCTCCCCGGAACTTGTTGATGACAAGCCCGACAATCCGCGCCCGCTCCTCCTCTTCCAGCAGCGCCGTGGTGCCAAAGAGCTGGGCAAACACCCCGCCCCGGTCGATGTCACCCACCAAAAGGACCGGTGCGTCCACTAGTTGAGCAAGGCCCATGTTTACAATATCGTCGTCCCGCAGGTTAATTTCCGCCGGACTCCCCGCCCCTTCCAGGACGATCACATCATACTCCGCCGCCAGGCTCTCATAAGCGGCGAGCACTTCGGGAATAAGGGACTTTTTCATCTTGAAATACTGGGCAGCCCGGTATTCTCCCCGGACCTCGCCATTCACAATAAGCTGGCTGCCTGTGTCACTGGAGGGTTTGAGCAAAATGGGATTCATACGCACATCGGGCTCCACCCCCGCTGCTTGGGCCTGAACCACCTGGGCCCGGCCCATTTCCAGGCCGTCCTGGGTGATGTAACTATTCAGAGCCATGTTCTGGCTTTTAAACGGGGCAGCCCGCAGGCCGTCCTGGCGGAAGATGCGGCACAGGGCAGCGGCCATCAGGCTCTTTCCTGCCCCGGACATGGTGCCCTGAACCATGATTCGCTTTGCCATTTACATAACCTCCCTCATAGTTGAGAGCAACCGGTCATTGTCCTCCCCATTGCGCACACACACCCGGTACCAATCCCCGCCCAGGCCCAAAAAGTTTTCACAGGAGCGGATGGAAATGCCCTTCGCCCCCAGAAGTTCTGCCAGATTCGGCACAGGGCTTTGGAACAAAAGAAAATTGGCCTGCCCAGGGACCACACGACAACCCAGGGCCTCCAACCCACTCCGAAGCCGGGGGCGCTCCCCCTCGATAAGGGTCCGGAGCGTCTCCAAATACGCCCTCTCCTCCAGGGCGGCCAGCCCGGCCTCTTGTGCCACACAGGATACCCCCCAGGCCTGACCCATTCGGGCCATGGCCTCCA
The DNA here is from genome assembly GCA_944385035.1 of uncultured Oscillospiraceae bacterium. GTDB lineage: Bacteria > Bacillota > Clostridia > Oscillospirales > Oscillospiraceae > Lawsonibacter. Next base: position 16,337 of record CALWVV010000020.1, on the reverse strand, counting down.
AAAGGGAAGGGTCTCCGCACAGGGCATATCCCAGGCGCAGGCCCGCCATGGCGTAGCATTTCGTAAAAGCCCGGAAGATCAAAAGGTTTTTGTGGGTGGGGATCTGTCCGATCAGGCTATGCTCCTCGGAACAAGGCAGAAAATCCAGAAAACACTCATCCACCGCCAGAAGGGTGTCCGTCTGGCCGCAGCGCTTTAAAATCTCCATCAGCAAGGCCCGGTCTGTCACCTGTCCGGTGGGGTTATTGGGTTCACATAATATCATAAGATCCAATCCCGGCTTGATATACTCCAACAGTTGGTCTGTTAGCTGGAAGTCCTGTTTCTCCTCCAGGAAAACATGTTCCACCGTGGAACCCACGCCCTCCAGAACCCGCTCATACTCCCCGAAGGTAGGAGCCGGAAGCAGGGCCCGGACCGGTCTTTTGGCCAAAGCCAGGCGGAAGATAAGATCCGCTGCCCCGTTGCCGCAAAGGATATGCTCCGGGCTGAGGTGGTGGTACTCCCCCAGTCTTGCCCGCAGAGCCCGGCACTGGGGGTCGGGGTATCGGTCTGCCTCCTTCAAGGCAGCAATGACTGCCCGGCGCACCCCCTCAGGCAGGCCCAGGGGACTGATGCTGGCGGAAAAATCCAGAGGTAGCTGGCCATACCGGGCCTGAAAGCCTGCCCAGTCCCCGCCGTGTCTCACATCCATCCCAGGTTCCTCCCGATAGTTAACATAATCACAATTCTGATCCCCGCCAGCACCAACAGGCACAGGGCACTGCCCCCCAGCATCAGCCGGTTGGCGCGGAGAATATGCCGGGGTTCCGTCTCCCCCAGCTCCTCTCCAATCCAAGGCTTGTCCACTGATTTTCCAAAGTAGCTGGCAGGTCCGGCCAGCTTTATTCCCAGCGCCCCGGCCATGGCGGCCTCGGTCTGGGCGGAATTGGGGCTGGCATGCTTGCGCCGGTCCCGCCGCCAGATACGAAAGGCAGTTTTCCCATCTTCTCCCATGAGAAAGGCCGTCCCCACCAGCACCAGGGCAGCCAGTCGGGCAGGCAGGTAGTTAGCCAGGTCGTCCAGCTTTGCCGCCCCACGGCCAAAGTGAAGGTAGCGTTCATTTTTATACCCCACCATACTGTCCATGGTATTGACCGCCTTATAGCACAGCGCCAGAGGTGCACCGCCCAGGAACATATAGATCATGGGGGCCACCACCCCGTCGGAGAAGTTCTCTGCTACCGTCTCCACTGCCGCCCGGCTGACTCCCGTTTCCGTGAGCATCCCAGTGTCCCGGCCCACAATCCGCCCCACGGCCTGACGGGCCTCTCCCAGCGTACCGACGGTGAGCGCCCGGTAGACATGGTTACTTTCGGATGCCAGACCTCTCGCCGCCAGAGCCTGCCAGCACCAGAGGACAGACAGGGCAAAGGCCAGGGCCGGGTGGACTTGCCCGCACAGCCACAGACAGCTTCCCGCAAAAGCCAACGTGCCCAGCGGCAGCACCGCAGCAAGCACACGGCCCGCCCAGCGCTCTCCCGCAGGCGTGCGGGGAAAGATACTGCGCAGCAGCTTCTCCAGGCGGGTAATACACCGGCCCATAAAGACCACCGGGTGGGGCATCCAGCCGGGATCGCCCAGCAGCAAATCCAGCAAAAAGCCGCCCAGGGCGGCCAGCAGTACGTTCATCCTTTAGTCCTTCCCAAATGTCTTGATCTCTTGAAGGAGTCTCAGCTCCCGTTTCTTTTCCCAGTCCTCCGCCTCCAGCAAAAACCCGCCCCCATTGGGGCTCTGCCAGGCAAAGTAATCCCGCCGGGGATGGCCGTACTGTTCCAAAATGGCCATCTGGGTGCCCCCGTGGGCCACAATCACCAGCCGCTCCCGTTCCCGCTTCATCAGGCCCTCAAAAGCAGCGCACACCCGCCGGGAAAAATCCTCCCGGCCCTCTCCGCCGGGGCAGGGGGCCGTACAGTTTCCCTCTACCCAGGCGCGGTAGGCCAGATCATCTTTCAGGTCCCGGAAACACTTTCCCTCAAACACACCAAAGTCCATCTCTTCCAGGCCAGGGACGGGAATGAGCTTTGCGCTGGGGAACAAAATCCGGGCTGTCTCCGCCGCCCGCTTCACGGGGGAAACGTATACCCGTTCGGGACTGACCTTTGCAGGACCCAGGGCACGTTTTCCCTCCTCACACAGGGGGATGTCGCTTTTTCCCTGGTAGCGTCCCTCCAGGTTCCAGGCAGTCTTCCCGTGCCGGAGCAGGCAGACTAGCATGTCCACTCCCCCTTGAGAACCTGGGGCAGGCCGCAGCACACCCGGATCACGGTATCTGCCCGCTGGGCCAGCAGGCAGCTCAGCCGCCCGGCCCGCTCCCGAAGCCTCCGCTGTTCCGGGTCTATGGGCACTACCCCGCAGCCTACCTCGTTGGCAATGACAAAATCATATTGCGCCAGGCGATCTGCCAAGTCCTCCAGGCTTTCTTCCCCTGCCGCCTGTTCTTCCACGTGAAAGACAGCACGGGCGGACAACTCCTCCGGGGTAAGGTTCAGGGCCTTTTGCAGGTACTCTCCCTTGCCCGCATACATGGGTCCGGTGAGAAAGGTCATAGCAGTACCTCCACATGTTGACATAATACAATCGCACCAATCATCCAAAGCTCCGCCGTCTGCAAAAACCAGCCCGCCAGATCCCCGGACAGGCCTCCAAACTCCTTCCCCGCCATGTGCCGGTACCAGAAAAATACCCCCAGGGCAGCCAGGGACATCCCTGCCCCCACCAGTCCCCAGCCCAGGCACAGCAGGGCCATGAGCACCAGGGACAGCCCCGCCAGCACCCTGCGTACCCGTTTCTTGTCCGCCGCTGCGGCAAAGGTGTGGGCAAGGCCGGTATGTTTGGCCAGAGGGAACGCGGCCACTGCCAGGCCGGACAGGCTCCGGGACAGGCAGAATAAAATCACCATCGCCCACGCCTGGTACTCCCTGAGACTGCAGCACAGGGCAAACAGGGCCACAAAATAGACACAAAGATGGATTCCTCCAAAAGCTCCCATCCGGGGGTCCTTCAGAATCCGCTGTTTCTCCTCCGGGACGGCGTGACTGCCCAGGGCGTCCCAGGTGTCGGCATAGCCGTCCAGGTGGATCCCCCCTGTCACCCGGACCGGGATGAGGCAAAGCCCCGCCCCCTGGAGGATCCCCGGCAGCTCCAACGTTCCGCATACCCAGACCCATAGCCAGCAGAGAAGGCCAATGACTCCGCCGATGAGGGGAAAGGCACACAGGCTGTAGCGCATATTGTCTTCGTTCCACTCCACCCGCGGCATAGGCAAGGCGGAAAACATGGAAAAGGCCACGACAATGGTTTCCACGATCTTCATGGCAGCCTCCCCTTCAGCACGTTGGGACACCCGCACACCACTTCCACCACCCGGTCCGCTCGGGCGGCCAGGATGCGGTTCACCATCCCCAGCTCCCGGAGGTAGCGAAGGGTGTCCCCCTCATAGTCCCTGCCCCCCGAAAAAACCTCATTGGTCACAATGGTCAGGTGGACACATTGTGCGCAAAGGCACGTCACCCCCTCCAGCACGGCAGCCGTTGCGCCCCCCTGTGGGGAATAGAGCTCGTTGGCCAACAGGTTGCTCATACACTCCAGCAGCACATTGGCCCTGGCAGGCACCTTCAGTCCCCCCAGGTCCCGGTAGCACTCCAGGGTGGCAAACCCCTTTCCGGCGCGCTGGCGGCGGTGCTTGTCAATGCGCGCCAGACATTCCCCGTCATAGGGCTCCATGGTAGCCACATACACCCGCCGCCCCGGCAGGGTCAGCACCAGGTTCTCCGCAAATTCACTTTTCCCACTGGCTGCCCCGCCAACGATCAAAGTTAACATAAATTCTCCTTACTTCTGTGGCGTGTAGGCCGCGATGCCCAGCTTCTCAAAGGTCTGTCCCCCACTGTACACCGCCAGGGCCATGTCCAGCAAAGGCAGAGCGGCTACCGCACCGCTCCCCTCTCCCAGGCGCATTTGCGCAGTGATCAGGGGGGCCAAACCCAAAGCCTCCAGGACCAACTTCCCTGCCGGCTCCGCGGAGACGTGGCTTGCCAGCAGAGCCCCTCGGGCGTTTGGGCACAGCCGCACCGCGCACAGGGCGGCCACGGTGCTGATCAGTCCGTCCAGCAGCACCGGAATACGGTACCGGGCACACCCCAGATAAAACCCGCACAGGGCAGCCAGATCCAATCCTCCCACCTTGGACAGCACATCCACGGGATCACAAGGGTCAGGGCTGTTCACAGCAATGGCCCGGCGGACAGCCTCCACCTTTCGTACAAGGCCGGCGGTGGACAACCCCGCTCCCCTCCCGGTCACATGCTCCGGTTCCAGTCCCAGCAGGACGGCGGCCACGGCGCTGGACGTGGTGGTGTTGCCGATTCCCATCTCACCGCCAGCCAGGATGTCCATCCCTTTGTCCTTCTGCTCCCGTGCCAGCTCTGCCCCGGTGAGAATGGCCCGGACACAGGCCTCCCGTTCCATAGCAGGGCCCAGAGTAATGTCCCCCGTGCTGTTTTGTACCCGGCGGTCCAACACTCCGGAGCAGCCAGGAAAATCCAGCATCCCCACATCCGCGGGGACCACCTCGCACCGGGCAGCACGTGCCATGGGGCACACGGTGCTGCTCCCTTCGGCCAGGGAACGGGCCACCGCCGCCGTCACAGAGCTGTCTGTCTGGGTGACCCCCTGGGCCACCACTCCATTGTCAGCACAGAAAACCACCAGGGAGCGCTTTTGAAGCGCCACCTGTTGATTGCCGGTCAGGGCGGCGATTTTCACCACCGTCTCCTCCAGAAGGCCCAGGCTCCCCAAGGGCTTGGCCAGACTGTCCCAATGGCTCTTCGCCGCTTCCTCCGCTCCTCGGTCCGGAGGTGCAACGGCCGACAGCAACGGCTTTAGTTCATCCATGTTTTTCTCTCCACTCCTTCGCCTTTTGGACAAATCTCTGGGCCAGGGGCAACGCTCCCCCAAAGTGCAGATGGGGGAAGGCGGCATACAAACTCTCCCCAGCCATGCCAAATGACCAGCTCTGTTTGCCCAAGGGTTTTACCGCCCGGAAATCCGTCCCATTTCGGGTACTGTCCCAGTAGTGAAACTCGTGAAAAGGGGTCTTCTCCCCCGCCTGGAAAAGCATACTGTCCCCTTGAGCAGTGAGCTCCCCATAGCCAAAGCGCTGAAGGCGCTGTGTCCGGAAACCAGCTCCCTCCAAAGCTCCTGTCATGGGCCACGCAGTTCCCTGCTCGTCCTCCAACGTCTGTTGAAGATAAAGAAATCCTCCGCATTCGGCCACCGTGGGCAGGCCAGAAGTCACCAGAGCCCGGATGTTTTCCCGCATACCGGCGTTCTCTCCCAGCATTCGGGCGTACAGCTCCGGGTAACCTCCGCCCAGGTAAAGTCCGTCTGCCACCGGGGGCGCTTGGTCCCGGAGGGGACTGAAAAAGGTCAGTTTGGCTCCTGCCCGCTCCAATGCCTCCAGGTTGTCCGGGTAGTAGAAGCAAAAGGCCTCATCCCGAGCCACGGCAATGGTACAGGCGGGCCGGGGACGGGAGAAGCTCTGCGCTTTTGCCGCCTCGCCGCCCGCCAGAGCCAGCAGCCGGTCCAGATCCACAGTCTTCTCCAATTGCTCTCCCACAGCTGCAAACCGCCGGCGAAGGTGCTCCACCTCTCCGGCAGTATAGAGCCCCAAATGACGGCTGGGCAGGTCTGCCTGCTCCATAGGGGGCAGGTAGCCCAGCACAGGCAGGTTCGTCTCCTCCTCCAAAATGGGAGCCAGGTGGGCATGAAGCCCTGGGCTGCAGCAGGTGAGGATCAACGCGGCAATCTGGTTTTCCTCCCGGAAATTCTGCATCCCCTTCACCTGAGCGGCCAGGGTCAGGCTGGAGCCCTTTGGCCGGACGGACAACACCACAGGCAGACGGAGGAACCTGGCCACGGCATAGGCGCTGGCCCGGTCTGTACCGCCCACCCCGTCGTAAAAGCCCATGGCTCCCTCCACAAGAGCCAGGTCCGCTGCTCCAGCGGCGGCATAGCTTCGCCGCACTCCCGCCTCCCCCTGGAGAAACAAGTCCAGATTTCGGCTGGGTACTCCAAGGATTTTGGTGTGAAACATGGGGTCAATATAGTCCGGTCCACATTTGAACCCCGCCGTCTTAATTCCCCGCCGTCTCATGGCAGACAGCAAGCCGCAGGTCAGTACGGTCTTTCCCTGGCCGCTGCCCATAGCGGATACCATAAGTCCCCTCATGGCCGCCCTCCCGTAATGAGAAATACCGGGTTGTGAGCCATGAGCAGATGGAGTTCTCCCGCTTTTCTGGCCCGACTGACGGCGATCTGCACCACCTCAGTCTCATACCCCAGGGTCTCCAAGGTATCCAGGGCCGTTTGCAGGGTCTCCAGGGCAATGGCTGAGATACAAACCCTGGCCCTTGGGTTTATGGCGTTCACCACGTCCAGAATTCCCTTTAAATTTCCCCCGTTGCCCCCGATAAACACCTTATCCGGAGCAGGCAGGCTCTCCAGTGCTTCCGGAGCTTCCCCCGCCTGAATGCGAAGGTTCCAGGCACCAAATCTTTTCCGATTTTCTTCCAATAGGCCCAGGGCCTTTTTTTCCCGCTCCACAGCCCAGACCGCTCTGCTTTGAAGGGCCAGCTCCACACTGACGCTCCCCGTCCCCGCACCGATGTCCCAACATAGGTCGTCGGGCTCCACCGCCAGCTTTGCCAGAATGGCGGTGCGGACTTCTTGTTTGGTCATGGGCACCTGATCCCGAAGAAATTCCTCGTCGGGAATTCCGGGTGTCCGTTTGGGATATCGGGGGGCTGGCTGAACCAACAGCACACTGAGTGGTGCAAAGGACATCTTTGCACATTCTGCCGCTGTCCCCCGGTAAAGCCTTTCATCCTCACAGGACAGATTTTCTCCCACATCTACCTGCAGTTCTCCCAGCCCTGCCCGGTCCAGCAAAGCGCACAGTTCAGCACTTCCCAGGGTTCCCCCTGTCAGAAAGAAGGCTGGTTTTCCCTCGCACACCGCCGCAACCGGGTCACAGTCCCGTCCATGTGCACTATATAGGTTCCAACCTTGCCAGTTTTGGCAAAGCCTGGCGGCAAACGCTTGGAGGCTGGACACCCCCGGAACTATTTCAAACGAGATCTTCTCCTGCTCCAGAAGCGGCAGAAGCCCCGCCGCTGCGGAATAAAAACCCCCATCTCCGCTGAGCAGCACACAGGGAGACTTCCCTTCGGAAGCCCGAAGCATGTTTCGGATTTCCTCCCCCCGCACCGCCCGCAGGCGGGGAACCTGGGGGCAGGCCGGTACCCTTTGCAGCAGCCGGTCCGAACCGATCAGGCAATCGGCCTCGTCCAGAGCTTTTCGGGCCTGGTCCGTGAGGTCCTCCTCCCCACAGCCCATGGACACCAGCTTTACGATCCTTTCGGCCATGCTTCCACCTCCTTCAGCAATTCCTCCATGGTCATGCCTCTGTCCTCCGGCCGCTTCACCAGTACCACCGGCACTCCCATGGCCTGAGCGGCAGCCAGCTTTTGGGGAAATCCCCCGGCCATGCCTCCGTCCTTGGTCACCAGCCAGCGAATCTGGTATTGTTCCAAAATGGCCTCATTGAGTTTCTGGCCAAACGGCCCTTGGAGGGCCAGAATATTTCGGTGGGGAATCCCCTGCTCCTCACAGGCCGCCAAGCTCTCGTGACATGGGAGCACCCGGACATAGAGCCGTTCTTTTTCTATGGTTTGAAAGGCGGAGAGCTCTTTGGACCCGGTGGTCAGGAGAATATTCCCCTCCTGATTGTTCAGAAACTCCGCAGCCTGGAGACAGTGATCCACCGGCACGACCCCTTCTGCCCGGCTCTCCGGCCGGCTGAGCCGGTATAAAGGCACTCCCGCCCGCTCACAGGCAGCACAGATGTTGGCACTGGCCAAAAAGGCATAGGGGTGGGTGGCATCGATGCAACGGTCAAAGGCACCCACGGCCTGTTCCAGCTCCTGCGCATCCTTTCTTCCCACCCAGATTTCCAGACCGGGAAGGCCCGCAAGCTCCTCGGCTCCCAGGGGAGTGGCCACACTGACGGTGACTTCCAGCCCCCGTCTCAGCAGTTCCCCGGCCAATACGCGGCCTTCGGTCGTACCGCCGAACAGGAGTACCCTCATCGCTTCTCCTCATAGCCCCGCGGCGTCACCAGCCGCCCGGCCCACACAGCCGTGGTGCTGCTGCCCACAAAGACGGTCGTAAACATATCCACTTGCTCCTCCCGAAGCTCCGCCAGAGTCATCACCTTACTCTCCTGGCCCGCCCGGCCAATGTTGCGCACCCAGCCGCACAGGGTATCGGGAGATTTGTGGCGCAGGAGAATTTCACAGGCCCGGCGGAGATAATCCGCCCGTTTTTTGGACGCAGGATTGTAGATACACAGGGCAAAGTCCCCCAGGGCAGCGCACTCCAGCCGCTTTTCAATCATGTCCCAGGGGGTAAGCAGGTCGGACAGGGAGATCACACAGAAGTCGTGGCCCAGAGGTGCCCCCAGCACAGCCGCTCCCGACAGGGCGGCGGTGATTCCAGGTACAATCTCGATCTCCGTATCCGGATAGTCCTCTCCCAGTTGGAGCACCAGCCCGGCCATACCGTACACTCCCGCATCTCCGCTGCACACCAGGGCCACGGTAGTCCCCTTCGAGGCGGTCTCCAAGGCCCAGCGGCAGCGCTCTGTCTCCTGACGCATGGGCGTGGTGTACACCTCTTTGTCCGGGAACCGGTGCCGGATCAGGTCCACATACACCGTATAACCGCACAATACCTGGGCCTGCTCCAGAGCAGCCTCGGCCTGACCGGAGAGATATTCCTCATGTCCCGGCCCCAGGCCCACCACATAGATCTTATTCATAGATCCTCCAATCCAGCATAGCGTCACCCAGCGCCAAAGCCATGGTCACGCCCTCCCGCTGATATTTCTCTCCCAGCAGCCGCTCCGCTCCGCCTCCGCTGCCCAGGGCCGCCGCACGCTGGCACACATTATCCACTCCGGTGACCCTGCGCACAAAGTCAGAGGAGGGAAACGCTCCGGGTACCGCAGCCAGCCTTTGGGCAGAATGGGTCTCCAGGGGCAGATTATGGGCCTGGCAGAAGGCCAAAAGGCCGGGCTCGTCTTGTTTGAGGTCGATAGAACACACCTTCCCCACTGCCAGAGTGCTGAGGCTTTCCCGGAGCAAGAGCTGAGAATAAGCCCCTTCCAGGATCTCCCGCTGCATCCCCCGCTTACATCCAACACCCAGCACAGCGGTGGAGGGTACAAGGTGCAGGGCATTTTCCTCACTGGGGCGGAAGCTGATCTCCACATCGCAGTCCTCTCCCGCCCACAGCTTCACCCCTGCCGGGGGCGTGCCCAGGATCGGCCAGTCGCTTTTGATGGAAATCGTCTCCCCTGCCAATATTTTAGCGGAGACCGCCTTGATTTTTTCCGGGTTTTCTACCCGCAATCCCTGACACCGGGCCCACTGGTCCACAGGGAAAAGGCCCCGCACATCGGTGGCGGTGGTGATCACAGCCTGGGCTCCACACACTGCGGAAATGGTTCGGGCCAGGTCGTTAGCACCTCCCAGGTGGCCGCTGAGAAGGGGAATGGCATATTGTCCCCCCTCGTCCACCGCTACCACCGCCGGGTCAACGGTTTTATGCTTCACAAAGGGGGCAATGGCCCGCACAGCGATCCCCACGGCCCCCACAAAAATAAGGCTCTCTCCCGTGCGAAAGCCCTCCGCCGTCCAGCTTTCCAGCGTGCAGCCTCGGCCGCAGCGGCTCACCTCGCCCCCCAGTTTTTCTCTCAGGGCCTGGGCCAGGTCATAGCCCCGCTGAGTAAAGGCCAGCAGACGGGGGCTCATGCGTTTCCCTCCCGGTACCCGGTGGTGAAGGTGGGGTCATAGAGCTTGCTGCGCTGGTAATCCCCAGCCAAAAACTCCCCTACCAGCACCAGGGCGGTTTTCGAGATGCTGTGCTCCCGGCCTTTTTGGGCCAGCTCTCCCAAGGAACAGCGCACCACACGCTCCTCCGGCCAGCTGGCTTTATAGACTAAGGCAGCGGGGGTCGCGGGTGTGTAGGCTCCCTGAAGCAGCTGCTCCTGAAGTTTGTCCAGCATACCTGCTGACAGGAAAATTACCATCGTGGCCCCATGGGCCGCCAAGGCAGGGATCGACTCCCGCTCGGGCACCGGGGTGCGTCCGGCCATACGGGTGATGATAACGCTCTGGCTCACTCCGGGCAGGGTGTACTCCCCTTCCACAGCCCCCGCGGCGGCACAGAAGCTGGACACCCCAGGCGTTACGTCAAAGGGAATGTTTTTCTCCCGCAAAACGTCCATCTGCTCCCGGATCGCCCCATAGAGGCAGGGGTCCCCAGTATGAAGGCGAACCACTTCTTCCCCATTCTCACTGGCCGGGATCATCACTTCCAATACCTCCTCCAGTGTCATGGAGGCACTATTGTATACCCGGCACCCTTCCGGGCACAGCCCCAGCAGGGCAGGGTTTACCAGACTGCCTGCGTACACCACCACATCCGCTTCTTCCAGCAATGCGGCCCCCCGCCGGGTGATCAGGTCCGGGGCTCCCGGCCCCGCTCCCACAAAATGCACCATATGTCCTTACTCCTTTACAACAATGGTGGAAAAATAGCCGCTCTCTGTTCCCTTCTCCAGTGGGGCAACCACCCGCTCCTCCGGCAGGCCGCAATTCTCCACCAGGGCAGACCGTTCCAATGCTCCCGCCCGGTCCAATGCTTCCAGCACCCCAGGCAGCTGCCGCCCTGATTTCATGAGCACCTTTGTGCCCTCCAGTTCCAGAGCCCGGTCCAGGTCAGAAATTCCAGCCGGGAAGATGTGGAGAGGCTCCCCTTCCGCCGTCAGGCTTTCTCCCAACCGGGCGGCCACGGCGCAAAAGCTGGGGACGCCTGGTATCATGCAAACGGAAAAGCCCAGTTCTTTTATGCGCTCAGCCATCCGGGTACAGGTGGCGTAGATGGACACATCCCCCAGGTTGACCATGGCAACATCCTGTCCGGCCTCCAGATAGCCGGCAATGGTTTGGGCCCCCGTCTCATACTCTTCCCACCGGCGCTTCTCGTCCCTGGTCATGGAAAAATCCAGGGGCACGATCACCTTGTCCCCCAGCTCAGCTGCCTTTTGGGCAATATCCAGGGCCAGCATCTCCCCACTTTTGGTGCGAGGGGCGGCAAGGACCGGGCAGGCCTCCAGGGTACGCACTCCCTTCCGCGTCACCAGCTCCGGGTCGCCGGGGCCCACCCCCACACAGTAAAAAATTCCTTTCGTTCTCAGTTCCATTCCGATAAAATCTCCTCCGCCCCTGTGGTTTTTCCCAGGAGCCCATATTGATTGGAAAAGAGCACCGCCCCTGTCCGGAATCCCCCGGCCGCCCGGTGGTCCAAATGGGTTTGGATGGCTCTGAGCAGGCCCTCCACCACTGGTTTTCGCAGCCCCGCTTGATCCAGTAACCCGATACAGGCATCGGCGGAGGCGGCCTCCATCAGGGACTGGCACAGCTCCCGGCCTCCTCCCGCCAGGGCAGCGTAAGCGCAAAAAAGCTCCGTACGGCAATCGGCCCAGCGGCTGTGGGTGTTCATGATTCCCCCCGCCACCTTTACCAACTTGCCCACATGCCCCACCAAGAGGACCTGGGAAAAATTCTCCTCCGCCGCCCGATCCATCGCTTCTCCAATAAAGTTCGAACACTTTATAACCGGTACGGTCCCGCCCCCCAGCCCGTGTTCCTTCAAAAATTCCACGCCATAATTTCCTGGGGTAAGAATGATCCTCCGGTGCCCCAGTGCAGCAGCCTGGTGAAGCTCCAGCGTGATGGTCTCCACTAAGGCGGACAAACTCATAGGCTCCACAATACCGCTGGTACCTAGGATGGAGATACCCCCCTCAATGCCCAGTTGGGGGTTGAAGGTTTTCTTTGCCGCCTGCTCACCTCTGGGGACCAGGATGGTCACCTTCAGCCCGTCCGAATACTGCAAAGCGGTACAGACTTCCTCCACCGAACGCCGAATCATCTCTCGAGGCACGTGGTTGATGGCAGCTTCTCCCACAGGCTGGTCAAGCCCCGGTTTGGTCACCCGGCCGACTCCTTCTCCTCCTTCAATGGTAATACCTAGACCAGGGATTTTCTCTACCTTGGCCCCGATGAGCAGCCCAGCCGTGGCGTCTACGTCATCGCCGCCGTCCTTCTCCACCAGACACAGGGCAGCTTCCCCTTCCATCCGGCACACCCGGGGCTCCACCTCCACACAAAGGCCCATCGGGGTCACAAGCTTCAGAAGGTGAGGGGGCTGTCTCTCCAGCAGAAGCCGGGCTGCACCCGCAGCCGCCAGGGCGGCACAGGTTCCTGTGGTGTAGCCCCGGCGCAGTCGCTTCCCCCCGGCGTTTACATAATGTTCAAAAGCCACGTTTTGCCTCCCTCACAGTCCCAAGCAAAAAGCGCCGCCCACGGAACGCTTTTCCACGGACAGCGCAAAAGGACGGGAATGCCTCCCCGCCTTTTTTCAACACGCCGGCAAAAGGACCGTTGCCTGTGGTCTTTCTCTCCGGCGGCAAATATTCTGGCTTATGCATCCCCGCTCCGGGCCGCCTTCCCAGACGATCGCTCATCCAGTGGCCGATAGCCCTTCGCTCCGCAAATACAGCAGCGTCCCTGCCCAGGATTCTCACCTGTCTTCCTTGCCCATACCGAAGTTCTCTTCGTTTGTAACATCATTATAAAGCGGGCACACCGCCCCTGTCAAATAAAACCGGTGGTCTACCGGCTCTCAGTCCGTCTCTTTTTCTCCCAATAACCAGCCAGCACAAACACTACCATTGCCCCAACGCAAGCGCCCGCAAAATCGATCCACACATCCGTTACCTGGCTTCCCCTTCCCGGAACAAAGACCTGGATGGTTTCATCCATCATGGCCGTCAGGAGGCAGAGACTGCAGGCACACTGCACCGAATACCAGCTTCTGTGTCCTCTCACCCTTGTCACCAGCGCCAGCTCCCAAAGGACACCCAGCAATGCAAACTCCAGCATATGAGCCAGCTTTCTCACAAGCCCATGCCCGATGGAAACAGGCAGCCCCATCCACTCCAACAGGGAGTCCAGAACATCCAGCACCTGAAGACTTTGGGCCGCAGACTGGGAAGCAGGCATAAGAGAATTACGCCAAATAAAAAAGGTCCAGATCGCGACTCCACAATATGCCAACCAATTCCATAATTTATTGTAATGCTGCATCTGTTTCATATTTCCTTCCATTTCTCCCAGAAATTCATAGACTGCCTCACGCTTCACAGAATTTTCCCTCTCTTGTTGGCCCATTATAAGGCGGACCGGCCCAGCTGTCAAACAAAAACCGCGCCGGAGGCTCGAAGCTTCCGGCGCGGCAAAACCTATTAAACATCACAAGTACTATCAAGTATCAAGCATCAGGCCAAATCTCAAAGCAAGTTCGTTTTTAAACGAATCATATGTTTCACCCGATTGTACAATTACCTCATTGATATCAAACCACATATCTGTTGAGGGAGATTCTGTAAACAAACTATCTACTTGTTCTTGTTGAAGTCCCACGAAATATATCACTGTCCACTTTTCACACCAACCTGCTCGACTTGCTTTTAAATGTGCTTTCTCTGCTTCTCCTGCACGGTTATGCACATTTGCAACATCCTGTCCGCCCTTAATTTCAATACAAAGAAGTTTTTCCTCAGGTTCCCCTTCTAAAAAGATAGAAATATCTGGATCAAAGCTCGGAACGACTCGGTACAGATCACCGGCACGATTTTTAAATTTTAAACATTTTTCTTCATCCGTGACCAGTTCTACATGAAAGGATTTGACAATCTGCTTGATCGTTTCAAACACATGCAGGGCTGCTTGTGCACCTATTATGTTTCTCCAAACTCCATCCCCATATACCCCCAAGGTCATAAGCGGCAATTCTGCCAGATCCTGCACTAAATTTGAACGATCGATGCCTTTTAGCAGCTGTGACATGGTATCATTTATCGCACAACATAAATTACCAAGTTCTTCTTCTGCACTCTCGTCCATTTTACCATCATGTTCCAATGCTTTAAAGACAGACAGTCCGGTAGCACTGGTGTAAAATTGCTTTTCACTAATTCCCATTAGAAGCCGATAGTATCCCAAAAGCATAGGATTGCGTTTTAAGATGCAAGGCAACGCAAACATGACTTCCTCCCGGATGCCCAATCCCTGCAAAATCGTCCGGCTATCTTTACTGACAAAGCGAACAATTTCTTTATGTAAATCATCCGGGTCAATGGTTGCTACCGCAGCTCTAAGATTTGATCCCAGTATTTTTTTACGATAGTTATGAAGAATTTTTTGCATTTTAATTTGCTTTGGGATGGGATAACAATGTCTCTCACATTTATTCCTCCATAATGCTCATTCCTTCTGAGCATAACCGTTTAATTGACATTTGGTAATAGTCCGGATTAAGCTCAATTCCAACAAAACGCCGGTGTAATCGTTTTGCAGCCACAGCAGTGGTCCCTGACCCCATAAAGGGATCTAAAATCAAATCATTTTCATCTGTTCCAAATAGGATACATGGTTCAATTAATTCTACGGGATATACAGCAAAATGTCCTGATGTTTCCTTATTCGCCTTGGTATTGATACTCCATACATCTCGAATTCTTCGTCCATTCGGCCCTTTTTGGGCATCGACATAATACTTATATTTTTCACTTTTGGAAAACAAGAACATATACTCATGGCATCTTGTCGGACGGTCTCTGACACTTTCCGGCTGACAATTTGGTTTCTCCCATATTACATCAGAGCGAAGATACCATCCCCGGGACTGCAGCGCAAAGGCTAATCGCCACGGTACACCAATCAGCTCTTTCGCTTTCAGTCCTTCCGGTGTATCTGGCCGAATTGACATTGCACGAGCTTTATTCTTGCCATCAGGCGCACGCCATTTCCGTCCCCCCGACGTATAGCTATCCCCAATATTCAGCCAAAACGTTCCATCATTCTTTAATACTCGTTTTACTTTATCAAATAAATCAGCAAGTGTGTCTATATACTTATAAACGTTTTCTTCCAGACCAATTTGACCATCAATATTATAATCTCTCAATGCCCAATATGGAGGCGAGGTAATTACACATTGTACGGATTCATCGGGCATTTGGTCTAAAATTTTTTTTGCATCTCCCAGGAATAAGGAAGAAGTATCCGAAAGCATCTTCTCTACCTTACTTTGATCTATACCGGTACTCAAAACAACAGGAGTAGAAAACAACGACTTCTGATACATCAAATCGTCACAAATTATGCTGTCTTTTTTCTGTGGTTCCTCAAACAATTTCAATTTCCTCCAATTCGGGATACTCCCCACACTATGTAGATATATATATTCTAATCCCAAAAATCAGTTTTCCTCATCGGGAATGAGTACAGCATGGACAACTCCAGCTGTCACTCGTCTATAAACTCTACGATCTCCCCTATATCACACGATAGGGTTTGACAAATTCGATGGAGGCTTTCCATCGACACATACTCATTCTTACCCATTTTGGCCAGAACATTAAAGCTAATCCCTGCAGCATCTTTCAGCTCGGTTCGATTCATCTTTTTATCAATCAGCATCTTCCAGAGCTTGTCATAACTGACTGGCATAATCAATTCTCCATTCGTTGTCGAATTCTTTTATACTATACCACATGACGCACATGGCAGCAAGATAATCTCACGAAATTATGAGATTATATAATTTTTATATGAGATTACGTTCACTCTCTTTATCGCGCTATTTGCAAATGATGATAGTCTCACCTTTTCCATCTCCCATAGGGATGCCACAGAAATATCCCGGTATAACGCTGGGCTTTCCGGAGAAGTCTGCCGATGCGTGCCTATCAACAGGCCGCCACCTGTTAGAGGCGGACAAGAGCTTTCCAGAAGATTCAGGCAAGTGGCGCTACCACTATCCGGAGTTTGATAAACCCCAAAACTATGTGAAGGTGCCGCCCCAGAATCTCTTTTGCTCCTGGGACTCACTGGCCATAGAAGCTGCCGTTTGCTGCACGAAATCATAATAAAACAAAAAAGAGAGCTAACTGACGAATCAAAATCAGTTAGCTCTCTTTTTCTAATCAACGAAGGGCCTTAACCCTTTAAAAACCCAGTTATATCAGGCTTTTCCGGGCCTCTGAAATCATTCCCACTCGGCAAATTCAGATATAGTAGGGTGTATTTGAGGTGATTTCGCAG
>CALWVV010000019.1 GCA_944385035.1 uncultured Oscillospiraceae bacterium | reverse complement strand
TGGCCCGTTGGTCAAGCGGTTAAGACGGCGGCCTCTCACGCCGCAAACATGGGTTCGATTCCCGTACGGGTCACCAAGTTTTCTCTACAATTTGATATGATTTTAGTCGCTTCGGTGATTAAAATAGTTGGTGTTGATTAGAATGAGGGTCCACCCGTTCCCATTCCGAACACGGAAGTTAAGCTCATTTCTGCCGAAAATACTTGTCTGGAGACGGACCGGGAAGATAGGTAACGCCAACACAAAGAAGGAACAGCTTGACTGTTCCTTCTTTTTTTATATATACTAAACCAGTACAGAGAAAAGATGAGGTGAAAGACATGAACAAACGGCTTGCCGCCATGAAGCTTCCTGTGGGCATGCGTACCATCAAGACCGCCCTTGCTGTGGTGTTGGCCTTGATGGTAGTGGAGCACTATGGAGCAAGTCCGGCTAAAGTGGTGTTTGCCACCATTGGTGCCATCTCCGCGGTAGGGCCTACGTTTACCGCGTCTCTTCTGGCTTGCTTGACCCAGATCTGCGGAGTGACGGTGGGGGCTTTGCTGGCACTGTTCATGCTGTCTCTAAAGATTCCACCCATGGTTGCCGTAGGTGTAGGAATCATTGCCATTCTGGCAGGATATCAGAGCCTTCGCCTGAAGCTTGTGCCGGTGCTGCCCTGTTTGGTGCTGGTGAATGCATGCCTCAATCCAGAGATAGAAGCGCTGTCCTATTCTATGGGGCGGATCTGGGATACAGCCATCGGCCTGGCCATCGGCATGGCGGTGAATACCCTCATTTTCCCCTATGACAATAGTCTAAAAATCCGGCAGACCATGGAGGGACTGGACCGGGACCTGATTGCATTTTTAGAGGACATGTTTGACGGAGACAGTCATCTCCCGGAAACCCAGGGGCTGGAAAAGAAAATTGACGCCCTGGAGGGCCAATTGGCGCTGTTTTCCGAGCAGCGGCTGCTGCGGCGCAAGCGCCAGAAGCGGGAGCTGTGCCGGTTGGAGTGCTGCGAGGACATTGCCCAGGATTTGCTGACGGAACTCATTACCCTGCGGAATATGGAACATTTGGGCTGCCTTAACGAAGAAAACCGGCAGGCCCTCCGGGCCCTGGGTGCTCAAGTGTCCGATCGCTGTTTAATGGAGGAGGGACGGGTGGAGCACACCGTGGTCAACTACCACATCGCTCGGGTGCTCCGTCTGCGGCGGGAGTTAAAGGACAAGCTTGCTGAGCGAAAAAAATAGGAAAAACGGAAAGAACCGGCAGGTTGCCTGCCGGTTCTTTTTTTATTATGAGAGGGAGACGTAGCCTGTGGCCTCCACCAGAGACTGCCCCTCCGGGGATAGAATCCAGGCGAGGAAATCAGCCAGTATCGGATTGCTCTCCTGGGGGGCGGAGTGGCCTATGGGTGCGGCGGTGACCGCGTAGAAGGGGGCGGAGATGGGGTAGCTCCCGTCCCGAATGGTCTCCCTGGTGGGGAATACTCCATCCAGAGCCAGCAGACGGATGTCCCCATTTTGTACCATTTGAGTGGAGTAGAAGCGGAAGGAGAAACCGATGGCGTTTTGGTAGTTGCGGTAGTCGGCTACCTGGCTGATAATGCCCCCCATATCGGCCACCCGGTCCTCTTGCTCAGGCTCGACGAGAGTAAGCCCCTCCATCAGCTGCAGCAGGGCGGTCTGGCTGCCGCTGTTCTCCATGCGCTGGAAGGGGCGGATGGACTGGTTTTTTCCGCCCACCTGGCTCCAGTTGGTAAGGGAGCCCGAGTAGATTCCCCGGATTTCATCCACTGTGAGTTCCGCCACAGGATTTTTGCTGTTGACAAAAAAGACAAAGGCCTCCCGCCCGATCGGGGTGAGGTACAGCTCCATTCCCTGGCTCGCGGCCAGGTCCAACTGTTCCTGGGAGGGGGCGGCGACAAAAATTAAGTCGGTCTCCCCCGCAATCAGCCGCTCGTAGGCTTCCACAGTGCCGGTGCAGGCACCCTTGGGGCTGATCTCTCCGGGGCTTTGTAAGAAGGGATAATCGCCTTCCGGGTAGACGGCCTGGACAAAGGCAGCGTAGACCGGGTAAAGGGCGGTGGCCCCGTCCAGACGGGGACAGTCCTCCCGGCTCAGCCGGAGGGAGGCGGGGCCGTCCAGACGGGCGGTGAGAGACCCCTCGGTAAAGGGCTGGTAGCTGGACAGGAGGGTGTAGCGGCCAACTTCCCCCACGGTTGGAATGCTGTCCCGCCACAGACCAAAGCAGCAGTAGCCCCCACAGCCTACTGCCGTCGCCAGGAGGAGTACTCCCAGGAGCTTGCGGCAGCGCCGAGGAAGGAGAATGGCCAGCAGGATGGCAGCCACAGCGGCCCATCCCAGGACCAGAATGGCCCACTGTCCGTAGGGGGGCAGGTTGAAGGAAAACAGCAGGAGGATGATGAGAAAACATACAGCGGGGACCAGAAAAATGGCGGCCAAAACGGCGTAGGCCAGGCGATAGAGGATGGTTTTCCAGGGAAGCTTCACGGACAGGGCCTCCTTTCTGAGCTTGGTCCCATTGTACCAAATCGGGCCGCTCCAAAGCAAGAAAAACCTCCGCCGGCAAGAGCGGAGGTTTTGGAACAGAGGGGTCAGTCCTCTGCAAAATTGCCGGTGTAGAGCCGGTAGTAGGTACCTTTCTTTTCCATAAGCTCCTGGTGGGTGCCCCGTTCAATGATCCGGCCCTGGTCCATGACCATAATGCAGTCGGCGTTGCGGACGGTGGAGAGCCGGTGGGCAATAACAAAGGTGGTGCGCCCGCACATCAGGGCGTCCATACCGTCCTGGACCAGCTTCTCGGTGCGAGTATCAATGGAGGAGGTGGCCTCGTCCAGAATCAGCACTGGTGGGTCAGCCACAGCGGCCCGAGCGATGGCCAGAAGCTGCCGCTGGCCCTGGGAGAGGTTGGCCCCGTCTCCGGTGAGCATGGTGTCATATCCGTCGGGGAGACGGCGGATAAAGCCGTCGGCGTTGGCCAGTTTGGCCGCGGCCATGCACTCCTCATCGCTGGCGTCTAGGTTGCCGTAGCGAATGTTTTCCAGCACAGTGCCGGTAAAGAGGTGGGTGTCCTGAAGGACGATGCCCAGAGAGCGGCGCAGGTCGGGCTTTTTGATCTTGGTGATGTTGATGCCGTCATAGCGGATTTTACCGTCGGCAATGTCATAGAAGCGGTTGATGAGGTTGGTGATGGTGGTCTTGCCCGCGCCGGTGGCTCCCACAAAAGCGATCTTCTGTCCCGGCTTGGCCCACAGGGAGATATCATGGAGGACCATCTTGTCTGGTGTGTAGCCAAAGTCCACCCCGTCCAGGACTACGCCGCCTTCCAGGCGGGTATAGGTGATGGTGCCATCGGCCTTGTGGGGGTGTTTCCAGGCCCACACGTTGGTGCGCTCCGGGGCTTCGCTGAGCTGGCCTTGGGAATCTTCCTTCGCATTGACCAGTTCCACATAGCCGTGATCTTCTTCCGGCTGCTGGTCCATGAGCTCAAAGACACGGGAGGCGCCGGCGGCGGCGGTGACCACAAAGTTTACCTGTTGGCTCACCTGGGTAATGGGCTGTGTAAAACTCTTGTTGAGGCCCACAAAGGTAATGACAGTGCCCAGAGTCACTCCGGCCAGGCCGTTGATGCCCAGAATGGCGCCCACGATGGCCACCAGCACATAGCTGAGCCAACCGATGTTGGCGTTGATGGGCATGAGGAGGTTGGCATACCGGTTGGCCAGCTCAGCGCTTTGCCGAAGGTCCTCATTGACCTTGTCAAAGTCCCTCATGGCCTGCTCCTCGTGGCAGAAGACCTTTACTACCTTTTGACCGTCCAGCATCTCCTCAATAAATCCGTCTACAATGCCCAGATTTTTTTGCTGCTGGACGTAGTACTTACCAGACAGGGCGGAGAAGTTTTTGGTGACCAGAAGCATGACAATGGCGGTGAGGAGGGAGATGAGGGTGAGAACAGGATTGAGAATGAGCATGGTCCCCAGAGTGGCGGCCATGGTGACCACGGAATTGATGACCTGGGGAATGCTCTGGCTCAAAAGCTGGCGGAGGGTGTCCACGTCGTTGGTGTATACAGACATGATGTCACCGTGGGCGTGGGTGTCAAAATACTGGATGGGCAGAGATTCCATCCGCTGGAAAAGGTCGTTGCGCAGCCGGCGCATGGTCCCCTGGCTGATAGTGACCATCATACGGTTATAGGCAAAGGAGGCGGCCACGCCCAGGGCCATAATGCAGGCCAGACGGATAATGGCGGCTCCCAGACTGGAGAAGTCGGTGCTGCCGCTGCTGAGCATGGGGACGATGTAATCATCTACCAGCGTCTGCGGGAAGGTGGCCCCCATAACGGTGGCCCCGGCGGAGATGATAATGCACAAAATGACTGCCAGGAAGGGCAGGGCATAAAGCCGGAGCATATAGCCCAGGACCCGGTTGAGCACATGGAGAGAGGCAGCGCGGGATTGTGTGTGATTCATAGTAGTTCCTCCTTTCACGCGCTCTGGTCAAAGTCGCCCCCGCCCTTTACCTGGGAGTCGTAGATCTCCTGGTAAATGGCGTTGGTTTTCAGCAGGTTTTCATGGGTATCAAAGCCATCGATCCGGCCGTTGTCCAGCACCAGGATCCGGTCGGCGTCCTCCACGCTGGAGATCCGCTGGGCGATGATGATTTTGGTGGTGCCGGGCAGGTGCTTGGCCAGGGCGGCGCGGATTTTGGCGTCGGTGGCGGTGTCCACCGCGGAGGTGGAGTCGTCCAGAATCAGGACCTTGGGCTTTTTCAGCAGAGCGCGGGCGATGCAAAGGCGCTGCTTCTGACCGCCGGACACATTGGCGCCGCCCCGCTCAATGCGGGTCTGGTAACCATCCGGGAAGCGGTCGATAAACTCGTCGGCACAGGCCGCCCGGCAGGCGGCCTGGCACTCCTCCTGGGTGGCATTGGGGTCGCCCCAGCGGAGATTGTCCAGAATGGTGCCGGAAAACAGAGTGTTTTTCTGAAGCACCACGGAGACCTGGTTGCGCAGCGCCTCCATGTCGTACTCCTTCACGTCCCGGCCGCCTACCCGGACCTGGCCGCTGTCCACGTCATAGAGCCGGCAAATGAGGTTGACCAGACTGCTCTTGCCCGACCCGGTGCCGCCGATGACGCCGATAGTCTCTCCCGCGCGGATATGCAGGTCAATGTCAGTGAGGGCGTTTTTCCCGCTGCCGTGCTTGTAGGAGAAGTTCACATGGTCAAAGTCGATGGCGCCGTCGGCCACCTCGTGAACGGGACGGGCAGGATTGTGGAGGTCGGGCCGCTCCTTGAGCACCTCGTCGATTCTCCGGATGCTGGCCATGGACATGGAAATCATGACCACCACCATGGAGAGCATCATCAGACTCATAAGAAGGCTCATCACGTAGCTGAAGAGACTGGTGAGGTTGCCTGAGGTCATCTCTCCGGCCACAATGAATTGAGAGCCCATCCAGGAGACCATGATGATACAGAAGTATACGGCTGTCATCATGGCCGGACTGTTAAAGGCCAGCAGGCCCTCGGCCTTGACAAACATACGGTAGAGGTTCTGGGAGGCGCGGGAGAACTTTTCGTTCTCATACCCCTCCCGGACAAAGGCTTTGACGACCCGGATGGCGGAGATATTCTCCTGTACGCTGGCGTTCAGGTCGTCATACTTGCGGAACACCTGGTTAAAGATCTTCATGGTGACCACCATGATGCCTCCCAGCACTGCCACCAGGAAGAACACGGCGATGAGGAAGGTGAGGCTCAGCTTGGGGCTGATGATCAGGCACATGATATAGCTGAACACAAAGGTGAGAGGGGCCCGCACCGCCACCCGGATGACCATCATAAAGGCATTTTGCACGTTGGTGATATCGGTGGTCATGCGGGTAACCAGGCCGGGGACGCTGAACTTGTCGATGTTAGAGAAGGAAAAGGTCTGAATGTTGTGGTAGATGGCCTGACGCAGGTTGGCGGACAGGCCGGCGGAGGCAGCGGCGGCATATTTGCCCGCCAGGGCCCCGAAAATGAGCCCCAGAAAGGCCATGACCACCATCAGAGCGCCGTAGCGGTAGACGGTGAGCAGGTCCCCCTGTTCCAGACCCTGGTCAATAATGATGGCGGTGATAAAAGGCAGCAGGATGTCTGTGATGACCTCCAGAGTGGTCAGGCCCACACAGGCCAGAGCGTCTTTCCGAAAGCGCCCCAGCTGCCGAAGTACAGATTTCATGGTGATGGTTCCTCCTTTGCTGAATGGGTGAGTGCGGACAGGCTGGAGAGCAGCTTGCGCTGCAGCCGGTCCAGTTCGCAGAGTTCTTGGGGGGTGAAGTCCCGGTACAGCTGCTGATGCAGCCGCTGGGTGGAGTGGTCCAGGTGGTGCTGCAGCTCCTGTGCTGCCTGGGTGGCAAAGAGGAGCTTGCGCCGTTCATCCCCGGCCCAGGGCTCCACCCGGATGTAGCCCTTTTCCCGCAGACGCTTGACGATGCAGGACAGGGCGGCCATAGAATAGCCATATTCCTGGTGAATTTGGGTGAGGGAGGTGCCCTGGCCACTGTGGCCCAGTACATACAGCAGCACCTGCACCTGGGCGGCGGTAAGCCCCCAGAGGGCCATGGTGCTGTTGATCCACTGTTCCACCTGGATGGAGATGCGCCGGTTGTCCCGCAGGATCCGTTCTTTGGCTGGTGTTGTCATAAGCTCCCTTCTTTACGTTGGTTAAGGGCAAAATAGTTTGGACCCTTACTTTTTATAGCACGATTTGTCTTGTATGTGAAATTCAAATGTGCTATATTCTATAAAGAATATTTATAGATCAATGTTATTAAAGCGGGGAAGAGGGGGCATTTTATGAACACCACACAGCTGGAATGCTTTATGGCAGTGGCCAATTTTCTCAACTTTTCCAGGGCAGCCCAGCAGCTTCGCATCACCCAGCCGGCGGTGAGCCATCAGATCAACACCCTGGAGGACGAGCTGGGGGTCAAGCTCTTTCACCGCACCAGCAAGAGTGTGCGTCTGACCCAGGAGGGATTTCAATTTACCCACTACGCCGGGGAGATTTTAAAGCTCACGGACCTGTCCAGGGCCCGGATGAAGGAGGCCCAGAAGGAGGCTCCCCAGCGCCTGGTGGTGGGCTGCCGGAACACCGGAGAGCTCCGCGTGCTGATTCCGGCCCTGGACCAGCTGCGCCGGGAGGAGCCTCAGCTGCTGCCTGTGCTGCGCCTGATTCCCTTTGATTCTCTGGAAAATCTGCTGACAGAGGGAGAAATCCATCTGATGTTCTCCTTTTCCGGTGCCGCCTCCAAGCGGGTCCAGTACCGGGAGCTGCGGCGCTGCCCGGTGTGCTGTGTCTGCGCGCCGGGGCATCCCCTGGCGGGAGAGGGACCGGTGACCATGGAGGAGCTTCATCAGGGTGGGAGAATTGCCGTCTGCCGTCCTCCCATCTGTCCGGAGGGCCTGTTTGCGGTTCAGGGCCGGGCGGTGGGAGGCAGGCCCACGAAGGAAATCCTCTTTTGTGACAACCAGGAGGTGCTCTTTACCCTGGTGGAGGCGGGCTATGCCTTTGGAGTGACCGCCGACGTACCCGGAAGCCAGACGACAGGGCTGTGCCGCCGCCCCATTGCAGATGTGGAGCCCCTGTCCTTTGGGGCCCTCAGCCTGCCGGGACAGAAACACCCCGGTGTACGCCGGCTGGTGAAGCTGCTGGAGGAGACCATGGGGAAGTCTGACACCCAATAAAAAAGAGAGCCTGACCGAAAAACGGTCAGGCTCTTTTGCTGCCAATCAGAGAAGATCCAGGTAGGAGGCCACGTCAAACACCTCCAGGGGGCTGTCCTTCCGCAGATAAAGGGGGTGGTGGGGGTGCCCTTTTTTGGAACGCTTTCCCGCCGAATACCACCGGGCCCCCCGGTGCGCTCCAATTTCGATCATGTCACGGACGCAGCCGGGGAGATAGGGCCTCTTTTCGATGATGGTCCCCCAGGCGGCCCACACGGCGGGGGAGGCGGCCTTATCCAGGGACAGGGCGTAGTCAAAGGCGCGCATATTCTCCTGGTGGAGCTCCCGGTTATAGGTGAGCTCCATGTCATCGGGGTTGGTGGCCCGCTGGGCGTAGACATTGAACATAATGAAGCTGTCGTACCCGTTGTGGTGGGCCACCCGTTCCACCGACTTCAGGGTGTTGTCCAGGTCGTCGGGAGCGGCAGTGGAGGGGTTGATGCCCACGCAGATCAGGGGCTTGCTGCCCCGTGTCCCCAGAATGTAACGATACTCAGAGTAGAAATTTGGCACATAAAGCCATTTTGTAATATCATAATTGGGGTTGGGACGGTTGGCCTCTTCCAAAGCGGCGTCAAAGCGCACCAGCTCCAGTTCCTTTGTTTCGCAGGCGGGAATGTGCATGGGATAGCCTCCTTTTTGTTTCTTCCCCTATCATATCAGCTCCGGGGCTCCGGGGCAAGACAAAACCCTCCGCCCGTAGAGCGGAGGGTCTGGAAATTCCACAGCTTCTTATACGTTGGCGTGGGCCAGCTTGGGCTCCCGCTGGGGCTGGGGAGCGCGCTGGGGGGCCGCCTCCTGATGGGTGAGGCCCTTGGCGTTGGCCAGCATGAGCTTGATGCGGTTCTCCTGGTTGATCTTAGTGGCGCCGGGATCGTAATCAATAGCCACAATATTACTATAAGGATAGTCATCCTTCAGCTTGCGGATCATACCCTTGCCCACAATGTGGTTCGGCAGACAGCCAAAGGGCTGGGTGCAGACGATGTTGTTGGTGCCCGAGTGGATGAGCTCCAGCATCTCGGCGGTGAGCAGCCATCCCTCGCCCATCTTGTTGCCGTCGCCCAGATAGCCCTGTACCAGACTGTGGAGCTGGCGGAAGGTGCCGGGGGCGCGGAAGCGGCCGGAGCGCTCCAGGGCCTCGATCATGTCCTTCTGACAGCCTTCGATGTAAGCCATAAAGGCTTTACAGGCCGCTTTCTTGATCCACTTGCCGCCGTACAGGTCCACATCGGACACCCGGTTGAAGATTTTGAAAATGATGAAGTCGGTCAGGCCAGGCACTACCGGCTCCACCCCCTCGCTGAGGAGGAACTTCTCCAGGTTGTTGTTGCCCAGAGGGGCAAACTTCACATAGATCTCGCCCACCACGCCTACGCGGATCTTGGGCTCGCCCGCCACGGGGATGGCGGCAAAGTCGGCGCAGATGGCGTCAAAGTTCTGGCGCATCTGAGCCCGGCTCATGCCCTTGCCCGCCTGGAAACCGTCCACCAGCTTCTGGGACCAGTGGTCAATCATCTCGTCAGCGGCACCTTCCTTCACCTCGTAGGGGCGTACCTGGTTGGCCACATTGACAATGATATCGCCGTACATCATGGCGTACACTGCCTTGCGGACGAAGGGGAGGGTCAGAGAAAAACCGGGGTTCTTCTCCAGGCCGGACAGGTTGACGGATACCACGGGGATGTAGGCCATGTCCGCCTTCTCCAGGGCTTTCCGGAGCAGGTGGATGTAGTTGCTGGCCCGGCAGCCGCCGCCGGTCTGGGTAATGAGCAGGCCCACCTTGTGGGGGTCGTAGCCCCCATGCTTCACCGCATCGATGAGTTGGCCGATGACCAGCAGGGCGGGGTAGCAGGTGTCGTTGTGGACGTACTTGAGGCCCTCATCCACAATCCCACGGTGGTTGGTGGTGAGCATATCTACCTTATACCCCTCGCACTCCAGAAGCTTTTTCAGCATGCCGAAGTGGACGGGGAGCATCTGAGGCATCAGGAGGGTGTACTCCTCCTTCATCTCCTTGGTAAACAGAAGACGACCGGATTCATCATATACCAATTTCGCCATAATCAATGTTCCTTTCTTGCCTCAATGGCTGCCATCAGGGAGCGGATTCGGATCTTCACCGC
The DNA here is from genome assembly GCA_944385035.1 of uncultured Oscillospiraceae bacterium. GTDB lineage: Bacteria > Bacillota > Clostridia > Oscillospirales > Oscillospiraceae > Lawsonibacter. The sequence goes on along the minus strand of CALWVV010000019.1, from coordinate 29,572 downwards.
GCCCAGGTTGCTGATATCATCAATTTTCAGTTGGGTGTAAAGCTTGCCGCCCTGCTCCAGGATGGAGCGCATCTCATCGCCGGTAATGGCATCAATGCCGCAGCCAAAGCTCACCAGCTGGATAAGCTCCATATCCTTCTGGGTGCACACATACCTTGCGGCGTTGTACATCCGGGCGTGGTAGGTCCACTGGTTGAGCACATGGCGTGGGGCCTTATCCTCCAGGTAGGCCACCGCGTCTTCGGTGACCAGAATGAAGCCGTAGGAGGTGATGAGGTCGTTGATGCCGTGGTTGATCTCGGGGTCCATGTGGTAGGGCCGGCCGGCCACTACCAGAATGGGTTTTCCTTCCCGGCGGGCCTGGTCGATATAGGCCCTACCCGTCTCACGCAGATCGTTCTTGTAGGCCTCATAAGCGGCGTAGGCGGCCTTTACGGCGGCGGAGGTCTCCCGCTTGGGAACCTGGAACTCGTTGAAGAACCACTCCCCGGCCCGGCGCTCGAAGTCCTTTGGACGGTGCAGACCAAAATAGGGATCCAGGAACCGGGTGGTCTTCAGTTCCGGGACGTTGGCCGCCAGCAGTTCGGGGTAGTAGGCTACCACAGGGCAGTTATAGTTGTTGTCACTGACCCCTTCGTTGAAGTTATAGGGCATGCAGGGGTAGAAGATGGCGTCCACCCCCGCCTCCACCAGGGCCTCCACATGGCCGTGGAGGAGCTTGGCGGGGTAGCACACTGTATCCGAGGGGATGGTGCGCTGGCCTTTTAAGTAGAGCTTCCGGGAGGACTCGGGGGAGAGGACCACCTCAAAGTTGAGCCGGGTGAACAGCTCAAACCAGAAGGGCAGATTCTCGTACATGTTGAGCCCGAAGGGGATGCCGATCCGTCCGCGGGAACCGTCCCCCTGGCCTTTGCCGTGCAGGGCACGGAGCTTGGCGTATTTATAGCGCATAAGGTCGGGCTGGCGTGTGGGCTCCTCCCCCAGGGGGCGGGAGCAGCGGTTGCCCGAGATGAAGCGCCGTCCGCCGTCAAAGGAGTTGACGGTGAGGGAGCAGTGGTTGGTGCACAGTCCGCAGGTGGCGGGCTTGGCGGTGTGGACAAATTTCTCCAAAGCCTTGGGGCCCAGCAGGGAGCTCTTTTCCAGGTGCAGGTCACGGGCGGCCAGAGCGGCGCCGAAGGCACCCATGATGCCCGAGATCACCGGACGGGTCACATTTCTCCCCAGCTCCTGCTCAAAGGCACGAAGGACCGCGTCGTTGAGGAAGGTGCCGCCCTGGACCACAATGTGCTGGCCCAGATCGTCGGCACTGGCGGCCCGGATGACCTTGTAAATGGCGTTTTTCACAATGGAGGTGGAGAGACCGGCGGAGATGTCCTCCACGCTGGCCCCGTCCTTCTGGGCCTGCTTGACGCTGGAGTTCATAAACACGGTGCACCGGGAGCCCAGATTCACCGGCTTTTGCGTGAACAGGCCCAGCTTGGAGAAGGTGGCGATGTCATAGCCCAGGGCCTTGGCAAAGGTCTCGATGAAGGAGCCGCAGCCGGAGGAGCAGGCCTCGTTGAGCATGATGGAGTCTACCGCTCCATTGCGGATTTTGAAGCACTTCATATCCTGGCCGCCGATGTCGATAATGAAGTCCACATCGGGCTCAAAGTGGGCGGCGGCCTTATAGTGGGCCATGGTCTCCACCAGGCCTAAGTCACAATTAAAGGCGTTTTTGATGAGGTCCTCGCCATAGCCAGTGACGGCGGCGCCCTTGATTTCGATCCGGTCGCCGCACAGCTCGTAGATCTTCTTCAACTGCTCCAGGACGATGGAGACGGGGTTGCCTAGGTTGGAGTGATAATAAGTATAGAGAAGCCCACCGTTCTCGGTAATGAGGGCCAGCTTGATGGTGGTGGAGCCGGAGTCCAGACCCAGCCAAGCGGGGCCGGTGTAGGTATGGATGTCCACCTCGGGAGGGCGGTTGGCGTTGTGGCGCGCCACAAAGGCGTCATACTCCTCCTGATTTTCAAAGAGAGGGGGCATGGTGTCCACCAGAGTGGTGGTCTCGGCGCTGTCCTCCAGCTTTTTCAGCACCGTCTCAAAGAGGACCGGCTCATAGTCGGTAGCGCACAGGGCCGCGCCCATAGCGGCAAAGCAGTCGCCGTCCTCGGGAAAAATGGCGTGTTCGCCATCCAGCTTCAGGGTCTCCACAAAGCGCTGGCGCAGGCCCATAAGGAAGTGGAGCGGGCCGCCCAGAAAGACGATCTTGCCCTTCAGCTCCCGGCCTTGGGTCAGGCCGGCCACCGTCTGGTCCACCACCGCCTGGAAGATGGAGGCGGCCACATCCTCTTTCCGGCCGCCCTGGTTCAAAATGGGCTGGATATCGCTCTTGGCAAATACACCGCACCGGGAAGCGATGGGGTAGATCTTTTCATGCTTCAGGCTCAGCGCATCCAGTTCGGTCACGGTGACATTCATCAGGGTGGCCATCTGGTCGATGAAAGCGCCGGTGCCGCCGGCGCAGGAACCGTTCATGCGCTCCTCCAGGGCACCGCCGAAGAAAATGATCTTGGCATCCTCGCCCCCCAGCTCAATGACGGCATCGGTGTCGGGGATGTAAGTATTCACAGCCGCGGCGGTGGCATAGACCTCCTGAACGAAATCGATGCCCGCGGCATTAGCCACGCCCAGGCCGGCCGAGCCGGTGATGGTGACCTTGATCTTCTGGCCGGCAAGCATATCCTGGATGGAGTGAAGGGTCTCCAGGGCACGCTCCCGTGTTTTGGAAAAGTGCCGCTCATAGGAGCGGAACAGAAGTTTGTTTTGTTCGTTCAGGACAACCACCTTCACCGTGGTGGAGCCAATATCAATACCTACGCGCAGACTCATAGGGAAAATTCACGCCTTTCCGGGGTCCTTCCAGTACAACCATTCTAGTTTAGCTTTATAATCATACTGAGTTTTTTTGCCGAAAACAACGAAATTAACAGCTTCTTAACGAACGAAACTGAAAGAAAAGCGGGAACTTAACGAAGCAAAATCCGGCAAGATTCACAGAAATGGAGGAAAATTACAACATATTAGACTAAATTATGAAATCGAAGCGGTGCTTAGGACACCGTGTGGAGCGTATCAGCCTGTCTTCTGTCCATGGCTTGCAAAGGCGGCAAAAGAGAAAAAGAGAAGGGAAAAAGAGGCGCGAGAAAAAATAAAAAAATGATGATCATTTTCCTTGAAAAGAGGGATTTTGCCGAAAGAAGGTGTGCGTTTACCTTTCGCAATCGACCGTTGCGGGAGGCAGAACTTGGGCGAGCGCGGAGGCAATGTCAAAAACTTTTTAACGCTGTTCTTAATAAGAGAACGGCGGTCTTTTTTCTTCATAAAAAGTTCATGTATGCACACGAATCTTCCAAAAAAAATTTAGCCTCTTGCAAAAAATCATGCGCTTTGCTACAATACATTTGTAATAAGAAAAGGCGTTCTTCAATAGAGAACGATACCGATGGGCCAACTGGAAGGAGGAGGCTGTATGGGGGAGAAACAGGAGCCCAAAGTAAAATCCCTGGCAAAGGCACTGAATATTTTGTCCTGCTTCACCCATGAACAGCCTGTTTTGGGGGTCAGTGAGCTGGCGGAGCGGATGGGTGTGACAAAGTCCAACGTACATAACATCGTCTCCACCTTCCATGACCTGGGCTATCTGGACCGCACTCCGGACGGGCGGTACACCTTGGGGCTGAAAATGCTGGAATACGCCTTTATCATCAATCAGAACCTGGGTTACCCCAATGCGGTGTATGATATTATGGTAGACACCGCTTCTAAGACCGATGAGATTGTCTATTTTGGCCTGCCCTACGGTACCAATGTACTTTACCTCTATGTGGCCCATCCCATCAACCGCATGGGCGTGCTGCCCTACCGGGACATGCTGGGAGAGACCAGCCCCATGTATTGTACGGGGCTGGGCAAGGCTATGCTGGCCCACATGCCGGAGACAGAGTGGGCAGAGCATCTCCCAGAACAGCTGATTCAATATCAGCCCAACACCATTACCGACCGGGAGGCCATTTTTGAAGAGCTTCGCCGGACCCGGCGGATGGGATTTGCCATCGACAACGGGGAACATGATTACAATGTGCGCTGTGTAGGTGTGCCGGTATATAACGCTATGGGACAATTGGTGGCGGGGATGAGTACCTCGGGCCCCGCTTCTACCATGACGGATGAAAAGCTGATGGAATGCGCTGACATTTTGCGCAGTGCCACCGCTCATATGAGGGAGAGGATCTACCGATGAACTATGAAGTACTCAGCCGGCAAATGATCTGCGCCAAGCTTCCCACCGCCATCTGCCACGCCAGCACGGTGCTGGATCTGGAGGACGGCAGTGTCCTGTGCGCCTGGTTTGGCGGCTCCCACGAAGGAGAGCGGGATGTGGCCATCTGGGTGGCACGCAGGGTGGATGGTGTGTGGCAGCCTCCGTTTTCCATTGCACATGTGAACGAAGCCCACTGGAATCCGGTGCTGCAGCAGAAAAAGGACGGCAGCATTCGGCTTTATTATAAGGTAGGACAGATTATCGCCCATTGGCGGACGATGGTATGTGAGTCTCCGGACGGCGGACAAACCTGGAGCGTGCCCCAAGAGCTGGTACCTGGAGATGAAAATGGCGGCCGCGGCCCTGTGCGCAGCAAGGTGATCCGCCTTGCCTCCGGGCGGCTGCTGGCCCCCTGTTCCACCGAGCTGGGTCCCTGGACGGCTTACGCAGACCGGTCCGATGATGAGGGGGAGACCTGGACGCGTTCCAACCCCATCCGGATCCAGGGACTGGTGAACGATGGAACCCGGACGGTGGAGAACAGCGATGTACCGGTAGCCGAGCAGTCCTTTTATGGCCGGGGCGTGATCCAGCCCACTTTGTGGGAGTCGGAGCCTGGTAAGGTCCATATGCTCCTGCGCTCCACCGAGGGCCATGTCTACCGCAGTGACAGCAGTGACAACGGTGAGAGTTGGTGTGCCCCCTACCCGCTGGAGCTGCCCAACAACAACAGCGGCATTGACCTGGACCGGCTGGACAGCGGGGAATTGCTTTTGGTCTGCAACCCTGTTGCCGACAACTGGGGAGCTCGTACCCCCATCAGCCTGCTTCTGTCCCGAGATAACGGCTTCACATGGGAGAAGGTCATGGACCTGGATACTGGCATTGGAGAGTTTGCCTATCCCGCCATTTTGTGCCGGGGGGACGAGGTGCGGATCACCTATACCTGGAAGCGGGAAAACATTGCCTATTGGCATATCCGTCTGGTCGGGGAGCAAGCCTGACCGATCAAACGATAAATAATGTAAGGAGAGGATATATATGACAAACCATTTTCCCGGCGGAGAATGGCCCACAATGCTGACCCCTTTCCGGGACGGCAAAGTGGACTATCCCGCCCTGGCAGAGCTTATCGAGTGGTATATTGCCCACAAGGTTTCCGGCCTGTTCGCTGTGTGCCAGTCCAGTGAGATGTTCTTTCTCAGCAAGGAAGAGCGAGTGGGCGTGGCCAAGTTTGTAAAGGAGCATGCCGCCGGCCGGGTGCCCGTGATTGCTTCCGGCCACATCTCTGACGCTATCGAGGACCAGATCGACGAGCTCAAGGCCATGGCTGAGACCGGTGTGGACGCGGTGATCCTGATTACCAATCGTTTGGCCAAAGAGGACGAGAGCGATGATGTGTGGCTGGAGAATCTCCAGACCATCCTGGCCCAGATGCCTGAGGATGTGCCTCTGGGCTTCTATGAGTGCCCCTTCCCCTACAAGCGGGTGCTCAGCCCCCGTGTGACCCGCTGGTGTGCTGAGAGCGGCCGGTTCTTCTTCCTGAAGGACACCTGCTGCGACCTGGAGCAGATCAAGGAAAAAGTGGACATCTGCAAGGGCAGCAACCTGAGGCTCTACAATGCCAACACCTCCACTTTGTTGGAGTCCCTGCGCTACGGAGCCACTGGCTACAGCGGTGTCATGGCAAATATGCAGTGTGAGCTGTATGCCTGGCTGTGCGATCACATTCATGATCCAAAGGCCGACAAGCTCTCTGATGAGCTGACCATCTGTTCGCTCATTGAGCGTCAGCTCTACCCCGTCAACGCCAAGTACTACCTCTCTCTGGAGGGACTGCCCATCACCACGGAGACTCGCTCGAAGAGCGATAAGGATTTGACGACTACGTTCCGCAGTGAGGTTGAGATGCTGCACCGCATTACGGAGCGTATGAGTAAGGAATATCTCTAAGCTTGTTTGAAAAAGAAGGAGGACGAAGAACATGAAGTTCAAGAAAGCAATCGCTCTGTGTCTGAGCGCCGCTCTGTCTGTCAGCCTGCTGGCCAGCTGTGGCGGCAACACCACCAGTTCCGCTGGCAGCGCGGATGCCAGCTCTGCCGGCAGCGCTTCCGCCGCCGGCAGCCAGGCCACCACTGTGGACTACCCCACCAAGGACATTACTGTCATCATCCCCAAGAATCCCGGCGGCGGCACTGATGTGTCCACCCGCGGCCTGCTCCAGTACATGAAGAACTACATTGACGGGGCCAACTTTGTGCCCACCAACAAGCCCGACGGCGGCGGCGTTACCGGCATGGTGGAGACCGCCAATGCCAAGGCCGATGGTTACACCCTGGGCGCTGTGACCGTGGAGCTGGCTATGTTCCCTCACCAGGGCAAGTGCACCGTCACCTATGAGGACTACGCCCCCATCTGCGCTCAGATCGCCGCTCCCGCCGCTCTGATCGTTCCCGCCGACGCTCCCTACAACAGCCTGCAGGAGTTCGTGGACTACTGCAAGGAGAATCCCGGCACTGTCCAGATGGGCAACTCCGGCATGGGCGCTATCTGGCACGTGGCTACCGTCCAGATGGAGAAAGAGTTTGGCATTGAGGTCAAGCACATTCCCTATCCCAACGGCACCGCTGACATCGCCGCTGCTCTGACCGGCGGTCACATCGACGGCACTCTGGCCGATCCCTCCAGCTTTGTCAGCCAGGTTCAGGCCGGCACTCTGAAGATCCTGGCCATCATGGCCGACGAGCGTTCCGTTATGTTCCCCGACGTGCCCACCTTCAAGGAGCTGGGCTACGACATGACCATCCGCTCCTGGGCCTGCGTTGTGGCCCCCAAGGATACCCCCGCTGAGATCCTGCAGATCCTGCGCGATGCCGCTGAGAAGACCTGCAACGATCCTGAGTATCAGGAGTACCTGATGAACCAGGGCATTGACCCCGTGTGCATTATTGGCGACGATTGCTATCAGATGATGGAGGAAGACCACGCGATGTTCGGCGAGGTTCTGGCTGAGCTGGACGTGTAATCTCCCGATCGTCACCTCCCGCGCAAATCCTTGACTATTTGTGGGGGCGGCCGAAGGGGTCGCCCCCCACACTTAATTTAAGCAGAAAGAGTTGATATGCTATGACAAACATGAGAAAGTGGAACTATGTCATTGCGATCATCGTTGCGGCCTTGGGAATTGGAGTGATTGCCATCAACTCCAAGTTCGACATTGAATTTGGCGTGGGAGATCCCGGCGCGGGCTTCTGGCCCACCTTGTTGGGCGGTCTGCTGATTTTACTCGCCATTTTGCTCGCGGTGATGACCACGAAAAACAAAGAAAAAGACGAGGCAAAGACCTTTACCATGACCCTGCCCCAGAACATGCTGGTTTATAAGTTCATGGCGCTGACGGTGGGATTCTGTGTGGTCATGTACATTTTTGGACTGCTGATTGCGGCGCTGATCTTTATTCCCATCTGCTCCTATATGCTGGGCGGCAGGGGCAAGGCTGTGATCATTCTGGATGTGGTATTCGTGCTGGTGCTGTATTTGGCCTTTGTGGAGCTGCTGCACACCCCGCTGCCTGAGCCCATCTGGCTGCGCTGAGGAGGGATCATATGGATGCGATTTTAGCTGCTTTTGGTAATGTATTTTTATCTCCCCTGAATCTGGGCGGCCTGATTTTCGGCGTGGCTGTGGGCATTGTGATCGGAGCACTGCCCGGCCTTTCCGTGAATATGGGCATTGCCCTGCTGTTCCCACTAACCTTCTCCTTCCAGGGCATCGGCGGCATTCTGATGCTGCTGGGTATTTACTGCGGTGCCATTTACGGCGGTTCTATCACTGCTATCCTGCTGAAAACACCGGGAACCCCCGCATCCGCCGCTACCACCCTTGACGGTTACCCCATGGCGGTCAAATACGGACAACCGGGACGGGCTCTGGGCCTGTCCACCTTCTCCTCCACCTTTGGAGGTGTGTTTTCCGCCATCTGCCTTGTGCTGTTTTCCCCCATGCTGGCCTCTGTGGCTCTGCAGTTCTCCAAGCCGGAGTACTTTGCCCTGGCCGTGTTTGGAATTTCCATCATCACCTCCGTCTCCTCCGGCTCTGTGCTTAAGGGCCTGATGGGCGGCCTGGTGGGCCTGATCATTGCTACCATCGGCATTGATGCTATGAGCGGCCAGATGCGCATGACCTTCGGTACCACCTATCTGCTGGGCGGACTGTCCTTTGTCCCTGTCCTGATCGGTCTGTTCGCCTTCTCCCAGGTCCTTACCTCCATTGAGGATTCTTACAATGAAACCTACGTCAAGCATGATGTGAAGCTCAAGCGAGTCTTCCCCACCTTTGCTGACTTAAAGAAGTGTGCCATTACGATTCTCCGCTCCTCTGTCATCGGCACTGTCATCGGCGCCGTCCCCGGCACCGGCGGCGACATTTCCTCGTTCATCTCCTATAACGAGGCTAAGCGCTGGTCCAAGGAAAAGGAGAAGTTCGGCGACGGCGCGCCCGAGGGCATCTGTGCCCCCGAGGCTGGCAACAACGCCGTGTCCGGCGGCGCCATGATCCCCATGCTGACCCTGGGTATCCCTGGCGACGGTGCCACCGCCATTATGCTGGGTGCCCTGATGGTGCAGGGGATGCAGCCCGGCCCCCTGCTGTTCCAGAACCAGGCTCCCCAGGTGTATACTATTTTCCTGGGCCTGATGACGGCCAACCTGGTGATGGGCCTGCTGGGCTTCTCCGTGATCCGTCTGTTTGTCAAGGTCATCAATGTCCCCAAAAAGTACCTTATGCCCATCATCTTTGTGATGACCTTTGTGGGCGCCTTTGCCTACAATAACTCCATTACCGATGTGTTTGTCATGGTGGCCTTTGGCTTCCTGGGCTATTTCCTCAACAAGATGGAGTTTTCCAGCAGCGCCATCGTCATCGGTATCATCCTGGGCTCTTTGGCTGAGCAGAACTTCCGCGGTGCACTGATGATGTCCGACGGCAGCATGATGATCTTCCTGGAGCATCCCATCTGCGCTATTTTCCTGCTCATTGCCTTAGTCTCTCTGTTTGCCCCCATCCTGGGTCCTGCCCTTAAGAAGGTCTTTAAAAAGCCGGTCAAGCAGTAAGAAGGAGTGACTCCCATGTTGAAAAAACCCAACATTCTGGTGGTGGGCAGTTTTATGATGGACCTGATCGCCTCCACCAGGCGAGCCCCCAACTCCGGCGAGACGGTGGTGGGGTTAAAGTTCCAAACCGCTCCCGGCGGCAAGGGCGCCAACCAGGCTGTCCAGTGTGCCCGCCTGGGTGCCCATGTGACCATGGCAGGTCAGGTGGGTGACGATGCCTTTGGCAAGATCATGACGGATACCGCCGCCGCATCCGGCGTGGACGTATCCCATGTGTCGGTAGACCCCAACGAGTCCTCCGGTGTGGGCCATATCACCCTGGAGGTCACCGAGCACGGGGCCCAGAACCGCATTACCGTCTGCCCCGGCGCCAACTTCACCCTGACGGTGGAGGATGTGGCCTGGCTGAAGGACGAGATCGGCAACTATGACCTGGTCATGATGCAGTTTGAGCTGCCCATGGAGGTCATTGAGACCGTGGCCCAGTGGGCCCACGACGCGGGGGTCATCGTGATGGTCAATCCTGCTCCCGCCGCTCCCATGTCCGACAAGCTCCTGGCCTGCACCACCTATCTCTCCCCCAACGAGCACGAGGCCGCCCTGCTGGCGGGCCACTCCATTGACGTGTCCAACGGCATCAACATGGAGGATGTGGATATTGTCTCCAAGGCCTTCCAGGCCCGTGGGGTGGAGAACCTGATCATCACCATGGGGGAGAACGGCTCCATCGTGGCCGGCAAGAACGGCATCCACCACACCCAGTGTGTGAAGATGGAGCATGTGGCCGACCCCACTGCCGCCGGTGACTCCTTCGTGGCCGCCTTCTGCACCGGACTCACCGCCGGCCTGCCCCAGGGGGAGGCCCTGGCCTTTGCCAGCCACACCGCCGCCATCACCGTCTCCCGGATGGGAGCTATGCCCAGCCTGCCCACGGTGGACGAGGTAAAGGCGCTGATGGAGGAGCGGGGCTATCAGGGCTTTGACCTGTCCCTGCTGGATGCGCTGAAATAAGCCCATACTTCCCCGGAGATGTTCTCCGGGGAAGCGAACCGTCCGGACCTTTTGAAACCATCTGCAAACTATGAAAGGGAGTATGACGCTATGCTGAAACCTGAAAGCAAGCAGGCGGTGTCCAACTTCTTCCAGAGCGTGGACACCCAGATGAATACCTTTTTGAAGTCCCTGAGCCCCGATGATTACGAGGCTGCCGCCCAGATCATCCTGGAGGCCCAGGCCAAGGGCAACCGGCTGCACATCACCGGTATCGGCAAGCCCGGCCATGTGTCCGCCTACATGGCCTCTCTGTTTTCCTCCACTGGTAATCCTTGCTATTTCCTCCACGGCACTGAGGCCGTTCACGGTTCCTGCGGCCAGCTGGTGGCCGGAGATGTGGTCATTGCCATCTCCAATTCCGGTGAGACCGGGGAGCTGAAGGCCACTGTCCTGGCTGTGAAAAACAACGGCTGCAAGGTCATCGGCGTGTCCGGCAACCCGGACAGCTGGCTGGCCAAAGAGAGTGACGCCTTCCTCTTTGCCGGCGTGAAGGAGGAGGGCGGCCCCCTGAACCGGGCCCCTCGCAACTCCATCCTGGCGGAGATCCTCACCCTCCAGGCTTTGTCCGTGGCCCTCCAGGTGGAGCAGGACTGGGACCCCATCAAGTATGTGCGCTGCCATCCCGGCGGAAAGCTGGGCCAGCTGCGGGACAACGAGAAGTAAGGAGGGGCTGTTTATGCTGAAGGGAACGCTCATCCATCCCGATCTGATGGCCGCCCTGGCCCTGTGCGGCCACGGAGACAAGGTGCTCATTGCCGACGGAAACTATCCTCTGGACTCCAAGACCGGCAACGCCGAGAAGATCTACCTGGGTCTGAAGCCCGGCCTTCCCACCGTCACCGATGTGCTGGAGGCCATCCAGAGCGTCATCAACATTGAAAAGGCTGAGGTCATGGACCCCGCCGACGGCACCACCCCCGAGATTTTCGGGGAGTTCCAGACCATGCTGGGCGGCATGGAGCTGGATAAGCTGGGCCGGTATGAGTTTTACGATGCCTGCGGCCTGCCCCAGGTGCGCGTGGCCGTGTCCACCGGCGAGAAGCGGGTGTTTGCCAACCTGCTCATCACCGTGGGTGTGGCCTGAGCGAAAGTTTCCATTTGTGTGTGTGTTGCCCCGGCGCGGAGAAATCTGCGTCGGGGCGCTTTTTTCCCTGTTCAGGAAGCCTGGGCTGTGCTAAAATGAAACAAAGGAGGAACGCAGATGGAACGATCTGAGTACTACCCGTCCGATGTGCTGGCTTTTTTTGGAGAAAAGCTCCGGGAGCGGGCCCTCTATGAGGCGTTGTTCACCCAGATGGAACAGGCTTTTCCCGAAGCTTCGGTGAAGGTGCAGAAAAGCCAAATCAGCTTTTATCACAAGCACCTGTTTGCTGCCGCCTCGCTGCCCCTGCGGCGGAAGAAGGACTGGCCGGAGCAGTGCCTTGTGGTGACCATCGGCCTTGATCGCCCTTTGGAATCCAGGCGGGCGGCGGTGAAGGTGGAGCCCTACCCTGGGCGCTGGACCAACCATGTGCTGGTCGCCCGGGCGGAGGAGATCGATGAAGAACTGCTGGGCTGGCTGAGGGAGGCCTATGACTTTGCCTGGACGAAAGGAAAAAAGTAGAAGCTTTTCTTGACAAGAAGCCCCCTTCTCCGGTACAATAGAGCCACTGTCGGCAAGAAGCCGGCCCCCGGCGCTGAAGCGCCCTGTCCCCGCGAACCGATTCTATTTTTATGCGTATCAGGAAGGTATGCCCTTTTCCATAGGAAAAGAGCATACCTTTTTTGTGTGTCGGAAAGGAGAAAAAACATGTCCTCTGTGAAAAAACTCTGTATTTGTGCCCTTTGTATTGCCCTTTGCTGTGTCCTTCCCACTGCCTTCCACAGCTTTGGGCTGGGAATGGCTCTGTCCCCCATGCATCTGCCGGTGCTGCTGTGCGGCCTGATCTGCGGCGGAGGCCTGGGGGCGGTGTGCGGCGCCGCCGGGCCCATTTTATCCAGTGTGATCACCGGAATGCCGGGGTCGGCCCAGCTGCTGCACATGGTGCCGGAGCTGGTGGCCTATGGGCTGTTTGCCGGCCTGCTCCTGAAGCTCTGGCGTACCGGCAGCCTGTACGCCGACCTCTATCTGGCTTTGGTACCCGCCATGCTGCTGGGCCGTGTGGTGGGCGGCGCAGTCCAGGCCCTGGAGTATCTGGGCGGAACGGAGCACTATTCCCTGGCCATGTGGACGGGAAGCTACTTTGTGGGTACCATGCCTGGGGCTATTTTGCAGCTGATTGTACTGCCTGCCCTGGTGATGGTGCTGGTGAAAGCGGGGCTCGTTCCCACCCGGTATCCCCAGCGGGCCCAGGCCTGAGGACGGGGAGCGCGCAGTGAAGACAGAAAACCTCTGTACGTCCCCCCGGCACATAGATGGCCTTGCGGAACTGGTCCGGCGGCTTCAGGTGTTGAGCCGGGATCAAAAGCCGGTGCTGGCGGCCCTGGATGGCCGGTGTGCGTCGGGAAAAACTACCCTGGCCGGAGCTCTGGGAGAGCGGTATGGCTGGCAGGTCATTCATATGGACCACTTTTTTCTCCGCCCGGAGCAGCGCACCCCGGAACGTCTGAGCACTCCGGGGGAGAATGTGGACCATGAGCGGTTTTTGGAGGAGGTGCTGCGCCCTTTGAGCGAGGGGCGCAGTGCCTGCTACCGGCGGTTTGACTGCCGCACCATGACCCTGGGCGAGCCTGTCCGGGTGGAGCCCGGAAGGGTAGTTTTGGTGGAGGGGGCCTACGCCTGCCATCCACGCCTGTGGGACTACTATGACCTCAGGGCATTTCTTACCGTGGAGCCGGAGCTTCAGCGGACGCGGATTTTGGCGCGCAACGGCCCGGAGAGGCTGCGGGTATTTCAGGAGCGGTGGATTCCCCTGGAGGAGTCCTACCTTTCTGCCTGGGATGTGGAGCGGCGGTGTGACTGCCGTCTGGAGGCTGGAACGCTGCCTGCGCTGCCTTGACAGAAGCGCGGGTGATATTGTATCATCAAAGCTGCCGCGCGGCCGGGGTTCGGGATCGATTTCTCCGCATCCGCGTCAAACCCCAGAGCAGGAGGAATTGTGATGAGAGAACCGGGCGCCGTTGGATCCAACCGGGCGCGCAGCGAGGATGGCATTGGCAAGCGGGAGCTGCTGGCCGTGAGCTTTGGCACCAGCTACCCCCAGAGCCGGGAACGGACCATCGCCGCCATTGAACAGACCCTGGAGAAGGCCTTTCCCACCTATGATCTGCGCCGGGCGTTTACCAGCCGGGTAGTCATCTCCCTGACGGAAAAGAGGGAGGGGCTGACCATTGACCATACGGAGCGGGCCCTGCAGCGCGCGGTGGACAACGGGGTGGAGGAGCTGGTGGTCCAGCCCACCCACCTGCTGGAGGGGCTGGAATACCAGAAGCTGCTGGAGGCGGTCCGGGAGCGGGCCGGGGATTTCCGGCGTGTGGCAGTGGGAAAGCCCCTGCTCACCAGCCAGGAAGACGTTCAAGGGGTGGCTCGGGCGCTGATCCAGGCCCAGGCCCATCTGGACGATGGGGAGACTGCCCTGGTACTCATGGGACATGGGACCACCGCCCGGTGCAATGCGGTTTATCCCCGCTTTGAGCAAGTCCTTCGGGCACTGGGGGGAAAGAACTGGTTTGTGGGTACCGTGGAAGCGGATCCGGGGTTGGAAGCGGTGCTGGAGCGGGTCCGGGAAGGACAGTACCGCCGGGTGGTGCTGCGGCCGCTGATGATCGTGGCCGGGGACCACGCCACCAACGACATGGCCGGGGAGGAGGACTCCTGGAAACAGGCCTTTGCCCTGGCGGGCTATGAGGTCCTGTGCCAGCTCCAGGGACTGGGAGAGCTGGAGGAGGTCCGCCGGATCTTTGTCCGCCACGCCCAGGAAGCGATGGAAGCTCCTGGCTTGTGACCACATTTTGGAGAAACACAGAGGGCTCGCCCAGAAGAGGGCGGGCCCTTTTTTCAGAAAAAATTTTCAAAAAGTTGCTTTTTTTCCCTGAAAGCTGTGATAGCATAGAACCACACAGCAAGGAGGGCCTGCCATGAAGAAAAAGACCATTTTGGGACTGTGTCTGGCCTCTGCCCTGGCGGCGGGGACAGCGGGATGGCTCTGGTGGGGGAACCGGGCGGTGATGGTCCATACCATCTCGGTGACGGACCGGAACCTGCCCCACGCCTTTGAGGGATTTCGCATTGCCCAGATTTCTGATCTGCACAACGAGGTGTTTGGGGCGGGAAACGGGCAGCTGTTGACCCTGCTGGCCGAAACAAAGCCGGATGTGATCGTGATCACCGGAGACCTCATTGATTCCCGGCATACCGATGTGGATGCCGCTCTGGAGTTTGCCCGAGGAGCGGTGGAGCTGGCACCGGTCTACTATGTGCCCGGCAACCATGAAAGCCGCCTTCCCGAGGAGTTTTGGATGCTGGAGCGGAGCCTGGACCAGATGGGGGTCCATGTCCTGTGTGGAGAGCGGGCTATCCTCACCCGGCAGGGGGCTGCCATTGCCCTGATCGGGGTGGACGACCCCACCTTCCAGGACAAAAATTCCGCCCGCTGGCCGGAGCTTTTAGAGGCAGAGCTGGAGCGGCTGCGGGACGAGGAGCTCTATTCCATTCTTCTCATTCACCGGCCGGAGCTTTTGGAGACCTATGCCAAGGCGGGGATGAACCTGGTGTTCAGCGGCCATGCCCACGGGGGCCAGGTGCGCCTCCCCTTTGTGGGTGGGGTGATTGCCCCCAACCAGGGGTTTTTCCCCCAATATGACGGGGGGCTTTATACCCTGGGGGATACCCAAATGGTGGTGTCCCGAGGACTGGGCAACAGTCTTGTGCCCCTGCGGGTGAACAACCGTCCGGAGATCGTTTTGGCGGAGCTCCACTGCGAATAAACAAACATCCCCCTGCTTCCCAATATGGGAGCAGGGGGATATTTTATGGGATTTTTGAGGCCGCGTGGCGGCACACAGCGTCCACCATGGCGGAAACAGAGGGAGTGGAAGCGGTGAGAAAGGGCCTGCCGGTCCATGTCTTCAGCCGCTGGGCGGTCACTGGACCTATGCACACCGGGACGGTGCCCTCCGGCAGGACAGAGAAGCGGCTGAAATAGGCATCCACCCCCTGGGCGCTGCCGAAAAACAGGTAAGAGAGGGATGGGAGCGCCTCCTCAGAGGCGGTGGTCTCCACTGTATAGAGGGGGATTTCCTGCACGGACATGCCGTGCTCCCGCAGCAGCCGGGGTAAAATCTCTGCCCCCAGCTCGGAACGCAGAAGGACACATTCTGTCCCAGGGGAGAGGGCCTTGCACAGGGCATCGGCCAGGCCGGCACTGGTGTGCTCCGCCGGGCACAGGTCGGGGAAGAACCCGTGCGCTTCCAGGGCCCTGCCGGTGGCCGGACCGATGACGGCAAAGGAGCAGGAGGCGAACCGGCGCAGATCAAGCCGCTTCCGGCAAACCCGGCGGAAAAATTCCTCCACCCCGTTGGCGCTGGTAAAGACCAGCCAGCGCCGCGTCCCATCGCACAGCCGCTGGGGGTCAAAGAATGGTGTGCGGGGCTCCACCTGGGACTTCATCACAGTGTGGACAAGGGCGCCCTGCTGCTCCAGAAGGGGGCGCAGCTTGTCCTGAATGGCACCGGTTCCGGTCAGGCCAACCGCAAGCCCCTCCAAAGGCCGGGAGAGAGGGGAGGTCAGGTCCAGGGCGGCCACCTCGCCCACCAGAATGACCGCGGGGGGCTCCACCCCCGCCTGGGCCGCCTTTTGGGCAATGTTGGAGAGGGTGCTGCGCACCGCCATAGGCTTTGGGGCACAGCCCCCGGAGATCACGGCCGCCGGAGTGCTGGGGTCTTTCCCCGCCTCCATCAGCCCGCGGGCCAGCGCCTCCAGCCGGGACAGGCCCATGAGAAAGACAAGAGTGCCCGAGAGTGCTGCCAGCTTGCTGAGATCCTGGGGCAAACCGTCGGCAGCGGTGTGGGCGGTAATCACATGAAAACTCCGGCTGAGCCCCCGGTGGGTCACGGGAATCCCCACCTCGGCGGGAATGGCCACGGGAGAGGGGATGCCGGGCACCTCCTCACAGGGGACCCTCGCTTCCTTCAGGGCCAGCATCTCCTCGCCCCCCCGGCCGAAGACAAAGGGGTCGCCTCCCTTCAGCCGGGCCACCCGTTTGCCCGCCTGGGCCAGACGGACCAGAGTCTGGGAGATCTCCTCCTGGGGGGCGGAGTGCTTCCCCTGGCGTTTGCCCATGTAGAGTTTCTCTGTCTGGGCCGGGACGGCGGAGAGCAGGGCGGGGTCGATGAGATCGTCATAGACCACCACATCGCAGCTTTGCAGCAGACGCAGGCCCCGGAGGGTGATAAGGTCCCACCGGCCGCACCCGGCCCCGATCAGATAGACGTACCCAGTGTGTTCGCTCATGGTTTCTCCTCCAGCTTTCGAACAATCTCAGTTCGTTCCTCAGGCGTAAGGGGGCGGCGGCGCTCCATACAGGCGGAAAAGAGGGCCTTCAGGATGGCCTCCCGCTGCTTGAGCTGGGGCACCGTTTCTTTGACAGCCAGCCGCTCCCAGGCCAGATAATCCAGGATTTCCTCCATCTGTCCGGGAATGAGAGCGGCAAAGCGTTCCTTCCAATAAATGGCCGCTGAGGGACTGTCCCCGCCGGTGGAGATGCCCACAGACAGGCTTCCACGCTTGATGAGGCAGGGGAAGAGGAAGGAGCTCTCCTGCTTGTTGTCCACCACATTCACCGGGATGTTCCGCTCCCGGCACAGGCGGGAAAACTGGGCGTTCACCGTCCGGTCCCCCGCGGCGGCGATGACAAAGGCCCGGCCCTCCAGGTCCTGGGGCTGGGCGGCCCGGCGTAGGATAGTCAAGCCGGGAATTTCCTCCAGCTCCGGGCGGATGTCCGGGGCGATGAGGGTGAGCCGGGGGCCATAGGGAAGGAGCTTTTCCACCTTCCGAAGGGCCACGGTACCGCCCCCTACCACCAGGCCATCTGCCCCGGCGATATCAATAAAAAAAGGGAAATATGCCATGGTGTCCTCCTTTACCGGAGGAGAGGGGAGCAGTAGTACTGCCAGCCCTCCTCCGTGTTCATCCGGCCCACCTGGACCTGAAAGACCTCGTCCAGCACCCCGCTGAGAAAGACCTCCTCTGGAGAGCCCAGAGCCCGGAGAGCCCCTCCGGACAGCAGGGCGATCCGGTCGCAGCCCCGCAGGGCCAGACTGAGGTCATGGAGCACCAGCACCACCGCCCGGCCCATAGCGGCAAGCCGCCGGGCCAGGGCCATTACCTCCAGCTGGTGGCTGATGTCCAGAAAGGTGATGGGCTCGTCCATGAAAATGGTCTGGGTGTCCTGGGCCAGGGCCATGGCCAGATAGACCTTCTGCCGCTGGCCGCCGCTGAGCTCCTCCATCAGCCGGTGGCTGAGGTCCGCCGCGTCCGCCCATTGAAGGGCCTGGTCGGCCATCTGGTAATCCTCGGGGCGGTAGCGCCGGGGGTAGGACAAATAGGGAAAGCGGCCGTGGAGCACCATGCGCCGGGCGGTGATGCTGGGTACACTGCGGCTCTGGGCCAGGTAGGCGGCCCGCTGGGCCACATCACGGGGGGGCAGGGTGCTGAGCGGTTTGCCGTCCACCAGCACCTGGCCCCCCTGAATGGGAATAAGACCCAAAGCGGCCTTCAGAAGGGTGCTTTTGCCGCAGCCGTTGGGGCCCAGTACCCCAGTGACCTGTCCGGGCGGGAAGGCCAGGGAAATGTCGGAAAGGACGGGGGTCTCGCCATACCCCACAAACAGGTTTTGCACTTCAACCACGGTGGCGCCCCCCTCTCTGCCGCAGAAGCAGCCAGATAAAGAAGGGACCGCCCAGCAGGGACATGAGAATGCCTACGGGCAGTTCATAGGGGGCAAAGAGCAGCCGGGCCAGCAGGTCGCATCCGCACAACACCGTCCCGCCGCCCAGGGCGCAGGTGAGCAGGAGCGCTCCGCTCTCCTCTCCCACCAGGCGGCGCATGATGTGGGGGACCATCAATCCCACAAAGCCAATGAGGCCGCAGAAGCTTACCGCCGCCCCCGCCAGGACCGAAGCAAGACCCAGGGCCACAAGACGCAGCTTTTTCGCCCGCAGACCCAGAGCCTGGGCCTGTTCCTGGCCCAGGGAGAGAAGGTCCAGCTCGTTGTGCAGGGACAGGGACAGCAGCAGGGAGGGAAGGATGAGCAGGGCGGCGGGCTTAAGCTGGCGCAGGGATACCCCGTCCAGCCCGCCGATGCGAAAGTCGGAGTAGCCGTTGAGGGACTCGGGGACAAAGGTGAGGATGGTGTCCACCCCGGCGCTGAAGATACCGGAAATGGCAAGGCCCGCCAGCACCAGGGTGAGCCGGGAGGCCCCCGTGCGCTCGGCAATGGCCAGCACGATCACCGCCCCCAAAAAGGCCCCGGCAAAGGCGGCAAAGGGGACTGCGGTCAAATGGGTGGGGGCCAGGGCACAGCACAGGGCCGCGGCCAGGCCCGCCCCGGAGTTGACCCCGATGGTGCTGGGGGCGGCCAGGGGGTTAGAGAGCACCACCTGGACGATGACCCCCGCACAGGCCAGCGCCGCCCCGGCCAGCAGCCCGGCCAGGGTGCGGGGCAGGCGCACATAGAGGACAATGCGCCGGACAACAGTGTCCGCCGGGTCAAAAAGGCCCTGGAGCACCTGGCCGGGGGCAATGGCCTCTGGCCCCAGCAGCAGGCTCAAAGCTCCCACGGCCAGAAAGAGTCCCAGCAGGCACAGCACGATGAAGTTGTGATTACTCCTCTGGATAGAGGATGTCCGCAAGCTTTTCATAGGCCTCTCCCCACCGGGCATTTGGTTTGACGTTGTAGAGCTGCTGGTCCATGTAGTAAAGCCGCCCCTCCTTCACCGCGGTGAGGCTGTTCCAGGCGGGGTCGGACAGCAGGGCGTTCTGAAGGGTGATCTCGGCGTCGGTGGGATCGGAGCCCTGGAGGACCACAAAGATGTACTCCGGGTCACAGGCCAGAATGGTCTCCATGCTCAGGCTCTCCAGCAGGGAGGTCTCGCTGTCGGCGATGTTCACACAGCCCAGGTCAGCGAGCATTTCGCCCAGAACGGTGTTTTCGCTGTTTTTCACCTTGCAGCTGGAGCCGGTGGCCCGGACATAGAGCACGGTGGGATTGCTGCCGTCGGCGCGGGAGCGTGCGGCATCGATCTGCTCCTGCACTGCGGTGCCGTGCGCCTCATAGGCCTCCGTGTCCCCGGTGAGCTGGGTGCAGATGTCCAGCATGCGCAGGTAGTCCTCATAGGAGCTGATGTCAAAGCAGGCCGCAGGGATGCCCAGCTCGTCCATCAGGTCCATGAGCTCCACATCGGCGGCGGTTTTGGTGCTGCCGATGACAAAGTCCGGGTCGGCGGCCAGGAGGATCTCCTGGCTGGGGGTCTTCACTGCCCCCAGATTTTTGACCTCCTCACCGAGCCCCAGGTCAAACTGGGTCCAGCTGTCGTCGGCGGCGGCCACCAGGGTGTCCTTCCCCCCGGCCAGGCACCACACGTCGGCAAAGCTGCCGATGAGGGCGGCCACCCGTTTGGGGGAGGAGAGGGTGACCTCCCGCCCCAGATCGTCGGTAAAGGTGATGCTCTCCCCGGCGGGGGTACTTTGGGCGGCGGAAGCGGAGGCCCCGGCAGAGGCGCTGGGGGCGCTCTGTCCGGCACAGCCTGCCAGATTCAGCGCCAGGGCGGCGCACAGCAGGGCGCAGATCAGCGTTCGTTTCATGATGATCCTCTCATTTCCAATTACAAGAATAGCCCGTGGCTTGTCCCAGGGCAAAGGAATATCTCATTTTACCATGAGCCGCTCTGCCGTGCAAGGGGATGACCGGGGACGATAAGCGCCGGAAACGGCAGAAAAAGAAAAGGGGACAATTTTCCTCACAAAGGAAAGTGAAACGGGAAATTTCCTGTGGAAATGCTGGTTGACTTGTGAGGGTCAGGTGATTATAATGCTTGAAGTCGGCCCGGAGCAATGGCTTCCGGACGACTTCTTTGATTTTTGGAGGGAATTATGGAATCGTATACCTTTTTGCTGCTTTTAGCCATCATACTGCTCTCCACCAAGGTGCTGGGCCTGGCCACCGAGCGAATCCAGCTGCCCCAGGTCCTGGGTGCGCTGCTTGCCGGTATCATCCTGGGCCCCACGGGCTTCGGCGTGCTGGAGAGCACGGACTTTCTGGTCAAGACGGCGGAGATCGGCGTCATCATGCTCATGTTCACCGCCGGTATCGACACGGATATGAAGGAACTGAAGGCCACCGGTGTACAGGCCTTTGTGGTGGCCCTTCTGGGCGTTATTTTCCCCATGATCCTGTGCGGCGGGGTGTATCTGATCTTCTTCCCCGAGCAGTCCAGCGCCATGGCCATTTTGAAGGCCAGCTTTATGGGCGCGGTATTTGCTGCCACCTCCGTGTCCATCACGGTGGAGACCCTCAATGAGATGGGCAAGCTGAAAACCAAGACGGGAACAGTGCTCTTGAGCGCCGCCCTCATTGACGACATCCTGGGAATCATCGTGCTGTCCTTCCTCAGCGGCTTCAGCACCGGGGAGTCCAACCCCCTGGAGGTCATCACCCACATTGTGCTCTTCTTTGTGTTTGTACTGGTGGTGGGCCTGGTGGTGCGCAAGCTCTTCGGCTATATCGCCGAGGAACACTGGCACAGCCGCCGGGTGGCGGTGTGGGCCCTGGCCTTCTGTCTGCTGATGTCCTATGTGGCCGAGGTCTGGTTCGGCGTGGCCGACATCACCGGCGCCTACTTTGCCGGCCTCATCCTCTGCAACGTGACCAAGGCCCGGCAGTTTGTGGCTAAGAAGTTTACCGTCACTGCCTACATGGTCTTTACCCCCGTGTTCTTTGCCAACATCGGTATGATGACCAATATGCGCAATATGAACTCGGAGATTTTACTCTTTGCCCTGCTGCTCATTGTGGCGGCGGTGATCTCTAAGATTATGGGCTGTGGCCTGGGGGCCAAGCTGTGCGGGATGTCCGGACACCAGTCCCTGGTGGTGGGCATCGGCATGGTGGCCCGGAGTGAGGTAGCTCTGATGGTGGCCCAGAAGGGCCTGGACTCCGGCCTGATCCCCGAGGTGGCCCTGCCCGCCATTGTGCTGAGCATTGTGGCCTCGGCCCTGGTGACCCCCATTCTGCTGAAGATCGCGGTGGGGAAAAATCCTGTGGCGGAGCTTTAACAAATCAGATTTTATTTGATTCCACTGCCTGTGGGCAGCGGAACGCCTTGCCAAAGAACTAAAAAATCCCATCCGTTCGATAACGGATGGGATTTTTTGTAGCCTTATTTACCCTTCGTTAAGCATTTTGACCTGTTCCTCCAGCCAGGCGGTGGTCTGCTGGAGGCCTTCCTCGGTGACGGGGAATTGTGCGGTGGAGAGAATCTCGCTTAAGTCCATACACAGCGGCCCCCGCCACAGCTGGACGTTCAGCCGGGGCTCCTCCTCCCCCTCGGGCTTTTCAGGCTTGATAAAAAAGCGGGCCAGGCCCTTGCTGCCGTACCAGCTGTTGCCGTTCTCCCAAAAGAGGAGGGTGGGCAGCTCAATGGGTTTTAACATGGATGTGCCTCCTTATGTGTGCTCTTCCCAGTCAAGGCTGCGCCCCACCGCCTTGTGCCAGCCCCGGAGGAGCTGCTCCCGCCGGGCCTGGTCCATGTGGGGTTCATAGTTCTGGGAGAGAAGCCGGCGCTGACGCAGCTCCGAGCGGTCCTTCCACATGCCCACGGCCAGCCCGGCCAGACAGGCTGCCCCCAGGGCGGTGGTCTCGGTGATGGCGGGGCGGTGGAGGGGCTTATTCAAAATGTCCGACTGGAACTGCATGAGGAACTTGTCCCGGCTGGCTCCTCCGTCGGCGTTGAGGGCGGACAGGGGGATGCCCGTGTCCTTTTCCATGGCCTCCACCAGGTCATAGACCTGATAGGCGATGGACTCCTGGGCGGCCCGGATGATGTGCTCCCGGCTGGTGCCGCGGGTAAGGCCCACCAGGGCGCCCCTGGCATACATGTCCCAGTGGGGGGCACCCAGACCGGTAAAGGCGGGGACCAGATAGACGCCCCCTGTGTCGGGGACCTTGGAGGCGTAATACTCCGCGTCTCTGGATTCGGTAATAAAGCGCAGCTCATCCCGCAACCACTGGATGACCGCCCCGCCGACAAAGACAGAGCCCTCCAGGGCGTACTCCACCTGGCCGTTGAGGCCCACGGCAATGGTAGATACCAGGCCGTTCTGGCTGCGGCACAGGCGGCTGCCGGTGTTCATCAGCAGGAAGCAACCGGTCCCGTAGGTGTTTTTGGCCTCGCCCGGAGCAAAACAGGCCTGGCCGAAGAGGGCGGCCTGCTGATCCCCTGCGATGCCCGCAATGGGCACCTCCACGCCCTGGAGGTTGACGGTGCCGTAGATGGCGCTGGAGTCCATCACCTGAGGGAGCATGGCTTGGGGAATGCCCAGCTTTTCACAGATGGAGGCGTCCCAGCATAGCTTCTCAATGTCAAAAAGCATGGTGCGGCTGGCGTTGGTGTAATCGGTGACGTGGGCCTTTCCGCCGGTGAGCTTCCACACAAGCCAGCTGTCCACTGTGCCAAAGAGAAGCTCTCCCGCCTCTGCCCGCTGCCGGGCCCCCTCCACCTGGTCCAGAATCCACTTGATTTTGGTGGCAGAGAAATAGGCGTCGATGAGAAGGCCAGTGTGGGTCTGGATGTAGTCGGTGAACGCCTGGTCTTTCTTCAGCTCCTCGCACAGTCCTGCCGTGCGCCGGCACTGCCAGACAATGGCGTTATAGATGGGACGGCCGGTCTGTCTATCCCAGACGATGGTGGTCTCCCGCTGGTTGGTGATGCCGATGGCGGCAATGTCCTCGGGGGCGATGCCCGTCTGGGCCAGGGCCTCGGTAAGGACGGAGTACTGGCTGGACCAGATCTCCATAGGATCGTGTTCCACCCAGCCCGGCTTTGGGTAAATCTGGGTAAATTCCCGTTGGGCCACTCCCACGATCCGCTGATCCCGGTCAAAGATGATGCACCGGCTGCTGGTGGTGCCCTGGTCCAGGGCGACGACATACTGCTTCACGGCGCGCTCCCCCTTTCTTGTCCCCTATTATGACAGAAATCTTTGGCTGTGTAAAGGCTGGACGCACCCATGTGGGCGGGGAACATAGTATGGAGTGTGGCGTACCCAGAGGATGGGCATGGCCACAACCATCAACTTTGAAGAAGGAGCGTTTTATGAAACGATGCTATGCTTCTGAGTGGGAGCAGAGCCGCAGAGACGGGGTCGTGGCCTATCTGAGCGGAAACAGCGGCTGCGGCTGCAATTCCGGCTGCGGCTGCAATTCCGGCTGCGGCTGCAATTCCGGCTGCTGTCCCACTCCGCCCATGCCTCCGGTACCTCCCTGCCATGGGCACAATCCCTGCCCCTGTCCGGATCCCTGCCCCCGTCCGGACCCCTGCCCCAATCCTTGGCCGGTGCCTCCCTGCCCAGGCCCCAACCCGGTGCCTCCCTGTCCTGGTCCCGGTCCCGTACCTCCCTGTCCCGGTCCGGTGAGCGGTCCCACCGGACCCACCGGCCCTGCCGGTCCCACCGGACCCACTGGCCCCCAGGGCTATCCCGGCCCCAACGGCGCCACCGGACCCACCGGGCCTCAGGGGATTCCCGGCCCCAACGGCATCCCCGGTCCCACCGGACCCACTGGTCCCCAGGGACTTCAGGGCCCCACGGGCCCCACTGGTCCCACCGGGCCCATGGGAGAGGGGTTACAGACGGTGACTACCTTTGTTCCCGGCACTCCCTATGCTCTGGGCGATTTTGTCACCTATAACGGAAGCCTGTACCGGGCCCGGATCGGAAACCCCACCGGCACACCGGGCAGTTCTGCAGATTATGAGTTGGTTTCTGTCCAGGGTCCCACTGGCCCCACCGGGCCCCAGGGAATCCAAGGTGCCACTGGCCCCTCCGGCCCTGCCGGTGTGACCGGTCCCACCGGACCTACCGGCCCTGCCGGAGTCACTGGTCCCACTGGACCCACTGGCCCTGCGGGTACTGGCGCCACCGGTCCTACTGGTCCCACCGGGCCTCAGGGTCAGGCTGGAGCGGATGGCCCCACTGGCCCCACCGGGCCGGAAGGCCCTGCCGGTGCCCAGGGACCTGCGGGCGCGGAGGGCGCCACTGGTCCCACCGGGCCTACTGGTCCTACCGGTCCCACGGGTCCCCAGGGTACCGCTGGAGCGGAAGGCGCTACCGGTCCCACCGGCCCTGCTGGACCCCAGGGGGCTAAAGGTGATACCGGCGATACGGGTCCTGCGGGTCCTGCCGGCGCGAAGGGTGATACTGGCGAGACCGGTCCCACTGGCCCCACTGGGCCGGAAGGCCCTGCCGGTGCCCAGGGACCTGCGGGCGCGGAGGGTGCCACCGGTCCCACCGGTCCTACTGGCCCCACCGGCCCGAGCGGACTGCTGGCACGGGCGGCGGCGGTGCCCAATGCCACCAGCACCAGCGACGTGGTCACGGCCTTCAACCAGCTGCTCTCCAGCCTGCGCGCGGTAGGCATCCTGGCCGAATAAGTTCGTGTAAAACCTGCAGCCGGCGCCCCTTCGGGGGTGCCGGCCCTTTCAAAGGGGGGACTTATGAGTCAATATAAGGTTTGGGTCTATGCCATCTGTAAAAATGAGAGTCAGTTTGTAGACCGGTGGATGGATTCCATGTCCGAGGCGGACCAGGTGGTGGTGCTGGATACCGGGTCAGAGGACGACACGGTGCAGCGGCTGAGAGCGCGGGGGGCACAGGTCACGGTGGAAACAATCGTTCCCTGGCGTTTTGACGTGGCCCGAAACCGCTCCATGGAGCTGGTGGACGAGGACGTGGACATCTGTGTGTGTACCGATCTGGATGAGGTCTTTCATCCCGGCTGGCGGGAAAAACTGGAGCGGGCCTGGGTGCCGGGGGCAGGGCGGGCCAATTACCGCTATACCTGGTCCTTTAACGCGGACGGGTCAGAGGGGGTGACCTTCTGGTACGAGAAGATCCACGCCCGCCGTGGCTACCAATGGGTCCATCCGGTCCATGAGGTGCTGGAATGGACGGGCGAGGGGCGGGAGGGCCCCATGGTGCGGGCGGAGGGCATCCAACTGGACCACCACCCAGACCCGAAGAAGTCCAGGGCACAGTACTTACCTCTTCTGGAGCTGTCGGTGAAGGAGGCTCCGGAGGATGACCGGAACGTCCATTATCTGGGGCGGGAGTACCTTTACCGCCGCCGGTGGGACGACTGTATCCGCACGCTGAAGCGCCACCTTGCCCTTCCAAGGGCCACCTGGCGGGATGAGCGGGCGGCCTCCATGCGCTACATTGCCAAGGCCTATTGGAACAAAGGGGAGAAGCTGGAGGCCAGGGACTGGTACCTCCGGGCCATTACCGAGGCCCCCCACCTGCGGGAGCCCTATATGGATCTGGCTTTTATGCTCTATCTCCAGGGAGAGTGGGAGGGAGTGCTGTATTTTACCGCCTGTGCTCTGGCCATCACCGAACGGCCGGCCAGCTACATCTGTGAGGCCGAGGCCTGGGGCAGCCTTCCCTATGATCTGCGTGCCATGGCCTACTACCGCACCGGAGCCTATGCCCAAGCGGTGGAAGAGGTGAAAAAGGCGCTGGAAAAGGAGCCGGGCAATGAGCGGCTGCAAAAAAATCTGGTTTTGATGGAACAGAAACTTCAGAAAACGTTTTAGGAAAGTTCATATTGGAGCCATGATTTCTTCACGGATGTCGGGTATGATGGCACCTACCGAAGGGGACACCCAGGTGTTCCCCCGGTCCGTCCCCTCCACTCCGGGAGGGGCGGCGTCCAAGAAAGGAGAACAAACGATGAAACGAATGCTAGCCATCACCTGTGCCGGCGCCCTGCTGCTGGCCCTGACCTCCTGCTCCGGTGGGGAGAAGGAACCTGCCTCTTCCTCTGCGGGCGGCAGTTCCAGCTCCATTTCCAGCTCAGCCTCCAGCTCCGGCGGCGATATGAGCAGTGCGGGAAGCAGCGCTTCCACTTCCCAGCAGGAGACGGAAAGTGTCAGCCTCTACGTAGGAAGAGACGGCGACTTTTACGTCTATACCCAGGAGATTTCCGGGGAGGTCACTCCTGAGTCCATTATTCAGAGCATGGCCGAACTGACCGGCTGGAATCTGGATGTGGTGAGCGCCGTGGAGGGCAACGGAAAGATCGTGGTGTCCTTTGCTGAGACCAGCGCTTTGTATGTGGGTCCTCCCCAGGAGCAGAAGGAAGAGTTCCATGTCCTGGATGCCAGACAGCTGGATCAGACCATTCTGGACAGCATCAAGAGAACGCTTGAGAAGTGGGTCGGCACCGAGGACGGCACCGTTGAGGTCTATTTCACCGCCGCGGATGGCGGGGATCTGGTGCTGGAGGACATCGGCGTGACCATCTCCGCCGATGAGGCCTATACCGCTTTCCCCTCAGGCGAGGCACAGTAAACGCACAAGCAAGACCCGTCCTGCCACGGCAGGACGGGCTTTTTTTGTGCGCCCTCTTGTAATTTTAACGGGCCTGTTTTATAATGATTTGTAACCAATTTGGCCGTTTTCTATAGGAGAACGATATCTTTTGATGAAAGGGAGAACGCTATGACAGCCAGCGAGAAAAAGCAGCTCATGGTGACCGCCTGTAAGGTGCGCATGGGAGTCATTGAAGGCACCTACGGCGCCAAGGCGGGCCATCCCGGCGGAAGCCTGTCCGCCGCGGACCTGTTTACATACCTCTATTTTAAAGAGATGAAGGTGGACCCCAAGAACCCCAAGTGGGAGGAGCGGGACCGTTTTGTCCTCTCCAAGGGGCACACTGCCCCTGGGCTGTATGCCGCTCTGGCCAACCGGGGCTTCTTCCCTGTGGAGGATCTGCCCACCCTGCGCCATATCGGCAGCTACCTCCAGGGCCACCCCAACATGAACGAGACCCCCGGTGTGGATATGTCCACCGGTTCTCTGGGCCAGGGCATCTCTGCTGCAGCCGGTATGGCTCTGGCTGCCAAGCACAAGGGGATGGACTGCCGGGTGTATGCCCTGCTGGGCGACGGTGAGATCGAAGAGGGCCAGGTGTGGGAGGCCATGATGTTCGCCCACCACTATAAGCTGGACAACCTGTGCGTGATCATCGACAACAACGGCCTGCAGATCGACGGTAGGATCGACGAGGTCATGAGT
Source organism: uncultured Oscillospiraceae bacterium (assembly GCA_944385035.1). Taxonomy (GTDB): domain Bacteria; phylum Bacillota; class Clostridia; order Oscillospirales; family Oscillospiraceae; genus Lawsonibacter. The sequence continues at coordinate 1,833 of CALWVV010000019.1, read as the reverse complement.
CCCTATCCCATCCCCGAGAAGCTGCGTGCCTTTGGCTTTGAGGTGGCGGAGATCGACGGACACGACTTTGACCAGATAGAGGCCGCCTTTGCCAAGGCCCGCCAGACAAAGGGTGTGCCCTTTGCCATTGTGATGAAGACCACCAAGGGCAAGGGCGTCAGCTACATGGAGAACCAGGTGGGCTGGCACGGCAAGGCCCCCAACGATGAGGAATATGCAATTGCCATGAAGGAGCTTAAGGCTCAGCTGGCGGAACTGGAGGCGATGTAAGATGGCAGATGTGAAGAAGATCGCGACCCGCGAAAGCTATGGCAACGCTCTGAAGGAGCTGGCCGCGGAGCACGAGGACGTTATTGTCTTTGACGCGGACCTGGCCGGAGCCACCAAGACGGGTACCTTTAAGAAGGCCTATCCCGACCGCCACTTCAACTGCGGCATTGCCGAGGGCAACATGATGGCAGTGGCCGCCGGAGCCTCCACCATGGGATTGGTGCCCTTTGCCTCCAGCTTTGCCATGTTCGCTGCCGGGCGCGCCTTTGAGCAGGTGCGCAACTCCATCGGCTACCCCCACCTGAATGTGAAGATCGGCGCCACCCACGGCGGCATCTCCGTGGGCGAGGACGGAGCCTCCCACCAGTGCTGCGAGGACTACGCCCTGATGCGCTCCATCCCCGGCATGGTGGTCATGTCCCCCGCCGACGACGTGGAGGCAAAGGCCATGGTAAAGGCCGCCTATGAGCATGTGGGCCCGGTCTATATGCGCTTTGGCCGCTCCGCCGTTCCTGTGTTCCACGACGAGGCCAACTATACCTTTGAGATCGGCAAGGGCGAGGTCCTCCAGGAGGGCACCGACGTGGCCATTATCGCCAACGGCTTGATGGTAGCCGAGGCGATGGAGGCCGGAAAAGTTCTGAAGGAGGCCGGAATCTCCGCACGGGTCATCAACATGGCCACGGTGAAGCCTCTGGACGAGGAGCTGGTGCTGAAGGCAGCCCAGGAGTGCGGGAAGATCATTACCTGCGAGGAGCACTCCATTCTGGGTGGTCTGGGTGAGGCCGTATGCGGTCTTGTGAGTGAGAAGTGTCCTGTTCCCGTGCGCCGCATCGGCGTGAACGACGAGTTTGGCCACTCCGGCCCCGCCGCCGCCCTGCTCAAGCAGTTCGGCCTGTGCGCGGAGCACATTGTGGAGGTCGCAAAGGACTTCTGCAAGTAATGGATCAAATGGGGGCTGCCGCCTTGAGGACGGCGAGCCTATACAGAACAAAAAACGCCTGTGCCCCATAGGCACCCCCGCAAAAGGACAACAAAAAACCGATTTTGCGCATCAGCGTGGAAGAGCCTGCGGAAAATCCGCAGGCCCTTCTTTTTGCGCACGTCAGAAAAGGGCGAAAACAGCCGGTTAACTGTCCTCGCCCCCGCTATTTGAGAAGTGCTGCGAAAAACGATCTCTCGATACGGGTTAAGCCCCAGCCGTATATGGGGAAAATGAGGGCATGTGGTGTTCCATATGCCTTCATTTTGGCCTATGCTTCACAAAAACAACTTCCGAAATTTGGATGCAGTTAAATTGCAGTGATGCAAATATTGTTGTGGCTTTTTCTATCCGCTTGTGGTATGTTGTCTTGCTACAAGGGGGTAGGATAATATGCGCAATACACTGAAACTGCTGTATGATAGATTTTATACACCTGTGCCCATGGCAGAAGCTGAACAGGAAATTGAAGTTTGCCACCGTCAGCTCATTGAGCGACTGGAAAAACCGGAGAGAAAACTGGTGCTGCGGATCATGGATACCCAGAATCTAATGGCAGAAGAGCGCTCCATGGACAGTTT
>CALWVV010000018.1 GCA_944385035.1 uncultured Oscillospiraceae bacterium | reverse complement strand
TCAATAAGAAAAAGAAAAACCGAAGCAGTGAGGTGGCACGATGAAAATACGCATTGAAGATACCGTGTACGAGGGTAGAGCTGAGCATCTGGAAGCCGATGATGGTAAGGACGGGGCCGGTAGCGACACCGGGCACCATCAGCGCCAAGGGGGTAAACAGCAGCATCAGTGCAAACAGGACGCTCGTAGTGACAGAAGTAAGACCGGTGCGGCCTCCGTCCTCTACGCCGCTGGCAGATTCCAGGTAAGTAGTCATAACGGGCATACAGAACAGGCTGCCGCCCACGGTGGACAGAGAGTCCACTTTGAAGCATTTTTCAATCCCAGGCATATCGCCGTTCTTGTCCAGCCAGCCAGCCTGATTGGCTACACCCAGAATAATGCCCATGGTTCCGAAAAAGTCAGGCACAAAGAAGGTCAGAAGCCAGGGGAAATATTCCGGACGAAGGGCACTCAGTACATCAATGCGGAAGGTCACATCGCTGATACCCGCAGGGGGATTCAAGAGACTGGTGGGCAGCGTAGTAACGCCAAGAGGAATCCCCACCAGAGTCACAATAATAATGGAAAGGATCATGCTTCCCTTGATCTTCCGGGCCTCAAAAATCAGCACCAGCAGGAAACCGATGCCAAACATCAGGGCCTTGGGGGTGCTCAAATCGCCAAAGATCAGGGTGTTGCTCTGGCTGGAAACAATGATGCCGCCGGATTTCAGACCGATCAGGGCGATATACAGTCCAATGCCGCCGCTCAGTGCGATCTTAATGCTTGCCGGAATCGCGGTAGCGATGATGTTGCGCAGTCCCGCAAACGAGATGATAACAAAAATAACACCTTCAATAAAGATCAATCCGAAGGCCGTCTCCAATGGCATGCCAATGGAATCAATGGAGCTGATAATCGCCACCGAACTCATACCAGGGGCTAAGCAGAAGGGGCGGTTGGTATAAAGCGCCATTGCTACGCTGCAGATTACGATGGCAAAGATCAGTGCTGTCAGCACGGCTCCTCGCACAAGTCCGGCCTGCTCCAGCATATTGGGGATCGTAGCCAGAACGTAGGACATCGTGGCAAACGTGGTAACGCCAGCCAGCAGCTCCGTTCTTAGATTGGTTCCGTTTTCCCTCAGCCGGAACCGTTTTTCTAACGTGGTACTCAAACTGCTCATTTCTCTTCCTCCTTAATATCCAAGTGTCGCTGCCCGGAAAGCTTTTCCGGTGATTTTTATTGCTCGAACAGCAGAAACGGCAATGGATCGTTTCCTCCATCCGATACAAAAAATCCGAATGAAACTTACACGGCAGGCGACCTGGATGATTCACTCCTGCCGAGTTAGAGTAAGGTGGAAAAATAATAGATCAGAAAGATAGACAGGCCGTACATAGCCGCATGGAGTTCTTTCCCTTTTCCGGCTGCCACCTTTAGAAATACATATGCAAGAACAGAGAGAGAAAGGCCATTTGCAATATTATTTGTAAAAATAGTCATAGAAACGGCAATAAAAGCCGGAATGTACTCCGTTACATCATCGTAATTAATGTTTTTCATGGCACTTAGCATCTGAAGTCCAATATAAAACAATACCGGTCCCGTAGCCACAATAGGGATCATCAGCGCAAAGGGAGTAAAAAGGAGCATAAGGCCAAACATCACCGAGGTGACCACTCCTGTCAGCCCGGTTCTTCCTCCATCTTCTACGCCGCTTACCGATTCCAGATAGGTGGTCATAACCGGCATGGCAACCAGGCTGCCTGCCACTGTGGACAGAGAATCCACCTTGAAGCACTTTTCAATCTCCGGCATATTGCCATCCGCATCCAGCCAATTGGCCCGGTTGGCAATGCCCAGAATGATGCCCATCGTTCCAAAAAAATCCGGGACAAAGAACGTAAACAGCCACGGAATATATTCTGGCTTCAATGCGCCAAGAATGTCGATCCGGAACGCTGTCTCCATGGGGGAAGCCGGAAGCTGCACCATCTTTTCCGGCACCACGGCAATCCCCATAGGGATGGCCAGCAACGTCACCACCAAGATCGAGACAATCATGCTGCCGCGAAACTTCCTTGCCTCCAGGAAGAGGAGCACCACAAAGCCAACAACAAACAAAAATACGTTGGGAGATGTCAAATCTCCAAAATTTAAAGAGTCTGAGGCACTCGCTACAATAACGCCGCCGGACTTCAGCCCGATCAGAGCAATGAACAGGCCAATTCCGGCACTGATGGAAATTTTTACACTGGTGGGGATCACCTTGACGACCAGTTCTCGCAGTCCGATAAAGGAGATCAGCACAAAAATGACCCCGCTGAGAAAAACCAGCCCAAAGGCCACCTCCACAGAGATTCCTGCCTCTCCTATGGTCTGTCCAATCACCGCCACCGAGCTCATACCTGGGGCCATTGCAAAGGGTCGGTTGGTATAAAGCGCCATTGCAACACTGCAAATCATGATCATCAGAATCATTGCGCTTAATATCGAATCCTTTGCCAGACCAGCATTGCTGAGAATATTCGGTACCGTGGCCAAGACATAGGACATTGTGGCAAAGGTGGTCACGCCAGCAATAACCTCTGTGCGCACAGTAGTCGCATTTTCAGTTAAATGAAACTGTTTTTCCAGCAGTCGATATAACTGTGACATCGTCTTCCTCCACCCATGCTCCACAGCCAACTTTAGTATATCATCAAAAGAAAGCCAGTAAATATTTTGTAAGTTTTCTGTGAATTATGTAATTAAAATAAGCAGCCTGTCGTTACATGTGGTCCAGCCGCTCGACCATCTCCTGCAGCTGCGATGCCGCCGCAAGTTGATAGAGATTTGCCGGACGCCCTTTATTGCCATACACATAGGTCTGCTGAAGCAGCTTTTGGTCACAAAGGAAATCCAGGTACTTTTTTGCCGATACTCTGGACAGTTGGATCTCCTCCCCCACCTCATGTACTCCAAAAGGAGCCTTGACATTCAGCACCGCGGCACACACCAGTTTCAGTGTCTGCCTGTCGATGCCCTTGGGCAAGCACAGGGGGACATGGGACTCATGTTGCCGCTCAGCCAACAGATCCACTTCCTTTTGACTGAGCGTCTCCTTGTTCAGAATCTGATAACGAATCTGAAACTTTTCCAATCCATCTTGCAGACGGTCGTAGGTAAAAGGCTTCATGATGTAATCCAGGCACCCCAGCCGAAATGCCTCCCGAATTTGAGCTCCGTCCTTGGCTGCAGACACCATGATAACCTCAATCTGCTGTTCCTCCGTCCGGATTTTCCGAAGCAGCTGTAGTCCGCTCCCTCCAGGGAGATAGATGTCCAGCAATATCAGGTGCACCTGATACTGGCTGAGCAATTCCAACGCAGTTTTCATATCCCCAGCAATGCCAACCACATCAAAACCCGCTTGCGCTAGATAAAGGGAATGGATGCTGGCCACCTGCGGATCATCCTCTACGATCAACACTCGGTACATAGTTCTCCTCCTGTCTTCTCCGGGATCGGGATATGAGTGGTAAATTCCGTCCCATCTTTGGGATCACTGACCACCGTAGTATAGCCGTTGTAGCGGTTACACGCTTGGCGCACCAAATAAAGCCCGATTCCATGTCCCTCTTCCTTGGTGGTAACTCCGTAATCAAACAGCTTTTCAATGAGATTTTGCGGAATCGGCGGGCCGGAATTCCACACGGATACCGACAGCTCTGCGCCTGTCTCCATCAGCTCCAGGGTAACCGTGCGCATCCCACTGTTCTGCACCGCATCAAAGGCATTTTCCAACAAATTTCCTACAATTACTACCAGATCCTGAAGGAATTCCTGTGATAGTTTGCTTCGAACTTCGGAATGATCCGTTAAGATAAGATCTACTTTTTGCTCTGCCGCCCGATCAAATTTACTAAGCAGAAAGGCCGCTAAAATAGGATCTTTGATTTTCTTATTGATCTCTACCATTTCACGGTTTTTCAGATGAATCAGGGAATTCACATACTGCCCCAGCTGCTCATAATTCTTTCCCTGCACAAGGCCCGCTACTACCTGAAGTTTGTTATTAAATTCGTGCATCTGTCCGCGCAGGGCCTCAATATAACTTTTCACGCCGGTGATGTCTTCCGCAAAGCGAACTACTTCCTGCTTGGGGCGGAACGTAATCAGCAGACTCTCATGTTTCGGTTGTTCTACTTTAATGGGGACAAAGTTCACATAGTACCAGTCTCTGCCGATCAGGCACTCGTGGTCATAGAGGGGATGATCGCAGTGAATCAGATGATCCAGCGAATTGTTCGGAAATATCCGGGAAAAGCTATCCGTCTTGGGATCGAATTGCTCCAGGGACTGCCTGCATAGCTTCATGGCTGTACGGTTGACGTGGATAATCTTTCCCTGGGCGTCCACCGACAAAATGCCGTCTCGTACCGCATCGATCAAAGCATTGCGTTCTACCAGAAGCTGCGCAATTTCCACCGGTTCCAAATTGAACATGGTTCCCTTTATATTGTCCGTCAGGTCCCAAACAAACAGCAATGCAATGAGCATGACCAAAAGCGTCATTGTATTCAGCTCACGCTGGGCCTTCTGCAAACCCGATGGAATTTGCTCATGCTGCAATTTCGCCACAACACGTCCCAAGGTTTCTCCCTGCAGCCCTTCAATGGGTGCAACGGCATAAATCGTGGTTACCCCGTCCTTGTTGTTTTGAATTTTATATTCCATCTCTCCGGGCAGGCTGGATCCATATTGTTCCAGGACAGAGGGCTCGATTTCATGACCAGGTGAGTTATAACAGACTTCTCCTGACCGGTCCAAAATGGCAATTCCGGTACAATTGGTACATTCCTGCGCCTGAGCTGCCAACTCCGGAAGTGCAGAATAATCCCCCATCTGCATGGAATGGGATAGCGCCACAGAACACTGCCGCGCCACATCCAGCAAGGCCGAACCGCTTGTCTCCATCACCGTCTGCCGCAAGCTCATGGACACAGGATATTGATTTAAAATCAAGATTGCTGCAATCACGGAGCAAACCAGCAACGTAATTTTTGTACGCAGCTTCAGCATAATGACCAATCCTTCACCTGTTATTGCAGCCGCCTAGTCCTGAGTCAGCCGTCAGGCCTGCGCTGCTGTTTCGTTCCGATTGTAGCATTAAACCCCAACCCAAACAAGGCAAAATTCCCAATAAACAGCGCTTAACTGACATCACGAGCCTCAAAACTCCTCGGATCTAAAACACGATCCAGGCCGGAGGAGCCCAACCGCCCCCCGCCGTATGCGTTTGTGAGGCAAGCATTTCGGTGCTTGAAATCACCCATTAAAAAACCCGTGCAGTTTTTTACTGCACAGGCTTTTGATAAATCGCTATTTTGTTTTGCCTGACCGGTATACGGGCAAGCTATCCCCTGCCATTTTGTCATCGAACAATTAACGCCACAGCGTGGGCGGCCATTCCTTCCCCTGCCCCAGTAAAGCCCAGTTTCTCCTCAGTGGTGGCCTTTACATTGACCTGATCTCTCTCCACTCCCATGGCTGCCGCCAGACAGCGGCCCATTTCAGGGATGTAGGGCGCCAGTTTTGGCCTCTGGGCTAAAATGGTGGCATCCACGTTACCAACCTGCCAGCCCTGTTCCTTCAATCGCGCGGTTAGATGTTCCAGCAGCTTTATGCTGTCCGCCCCTTCGTAGGCTGGGTCGGTATCCGGAAAGTGACGGCCAATGTCCCCCAACCCCGCCGCACCCAGCAGGGCATCCATAACGGCATGGGTCAGCACATCCGCGTCCGAATGGCCCAGCAGCCCCAGCTCAAAGGGGATCTCTTGTCCTCCCAAGATCAGCTTTCGGCCAGAGGTAAGCCGGTGGACGTCATAGCCGTGTCCCACTCTAACATTTATCATAACCTTCCCTCCGTTCTGGCGGTTAGAATCGCCTCCCCCAGCACTAGGTCCAGCGGAGTCGTAATCTTAATGTTCTCTCTGCTGCCCTCTGTCAGGGTCACCTTCTTGCCCAGCCGCTCTACCGCTCCGCAGTCGTCGGTGAGCAGTTCTCCATCCTCTAAGGCCTTTTGGGTGGCGGCCCGGATAAGCCCCGCTTCAAATACCTGTGGGGTCTGAACCGCCCGCAGAACAGAGCGATCTACCGTCTCCACCCCCAGGCCATCCTCCCAACGCTTGATGGTATCAATGACCGGGATCGCTGGAGCGGCTGCGCCGGACTGGGCGGCGGCAGCTACCGCTTCTTCAACGACCTGTGGTGTGACCAGAGGACGGGCTCCGTCGTGGATGGCAATAAGTTCTGCCTCCGGGTCTACTTCCCGCAGCCCCGCCTGCACCGAGTGGATCCGCTCCGCACCGCCTACGATGACCTTGCTCACCTTATCCAAAGCAAAATCCTTGCAGAGGCGGCTTACTTCTACCAGCAGATCTTCCCGCGTGACCACCACTACCTCACGGACCACGGGGCAGTCCTGAAAGGCGTATAGTGTATGTACCAGCACAGGCAATTCACCTAAAGGAGTCAGTATCTTATCGATCCCCTCCATCCGCCGGGCGGACCCAGCAGCCACCACTACCACAGAACATGGGGGGGAAACGGGCTTTTTCTTCCATTTTGAAAACAGTCCGGCCATGGAAAAACCTCCTGTCCATAAAAGAAGGGGCCGAAGGGCCCCTCGTTCTATCATATTGGGCTTTATGGAAATTATGCCAAGGCGGTATTCAGCGCTTCTTCCGCCGATTCGTAGCTGACACTCTTGGCAAGGACGATTTCTGAAATCAGGATTTGCTTGGCGGAATGGAGCATCTTCCGCTCGCCGGTGGACAGACCTCTGGCATGATCTCGGGCCGTCAGGCCTTTGATCACCCAAGCTACCTCAAAGAGGTCGCCGCTCTTCATACGCTCCATATTTTCTCGGTAACGGTGGTTCCAGTTGGCAGTCATCTCAACCTGGATATTCGGAATTGCGGCCAAAACCCGGTCCGCCTGTGCCCCATCTACAATGGGCCGCACACCAATTTCCTCGCTGCTGTCTGTGGGGATCATCACTACCATAGAGCGGTTGGGCAGCTTCAGGATATAGTAATCCCGCATGACCCCGTCCACTTTCTTTTGCACGATGCTCTCCACCACACCCGCCCCATGCATGGGGTGGACTACCTTATCCCCCACCTGAAACACTCGGAACCTCACTTTCTCAGCCAAACAAATCACATTTTCTACGCTACTGTGATGTATTATAGCAATTTTGTCCCAAAATTGCAAGTAAGAAACAGGAATATAGGAAAATTTTACATTTTATGGGCGTATTTTTACAAAAGAGGCCGGCTGCTTTTGGCAGCCGGCCTCTCAAATGATTGCTTATTCCTCAGCAGCGGGCTCCTCAGCGGCCTCCTCCTCAGCGGGGGCCTCCAGCAGAGCACGGATGGACAGGGAGATCTTCTTGTTCTCCATATCCACGTCGGTGATCTTCACATCCACCTTGTCGCCCTCAGCCACCACGTCGCCGGGCTTCTCCACCCGGTGATTGGCCAGCTGGGAGATGTGGATCAGACCGTCCACACCGGGGACAACCTCGGCAAAGGCGCCGAAGGTCATCAGCTTCACGATCCGCACATTGGCGGTGTCGCCCACCTGGTAGGTGCTGGTGAACACAGTCCAGGGATCCTGGCTGTGGTCCTTCATGCCCAGGGAGATCTTCTTCTTCTCCTTGTCGGCAGCGATGACATACACCTCGACGGTGTCGCCCACCTTCACCACCTCAGAGGGGTGCTTGATGCGGGACCAGGACAGCTCAGAGATGTGGACCATGCCGTCCACGCCGCCGATGTCCACGAAAGCACCATAGGAAGTCAGGGACTTCACAGTGCCGGTGTAGCGCTTGCCCTCTTCGATCTCAGCCCAGACCTTCTCGGCGGCAGCGGCACGCTCAGCGCGCAGCACGCGGCTGATGGAGCCCACCACACGGCGGCGGGCACGGTTGACCTCAGTGATGACCAGACGGACGCGCTGCTTGAGCAGGTCAGTCATGGGAGCCTCACGGGGCAGACCAGTCTGGGAAGCGGGCACGAACACCCGAACGCCCTTGACGGAAACAACCACGCCGCCCTTGTTGTCCTCGGTGACGACGCCTTCCACCACAGACTCGTTCTCGCGGGCGGCCTCGATCTCCTCCCAGCCCTTGTTGATATCCAGGCGGCGCTTGGACAGCTTCACCAGGCAGTCGCGGTCGCTGACCTGCATCACGATGGACTCGATCTCGTCGCCCACCTTCACCAGGTCCTCCACCTTGGCATTGGGGTCATCGGTCAGCTCGGACAGGGCAATGTAGCCGGGGTACTTGATGCCCAGCTCTACCTGAACTTCGGTGGGTGTGATAGCCACAACGGTACCGGTAACCTTATCTCCATTATTTAAAGTTTTGATCGACTCCTCCAGCAGCTCCGCGAAGGATTTTTCGATCTCCATGATTTCATCGCTCATTTTGTCATAGACCTCCTTTATTATCCACGCGGGCGTAGATGCACCCGCCGTGATTCCGACCATATCCGCCTGGGGCAGATGACCCAGATCCAAATCCTCAGCCCGTTCAATGAGCAGGACCTGGGGACAGAATTCCCTGCAGATCTCTCCCAGACGCTTGGTGTTGGAGCTCTGCCGGTCGCCAATCACCACCATCAGGCCGCAAATTTGGGCCAGCTGGCGTGCCTCCTCCTGGCGTTTTGATGTCGCTCCACATATTGTATCAAAAAATTCTGCGTTTGTACACTCTTTTTTTGCTTTTTTCACGCACCCCTCCCAAATTTTCTTGGTTGAGGTGGTCTGAGACACAAACGTCAGCGGCAAATCCCGCCGTTTAGGGTCCTGCGCCAGCCAATTTTCCAGTTCTTCTTCCCCGGAGACTACCACCGGATTCTGGCACCAGCCTGCAATGGCCAATACCTCCGGATGGTCCGGTGTTCCCACAATGACGGGCTGGCGTCCCCGCTGCTCCGCCTGCTGTACGATCTGGTGAATGCGGGTCACATTGGGACAGGTGGCGTCCAGGATCTCAATTCCCCGCTCTTCCAATCCCTGGTGGACTGCCCGGCTTTCCCCGTGGGAACGGATGATGACCGCACTGCCTGCGGGAACATCCTCCGGCTTCTTCACCGCATAGAGCCCTTGGGCCGCCAAGTGTTCCACCACATCCCGGTTATGGATGATAGAACCCAGCATGACACAGGGCTTTTGGGACGCAGCGGTCTGTTCGGCCAGCTCCACAGCACGGCGTACACCGTAGCAGAAACCGGCGGATTGTGCAAGCATTACCTTCATGTAACGTTCTCCCCCAGGGCATGGACCCGATCCAGCAGGTCATGGGCAATGACCTGCAATTCCTCAGCGGTGGGCTTTCTTCCCGCAAATGTGGGATGGTAGGGCTTGCCGATCACCACGGTGTTAGAACGAAACAGCCGCTTGTTCGGCTGGATATAGACCGGCAGCAGAGGCACGCCCGTCCGGGCCGCAAAGAGAGCAGCTCCGGTTTTGGCCTCTACATGCTCCCCCTCATGTACCCGCGTCCCCTCCGGGAACATGAGCAGCTTATCGCCATCCTTCAGGAATTTCAGGGCTGTTTTTACCGCCTTCATATCGGCCGCCCCCCGGTCCACGCCGAACACCCCGGCCTTGGACAGCAGCCAGCCAATGAGCGGTACACGCATGATCTGGATCTTTGCCATGGCCCGCATGGGGTATTTATATCCAAAGGCAAACACCACATAAAAGGGATCTCCGGCCGTGGTATGGTTGGGGCAGATCACCGCGGGACCATCGGGGATGTTCTCCCGCCCAATGGCCTTGACCGGACGGAACAGATTGAAAAAAGGCCAGATCACCGCATATAGAACATGGAACATGGCGTCCATTCGTCTGCGCAGATCGCCCTCCTCCCGCTGAGGCAGATTGGTTTCCTTTATTTCTTCGCTCACAGATCAATCTTCTCCTTTACCATACGGAGCAGCTCTTGCAGGCTCTGTTCCAAATTAAGTTGGGTCGTGTCCAGAAGCTCCGCGTCCTCCGCCCGGCGCAGGGGAGCAATTGCCCGGTGTTCATCCTGGTCGTCCCGCTGGACGATGTCCCGGAGCACCGTCTCAAAGTCAGCCTGCTGCCCCCGCTGCTGAAGCTCCAGCAGCCGGCGTCTGGCTCTGGCCTCAGGGGCGGCAGTGAGGAAAATCTTCACATCCGCCTGCGGCAGCACCACAGTGCCAATGTCGCGGCCGTCCATGACCACACTGTGCTCTCTGGCCTGCCGGCGCTGAAAGTCCAGCAGAAAGTCCCGCACAGCCGGAATGGCCGAAACCTTGGAAGCAAGGCCGGAAACCTGGTGCTCCCGGATGGCCTTTGACACATCTTCTCCCGCTAAAAACATCCGCTGCTCCCCATCAGGGCCATAGTCCATGCGGATGTTCAGACTTTCCAAAAGGGAAGATACCGTTTCGCTGTCCTCCGCAGCTATCCCAGCCCGAAGCACGGCCAGTGCCACCGTGCGGTAGATGGCCCCGGTGTCTATATATAAAAATCCCAATTCCTTCGCCAGCTGCCGGGCTAAGGTGCTCTTCCCTGCCCCGGCTGGGCCGTCAATGGCAATGCTTTTCAACTCTACGATCCCTCTCTCCATGAAATGCTTCCTGCACCTGTGATCAGCGGCACAGCTCCCTTCACGCTTCTCTCAGGAAACTGCAGGCATACTCTCCCGCCGCCCGACCGGTGCACCAGGCAATTTGAAGGTTAAATCCGCCGGTATAGGCATCTACATCCAGCAGTTCACCTGCAAAGTATAACCCCTTTATCTTCTTTGAAGCCATAGTCTTTGGGTCCACTTCCCCGACCTTCACGCCACCAGAAGTTACAATCGCCTCAGCAATGGGCCGGGGCATGGAGACGGGCACAGGGAAAGCCTTCAGCAGCTCCAACAGCCGGCGGCGCTCCTCCCGTGTTATGTCGTGGGCTTTCTTCTCTCCGGGGATACCGGAAAGGCGAAGGACAACCGGAATCATCAGCCTTGGCAGCAGAGCCCCCATCAAATTGTTCATGTCCCGGTTGGCTCCCTGGCTCAGCTCCCGCACCAGGCGGGCATCCAGAGCCTGCTCATCCAGAGCAGGCTTCAAATCAAGGATGCAGGTATACTGTTCCCGGTCAAAATTGCGCATATGGGCACTGGCGGAAAGGACCAGAGGGCCCGAGAGGCCAAAGTGGGTAAAGAGCATCTCCCCCTGCTCCCGGTATAGGGTCTTCCCCTTCTGGTTTTTTACCGTCAGCATCACATTTTTCAGGGCCAGCCCCTGCATTTCTCCGCAAAAGGCCTCCGGCGACTCCAGCGGCACCAGAGACGGCTTCGGCTCCACTACCGTATGGCCAGCCTGAGCGGCCATCTGGTGGCCGTCGCCAGTGGAACCGGTAGCGGGATAGGAGAGCCCGCCGGTAGCCAAAATAACTGCGCCAGCCTCCAGGTGCCCCTGCTCGGTCTCAAGTCCCACGACCCGATCTTCCTGAATCTCCAGTCCGGTAACACGGGTCTGGAGAACCGGGACTTTCAGCCGTTTCAGTTCATAAAAAAGGGCATCGATGATGTCGGCGGCTTTGTCCGACTGGGGAAACACCCGGTTTCCCCGCTCTACCTTCAGCGGCACACCCAGTTCTTCGAAAAAACGCTCCACCTCCGCCGGGGGAGTGTGGTTCACCGCGCTGTAGAGAAACTTTCCATTTCTCGGCGTGGCGGAGAGTACCTCTTCCGGGGAGCAGTGGTTGGTCACATTGCACCGGCCTTTGCCGGTAATATACAGCTTGCGCCCCAACTTCGGGTTACGCTCTGCCAGTGTCACCGGACAGCCCAACCGGGCAGCGGTGATCGCAGCCATCATCCCGGCGGCACCGCCGCCTACTACAAACAGCCTTTTATCCCCTCCGGTCACTGCTCCACCTTCTCATAAACTCCATATTCATCCCAGATCTCCTCCAGCGTGCGGAAGGTATGGGCCAGGTCGTCATTCTTTCTCTGGCTCACCGCCACGAGCAGGGCGTTCACCAGGCTGAGGGGGGCCACCAAGGAATCTACAAAGGAGGCCATGTCACTGCGGGCCTTTAAGGTATAGTGGGAAATGGGGGCCAGGGGAGACGCCTCACTGTCGGTGATGGCAACGGTCGTGGCACCCCGGTCACGGGCAAAGTTCATAGCCTGGACCGTGCGGCTGGAATAGCGGGGGAAGCTGACTCCCACTACCACATCGCCCTCCCCTACCCGCAGCAGGCTCTCAAACACCTCGCTGGCAGTGTTGGCAGAAACCAGACATACACTATCAAAAATCAAGTTGAAGTAGAAGTGCAGGAAAGCAGCGATCGCGGCGGAAGAACGCACACCGATGATATAAATCTTCTTGGCCGAGACAATGGCATCCACCGCCTTCTCAAAGCTGTCCCGGTCCAACTCCTCCAGGGTCATACGAATCTTCTCAATATCAGACTGGAGCACCATAGACAGCAGATCCTGATCCCCAAGCCGATCGTTGGTTACCTCGATTCGCTGTACGGAGGTCAGGCGGTTCCGGATCATTTTTTGCAGGGACTTCTGCATATCCGGATAGCCATCGTAACCCAGCTCCGCCGCAAAACGCACCACGGTGGACTCGCTGACCCCAACCTTCTTGCCCAGACGGCTGGCCGTCATAAAAGCAGCCTTATCATAAGATTCCAGAATAAAGTTGGCAATCTTCTTCTGTCCTTTGGAAAATGTATGTATATTTTCCTGGATAACGGCCAGAATATCACGATTCATACCAATTCACTTCCTATGTATCTCATCCTGTCGCTCGGTCGGCGCTCGGGTTTTCTTCTTATAGAATGCAAGACGCGCTTTGACCGTCTCTGTAATCATACTCGGTTCCCATAAAAAATGCAAGGGATTTTTGCAGGAATTTCATTTTTCCTGCAAAAATCCCTCTCATTCCTTTTCTTCCTGCTCCGGAGTCAGCGACAGGACTTCCTGTGGGGTCAGATTCCGCCACTGGCCAGGTTTCAAGTTACGGTCCAGCAGGAGGGCACCCTCCCGAATCCGCTTCAGGCGCAGCACACTCAGTCCTGCCTTGGCACACATCCGGCGCACTTGGCGGTTTTTCCCCTGGTGGATGGTGATGGACAGCTGGTGTACTCCACCGCTGTCTCTTCCCCGGCGCACCTTGGCCGGGGCCAGCCGCTCTCCATCCAGTTCCATGGGCGAGGACAGGACCGGCAGTGCCTTTTCTACATTGCCCGTCACCCAGACCAGGTACTCCTTTTCTATCTCATGGCTCGGGTGAAGAAGCCGCTGGGTCAGCGCCCCGTCATCGGTGAGGATCAGCAGCCCCTCGGAATCCAGATCCAACCGCCCTACCGGCCACACCCGCCTGCCGCAGCCGGAGACCAGCTGGGCTACGTTTTTCCGCCCCTTTTCATCCGAGAGGGTGGTCACATAGCCCCGTGGCTTGTGGAGCATCAGATAGACCTGCCCCTGTGCCGGGCGCAAAGGCCGGCCGTCTACCATGATCTTGTCCCGGTCCAGATCCGCCCGGTCCCCAAGATGAGCTTTTTCTCCGTTGACCGTCACCCGGCCGGCGGTGATCCACTCCTCCGCCTTGCGGCGGGAAGCCAGGCCACAGGCAGAGATCAGTTTTTGCAGCCGCTCCTCCACCAAACCATCCTTTCTCTTTCTCTAAAGCGCGGCAAACCGCGCCAGGATTTTCTCGATGATCGTTCCGTGCTCGTCCAGATCACAGGGGATGGACTGGGCCGTCACCACAGGCACCCGCTTCAGCTCCCGGCCTTGCAGGGAAGCGATCAGCTCACCCACTGGCTCTCCCTGTGCCACAGGGGCAGCCAGGGCAGCGCTGTCCAGAACAAGCTCTGTCTTCAGCCGCTCCCCTTCCCCCACGGCAGCGCGCAGATCCTCTCCCACCGTCAGCCGGCACATAGGCACCAAGCTTCCCTCCACGGGCAGCCAGCCCACCGGTTCTCCTGTACGAGCAACGGTCTGTGCGTGATAAGCTGAAAAGCCCCAGTCAAAGAGGGCTGTGTGGTCTGCCCAATCGTTTGGGTCGGACAGTGTAACGCAGATAAGGGTCATACCATCCCGCTCCGCCGCCGACACCAGGGTACGCCCCGCCTTTTCCGTATAGCCGGTCTTTAATCCAATACACCCCTCATACTGCCACAGGAGCTTATTGTGGTTGGTAAAGCTCCGTCCCCCCATAGAGACAGATTTGGTGGAGACCATCTCCCGCAGCGTCTCATTTGCCAGGCAGGCACAGGCCAGCAGCGCCATGTCATAGGCAGAGGAATAGTGCGCCTCATCGTTGAGGCCGTTGGGATTAACAAAATGGCTGTCGGTCATCCCCAGCTCACGGGCCTTTTCATTCATCCGCGCCGCAAAGGCCTCCACGGAGCCGGCACAGACCTCCGCCACAGCCAAAGCAGCGTCGTTGCCCGAGCGCAGAAGCATGCCGTACAGCAAGGTCTCCAGGGTGAGCTTCTCCCCCTCCCGCAGGTAGATGGAAGATCCTTCCACGCCCACCCACTGGGGAACTACGGTTATTTCCTGGGAAAGCTCCACTCCCGACTCCAGCGCCACCAGCGCGGTCATCAGTTTGGTGGTGCTGGCAATGAGCCGGCGGTCATGGGCGTTGTGCTCATAGAGAACCCGGCCGCTGTGGGCGTCCATCAAAATGGCAGACTTGGCACTGGTGCCCACCGCACCGGCCCCAGGCACACTTCCCAAAAGACAGATTACAGCCAGCGCCGCCGCAGTCAGACGCAGCTTCATAAGCTCACCTCTTTCTCCATAGGTAAGCCTTAGTATGCTGCGCCTGAGCCCAATTATAGAGGGGAATTTTTACTGGCAGCGGAGGCTTTATTCCTCAAATTCCTTTTTTTCCTTTTGATTCTGGATAAAATCTGTCACCTTGTCCACCACGTCAGGCACCATTTCAATGACACGATCCATGGTGGTCACCGGAGCGCCGCCCACAGGGAGCAGCTTCACATTCCCGTCCCGAATCACAAGGAACGCAACCGGCTCCAGCTTGGCGCTGGCCGCGCTGCCGCCGCCAAAATTTTTATCGGGGCCGGCCTGCTTCGTGGAAAACTCGGTGCCGCCGCCGCCCACGCCGATGGACATCCGGGACACGGGAATGAGGGTTACCCCCTCCGCCTGGATGGGCGTTCCTACAATCACGTCAGCGTCAGCCATGGCGCGCACTTGCTCCATGGTGTCCTGCATCAGCCGGCCGATGGGATTCTTCTTCTCCTGATTTTCCATAAATCAGACCGCCTTTCTTTCCTTGTCTTTGGTGCTCCGCCGCCCCTTGACGGCAGATAGTCTTGATAAAGCCTTCCGTCCAAAGTAAAGTCCCAGCCAAAGGGCCTGGCCAATTTTCAGGGACATGGACCCCGAAGCATATAGCGTAGTCTGCTGCGCTTCAAAATCCAGCTCCACCCGTGCCCTGCCGTCCTTTACATGGAAGCTCTGGGTGAGCGGCTGCCACAACGCCCCCAGAGCTGCGTTGGCATAGCCGTAAACCATGGCTGCATCCGCCGGGTCCTGGGCTCCTGCCCGCAGTACCAGCTCCAACTGATCCACCCGCAGCTTTTTCCGAAACTGCCCCGCTGCCTCCAAAGCCACGGGGAGCAGTTCACGGGCATAGTCCAGTGCTCCGCCAGAAGGAGCGGCAGAGGGCTTGTCCGGGAGTTTTTCCGGCTTTTTCTGCTGTTTTTCCCGAGAACGCTTTGGTTTTGCCGCCTTCCGGGGCCAGAGCTTCAGCTGCATCGGGCCCAGGCGGGCCCAGGCGGCCAATCCCGCGGCGGTATATTCCCCCCGCACGCCCACTCTCACTTGCCCAATCAGGAACAAAACAGCCAGAACGGTGGCCAGGATTGCAAAGCCCGTCACGGCTTTTCGACCGGGTCCTCCGGTCCCTCCTCAGCCTCCCGCTCCGCCTGGCGCAGGCGAGCCAGGCTGTTCTCCAGCTCCAGGGTCATTTGACTCCCCTCCTGGGAGGAATTGGGCAGCTCCGGCAGCTCCTCCAGACTGGACAGGCCAAAGGAGCGCAGGAAATTTTTCGTGGTGCGAAACTGCACGGGCCGTCCCGGAACCGCCAGGCGGCCAGCCTCTTCAATCAGCTCCCGCTCCAGCAGCAGCCCCACCGTATAGGAGCTGTCCACTCCCCGCACCTGATCCACATAGGCCCGTGTCACCGGCTGGTAATAGGCAATGATGGCCAGTACCTCCAGGGCGGGCTGAGACAGACGGGCGGGCTTGCGGCTCTCCAGGGTCTTTCGGATATAGGGGGCATACTCCGGGGCCGAGCATAGCTGATAGCTGGTATCCAGCTTTAAAAGACGGATGCCCCGGCGGTCATAGCTATATTTGTCCATAAGCCGCTGGGCCACCGCATCCAGGGTGGGCCGGTCCACCTCCAGCCCCAGGCACAGCCGTTCCACCGCCACCGGTTCGCCGGCGGCAAACAGCACCCCCTCCAGGGCGGATTCCAACTCTTTCAGTTCCAATGGGCTGCCTCCTTACTCACTGTCGGCGGTAAACTTGACTTCTTCTGTTCCCTCATCCTGGGTACAGGTGACGGTACAGTCCTCCTCGGTTCCAGCCAGGCGCAGGCGGTGGGCCTTACACAGCTCCAGCACTGCCAGGAAGGTGGCCACAACCTCAGAACGGCTGCGGTTGCCCTTGAACAGGGCCCGGAACCGGGTGACACCAAACCGCAAAAGCCGCTGGAGGATCTCCCCTGCCTTGTCAGCCACCGGATAGGGCTCCCGGCCCACGATCCCCTGAAACGCCGCCACCGGAGGCGGAAGCTTATGGTCTGTGCGGCTGAGGACCGCCGTCATGGCCCGCAGAAGGTCCTCCTTGTCATGGACGTAGCGGTAGGTCTTGTCCGGCTGGATGGCCTCAGGTACTTTGGTCAGGTAATCCCGGCCAATTTGGAAGCGGCCGTCCATGGCAGGGACCACCGCTTTGATCTTCAGATAATTTTCGTTGCGCTGATGGGCTTCCAGCGTGGCAATGAGCTGTTCCATCTCGCTCATAGCCTCCTCATCATGGATGGAGAGGAGCATTCTGGTCTTAATATAAATAAGATGGGAGGCCATGGTGACAAATTCGCTGGCAACCTCCAAATCCAGCTCCTTGCGCTTGTTCATCCAGTCCAGATACTGGTCCAGGAGCAGGGAGATCTGGATGTCTTTGATCTCCATTTTATTTTTGCTCAGAAGGTGCAAAATCAAATCCAGAGGTCCTACAAAATCTTCCAGATTTTCTTCTTTGGCCTTTACCACCCCTTCCAGGTGGTAAATGGGCGTTTCCACAAAGCAGGCCTCCTTCCAGGCAAAATCAGTTCAGAATATTATACCAGTTTGTTTGTAAAAACACAAGGAAAAGAAACGACTGCCTCCACTTCAGCCCCATGTACTTACGGCCTAACGTTGTGATCGTTCTGTTACCTATTGTAACCGTTTTTTCCTTGAACGCATCCGTTCCCTCTGATATGATCGTTGTAGGATCAACTAAATCTGTTTGGCAGGAGGTTCATGCCATGAAAGCACCGCGCTATGTGACCGCACTCGCGTTCGCTGCCGTTCTTCTCACAGGCTGCGCCCAGAATGCGTCCTCTTCCGCCTCCCCCAGCTCTTCCGCCGCCTCCAGTTCCGCTCCCAGCACCACCGGGCAGTCCTCCGCCTCTTCCCTGGACGAGGAAATCCTTGTCTCCCGTTATACTGACGTCTCCGCCCTTCCTGCATTGGATCTGAATTTGGAGCCATCCCTTCCATTTGAGGACCGCACCCTGGTCATGGAAGACAGCATTGAAAACGAGCTGGAATACCTGGTCTATCAGAGCTACCAGTCTGAAATCTCCGGTGACTTTTCTCAGCAAGAGAAGCTGCTGGGCAACAACGACGTTCTTAATACCACTGTGCGCAACGGGCAAAAGAATTTTGAAAACGGCGAATATATGACCAGTATCACCATACACGCCTTGAATACCCTTACCCCTGAGGATCTGGATCACACGGCGGCTTATGTCAAAGAGGATTTACTGGAACATATCGACCAGTATGCGCTGACCGAATACGCCATTGTTCAGGCCGATCTGGACTGGACCTATTCCCAGGCTTTGCTGGACGCAGGCCCTCAGCTGGGCGAAGGCCGGTATCTGCGCTATTTCCTGCTGGGCAAAACGGAGGAAACGCCCGAATTTCGCTGGTATGAATTATATTGGGATGATTTCCTGGAGTCTGCGTGACCCCTTTGCCTCCATTCTCTCCGGCTGTTCCCAGCCGCAGTTTTATGCTCGGTCATATCAATCAAAACCCCGGCTCCGTCAAATACAGAGCCGGGGTTTTTTTATGCCTGTATGCCGGACAGGATCGCCCGGAGCAGTTCGTCCCGTCCGGTCCCCTTCTCCGCAGAAAAGGGAATCAGTACGGCGCTTTCCTCCAGTTCCAGGGTCTCGCGAATGCGCTGGAGATTGGGCTCGACCTCGCTTTTCTTCAGCTTGTCCAGCTTGTTGGCCACCACAATGAGGGGGCAGCCTGTGTCCCGAAACCACTGGGCCATGGTGCAGTCGTCGGCGGTGGGCTTGTGCCGGGAGTCCACGATCATGACCCCCAGGGTCAGCAGATCGGGCCGGGCAAAGTAGTCCTCCATCAGCTTGCCCCACCGGTCCCGCTCTGCCTTGGATACTTTGGCATAGCCGTAGCCGGGCAGGTCCACCAGATAGAAGGCCCCGTCGATCTTAAAATAGTTGATGTGGATGGTTTTTCCTGGGGCGGCCCCTACCCGTGCAAAGTTCTTCCGGTTCAGCAGCCGGTTAATCACAGAAGATTTGCCCACGTTTGACCGGCCCGCAAAGGCCACCTGGGGCAGTCCATCCTCCAGAAAATTTTTGGGAGACACGGCGGAGAGGACAAATTCCGCCTTCTGTACGTTCACAGCCATCGTTTCCCCTCCTTACTGCCGGGGTCGCTGGGCATCTCTGCCTTTCACGGGAGCAGCCGGGATGGAAATGGGCTCCTCCTTCCGCTCCGCCGCAGGCAGCTCCACTACCTCGGCAGGCCGGTTCAGCGCCGCGGCAAGCACCTGGTCCGCACGCTCCACCAGAATAAACTGGAGGGCTTTCCGTACGGTTTGATCGATCTCCTCCAGGTCCTTTTCATTGTCAGCGGGGATGATCACCGTCTTAATGCCGTTGCGGAAGGCAGCCATGGTCTTTTCCTTCAATCCGCCAATGGGCAGCACCCGCCCCCGGAGGGTCACCTCGCCGGTCATGGCAATGCCCCGGCGTACCGGACGCCCGGTGAGGGCAGAGACCATGGCAGTGGTGATGGCAATGCCAGCGGAAGGGCCATCCTTTGGCACAGCTCCTTCCGGGAAGTGGACATGGATGTCCTTTTCCTTATAAAAATCGGTGGGGATGCCCAGCCGGTCGGACTGGCTGCGGATGTAGCTGAGGGCGGCGTGGGCCGACTCCTTCATTACATCGCCCAGGTTGCCGGTGAGCTCCACCTTGCCCGAACCTGGGATCACATTAACTTCCACTTCCAGAAGTTCTCCGCCCACGCTGGTCCAGGCAAGGCCGTTGACCACGCCCACACGCTCCTCCAAAGCCTGTCGTTCCGGGTGGTACCGGGGGATGCCCAGATACTCTTTCAGGTCTTTTTCTGTAATGCGAATAGACTTTACATCAACTGTAACCACTTTCATAGCAGCCTTCCGGCACAGGCCAGCCAGCCGCCGCTCCAACACACGCACGCCGGACTCCCGTGTGTAAGCGGAGATGATCTCCCGCAAAGCCCCATCCGACACCTTCATCTGTGCCTTGGTGAGACCGTGGCGCCCCAGCTCTTTGGGCAGCAGGTGGCGCTTGGCGATCTGCACCTTCTCCTCGTCGGTGTAGCTGCCCAGCTCAATGACCTCCATCCGGTCCAGCAGAGGCCGGGGAATGGTGTCCAGGCTATTGGCCGTGGTAATGAACATGACCTCAGACAGGTCAAAGGGGATTTCCAGGAAGTTGTCCCGGAAGGTGGCATTTTGCTCTCCATCCAGAACCTCCAGCAGGGCGGAGGCGGGATCGCCCCGGTGGTCATGGCCCAGCTTATCAATTTCGTCCAGCAGCATTAAGGGGTTGCAGCTGCCGCACTGGTTGATGGCGGAGATGATCCGTCCAGGCATGGCACCCACATAAGTCTTCCGGTGGCCCCGGATCTCAGCCTCATCACTGACGCCGCCCAGAGACAGCCTTGCCAGCTTCCGGTTCATCGCACGGGCCATGGACATAGCAATGGAGGTCTTGCCCACACCCGGAGGGCCTACCAGGCAGATGACCTGCCCTTTCAACTCCGGAGCAAGCTGCTTGACCGCCACAAACTCCAGAATACGCTCCTTGACCTTTTCCAGGCCATAGTGGTCCTGCTCCAGGGCCTTGCGTACCGCGGCAACGCTGATTTTCTCTTTGGTTTTGACCCCCCAGGGAAGCTCCAGACACACGTCCAGATAGTTGCGCAGGACGGTCCCCTCCGAGGAGCCGTAGGACTGCTTGGCCAGGCGGCCCAGCTCTTTATTGAGCTTCTCCCGTACCTGGTCGGGGAGGTCCGCCTTGGCAATTTTCTGGCGGTACTCCTCGATTTCGTCGGCGCCTTCCCCCTCTCCCAGCTCATTCTGGATCGCCTTCAGCTGTTCCCGCAGGTAGTAATCCCGCTGGTGGTCAGCCATCTGCTCCCGTGCCTTGTTCTGAATCTCACTGTCCAGAGTGAGGATTTCCACCTCTCGCTCCAGCAGCTTATAAAGCTTCTCCAGCCGTTTGTTGGGGCGCAGTTCCTCCAGAATCGCCTGCTTGTCACTGTTTCGCATGGGGATATTCTGGGCGATATAATCGGCGATATGGCCGGGGTCCTGGCTGGCCAGCACATGAATGAGCAGGTCGGGAGACAGCTTTGGGGCCAGCTCAGCATACTGTTGAAACAGGTCATAGGTGGCGCGCATAAGCGCTTCGGTCTTAGCCGAACTCCGGGCAGGCGCCTCCTGGGCCGGAATTTCCTGGACTTCTGCCTCCAGGTTGGGCTCAGTACGCAGCAGCTGAATCATGCGGCCCCGGCTCTGTCCCTCTACCATCACCCGAACATTGTCCCCCGGCATGCGGAGAATCTGGCGGATGTTGGAGATGGTGCCGATCTGATAGAGATCCTCTAGCCCCGGCTGCTCCACTCCGATGTCCTTCTGGCCCACCAGGAAAATGGGGCAGCCTGCACTCATAGCGGTCTCCAGAGCTTTGATGGAGATATCCCGAGACACTTCAAAATGGATCAATACATTGGGAAACACCGTCAGGCCCCGCAGGGCAATGACAGGCATGGTTGTGGTATGCAGCACTTCCCATTCTTTGGTCATAATCATTCACTTCCTCTCAGGGGTACATAAAACGCACAACGCCCCGGACTCCGCCGTTCCGGGGAGACTGCGGGGCGCCTGTATGGATTAAGTTAGCTGGCGCTGGATCCCGGCATTCCCAGCCCACGGTCCACCTGCACGCTGGCCTTCCCCAGCTTAGGCCGCTGGGTGCGGTTGGGGTTTCGCTCCAGCTCCGGCTCCCCTTCGCCTTTTACGCAGGGAGCGGTAATGGTTACTTTGACAATGGTGGGATCTGAAGGTACATCATACATCACGCGGGTCATGATGTCCTCCAGCACAGCCCGCAAGCCGCGGGCTCCGATGCCGCGTTCCACCGCCCGGTCCGCGATAGCCTCCAGGGCCTCCTGGGTAAACTCCAGCTCCACCTGGTCATAATCCAGCAGCTTCTGATACTGCTTCACCAGAGCGTTTTTTGGCTCGGTGAGGATCTTTACCATCTGGTTCCGATCCAGGGATTCCAGAGTAGTCACCACGGGCAGACGGCCCACCAGCTCGGGGATAATGCCGAACTTCAGCAGGTCCTGGGGCTGGATCTCCTTCATCAATTCGCCCACATTCCGCTCCTTACGGCTCTGGATCTCGGCACCAAAGCCAAGGGAGCGCTTATCCAGACGATGCTCGATGATCTTATCGATGCCGTCAAAGGCGCCGCCGCAGATAAACAGGATATTCCGGGTGTCGATCTGGATAAACTCCTGATGGGGGTGCTTCCGACCGCCCTGAGGCGGGACATTGGCCACCGTGCCCTCCAGGATCTTCAGCAGGGCCTGCTGCACGCCCTCGCCGGACACATCTCGGGTGATGGAGGTATTCTCGCTCTTTCGGGCGATCTTATCCATCTCGTCGATATAGATGATTCCCCGCTCGGCCAGCTCGATGTCATAATCGGCAGCCTGTACCAGGCGCAGAAGGATATTCTCCACGTCATCGCCTACATAGCCGGCCTCGGTGAGGGTGGTGGCGTCGGCGATGGCAAAGGGAACCTTCAGCACCCGAGCCAGGGTCTGGGCAAACAAAGTTTTGCCGCAGCCAGTGGGACCCATGAGCAGGATGTTGCTCTTCTGGAGCTCCACATCCTCTCCCCCACCAAAATAAATGCGCTTATAGTGGTTATAGACAGCCACGGACAGGGCCACTTTGGCCTTCTCCTGGCCGATGATATACTGATCCAGGACGGCGTGAATCTCCTTTGGCGTGGGCAGGGCATCGGGGATTTCCCCCACGGGGCCCATGTCGTCATCCAACAGCAGCCCCTCAGCCCCCATGGCCTCCATGCAGAGATTGACGCACTCGTCACAAATATATACGCCGGGTCCGGCGATCATCCGTTTAACCTGGTCCTGATGCTTTCCGCAGAAGGAACAGCGGATGCTTTTTTCGTCATTGCGAGCCATTGCTACACCTCGTTTTCAGGGTTTGCGCCCTCAGCGCTTCTCGATCACCTTGTCGATGAGGCCGTACTCCATGGCCTCCTGTGCGGTCATAAAGTTGTCCCGCTCACAGTCGGCGGTGACCACCTCGATGGGCTTGCCGGTATTCTCGGACAAGATGCGGTTCATCCGCTTCTTCACCACCTCCAGGCGCTTGAGGTGGATGGCCATGTCGGTGATCTGACCCTGGGTGCCGGCAGAGGGCTGGTGGATCATAATCTCCGCATTGGGCAGAGCCAGACGCTTGCCCTTGGCTCCGGCGGACAGCAGGAAGGCCCCCATAGAGGCAGCCATGCCAATGCAGATGGTAGACACGTCACACTTCACATACTGCATGGTGTCATAAATGGCCATACCAGCGGTGACAGAACCACCGGGGCTGTTAATGTAGAACTGAATGTCCTTGTCCGGGTCCTGGGCCTCCAGGTACAGCAGCTGGGCCACGATCAGAGAGGCGGTGGTGTCGTTGACCTCCTCAGACAGCATGATGATACGGTCGTTGAGCAGGCGGGAGAAAATGTCATAGGAGCGCTCGCCCCGGTTGGTCTGCTCTACTACATAAGGAACTAAACTCATCTTCGATACTCCTTTTTTCAGGCAAGATACCAAAGTATACCCCATTCCCGGAAAAACAATCCAGAAACAGAGATTTGGTATGGATCGGTTTCTGTCGTTTTAGCACTCATTACAACAGAGTGCCAACTTCTTCTATGATCATAACCGCTTCGCCGCAAAAAATCAACCCCCGATTTTCAAAAACGGAGGTTTATTGAAAATGTTTACGCTGCGTTCATATCTGCCCCATAAATATGGGGATACCCGGAGCGGCCAGCGGCCGCTCCGGGTTGTTATGACTCATTTACTCAGCCTTGGGCTCCTCAGCGGACTGCTCGGCCTCTTCCTCCGCCTTCTTGGCGGTCTTCTTGGCGGCAGCCTTCTTCTTAGCCTTGGTGGCCTTGGCGGAATCCAGAACCAGCTTGCTGGCCTTACGCATGACCAGGTCGTGCTTCAGGTCCTCAGCGGGAACGGCAGCCTTCACCTGCTCGGCAGGGATGTTGTACTGCTCGGCCAGGCGCTTGATCTCCTCCTCGTACTCCTCGTCAGAGACCTCCAGGTTCTCAGCCTTGGCCACGGCAGTGAGGGCCAGCTCCATCTGCACCTGCTTCAGGGCAGTGGGACGGGCGGAAGCGCGGATCATCTCGGCGTTGGTGCCCATCATCTTGTGATAGTCCTCCATGGAGATGCCCTGGCTCTGGAGACGCATCGCGTAGTCATCCATGAGGCGGTCGATCTGAACCTCGATCATGCCGTCGGGGATCTCACACTCCATGTTGGCCACCAGCTGCTCCAGAACCTGATTCTCAAAATCGCTCTGGGCCTGCTGGGTGCGGCGCTCGGTGAGCTTGGTCTCCAGATCCTTGCGGAAGTCGGCCAGAGTCTCAAACTCGGACACGTCCTTGGCAAACTCGTCGTCCACCTCGGGAGCCTTGGGCTCTTTGACCTCGTTGACCTTCACGTGGAAGACAACGGCCTTGCCGGCCAGGTCGGCGTGATAATCCTCAGGGAAGGTGATGTCGATGTCCTTCTCCTCCCCGGCCTTCATGCCGATGACCTGCTCCTCAAAGCCGGGGACGAACATGCCGGCGCCCAGCTTCAGCTCGTAGTTCTCACCCTTGCCGCCCTCAAAGGGGGTGCCGTTGTCAAAGCCCTCAAAGTCGATGACAGCGGTGTCACCCTTCTTGGCCTTGCGCTTGACACTCACCAGACGGGTAGCCCGGTCGATGTAAGGCTGCATCTCAGCGTCGATGTCCTTCTCAGTGACCTTGACCTCCTCCTTGGGAGCGCTCAGGCCCTTGTACTCACCCAGCTTGGCCTCGGGGCGGACAGACACCAGGGCTTTAAAGGTGAAGCCCTCCTTGCCAACCTCCACGATCTCCATCTTGGGGTAACCTACATCGTCCAGGCCCTGCTCCTTCACAGCCTCGGCATAGGCGGCGGGGTACACGTCATTGATGGCCTCCTCGTAGAACACGCCGGAGCCGTACATACCTTCAATGATCTTCCGGGGAGCCTTGCCCTTGCGGAAGCCGGGGACGTTGATGCTGCCGCGGCTCTTCAGATAAGCCTTCTGCACGGCGGCCTCAAACTGATCGGCGTCGATCTGAATCGTCAGCTCAACGGTGCTTTTTTCTTTCTTCTCTACATTGGTGACCTTCATTTGTTAATTTCCTCCTGTCGGCCCACCCCACCTTTGCATAAGGTTGGGGAGAGCCTGTTTACTTTCGCCACGATATTTTATCAGATAAGCGGCGGTTTGACCAGACTATTTTTTAAATTTTAAAGAAATTTTTCCGAAAAAAGGAGCTCTACCGGCTGAAATCCCACATAGTCCGCGGCAATCAGCCGGAAATCCACCCCATCCCACACTCCGTTGACGGCAAAACGGTGGCTGGGGCCGTGAAGATGACCGTAGCAGCACAGCTTCACTCCATACCGCTTCAGCAGGTCGAGGATCTCCTGACAGCGGTATCCCTGGTAGATGGGCGGATAATGAAGAAAACAGATCTTCTCCCGTTCTCCCCCAGCCTTCAGCGAGGTTTCCAGGCGCATAAGCTCCCGGTTGAAGATTTTGGCGCTGTGTTCTCCGCGCTCCTCCTCATAAAACCAACCCCGTGTGCCGCACAGGGCAATTTCCCCATAAAAGGCGCAGTTATTATGGAGAATCTCCAGGGTAGAAAAACCATTCTCCTGAAAAAAGCGGCTCATTTTGGATGCGGTCGTCCACCAATAGTCGTGGTTGCCCTTCAGCAGCAGCTTCCGCTTTCCGGGCAGACGGTCCAAAAAGGCAAAGTCCGTCTTTGCCTCCTCCAGGCTCATGCCCCAGGACACATCACCACAGATCACCACGGTGTCCTCCGCCCCTACGTGGGAAAATCCCTCCCGCAGCTTGTCCACATAACCGGTCCAGCCTCCGCCGAACACGTCCATGGGTTTGTCGCTGCCCAGGGATAGATGCGTATCTCCAATGGCGTACAGGGCCATAGTTCACCCCAGCATGTTCCACACAGCGTCCACCATGTGCTCTTTCTCCACAGTCTCCGTAAAGCGAATCTGCTTGTCACGCAGACCAGACAGAGGCGCGGGAGCGGGCTGACCGGACTTGGCAGCAAGCTGATCCAGAGCATCCAGTCCCTGAGCGATCTCCGTCTCCCCCAGGGCCTCCAGCACGCTGTCACAGAACTTAAAGGGGCTGGCTGTGGAGGCCACGATGCACACCGTCTCGTCCCCAGTCTCCTTCCGGTACTGCTCCAAAGCAGAGAAGGCCACGGCAGTGTGGGTATCGATGAGGTAACCGTGGTTATCGTACATCTCCCGGATCACCCGCTGGGTCTCCTTATCATTGCAGAAGTACCCCTTGAAACGCTGCTGAAGCTTCTCCTTGATCCGGTCACGGACCTGGTAGCGGCCCGAAGCGGCCAGTTCCTTCATGTACCCCTTCACCTCTTCCGTGTCCTGGGTGAGGGCAAAGAGGAGCCGCTCCAGGTTGGAGGAGATCAGGATGTCCATGGAGGGGGACATGGTGTTATAGAAGTCCCGGTTACGGTCATACACGCCGGTGCGGATAAAGTCGGTGAGGACGTTGTTGCTGTTGGAGGCGCAGATCAGCTGGTCGATGGGCACTCCCATCTCACGGGCGTAGTAAGCAGCCAGGATGTTGCCGAAGTTGCCGGTGGGCACGCACACGTTGACCTTCTGTCCAGACTCGATCTTTTCGTCCCGGAGCAGGTCACAGTAGGCGGAGATGTAGTAGACGATCTGAGGCAGCACGCGGCCCCAGTTGATGGAGTTGGCCGAGGAGAAGAAATATCCCTTGTCCGCCAGCTCCTTTGCCAGCTCCTGATCAGAAAACAGGCGCTTTACGCCGGTCTGGGCATCGTCAAAGTTGCCGTACACTGCGGCGACCCCCACGTTGCTGCCCTCCTGGGTGACCATCTGGAGCTGCTGAACCTCAGACACGCCGTCCTTGGGATAGAACACCAAAATCTTGGTCCGGGGCACGTCCCGGAAGCCCTCCAAGGCTCCCTTTCCGGTGTCACCGGAGGTAGCCACCAGGATGCAGGCGGTCTTCTCCTCCTCGGTCTTTACCAGGGAGGCGGACAGCAGGTGGGGCAGCATCTGAAGGGCCATGTCCTTAAAGGCACAGGTGGGGCCATGCCACAACTCCAGACAGTGGGTGTTTCCATCCACCGTGCGCACCGGAGCCACCGCGGGGGTGTCAAACTTTTCCGGCCCATAAGCGGCATTGGCAAAGTCGGTGAGCTCCTTAACGGAGAACTCCTCCAAAAACTGCTTCATAATGTACACCGCCCGGTGCTGATAGGCCATGGACTTCATCTCCTCCAGGGCCTTGTTGGGCAGCTTGGGAATGTAAAAGGGCGTCAGCAGTCCTCCGTCCTTGGCCAGGCCCTGGACAATGGCCTGGGAGGCAGAGCACTGGAAGCCTACGTTTCTGGTACTGATATACTGCATGGCGATCCTTCCCATCTTCACTGAAGTCGTCTCGCGGCACATGGTCCGCATCGTTCTAATAATTCATTATGCCAGCTTCCCGCCCCACGGTCAAGGGATTTTGGGAAAAAGCCGGGGGAATTTGCCTCAAAAGGCGTTTTCCAGAATATTGATTTCCGGCTGCTCCGTCTGGATTCCCTGAGGGGCATAGATTTCCACCACATCAAATCTGGGCTGGAGGCTGGTCGGGTGCTGGCAAAGGTACATCTGCGCAGTCAGGCGCAGCTTCTCCTGCTTGCGCCGGTCCACAAAGGCCCCGGCGGTACCATAGGCGGCCGATTTTCTCAGCTTGACCTCCACAAAGCACAGGTAGGTTTTGTCCGCAGCAATCAGGTCGATCTCTCCAAACCGGCACCGCCACCCGGCACCGAGAATGGAATAGCCGCGCCGCCGCAGAAATTCCGCCGCCAGAGTCTCTCCCCATCGGCCCAGAAGCCTGCTCTCCTGCCCGCTCATAGGTTTTTTAAAAAGGTTCTGCGGTGGATGGGACTGGGCCCATAGGCACGCAGAAGCTCATAGTGGAGCTTGGTGCCATAGCCCTTATGCTTGTCAAAGCGGTATTCCGGGTACTGGCGGGCCAGCTCCAGCATATGGTGGTCCCGGCTCACCTTGGCCAGGATGGATGCGGCGGCCACAGAAGCCGACAGGCTGTCCCCCTTTATAATGCAGCGGTGACAGGTCGTAATAGCGCTGCTCTTTCCTTTGTCCCGGTTGCCGTCAATGAGAGCAAAGTCAGCGGGAATGCTCAGGCCATCCATGGCCAGCTGCATAGCCTTCATACGGGCGCTGAGGATATCCGTGCGGTCGATCTCCTCCGCCTCCACAAAGGCCACCGACCAGGCCAGCGCCTTTTCCTTCACAAGTGGAAACAGGGCCTCCCGTTTTTTTTCGGTCAGCTTTTTCGAGTCATTGAGACCGGGGATTTCTTCTCCAAACGGCAGGATCACCGCAGCGGCGTACACCGGTCCGGCCAAAGGGCCTGCCCCCGCCTCATCACAGCCGCACACCGTCCGAAACCCGGCCTGCTGAGCTTCCCGCTCATATTGCCAGAAATCCATCAAACCGTCTCCTTCTCTTCCGGCAGCTCCAGTGTAAAGCGTCCCAGCTTTCCGGCACGGTACTCATCCAGCAGCACCCGCGCCATCCGTTCTGTGTCCAGCTCTCCCCCGGAGATCCGCATGCCGCGCTTCTGGGCACAGGCCTCCAGCAGACGATAGCCATAGGCCACGTCGTTCTCTCCCTCCTCCCGTGCAGGGACTTGGGGAAGCTTATAGGAGTTCACCAGGGTCTGGGGGTAACGCTCTCCCAAAAGGGCCATGAGATGGCAGCCCAGGGTCTCCACGTCCATAATGTCATCCTTTACCGCCCCGGTAAAGGCCAGGTTCATTCCGGTGACCTCGTCCTCGAATTTCGGCCAGAGGATTCCTGGGGTATCCAACAGATCCAGGCTCTGGTCCACGTTCACCCATTGCTTGCCCCGTGTGACGCCCGGACGGTCACTGGCTTTGGCCGATTTCTTCTTAGCTACTTTATTGATGAAGGTGGACTTGCCCACATTGGGCACTCCCACCACCATGGCGCGAACAGGCCGTCCCACCTGGCCCTTCTCTCGCCACTTCTCGATCTGCTCTTTCAGCACACTCTGGATCACAGCAGAAAAACGGTTGACTCCCCCGCCGCTTTTGGCGTCGGTCTCCAGCACTGCCCAGCCCTGGGCCCGGAACCAAGCTGTCCACTTCTGGTTGCCTGCGGGGTCGGCCTGGTCCGCCCGGTTCAGCACCACAAGTCTGGGCTTTCCGGCACAGATGGCATCGATGTCCGGGTTCCGGCTGGAAATGGGGATTCTGGCGTCGATGATCTCTACTACAATGTCCACCAGCTTCAGATCTGCCTCGATCTGCCGCCGGGTTTTTGTCATATGGCCTGGGTACCACTGGATATACATGGAACTTCTCCTTTCTATGCCCAAGGCTGTGCTTAAGGCCTTAGTTCGCGGCCTCGGACGCTGTACCATTCACGCCTCGGCTCACTCACCGTCAAGGCCTCGGACGCTATATGAAAAAAGGAGCGGCAAAACCGCTCCTTTTTCGCGCTTGAATTACAGGGCCTCTTTGATCTTGGCAGCCTTGCCCACGCGGCCACGCAGGTAGTACAGCTTGGCGCGGCGGACCTTACCATGGCGCACCAGCTCGATCTTCTCCACAGCGGGAGAGTGAACAGGGAACACCTTCTCCACACCAACGCCGTAGGAAACACGACGCACGGTGAAGGTCTCCTCAATGCCGCCGTGCTTCTTGGCGATCACAGTGCCCTCGAACACCTGGATACGCTCACGGTTGCCTTCCTTGACTTTCAGATGAACGCGCACAGTGTCGCCCACATTGGCCACGGGGGGCTCGGCCTTGGTGTACTTCTCGGTAAAAGCCTTCATCAGATCCATAATATTTTCCTCCTGTTGTATAGGCGTTCATTCCGGCCTTTGCCTCTTCCCGCTGGAAGGTGCGCCGCAGAGGACCGCCCGTTATTCAGACTAGGGGATTATATCATAGAAAGTTGGTGAATGCAAGGATTATTTACAAAAAATTCTCCTTATTCCTCTGCCTGGAAGTATCCTCTTTGGTTTTCCTCTTCCCAAATAGTTCCCACTGTCCGGCCCTCTACGTCCAGCACCCGGAACTGGTGCTCCCCGGTCTGTTTCAGTTCTACGGGGAAAATCCTCTGTCCATCGTAATAATAGAGCACATCAAAGCTCTCCGGCCGATGGGTATCCTTGTTCCAGTGGTAATACATGGGATGGGTGGGCAGCGGGGTCACGTCCCAGGTTCCTTGATCTCCCAAGCTGGCAAGCAGTCCCTGAAAAGCCCAGCTGCTCTCTGTACAGCCATGGATATGCTCGTGGTAGTAGTAGTTTTGCTCCTCAAGGTAGGTGGGCTGGATGTTGAGAATCCCAATGCGCTGGGTATAGCCGTTATCCCTTGGCCGGGGAAAATCCTTCTCTAGAACCTGAACTACCGCCATTCCCACCTTCTGGTCCGCCTGATAGTTGGCCCGGTAATCCCCAATCTCAGAAGCTCCCGCTATACAGAAGATCAAAGCCAGCAGGGCTGCCAAACCAGGCAGTCCCCTCTTTCGCCCAGGCAAGCACCTCCAAAGGGCAGTTACCGCAGTATCGCACACCAAGGCCAGGCCCGCAAAAGAGGTCACCGCCCCCCGGAAGGAAAACCAGGGATTTTCCAGCACCAGGAATATGGTCAGCGGGGCAAGAAACAAAAGGATTCCCGCTGTCACTTCCAGCCAGGGCGAGAGAAATTCGCTTCGTCTCTCTCTGTCCGGACACCGCACGCACAGCAGCCAGAACAGCAGACACAGTGCTGCTGTCACCGCTGCCCAAACGATGAGCTCTCCGGAACAAATCGCCTGAAATCCTCGCCAAAACCCCTTTCCCAGAGTATAAAAATTTCCAGTTAAAAAAACCGTCTTGATCTGTCGGAGTGCTTCCGGCAGCAGGCTTTCCCACCAGGCGGGATCGGTGGGCAGGAGAACCTTGGCCCGGCCTGTATACATGCTCCCCACCGTCAAAAGATGGGTTACGGCAAAATAAAGCCCCATAGCCGGCAGGCTCCATAGGGCCAGCAGCGCCCGTTTCAGCCGCCGGCTTTGGATGACCTCCAAAATGGCAAGGCCTACCACCAGCGTCACCGCAAAAACGCCAGACTGCTCATAAAAGCCCATGGGCATGACTTGCAGCAGCGCAAAGGCCAATGCCCAGAGCCAACTGCCAGTATCCATCCACTTGAGGAAAGCCCCCGATGCCAGAACCGCAACGAACAGCCCGCACACGACCCGTGTGGCGGCCGACATCCAATAGGTGCCCTCTACTCCAAGAGGCAGCAGGGTAAACAGCACGAGAAACAGCGGGCTCACAGGGAAATACCGCCCCAGCTGCCGCCGGAGCATGACTACAGAGAGCGCGTACATCAGGGAGATCATGGCCACACCCACGATGAGGAAGGAAAACATCTTACCCCACAGGTAAAAATCTCCCACCACAGCCAGCGGGCGTGCACCCAAAATACCTATGCTCTCTTGCACCGCTGCCAGGGTGCTGTTGCGCACATAGTTGCACAGCTGGATATAGTCATCGATCTGGGGCCAGTACTGAACCCCCCAAGCGCAGGCACGGGCTGTCAGAAGCAAAAACAGTACCAGCACCATTCCCCAGTCCCATCTGCTCCAGCGGCGGGATTTACACTCCAAAATAGGCCTCCCGGTGACGCTGAGATAAGCGCACCTCAACCCCTGAGAATTTCTCCGTCAGAAATTTCACCAGACTGGGGCAAACCACGTTTTCCGTGGCAAAGTGTCCGGCATCCAACAGGTTGATTCCCAGAGCTTTTGCCTGAAGAAAGACATCATACTTCACATCCGCGGTGACAAAGGTATCACACCCCGCTTTGAGGGCATCCTCCAGCATGGAGCCGCAGGAGCCGCCCCCCACCGCCACTTTGGCCACAGGTTTCCCACCGTCTGCATACCGGACTGACGCGGCCCCCAACCGCTCTTTCACATAGGCGGCGTACTCCCCTGGGGACAGGTCCGGTTTGTGGGCCACGCCCACGCGTCCAATGCCGTAGGGGGTCCCGTCGTCCAGCACTCCATCCTGGTGCAATTGCCCCACTTGGGTAAGCGCCAGCGCCTGTGTCAGGCAGTCGTTGACGCCCCCCTGGGCCGCATCTAAGTTGGTATGGGCACAGATGGCAGCTACGCCTTTCTCCATCAGTTCCAGCAAAATCCGCCCTGTGGGATCAGCATCGGTAACGGACCGAACGGGGTGGAAAATAACTGGATGGTGGGATACCACCAGCTGAGCACCCCAATCCGCAGCCTCGCAAGCCACGTCCTGGGTAATATCCAGAGCCACCAGGATTTTGGTTGCCTCCCGGTTCCCCCGGCCTACCAGAAACCCCGCATTGTCAAAGTCCATCTGGATCTCAAATGGAGCCCAGCCATTCAGCGCCTCATAGACTTCGCTCACCGTTGCCATTGATTCCACTCCTCTCTCATATGCAAAAGTTCAGCCCGCACCTGAGCCAGCTGTTCCCGCTTGGTGCGCACTTCTTCTCCCTGAGCCTGCTCCATACCTTCCAATGCCCGGCCCATACGGCCCAGCCACTGGTCAAGCCACGCACCCCGAAGAGGGTGGTTGCGATTTCTTCCTGCCCACAGCTCTCCCGGACTTTGAGGTTCCATCGCCCCTGCCCGGACCAGCATAGCGGTGTAAAGGGTATCCCCTTCCCGGCAAAGTTCCTCTGTTATAATTTGATAGCCGTTTTCTTCCAGCCATTTCCGCAGATCGGGCATGGATGACATGGGCTGGAGGATCAGGGGCACATTTTGTTCCCGTGTCCAGGGGGCGGCAGCCAGAATGGCGGCAATGGTTTCACCGCCCATACCGGCGATCGCCACACCGTCCACCTCTTCCGGCCGAATGCCCTGCAGTCCGTCACACAGCCGAAAGGCGACCTTTCCCTCCAGTCCCGCCCGGCGCACCGTGGCTTTTGCGGAAGCCAGCGGGCCCTGCCGCAGATCGGCGGCCACGGCAAAGGGGATCGTTCCCTCCAGCAGCAGGGCCGCAGGGAGATAGGCATGGTCCGTGCCCACATCGGCCAGCCTGATCCCCGGAGGAACCAGATCCGCTACCATCCGCAAGCGGGGAGACAGATCATGTAATCCGCTCATGATGTTTTCCCTCCATGGTTGAATGGAGCACACGGGCAAAATCCCGGACCCCCTGTCGTTTTTTCTCATCCAAAAAGGGTACGCTCCGCCCCAGATCCCGGCCGCAGAACATCCCCAAATAATTCATTTTACTGTGGCGGCAGAGCCGCTTGAGTCCTTCCTCCCACAGATCGGCCCCCTTCTCCGGCGGATAGCCG
Organism: uncultured Oscillospiraceae bacterium; assembly: GCA_944385035.1. GTDB lineage: Bacteria > Bacillota > Clostridia > Oscillospirales > Oscillospiraceae > Lawsonibacter. Next base: position 7,124 of record CALWVV010000018.1, on the reverse strand, counting down.
CAAGTGGTCAAAGAGGCCACATATGTTCCAGCCAGCAAGGCGGGCCCCTTTTGAGAACCGTAGTTCTTATTCCCGGCATATATGGCCCGTTCCAGTAGAGCTTTCATGGGGCCCGTGCAGTACCAGGCATAGATGGGCGTAGCCAAGAGAAGAAGGTCCGCCTCCGCCATTGCCTGAAATAGTTCCGCAAAATCATCCTGCTGGACACAGCCCAAGCCGTCCATACGGTCCTGACAAGTCATGCAGCCTAAACAGGGACCGATGCGGTATTCATAGAGTGAAATGACCTGGCTCTTTTCTCCAAACTGTTCCCATTGGCGAAGAAATTCCTCCACCAGGGCGGCGGTATTCCCCTGTTTTCTGGGACTGCCCAACAGTATGCACAGCTTCATACCATCCCTCCTGTGCTAATTGCTTCCGCAACAGAAAAGGGAGCGGACCGTCCGCTCCCCTTCTCCGTCTATGTGTGGTTTTTACTGGGCGGCGATCATGGCATTGACCTTGGCCAGCAGCTCGTCAGGGTCCACCCCGTGGACCATGCAGGCCTGCTCCACGGTCTCACCGCGGGAAGCGGGGCAGCCCAGGCAGTGCATGCCGATGTCCATAAACAGGGGAGCAGTCTGAGGAGCGATGGTCAGAATATCGCCGATGATAGTATCCTTCGTAATGGTCATTGGAAATCCTCCATTTATTTTGGGATGGGGATAGTATACCCTATCTTCCCGGCTTTTTCAATGGAAAATTGGAAAAAGTTCCGTGCTCTTCCCAGAATGATAATAAAAAAAGGGCACCCCAAGGGCTACTCCTTACAAGGACATCTTGAGATGAACCCAAGAATGACCGATTGAGAGAGACCCTGGGGTGTCACCCCAGACGAAAATGGGGAAATAGCCGCAAGCTACTTTTCGTGGCTTGCGGCTATTTTTTCTATTTTTCAGGGCGTCCAGACAATTAGCAATCATCCAAATATTTTGGTGGCTTTTCCAGGTGACCTGTGGTATGTTGTCTTGCTGAAAGGAGGTAGGACACATGAATGACACTCTGAAACAACTCTACAACAGATTTTACACGCCACTTCCCATGGCAGAGGCTGAGCAAGAAATTGAAGATTGCCACAGGCAACTCATTGAGCGACTGGAAAAGCCGGAGAGAAAACTGGTGCTGCGGATCATGGATAACCAGAGTCTGATTTCGGAAGAACGCTCCATGGATAGTTTCTTCTGCGGGTTTAAATTGGCATGGGAACTGGCAAACGAATTGAATCACTTTGAAACGGACAGGCATCCCTTTCCAGCGGAAGAAGCGGAGAGAGATGCCTGATTTTTATGCGGTCAGGCGCACAATGCTTTTATGCGTATTGCAATTTCTTCATCTCTGATCTTCTCCATTTTGAGCAGCAACATTCTCTGGACTTCTGAATCGTCTCTCAGCATTGTGTGTTTGCAGCCAACAAAACAGAGAGGAGAAAATGCAATGACACAAGTTCCCGTTACCAGATGCCAGTACTGCGGCTCACAAGACATTGGGGAAGGCTGGCAGCACGGAGAGGCCCTGGTCACTTTCAAATATCATGGATTGCTGGGAAATCGGCTGAAGTACCTGATCTGCCGCAGCTGTGGGGCTGTGTTATACCAATGCGTAGCAGAACCGCATCGTTTTCCTAAGGTGCGATAACTTAGGCCAAAATATTATAGCTAAGAGATATTACAAAAGATACATAAACAAAACAGCACCTAAATCCTTGTACGAAACTGGGACCAATCTGTTACAGTTTGCATTTCTATACCTGAATCCAGCGTTTTAAAATGTTCCTTGCCACAATGAATCTTCATCTGCTCACTGGGTTGTAGGTGAATAAAGTTAGTTGTCCCCTTGGTTTCCAAGACAAAGTACAGCTTTTCCTCTCCGTTTTTCGTCAGATAGACTGCCCAGTCCGGGTTGTAAGTGCCGATAGGCGTTTCAATCTTGAATCGGCTTGGAATCTTAAAGTACATTTTTACATCCGGATCATTGTCCAGAGCCTCTGCCATAGGCTTTTCCACGGTGGGACTGTCATAAATCACATAATCGTAGACGCTATGCTCAACCTTCACAGCGTTTCGGTCCAGGTTAGCAATCAACTCGGCGGTGTCGAAAATCTCCTGCACATAGTATTCCTGACCGTCCAGCTTCACATAGCGGATGCCGTCAATGGCCAGAGCGTGGCGATGATTGCGGATCAGCTCCACGGTCTGCTCCAGAAATGCCTCGGGGTTGTTGAGAAAATCGCCACATCGTCCGCTTTCCACCAGAATCCGGTTAACCGTCGCTGGTGTCAGCAAGGTTTCATCGCTGATAGCGGTAATAATGTCAGGCAGAGACTGATAGTCGTTTGCAATATCCATGGTTCGCATTTCCCGCTGGATGTGGCTGATTCCCGCCTGCTCAATATGGATGTCGGCAGTCTGGGATACCAATCTGGTCTTTGGAATATGGGGCATTTCCCGAAGCGCCTTAACGCAGTTCTCCACAAGCTGTTCGGTGTCGATATTTACCCGATAGGCAGTTTTCTGTTTGATTTTGTTCCAAAGCTCCAGAAACTCCGGGGAGAGCATGACCTGCTTGTTGAGGTGAACCACCACATCACGGGAAGCATCCCGGATAGGCGGTCTGCGGTCGGCGTTAGCAATAATCCGCTCAAATCGCTCCCGGGCGGCTTCATACTTTTGGGGGAGATCAAGGGTACCGTTTTTCAGGGCATTCTTCATGGTATCCTTTACCTTACCGGTGCTGGTAATGTACCCTTTCCGCTCGAAGTGGTCCATCAGCTCGTGGGCGTCGTCATAGGAAAGGGTCTTTTCCTCCACAACAGTCTCTGTATAGGCTGTGCCTGCCAGAGATTCTGCCACTACCGGTTCCGCCCGTTCCACAATGGCCTGCACAACTTCCTTGACTGGCTCCAGAGCCTTGGGCAACTCTATTTCCTTTGGCTCGACAACAGATACCACCTGCCCGGCCTCGTTGATCACCCCAGAGGTTTTCAGCGCTTGAACCACAGCCTGGGCCTGTTCGACAGTGACCTGTCTCTCCACCTCCCGGCGGTCCTCGTATACCATGCCGGAAAACAGGCTGAGCTGGAGTACACCAAACTTGACGCCGGTTTCGTCCTCAATCTCTTTCTGGAGGGTGGAGGCAAATTCAGCAAAGCTCTCGTTGGCCATCACATGGAGCACATTGATGTTCTTGTCCTCGATGCGCTCGCCGTCCTGGTTCACGCACAGGCGCAGACCACGCCCCACCTTCTGGCGGCAAGTAAAGACAGATTTCTGATCAATGAGAGTGCAGACCTGGAATACATTTGGGTTGTCCCAGCCCTCCCGCAGGGCTGAATGGGAGAAAATAAACCGCAGCGGGCAGTCAAAGCTGAGCAGCCATTCCTTATCCCGCATGATGGTGTTGTAGGTATCATCGTCGGCCTGGGTGTCGCCCTTGGTGTCCTTCAGACGGCCTTTTTTGTCCTGAGAGAAATAGCCGTTATGTACCTTGCTCACATCAGAAGGAAAACGGGCCTGCAGGGCGGCATATTTGGGCTTTGCCATAAGTTCCTGATAGCATTCCTCAAACATGGTCGCATAGATACCGGGGGTGCCGTCCTCGTGGCGGTACTTGTCCACCTTGTCGATGAAAAACAGAGACAACACCTTGATGCCCTTATCCAGATACCGCAGTTCTTTGTCCAAGTGGGTTTCAATGGTGCGCCGGATCTGAGCTTTCTTGACGATGTTCTCGTCTACGTTACCAATGGCCTTGCCCAGCTTGACCTCCTGGGTATTGCCAAACTCGATATGCTCAAAGTCAGGGGTGCAGTCAATTCCGGCGACGGTGTAGCCCTCGTACAAGTCCCGTTGCCCGGACAGCAGGAACAAATCGTCACCCGGCTTGACGGTCACGGCCTTGCGGGTCACGGCTCCGGTCTTGCCCTTCACATCCAGTTCCACCCTGGCCTTAAAGCCCTTGTCGTTGCTGACGGAAAGCAGCCGCACATAGGCTTGATTGAAGCCGCCGGCAATCTGATTGGAGGACACGGCAATCTGCTTGACCAAGCCCATCTGATAGGCATCCACCGGGGTCAGTCGGTAGAGCAGATTGATTTTTTCCCGGTGGGTAGCGGAGTACCGCAGCACACACAGGGGGTTCAGTGTGGCAATAGCTTCCTTTGCCTTGGGGGTATTGTCCACGCTCTGGGGTTCGTCAATGATGACGATAGGATGGGTATTCTGGATGAAGCCCATGGCCGTTTCGCCGTTGAGCCGATCCTGGGCCTGATTGATGATATTCTCCGCCTTCTTGAAAGCGTCGATGTTAATAATCATCACTTCGATGTTAGAGCTGGTGGCGAACTGCCGCACATCGGACAGCTTAGCGGAGCTATAAATGAAATACCGGCAGGGCACATTGTCGTATTGCAGGCCAAAATGCTCCTGAGTGACCTGGAAAGACTTATAGACGCCCTCACGGATAGCCACCGACGGCACCACAATGACAAACTTGGTGAAGCCGTATTTGCGGTGCAGTTCAAAAATGGTCTTGGTGTAGACATAGGTCTTGCCGGTGCCGGTCTCCATCTCAATGCAAAATTGCATATTCCCAGCGATATCGGTCAGGGGCAGGCTATTCCGCTTCTGGACAGCGTGCATATTGGCGGTCAGTGTTTCCTGGTCGATGTAGAGGGCGTTGCCCTGACCCAGTTCATTTAGGAAAGTGGTCTGGCGGTCGTCCATGACGGAGAAAGTACTCTGGGTTTTCTCCTGACCAATAAACAAATCCACCACAGCATTGACCGCATCCGTTTGAAAAGTTTGATTTTTGAATTTTAGCTTCATGCGGCCACCCTTTTCGTATTATAGTAAATAAAATTCGATTGTTATGGGATCAATCCTTTTTGATCGTGCTCATGGACATATGCGGTCTGGCTCCAATATCCAGAAAATACTCCAAACGAACAACAGGTGTGTGTTTGCCCGAAGTTTTTTGCAGATAATGAATAAATGCAATTTCATCTTCCGTGTATGCATCCAATGCCATTCCGTTCGTCCAGAACAGGTGGTCAACGCTGGATAATTGTTTTGCAATATGAATGGGACAATGCAAAACAGCCGAACTGATGTCATTTGCCAACCGCATTTTCCATTCTGGCATAGCCTGAAAATGTAGTTTCTTATCATAGGATTGAAAGAAATCCTTTTTGCATTGCTCCAGTTCTTCAAAATCGCCTGTGGTCGTGTTCAACAGTAGATTTTCAGGAACTCGAAGTGCATTGGAAAATTGCTTAATCCGCTTGCTGGAAAAGCCTTGTGTTTTAGCTCTGTATACAACGCCAAAGGTTACATCCAACAGAACGGCAATATCTACCATACTCAACCCATATACAGCCTTGATTGCATCAAAGAAATTGATCGGAACAGGTTTTCCGTCTTTGAAATCATCAAATTTTCGGGAGAATTCTTGGTAGGAAATACAGCAGCGATTATACGCATCACGCAGAAATCGTGGAGCATGGTTTGTCTGATAAGTAAAATATTCTAAGCTGGCACTCCAATCATCACAGAGCTTGGAGTCATCTACAATCGTTTCTCCATATTCATAAACATTTCCATGCCCGGTACATTTTCCGCTAAGATTAAATTCGCAATTCTTGCATGATTTTTCCATAATGGCTCCTTTCACACCAGTTTCAGTTCAATCCCATGATCCCGCAGGATATAATAGGTGTTGGCCATGGCGGTATCATCAGCAAAACTGTCACGGGAGATGATGATTTTGGCGGGGGCGTACTCTGCCATTTGTTCCACATCCTCCGGCTGGACATTCTCAGCCAGGCAAACCAGCAGCAGAAAGTCCTCGCCCACAGCATAAGCTGTCTTGTCACGGATGGTAAGCGGATGCACGGAATAGGTCAACGGCACGCCCAGCTTGAGCATGATCTCATAGACCATATCCAGATCAGAGCGTTCGGACTTGACCCGGTGGATCATGCCGTTCATCCGCTGGTACAGCAGGTCCAGCTGCTCATCCTCAATGGGAGTGGCGTCCCAGGTTTTCAGATTGGAGGTGTCCAGCTTGAAAACACGGAAGCCCACATCCAATTTAGCTGCCATTTCTTTTTTTGCATTGATTACATCCGGACACTCTTCCCACTCTGCATAAGTTAGTCCCTCAAGGGAGCCATGCTGATCTTGATAGCGTTTCGCTGTACGAACGAATAACCCCGAACTTTCAAGTGTATCTTTTAATTTTTCGCCAGCCCGTCTGATTCGCTCTTTGCCGATCTCGCAGATATTCTTGTACCCGGCCTTGTAAGCCTCGCTCTTTTCGTCGCACAGTTCGGGGAGCTGTACCAAGATAAAGCGCCGGTTGCCGCCGTCCTCGGCGTTGAGCTGCATCACCGCATGGGCAGTGGTGGCAGAGCCGGAGAAGAAGTCAAGTACAATATCATCTTGACTTGTTACTTGAGAAACAATGGTTTTTATCAAACTAATTGGCTTAGCATAATTAAATAGACTTTTGTCATCAAACAAAGTATATACAGCTCTGGTACCTTCAGTATTAAGTCCAACTTCACTCATCCATGTTGAAAATGGATTTGCGTCACTTTTTAATTCATTGGCAAACCTCTTTTTCATGGGACGCTGAGAGGTATCTTCTGGAAAAACAATTCTGTCCTCCTCAATAAGCTTCTGCATACTATCGGGAGCATAAGACCATACACGATTATAACTGGGATGATATACTTTCCCTGTTTTAGGGTCCACTAAGTCATAATACTGATTGGGGCGCATATCAGCATTCATGCCAACCGTCAAATCACCTGCAACCCAGGGGCCTCGCGGATCATTATCAGGATTTGAGTATCCTTTATAGTCTTTTTTGTATCCAGCAAAAGGAAGGAACTGACCTTTGTGATACATCAAAAGATACTCGTGGTCTGTTGACACTTTTGATTGATCCATGGCAGAGGATGTTCTTCTTTTCCATACACCGCAACCGACGAAATTTTCCTCGCCAAACACTTCATCACAAACTTTTCGCAGGTTTGTGACCTCGTTATCATCAATCGAGATAAAAATCACACCATCATCCCGCAG
>CALWVV010000017.1 GCA_944385035.1 uncultured Oscillospiraceae bacterium | reverse complement strand
GCGAGTGTAGCTCATCTGGTAGAGCGCCACCTTGCCAAGGTGGAGGTAGCGAGTTCGAGCCTCGTCACTCGCTCCAATTACGGAGCAAAGACCTCTTTGCTCCGTATTTAATAAGGTGCCATAGCCAAGTGGTAAGGCAGAGCTCTGCAAAAGCTCCACTCCCCAGTTCAAATCTGGGTGGCACCTCCATATTGTAAAAAAGGTATAGATGCCGTAGGCTGTAAGCCTACGGCGTCAACCTTTTCCGGGTTTTTTGCCCCCCTCAAATGCAGAGTTTGAACAATAGATGGCATAGGCTTTTCCGGTGGATTAGCAAAGATTTGAACCACTATGCTGCCGCCATTTTGCAGGATTATATGCCGGTGCCCTTTTTGAAAGCGTTTTTTTCAAAAAAGGCTCCGTTTTTCAGACTAAAAAGATTCACAAAAATATGGGCACCGTTTTGTTGGTTTTAATAACTAACAGAGTGGTGCCCTTTTTATTTTCCCAAAATTCAAAAAGGGCACCAGCCCGCGCAGGATAGAGAAATAAGTTTAACAGCATAGAATTCACTCGCTCAATAGTGGCATAGATCATATGCAACCAATACACGAGGCGATAAAGCATGGAGTTGTATTGCCATGTTAAATTAGATTGCAATCTGACCTGGACTGTGATATTCTGAAAAAACAGGGAAACGGTTTGAATCTCAAAGAAGTAGTAGAGCGTTTTATCATTTTCTTGTCAGAATATGAAGTGGGAGAGTGAAATTTTGGCTGATGATATTTTGATTACTCGTGTAGACGAGCCCATTTACACAAAACTATACAAGGTAAGTGGTCCTCTTCTTTGTGGCCATAAGGCCGATATCTATGCTGAGTGTCGGGAAAACCTCAGTACCGAGGGAGAGAATGATTACTATCTTCTATCTTTCTATTTGTCAGCAGATGATTATGGCGCACGAGAACACATAGTTGGAATACCTTTCGGGCATTCTGGTATGTCACAAAAAGAGATTGATCAGGAAGTCGCACATTGGCTTCAAGGTTATGTGCTCAATAATCTCATGGATGATATCCATATGTACCTCAAAAAGGAAGAACTCTTTGAGGAATGGCTTGACAAAAACAGACAAGATTAATGTTTTCCTTTGAATCTGTTAGTTATCGTTGTAAGAAACAAAAATCTATGTTGAGTGTTACACACACAAACAATAAACAAAACTAAAGCGCCGTTTTGTTGGTCTTGATTACCCACCAAAGCGGCGCTTTTTTATTTTTGGAAAATTTAAAAAGGGCGCCGCCCAAGGAGGTAAGGAAAATGAAAAGAGATCTGTATTTTAAGGAACTGGCTGTCGCTCTGGGGCGGGCTGGTTTCACTCCCCTGCCCCAGGAGAATGACTACCTGCCAGTGGAGTATCACAGTCAGCGATTATGCCGGATCAATGAACAAGGCAATGTTTTCTACCGTCAGGAGGAGGTAGACTCGCCCGAACGAGAAAAGGCATGTGCCAAAGCCACGGACATCGCCGGAACGGTTCTGGAATACATGAACCATTTGGAGCACGCGCCGACTCTCAAGGCAGCAGGGTTATCGGAACCCTATCAGTCTCTCGCTGAATTTAACGGCACAGTGCTTGCCGGCCGGCTGACCGAAAAGGGCGCCAAGTTTGTGACATGGGACTGGGATTTCAATCACACCGGTCTGAACCATGGCCATTATTACGAAGGGGATTATGTAGGTGCCAAACGAGACTTTGCAATCCGGTCGGGCCTGATACCTGATGAACGCCAGTTTACAACTGAGCAGCTCATTGAGGTCTATCAACAGAGTGCCTACATCCGTTTCAGTTGTTCTCTCCCAGCGGAACAGGAGCAGACCATAGAACAGATTCAACAGCGGATACAGGAACTGGTTCCGGATTTTGAGGAGCGAATTACGAAGGAGATGGAAGCGACCGCAGATCCCCCCTTCGAACAAACCATGTAATTTAATACAGACTGACAGCGCCGGATACGGACACTCTGGAGAGTGTTCATTCCGGCGCTTTTTTCTTATCCAAAACCATTACTAAGGAGGGTAAATATGCCGCCTAAAAATATATATCGCAGCCGAAAAGTTGTTTCATGCAAGTATTGCTTCTATGAGAAGAACGATGAGTGCCAGCTGAGGGTCTGTCCTTATGTAGCGGAGCGAATCACTGCAAAGGTAATCAACTACGAAAAACTGATCTTGGAATTTTTCAAGGGAAATCAGCCCCGACTTTTTTCTACGCGTTTGAGAAAACACTGCAGAACTTACCGCCATTTTTCATATCTGAGTACCTCTCATCGCAAGTTATTTGAACAGACCCGTGATGAGATAGGGAAAATGAATAAGCTAGTTGCCCCTGTGTATAAAACTATAAAGCAACGCCGCAGCGATCGCTGCGGTGTTTTTATTTGCGTACGATTTATTTGTGTATGAAAGGAGTTATCAATGAAAACATTTGAGAAAAGTGAATTAATTAAAGCCGGCATCCGTAAGAGTTTCCAAACTGGTAACTCTAAACTTGCAAGGCGTAAATGCTATGGATATAGCATAGGTCCCGATGGCACGCTGAGAGTGAATCCAGATGAGGCGAATGTAGTCCGGTGGATTTTTGAGCAATACCAATTGGGACAGAGCCTTGGAAAGATTGCGGATGGTCTGGCCCAGCAGAAGATCCCCTCCCCTACCGGAAAGGCAAAATGGAACCGTGAGGCGATTGACAAACTGCTCTCTAACGAAAAATATACAGGCCGAGTACTGCTACAGAAGACGATCAGCACGGGGATTTCTCAGATCAACAACGACGGTATCATAAGCCGGTATCTCTATACGGAAACACATGAGCCAATCATCCCCGATGAGTTGTTTTTCAATGTTCAGAAAGCAAAAGCGGACCGCTCAAAAAACAGCAACAATGAATTTGCCATAAAAATGCCTTTCTGATAAAATAAAGAAAAAGTTTTACAGGTGGTTATTATGGCAAAGGTTATTGAGATATCTCCTACATCAGCACTGGGCGCGGATGACGAAGAACCTTTGCGGGTAGCTGCCTATTGTCGGGTTAGTACAGACCACGAGGAACAGAGCAGCAGTCTTGAAATGCAGGAGCGGTATTATACAAAACTGATTGAGCAAACACCAAATTGGATCAATGCCGGCATTTTCTCGGAGAAAGTTTCAGGATTGGAAGTGAAGAAACGCCAGGAGTTTCAGAAGTTGCTGCGTTGCTGCAGAAAGGGGAAAATTGATTTAATCCTAACAAAATCTGTCAGTCGATTTGGACGTAACACATTGGATTCCCTTCGGGCTTTACAGGAATTACAGGTTCTCGGTGTCGATGTGTATTTCGAAGCAGAAAAACTTTGGCTGCATGACCGCCAAATGCAAGTGCTCATGACGGCCTATGTTGCTTTTGCTCAGGCGGAAAGCGAAGGCGCAAGTCAAAGTATCCGCTGGGGCATTAAAGAAGGGTTTCGAAGTGGCAGATCTGGGTATGCGGAGTTTGTGTGCTTTGGCTATAAGCAGGATGATAATGGGAAACTGGTGATCGACGAGCCAGATGCAAAAATTGTGCGAGAGATATTTGAAATGCGTGCAAGCGGAAAAAGCCTTGGTGCAATATCTGATTGGCTTTACGAACAAGAGGTATTTTCTCCGACTGGAAAGCGCCGTTGGAGCAGAGAGACCATCAGCAAACTGCTCAAGAATGAAAAATACACAGGAGATGTTCTGCTGCAGAAAACCTTTGTGAAAGATCTGTTCTCTGGGAAACAAGTTAAGAATGTGGGAGAGCGTGAGAGTTTTCTATACCAGGATCACCATCCGGCAATTATAACTAGGGATCTATTTGAGAAGGCTAATGGGAAGAGTCATGGGGGTGCCATAGAATGAAAAAACCAGAGAGATTGGTTGGATTTGTCTCTTATGAAGAGAAACTTTTCCCTTTCGAATTTGATGAGAAGGAGTTTAAGGTAAATCTGTATCCTCCGACTCGGGAAATTGGGAAGAGAAATGTTCCTGTGACATTTACACCAGAACGATTGCAGTCGACAATGGACATGGAATAAGTGACATCCGTAAATTTTGCTTGCTCATAGGATAGAGCAAAAAGATTTGCTACCTAATATTATTTTTAGTAGAAAAGCAAATCATTTCTTTTGCTTGTTGCATGGCAAAGTACAACTTTTCTAGGAGATTCTTAACTTAATAGAGGGACTACAAGTAATTGTTTGATTCAGACGAACTTGAATTTTCAACATTTAACATTTTGTATTTTGTTATTCTTGTCATGGATTAATCAATATATTGTTATTGAATACAAAATACCTCGAAGATGTTGCGATTGACAACCTTTAATTCTGCAATTATAATATTATTGAAAAAGTGCTTGACTTTTTACTTGAAGTATAGTATCATATGAGCCTTTCTTACATACTATATAATGAACGGTAAACGGTCAGAAAAGGAGGAATAGGTATGCAGAGTGCTCGCATGTTTGGCAACTATGTGAACTTTCTGGCTGAAGAGAACCGCCTGTCTCACTCTGATCTGAGCCGAGCTCTTGGATGTTCCGATTTTCAGATGGAGTTGTTGCTGAAAGGTCGTGCATACGCATCTTTTGGTCAAGTGTCCAAATTAGCAGAGTTGTTCCATACTACAGTTGAAAAATTGTTGTCAGGAGATCCAAAACAGTACAACGCAACTGTTGTCCACTGTATGAACGATTTTCAGAACTCTGATAATCGCGAAAAGATTCTGGATTTTATTGATGACTATGTGGATGTAGTAAACGCAGTTGATATGCATCATCAGTCATAAAAAGGCATGGTTTTTACCATGCCTTTTTATTAAGGAGCAAGGTTATGAATGACTTTTCTATTCTTCCAAATCAGGTAGAGATATGTATCCAACAGCTAATTGAACAGAAATTTCAGGAGGAAAATCTGCACAGCATGTTCCCGAATCGCCTATTGCGGGAAGATGTGCTTGATCTTCTGGACAGATATTGTACCGTTGTGTACTACCCTTTGGAGGAAGAAGAAAATAATGGCTTTCGTGTGAAGGACATTCCTTTTTCTGATGGTTCCTATCACGACTTCGTTTTTATCAACACGGCCCAAACTTTAGAGAAGCAGGCTTTTACCGCCGCTCATGAGTTAGGGCATATCTGGAATGTGGACCGTTATGTAATTGAGCATTGCGGGATATCCTCCGAATTGGCAGAACCCATTATTAACCGCTTTGCCGCTGTACTGCTAATGCCAAAGGAAGAATTTCAGGCGGCTGTCCGCCTACAATTGAGTGAATATATAAACTCCGAAAAAAAATCGATCACTTATATTAATCTAGTCAAGATTATCGTTCATTTGATGAACCAATTCTTTGCTCCTCTTAAGGCTGTTACACTTCGTTTGGTCGAAACGGGGTTCTTCCGTAAGGAAATGGTCGAAACTTTATTCAATGGAGAAATTATTTCGTCAGAGTTTCTTGCAAAGTTGGTACAATCTTTCATTAATGAATTCGGCTATGTCAAGCTAAAAAATCCTTCTTACAAAAAGTGGATTGAAGGACTTGCAGAAAAACTGGACATCGCTGAAAAAGAGCACTTGATTTCTGAGAATAAAATTAAACTGATGAGAGAGAGATTTGAACTTCCTACTGCACCTGAGGTATCACCAGAGATGAATCATTCTTTCTCACTTGACTCGCAGGAAGGTCTTGGTTCACAATGATGCTTGATGGGAATACTGCTGTCATCGACAATGATTTCGTTAGCCATTTAATTGAAACGCATTTAGATGACAATCACCTCGCAGAACTCTTAAAAATTATCTTTTCTGAATTAGGCATCTCCATCGTTATGCACCCACTCGTTTACGAGTACGAACTGTTAAAAGAAACACCTCGGATTACCATGTTGTTCGACCGAGACATACTCAATAAGGCTGAGTTCGGGGATATTCACCAGGATGACCCTGTTAAAAAAGCCTATTACGCTTTTTTGGTTGCAAATCTTTATCGAGATCTAAGAGGCGAGCCCCTTCCTTTATCTGAAGAAGACATATTTACTAGATGGTTGCGTAGGGTCAGTTTAGGGGAGGTCCACTCAGTTGCTATGTGCTTGACCTGCGGTTGTGGAATCTTTCTGTCTGATGACGGAGATTCGAAAGCGCTACAAAATCTGATCAAAGATAAAGCGCTTGGAAATGTATGTGTATATAACCGTAAGGAACTTGTTGATGTACATCTGGAACAGGGTCAGACAAAACTCCCTCGTAAGGAACGGCAATCTTTGACTCATGGCTTATGCAAATCGTGAACACGAATTGCCTTACCCTATCTGAGTTGAGAAAATTTCATTGATCGGGCTAATTATCCATTTAATGCTTAAATAGTAAATTGTATAGTATTTTGGGGACGCGGTTGTGGCCAAACGTACTGTGTGGCATCTATACCTTACGGACAAGACAAAAAAGAAACACCAGCCTGTAGGCTGGTGTTTCTTTTTTGGATTCCGGCGGCTCAAGGCCGCCTCCTCCCTTCGGAGATTCAAATGCTCGGGGTCGGCAAAGCCGAACCTGCGCAATTCTTCGCTGCGCTCCGAATTTACGCCGCACTCGCGGCGCGGCTCAGAAGGGCCGTTTGATGATTTGGCAGCGGCATCTAAGTGGTACAGACACCAATAATATGTAATTTGTGAGGAGATCTGCATGCCATTAAGAAACATTGATGGACAGTATATTCCATCTTTTTTTAGTATCATTCTGGAAACCAATGATAAGATCAATGTTGCAATCGAAGCGAATCCCGCAACGTTTGCGCATGAATTCGTTCACTATCTCCAAGACCTAATTTTACCGTATAATATTCGGTTAAATTTAAGTAAGATTCGTTGGTTTTATGATATTTCTGAAATTGCATGTCGCAAAGGGTATTTAAAACGTCCCTTCGAGGAGTGGAATCGCGATTCGCAGCTTCTGAAACTTCAATATCAATACACCATTGGGGATGGAAAGTTTATAGATCAAGTAGCCGACATCGGTGAGCCTCTTATTTCATCCGAAGAATTCTGTGCATTTGATGAATCATTTACTCGCAAACAGCGAAAATCCACAATTTATAAATATTCTATACCAATAGACAACATGTCAGAAAATTATAATATAGGCGCCAGAGATTTATTAGAGTACATTGCTCACAAAATCGAAAGGAAACATTTTCCCGCTAATTCTGCAGTTTCACAATTTCCATATGAATCTGTAGATATCCTTTTTGAAAAGTATGGACTATCTCGCCTGCCAGTTGCCACTCGACTGTGCATCGCAGAATATTGTCTCTACAATGATAATCCAATTCGTTTTATGTTTCAGCAGTTTCTTAAAAACGACAGTATGCGAGCATTCTTCTCCAGCGATGACTTAGATCCCAAAGAAATATATCAGTTACTTTTGCTCTCAGGTTTTCAAACGACCGACGGTATTGCAGAAAGCCTGTTGCATAAAACCAACAGAAGGTTAGAGCAATTTAAAACTGATCTTCAAACTGGTTATGGTAGGTTTCCTCAAATAGTGGAATGGGTTTCGGAAGTAAGTAAATTTGCGAAAGATCGATTATCGAATCGTTTTATTTTTACGGATCTGTTTCACATGAGCACTCCAGAACTTCATAATTTTATGAAAGAAACCATTTCTACCGTTGGAATCCCTCTCGTTATGAATAAAAAGGGGGAATATATTTCTTTCCCAAACACTCAAAGCCAGGAAGAAAGAACTACACAAGAATTTATACAATTTTATATTCTTGAGAATTTCTTGCTTTTTATAGAAGATAGAAAAGCGAACTCCTGTCCTATTCGAAAATTCTGTCACTGCAACTATACCGTTGATTGCAATGGGGGCTATCTATTCGATCGAGAAAAAAGAATCAAGAAAAATGATGCCTGCCCATTTTGGAATTTTTTAAATGCGTACAAATTATCAGATATACAGTATAGATGATGAATTTAAAGAGAGGCTGCAAACTATTTCTACCAAAACGCTAACACTATGGTGTAAAAATTTTGAGGCAGACACCGCACTCTCCGCCCCTTTGGGCATAGGTTTGACAATGCCACTGGATTAAACTGTGCGGAGACATGTTCCATCAAATTCTGAACCTTACCGCGTATATCAACTACCTTATAAAAGGCACCTGTAAGCAGGTGCCTCTTTTTTAATTTTGGGAAAAACAAAGGACTTTGGAAGGACAGAACCGGCGCTCTTGGGCAATTCTTCCCCTGGGCTCGTTGACATTTTCCCACACCCATGGTATAATTTTGACGCGCGTAAAATTATTATTTTTCACCAAGAAACCGGTACGCTTAGAACAAAGGAGGGACTTGCTGTGAACGTTTCCAAACTATTTGAACCTGGCAAAATTGCAAATCTGACAATCAAAAACCGCATTGTTATGACTGCCATGGGCGTCTGCTTGGGCGGCGCCGATGGTCAGGCCACCCCAGAAATCATCAAATACTACGAAGCACGGGCCAGAGGGGGCGTAGGTCTTATCATCACCGAAGTGACCCGCGTAGACGACGTAGACGGAAAAGGCATGCCCCATCAATTGGGTGTCACCGACCTTAAACACATCGGGCCGCTCCAGCAGCTTACCGATACGGTCCACAGCTACGGCACCAAACTTTTTATTCAACTGCAGCACCCAGGCAAGGAAGGCATGGCTGCCCTGAATGCAGGCCGTCCCCTGGTGGCACCCAGTGCCATCCCCAACAGCAAGGGAGCTATGCCCAGGGAGCTGAGCATACAGGAAGTCCATCAGCTCGTTCAGAAGTTTATTGCAGGCGCAAGGATTGCACGCCTGGGCGGTGCGGACGGCGTAGAAATCCACGCAGCTCACGGCTATCTTATCAACCAATTCCTCAGTCCCCGCCACAACCATCGGACCGATGAATATGGAGGCTCCTTTGAAAACCGGCTGCGTTTTGCTCTGGAGATCATTCAGGGAATCAAACAAGCCTGTCCCGGTTTCCCTCTGAGCGTACGCATCAGCGCCGACGAATTTATGCCCGATGGAAATAGCCTTCAGGACGGGGTCAAGATTGCACAGGCCATGGTGGAGGCCGGCGCCGACGTGATCAATGTAAGCAATGGACTGCATGAGAGCGGCGTCACCATTATGGAGCCCTATGCCTATCCGGAGGGCTGGAAAAAGCACCTGGCCAAGACGATCCGGGCCGCCGTATCGGTCCCTGTCATTGCGGTCAATACCATTAAGTCTCCAGAAACAGCGGAAGCATTGCTGGAGGAAGGCGTCAGTGACTTCATCGGGGCCGGCCGCAGCCTCCTGGCCGATCCAGATTGGCCCAACAAAGCAAAAAATGGGGTTCCTGAGACCATCCGCAGCTGTGTGGGATGTATGCAGTGCTTCTCCGAGCTGGCCATGGGGCGCCATATTGGGTGTGCAGTCAATCCGCGAACCGGTCGGGAGCTATACTTCCCCGCCCCCATCCGTGACCGCAGCGGTGAGTGCGCCGTGGTGGTCGGCGGCGGCCCTGCCGGTATGGAGGCCGCAGTTACGTTGGCCCATCGGGGATACCATGTGACGCTGTTTGAGCAGGAAGCTCAATTGGGCGGTGCTCTTAACTTAGCGGATAAGCCCCCTAAAAAACACCTGATCACCCGTCTGCGCGACACCATGATCGGCGAGCTGGAGGAAGCCGGTGTCCAGATCCGGTTGAACACCAGAGCCACCCCTGAAGCAGTCCGTGCCCTGAAGCCCGCTGCTCTGTTCCTTGCCTGCGGCGCCCAGCCCATCGTTCCTGCAATTCCTTCCGCTAAGACCATGTACACGTTTGCCGATGTGCTTACCGGCAGCGTCACAGTCACAGGCCGGGTCGCTGTCATCGGCGGAGGTCTTGTCGGCCTTGAAACCGGAGAATTTCTTGCCGAGCAGGGCTGCCACGTCGTGTTAGTGGAACAGATGGAGGAAGTTGGACAGGGCGTATACGCCAGCGTGGTCTTTACCCTCGTCAAGGCGTTAAAGGAACACGGGGCAGAGATTCTCACCAGCCATCGGCTCACCGCAGTCACACAGCAAGGTATCGAAGCCCAAACCGGAACACACAGCGTCCAAATTCCCTGTGATTTTGTGGTGCTTGCTCTGGGCTCCAAGCCCGATTCCCGCACCCTGGCCGAATTCCAAACCGCTTTCCCTCAGGCTGTGGTGATTGGCGATGCGCTGGCAGGACGGCGCATTATGGAAGCCACCCGAGAGGGCTATCTCCAGGCCCTGCACATTTAACCTCCCGCTCAGTCAAAATGTTCTGTCCTTTCTCTCCAGGCACAGCGGAATCATAAAACAAAATTCCGGAGAAGCAGATGTTTGCCCCTGCTTCTCCGGAATTGTTTTTTTAGGAACGTACTCGTTCCCCGCTCTCCCCCATCTGCTGCCAACGCCTGCTCTGCCAGCAGAATCGGGTATAGGACAGAACCGCCCTGACCAGCCAATCGATGATCATGGCTCCCCAAATAGCTTCCAGTCCCCAGCCGAACACATGGATCAGCACATAGGAGAGCGGAATCCGCACCACCCACATACCTGCCAGCGAAATGTAGAAGGGCCAGCGCGTGTCCCGCACGCCGCGCAATACCCCGGCCAACACCACGCCCACAGCCAGGAAGGGCTCTGCAAACGCCTCAATCCGCAGCATTTTAGCCGCCAAAAGAATCGTTGGGCCATCATCGGTGAAAAAGCCAATAATGGGCGCCGCACAAAGAAACATGATCGTACTGGTCACCAGCATAACACCGATCCCCAGACGGTTGCACCACCGGCCGTAGCGCACTGCCAGCTCCCGCTTTCCCGCGCCCAGAGACTGGGCCACCAGCGTGGTCCCGGCGGTGGCAAAGCCGTAAACCGGCAGATAACAGAGCTTTTCGCCCGTATCCGCCAGGAGATTGGCAGACAGTGCCATGGTACCCAGTCCCGTAATCATCGCCGTAGCCGCAATCTGTCCCAGAGAGATGGTCACCCGTTCCATGGCTGCGGGAGTTCCCAGGGCAATGGCTCGCTTGATGATCTTCCTGTCCGGACGAAACCCCTCCTTCAGCCCGATCCGGTAGGCCGCAGGCCGCAAAAACAGCACCGCCATCAAGCTGACGCCGGAAAACACAATGGAGGCAGCGGTGGCCGCGGCAGCTCCGCTGACCCCCCAGCCCGCCCGATGCAGGGTAAAGCTGTGCCCGAACAGGGTCATTTGGGTGGTGGGATAAATCAAAAAATAATTGCCCACAACGTTGATCAGATTCGTCATGATATTGAACTTCATGGGCGTTTTCGTATCACCGGCACAGCGCAGAATGCTGGAACAGACAATCAACGATACGTTGAACAAATACGCCATGCCAATAATCTGCAAATAGCTCCGGGCCATGGGGATCACCACCGGGTCGGCATGCATCCAAACCGGAAGCCAGGGAGCCACCACAAGGGTCACCAGCGCCGTCAGCAAGAGGCCCACCACTACGGTAGCCAGAACAGACTGCCGGATGATTTTCTTTGCCTGGTCAAAATTTCCTTCCCCAATGCTGTGGGCTACCAGCACGGAATATCCGACCCCCACCGCATTCATAAAGCCATTGATCAGCCAAATGGTAGACATGGTCACTCCCACAGCAGCTGTGGCATCCACACCGATGCTGCCTACCATGGCCGTGTCCACATAATTAACCGCCGTCTGCAAAAGCAGCTCCACGATCGTAGGCCACGACAGCAACACCACTTGCTTCCATGGTGGAATGCTTCCATCCAATATGCTTCCCGGTACCGCCATTTTCCTTGCCTCTTCTCCTTGACGGTCCCTTCATAGGCCCGTCCGCTTACGCAAAAATTTCGTTCCCTATGTAAAACCAGGGAGATGATGCATCTGAATCTTTCCAAACACCACGCGGAGAGGGGGATCGTCTCCCCCTCTCCGCCGACAATTCTGTGATACGGCCTACCTGCCGAAAAATTCGCAGTTGGGCACTCCATGATTTTCCACCACAGAGCGCAGGCCTCTCTTGCTGTCCTCGGTGGCAAATACGATCTCAGCCGCCTTCAGCTCAAACTCACGTGCCTGCTCAATGTTGTTTTGGGTGGCCATCCGGACGCAGTCCTTATAGTACTTTACCGCAATGGGCGCCGCTTTGGACATTTTTTTGGCAATGGCCAAACCAACTTCCTCCACCAGTTCGTCCGCCACTACCTTGCTGGCAAGGCCCAGCTCATAGCACTGCCGCCCGGTAAAGTCCTCGTTGAGGAACATATAATCCAAAACCTTGTTTCTGCCAATCCACATGGGCAGGCGAAGAGAACTCATGCCCCAGGACCCCACCGTACCATAGTAAATATCTCCATCGTGCATGCGGAACCCCTCACCCACGATACGGATATCAAAGGCATTGAACAGCGCCGTGGATCCTCCGATACACCGGCCTTTGGCCGCTACCAAAGTGGGCTTGGGATAGCAGTCTATGCGCTCAACCAGCCGATTTCCCAGCACGGAAAAGCTCTCCGAAATCTCCTCGGTTGCTCCGTTCAGGTTTTTTGTAATATCCCCGCCGTCCGCGCCATAGGAGAAATCCGGTCCGTTGCTTTTGAGCATGACCGCCCGCACTACGTCATCCTTTTCAAAGGTCTCAAGCGCATCCATCAGCTCTGCCATCATACGCTTGCTCACCGAATTGAGGGGCGGATAATTTAATGTAATCACGCCAACCCGCTCCACTTTTTCTGTAAGGATCGTCACATATTCCATAATCATTCTCCATTCTGCCCTTGCCCTGGGCTCTCAACGTTCTTTCCCCACAGGGCGGTTCGTGCCGCCCTGCCTGCAGTCACCATAGAGGAGGCCTACTTCTCTTCCTTGGCGGAAGCGACCACCTCTGCCACCTTCGCCGTATTCTCCGTGGGAGAGTGCTTGGTGCACAAGCTGACAATCACATAGGCGATGATGCCGGGAACCACGGGGAACACGCTGGAGAAGGGAACGGTAATCACTCCGAAAATACTCAGCAGTGCAGTGCCCATGCCCACAGCTGCCGCGGCGGCAGCGCCCTTGGTGGTGCCGCGTTTCCAAATAATTCCGCCTACCAGAGGCACCAAGGTACCGGCCAGCATGATGGTGTAGCCCACGGAAAGCAGGTCAATAACATTCTCAAAAATGGCGGCACAGATGACCGCCGCAATGGAGACGATCACATTGACCGCCAGATTCAAACGCTTCTGCTGGGCCTCGCTGGCATTCTTATTGATAAATCCACAATACAGGTCATGCACCACCAGAGCATCGGTGGCCACCAGAGCACCGCTGGCAGTGGACATGATCGCCGCCAAAATGGCACAAATCATAATGGCACACACCAGAGGGGGCACTTTATTCATCAGCAGAACAACAAACGCGCTGGTGCCGGCCTCGGGGAACTCCGCGCCGCCCCACATGCCAATGTAAACCATAAGGATCGCAAAGAGGAACATGGGGACACAGCTGAGCAGATGGCCCCAAAAAGCGGTATTCTCCGTTTTGGCGGAGGCTGCGCGCTGCACAGAGGTCTGATCCACCAGCACAGAAAGCACCATGGGTCCCACAAACATCATCCACAGCTCCGGGGTAATGTTAAACAGGTCAAACTTTTCCGCCGGATAGTAGGAATGGACCACATCCAGGCCACCCTGCGTGAGCATGGAGACACCTACCACCAGCACGCCCACGATGATCACTCCCACCTGGAACACCGCCGTGGCGTAAGACCCCCACAGGCCGGCAAACATGGTATATACCAGCATAACCGCCGCTGTGATCACCAGTCCAATGACAGGGTCAATTCCAAAGGCCGAAAAGATCGCCTTGGAGGCCACCAATTGCCCGCCCATGGAAGCGGCGCAGGCAAAGGGACCGATGCCGCTGTAAAGGAGGACAATGAAGTTTCCGGAATATCTTCTCTTAAAATAGTCCGAGAAGGACACCAGCTTATTGCGGTAAATAAACCGGGTCATGCAGAAGGCATGGACCACACAGGCCAGGCCGCAGGCGATGGCATACCAGGCGCCCGCCACGCCCAAGGAGACGGCATATTGTGTGGTGCCAATAACCACACCCGATCCAATGCTGGCGCCAACCGCCGATGCAATGATAAACCAAAATCCAGATTGTCCCGACGCGGTCAAAAAGTCCTTTGTCGTACTGGCGTGGGACCGGCCCCGCAGACCGATCACCACATTGATCACCATGAAAATGACGAACGTTAAAATGATAAGTGTATACAGATCCATTCCGATAGACGCCTCCTGTCAAATTACAATTTTTACACACACGGGCTACATTGTTTCCGGGCTATATACGCTTTACCTCCTCCCTTTCTCCTTACTCCACACATACTGGGCTTCCTGCTTGTTTTACAGTTCTTCATAAAACCGCTTTGCGTTATGATAGAAAATGTGCTCCTTGGCATCATCACTGAAGGGCAGTGCTTCCACCTGAGCAATGATGTTCTCCACCGGTACACTTTGCGTCCCCCAGTTGGAGGCAAAACAAATTCGCTCCTTCAGGCTGTTCTCACCATAGTACAAATACGGCTCATAACCCGATCCCCGCATGGCCATTTTTTCCGGTGAATGGGTTTCAAAGTTCAAATACACATTCTCATGGCGAAGGGCCAGACACATAAACTCCAATACCCAGGGCCATCCGCTCACGCCGGCCATGATCTTCAATTCCGGGAAATCCCTGGCCACCTGGTCGATATAACGCGGATGACCAATGTCATAAGGCACAGCCTTGGAAAGATTCAGGCTGGAATAAATATGTACCGGGATCCCCAGCTCACACGCCTTGCTGTAAAGGGGATAATTCCGCTTATCGCTGGCAGGCAGCTTGGTGCGGAAGGCGGTCAGATACAGGGCATGCAGCCCATATTCTTTCACGCACATCTCTAACTCCCGTACCGCTTGCTCCCCTTTGTTGGGATCGACGTAAATAAAGCCTTTCAATTTATTGGGATACGCCTGAACCAGTTCCGCCGTTTTTCTGTTGTCGTGGTCCCCGTCGCAAGTAATGCCCCACTCAATTCCTATCTCATCCAGGTGGCGCACAAATTGCTCGGGCTTCATGGCATTCTGTTCCGCCGCTGCATGAACCACTTGCTGGAAGCCCTCTTTTCCCTGCTGCTCATATACCTTGTCAAGCTCCTGGATGGTAAGCCCTACCTGCGCGGCAATTCCTGCCCCATAGGAATTTTTGTAGCCGCGATACTGGGGATCCAGACACATGGTACTGAGTGTGTTTGCCAATTCTTTTGCCCCCATGGGCATATCCAGGCACAAATCAATTACCTTTCTCATAGGCTCCTCCTTTACGTTTTGCTCTTTATCCAGTTTTCACTTTGCTCTGGTACTTCGTTAGTAAAAAAATAGCACAATTATTGACGCGCGTCAATAATTGTGCTTTACAAATTTTCCTGGGCATTTTTGTGCAAATCAATGGTTTTCTTTCGTGCAGATCGCCCAGGTATTTGCCGCCTAACGTTCTCCCCAAGAAACCAGAAGGGATAAACCTTCCAAGCTGCGTGACTTTGTCCTGGGGGATTGCGGCACCGGACCAGCAAAAAAGCGCCGGAGACTAAGCTCCGGCGCTCTCATCCATTTTCGACTTTTCAATCAATTCCGCAAGGACAAAGGTACGGTCTAAAATTTCCTCCATCTCTTTCTTTGTCAAATCAAAGGTGGGCATAATTGCATATTTGCCCAGGCATTCCATAAATTCCCTGTCATCCAGCTTAATGGTGCCATAGTATTCTCCCACCACCATAGCACGGCCTACACCTTCCACCATCCGTACGTGGATGCGGAATTCCTTGCCGTCCACGGGCTTTCCCCGGTATACAAAGGCATCCCGGCTGTCGGAGTAATACCGCTCAATTTGGTTCGCGGAAGCCGATACATCCAAGGTTGCAAACTCCGAGGCCACAACAAACTCAATAAACAATGAATTAAGCAATATCATCCTGCGGTACATCAGATATTTCAGCATCAAACGCACCATCGGCTCCTGGCCTCGGGGAAGAACCGTCGACACAACCTGCTCAACTACCTGGAATGCTTCCCGAAACAATACCTGCATGATGCTCTCTTTGTTTTTGAAATAATAGTACACCAAAGAGCGGGGTACCCCCAGATAGTCGGCCACATCTTTGATGGCTGTCTTTGCATATCCGTTTTCCCCGACCACATGCTTTGTGGCCTCAAGGATGTTTTTCCGCATTTCTGCACTTTTTTTATAAGCCATGACGCACAAACCCATCTGCTGTTATTTGGTTTATTATATCACATTTTACCAATAGGGTCAATTATAAAGTCCCTTCCGTGTCCCCGGATCCCCCTAAGCAGATCCTAAAAAGGCACAACAGGGCCTGTCCAGTTCCGCCCTTTCCGTTCCTATTTCCGATTTCAACACCCAGCAAAGTCTCATGGCCTTTTCCTCTTTTGTCATTTGCCCCATTCAGGCCAGGCCGCCGCTCTGCCCCACAGGAGGAAAATTTTCTAGGTTTTGGGGTAATCTTTTGTGACAATCGCTAATTTTTCCGAAATTTCTCCCCTTTTATTCTGTCATTCCTGTGGAGAACGACAGTTGACTTTTGTTTTTCCTTCTCTTAGAATAAATGCATATATCGTTTGCCGCACTTGCAGGAAGGGAGAACCTGGGATGATGCTGGTCCGTTGTAATCCAATGATGAATGCCAGCCAGTCCGCCGCCTATGGCGATGGGGACTCTTGTTCTTGCGCCTATTTTCAGGCTTTCAACGCCAATTTCACGATTTTTTCTGTGGACACCATGACCGTGGTGTCCATTTTTCTTATTTTGGCCGTGGTTGTTCTGTGCGGAGCACTGGCTCGAATTATTCCAGCCGCTATTTTCCTTTTCCTGGCTGGCGCACTGTTTTACAATTTGAACACCCCCTAAAGAACAACCGTACCGTGACCATCCCTTCGATACAAAAGCGGCTTCGTTCTTACGGGAATGGAGGCCGCTTTTTTGTATAATCACTTAAAAAGGAGCAATTAGAATGAAGAAGTTACTTTCTCTTGCCCTGGCTCTGGCCATGACCATGAGCCTGGCCGCCTGCGGCGGAGGCAGCAGTTCCTCCTCCAGCCAGAGCGGCGCCGCCTCCGGCGCCTCCAGCACCTCCGGCAGCACCCCCGGCGAGGCCGCCAACGCCTTTAAGCTGGGCGGCACCGGCCCCCTGACCGGCGACGCCTCCATCTACGGCCTGGCTGCCCAGCGCGGCGCCCAGATCGCCGTGGATGAGATCAACGCCCAGGGCGGCGACATCCAGTTTGTCCTGCGCTATGAGGACGATGTGAACGACCCTGAGAAGGCTGTCAATGCCTACAACGCACTGAAGGAGTGGGGCATGCAGATTTCTCTGGGCTCCGTCACTACCCAGCCCGGCATCGCCACCTCCAGCTACAACTTTGCCGACAGCATCTTTGCCCTGACCCCCTCCGCCTCCTCCCCTGATGTGATCTCCGGCAAGGACAACGTCTATCAGATGTGCTTCTCCGACCCCAACCAGGGTCTGGCTTCCGCCCAGTATATCTCCCAGCAGAAACTGGGCGAGAAGGTGTTCATCATCTGGAAGAGCGATGACAACTACTCCACCGGCATTAAGGATAAGTTCATGGCCGAGGCTGAGCAGCTGGGGCTGAATGTGGTAGGCAACGCCACCTTCACCACTGACACCGCCACCGACTTCACCGTTCAGCTGACCCAGGCCAAGCAGAAGGAAGCTGACCTTCTGTTCCTGCCCATTTACTATCAGCCCGCCTCTCTGATTCTGAACCAGGCCAACGCCATGGGCTATGAGCCCAAGTTCTTCGGCGTGGACGGCATGGACGGTATCCTCACTATGAAGGGCTTTGACACCTCTTTGGCTGAGGGTGTTATGCTGCTGACCCCCTTCAACGCCGACGCCCAGGATGAGGCCACCCAGAGCTTCGTGAAGGCCTATCAGGACAAGTACGGCGAGACCCCCATCCAGTTTGCTGCCGACGCCTATGACTGCGTCTACGCCTACAAGCAGGCCCTGGAGACCGCCGGCTGCACCCCCGACATGAGTGCGGCGGACATCAACACCAAGCTGAAGGAGACCTTCCCCACCATCACCTTTACCGGTCTGACCGGCGACGGCGCCGGCATCACCTGGGATGCCACCGGCGCGGTGTCCAAGAGCCCCAAGGGCATGGTCATTCAGGACGGCGCTTACGTGGGTATGGACTGATTCCCGTTTGACACAATACGCGCTTCCCAGGGGACTGCGTGGCAGTCCCCTGGGACACGTGTTTCCTTGCAGCAAAAGGGGACGCATGGGAAAGGGGCCGGAAGGGCCCGGCGTTTTTCCCATGCGCCCTGAGAGAGAAAAGGTGAGTGAATTATGGATTTCTTGACCCTGTTGGATTACCTGATCCGGGGCCTGAGCCTGGGCAGCATCTACGCGATCATCGCCTTGGGCTATACCATGGTCTACGGAATTGCAAAAATGCTGAACTTTGCCCACGGCGACGTGATCATGGTGGGCGGCTACATCTGCTTTTTCACCATGTCCGGCCTGAGCACCTCCTTTGCAGAGGGTTCCCTGGCCGCGGCGGTGATTCCCGCCCTGGCGGGCGTCCTGCTGTCCATGGTGGTATGTACCGCTCTGGGCGTAGTCATTGAGGGGCTGGCCTACAAGCCCCTGCGCCAGGCTCCCTCTCTGGCGGTACTGATTACCGCCATCGGCGTGAGCTACTTCCTCCAGAATGCGGCCCTGCTGATGTGGTCTTCCAGTCCCAAGGTATTTTCCCCCATCGTGGGCAACGGCCTGCTTCAGGTGGGCCCTCTGAGCATCTCCTATGTTACCCTGGTGACCATCGCTGCCTGCGTGGTCATCATGATCGTGCTGACCTCCTTTACCGGCCGCACCAAACTCGGGAAGGCCATGCGGGCGGTGTCGGAGGACAAGGGGGCTGCTCAGCTCATGGGCATCAACGTCAACCGCACCATCTCCATGACCTTTGCCATTGGTTCAGCTCTGGCGGCCATCGCAGGCGTGCTGCTGTGCTCCGCCTACCCCACCCTGACCCCCACCACCGGCTCTATGCCCGGCATCAAGGCGTTCACCGCCGCCGTGTTCGGCGGCATCGGTTCCATCCCCGGAGCTCTGCTGGGCGGACTGCTCCTGGGTATCATTGAAATCTTTGCCAGCGCCTATATCTCCACGCAGCTGTCCACCGCCGTGGTCTTCGGCGTACTCATTATCGTGCTGCTGGTCAAGCCCGCGGGCCTGCTGGGCAAGACCGTGCGGGAGAAAGTGTGAGGTGGCCGGCATGAAAAAGAATATTTTGACCATAAACAAATCCACCCGCTCCATGCTCTTTACCTACACCCTGGTCATTGGTGCCTTTGTGATCATCCAGCTTCTGCGCACCTTTAAAGACGGAGGCGTGGGTGCGGTACTGGAGGGTCAGCTCATCCCCATCTGTGCCTATGTGACCATGGCCCTGGCTCTGAACCTGGTGGTCGGCATTTCCGGCGAGCTGAGTCTGGGACACGCAGGCTTTATGAGCATCGGTGCCTTTATGGGCTGCTCCGCCGCCAGCGCTCTGGCCGGTGTGATCCCCTCCGCTCCGGTGCGTCTGGCCGTAGCTATGCTGGTAGGCGCTGCCCTGGCCGGCTTCTTCGGCTTTCTCATCGGAATTCCCGTACTGCGTCTCAATGGCGACTACCTGGCCATCGTCACCCTTGCCTTCGGTGAAATTATCAAGAGCCTGCTGACCAACGTCTACTTGGGTATGGATTCCAACGGCTTCCAATTCAGCTTCCTGGAAAACCGGAACATCCTGGGCGAGGGCAGCATCGAGCTCATCAAAGGCCCCATGGGTGTGATGAACGCCCAGCGCATCTCTTCCTTTATCGCAGGCTTTGTGCTGGTCGTCGTTACCCTGATCGTCATCTTCAACCTGGTCAACAGCCGCACCGGCCGGGCCATCATGGCCGCCCGTGACAACCGCATCGCCGCCGAAAGCGTAGGCATCAGCGTCACCAAGTACAAAATGATCGCCTTTGTCACCTCCGCCGCCCTGGCGGGGGCCGCCGGTACCCTCTATGGCTGCAGCCAGGTCACCTTCACCGCAACCAAGTTTGACTTCAACACCTCTATCCTTATCCTGGTGTTTGTGGTGTTAGGCGGCCTGGGCAACATGTGGGGCTCGGTCATCGCCGCCGCCGCCCTGACCGTCCTGCCTGAGGCTCTGCGCCAGTTTGCCGACTACCGCATGCTGGTCTACGCCATTGTGCTGATCCTGGTCATGCTGGCCACCAATAACCCCACACTCTGGAACTGGTACGCCCGCTTCCAGAGAAAAAAAGCAGAGGAGAAGGGAGGCGCTGAGCAATGAGCAAATTTCAAAAAGAGCCGGTGAAGCTGGTGCCAGTGCCCAGCACCAACAAAATCCCCGAGCGTGATATTGACAAAAGTCCTATTTTGGAGTGCCGCCACTTAGGGATAGACTTCGGCGGCCTGGCGGCCGTGAAGGATTTCAACATAGCTATCGGCCGCACGGAAATTGCCGGCCTCATCGGCCCCAACGGAGCAGGTAAGACCACCGTCTTTAACCTTTTGACCAAGGTCTATCAGCCTACCCGAGGCACCATCCTTTTGGACGGCATGGACACCAACAGCATGAATACCGTCCAGGTGAACAAGGCCGGTATTGCCCGTACCTTCCAGAATATCCGCCTGTTCAATAACCTCACCGTGGAGGATAACGTGAAGCTGGGCCTTCACAACCACATTGACTGCGGCATGTGGAGCAGCATCTTCCGCCTACCCAAGTACTGGAGCTCTGAGAAGAAGGCACGGGAAGAAGCCATGGAGCTTCTGTCCATCTTTGACATGGGCTATCTGGCCAAGTTCAAGGCCAGCTCCCTGCCCTACGGCGCCCAGCGCCGTCTGGAGATCGTCCGCGCCCTGGCCACCAAACCCAGCCTCCTGCTTCTGGACGAGCCGGCGGCGGGCATGAACCCCTCGGAGACGGCGGAGCTTATGGAGACCATCGTCAAAATCCGGGACACCTTCAACATCGCCATTTTGCTCATCGAGCATGATATGAGCCTGGTCATGGGCATCTGCGAGGGCATTGCGGTACTGAACTTCGGCCAGATCATCGCCAAGGGCACTCCCGATGAGATCAAGAATAACCCGGTGGTCATCGAGGCCTACCTGGGCAAGCAGAAGGAGGCGTAAGGACGTGGAAAACACCCTGCTCAATGTAGAAAATATCAACGTCTATTACGGCGCCATCCACGCCATCAAGGACGTGTCCTTTCATGTAAACCAGGGGGAGATCGTCACCCTCATCGGCGCCAACGGCGCGGGCAAGACCACCACCCTGCAGACTGTCTCGGGCCTGCTGCGGTCCAAGACCGGGCGCATCACCTTTGAGGGCAAGGAGATCCAGCATATCAGTCCCGACAAGCTGGTCTCTCATGGTCTGGCCCAGGTGCCCGAAGGCCGCCGGATTTTCCTTCAAATGTCTGTGGAGGAGAACCTTGAGATGGGCGCCTACACCCAGCCCCCCGCCGGGATTCCAAAGGACCTGGAGATGGTCTTTGACCTGTTCCCCCGGCTGAAGGAGCGCCGCAGGCAGATCGCCGGCACCCTGTCCGGCGGTGAGCAACAGATGCTGGCTATGGGCCGTGCCCTGATGTCTCACCCCAAGCTGTTGATGCTGGACGAGCCGTCCATGGGCCTTGCCCCCATTCTGGTGGAGCAGATCTTCGAGATCATCCAGGACCTGAACCGCAAGGGCTCCACCATCCTGCTGGTAGAACAGAACGCCCAGATGGCCCTGTCTGTGGCCCACCGGGGCTATGTGCTGGAGACAGGCAATGTAGTCACCACCGGTACCGGCGAGGAGCTGATCCGCAGCCCGGAAATCAAGCGGGCCTATCTGGGCGGTTAAATCCCGAAGGTCTTTCCGCAAACCAAGAAAACGCCGCCGGAAGCAGTGCTTCCGGCGGCGTTTTCTTATGCTTCAGGACGGTTTTTCCCGTTTTGTTACTCCTGCTCCTCTTCCCGGATGGTGTTGATGATCCGGGGCAGAAGCTGCTTTTTCCGGCTGACCACACCGGGCAGGATGGCGATCCCATCCTTCACCTCCACTTGGAAGGCTCGGGCCACCAGGGACTCAGCCCCCTTGCCGGCCATGAGCAGTTCGGTATTGGCCCCCCGTACGTCGGTAAACATGTAGAAAATGTAGTCCAGGCCCTGCTTCTCCAGGGCAACGGGCAGATAGGGGGCCAGGAGGGCCTGACTGGCCTTCCGGTTGCGCTCCACCATGTAGCTGCCCTGGCCCACGCCAAAGCGCACGGCGCCGCTGTCAAAGATCTTATAGTCGGTGTTGAAGATCTCCTCGGCGGTCTTGCCGCTCACATCTCCGCCGTGCTCAAACATGGCGTCAGCATAGGCCTCCAGATCCACCCCGGCCAGCTCAGCCAGCTTCCGGGCCGTACGCTCGTC
This sequence comes from uncultured Oscillospiraceae bacterium, assembly GCA_944385035.1. Classification (GTDB taxonomy): domain Bacteria; phylum Bacillota; class Clostridia; order Oscillospirales; family Oscillospiraceae; genus Lawsonibacter. Next base: position 26,361 of record CALWVV010000017.1, on the reverse strand, counting down.
CACAGGGGTACAGGTGGGGCTGCGGAACATGAGAGTGTCGGATAGAATGGCCGAGAGCATAAGCCCCGCGGTGGTCTTGTCAATTTCCACCCCGTTCTCCTCATACATCTGGTAGATGATGGTAGAGGTGCAGCCTACAGGCACGTTGCGGAAATACACCGGCCCGTCGGTCTCCATGGAGCCGATGCGGTGGTGGTCGATGATCTCCAGGATCTCCGCCTGTTCAATGCCCTCCACGGCCTGGTTCTTCTCGTTGTGATCCACCAGGATAAGCTGCTTTTTATGCAGGCCCATCATATTACGGCGGGAAACCACGCCCACATAGCGCCCCTCGTCATCCAGCACTGGGAAGTAGCGGTAGCGCACTGAGGTCATCACCTTGGTGGCCGCCTCTACCGAACTGTCGAGGGTGAAGGTAAGCAGGCCGTTCTCCGTCATATAGTGGCGGATCGGGGCCGCCTGACTGATCATCTGACCGGCCACATAGGTACTCTTGGGGGTGCCGATCATAATGCACCCCTGCTCTTCCGCCAGCATTTTGATGGTCCGGGACACCTTACTGTCTGCGCACACCACCACGCACCCCGCCCCCATCTCAATGGCGGCCAGCTGGCTCTCACTGCGGTTGGCTACGATGACAATGTCACCGGGGGAGATGGACTTCTCGATCTGCTCGGCGCTGCCCGAACCGATGATGATCCGGCCGTTTACCCGCTTGCCCTCAATATCTCCCACCAGGACGGTGCCCTCCAGAATGTCCAGGATATTTTGATAGCTGGTCCCGGCCTTTTCCAAAATGTGGGTATCCAGGCCGTCCATATTGGCAGTAGCCACGTCCTTAACGGTAATGACGCCCTTGAGCTTCTGCTCCTCGTCCACAATACAGAGGGTGTCAATCTGCTGGTCACGCATGGTCATCCAGGCCCGGCGCAGGCTGGTCTCCCCATCCACACCCTCCATAGTCCGGATATCCACGTCCCGGATCTGGGGGCTCACGTCGGTATAGAGCTGGGGAGAGGGGACCTGGAAATAGTCCAGAACAAACTCGGTCTCCCGGTTCAAGAAGCCCGCCCTACAGGGTTTGCAGGGGTGCTCCGGGTCCAGAATATTTTTCAGGCGGCTGTACGCGATGGCGGAACAGATGGAATCCGTGTCCGGGTTGCGGTGTCCGATGACCTTGATGGCGCGGAGATTTTCTTGACTGTTCATAGGCTGCCCTCATCTCTCCCCCCATACAGGGGGTATTGATTTTCTTCCATTATACCACGTCCAGGTCATTTCGTCTGGAAAAAAATACTCGTTTTTCTGCGTTATCTTGCCTTTTCTAAAAAAATCGTCCCGCCGTTACGGCGGGACGATCTCGATTATCTCTTCTTGCTGAAAATCCGCTCCAGAATGTCCCAGTCGTCATCGCTGACGGGGGACTTCTCCTGAGCCGGGGCGGCAGCGGGAGCCTCCTCCTGAACGGAAGCCTGCGCAGGGGCCGGGGCGGCCTGAGCCGAAGCCTCAGCCTGGGCGGGAACCGCAGCAGAAGCAGCGGCCTCCTTGGCGGCCTCGTCAAAGCCGGTGGCAATGACAGTGACCCGGATCTCATCCTCCAGGGTCTCATCAAAGGCGGCACCGAAGATGATGTTGGCCTCAGGGTGGGCAGCCTCCTGAACCAGGTTGGCGGCCGTCTCCACTTCCTCCAGGCCGATATCCATGGAACCGGTGACGTTGATCAGAACGCCCTTGGCCCCGTTGATGGAAGTCTCCAGCAGGGGGCTGGAAATGGCCATCTTGGCGGCCTCCTCGGCCTTGTTCTTGCCTGCGGCCCGGCCAACGCCCATGTGAGCCCGGCCAGCGTCCTTCATAACGGCGGACACGTCGGCAAAGTCCAGGTTGATGAACCCGGTGTTCTTAATGAGGTCCGAGATGGACTGGACAGCCTGCTGCAGCACGTCATCGGCGATCTCAAAGGCATTGACCATGGTGATCTTCTGGTCGGTGGCCAGCTTCAGGCGCTCATTGGGGATGATGACCAGGGAGTCTACCTTGTTGCGCAGCTCCGCAATGCCCCCCTCGGCCTGCTTCATCCGGCGCATACCCTCAAACCGGAAGGGCTTGGTCACCACACCCACGGTCAGTACGCCCAGCTCCTTGGCGATATCAGCCACAATGGGGGCCGCACCAGTGCCGGTGCCGCCGCCCATACCGGCGGTGATGAAGACCATGTCGGCCTCCTCCAGGGCCTTGGAGATCTGGGTGCGGTTCTCCTCGGCAGACTTGCGGCCCACCTCAGGATCCGAGCCAGCACCCTGACCGTTGGTCAGCTTCTCGCCGATCTGAATCTTCTGGGTCGCGGCGGAGACGGTCAGCGCCTGCTTATCGGTATTGACGGCGATGAACTCCACGCCCTTGGTACCGGTGCGCACCATGCGGTTGACTACATTGTTGCCGCCGCCGCCTACGCCGATTACTTTGATATTGACTACGTTATCCGGTCCCATATCCAACCCGAACGCCATATTTCGTTCCTCCTATGTCCTATGTAAAGTGGGGTTGGCCCCGCATCAAGGTATTGTGTGGGCACCCCGAAGAAAATCAAGATTTAGTTAATCCATTGTATCGCGGTTTCCAGCGTTGGTCAAGAGGAAATCAGCGATCCTTCCAAACTTTCCGCGATTTTTTCGCCCCTGTTTCCCCAGTTTCTGACAGGAAACCAAGCCTTCTCCTCAGTCCGGGGAGAATACCACCTGATAGTCCTCCTGGGTCAGATCCATGGTGCCGCTCACCTGGGGCCCATGCTTCTTCTCCAGGTCCTCCCGGACGGTGGAAATCACCTGCAGCTCATAGGCAAAATCAGCCCCCAGATCCATCTTCACCGTGAAACGGTCCAGATAGCGCAGCTCCATCTGGGTAGAGCCCAGAGCGATGGAGGAGAAGTCCTGTATCATCCCCTTCTGCTCCATTTCCCCCAGCAGGGACAGCAGGGCATCTAACTTTGTTTGCTGGGACTGAGGTACTGCAAGGGCCGTGCCCGCCTGGGGCACCAGGGCGGCAAGGCCGGTCACGGAGATGGCGCTGCCGCTGCCGGCAGCCTGCTCCAAAAGCTTCCCTTTTACGCTGATCAGCCAGGGCTGCTGGGCTACGGCGGACACTTCGGTGACTCCGCCGCCCTCCGCGGCGGTCTCAGAGGTGTCCCCGGCAGAGGTATCTTCTTCCCCATCCTCTTTTGCCGGTTCCTCCTCCCCCAGTTCTCCCTGAATGGCCAACAGCTCCTGGGCTGTGGGCGGCTCTACCCTGGCCACCGCATCCCACTCCACCACTGTGATGAGGATGGTACTGGGCAGGGCCCGGCGGATGGTCACCTCTCCAATATAGGGGAGGGTCTGACGCAGCCGCTGGGCAATGGCAAATTTATTCCATCCATAGAGGTTGTCACCTTGTTCAATGCCGGTGACTTCCACAATTTCTTCCTGGGTGTAGCGGCTGTTGCCGGTGACCACCACCTGCTCCACCCGGAAAAAGACCGTAGCACCCGCTGTCAGGGCAACTACCAGGGCCAGCAGGCACAACAGCTTGAACAGCGGTCCCAGTCGGCCCCTGCTGCGTCTTCGTTTTCTGCTGCGGCTGCTTCTTCTTGCCATGGTAAACTCCTTGCCTGCGGCCGGAAGTTCCGGCCGGTGTTTTTCTAAGGAAACTCCCGGATCTCCGCTCCCAGATGGCGCAGGTTGCCGGCAAAATTCTCATAGCCCCGGCGGATGTGGCGCAGCTGGGTCAAGGTGCTGGCCCCCTCCGCCCCCAGGGCCGCCACCACCAAAGCGGCGGCCCCTCGCAGATCGGTACCCCGCAGGGCAGCTCCATGGAGCCGTCCCACCCCGGTGACTACCGCTACCCGGCCGTCGATTTGGATCTCCGCCCCCATGCGGCGCAGTTCGTCCACATGGCCGTAGCGGCTTTCAAACATGTTTTCCACAAACATGGTGCTCCCCCTGCCTCCGGCCAGGGCAGCCATCAAAACCGCCTGGGCATCGGTGGGAAAGCCGGGATAGGGGGCGGTGCGCACCGGGGGAATCCCGGTAAGCAGTCCCTGGTGCTCCAGGGCAATGAAGCCTTCCCCGGTATGTAACCGGCATCCCGCCTGGCTGAGGCAGGCGAGGACCGCGGTAAGCGTATTGGGGTCCACAGCGGCAATCTCCACCTGCCCCCCCGCCGCGGCAGCGGCGCACAGATAGGTAGCCGCAGCCATCCGGTCCCCCATCACCCGGTAGCGGGCAGGATGAAGGGGGGCGCCTCCCTCTATGGTAATGACGCTTTCCCCCGCGCCACAAACTCGGGCTCCCATAGCCAGAAGGAAATTTTGCAGGTCTACGATCTCCGGCTCTCGGGCAGCCCCCACGATGGTGGTAGTGCCTTCCCGGCCGCAGGCGGCCAGCATGGCGTTCTCCGTAGCCCCGACACTGGGGATGGACAGGCAAATTTCCCGCTCCCCTGGATTTTTCCTACCCCGGTGGCAGCACAGGCTCCCCTGTTCCTCCAAAATCTCCGCCCCCAGGGTACGCAGGGCGGCCAGATGCAAATCAATGGGCCGTGGGCCCAGTTCACATCCTCCGGGATAAAAGAGCTCCGCCTCTCCCACCCGTGCCAGCAGCGCCCCCAGAAAGATGACAGAGGAACGCATTTCCCGCATCAAGCTCTCCGGCACACAGCAGGCTCTGAGGGCGGAAGCATCCACCGTAACGGTGTCCCCCTCCCACTCCACCCGGCAGCCCAGCAGGCGCAGAATGTCCAGCGTGGCGGACACATCGGACAGGCGGGGACAGTTTTCAATGACACTTTCCCCAGGGGCCAGAAGGGTGGCAGCTAAAATGGGCAGAACGCTGTTCTTTGCCCCATGGATCTCCAATCTGCCCTCCAGGGGCCGTCCGCCCTGAATTTCGTAATAACTCATGGGATAGCCTCCAAATTATCTGGATTTGGGCTATCCTATGCCAAAGGCCGAGCCGTGGTGCGCAGGGCGGATTTCCTTACTTCATAATTCCAATCAGCGTCTCATAGATCTTCTCACTGGCATTGGGCACCGCCATGTTTTTCAGTGCCTGAATCATCTTCTCCCGCCGGTCCTTCTCCCGCAGGATCAGGGCCGCCTCATCGTAGAGGGTATTTTCCACACAGTCCTGCTCCCGCAGGAGGACTGCCGCCCCCTGGTCAGAGAGGATCCGGGCATTTTTCTCCTGGTGGTTGGCGGCCACATTGGGAGAGGGGACCAGGACCGCAGGCTTTGCAATAGCGGTGATCTCCGAGATGGTAGAGGCACCTGCCCGGCACAGCACCAGGTCCGCGGCGGCCATGACCAGAGGCATATCATAGATATACTCCCGGACCTCCACTCCGTTGTCTCCCAGCTTCAGGCCCCGGCGCAGCAGCTCCTCCTGCATCCAGGGGAAATCCCGGCCCGCACCGTGGATGTGCCGCCAGGGGGCCCCTTCATAGCACTCTTTGGCAATGAAGTCCACCATTTTCTGGTTCATGACCTCCGCCCCCAGAGAACCCCAGTAGGACAGCAGCAGAGGCCGCTCATCGGTAAAGCCCAGCTTTGCACGGGCCTCCTCCCTGGTATAGCGGAAGAAATCTCCACGGACGGGGGTTCCGGTGACCACCACCTTGGAGGGATCATCATAGTGGCTGCGGCTCTCCTCAAAGCCCACCATCACCCGGTCCACGACCTTGGACAGGGCTTTTGTGGTCAGTCCGGGGACGGCGTTGGACTCGTGTACCGCGGTGGGGATGCCCCGGTGGGCAGCCTCGTTGACCACCGGGTAGGAAGCATAGCCGCCCGTACCTACCACCAGGTCGGGTTTAAACTCATTGAGAATCGCCCGTGCCTGACCTTTGGAACGCTGCATATTCACCAAGGTGCCCAGGTTATGGACAATGTCCCCCGGTGCAAAGGAGCGGCGGAAATTGGTAATGGTCACCGAGCGGATCTGGTAGCCCTCCTTGGGCACCAGCTTATTTTCCATTCCGCCGTCAGCCCCCACAAAGAGCACCCGACAGCCGGGATTTTTTTCCTGAAACACCCGAGCCAGGGCCACTGCAGGATTTACATGGCCGGCGGTACCGCCGCAGGTAAAGAGAATATTCATGTCAACACCTCAGTTGTGAATTTAATCCTTCTTTGGGGCGGGAATCTGCCGAGAAACACTCAGGATGACGCCCATCTGAGCCAACTGGATCATCAGGGCCGTGCCTCCGTAGCTGAAGAAGGGCAGGGAGATACCGGTATTGGGGATGAGGTTTGTAACCACGCCGATGTTCAAAAACACCTGGGCGGCCAGCAGGGTGGTGATGCCCACCACGGTCAAGGTGCCGAACTTATCCCGTGCATGGAGCGCCAGCCAGTACCCCCGCAGAATGAGCAGGGAAAACAAAAGCAGCACCAGCCCGCCGCCCAAAAGGCCCAGCTCCTCCACCACAATGGAGAAGATCATGTCGTTTTCCGGCTCGGGCAGGTAATTGAACTTCTGAATACTGTTTCCAAGCCCCTTGCCCAAAAGGCCTCCGGAGGCGATGGACAGCAGGGACTGGATGATCTGATAGCCGCCCTCCTGGGGATAATCCCAGGGATTCAGCCAGAGGTTCATCTTTCGGGTCATGTAGTCGGTAAAGCGGATAATCACCGCCAGTCCCAGCACTGCTATGCTGCCCAGGCCAATAAACCAGCCCAGGTTGATGCCGGAGACAAACAGCACCGATGCCGCTCCCACCATAATGAGGATGGTACCCGACATATGGGGCTCAAACACCACCAGGACCAGCACGATGAACAGCACCACCCCGTAGGGCACCAGCTCCAGAAAGCCGATTTTTTCCAGCCAGTTGAGAAACCGTCCCCAATTGGTGCGGCGGGTAAACTTTTTCTTTTTCTCCGTATCCCGTTTGGACAGGCGGGCGGCAAAGAAGATAATGACCGCCACCTTGGCGATCTCAGAGGGCTGAAAAGTGGGACCACCCACCAGGAATACATAGAGCCAGCGGGTCACCCCGTTGATGTTCACCCCAAAGGGGGTGTAAATGAGCAGCAGCAGAAAAATAGAGCCGCCCAGCAGGGGAAAGGACAGGGCCCGTAGAGTTTGGTAGTTAATTTTGCTGACCACATACATAACCGCTATGCCCGCCACGGCAAACAGTGCCTGGCGCTTAAAGTAATACAGCGGGTCGTTCCCTACCGTAGAATCGTAATAGGCTGTGGCATAGGATGCGGAAAAGAGCATAATGAGGCCGATTCCTACCAACAGCAGCACCAGCATAAGAAAGGGCAGATCAATAGGCCCCCTGGCCAACTGTTCCTCCAGGGTCAAGTCACGCTTTGGTTTTCGGGCCATGGGAATCACCGCCTTTCCGCCTCTCATGGAAGCTTAACTTGCCGAGCCTCCCCTTTGGCCATGGCACAGCCACGGTCAAAGGGTTCTCTTCATTCTATTACACCGGATACCGGTCCATGACCCCCAAAAAGGCCAGGCAGCACAGGGCCAGAGTCAAACCGGAAAAGACACAAAAGAGCTTTGTTTCGCTCCAGCCGCCCAGCTCCAGATGGTGATGCAGGGGGGCCATACGGAAAAAACGCTTGCCGTGGGTTTTCTTGAAGTACGCCACCTGGATAATGTCGGAGAGCACCTCCGCCACATACACAAGGCCAATGATGGGAATCACCAGAGGAATGTCCAGGGCAAAGGCCATGCCGCACACCATCCCGCCTAAAAACAGGGAACCCGTATCCCCCATGAAGACCTTGGCGGGGTGGAAATTATAGATGAGGAAGGCGGCCAGGCCGCCAGCCAGTGCGGCAGCCAGGATGGCCAGGTCATTGCGGCCAAACCAGGCGGACACCGCCATGTAAAAGAGGGCTACGGGGAGGGTCACTCCGGTGGCCAGGCCATCAACGCCGTCGGTGAGGTTGACCGCGTTTACCGTACCCACCATGACAAAGGCGGCAAAGACCATGTACACCACCCAGGGCATGGGAATGGCCATATTGAGGAAGGGAATAAAGAGGTTGGGGGTCAGATAGCCCTGGCCCCGCATAAGCACGGTAAAGGCAATGGCCGCCGCCAGCTGAAGCAGGAACTTCTGGGGAGCGGTAAGGCCCTCATTGGCGTGATGGCGCAGCTTCTGGAAGTCGTCAATGAAGCCGATGATGCCAAAGACCAGGGCAAAGAGGAACACATACACATGGTTCCAGTTCCCATGGTGGATCTCCTCCCACCCCGAGGCGAGGATGGCCACGGCGATGGCCAGAATAAACATCACCCCGCCCATGGTGGGGGTACCCTGCTTTGCCATATGCCAGGTGGGGCCGTCCTCCTTAATGGCCTGGCCCGCCTTTAAACGGTGCAGCAGGGGAATGAGCACCTGCCCCAGAATAGCGGCCACCCCAAAGGCCACGATGAAGCTGAGGATGAATGTCATGGTCAAAACCTCTTTCTCTTTTGAACATCGGCCCGCACAATGGGCCGCACAGATAGCAAATGATTATACTACATCCACGGGCACTTTTCCAGTCTCATTTTGTCCTTTTCCCGGCAAAGAGGAGCTTTCTTCCTCCCGGCGGGCAAACCACGCCGCCACGATCTCCCGTTCGTCCAGGTGGTACTGCACCCCCTGGATCTCCTGGTAGGTCTCGTGCCCCTTTCCAGCCAGGACGATCACATCTCCGGCTCCGGCCTGGGACAGGGCCCAGGCGATGGCTTTTGGCCGGTCGGGTTCCACATAAACCTGGGCACTCTGCCCCTCCAGTCCGGGAAGGATGTCGGCAATAATGGCCTCCGGCTGCTCCGTACGGGGGTTGTCGGAGGTGACCACCACCACATCGGCCAGCTCCCCCGCCACCGCCCCCATAATGGGGCGCTTGCTCCGGTCCCGGTCTCCGCCGCAGCCAAACAGGCAGATGAGCTGTCCGGCGGTGAAGTCCCGTGCGGTCATAAGAATATTCTCCAGGGCGTTGGGAGAATGGGCATAGTCAATGAGCACTGTGTAGGCCCTTGGTACCGGCACTACCTCCACCCTGCCCTTCACTCCGTGGACGGCAGGCATGGCTCGTGCCATGTCCCCCAGATCCAGTCCCAGCACCAGGCCGGTACCCAGAGCGGCCAGTGCGTTGTAGATGGAAAAGCCCCCTGGGATGGGCAGATAGACCCGCGCCAGACGGCCCAGGGTCAGGGCTTCAAACTCCACGTGGCTGGGAAACAGGCGGATATTCCGGGCACACAGGTCCGCCCGAGCCTGGTTCTCCGAGTAGGTCACCGCCGGGCAGGCAATGTGCTCCAGATACCACTGTCCCGCCTCGTCGTCCAGGTTGAGCACGGCCTTCTTACACTGGGCAAAGAGTAGTCCCTTAGCCCGGCGGTACTCCTCCATGGTGTGGTGGTAATCCAGGTGGTCCTGGGTGAGGTTGGTAAACACCCCCGCCTCAAACATAAGCCCCGCCGTACGGTGCTGGACCAGGGCGTGGGAGGAGGCTTCCATTACCACATAGGTACAGCCCTCGTCGGACATCTGTCTCAGCAGACTCTGGAGCTCATAGCTCTCAGGGGTCGTACGGTGGGCGGGCAGCTCCCGCTGGGCGATCATGTTCCGGTTGGTGCCGATCAGGCCCACCTTTGCATGGAGCACCCGCTCCAGAAGCTCCTTCAACAGGCTGGTGGTGGTGGTCTTGCCGTTGGTGCCGGTGACGGCCACCAGCTTCATCCGCTCTCCCGGCCGGCCAAACCAGTTGGCGGACAAAAGCGCCAGGGCCAGCCTGGGGTCTTCCGTCACCAGCCAGGGGCCGGGTTCGTCCGGCGGCGCGGCGCATACCACCGCCGCCGCCCCCTTCTCCAGCGCTTGCCGGATAAAGCGGTGCCCGTCGGTCTTCTCTCCGGGCAGGGCCACAAACAGCGCGCCGGGCTCCAGGGTCCGGCTGTCATAGGATATGGAAAAAATTTCCATATCCGGGTTTACCTCTCCCCCTGTGAGGGGGACGCCGGCCAATAAATCGCACAGCTTCATAGGATCACCCCTCACAGGGTGAGTTTCATTCTCTATAAGAAGTGCCGAATTCCCGAACAGGGGAGCTTGGAACGGAGCGGGGAACACAAACCAGGCACCCCCGCCTGCGGACAGGGAAACTCCTGGGCAAGCCTTTTTATTCCACCGCTACCGCGCCGTCCTCCACCATGTTGAAGAACTGGACATCCACCACCGTGCCGATGGCGGCGGTCTCTCCGCCGGCGATGCTCTGACTGTCGGCGGTGGTGGTATTGGTATAATAGGTGCTCACACCGGAGGCGCGCATGAAGAAGCCCGCATTTTCCAGCTTGCTCTTAGCCGCTTCATAACTCAGACCCGTCACATCAGGGACCGTGCCCGTCTCAGAAGGCTGGGCATCTCCCAGATATAGGATGACGGTAGAACCGCCGGGCACACTGGCTCCGGCCGTGGGGATCTGGGCCGTAATGGTATCTCCAGAGCCCATGGTACGGTAGTCCAGGTTCTTTGCTTCCAATGCGTCCTCTGCCTCGGCCACGGTCATGCCGGTCACATTGGGGGTGGACACATCCACAGCGGCGGACTCCTCGGCTGTGTATTCCTTCTCAATGCCTAAGTAGTCCAGCATATCGGCCAGCATGGGGCCGGCGGTCTTCGCGGTCATGTTGCCGCCGCTGATATACACACCGGTGGTGGACCAGTTGCTTCCCTCGTAGGTCTGCTGAGGCTTATCAAAGGCCATCAGCACCACCAGCTGAGGATCATCCGCCGGGGCAAAGCCCACGAAGGAAACGATGATACGGCTCGTGTCCCCCGTCTCAGAGGAACCGGTCTTGCCGCCGATGCGGTAGCCCGCCTGATAGGCGTTGTGACCTGAGCCCTTGGGGGCGCTGACCACACTCTCCAAAATGGCGGTGGCCCGGCGGCTGGTCTGCTCACTGACCACTTGGCGCACTAAGGTAGGCTCGGTGTTCTGAATCACATTGCCGTTTTGGTCGGTGACGCTCTTGACAATGTAGGGCTGCATGAGCCTGCCGCCGTTGATAACAGCGGAGAAGGCGGTGATCTGCTGGATGGGGGTGGTGGTGAAGCGCTGGCCGAAGGAAGCCACCGCCAGGTCCACGTTGGTCATGTTTTCGCCCCAGTTGATGCCCTCTTCTTCGCCGGGCAGATCCACCCCGGTCATCTCCGTATAGCCAAAGGCCTGAAAATATTCATAGAACCGTTCCACGCCCAGCCGCTGGCCAATGGCAATAAACGCGGGGTTACAGGAGTTCTGCACCGCCTGGGCAAGCGTCTGGGTGCCGTGACCCTGACGTCTGGAACAGCGAATGACATTGGGGTAGCCCTCCACCTTTACACCGCCGGTACAGGTAAAGGTGTCGCTCTCGGTCACCAGCCCCTCCTCCAGTGCCATGGATAGGACGATGGCTTTAAAGGTGGAACCGGGCTCGTAAGTGTCGTTCACCGCCTTGCTGCGCCACTGGGCCATCACCGCCTGGTTATAGGCCTGGCCCTGGGCCTGGGAGCGGAGCTCCTCGTCGGTAAGCTTTTCCGTGTTGTTGGCCTTGAGCTGCTGGTAGATGGTCTCGGCGTTGGCCTGAATGGAGGCGTTTAAAATCTCGTCAGAAATGAGCGAGTAGTTGTTGGGATCAAAGTCCGGAGAACTGGCAATGGCCAGAATTTCTCCGGTCTGGGGATTCATGGCAATGCCGAAGGCCCCGTTCTGGACGGCGTAGTCCTGGATGCCCTCCTCAATGGCTTTTTCCAGATAGGACTGGATGGTGGCGTCAATGGTCAGGGTCACGTCGTAGCCGTCCTGGGCATCGATATACTCGGAATAGGTATTGAACATCTCCACGCCGTTGCCTGTCTTGGTGGTGACCACCCGTCCGGCGGCCCCCTCCAAAAGGTCGTTGTACTTGGCCTCGATGCCGTAGGCGCCGCCGTCCGCGTTGACAAAACCCAAAGCCTGGGCCGCCAGGCTGGAATAGGGGTAGTAACGCTTGGTACCGGGAATGAGATAGAGATAGGCAGAGGTCTTGTTTTCGGAGATGTATTCCCGGATAGCCTCGGCGTCCTCCTCCTCGATGTTGGTCTTGACCTCGCGGTAAGAGTATTTGGTGGCATGGATCTGGGTGTCCAGCCTCTCCTCGTCCAGGGTTGGGATCAGGGCCATCAGGTCCCGTTTCACCTGCTCCTGCTTGGCGGAAACGGCCGCATCGTAGAGGGAATCGCTCAGTTCGTTGCCCTCTTCGTCCTCGGTAGGTACGCTCTTGACCAGGTCGTTAGGGGACAAGATCAGATTGTACACCGTGGCTGACATCGCCATTACGTTTCCGTTTCGGTCATAGATGTTCCCTCTGGAGGCAGATACTGCCATATCCAAGGTCTGTTGGTTGCTGGCTTTCAGCTGATATTCATCGTGGTGGACAATGGCAATGTCCCACAGCTTCCAGCCCAAAGGGATAAACATGAGTACTCCGCACACCAGCATCATCAGCACGGTACGGCGGAAAATACTCCGCTTGGAATGGGTTCCACGGGTCTGGGTGGGGGCGGCTCCGCGCCGCTCCTGCCGGTCATATCGGTCTGTCATAGTATGGATTCCCCCCTTGGGAACATGGCAAAAAGCTCCTCTCTTGCTCCTCCGGTTGCCAACTAAAAGGAGCAAGAGAGGAACTTTTTTCGCCCCTTGTTTCTCTCTTTCGTCTGGCCGCTGGGGCCGTTTCTGATAATCTATACGGTCCGCTCAGCGGAAATATTCCACAATACTGCCCAGTACCTGGCCAGCCCCTTTCAGAGCACCCAGGATCCCGTCGGAGCGCTCCTCCCCGTACACGGTGACAGAGTCGGGCTCGGACAGGTCGATGTACACCACCTGGTCGCTGCTGGGCCGGACCATCTCGCTGCCCACGGCGGCCTGGAGCTTGTCCATATCAAAAACCTTCTCATATTGGGCGGTGAGGGTGGCGTTCTCGGTCTGCAGGTCGCTGAGCTGGCCGCGCAAGGAGACCATCTGGTCGTTGACCACCGCCAGCTGGGCATAGCTCATAATGAGCATGACGGCAAACACTGCCACCGCCAAAAAGCCCACCACCGCAAAAGGAGCAACCTGACCGGCCTGACGTACCTCAGCCTGGGCCCGTACCAGGGCGCGCTTGCGCACCAGCGGCCGCTGCCGGGGCCGGGGAGCAGGCTGGTAAACCTCCTCCTGCCGCCGGGGTACCCGTACGGCGGAGCCGTCATAAGCAGGGGCATAGGCCACGCTGCCATAAGTGTTATACGTGGTTGTGCTTCGGCGGCGATAGGCAGCCATGGCACTCATCTCCTTTTCATCCGTTTTTTCCAAATCCAATTTCTTTCAATTTCTCCGCCACCCGGAGCTTGGCACTGCGGGCACGAGGATTCTCCTCCAGCTCCTGTTCAGAGGGGAGGATGGGCTTTTTATTCACCAGCCTCACGTCCGGTGTCTTTCCGCATACGCAAACCGGAAAGTCCGGGGGACAGGTGCAGCCCCGTGCAAAGCCTGCAAGGCCCGTCTTTACGATCCGGTCCTCCAGAGAGTGGAACGTGATGACGGCCAGCCGCCCGCCCTTGTTGAGCCGGGGTACTGCACGGTCGATCATCCGCTCCACCGACCCCAGCTCGTCGTTGACGGCGATGCGGATGGCCTGAAAGCTGCGCTTGGCGGGGTGCTGCTTTTCCTTCAGCGCCCGTGCAGGCATGGCCCCTTTGATGACCTCTACCAGCTCCAAGGTGGTGGCGATGGGCCGCTCCGAACGGCGGCGGACCATGGCGGCGGCAATCTGGGGAGCATAGCGCTCCTCACCGTACTGAACGAGAATGCGCCGGAGCTCCTCCTGGCTCCAGGTGTTCACCACATCGGCGGCGGTGAGGCCCTCGTCCCGGTCCATGCGCATGTCCAGGGGGGCGTCAGCCATGTAGGAGAACCCCCGCGCCCCGTCGTCCAGCTGTGGAGAGGACACCCCCAGATCAAAAAGCATCCCGTCCGCGCCGGGAATTCCCAGCTCGTCCAATATTTCGTCCACCCGGTCGAAGTTGCTGTGGACCAGGGTGACCTTGTCCATCCAGGGGCTGAGCCGCTCCTGGGCGGCTTCCAGGGCCGCATCATCCCGGTCCACACAGATGAGCCGTCCGGAAGTCAGCCGCTTTGCGATCTCCCGGCTGTGGCCCGCCCGGCCCAGGGTGCCATCCAGATAGATTCCCTCCGGACGGATGGCAAGCGCCTCAATGCACTCGTCCAGCAGGACAGGGCGGTGGGTAAATTCACTCATACATCGCCCCTCCTTCCCGAAGCCCTGCAGAGTCTGCGCCCCCAGGCGCAATGTAATTCAAGCCTTTGTGCTTTTTAAAATCCCAGTTCTGCCATACAGGCAGCCATCTTCTCTGGGGTCATTTCTTCCTCCTCCTGGGCGTTCCAGGTATCGGCCGCCCAGATCTCTGCCCGGTCGTTAACTCCGATAATGACCACGTCCTTCTCCAGACCCGCATACTTGCGCAGCTTCTGGGGGATGACGATGCGCCCCTGGCTGTCCAGCTCGCATTTGGCGGCATTGGCAAAAAGGGGACGCATAGCCTTGGACTGGCTCATGGGCAGGGAGGCAAACTTTTCGGTGAAGCGGTCCCAGGTGGCCTGGGGGTAGATGGCAAGGCAAGCGTCCACACCCATGGCCAGATAGAAGGTGATCCCCAGCTCCTCCCGGAGCTTGGCAGGGATGAAGAGACGGCCCTTGGCATCGATGCTGTGCTCATATGTGCCGGTCATCTCCTCACCTTCCCTCCACATTTATGGTCAAACAAGGGATTTTACTCCACTTTGCTCCACTGTGAATTTTAGTATAAAGGTTGTTGACATAAAATGCAAGAGTTTTTTTCTTGTAATTTTGTAGAAAACCCACTGATTTCAGGCAAAAAACGGCTCTTTTTTGTGTAAAACATTTGTTCTATTTTATCTTTTATTTCAACCAGTTCTCTTTCTCCCCCTATATGTTTAGGCGTTCCTCAAAAGAGACCACTATATCTTGTGATTGTTTCCCTCTCAGACATGGAAAAAACTGGACTTTTCCATGGAGAAAAATTTTTTCGAAAAATTTTCCACACGCTCTGTGGAATATGCTATACTTAGACCCACAAAGCAGGAAGGGAGCGGCGCATATGTGGAAGAACTGGGAGGAGCTGGAACAGGCCTGTCTGGGCTGTCAGAAGTGCGCTCTGGCGGACACCCGGCACAATGTGGTGTTCGGAGTGGGTCCCCAGACTGCAGAGATCATGTGCATTGGCGAGGGCCCCGGAGAGCAGGAGGACCTGCAGGGCATCCCCTTTGTGGGCCGGGCGGGGAAGCTGCTGGATGACATGCTGGAGCTCATTGACCTGAGCCGGGAGACAAATGTCTACATTGCCAACATCGTCAAGTGCCGTCCACCCCAGAACCGGGACCCGCTCAACACCGAGCAGGACGCCTGCATCGACTACCTCCGCTCCCAGGTGGCCCTGATCCGTCCCAAAATTATCGTATGTCTGGGTCGCATCGCCGCCTGCCGCCTGATTCGTGAGGATTTTAAGATCACCCGTGAGCACGGACAGTGGACGGAAAAATCCGGGGTCTGGATGACTGCCGTGTACCACCCCGCCGCCATCCTCCGGGACCCCTCCAAACGGCCGGACACCTTTCTGGACCTGAAATCCATTCAGGAGAAGATCCGCACCGTCTGCACCCACACCTATTAAAAATGCCCGCACCGAAAGTGCTCCATCTCATAGGGAAACGAACTGAACCCCCAGGGGCACTACCGGTACGGAGCAAATGAAACAGCCGCAAGTCATCGAACGATGACTTGCGGCTGTTTCATTTTCAAAGAACTTCTCCCACCTTAGTCAACATAGAATCCAGATTGCAGTATAGAATCGAGCATTTGCATACGGGTAGTAGGAGCGAACTCACGCACCTTGCGGCACTGGACCCTAAAGGTGATGTCACCTTAGTGAAATAACGACTGAAATCATTATGAAACCCTGTGTAGGGCTAAGCCCCATAGGTACACGATGTGAACCTATGGGGCTTAATGCCATGAATGGACCAAAAGATATCCGTAAGGCATTACCAGTTCAGTGTATCCCAGATGAAGGAGTACAGTGTCGTATAGCTGCCAGTGGCATCCCCCAGAAACTCCCGCACCACATACTCCGCCTGATCCGCCCAGCACTTCTGGTAGGGCTCCATCACATAGAGGTAAGGGTAGCTATTGTACTGGATGTACTGGTTGCCAGAGAATTCCGGCAGCATCTCTGCATCACACAGCGTCCAGAAAAGCAGCGCATCCCGGGAGCAGAAGAACACATTATCCCGCACCGCGCAGCCCTCCTGGGGATTGCTTCCTCCGTCCACGGCAAATGCACAGGCCTCATTGAAGGAATTTTCTGCACCCAGTCCGGAAAAGAGGACGATGTTATTTTCGAAGGTGCAATTTCTGAACATAAAGGATTCGTCGGCATCTTCGGCCCGGTTCATATAACCCAGGCTGGAGCCCACGTGGTAGAGAAGATTCCCGATGTAGTGGATGTCCTCCGGGGCCGGGCTGTCGCTATTGAGCATTTCAATGCCCAACCCGCATTCTGTGATGTTATGGATATAGTTGTTTTGCACGGTCACATGGCTGCTGGCTCCGTTGATGGCGTCTCCGAAGCGTGTCACACCGCTTGGATTGCCCACCAGATTCTCAAAGCTGTAAGAATAGATACAGCCGCCGATCCACGCCACTTCACAGTTTTGCACCTTGCAGTTGTCCGCGTTATGTGTGTATGTAATGGTGCTCTGGGACAGTCCAATATAGAGGTTGTCCAGCACGGTTCCCTCCGCCAGAACCTCCACAACAGGCACGGGAGTCACAAATTCAATGCTGTCGTAGATCTCACCAGGATTCCCCGCGTCGCAGCGGAAGTAGAGGGGGCCCTGGGTCCGGTACGCCAGGCAGCCCTCGTCCGTATATTCTGCGTAGGCGCCCATGAGGTAGATGGGCAGGGTGTCGGGCAGCTCGCTGTCTGCCTGGGAGAAGAAGGTGAGGTCCCGATCCAGCTGCTCCTTCACTACGAAGGGATCAGCAGAAAGAATTGTATCACGGGAGATTCCTTCGCCAATGGTTTGGTTATCCGGGCCAACATAGTCCAGATACTGCGCTCCGTCCCAGAAGCCCAGAATCTTCTCAGCCGATTGCTTCTCATCCAGCACGATCATCCCGCAGTCGGGCAGGTCCCGGTAGAATACCCAGATGTTGTCCGTTCCTTCCAGCAGCGACCACTTGTCCGGGTCCGCCCCGTTTTCCGGCGAGCCGATGAGCCGGGGTTTCGCTCCCTCGCCGTAGGCAGAGTAGGTCACGTATGGCTGGGGAAGCAGCATTTCGTTCCGCCAGGTGTCACCCCGCCGGAAAAACACCGCGTCTCCCTTTTGCATCTGCGCGCTGTTCAGCCGGCCAATGGTGGCCCAGGCGGTTTCCGGACTGGTCCCGTCGGCGCTATCATCGCCGTCGTTGGAGAGATAATAAGCGGTGCCCGTATACTCAATCTGCGTTTCACTGTTCAAAATAGCTTGGCGCTGCTCCTCAGCTTGCTCCAAAATTTCCTTTGCCACGGCGGCGGAGGCCTCATCCTCAGGATACAGGGCGGCAATTTCCCGATTGCTTTCGTACAGGCGCAGCACAGCCACGGCGGCCTCCCGATAGGTCAGAAAATCCATGAGTCGCAGGTAGGTTCCCCCTTCCGCATCAATATCCAGAAGGGGCTTGCCGCTGACCCGGGAGAGGCGGCTGCTCCCATAGTTGATTCCGCCGTGAAAATGAGAATAGACCTCACTGTCGTAGACCCAGGCTTCTGTCATAGCTTCACTGGGCTCGGAGAAGGTGTCCTCGCTCCAGCCGTCCGTTTCCTCCCAGCCCATGGACCAGAAGGCAGACCAATCCACGGACTGATTGTCCAGAGTGGGATATCCGCCGTCCGGCAGGGTGGCGATGTCCATGGCCTCCGCCGCGTACAAAAGCTGAATCGCCCCGTGAAATCGGAACACGCTGGCGTCATCGCCCTCTTTGGCGTAGGAGGTGTTTTGCCATGTCTCAATAGCCTCCGGTTTATAAAGCTCTACCAGCCGGGTCAGCATAGCGTCAAATTCTCCCTGCGTGACATTCCGCTCTGGATCGTCCGTCTCATCGGCCAGGCCATACCAGACCGCACGCTCATATTCGCCCGTTGGCATGGGGGCGTTTGAGGGCTCCTTCGCAGAACTGGCGACATCACCTTCCGCACCCCGTCCGCAGCTGGCAAGGCAAATACACATTGCCAAAGCCAGTATGAGTGCAATGCGCCTCTTTTTCATCGTGCATCCCTCCATTGTTCAGAATATTGCGTTGGGACATTGGAAACCGGTGGAAATTCCGCTTTCGTCCATGCCACAGCAGTCCCAATCAGCCCTCGATCACTACAGCTCCATTATCACCCAGAATTGCAATGCCCTCTGTCAGCGTAAGGGCGGTGCCGCTGTCCGCCAGGTAAAGGCCGGTACCACCGGGGTTCTGCACATAGGTGTTGTCCGTGAAAATACGGCTGTATTCTTCTGAGTACCGGTCCACCAGGATCAGCGCTCCCAATGCAAAGGCAAAGGTGTTGTTCCGCACCTGAACGGTGCCGTCATGAGCGCAGGGCCCACCCTGGAGGACAACCGCGTCACAGAAGGCCTCCTCCCAGGCGCTGTTGAACCAGTTGTCCTGACCGGAGTACAGCACCAGATTGTCCTCCACCACAATATTTCGGAAGATATGGCCGTCCACCACCTCCTCGTCCCAGTTGCACAGGAGAATGGCCTGGGTACAGTATTCTATAAGATTGCCGGAGATGGTATCGTCTGTCATGGCGGGACAATCTGCAAACAGTTCCAGGGCGATGCCCTCCTGGAAGGTGTGGTGGACATAGTTGTTCCGAACGGTGATCCCACTGCCGTTGAAGGCCATGCCTCCCCCGTTGCAGCCCATGGAGCCGCAGTTGTAGGAGATGTGGTCATCAGATCCGGCGTCGGGCACATATCCGGTGACATTCCCGCCCATAAAGCCCACCTCCATGTTCTGGATGACGCTGTGGTTGCCGGTGGGAACACCGTCGGCGCTGCCGCTGACAAAGGTCATGGAAGAGAAGAGGATACACAGGTTGTCGTACACCTGGTTGTCGGCAAAGCCGTCCACCAGGGGAAAGGGCTGGATGAACTCGATGCTGTCGTAGAGCTCCCCCGGATTTCCCGCGTCGCAGCGAAAGTACAGTTTCCCTGTTACATAGTTGTAGCGGTTTTCCGCCTCATTCCAGGTATGGAAAATGCGGTCGTTATAGAGGCCCTGCCGCCCCTCCGGGTAGCGCAGGTCCGGGAAGCAGTACCCGTCGGGCAGGTGCTCTTCCACCGAGTAGACGGTCCCCTCCTCCAGAGGCCAGTAGTTCTCGTCCACCACCTGATATTCGCTGCCGTTCCAGTAGGCCTTGTCACGGTTTGCCACGGTCTCCTCGTTCAACACGATGCCGGCCACCTCGGTCATCTCCGTATAATAGACCCAAATCTTTCTTCCGTCCGCTCCCTCATAGGCGAGGGTCCACTTTTCTCCACCGGCGCCATTTTCCAGGGAGCCTAAAAAACGGGGCTTTTCTCCTTCCCCGTAGGCAGAGAAGGTAATCCCCTCTGTCCACGCGGCCGAGCTGGGCAGACTGACCCCACGCCACACGCTGCCCCGTTCAAAGAACACCGCGTCACCGTACTGAAGCGTCACGTTATCCAGAGCCGCCGGGGTGGCAAAGGCGGTCTCCGGGCTGAGGCCGTCCTGATCATCGCTGCCGCCGTTGGAGACATAGTAGGCCGTGCCGGTGTAGGTCTCGCCCTTGACGAAGGTATCACTTTTGACGATGGCCGTTTCGCTGCTCCGGATGGCTTCCCGGCGCTCGTCTGCCCGGGTCAGGATCGCCTGGACCTCCGGGTTGGAAAGGAAGGCCTTATCCCGGGCTTCTATGGCCGGTGCGGCACAGCTCTCCTCCGACTCATACAGCCGCAGAACCGCCAGCGCGGCCTCCTCTACGGTAAAGGGCTGTTCCAGCCGCAGATCCCCGACCTCGTCAAACTCCAGCAGTGGAAGACCGGACACCAGGGAGATCCGCCGCTGAGAAAAGTCATAGGCCGGACCCACATGGTTGTTGTCCGCGCAGCCTTCTCCCAGATCAATGGGGGTATCCCAGTCAAAGAGGGGATAGTCCATGGTGACCACCTCCCACACCCGACCGGCGTATTCTCCAAAACAGTCTCCGGCCAATGCGTTAAAGGAGGCCAGCCCCATGGCTTTTGCCCCAAACAGCAGCGCCACCATGCCGTCGTCCCGCCGCATTTCTTCCTCCGGCGCGTTGACAGTCTCCTCCTCCCACGCCGACAGCCTGCTCTCGTCATACAGGGAAATAGCCTTCCCGAGCATGGCACAAAACTGGGCCCAGGTGACGGCGCTGTCCGGATCCCCTGCATCCTCCGGCAAAAAACCATACCAAGCGGCGCGCTCCAGTTCGTCTGTGGGTATTGGCTCGTCTGCAGTCAGGTTTGCCGCCCCAAAAGAGGCGCTCGTCCCAATGTTTCCGCCACAGGCTGCAAGGGAAACCAGCATACAGCCCGCCAGCAGCAGCACCGTCAACTTTTTCATCGTGCATCTCTCCATTTGTCTGCATATAAAAATGACAGGATTCTATCCCCACTCGTACAAAATGAAACGAACACAAAAGCAAAAACCGCCAAGTGGCCGCGCACAGCTCCGCAGACCTCAAATAATTGAGAAATGGCCTGCTGCCATTCACATTAGCAACGGGCCTTTCCCACGGTTACGCAGTCATTCTAAAACTTCTATGCTGTCATCTTCACCGATGGCCAACTTCATATAGGACATGCCGTCATTCCCACAGATGCTGTAAACGCCCAGGAGGGCCGTATCCGGCGCAAGCTCCTGTTTGCTGTAAACAGTGCCGTTGAAGGTTACGTCAGGGCCGTCCGTCACCACACCCACGGCGTATTCCGTATCCACTGTGACATCTTCGCAGGAGACGAACACTTTGACGAAGTTGTCCTCCAGCCCCATGTCCTCTCCGGCTCCGGGCGTAACCTCCTTACAGGTTACTACGGACCCGTCCCCAAAAGAGCAGCCGCCGCCTAAGCTGACCATCGCGTGATAGTCGCCCAGGATCGTAAGACCGCCGTTGAAGGTGCAGTTGTCAAAATAGATGCCGCTGCGCAAGTCGACGGTGCCGTCCCGCGTGCTGGCAGGATCGACAGTGACTGTGACCATCTGGTCAAAGGTTACATCATAGACTTCGGTTGTTTCCCCCGCCTTCAGCTGGTAATCGTACTGCACCTCGTTAGTCTCACTCTGCGTGGGATCGGAGTTTTCGGTGGAGGCGGGGGTATCTGTACCCGAACAAGCGGCAAGGGCCAGAAGCATGACCGCCATAAGGAATATAAACAGCTTTTTCATGATCGAAGTTCCTTTCATTTTTGGATTTTCCCCCACATGTATGCTGCGGCAGAATTTCAGATCGTTTTTTAAGTTGTTTGTGTCCCGCCGCTGCTGCCCAGGGCCCCGGCCAACTGCTGAAGGTTATGCCGTTCACAACAGTACCGCCTTTGACCACAGCTGTCTGACGGCCACGGATGGCCTTCTCGGGCTTCTAAGCCTGAGAAACACGTTCCGGGAATCAAATTCACTCCAACTGAGATCCGCTCAGCCACAAAGCGACGGTCTCCTTGTCAAACTGATCCTCCGGAGCAGTGAGAAAGATACTGCCGAAGGACTCCTCGCCCTGGAGCAGCACATAGTAGCACAGCTGACCGTCCTCCTGGGTAAACTGGGCGGCGTAATTTCCGTACTCGTCGTAGTCGAACACCGTCCCCTCGGGCACGGAGTTCTGGACACCGCTGCGGGTGGAGTAATCCTCCAAGTCGGCGGGCAGCGCCACGCCTGCCATCTCATAGGCGTCTGTACCAAAACGATTGGCCTGAATGTAATAGCTGTCCTTCTGGAAGGTGGCGTAGCGATTGGGCAGAGGCTCAGTGATTTCACCGGAGTCCATGGTGAAGCCCTCAGGCAACTGGAAGGTACCCAGTCCCTCCACGGTGTACGCCACCAGAGTCTCTTCTTCCCCAGCAGCGTCATCCTCCTGAACAGAGGTGCCTGTATTTTCAGAGGTTTCTGTGGTGTTGGTCTCGGCCTTTTGTTCCGTCTCTGCGCTTTCGCCGCCGCAGGCGGTCAGCGCCAGCAGAAGGCACCCAACCAAACAAAGGGTGAGTATGTGACTTCTTTTCATGTTTATCCTCCCTTATGGCCAGCCGCAGCTGGAATTTTATTCAGCATACCATGTTAGGAGGAAAAAGTGGTGCGCAAACTGCATACTTTATTGCTATTCAAACACGATCTCAAACGGTGCCTGTTCCAGTTGATCCTGCGTCAAGGACTGATGCTGCTGGCTCAAGATCAGCCGCTCCAGCCAGGGGCAGTCCAGCAACGGGGTGAGATCAGTAATAGGGTTATCCTTCAGAATCACTTCCGCCAAAACCGGCAGATCCGGCAGGAACGATAGCTCCCTAAGGCCGGTCTCCCCCAGATTCAACGCCCTCAGACTGGAAAGATAGGCCAGCGCTGCGGGATTTAAGAGCGTGCAGCCGCACAAATCCAGTTCCTGAAGCGCCTGAAGCTCCGTTAACTGGGCCAAATCCACCCCTGGGGTGGAATAGAGGCGCAGCTGCTCCAAATTGGTTAGTCCTGCCAGCGTTTTTGCCGCTCCCTCCGGCATACTGCCGGTTATCAGTTGGGTAAGGTTGGGACAGGTCTCCAGGGGCGTATAGTCATTCACCCAGGTGGTACGCACATTGAGCGACTGAAGTTCACTTTCCGCAAACACCTCCACTGAGGTAATCCCCGTGGCCTCCAGTGTCACCTCCCGCAGCTGGTGCAAATCCGCCAACACCTGCACCGAGCGCACCGGATTTTCACCCAGATCCAGCACTTGAAGCTCGGTCATCCCGGACAGGGGGCTGAGATCGGATACCTCATTTCCTGTGAGACTAAGATACTCCAGAGGCAGCTGAGCCAGAGGAGACAGGTCGGAAATTTGCTGATAGTCCAAAATAAGTACCTTCAGATTGACACACTGTTCCAGCAGTGCCAGATCCTCATCGCTGATATCCCCATGGGCCCGCTCCTCCATATAAAAGTCGTGGGCCCAATTGACCATTTCCTCATGCTCACGGATGGTGCCTACCAGTTCCTGTCCGCACACCAAGAGCTGCTCCACCTCTCCCAGTCGCTCTACAGGAATAGGTTCTCCCTCCTCCAGCTGTAGCTCCTGGCGCAGCGCATCCTCCAACAGGGAGGACTGGACCTGCGCTTCACCGGCAGGTGGCCATAGCAGCAGAAGGAGAATGGCTGCACACAGTACTCCTCCAGCAACTCCTGTCATAAGACCCAGCCGGGGGTATTTCAGTGCCCGGTACACCGCCCGGGCGGAGGCATAGCGGTTTTTCGGGTCAAAGGCGGTGCACCGCCGGATCACACGGCATAGATAGTTAGGACCGATGTCCTGTTTGGAGGGTTCAAAGCTGCCGGTGAGTAAAAAACGCATGAGCACGCCCAAGCTATAAACGTCGGAGCGCTGATCGGTCTGCTGATAGCCAAACTGCTCCGGCGGCGCGGTGACCTGGGTTCCAAGGAACACCGTATCCCCCTGCTGCTCTGGCTGGTAGCGCCGGGCTGCCCCCAAGTCAATGAGGTGGCATCGACCTTCGTGGTCCATGACCACATTTTGAGGCTTGACATCCCGACAGATGACCGGCGGAGTTTGACTGTGCAGATATTCCAGCACCTGGCATAGGGATAACGCTGCCTCCCGTACCTTGTCTGGAGAAAGGAGGCCCTGGGCCGTTACCTGCTCATGGAGGCTGACACCGTCCACATACTCCCGGATCAGATACTCCATTCCCTCCCATTCCAGATAGGCCATGGGCCGGGGGAGCTGCGGATGCCGCAGCCCCCGCAGCAGTTCATACTCCTGTTTCAGGGCATCCTCCCGCCCCGCGGGCTGGAGTTTCAGCACCGCGGGCCATCCGGTCCGGTCATGGACCAGATACACCTGCCGTTCCCCGTCCTTCAGGCAGGCCTGCAGGCAGTATTGCTCCCTCAGGCCGGGAGGCAGCGCCAGCTTGTCCAGCACCTGTGCCTGGTACTCCCGCAAAAATTGTTCCCTCATCCCCATATCAGCTCTCCCTGGCATAGAGGCTTCTCTCGGACAGAGAGACAAGCAGGTCCTCTGTTTCCAGAAGGGTCATGTGCTGGTTCAGGGCAAAAATCACTGCCGCGTCTCGGCGTATTTTGGGGTAGAGTGCCCCGCAACCGCCCACCGCCAGCAGGCGCTGGACCTCTTTCAAGGAAAGTCTCAGTGCCAACGCCGTACGTAGCAGGATGTCTCGGCCCGGGATTCGCTCCCCCCGCAGGACCTGATATGCGTAGGACTTACTGATATCGGCGGCAGCGATCCACTCCGGAGCGGACAATCCTTTTTGCTCCAACAGCTCCCGAAGGACTTGCGCGCAGGTGGGGGCCGTCCGCTCCTGTTCCAAAACAGCCTTACCACTCTCTCGGCTGCGTAGATTATGGAACAATTTGCTTGTGGTTTCGGGCATATACTCCTCTCCTCTCCATCATTGCTGGAAGCCCACCTCAGCCAGTTCGACTGAAGAGGCGAAATTGTCTATAACCATATCCAAGGGAGGTGCCCTTGGGTATGAGGTTTGGAACTACGTGTCTTGGCCTGTATCTTGAGGTTCGTGGAGGATACGATATACATCGGCCAGCATAACAATCCTGCACAAAAACCCCTGAATCAGCTTCTGGGAGTCCAGCCATGTGGACTGGGGTGAAAGGTACTCCATCTCTCTGCTGGCCTCCCGGCGTGCGGCTTGAATGGCTTTCTGGATGGAAAGCCATTCGCCGTAAGCGCCGCCGTTCAACTGCTTTTTCAGTTTCCGGATGGCGCTCTTATACGCTTTCTCCGCGCCACTGGGGCCGTTGTAGTTGAGCCGGATAGCCAGTTCCTGAAAGGTCATGCCCTGATCGTTGGGCTGACCGATCCCCAGATAACAGCGCACCAAATTCAGCTCTCTGGGGCTCAGCTGCTCCTCCATACGCTGGAGGAGCAGCTTCCGGCGCATGAAGCGGTCATAGGCCTTGGCGGGGTCACCACCACACCCAAGGTCAAAGACACGCTCGCCCAAAGACTCAATCTGAAACACGGTACGGTATTCCTCCAGCAGACGCTTGGCTACTTTGGCGGAGACCGTCAGCTTCTCCTGAATGGCTGGCAGTAGATCCGTTTCGATGTCCCGCTCATGGGTGGCATAAAGGAAAGCCACCTGGCGCAGCTGGCGGTAACGGTCCAGTGGGAGCGACAGAGAGAAGGAACCCTGGGCGGCGCAGTCCCGCATAGCCGTCTCAATGGCGGAGGTCGCATAGGTCAGCAGCTTGGTCCCCATGGATGGGTCAAACCGCCGCGCCGTGTCCAGCAGAGCCAGCGCACCCTCCTGCTTGAGGTCGTCCACCAGAAAGTCCTGAGAAAACTGCTCGCAGTAGCTTACGGCCAGCATAGTCAGATATCCCTCGTTCTGGGAGAGCAGGAGCGGGGCGGCCTGCGGATCGCCGTCCTGTATCCGCAGAGCAAGCTCCTCGTTGCTTGGGCAGAGATCGTCGCAGCGGTACATACTCACGGCTTCTCCTCCCGGGCAAGGCGCGCTCTCGCCTGGGCATAAATCGCTTCCTGCTCCATATCGCGGGCATAGCCGTTGGCAGCATAGTCGTTGTCCATGAGCGCCTTATCCCGCAGGCTCTCCGCTACATACAGCGCTTCATTGCGCAGCTCGTCGGAGATCTTTCCTCTCTGGTGGTGCTTGCGGATGGTGTTGGTGCGGGTGGTGAACAGGCGGTAGACCGGGTGCTGTTTGTTTTGCTCCTTCTGCCGCATCATGGCGCCGTACTGCCGGCAGGTCATACGGGGGTCCTGGGGCGCAATGCCATCGCAGTATTTTGGCGTATGGCCGTTGGTGGTGAGAAAGTATGTCCCGCAGCCACAGCACCGGCTGGGGGCATGGCCGTGCTGCAGTCCGTTCATCAGGTCAAAAATGTAGAAGCTGATGGCATGGTCAAAGAAATACCGGTTCACAAATACGGTTTCCTTTTCCTGTTTCGGGTGTCGGGCAAAGACATAGGAGGATCTCAGATCCGGCGTGATGGTGAA
>CALWVV010000016.1 GCA_944385035.1 uncultured Oscillospiraceae bacterium | reverse complement strand
TACAAGAAGCTGCTGACCAAAGGCCGGGTAGACCGGCTGGAGGCCAAAGGACAGCCCAAGGGCCTCAGCGCCAAGACGGTGCGGAACATTCACCAGATTCTGTCCTCTGCCTTAAAGCTGGCCCAGGAGCAGCGGATCATCCTCGCCAACCCTGCGGAGGGCTGTGCTCTTCCTAAAGTGGAGCACAGGGAAATGAAAACCCTTCCAGTGGAACAGCTCCAATCCTTTCTGCGGGAAGCCAGAGAGAGCGGTGTATTTGAGCTCTACTACCTGGAGCTGGCCACAGGATTGAGAAGGGGAGAACTGCTGGGACTCAAATGGGAGGACATTGATTTGGAGCGGGGCGACCTCCGGGTAAAACGGCAGGTGGCGAGAATTAACGGAGAGGTCACTGAGGCACCGCTGAAAACGAAAAACGCCTACCGCACCCTGCCGCTGGCAGAGGATACGGTAAGCGTTCTGTTAGAACAGCAGAAAAAAGTTGGGAGTAGCCCGTGGGTCTTTCCATCGCCCAACGGAGGTCCCATCTCCCCGGACAGCGTGCTGCACATGCTCCACCGGGTTCTGAAGCGGGCAGGACTCCCTAAGGTTAGGTTTCATGATCTCCGGCATACCTTCGCCACGCTGGCCCTGCAAAACGGGGTGGACATCAAAACTGTGTCCGGAATGCTGGGCCATTTCTCCGCCGGGTTCACCCTGGACACCTACGCCCATGTGACCAGTGCCGCTCAGCGCCAGGCGGCCCAAACCATGGGGAATGTCCTCTCCGGCAGTCTCTAATCCTCTCTGAAATGCTTCAGCCCTTTCCGCTAGAATTTCCCGTATGGGTCAGCGTATGGGTCAAACTCCAGACGAAAAAATAAACCGGACAAAAAGTGATGAAAAAATGAAGAAAGCCGCTGAAATCATACGATTTCAGCGGCTTGTTGGTTGCGGGAGGAGGACTCGAACCTCCGACCTCCGGGTTATGAGCCCGACGAGCTACCAACTGCTCTATCCCGCGATATGGTGCCGGAGACCGGGATCGAACCGGCACGGGATCGCTCCCACGGGATTTTAAGTCCCGGGCGTCTGCCAATTCCGCCACTCCGGCATAGGGTGGCTTCCGGTCTGCTCCTTTCAGAGTGCTTAAATAGACTATCATAAATATGTCCCTGTGTCAAGCACAAAATTTTTTAAAATTGCATTGGATTGTTGTATGGAAACGTACACATATTTCCCGATGCCTTACATATACTGATATGTATATCACAACTTTACCATTGGAGGAGTCAGACATATGGGTGATGAAAAGATTTTGCTGCCTGAAAGTGCCATTTCTGCCGGAGAGCGAAAGGATGATTTGGATGATCTTATCTTTCGTGGAGAGGGATGGCTGATCAGCGACCGATAAAAAAGGCCGTCTCTCAAAAGGAGAGACGGCTTTTTTCGTAAAGAACAGGTTTTTCTTTACAATTCCAGGCCATTCATATATAATAATTGGGCTGAAATCGGAATTTAAAAGAAAGAGTGGGACAGTTATGCTCCAGTTTGATGAATACAAGGTAAAATTGAACAACCTGGCTCCCGCCCTGAAGGAGTTGGCTCAGGCACTGGATTTGGAGAGTGCGGAGCGGGAACTTGATATGCTTCAGGCCGAATCTGCGGCCGATGGATTTTGGGACAACCTTGCAAAAGCGCAAAAGGTGCAGCAGCGGATCAAGAACCTCCAGGACAAGGTGGACAGCCAGAACAAACGCCAGCGCCAGTGGGATGATCTGATGGCCCTGTGCGAGATGGGCAATGAGTTTGAAGATGAATCCCTGCTGCCCGAATTGGAGGAGGGCTTTGCTCAGTTGGAGGCCAATATGGAATCCGCCCGGCTGGAGACCCTGCTCACCGGGGAGTACGACCGCTCCAACGTGATTTTGACCATCCATCCCGGTGCGGGCGGCACTGAGGCCCAGGACTGGGCCCAGATGCTCTACCGGATGTACACCCGGTGGACCGAGCGTCACGGCTTTACCTACCAGATCATGGATTATCAGGAGGGAGACGAGGCGGGGATCAAGTCGGCCACCATTATGATCGAAGGAGTCAACGCCTACGGCTATCTCCGGGGGGAGCACGGTGTGCACCGCCTGGTCCGGGTGTCCCCCTTTGATGCCAATGCCCGGCGTCAGACCTCCTTTGCCTCAGTGGAGGTCATGCCCGATCTGCCTGAGGATGTGGAGGTCGAGATCCGGCCTGAGGATATTGAGATGCAGGTGTACCGGGCCAGCGGCGCCGGCGGCCAGCACGTCAACAAGACCTCCTCTGCCGTGCGCTTGATCCACAAGCCCACCGGCGTCGTAGTGGCCTCCCAGCAGGAGCGCTCGCAGTTCCAGAACAAAGATAACTGTATGAAAATGCTCCGTGCCAAGCTGGTGGAGCTGCAGATGCAGGAAAAGGCGGAGAAGATTTCCGACCTGAAGGGTGTGCAGCTGAAGATCGAGTGGGGCAGCCAGATCCGCTCCTATGTGTTCATGCCCTACCAGTTGGTGAAGGACAACCGCACCGCCTATGAAACCAGCAACATCAATTCCGTCATGGACGGCGATCTGGACGGCTTTATTAACGCCTATTTGACCGCCGAGGCCACCGGAAATTGGGCTACCAAATAATGTGGAAAAAGGATATTCGTCCGCCTGGGCGAATATCCTTTTTTTGGTTGACAGGCCCTGGGACAAAACGGTATGATGGAAGAAGAAACAGAGATTGGGAGGGACGGCAATGAAAAAAGGCAAACTGGTTTGGTTGGTGTGTTTGGGACTGCTTTTGGCGGCACTTACTGCCTGTGCAAGCAAGGAAGCGGCCGCTTCCCAGTCGGGGTCCCAGTCGGAAGACATTCCGGTGATTGCCCCTGTACCGGAGCCGGTAGAAGAACCGGAGCCCGAGCCGGTCTATCCCTATACCAACCCCCTGACGGGGGAGGGGCTGATGGAGGACATCAGCGGGAAGCGGCCCATTGCCGTGATGTTTAATAATCTGGAAAAGGCTCTGCCCCAGCTGGGCGTAGGGCAGGCGGATGTGATTTATGAAATCGTGGCGGAAGGGGGCATTACCCGGATGATGGCCCTGTTCCAGGACATTCAGGGGGTAGGAGACCTGGGTTCCATCCGCTCGGCACGGGACTACTATGTGAATCTGGCCTATGGCCACGATGCCATCTATGTCCACGCGGGAGGAAGCCCCCAGGCCTATGAGGCCATCAAGGGCTGGGGGGTCAACGCCATCGACTTTGTCAACGGGCCATGTGGGGTGGACAGCTGGCGGGATCAGCAGCGCCGGGCCAGCGCCGGATATGAGCATTCCCTGCTTACCTCCAGCACGAACCTTGTAGAGCAGATGCCCTCGTGGTTCCGTCAGGAGCACAAGGAGGGCTATCAGGTGGGGTGGACCTTTGACCAGGAAACGCCCGCCGGGGGAGAGGCGGCCACAGCGCTGACCGTGCCCTTCTCCACCTATAAGACCGGGTACTTCACCTATGATGAGCAGAGCGGACAGTATAGCATTTCTCAACATATCAACGGAAAGAACCGGGATTATGTGGATGGAAACACCGGGGAAGCGGTGCTGGTATCCAATGTGTTGGTGCTCTACACGGACATCTCGGTGATTGCCGGGGACTCCGCCGGGCGGATGTCCGTACGGACTACGGGAACGGGAGATGGTCTCCTTCTTCGGGACGGACAGGTCTACCCCATTACCTGGCAGCGGGACAGTAAAAACGGCTGCTATGGCTTTGCTGGAGCAAGCGGAGGAGAGGTTTTTCTGAAGCCGGGGAGCAGTTACATCAACGTAGTGAAATCCTCCGCCCAGGTGGAGTGGAACTGAGGAATTTTCCCAGAATTTAACCGAAATGAGACCCTGCGGCCTCTTGCAAAGAGGGGAGAAAGAATGGTACAATAGCTTCACCCGGCGGCCTCTGAGGACGAACCGGGTGGAGCTTGTGCCTTGCAGGAAACCGTGGGCATGCAACCCAAAATTGAGACGAAAGGAAGTGGGGGCCAAACATGGAAGGCCGAAGTTATAGCTGCGATGCAGATAGCCGCTGTCACAGACGACAGGCGGTGAAGCCGGGGCCTTGGCGGTATGGCTCCTGCATCACCGCCGGAATGGATCGTCCCAAAGCGTAACGCTTTGTGGATTCCCTGTCTGTGTGCGGCCACAGGGCCGGAGCGCGTTTGGAAAGCGGCCATATGCTGACCGTTTTCCAAAGGTTCTCCCATGCCCCGTGGCCTTTTGTCTTGCGCTTGGACGCAAATTTTGGGGAGGGGAATTTGCCATGCATGAAAATTACGATCTGGAGCTGCTCATGGAGCTGGTAGAGAAACGCCAGTTCCGCCGCCTGCGGGAGGAGCTGGCCCAGATGAATGAGGTGGACATCGCTGAGTTTTTGGACGAGCTGGAGGTGGAGCAGGAGATCCTGGTGTTCCGCCTGCTGCCCAAAGAGCTGGCCGCGGCGGTGTTTACCTATCTGGAGGATAGTGAGGACCAGGAGAAGCTGATCGGCGCCCTGAGTGATAAGGAGCTGCGGGAAGTTCTGGACGAGCTCTATCTGGATGATACGGTGGACATCATTGAGGACATGCCCGCCAACGTGGTCTCCCGTATTCTGCGCAATACCGATGCATCTACCCGCAGCCAGATCAATCAGCTGCTGAACTATCCTAAGGATTCCGCCGGTTCCATTATGACTACGGAGTTTGTCTTCCTTCATCCGGATGCCACCGTGGAGCAGTCCTTTGCCCGGATTCGAAAGGTAGGTTTGGACAAAGAGACGGTATATACCTGTTACGTCACCAAAAACCGGATCCTGCTGGGCGTGGTGACGGTGAAACGGATGCTTCTTTCCGCCTATGAGACCCGGATCGGCGACATTATGGAGACCAACGTCCTGTCTGTGAACACCCACGAGGACAAGGAGGACGTGGCTCAGATGTTCTCCCGGTACGACCTGTCCGCGCTGCCTGTGGTGGATGGGGAAAACCGCCTGGTGGGTATCATCACCTTCGACGACGCCATGGACGTTATCGAGGAGGAGACCACCGAGGACTTCGAAAAGATGGCCGCTATTCTCCCCTCGGACAAGCCCTATCTGAAAACCGGGGTGTTTGAGACCTGGCGCTCCCGTATCCCCTGGCTGATGATGCTCATGCTTTCGGCTACCTTTACAGGGATCATCATCACAAGCTTTGAGTCGGCCCTGGCCGCATGCGTAGTGCTTACATCCTTCATTCCCATGCTCTCTGGTACCGGCGGAAATTCCGGTTCCCAGTCCTCGGTGGCGGTGATCCGCGCCCTGTCTCTGGACGAGGTGGAGTTTTCCGACGTGATGTCCGTGGTGTGGAAGGAAGTTCGTGTGGCCATTTTGTGCGGCGTGTGCCTGGGTGCGGCCAATTTTGTGAAGATGATGGTGGTGGACCGGTGGCTGATGAATAACCCCGAGGTGACTGTGCCGGTGGCTTTGGTGGTGTGCCTGACCCTGATGCTGACGGTCATCTGCGCCAAGGTAGTAGGCTGTACGCTGCCCATGGCTGCGGAAAAAATCGGCATTGACCCCGCTGTAATGGCCGCTCCCTTTATTACCACGGTGGTGGACGCCCTGTCGCTGCTGATTTATTTCAGCATTGCTACCTGTGTGCTGGGCATTTGACCCAGTCTGGAACGGCGGAAGGAGAAAGAATCTATGACCGCACCATTGCCCATCTGGCGCGGGGCCATGGACTGACCCGCCATGAATCAGAGAAAATTGTCCCGGCAGAGCTATGCTCTGCCGGGACTTTTTTATGGAAAAAGTAGGAGAAATGCCCTTTGTGTGTCTTGCAATCCCACATTTCCTCCGGTATACTGGTTATACTGTTATTCAAACGGGAGGGGGCAAAACACATGATCCGGATCGCGGTGGCTGACGATGACAGAGACTGTACCAGGCAGCTTTGCCAATATATTGATGATTTTGCCCGAGAGAACGGCCAGAACTGTGATGTGACGGTCTATCACGATGGGGACGAGCTGGTGGAGCGCTACAAGGCCCAGTTTGATATTATCCTGCTGGACGTGGAGATGCCCTTCCTGAACGGAATGACTGCGGCAGAGATGATCCGCCGGCAGGACCCAGAGGTCATCATTATTTTTATCACCAATATGGCCCAGTATGCCATCCGGGGCTATGCGGTGGATGCCCTGGACTATGTGCTCAAGCCGGTGAATTATTTCGCCTTTTCTCAGCGGCTGAGCCGGGCCGTTCAGCGGATTAACCGCCGGGAGGCCGCCTACCTGACCATCCCCGTAAAGGGCGGGGCCATGAAACTGGCCGTGCGGGACATTTATTATGTGGAGAGCCGGGGCCATCAGCTTATCTACCACACCCGGACGGGGGATCACGCCGCGGCGGGAGGTACCATCCAGCAAGCGGAAGAGGATCTGAAAAACCACGGCTTTTTCCGCAGCAATAAGGGTTATCTGGTGAACCTGGAGCATGTGGACGGCGTGCGGGACGGATGTGTGCTGATCCATGGGGAGCAGCTTATCATCAGCCGCACCCGGAAAAGTGCCTTTTTAGAGGCTTTGACCAATTATGTCAGCGGGGTGGGACGATGAACGTGGTGCCCAGCATCCCACGGGTGCTCACCGCACTGGCAGAGTGGGGAGCGTGTCTGGTCTATATCCTAAAATATGAAAAGCGCCTGAAGGGCTGGAGGCTGTGGAGTGTTCTGGGGCTGTTTCTGGTGATACAGAGTCTCTTCCTCTATGTGACCGGTTCCTGGCCGGTGGCCCTGTGGATTCCCTGCATGGCGGTGGCAGTGGGGATGATGTTTGGCTGCATTGCCCTGTGCTGTAACCTGTCCCTGGCAAGTGTGGGCTACTGCACGGTGCGGGCCTTCCTTCTGGCGGAGTTTGCCGCCTCTCTGGAGTGGCAGCTCTATGCCTACGGAGCGCTGCGGCTGGGAAAGGATAGCTTGGTTTACTCGGCGGTTTTTGCCATCGCAGTCTATGGAGCGGTATTTTTCCTGATGTACCGCCTGGAGAGCCGTGGGTCTATGCAGTACCCCACCCTGGCGGTAAGGCCCCAGGAGCTCTGGCCCGCCCTGGTCATGGGGATCACCTGCTTTGCCATGAGCAATCTGAGCTTTGTCTATGCCAATACCCCGTTCAGCGGCAGCTACATCAGCGATGTTTACAACATCCGCACCCTAGTGGATTTGTCCGGCGTGGTGATGCTCTATGCCTATCACATCCAGCGCGGTGAGCTGCGGGTCCAGCATGAGCTGGATGCGGTGAAGAATATCCTGCAAAATCAATATGTTCAGTACCGGCAGAGCCGGGAGAGCATTGATCTCATCAACCGGAAATATCACGATTTGAAGCACCAGATCGCCGTGCTTCGGGCTGAGCCCGACGCCCAGAAACGCTCCGATTTTCTGGATGGAATGGAACAGGAGATCCGCAACTATGAGGCCCAGAACAAAACGGGCAATTCCGTGCTGGACACGGTGCTTACCGGCAAGAGCCTCTACTGTGCCAAACACAAAATTGAGCTGACCTGTGTGGCGGACGGGGCGCAGCTGGGTTTTATGGATGTCATGGACATCTGCACCGTGTTCGGCAATATGCTGGACAATGCCATTGAGTGTGAGCTGCGGATCCAAGAGAAGGAGAAGCGGCTGATCCATGTAGCGGTATATTCCCACAAGGATTTTCTCATCATCCGCTGTGAAAATTACTGTCCCGAGGAGGTGTCCTTCCGGGATGGCCTGCCCGTGACCACCAAACAGGATGCCGATTACCACGGCTATGGGGTGAAGAGCATCCGCTACACCGCCCAGAAATACGGCGGATCGGTGACCATGGAGGTCCGGGACAAATGGTTTGTGATGAATATTCTGATCCCCATTCCCAAAAACGAAACCTAACACTGTGCCGGAGCCCCGGAAGGGGACTCCGGCACATTTTTTTGGGGCTGTTAGCTAAATGGACAAATATTATTCATATTTTTTGTGAGATGAGCACAACGAGAAAAACCGTTTGCGCCAAAAAACAGTCAATTTGTGCGCCTTATGAAAAAAGAGGGTGAATTTCTGTTATGATCGTTCCATCAAGAGACGCGACGTGTGAACACTGCGCTCAAAATGGATTAGGAGGAAGATGAAATGTTAAGTATCAACATGGACGACGTCATCAAGGTACTGGACTCGGTCAAGTATCACTTGATCGCCTTGGCCGTCGTGCTCGTGCTGGGCATTGCGATCATGGTCGCCGTGCGCAAGATGCCCCGGAGCAAGAAGTTCCTGGCACGGGGTGAGACCGCCATGGCCATGATCCTGGCTGTGGCCGTCATCGTCAATCTCATTTGCACGGGACCGATGTTCACCATGATCTCTCTGGCCACCGGCGGCGGTACCATCAGAGAGGAGACCTCTGCCGAGGCTTCCGCTCTGGTGGAGGACATCGCCGAGGAGGGTATCGTGCTGCTGGAGAACGACAACAGCGCCCTGCCCCTCCAGGCCAATACCAACCTGAACGTCTTCGGCTGGGCCTCCACCAACCCCGTGTACGGCGGTACCGGTTCCGGCTCCCTGAATGACGCTTACCACACCACCACTCTGCTGGAGGGTCTGGCCAACGCCGGCTTTACCACCAACGAGGAGCTCAGCCAGTTCTACATCGACTACAAGGCTGACCGCCCCTCTGTGGGCATGAGCGCCCAGGACTGGACCCTGCCTGAGCCCAACGTAAACCTCTACACCGACGAGATGATCCAGAACGCCAAGGACTTTTCCGACACCGCTATGGTGGTCATCGGCCGTGTAGGCGGCGAGGGCGCCGACCTGCCCACTGATATGGCCTCTGTGGTGAACGGCACCTGGAACAGCGAGCAGTCCGTGGGCGGCGACTCCGCTTACTTCAACGGCACCTATGATGACAGCCTCAACGAGGGCAACGACTGGGACGAGGGCGACCACTTCCTGGAGCTCAGCAACCGGGAGGAGGAGCTGCTGGACCTGGTGTGCTCCAACTTTGACAAGGTGATCGTGCTCTACAACGGCGCCAACCCCTTTGAGCTGGGCTTTGTGGAGGACTATGAGCAGATCCAGTCTGTGATCTGGTGCGCCGGTACCGGCCAGGGCGGCTTCAACGGCCTGGGCAACATCCTGAGCGGCACTGTCAGCCCCTCCGGCAAGCTCATCGACACCTTTGTTTACGACCTGACCCAGACCCCCACCTGGAACAACTTCGGCGCCTTCTACTATGACAATATGGACGAGTACCTGGCTGGCGGCAGCTTCAATGAGAACGCCACTCCCGCCTTCGTCAACTATGTGGAGGGCATCTATGTGGGCTACAAGTTCTATGAGACCGCCGCTGTGGAGGGCCTCATCGACTATGACGCCACCGTGCAGTACCCCTTTGGCTACGGCCTGAGCTACACCTCCTTCACCCAGGAGATGAGCATGCTCACCGAGGACCTGGAAAACGGCACCCTCTCCTTTGACGTGACCGTCACCAATACCGGCTCTGTGGCCGGCAAGGATGTGGTGGAGGTCTACTACAATCCTCCCTACACCAATGGCGGCATTGAGAAGGCCAGCGCCAACCTGGTTGCCTTCGACAAGACCGGGACCCTGGAGCCCGGTGCCTCCGAGACTCTGAGCTTTACCATCAAGCTGGAGGACATGGCCTCCTACGACACCTACGGCGAGGGCGCCTATGTGCTGGAGGGCGGTGTGTACACCATCTCCATCAACTCTGATTCCCACACCGTTCTGGACTCCGAGCAGTACATCGTGCCTGAGACTATCTCCTACAAGGACGGCCGCAGCAGCGACAAGACCCCTGCCACCAACCAGTTCGGCTTTGCTGAGGGCAACGCCACCTACCTCAGTCGCGCCAATGGCTTTGCCAACTACGCCGAGGCTACTGCCGCTCCCACCAACCTGTCTCTGGACGAGGAGAGCAAGGCTGCCTTTATCAACAACAACAACTACGACCCTACCCAGTACAATAACCCCGACGACGTGATGCCCACCACCGGCGCCAAGAACGGTCTGAAGCTGGTGGACCTGCGGGGTGTGGCCTATGACGATCCCAAGTGGGATGAGTTGCTGGATCAGCTGACCATCTCCGAGATGGATTCCCTCATCGCCTACGGCGGCTATCAGACTGCCCCCATCGCCAGCATTGACAAGGTTCAGACCTACGACTGCGACGGTCCTGCCTCCATCAACAACAACTTCACCGGCCAGGGCTCTGTGGGCTTCCCCGCCGGCGTGATGATCGCCGCCACCTGGAGCCCCGATCTGGCCAAAGAGTTCGGCCGCAGCATCGGTAAGATGGCTGACGAGATGGATACCTCCGGCTGGTACGCTCCCGCTATGAACATCCACCGCTCCGCTTTTGCAGGACGTAACTTCGAGTACTACTCCGAGGACAGCCTCCTGTCCGGCAAGATCGCCGCCCAGGCCATCCAGGGCGCGGAGGAGTTCGGCGTGTACGCCTACATCAAGCACTACGCCCTCAACGACCAGGAGGGCAACCGCAACAGCATGCTGTGCACCTGGTCCAACGAGCAGGCCATCCGCGAGGTCTACCTCAAGCCCTTTGAGATCTCCGTCAAGGAGGGCGGTGCCGACGCCGTCATGTCCTCCTTCAACTACATCGGTACCCAGTGGACCGGCGCCAACAACGAGCTGTGCAACGTGGTCCTCCGGGACGAGTGGGGCTTTGTGGGTATGGTGCTCACCGACTACTTCGGTGTGTACGGCTACATGGATGCCGACCAGGCCATCCGGGGCGGCACCGACTTCTGTCTGGTGAACTATGATACCGAGACCAACCACGTCACCGACACCGAGAGCGCTACCTCTGTGCTGGCCATGCGCCAGGCTTCCAAGAACATCCTGTACACCGTGGTCAACTCCCGCGCCTACACCGAGGAGAACCTGAACCCCGGTATGCAGACCTGGCAGAAGATGCTCATCGGCGCCGATGTGGTCATCGGCCTGGCCGTTGTGGCCGGCGCCGTGGCCATTGTGAAAAAGGCAAAGAAGATCGAGGACTAAGCGGTCCTCAAGCCGGAATTAAACCGTGGGCGGGCCATTCCTATGGAGTGGCCCGCCCCTGACCAAACGAGGAGCTGGACCTATGAAGCACGAAGACATCTTAAACAAGCTGACCCTGAAGCAGAAGGTCGCTCTTCTGTCCGGCCGGGACATTTGGAGCACCTATGAATTTTCACAGGCGGGCGTGCCCTCCATGGTGCTCTCCGACGGCCCCCACGGGGTGCGCCGTCAAGCAGGCGCGGGGGACCACCTGGGACTGAACCCCAGCCTGCCCGCCACCTGTTTTCCCACCGCCGCGGGCCTTGCCAACAGTTGGGACCCCGATTTGGCCCAGGAGATGGGGGCAGCCATCGGGGAAGAGGCCGCCTGCCAGGGGGTTGGTACCCTTCTGGGACCTGGACTCAATATCAAGCGCAGCCCTCTGGGGGGCCGGAACTTTGAGTATTTTTCCGAGGACCCCTACCTGACGGGAAAAATGGCCGCGGGCCTCATCCGGGGCATCCAGCAAAATGGCATCTCCGCCTGTCCCAAGCACTTTGCCGCCAACTCCCAGGAGCTGCTGCGCATGTCCAGCGACAGTGTGGTGGATGAGCGGACCCTGCGGGAAATCTACCTCACCGGCTTTGAGATCGCCGTGAAGGAGGGCCATCCCCGGTCCATCATGTCCTCCTATAACCGCCTGAACGGTACCTATGCCAATGACAGCCACTGGCTCCTCACCCAGGTTTTGCGGGAGGAGTGGGGCTTTGACGGCTTTGTGGTCACCGACTGGGGCGGCTCCAACGACCATGTGGAGGGCGTGAAGGCGGGCAGCAACCTGGAGATGCCCGGCACTATCGGCGACAGCGACAAGGAGATTTTTGAGGCCCTGAAGGATGGGCGCATCACCGAGGAAATCATTGATCAGCGGGTGGATGAGCTGCTGGATGTGGTCCTGTGGACCCACCCCGCCACCTCCAAAGAGAACGCCTCCTTTGACCAGCAGGCCCACCACGACCTGGCACGGTCTGTGGCGGCCCAGACGGCGGTGCTGCTGAAAAATGAGGACAACATTCTCCCGCTGGCCCAGGGAACCCATGTGGCCGTCATCGGTGACATGGCACTGGAGCCCCGGTACCAGGGGGCTGGCTCCTCCATGGTCAACTGCACAAGACTGGATAAGCCCGTGGACGCGCTGCGGGAGAGCGGTCTGGAGCTCATGGGACAGGTCCAGGGCTACCGCCGGGACGGGAAAAGAGACCCGGAGCTGCTGAACGCCGCTGTGAGCCTTGCCCAGAATGCCCAGGTGGTGCTGTTCTATATGGGCCTGCCTGAAATTTCCGAGAGCGAAGGCATGGACCGGGAGCATATGCGCCTGCCGGCAAACCAGGAGGAGGTTCTCACCGCTGTGGCCGCCGTCAACCCCAATGTGGTGGTAGTGTTGGCGGGAGGAAGCCCGGTGGAGATCCCCTGGCTGGAGAAGTGCAAGGCGCTGCTCCACGGTTATCTGCCCGGACAGGCGGGGGCGGGGGCCATGGCCGATGTGCTCACCGGCAAGGTCAATCCCTCCGGCCATCTGGCAGAGAGCTATCCCATGGTCTATACCGATACCCCCAACCACAACTATTTCCCCGGCCGTCAGCGCACAGCGGAGTACCGGGAGGGCCCCTTTGTGGGCTACCGCTACTATCAGACGGTGGGCAAAAAGGTGCGTTTCCCCTTTGGCTTTGGCCTGAGCTACACCACCTTTGCCTATTCCGATTTGAAGGTGGGGGAAAAGGAGGTCTCCTTTACCCTGACCAATACCGGTGACCGGGCCGGCGCTGAAGTGGCCCAGGTCTATGTGACCATGAAGGACAGCGCCCTGTTCCGCCCGGCTCTGGAGCTGAAGGGCTTTGCCAAGGTCAAGCTGAACCCCGGAGAGATCAAGACCGTGACCATTCCCCTGGATGACAAGGCCTTCCGCTATTTCAATGTAAAGACCCAGCGCTGGGAGGTGGAGGGCGGCACTTACACCATTTCCGTAGGACCCAACGCCGAAAAGCTGTCCCTGAAGGCGCAGCTGGAGGTGGCGGGCACCGGAGCAGAGATCCCCTATCAGAAGGAGAAACTGGCCAGCTACTATATGGGCCAGGTGGAGAATGTCCCCGATAGCCAGTTCCAGACCCTTTTGGGCCGTCCCATTCCCCGCCGTGATTGGGATACCAAGGCGGCACTGACTATGAACGACTCCCTGTCTCAGCTCTTCTATGCCAAAAACCCTGTGGCCCGCACCGCCGGGAAGATTTTGGCCCGGAAGAAGCAGAAAAGTGAGGAGAAGGGGAGCCCCGACCTGAATATCCTGTTTATTCAAAATATGCCCTTCCGGGCGTTGGCCAAGATGACCGGCGGAATGGTGACCATGGAAATGGCTGCATCCATCCTGGACATCTGCAACGGCCATTTCTTCCGGGGCGCGGGCAAGACCATCGGCGGTTTCTTTGCCAACCGGAAGGCCGTCAAGGAGAGGAGCAAGCAGCTGTGAATTTTTGGAATCGTTTTGCGGCCGACCACCCCGCCGCGGCCAAGTGGATCCGGGAGGGCGGATTGTTTGTCATTGTCAGCAACGTGATCACCGTCTTTAAGTACATTCTGCTGACCTTCCTGCCTGCCGCTTTTGCGGGGCTTCCTATGGTGGATTTCGGCTGGCCCGGTATTCCCGTG
This sequence comes from uncultured Oscillospiraceae bacterium, assembly GCA_944385035.1. Taxonomy (GTDB): domain Bacteria; phylum Bacillota; class Clostridia; order Oscillospirales; family Oscillospiraceae; genus Lawsonibacter. The sequence goes on along the minus strand of CALWVV010000016.1, from coordinate 40,006 downwards.
ACCTTGTTCGGCGAGACCTTCCAGTGGAACATCCTGGGCTATGATGTGGACCACGGGGGCCTGCCCTACTTCTGCGCCTACATGGTGGCCATGGTAGTGGGCGAGTGCATTAACTTCCCCCTCCAGCGCAACCTGGTCTTCCGCAGCAAAGGAAACCTGGCCTATCAGATCATGTGGTATGTGATCGCCTTCTGCATCATCACCTGCATCGTCAATTCCATCAACTGCATCTGGATGGCGGTGGCCGGGCTGTTTGTCCCCGCCTTCATCTACAACATCGGTACCGTCGTCCTCAACGGAGGCATCTCCATGGTGATCTTCTTCTTTGTGAACAAGGTCATCTTCCCCGAGGGCGAGGCCAACAAACCGTAAAAGAAAAAGTCCGGAATCCACAGGATTCCGGACTTTTTTGCTTATTGGGGGAGAATCATGTCAAGACCCTTCTGGAGGTTTTCCGCGCTGAGGGCACTTTGGGCCCAGGCCACGCCGTAGCCCTCCGCGTCGATGAAATAGGTGGTGGGCAGGGCATAGGCTCCGTAGGTGAGGGCGGCGTCATAGTCCGTGTCGTAGAAAACCGGGAACTCATATCCCTGCTCCTCGATAAAGGCGGAGGCCGACTCCACGGTCTCACGGCTTCCATCGGTCATGTTGACCATGAGGAAGTTGACCTCTTCTCCGTAATCCAGATAAGCCTGGTTGAAGTCGGGCATCTCACTTTTGCAGGGGGAGCACCAGCTGGCCCAGAAGTTGAGGACGATGGGCTTGCCCACAAAGTCGGAGAGGTGGACCTCGTTGCCCTCCTTGTCATAAACCGTAAAGTCTGGAGCAAGGGTCAACTCCGGTTCTCCCTCCTCCTGGCTGCTCTGGGTGCCGGCGCTGGAGGATTCGCTTTGCGAACCCGTGCTGCCGGATGGGCTTTGGGAGCGGTCGGCATCGCTTTGACTGGTGGAGCTGGAGGAAGTGTCTGTGCCGCTCTGAGCAGAAGAACCGGCAATGGCCAGGTTGTCTCCGGCCTGGCCGGGGGACAGGCGCTGGTAGAGCGCATAGGCCCCGCCCAACAGCAGGACGAATACCAGGGCCAGAACAAAAAAGGTTTTATTTCCTTTCATAGTGCCTCCTTAACTGAGCAGGGCGATGAGCCGCCCCAGCGTTCCGGTAGCCATGAGGATGCCCACCAGGACCAGGGCGCCGCCGCTGATGCGGTTGATGATTTGGTAGTGGGACTTGATCCAGTTGAACGTGGATTTCAATTTGTCAATGAGTACTGCGCTAAGCAGGAAGGGGATCCCAAGCCCCAGCGAATAGCACAGCAGCATGAGCACGCCGCTGAGTACATGGCCCTGCTGGGAAGCCAGGGCCAGGGCGGAACCCAAAAAGGCGCCCACACAGGGCGTCCAGCCCAGAGAAAAGATGACCCCAAAGGTCATGGCGGAGAAAAAGCCCAGGCTGCGGGTGTTCATGGCCCGGCTGCTGCCATGGAAAAGGTTGAGCTTGATAAGCCCCAAAAAGTTCAGCCCGAAGAAGATGACCACAAGACCGGAAATCAGGTTGACGGCGGTCTGGTGGGCTTTTAGGAAGTGCCCTACCGTCCCGGCCAGGGCCCCCATGGCCACAAAGACCAGAGTGAAGCCCAGCACGAAGCCCAGGGCCGTCTTTAGCGTCTTGCTGGTGGAGCGCTCTCCGCCTCCGGCAAAGTAGGAGACGTAGATGGGCAGCATGGGCAGCAGACAGGGGGAGATGAAGGTGATGATCCCCTCCAGAAATACAATGAGATATTGCATAGATTAGCCCCTCCTTCTCAAGCGGGAGAATTTGGACGGCGGTGAATGTTTGACAAAAAGGTTCATAGTCGCTTCCTTTCCTGGAACAGATATGGCTGTGATTGTTTTTAGTATACCCGAGCTGTCAAGCCCTTTCTGTGATGACATCACCTTCAGAAAAAAGATCCGGGCCCCTGAAGTACAGGGGACCCGGATCTTTGGAAAGGGTTAGTTCAATACAATGGCACGGATGGCTTCGATGAGATCCACCACGTCGCTGCGGGGGACCAGGGACACGCTCTGCCCATCTACCTGGGCCAGACAGAAGCTCCCGTCGTAGCGGTAGAGAGCTACTTCCATAGAGGGAAGCTCCTCCCGGTCCAGATAGACCGTGAAGCGGATCTCTTCCTGGCCGGTGGGCTGTTCCTGGGTAAAGGAGTCGGCGCTGAGGGCCTCCATGGCGGAGAGCACATCGTCAAACTCCACTTCCTCTTCGCCCAGCAGATAGGTGGCATCGTCCCCATCCCCCTGGACGGTAATGGTATAGTCGGCCCCGTCCAGAGAGATGTCCAGGCTGGTCATTTTCTCAAGATCGACGGGGAGAACCTCCAGATGGCGCAGGTCGTCATAGGAGGCGGCCATGAGAGAGGTATATTCGTCCCCGGTGATCTGATAGAGAATCTTGGAGTCGCCCACCCGGACGTAGGCGGTGATTTCCTCTTCTTCGCTGTCCTCGTCGGTCTGGGCGTCATCGCTCTGGTTGGCCTCAGCTTTGGCCTCTTCCGCGGCCTGGCGCTCCTCGGGGTCCCGGCTGACGCTGAGCTGGAAGGTGGAGGCGGTTTCGTTGCCGTCCTCGTCCTCTTCCGTATAGTCCACCGAAATGACCAACTCAGGATCATCCAGTCCCAGCTGGGCAAGCATCTCATCCTCTGCGGTGTAGGTCACATAGTTGGTGAGATCCAGATAGCGGATGAGATTGAGATAGTCCTCTACCCGGCTGGTATCCAGGGGGAGAACCTCCCCATCCTGCTGGGTGTAATAGCGGTCCTCCTCACAGTAGGCGTTGGGACTGTCCTCCTCATAGGTGACGGTGTAGGTTTCGGTACCGGAGAAGCGGATCTCCTGTACATCGGTCAGGGAGGGCACGTCATCCTGGTCGATGAGGTCCCGCAGCTCCAGATCAAAATAATCCAGGGGGTCTGTCTGGACCAGATAGACGTTCCCGTCCCCAATGGAGATATACCGCTGGGAATCCATGGTGCTGAAATCACCCAGAGTAATGGCGTAGGTCTGTTCATCGGACAAGGTCAGGTTGATGGTGCACACGGGGCCATCCAGGCCATACATGCCCAGGTCCTCCGCGTTCTCGATAATAAAGGAGACACCGAATTGTTCAAAGAGGGACAGAAGACTGCCGATTTTTTCCTGATCCACGGGGAAGGCTGCGTCCTCGTCATAGGTCCAGGTCTCCTCCTCCCGGTGGAAAGCCAGCGTTTGGCCATCGTATTCCCAGGAGAGCGTCTGCACACTGTCCGGAGACAGTTCCAAAATGATCTCATCGCTATTGCGGATATCTTCCTTATAGGTTTCATACTGGCTCACAGCAAAAGTAATGACGCAGGCCACTGCTAAAATTCCCATGAGCACATAGAGACGCTTAAACCGTTTCATGCTGCATCCTCCTTCTCCTCAGCACCACATAGATGCCGATCCCCAGGTACAACAAGGGGAATACGCCGATCATGGTCACCTTCAAAAGGGAGGAGGTGGACTCACTGATGGTGAGGTAATTGTAGTTCAGGGATTTGCTTCGAATGGCCATAGCCTCGCTCTCTCCCACCAGGGAGGACAGGGCGTTGGTGGTCAGATTCACATTGGCGCCGGAGGAGTAGGCGTTGTACATATCATCCAGGAAGGCCGAGGAGGAGAACCAGATGATCTCCCCGCCGCTGGTGCACTCCACAGATACACCCACGGCAAAGGGACCGTCAATATCGCCGTCCTCTTTCTCATAGGTGGACATATCGTAGCCGGAGAGCTTGCTGAAGGAGCTTTCCGAAGTGGTGAGCAGCTCGGTCACCGTGGCGCCGGAGGCGGTGCCATCCACAGTCATACCTTGAGCCAGGGGGAGGATGGGGTAGTAGCGTTCCTCGATGAGGGAGCTGGTGAGGTCCGTTTCCGCCATGTCGGGCATGAGGACAAAGGGAGCCTGGAAGGCGTAGTGTTCCCGGTCGCCCTCCACCACAATGCCGTCCACGGGGGTGACGCCGTAATCGGCGAGGACACTATAGAGGTTTTCCAGAGTTCCGTCCTCCACGGGGCCGGCCATGACCATCAGCTTGCCGCCCTCCTGGACATAGGTCCGAAGCATTTCTGCCTCCTCCTGGGAGATGTCGCTGGCGGGGGAGTAGATGAGAATGCAGTCGGCCTCTTCGGGAATGGCGTCCACATTGAGCAGGGAGAAGGAGGTCACCTCCATATTCTCCCGCTCCAACTGTTCGCGGAAGGTGGAGGGGAGCTCCGCCTCCCCGTGGCCCTCCAGTACATAGATCTGGGGCAGCTCGCCGTTGACTACATAGTCGATGGCAGAGGTGATGGCGCCCTCGCCGTCGAAGGAGGTATTGTAGGAGTAGGAGTACATATTGGTCTGGGTGAGGTAGATGTCGTTATAGCTGATGTAGCGGCTGCGGTCTCCGCACTCCACCACCAGGCTGTTGTTGGGCACCTCCTCGTCGGTATACTGCTGGGCAAAGGTGGGGTAGACGTCGGGGTTCTTTTTGACCACGGAGATGTGGTCAGAGAGGCTTTCGTATTTGCCCAGAAGGTTCTGGATGATTTCGTCTTCCTTGTCGGACTGGACGATCCAATAGATGGTCACATCCTCCTGAAGGGCGTTGACCACCGCCTTGGTATTGCTGGTGATGGAGTAGAGCTTGGCGGAGCTGATGTCATATTTGGTCAGGTTGGTGGGAAGAACGGAAACCAGAATATTCACCACGATCAGCAGGGCCAGGACAATGGCGGTGAGGATCAGGGAGTAGGAGCCCCCCTGAAAGGCAAGCTGACTTTTCACTCCGGAGCGGGAGGAGGAACGAAGCGCGGGCTTTTTCATCAGTTATACCTCCTTTTCTCCAGAGACTGAACGGACAAAAATAGGAAGAACACAATAATGGAGAGATAGTAGACAATGGCCGTCATGTCAAAGACTCCATTCACGATGGTGTTGAACCGGTCGAACAGGGAGAGTTTGGCCATCAACTGGGGAAGCAGCCCTTCAAAAGCGGAGGAATCCAGATAGAAGAGAACTGCCACTACGGCCATCAGGGCAATGGAGCACCAAAAAGACAGATTTTCATTTCCAGTGAGGAAGCGGATGATGGCTCCCAGGACCAAAATGAGCACCAAACAGGCGATCACTGCACCAATGGGGGTGGAGGAAACCTGCTCGGAGAGGCTGACACTGTAGTAGTTGAAGAGAATGATGGCGATCCCGATGCCCGCAGCCAGACCCTGGTTATCGGTGAGGGAGGAGATGAACATCCCCAGGGCAATAAGAGCGGAACCCATGATAAAGAAGGCCAGGATGGAGCCATAGGAGGTGGGCAGATACACATCGCCAAACAGGGAGAAAATGAGAGGGTAGAGAGAAATGACTCCCATGGGGATAAGAAACAGCACCAGCATGGCCAGATATTTGCCCAAAATGATTTCCAGGGTGGAAATGGGCAGAGAGTAGAGCAGCTGGTCGGTTTTCTGCTTGCGCTCCTCGGCCAGCACCCGCATGGTGAGGATGGGGACGATGACCACCATGACAAGGCTGCCGAAACTCAGGACAAATTCAAAATTGCTGTATGCCGCCTGGATGTTGTAGAGCATAGCGCCCAGACCCATAAAAGCCAGCAGAAAGGCTCCAAACACATAGGCGGTGAGGGAATGAAAATAGCTTCTTAGTTCGTGTTTCAATATGGCGATCACAGCGTATCCGCCTCCTGTTCTCCGGCCGGTTTCTCCTGTTGTTCCGTCAGTTCCAGGAAAATGTCCTCCAGGTTGGCCTTCTTGAGGGATAGTTCCAAAAGCGCCTTGCCGGACCGGGCAAAGGCGAAGAAAATGGCACGGGAGACGGTGTGGATGTCTTCCGCGTCTGTTTTCAAGCGCAGAGTGGTGATACCGAGCTCTGTTCCAACCACGTCCACCTGAGACAAATGCTCCACCTGGGTGAGGATTTGGACGGCCTCGTCGGCTGCGGCATCGGTGGAGAGGGTGATCTCATTGGGGGAGAGCAGGCGCTTTTCCAGGTTTTCCGGCCGGTCAAAGGCAACAAGCTGTCCGTGGGCGATCATCAGGATCTGGTCGCAGATGGTTTGGACCTCAGAGAGAATGTGGGAGCTGAAAATAACCGTGTGGTCCTGGCCGAGCTGGCGAATGAGATCCCGGATCTCAATGATCTGGATGGGGTCCAGGCCCACTGTTGGCTCGTCCAGGATGATGACCTTGGGCCGTCCCAACAGGGCCTGGGCAATGCCTACCCGCTGGCGATAGCCTTTGGACAAGGCCGCGATGGAGCGGTTTCGCATGTCCTGGTTCCGGGTCAGTTCCATCACTTCCTGAATTTGAGTCTCCAGCTCCCCGCCTTTTAGCCCCTTGGCCTGGCCTACAAAGTGCAGATACTCCACAGGCGTCTCATTGAGATAGAGCGGCGGCTGTTCAGGCAGGTAACCGATGAGCTTTTTGGCCTGTTTGGGCTCTTCGAAGATGTCGTGGCCGTCAATTCGTACATGGCCCCCTGTGGCGGAAAGACAGCCGGTCATAATATTCATGGTGGTGGACTTGCCGGCGCCGTTGGGCCCCAAAAAGCCGTATACATGCCCCTCCTCAATCTCAAAGGAGAGGTCCTTGACCGCCATGAAATCACCGTAGCATTTTGTCAGGTGTTCCACTGTGATCATGCTTTGACCTCCTTGCACGTTTCGCTGCTATGCAGCGGTGGTGTCTGGAGCTATTATAAGCACCAATCCTGAAAGGACGCTGAAAAAGACAAGCAATGTAAAACGGCCGGGACAAATTTATGTCCCGGCCGTTTTACGGAAGGTCGTATGGGTGATATGACAAGGAAGCTCCACGAAAAAGCGGTTCCATCCTCCACTGCTTTCCGCCCAGATCGTTCCACGGTGCTGCTCTGCGATGCCCTGGGCAATGGCCAGCCCCAACCCAAAGCTCCCGTTTCGGCTGCGGGCCTTGTCCATGCGGTAAAAGCGTTTGAAAATATTTTGCAGATCCTCCGGGGGGATCGGTTCCCCCTGGTTGGCCACGGTGATCCGGCAGCGTCCCTTCTTTTCCCGCTTGTCCACGCTGACCTGGGTAGCGCCGCCGGCGCGGGAGTACTTTTGGGCATTGTCCAGAAAAATACCCAGCAGTTGGCGCAGCTGTCCCTCCTCTCCCATCACCTGGATGTTATCGCCTGCCTGGACGGACAGGGACAAGCCCTTTTCATAGAAAACCGGTTCAAAGGTAAGAATGGACTGGGACACCAGATGGCTCAGGTTTACCGGAGCAAAATTTTCCCGCAATTGGGCGCTGTCCGTCTGGGCAAGGGTGAGCATCTGTTCCACCAGCCGGCGCATCTGGCGGGACATGACCAGAATGTTGTCCAAAAATTTGATTCGGTTTTCCTCCCCATAGTCCGGATCCTGCATAAGCTCTGCATTGGCCATGATCACGGTAAGGGGAGTTTTCAGTTCGTGAGAGGCGGCCGCTACGAAGTCCCGCTGCTGCTTCCAGGCCCGATCCACGGGCTTTACCGCCCACCGGGACAGCAGAATACTGACCCATAAAAAGGCAAAAAAGCTCAGCGCGCCAATAAGCAGACAGGTGCTTCTCAGCCCGTCCAGAGTGGCCATTTCGCTGGAAATATCGGCAAAGACCAGATATTGACTGGCGGGAGTGTCCATTCGGTAATAGCGCAGGTTATATTCCGGCAGCACGCCCAGCCGCTTGTGAGAGGCGAAAATCTGCTGGACCAGGTGATCCAGAAAATCCCCGTCAGACAGGTCATAATAGCCGCCCCCGGCCGAGATGAGTTCCCCGCGAGGGCCCAGCTGCAGGGTAAAAAAAGGCAGGCGCACATCCTCGCCCAGCTCCATAGGGGTGCCCTGCTGAAAGGGCTGGGCGGCAATGCTCTCCATCATGCGGATACTCTCCCGTTCCAAATCTGCGCTGGTAAAATAGAAAACCAGCCCCAGGATGACGCAGAGCATGATGGTCACAATGCTCATGTTGATGAGGACAAACTTAAAGCGCAGCTTCTGAATCATCTTCTCCCACCTCCAGATGGTATCCAAGTCTGCGTCTGGCCACTATGCGCACATTGGAGCCGATGCTGGCCAGCTTCTTGCGTAAAAATCCGATGTATACCTCCACGTTATTTTCCACCGCATCCGAGTCGTAACCCCACACACGGGCGAGCAGCACTTCCTTGGTCAGGTTGCGGCCGCCGGATTGGAGCAGGGCGCGCATGATGTCAAATTCCTTGGAGGAGAGAGGGATGCTGTTGGTGGAGCAGATGAGCGTGGCGGAGGCGAGGTCCAGGGCGGTATTGCCAAAAGTAACCTCGTCCACCTGGGCCCCCTGGCGGCGCAGCAGGGCGTTGATGCAGGCCAACAGCTCCCGCATATCGAAAGGTTTGGTGAGGTAGTAGTCCGCACCGGCGTTGAGGCCGGTGATCCGGTCCTCCAGACTGGAGCGGGCGGTGAGCATCAAAATGGGCGTGCCCAAATGCTTGGCGCGTACCTGTCTGGCCACCGTGTAGCCGTCCATTTTGGGCATCATCACGTCTAATATGAGCAGGTCGTAGACGCCAAGCTCGGCGTATTGAGCGCCCGATTCCCCATCATAGACGGTTTCTACCTCAAACCCTTTTCCTCTGAGAATGGCCGCGATGGAATCAACCAGTAAGGTTTCATCTTCAATCAGCAAAATTTTCACGGCAAATTCCTCCCCATTGTGTTTTATTATACTAGCACAATTTCCTGAAATAAAGCTGAAAACGAAAAAGAGGCAATTGTATGACAACCGACAAAAGAACAAAATCACTTGACATATGCGTGTATTACAGGATACAATAGAACAAAATCACCCGTCAACTTCAGGAGGTACGTCATATGGAACCCATTACCCGAGTTCCCATTGTGCAGCAGGTGGAGGATCGGATCAAAGAACTGATTCTCAGTGGTCAGTGCAAGCCGGGGGAGAAGCTTCCAGCGGAGATGGAGCTGTGTCAGCGCCTGGGCGTGGGCAGAGGCACCATTCGCGAGGCGTTCCGCCTTCTTCAAGCCAAAGGCTTTGTGGATATCCGTCCGGGACGGGGGGCATTTGCGGCGGAGAATTTTGGAGAGGACGGGGAGGCCAGCGCGGTTGATTGGCTGGTGGAGAATGAGAAGGAACTGCGCAGCTCCATCGAAATTCGTACGGCTCTGGAGCCCATGGCTGCCCGGCTGATGGCGGAGCGTGCCTCGGACGATGCCATTCGCCGCCTGGAAGACATTCACCATAGCTTCCTGATTGCGGTGGAAGAGGAGGATGCGGTGCTTATTGCCCGGCTGGATGAGCAGTTTCATTCCACCATTGTGGAGGGAAGCGATAATAAGCTGCTGATGGAGATCAACAGCCATGTGTGCCAGGGAATGCAGACCTTCCGCAGCAAAACCTTCCAGGTGCATCAAAATGTGCAAAACGCCATTGTGCCCCATACCAATATTTTCAGCGCCATCCGCAGCCGCAACGCCGCTTTGGCAGAGCGGGAGATGCGTCTGCACCTGGATAAGGTGCAGGAGGACCTGTCCCAAAACATTCAGATGCCTGGATGAACAGGAAATTGTAATCTGCTAGCCGGTACGGACCTGTTGTCGGTACCGGTATTTTTATGAAAAACAACGGCGGGCAAAAACAGGCACCGGGGGTTCAGGGGCAGAATTGCCAAAAATTCCTTTGGTTTTTTGGAGAGTTTGTAAATTGACTTTTTTCCTGAATTTGATATTCTTATGTCGGATGTCATACAATTTATTGTATGACAATTTGCGGAAACACATAAAAGGAGGATTTGCTATGAAAAAGATTACTGCCCTTGCCCTGGCGCTGGCCATGGCGATTTCTCTGGTAGCCTGCGGTTCCAACGGTTCTACCAGCCAGACCGGAGGTTCTTCTGAGGCCGGTTCTGCCAGCACCGGTGCTTCCAGCTCCGCTTCCGGCGCTGTGGATCCCATTACTCTGACTGTTTATTCTCCCGGCAACGAGAACTCTGTTCCCACCAAGACCATCATCAAGTATGCCGAGCTGGTCTCTGAGGCCTCTGACGGCGCCATCACCCTGGATGTCCACCACTCCAACGAGCTGGGCAGCGACGCTGAGTCCATCGAGTCCACCCGTATGGGTACCATTGATATCATCTTTGCTGGTACTTCCGGCTTCACTTCCTTCTATGAGAAGGCCAAGGTGCTGGACCTGCCCTTCCTCTTTGACAGCGCTGAGCAGGCCTATGAGGTGACCAACAGCGAGATCGGTGAGCAGATCTTCGACGGCTTTGAGGAGTACGGCCTGGTCTTCCTGGCCGAGGGCGACAACGGCATGCGCCACATCTCCACCACCAACCGTCCCATTCACACCGCTGAGGACGTGGTGGGCCTGAAGATCCGCGTGCCTGAGAGCCAGCTGTATCTGGACGTGTGGGAGACCCTGGGTGCCACTCCTGTGGCTCTGGCTCTGCCCGAGCTGGCCCTGGCCCTGTCCAACGGCACTGCCGAGGCTCAGGACAACGCCACCTATCACCTGGTTGCCAACGCTACCTACGACGACATCAAGTACTTCTCCAACATCAACTACATGTGGATGGGCTGCACCATGGCTGCCAACGCCAATACCTGGAACAGCCTGACCCCCGCCCAGCAGGAGATCCTGAAGGAGCAGGCCGTTGTCGCTGCCAAGTACTCCTTCGACACCATTGCTGAGGACAATGAGACCGCCACCAAGACCCTGCAGGACGCCGGTGTGGAGTTTGATTTCGAGCCCGACGTGCAGTCCTTCAAGGATGCCCTGGGCGGCGACAGCTACTATGAGCGCTACGTTAACGAGACCTGGTATGACCAGGAGATGCTGGATGCCATCCTGGCTGTGGTTCGCTGAAATATAACCCAACGGGCACGGACAGTTGCATAGGCGCAGCCTATGCAACTGTTTTTTATAGAGAAGGAGAATGCTATGAAATTGCTGAAAAAATTCACTGCGGCTGCCGCTAAAGTGGGTGAGATCATCTGCATGTGTGCCATTGCCCTCCTGGTGGTTATGATCGTGGTGGAGCTGGGCCGGCGCAATTTCCTCAACCAGTCCTACCGGGGCACCATCCAGGTATGCGGCATTGCCTTTTTGTGGATGGCCTTTATCGGTCTGATCCCCCTGTATGAGCATAACGGACTTATGCGCCTGGATTTCCTCATTGCCCGTACAAAGGGCGGGGTCTATAACGTGCTGTATCTGGTCAACAAGGTGTTCAGCCTGATTCTGGGCGTGGTCATGATTATTGCCTTTGCGGCCCAGTATCCCTTTGTCAGCACCCGGTTCTATTCCACCTTTACACTTAGCGTTCCCTATACCGTCCAGTATTTCCCCATGGCGGTGGCAGGAGCCTTTATCGCACTGAAATCTGTCGAGCAGATCATCGAAATGGCGCTGACCCGAGGGAAAAGCGCACAGGAAGAAAAGTAAGGGAGGAACACAGATATGTTAGTATTTTTGTTGGCGTTTGTGGTCCTTCTGATCATCGGCGTCCCTATCAGCATCTCCATTGGCGCCTCTGCGGTGCTGGGCTGCCTGGCCCTGGACTATCCCCTGGTGGTCATCGGCCAGAAGATGGTCAGCGGAATTGATTCCTTTTTGCTGATCGCAGTGCCTCTGTTTATTCTGGCCGGTAACCTGATGAATGCAGGTAAGATCACGGAAAAGATTTTTGACACCGCAAAAGAGGCCGTGGGCTGGATCCCCGGCGGCCTTGCCCATGCTAATGTGGTGGCCAGCGTTATTTTTGCCGGCATGTCCGGTTCCGCTGTGGCAGATGCCGGCGGTCTGGGTGCCATTGAAATGGAAGCGATGCGGAAAAACGGATATGACGATGAGTTTTCCGGCGCGGTGACGGCCGCTTCCTCCGTCATTGGCCCCATTTTCCCGCCTTCCATTCCCTTGATCATCTACGGCAGTGTGGCCAGCGTCAGTGTGGATAAGCTGTTTATGGGCGGCGTGATGCCCGGCCTGCTGATGGGCCTGCTGCTGATGATCATGATCTACATCTTTGCCGTCAAGCGCAAGTATGAGCGCCACCCCTTCCGTCTGCGGGCCCTGCTGAAGCAATTTTTCAGCTCTGTGCTGGCTCTGATTACCCCGCTGATCATCCTGTCCGGCTTCACTCTGGGCTGGTTCACCCCCACTGAGGCCTCCAGCGTGGCTGTGGTCTATTCTCTGATCATTGCCCTGTTTGTTTACCGCACCCTGGACTGGGAGAGCTTTAAGAAGTGCCTGAAGGACTCTGCCATCTCCTCTGCCAACACCCTGTTTATCATCGGCACTTCCACGCTCTTCACCTATGTGATGGCTATGGAGGGCATCTCCAAGCAGATTTCCAGCTTTGTGCTGGGCGTGAGCAGCAATCCTGCGGTCGTCCTGCTGGTCATCAACATTCTGCTGTTGATCCTGGGCATGGTCATGGAGCCCGGCGCCATCCTCACTCTGATGCTGCCTGTGCTGCTGCCCATTGCCACCCAGCTCAATTTGGACCTGGTGCACTTTGGCGTGATGATCGTGCTGAACCTGATGATCGGCCAGGTGACCCCGCCCTTTGGCGTGTGTCTGTTTGTCATTTCTGACGTAAACAAGGTGAAGCTGGAAAGCCTATATAAATCCATTCTTCCCTTCCTGGTGCCGCTGCTGCTGACCTTGTTCCTGGTTACTTATTTGGAGCCGGTGGTTACCTTCCTGCCCAATCTGCTTCTGGGTGCCTGAGCAGCTTGGGATGTGTTCCAAATGATTCGTGAGGGCTTTTATTGTAAGGAGGATTCATCATTATGTCCGATAAACTCTTTGATGTTGAAAACAAAATCTGTATTGTGACCGGTGGCCTGGGACAGATCGGAAAGAATTTTGTCCAGGAGCTGTGGCAGCGGGGGGCACGGGTAGCGGTCTGGGGCCGCACCATGAATGACGAGCGTATTGCCAAGACGCTGGGGGAGGAGGCCCTCCATGACCCCAAGCTGAGATTCTACTCTGTGGATATCAACCAGAAGGCTACGTTGGAGGCTGCTCTGGATGATATGGAGGCGGCCTGGAATGACGCCCCCGACGTACTGGTGAACAATGCCGGTATTGACACCCAGCCCTCTGCGCCTCCCGAGGTGTCCGGCCCCTTTGAGACCTTCCCCGAGGAAGTGTTCCGCGAGGTGGTGGACGTAAACCTGGTTGGCACCTTCCTGGCTTGCCAGGCGGTTGGCGCCCGGATGGTCAAGGCCGGCAAGGGCGGCTCCATCATCAATGTGGGTTCCATCTACGGTATGCTCTCCCCCATTCAGGACATCTACGCCTACAAGAAGGAATTGACCGGCGTGCCCTTTATCAAGCCCGTGGCCTATTCCGCCGCAAAGTCCGGCATTTATAACCTGACCCGTTACCTGGCTACCTATTGGGGTAAGTCCGGCATCCGGGTAAACACCCTGACCCCCGCCGGTGTGTGGCGGGATACCCAGGACGCCACCTTCCAGGCCAACTTCTGTGCCAGAATGCCCATGGGCAGAATGTCTCAAGAGAATGAGTACAACGGTGCTCTGATTTTCCTGGCCTCCCAGGCTTCTTCCTTTATGACCGGTTCGAATCTGGTGATTGATGGGGGCTGGACCGCATGGTAAATGTAAAACCGGAGCAGTTCCGGCGCATTTGGTCGGCACTCATTACTCCTACGCGGGGGGACGAGAGTGTCAACTATGAGGCGCTGGAGGAGATCGTAGAGCGCCAGATCCAAGACGGCGCTGAGGGATTTTATTGCTGCGGTTCCTCCGGTGAAGGGCTGCTGCTCACCCTGGAGGAGCGGAAAAAGGTGCTGGAGCACACCCTGAAGGCGGCCGATGGCCGTGTTCCGGTAATCTCCCATGTGGGTACCATCCGTACTGCCGATGTGATTGACTTGGCCCAGCACGCGATGTCCGCCGGGGCCCTGGCCGTGTCCATGATCCCGCCTTATTACTATAAGTTTTCCATGGATGAGATCATGGGCTACTATGAGGATGTCATCCGGGCGATCCCCAATGTGCCTGCCATTGTATACAACATCCCCCAGTTTACCGGGGTAGAGTTCTCCAAGGACAATGCCGGGCGGCTGCTGGCAAACGAGAACATTGTGGGCATTAAGCACACCTCTACCAACCTGTACAGCCTGGAGCGGATGGGCCAGGCCTTCCCAGGCAAGGCGCTGATCAATGGCTTTGATGAGCAGCTGCTGGGAGCCCTGTCCATGGGGTCCTGTGCCACTATCGGCACCACGGTCAACCTGTTTGCCCCCTTGTTCCACAAGGTGCGTGAGGCTTTTGACCAGGGGGATATGGCCCTTGCCTATCGGTGGCAGCACGCCATCAACCTGCGGGTAGAGGCCACGGTAAAGGTTGGAATCTTCAATGCCATGAAGTACGGCTGGACCGTGCGGGGCGTGGACTGTGGATTCTGCCGCGCTCCCTTCCGTCCCCTGGATGAAACGGCGAAAAAGGCTGTGGAAGAGCTGCTGAAAATGCCGCTGGAGGCAGTTTAACACCTTGTGCACCAAATCCCATGGAATGGGATAAAAGACCCTAAAAAGCAATTTGCACCCCACGGATTCGTTTGTATTGATACAGACAAATCCGTGGGGTGCTTCATTATACCAATGGAGACACGAAAGGGATATCGATAATTTGAAATGCTTATGAACGATCCAAAGCGGCACCCGGCCCAAAAGGCGGGGTGCTGCATTTGCCCATAAAATGCAGAAAATAGGTGATGGCCAACAGGTCAGCGCAGCCGCCGGGGGAGAGATTGCGTTTGATCAGTGCCTGGTCCAAGTCTTCCGCCTCCCAGCGGGATACGGTTCTGCCCTGTGTCAAAGCTTTGGCCTTCTCCATCGCCCATTGCTGGCCCTCCCGACCGCCGCGGGCAATCAAATTGGTGTCCACTACCTGGGCCATGAGGGTCAGCAATACCTGTACCCCCGCCTGTTCCAAAGAGGCGCCCTGTGCGAGGTGTGCCCGGAGAATGGGCAGGCCGATCTGGGCTACGGCGGGCAGGCCGCGGGCCAGTTCCCCCCGAATGCCTTCCAGACCCTGCTCCAAATAGAGACGCTGGCCGGCTGTGAGAGGTTTACCGGAGTGGATGGCGGCAAAATCGGCCGCTACCGCCTGGGTGCTCATCGCTCCGCACACAGCCAGGATAGTCTCCGGGGCCTGAGAGAAGCCCTCTGCCGTCCACAGCCGTCCGGCGGCGGCACACACGGTTCCAAGGGTGAACACCGCCCCTTTGTGAGTATTGACTCCATGGGTGGCCCGAAACATGGCACGTTCTCCGGCCACGCCGGCCTGCCGCAGACGGCGGAAGGTCTCCTGCGGCGGAAGCGATCTCGTCTCCTGACCCAGCCGCACTGCCTCTTCAAAGTAGGGCAGCAGGGCGGCAGTGCTGTCCAAAAAGGTAAACATGTCCATATCCCGGTGGCTGCCGTTGTTGGCGCGGTCCACCAGGCCGGGCTTTGGAGTGGTGCACACCTCATAAAGCAGTGCTTTGGCCGCCAGACTGCCCAGAGCCATCTGGTCTTTTTTTGAAAAATATTCCTCCAAAATGGCCTGGGTGGCTGACTGGAGCTCTTTTACCGTGTGGAGGCGGCGGGAAGCGCACCCCTTGCCCGCCTTGCCGCACACCAGACACTTCCGGGGCGGCTGCCCCAACTGGGTACGGTCCCACTTGCCGTTCACCGGGTCCAGGACATCCAGATCAAGAAGTCGGCCCAGAGCGTCCCGGTCCTCCAGCTCCACACACAGTTCCTTTACGGTCCGCCCGTCTCCCTGCACGACCCACAGCGCCTCGCAGCCGGTGGGCTCGTCCACTTCTTCACGATGCATGATGTCCAGCCGACCGGCCAGCAAAGCACACGCCAGCCGCTCCAGCCCCTCCTGGAAGGTCCGGCGGAGGACAGGGGAATTTTTCACCGGTCCGGCGATGTTCAGGCAAAAGGAGATAACGGGAAGCTGATATTCCTCCAACAGCTGCTGCTGGCGCATGGCACGGGCCTCCCGTGCGCGGAGCATCTCCATGAGGGATATGGCGTGATCCATAGGGACCCTCCTTTAGTAGTGGATGACCTCCGCACTGCTGCGGATGGCATCAATGACGGGCTGGGCTTGAGAGGAGTGAAAAAAGTCCCAGGTAGTCTGAGGCAGCTGGTCCCGCAGGGTCTCCAGGCGTCCATCGTGGATGGCTTGACGGACTGCGCTGGCACTGATGGGCTGCCCGCCTGCCTGGAGGCGGGGGAGCTCCACATACTGTATCCCAGCTTTGGGAAGTTCCTGGGCCATGATTTGGTTATAAAGTCCGGTGACCAGGCTTCGGGGTTCCTCCCCCACATAACGGACTTGGATCCCCAGAGCCTGGGCTATGGGACCAAAGAGGGCCAGGTCCAGCTTGGCATGGCCGGTAATGACTGCCTGTTCATCCTTTAAAAAGTAGCTGGGGAAGGTAGCGGAGCTGATCATGTAGGGCCCGCTGGGATGGCAGATCACGTTGGACAGGTGGGCCACCCCCTCCTGGACCAGCTTCCAGCGTACTGGAAAGGGCACCAGGCTTTGCTCTTCACTGAGAACAAAAAGGTGTACCGTGTCGCATTCATCCGCTGCCCGCTCCACCAGGCTCAAATGGCCCAGAGTGAAGGGGTTGGCATTCATAACGATAGCCCCCGACTTACCGGGGCGGCGGTCCCGTTCCAGCTTTTGGCAGAAGGAGGAGAAACCGCCCCGGCGGTTTTCCAGAAAGGAGAGGGTATCCTCCACCCGCGCGATCTCATAAAAGCCCAGGTCCTGAAAGAATTTGGTGCTGCGGCACTTGGTATAGACAAATTGGTGGAAGATGCCCCGCTCCGTCTGCCGCTCCATCAGGTGGGAGACCACCTGGTTCAAAAGACCCTCTCCCCGGTGGCGGTGGTCCACCGCAAAACAGCGCAGGGTGCACCCAAAGGTGCTCCCGGTGGCCACCAGCTGGTAGTCCTCGTCAAACAGGCCGCAGGTGTAGTCCAGATTGCCGTCCAGGGTGATCCCTTCCCCCTCCAGCAGGGCGCGGAGTTTTGTGTGGCCGCGCTTGTCATCAGGGCGGATCTCACTGAGGGTATAGGCCATGAGGACTCCTCCTTTTTAAAAATACGGGGACGGAACACAGCCCCTGTGTGGGTCATTTATTTGGTTTCTTCCGCTTTGTTGGGGTCGTAGGGCTTAATTTTGCGTACCACATCCAGAATGGTGCCATCCCGTGCCTCCAGCACGGCCACTACCTGGTCCTCCCATTCCAGATCGTCGGGGCGGCCCACCAGAGAGTAGGCCTTGTCCTTCAGTTCTTCGATCGTCACGTGGGGGATGCCCGCCCGGTCCAGACACTGGATGAGGTCGGGACGCAGGGGGTTGACGGCGATGCCGTAATCGGTGACCAGCACGTCCACACAGTCGCCTGGTGTGGTGACGGTGACCACGTGCTCACAGACGGTAGCCATACGGCCCCGGACCAGGGGGGTGACAATGATGCAGCACTTACTGCCCGCGGCGGTGTCGGGATGTCCGCCGGGCGCTCCCCGGAGCACACCGTCCGAGCCGGTAAGTACGTTGACGTTAAAGCCGGTGTCGATCTCCAGCGCGGCCAGCACCACAAAGTCCAGACTGTTGACAAAGGCGCCCTTGTTGGCGGGATTGGCGTACTGGGAGGCGCTCATTTCAAAGTGGTTGGGGGTCTGATTGATGGAGTTCACCGCGTCCAGGTCGAAATCCTGCACGTCAATGACCTTTCCCACCTTGCCCTTTTTCAGCAGCTCCACCATGGGACCGCAAATGCCGCCGATGGCCCAGCCCATCTTGATGTTTTGCTCATCCATGTACTGTTCCAGGAACAGGTTGGCAGCCAGAGAGGGACCGCCTACCCCGGTCTGGAAGGAGAAACCCTCCTTAAAATAGGGGGTGGAGGCAATGACCTTAGCCACATTTTCCGCCATCATGAGATCACGGGGGTTCTGGGAGATGCGGGCGGCGGCAGAGGCGATCTTCTTGGGATTTCCGATGGAGTCCACCACCACCACAGCATCCACATCAATGGCTTCCACGCTGGCAGGCATGTTGGGGAAGGGCACCAGACAGTCGGTGACCACTACCACGTGGTCGGCATATTTGGCATCGGACATGGCGTAGCCCATGGAACCGCAGTTGCTCTTGCCGCCGATGCCCCGGCAGTTGCCCATGGGGTCGCTGGTGGGGGCGGCGATGAAAGCAATGTCGATGTGAACCTCCCCGGCCTCAATGGCACGGGGACGGCCGCCGTGGCTGCGGATGATGGCGGGGGTTTTCAGCTTACCGGCGGAGACTACCTCGCCCATGCGGCCACGGATACCGGAGGTCTGGATGCCGATGACCTTGCCCTGTTCGATGTAGTCGGCAATGGGGTCGTGGGCGGAGCCCAGACTGGTGGCGGCGATGGTCAAGTCCTTAAGACCCAATTCCTCGATGGCGGCGGCCATCACCTGGTTGACCACATAGTCGCCGTCCCGCAGGTGGTGATGGAAAGAGAAGGTCATGCCGTCCTTGGCACCGCACTGCTTGAGGGCCTGCACCAGGGAGCCTACCACCTTGGTGTCTACCGGCTTCTCCCAGCGGCGGGTGCGGGGCGAGGCCTTCTGGATATACTTGCCGTCCATATAGTTCTTGCCCTGATACACCTCACGTCCATGGGTGAGCAGAGCGTCGGGAATATCCCGTCCTACTTTGTTAATCATACTAGATCCCCCTCATACCGTCCACAGGCCCGTGCCAGGCGCAGGGTGCGCTCGGCGCCGGGGATAAAGGCGATGTCGATCATCTTGCCGTCCACGGTAAATACGCCCACACCGGCAACGGACTGCTCCCGATAGGCCCGGAGGATCTTCTCGGCCTGGATGATCTCCTTCTCGGTGGGGGCAAAGACCTGGTGGACAAAGCGGATCTGCTTGGGATTGATGAGGCTTTTGCCGTCAAAGCCCATGGCCTTGTTCTGCAGGACCTCGGCCTCAAAGCCTGCCTGGTCGTCCAGGTTGGTAAACACGGTGTCAAAGCACTGAATTCCCGCTGCACGGGCGGCCAGCAGCATCTGTCCCCGTGCGAAGAGCATATCCACGCCGTCGGGCTGAGGGGTGGTCTGCATGCACTTTCGAAAGTCGCCCCCGGAGATGGCCACGCCGAACATGCGCTCGGATGCAGAGCAGATCTCATAGGCGTTGAGGATGCCCTTGGGGCTCTCCAGGGCGGCCATGAGCAGGGTGCGCCCCTTCTCCACGCCAAACTCCTCCTCGGCGGCTTCTACTGCGGCTTCCACCGTCTTTACGTCCTGGGCGCTTTCGCACTTGGCAATGCGGATGCCGTCGGCTCCGCCGGCTACGCACACCCGGATGTCCTCCTGCCAGTGGGGCGTGTCCAATCCGTTGATGCGCACGATGACCTCTGTGTCCCCATAGTCAATGGTTTTCAGGGCGTGGTACAGGGAGAAGCGGGCGGCATCCTTCTGGTTCTCTGCCACCGCGTCCTCCAGATCCAGCATAATGGAGTCGCAGCCGTAAATGTAGGCATCCTTAATGAGCCCCGGCTTCTGGGCGTTCATAAACATCATAGTTCGGCGCAGGCGGAAGCGCTCCGGTCTGGGACGAGGGATCATCGCACTGCACCTCCCCAGGGAATGTTGGCCTGAGATTGGCCGCAGCTGCGGAACACCGCGCACTCCACCCGCGCTTTCAGCGTGCAGTCCAGAGCACCTTTGTCCACCACGGTGACCTGGGCATTCGTTACTTCCAGGCGCTTTAATGTCTCCAGTACAGTGGCCTTGATCTGACGGCCGTACTGGTTCATCACGCTGCTGGAGAGGGTCAGCTGTATGCCGTCACTTCCGGGCTCCACGGTGACCTGCGCATCGCTGGATTCCAGAGTGCCAGCCATGGCCGGTTTCAAAATTTCCACATCCGTTCCTCCTTTTGTGGTCCGGTCAACCGGTTTGTTGATGGGGATTACGTTATTTATAACGTAACATGCCTAATATCATAATTCAAATACAATTATTTCTATATAAATTATAATGTAAATACTATGTTTAAATTGATTCCGGTTTCGGTATGTGTTAAAGTAAAACAAAGGAGGCGATGGAATGAACCTCAAACAGGCTTTGTACATCAAGACCATTGCAGAGGAGGGGGGGATCACCGCCGCGGCAAAGAGATTGTATATCAGCCAGCCCTCGCTCAGTCAGATGCTGCATCAGATCGAAGAGGAAATTGGGCTGCCTCTGTTTGACAGAAGCACCTTTCCCATACGCCCCACCTATGCGGGGGAGTGCTTTTTAAAGGCTGCCTGCCACATGCTGAGCATACAAGATCACTTGGAACAGGAGCTTCAGGAGATACGGCAGGAGGACCGGGGCAGAATTCGACTGGGCATTAGCATTCAGCGGTCGGTGCATCTTTTGCCCAAAATATTGCCGAAGTTTATCCAGCGCTATCCCCATGTGTCTTTGCTGCTGCAGGAGGCGGGCAGTGCGGATTTGGAGCAGCGGGTGTTAGAGGGGCAGGTGGACCTGGCACTTGCTTCCACAGAAGCGACATGCCCTGGATTGCATTACCGTCTGCTCCAACAGGAAACGGTAGGGATCTTAGCGGGCGCAGACAGTCCGCTGGCTATGTCTTTGACTGCGGGCACCCCTATTTCACTGGAAGAGGCACTGAGTACTCCGTTTGTATCGCTGAAACAGGGGCACAATGTGCGAGTGATTCAGGAAAAGCTGTTTCAGGCCTTGGGACAGAAGCCGCAAATTTTGCTGGAAACAGACAGCTTGGAGGCGGCCCGGCAGCTTACGCTAAGCTGTGGATGCTGCATGCTCTGTACAAACAGCTATGTGGACCGGGGAGAACTGTTTTATCCGCTGAAGCATTATAAAAATGGCAGACATTTTTACGCCTGCTATGGGAAAGCGCGCGTGCTTCCGGGCTACATGGAATTCTTTTTGGAGCTGATTGAGCAGAAGCTGAATGCCGGGGAGTGATTGGCTGGATGACGCATGGAGCGAATGTTAAGAAATTCGTTCCTTTTGAACGTGAGCATGAGTTGAAAAAGAACGGTCCTGTGCTATAATAGCATTAAATTTTAGAATTTTATGGGCAGGAGGGGAACGGTGTGGAACCCTGTGCTTCTCAGCCATCCTGGTACCATCTGGACAATGCGGCGATGATGTATTCCGCCATCCAGCGGGGGAATTATTCCGCGCTCTATCGGTTTTCCGCCGTAATGACGGACCCTGTGGACCCACAATGTCTGCAGCGGGCCATAGATAAAACGTTGCCGCGCTTTCCGGGATTCCAGGTCAAAATACGCCGTGGATTTTTCTGGTATTACTTTGAACGGGATGACGGGCCAGGTCCTGTTTTGCAGCGGGATATCCGTAACCCATGCCAACCGGTGCGCTTCCAGAATCACGACAAGCTGATCCGCTTTTTCTACTACGAAAAACGGATCTCCATGGAGGTGTTTCATGCGCTGGCAGACGGCGGCGGGGCGCTGGTCCTGTTCAAAACGCTGCTGGCGGTGTATCTGCGGGAAATGGGCCACGCGGTTCCCAACACCCATGGGATCCTGGATGTCACACAGCCGCCCCAGCCGGAAGAATGGGAGGATGCCTATGCCCGCTACGCGCACTCCCGCGTCCACCTGAGTATGAGCGAGCCAAAAGCCTATGCCTGTACCGGAACGCCGGAGCCCTTCTACACATTGAATGTGACCATGGGCTTTGTCTCTGTGAGGGAACTGCATGCTGCGGCGAAAGGACACGGGGCCTCGATTACGGAGTATTTAGCGGCTATCTTGCTCCAATCCATTCTGATCAGGCAGCGGCGGGAGGGACACAGGCGGGAACTGCCGGTTTCTTTGGCGGCCCCCATCAATCTTCGGCCCTATTTCCCCTCCACGACCCTTCGGAATTTCATTTTGACCGTCCGTCCCAGCATCAATCCAGAGCTGGGAGATTATACGCTGGATGAGATCATTGCCCAGGTTCACCACCACATGCGCCTGCACATCACCCGGCAAGAGATGCAGGCGGTCATTACCAAAAACGTCTCCCTTCAGCACATCCTGCCTCTCCAGCTGGTGCCTTCACCGGTGAAGAATTTTGCCATGGATCTGGGCTACCGCATTGCTGGAAGCCGCCCCTATTCCACCACCTTTACCAATCCGGGCATTTTTCAGGTGCCGGAGGAAATGGAGTCCTTGATTCACCATATGGAGGTGGTGTTGGGACAGTCTTATACCCCGCGGGTCAACTGTGCCGCCATCAGCTTTGGTGACATTATGGAGATCACATTTGCGGGGACGGTCCGGGAAAGCGACGTGGAACGGGAATTTTTCCGGACACTGGTCCGGGAAGGGCTGCATGTGAAAGTTACCTCCAACCGAAAGGAGTGTGTGCCGTGTCATACTGCGTCAACTGTGGAGTAGAGCTGGACCGGGACGCCGCTGCGTGTCCCCTGTGCCAGACCCCTGTCATCAATCCCGTCTGTCCGCCTGACCCCCAGGCGATCCCCAACTTTCCCATGGAGCGCCAGGAGGTAGAACCGGTGGATCACCGGGAATTGGCGATCCTGCTCAGTGCTATGACAGTATGTACTGGGGTTTGCTGTGGACTGCTGAATTTCGTTTTGTGGCGGGGGGTGCCCTGGTCGCTGTTTGTGGTGGGAGCCTGCGCTGTGCTGTGGGTATGGCTGGTTCCGCCTCTTCTGCTGCGGCGTGCCCCCTCGGCAGTTCTGCTGCTGCTGGATTTGCTGGCTGTGGGCGGTCTGCTGGTGCTGATCGGGACGGTTTTACAGGGAAGTGTTTGGCTTTCTGGGATCGCCCTACCGGTCTGGGCCGGGTTTTCCCTGATTTTGCTGACCATCTGGATGGCTGCCAAAAACCGTTCATTTCTCAGCCGGGCTATGCTGATTTTGGGCGGTCTTGCGCTCTTTCTGGTCTGGCTGGAATTTATCATTGACCGTTTCCTGGGGACGTACCGCCCTATGTGGTCTCTGATTGCCGCAGCAGTGGCCGTCACCCTTATGCTGCCGCTGGCAGTGGTTCGTACCCGCCCCAATCTTCGCCGTCAAGTGCGCCGCCGGTTCCATTTCTGAACATAACAAAACGCAGGGCCTGCCTTCTGGCAGACCCTGCATTTTCTTTATTCCAACCGTCTTAAAAAATCCGCCATGGCTGTCATGGCCTCTCCCGCGCTTTTCAAGGGGAACATCTGGAATACATGCCACATGTCCGGCCAGCTTTGGAGCACACAGGGGACTCCTGCGGCGATCAGCGCATGTAGGAGCTGCTCGGAGTCAGAATAAAGGATCTCACGCTCGCCTACCTGGATCAGGGTAGGGGGCAGGCCGGACAGGTCGGCAAACAGGGGAGACAGCGTGGGGTGGGTGTAGTCTGCATGCGGGGCGTATGCGCTGCGTACCGATTGAATGTAGCGGTTTGTCAGCATAGGGTCCAGTTCTTCCCGCTGGGTGTAGGAATCTCCACTGGCCGACATATCCGTCCAGGGAGAAAAGAGGACCAGCCGTCCGGGTTGGAACCGCCCCTGCTCTTTCAAAGCGAGCGTCAGCTCCAACGCCAGGTTTCCTCCTGCGGAGTCCCCCGCCAAGATCACATCTTTTGCCCCCCAGCCCTGGTGCATGAGATATTCCCAGGCATCCAGAGCGTCTTCCAGGGCAGCGGGATAGGGAAATTCAGGGGCCAACCGGTATTGAAAGGCCAAAACCTCGCAGCCGGTCGCACTGGCCATCTTTGCGGCCAGAACCCTGGCGTAGCCCAGGTTTCCGCTGGTATATCCACCGCCGTGGCAGTAGAGGATGACCTTGCTCCGGTCATGGCCCCGCTCCGGGCGGACCCAGGCCATGGGCATATCGCCCAGGGAGAAGGGCTCCCAGCTAAAACCGATGGGAGGAGACATCAGGCGGCCCAGGACCTCCTGGCCCTTGCGCTGGCGGGCCAGGTCTTCTGTGTCCATGGAATCCGGGGAGGCTGCGCTGTGGATTGCCTTGAGGGCAGTCATCATGGCTTCGGTGAGCTTTTGGTTGAGGCGGTCGGCTTTTTCCTGCCGTTGGTTGGAAGTATTTGTGTTAAGGTTCATAAAAAAACCTGCCTTTCTTGTGCTGTGGTATAAATTCATTTTACCATGCCCAGGGGCAATATGCAGTTGTTTCCACAACGTGAGCTGTGGGTTGTCCGGATTTTGCAGAAGGAAAGGGCCGCCCTGTGAGCAAAGCCCAGAGCGGCCCCGGCGGTCATGTCCTGCATGGAACAGGGCCCTGGCATTTTGCGTTGGGAATTATTTGCCTCACGGGTTGAGCTGCCAAACCACCAGGTTCAGATAACCCGCAAAGCTGACCCAAAGAAAATAGGGAAGCTGCATCCACGCGGCCAGAGGGCGGACGGTGTGAAAGGATAGGATCATCAGCAGAAGGACCAGCCACAAAAGGCTCAGACAGACCAGCGCCTCAAAATACGCGCCGGAAGTGAAAAACAGCAGGCTCCAGGAAAAATTCAGCGCCAACTGTACTACCCAAAAGAATACGGACGTACCGACGCCCTTTCCCCCTCGCTTTACCACAAGGGCGATACCAAGCCCCATCAAGACATACAGAACGGTCCAAACCACGGGGAAGACATACCCCGGCGGGGTCAGCGACGATTTTTCCAAAAACGGGTATACCGACGTAAGGCCGTGCTCTGCAAGATAGCCGGAAAGCGCACCTACGCCCAGAGCCAGCAGGGGAAACAAGATAAATCCAAGCTTTTTCATAAAAAACCTCCTACACAGAAGAAGACGTATGGGGACTGCGCCGCATTGACCAGAGTGTACAGAATAAGGCGATTGCGGCCGCCAGCAGATAGATCCCCCATACGGTGGTCAGGGCAAACCAGCTGAGGATCGGGTTCACAAACAGGAGCAGACTTAAAAGAACGTTCAGAACGCCGCTTAACAGTGCCCAGCCGCGCCCCGGTGTCTTGCCTTTTTCGGACAAAATGCCGGTGATCTGGTTTAATCCAACGGACATGGTCAGAATGCCCAGCAAGAAGGAGACGGTGGTGATCATTTGGGGAATCCCAATCGGGCTGATCAATGCCCCTGCCAGGTTGAGACCGGACACAAGGACCAGAAGGACCCCGTTTGCCAACATCCAGCCGTTGCGCTGTTCTTTGGCTGTGCGGAAAAAGATCATGATCTGAGAGATCCCGGAAAGAAATATGCCTGCGGTAATGAAAAATGCAAACCCGATCCCCGCTGCCACGGGAAAGAACAACGCCGCCAATCCCAAGGCTGTCAATCCCAAGGCGGTTATGATCACCCCCTTTTGTATGCCTCTGCCGATGGTTTCCGGCTCATCTATGACCTGATATTCCGCATCCAATATGGTATAGGACTGGTTATGCTCCTGTTTCATGTTATGTTTCTCCCTATCGTATCAATGTGTAGTCCCTCCCGCGCGGTGAAAGTGCGGCGACGATTCCATGCAGTGAAATCTCTCTTTCCCTGAGGGCTGTTGTCAGCATAACAAAAAAAGACCGCTTTGGCGGTTGTCCAGCCAACGAAAAAGAAACATGTGCTCCGAAGGCGGTTCAATTGCCTTCGGAGCACATGTTTTTTGTGAGGACAGATGAACTTATCGGTTGGGATCCGGTTCCTCCTCGGTAATGGGCATCTCAATCAGAAGTTCAAATTTGCTCTTATCAAATTTTAAGAGACCCTCGTCCCGCATTTTGCACAGCTCATTGGACATGGCGCTGCGGTCCACAAACAGAAAATCGGCCAGATCCTGCCGGTTTAAAGGAATGGAGAAGGTGCGGCTGCCCGCTTTATGAAATTGATCGGACAGGTAGTCCTGCAGGCGCTCCCGTGTGGAGCGGCGGATGCTGTCCTCCAACTTTCGGGTCAGGCGGTGGGCCTGCTGGGCGACCCCGAGGGTCAGGTTTTGCAAGAACCGAATTTGAACCGGGGCAGTGAGAACATTCTGCCGCAGCAGCTGGCTGACGTTTAAAAATAAGATTTCGGTTTCTGTCGTGGTTTCGGCCGAGATATGCAGACGGTATCCTCCGATGGCATTGAGAAGGCCGATTGATTCCCCTGCGCCCAGCTCCTCCATGAGATTGCTGTTTCCGTTTGCGTCGATGTGAAATAGATGAAGGTTTCCGGACAGGATCACGCCCACCTGGGACATCAAGTCCCCGTCCTGCATCACCAAGGTGCGCTTGGGGTAGGTCCTGCGGTGGGAGGTTATGGTTTCCAGCGCTTCTAAGATTTCGCCGTCTTCCATATTGCGAAAGAGTAATCCGCGCTTCAAAACAGAAAGCATGTTCTCCTGGTCCATCATGTCTGGTCCGCCCCTTTCCCAAGGTTGTTTCCATGGGATAACCATAGCGAAAATTACCGGATTTGTCAATTGCGCTTGCCGGACGGTGTGCCGGTATGCACCTGTGTTGGATGGACAACCTACTTTTTGCTCCCTATGTATTATTATAAGTTCATAGGGAAACCCTAACCAATCAAACAACTGGATTACTTGTGGGGAAGGCTACAGCTGGAGGCTGTGGAAAAATCTCGCGGTACAAAACCCACCTGGGTGTGCCTGAAAATCTCATTGAGGAACTGGCCCGAGCGAGTGCCAGCACAGTCCCCTGCATGATACCCTATGTCACCGCCTTCTTCATGCCCCGCGCTGCGGGAGACCGCCCGGATGTGGTTCCCGAGGGCTGCGTCAACTATGCTTTCCTGGGCCAGTTTGCTCAGACGGAGCGGGACACGATTTTTACCACGGAATACTCTGTGCGCACCGCCATGGAAGCGGTCTATACCCTGCTGGATGTGGAGCGGGGGGTCCCGGAAGTATTTAATTCTGTCTACGACATCCGCTGCCTGCTCAACGCGGCCCACTACCTGCTGGATGGACGAAAGCTGACGGAGATGAAGCTCCCGCTGCACTTGAAAATAGCCATGCGAGCTGGTTTGGATAAACTGGAAGGGACTACCCTGCTGGAACTGCTGCACGACTATGCCCTGATCTAACCTAAGCTATGGCCTGGTGTGCGGCTTGGCTTTCCAATATTCACATTTTGTTCTGACTTTAGGAGGTAACTACTATGACACTGCAATTCTTCTGGTCCCGGACGGCTTCTGTCTGGATCGCGCTGCTCTATATGCTGCTGGGGATCCCACTGCTCCTCTTCCCAGGAATCAGCGGTTCCGTCTTTGTGTGGACACTGGCCGCAGGCGCTGCGGCTTATGCAATCAGCCACCTGTGGCGGTATATCCAAGACCGTAAAACCGAGCAAGCTTCTGGAGGAGACCTCTTTCTGACCATCCTCCCCATGTCCTTTGCCATCTTCGCCATCCTGTGGCCTCAGGCAATTCTCTCGTTTCTGCCCCTGGTCCTGGGAGCTCTGCTTCTGGTAGATGGAGTAGGGAAGATCCCCCTGGTCATCGCCGCAGTCCGGGCCAAGTCCGCCATTCTTGTCCCTCTGCTTCTCTCCTCTCTCATTCCCACGATTCTGGGCGTCCTGCTGGTGGTCAATCCCTTTCACGCCGCCCGACTGGTTATTATGATCTTTGGAGCCGCGCTTGTGGCGGATGGTGTCAGTGACCTGATCACGGCCTTGATGTCCCAAAAATCCCCTCCTGATTCACAGCCTCTGTAAGGCCGCAGCATCTGCTGCTTACCAAAAAACCAGGACGCTCGGAGCGTCCTGGTTTTCATTTTGGCCCGATGTGTTCCCGTTGCATGGACAATCGCACGTTTCCTGCCAGCATGGTACCATGAGTATAAACAGCCCAGTGTCTTAAATATTTTGCGCAAAAACAGAAAGCAGGTAACGCCATGACCCCTTTTATCATTTTCACAGCCCTTGCCGCCATGATCCTTCTCTCCGCGGCCTCGGCCTGCGGTCCGTTTCAAGTCCCTCGCCTTAGCTGGTATAGGTGGTTTTTCCTGTTTCTGGGCAGCTCATTTATCGGGTGCCTGTTTGAAATGGGAGTCGTCTGGCTTGGCACCGGCGTCCTGATGAGCCGCAGCAGTCTGCTCTATGGTGCTGTCAGCGTTGTCTGGGGACTTGGAGCATTGCTGATGACGGTGATCCTTTTTCCCTTGCGGCGGTACGGGGGATGGACGGTATTTTTGGGAGAAGCCATTTTAGGCGGAGGGTTTGAATATTTGGCCAGCCTGCTGCTTGAGCGGGGCTATCATCGCCTGTTCTGGGACTATTCAAACCTTCCGCTGAATCTGGACGGCCGCACCAACCTGCTGTATGCAGTCTTCTGGGGATTGGCCGGAGTGGTATGGATCTATCGCCTGGTTCCATATCTGCTGCGGCAGATGGATAGAATTTCCGTCCAAAGGGGGCAAGCCGCCGCGGCAGGACTGGCTGTGCTGCTTACGTTTGATATGGTTCTTTCCGCCGCCGCATTTTTACGAATGGAGGAACGCAGCCAAGGGCAAATGCCCGGCAATCGTCTGGAATTCATGTTGGACACTTGGTATGACGATGACACCATGCAGAAACGTTATCAGAATATGACGCAGCCGCGCTCCGCTCCAGAAACAGTGGAGGACGGGTGACCTGACGGCGTGTTCTGCATAGAAAAATTTGTTTCCGTTTTGTGGATACTGCAGCAGCCATAAAACGGAAAATGGGGAGAGATGAAAAAAACCATGACATCCAGATGCTGCTTTTGCTGATTTTTTAGATAATTTCTTTCATCGCTGAATAACTATGGGCACTGGCCTCATGGGCAGGAATTTGCTTTTTCAGACGAAAAGCACTGGAAAGGTGCGGCATTCCATGTGGAAGGATGCAGTGCTATGTGCAGGCGGAAAAGCAAGCCCTGGGGTGCAGATCTACCACGCGAATGGAAAGCATTTGCACCCCAATTTGTAAACCTTTATTATTTTAAGGTTTACAATTGAGACGAGATATAGTATACTAATCCCGTTTTAAGGGGGGATGACCGCTGAAAGAAGTTAGAGTGAGGAAGAAGCAAGACGATTTGACCGGTGTCATAAAACGTTGTAAGGAGATCATATGAACAGAAGTAAGACGAAAAATCTAATTATGTGCGCCCTGTTCAGTGCTTTGATCGCTGTAGGCGCGTTTATCAAAATCCCTGTTCCTGTAGTGCCGTTTACGCTGCAGCTCCTATTTACCATGATGGCAGGACTGCTGCTTGGGGGAAAGCTAGGGGCGGCTTCGGTGGGAGTTTACATTTTCATGGGGTTACTGGGACTGCCCGTCTTTGCGGAGGGCGGAGGACTGGCGTATGTTTTAAAGCCGAGCTTCGGATATATCATCGGATTTGCGGTGGCCTCTTACGTCACCGGCGTCATTGCCAATCAAGTTTCGAATCCAGACTATACCCGTCTGTTAGCAGCTAACTTTATTGGGCTGGGAATCGTCTACCTGTTTGGAATGGTCTATTACTACTTTATGAGTAATTTCTACCTTGGAAGTCCCATTGGCTTATGGCCGCTGTTTCTCTACTGTTTTATTTTGGCGGTTCCCGGAGATATTGTCTTGTGCATTTTGGGAGCAATTCTTGGCAAAAGATTGATTCCAATCGTAAACAAATAGAAAGTGCAGTGAGGGTATGAGTATGAATCTGAATGAACTGACCGATAAGGTCTTAAAGGGAGAAGATATTTCAAGGGAAGAGGCGTTGTTTTTATCGGAACAGCCACTTTTGGAATTGTGTGATTGCGCAGATAAGATCCGTCGGCACTTTTGTTCCAATCAATTTGATATTTGCACAATTATTAACGCAAAGAGCGGAAAATGCTCTGAAAATTGCAAGTTCTGTGCACAATCTTCCCATAACCATACTTGTGCGCCGGAGTATCCGCTGCGTTCCAAACGGGAGATTTTGGAACAGGCAAAACGGAACCACGAACAGGGTGTTCTTCGATACTCCATCGTTACGTCCGGAAAGCGTCTCTCCGAACAGGAAGTGGATGAAATGTGTGAAACGGTCCGGGCAATCAAAGCGGAAGTGGGGATTTCGGTCTGCGCATCCTTTGGTTTGCTGAACGAGCGGCAGTTTCAAAAGCTGAAGCAGGCCGGTGTGACAAGAGTACATAATAACCTTGAAACCTCCCGCAGAAACTTCCCGAATGTCTGTACCACCCATACCTTTGAAGAAAAAGTGCAGGCGATCCGGGAGGCACAGGCTGCGGGCCTTTCGGTGTGCAGCGGCGGGATCATGGGACTTGGAGAGACCATGGAAGACCGGATCGATATGGCGCTTACGCTCCGGGAACTTGGGATTCAAAGTGTCCCGGTCAATATGCTCAACCCCATCCCCGGCACTCCCTTCGGAAATCGTGAGAAACTGTCGGCCGATGACATGCGCAGAATTGTTGCCGTCTATCGCTTTATACTGCCTGCGGCCTCGATCCGCCTGGCGGGTGGAAGAGGTCTGCTCCCAGATAAAGGGAAAAGCTGTTTTACTTCGGGGGCGAATGCGGCAATTTCAGGAGATATGCTGACAACTGCTGGGATCACAACCAAAACCGATATGGAATTACTCGGTGAACTTGGATACGAGGCGAAGCTGTGCAATGAGTAAAACGATATTTATTACCGGGACAGGGACAGATGTGGGAAAGACCTATGTGACGGGGCTGATGGTAAAAAAGCTTTGGGAAGCGGGCAAGCGCGCGGCCTATTACAAGGCCGCGATGAGCGGCAACCAACGGCGGCCTGACGGCAGTTTGATTCCCGGCGATGCCTTGCAGGTGAAAACCATGTCGGGGATTGCACAGCCTTTGGAGGAGATGTGTCCGTATGTCTATGAAACCGCCGTTTCTCCTCACCTGGCGTCAAAACTGGAGGGGAATCCTGTTGATATGACACGGGTCCTTAGTGATTTTGATCAAGTCTGCAGTAAGTACGAGTATGTTACGGCGGAGGGGTCCGGCGGGATTCTTTGTCCCCTCCGGTTTGATGGGCAAACAATACAGCTTGAAGATTTTATAGCAGCCCGCGATTTATCCTGCCTGATCGTTGCGGATGCAGGACTTGGAACCATCAATGCTGTTGTGCTGACGGCAGAATATATGAAAACTCGGGGGATTCCGGTTAAGGGCATTCTGTTTAACCATTACGAACCGGGCAACAAGCTGCATGAGGATAATCTGTTGATGTGTGAAACGATGACCGGACAAAAGGTTGTAGCCTGCGTTAAAGACGGAGATCTGGATTTGGATATCTCGTTTGAACGGTTGGAAGGGCTGTATGAAGAAAACGGAGGTACAATAAGATGATTTGGTATCCGTATGAGCAGATGAAAACCATGAAGCAGCCCTATAAGATCGTCGACGCAGATGGGGTCTATCTTTACACAGAGGATCAAAAACTGATCGATTCCGTATCATCCTGGTGGAGTGTGATTCACGGTTATAAACATCCTGAACTCAATGAGGCCATTGAAACCCAGCTTAAAAAATTTGCGCATGTTATGTTGGGGGGACTGACACACGAACCGGTGCAGAAACTTTCCGATAAACTGCAAAGCTGGCTGCCGGGAGATCTGGATTATTGCTTCTTCTCCGACTCCGGCAGCGTTGCGGTAGAGGTGGCTCTGAAAATCGCCTTGCAATATTATATGAATCGGGAAGAAACGCAGCGCAGCATGGTATTGGCGTTGGAACATGCTTATCACGGCGACACATTTAAAACAATGGAGATCGGCGATGACGAGGACTACCATTTTGTTTTGAACGCGTACGGGAAAAGCAAACATGTTGTCCACATTCCCACTGAGATACCAGCGCTTGAGCAGGCGTTTGCAGAATATCACGACCGCTTGAACTGCTTTATTGTCGAGCCCTTGCTGCAGGGGGCGGGTGGTATGAGAATGTATGATATCTCGTTTCTGAAGCGTGCAAGGAAGCTTTGCGATCAATACGGTGTGCTTCTGATTTTTGATGAGGTCGCAACTGGATTTGGGCGTACCGGAAACCGCTTTGTGGCGGATTTGGTTTTACCGGACATCCTTGTTCTGGGCAAAGCATTAACAGGCGGATATATTGGCCACGCTGTTACCGTTGCAAACCGGAAAGTATATGAGGGCTTTTATGACGATAATCCTGCGCACGCGCTTATGCACGGCCCTACCTTTATGGGCAATGCCTTGGCTTGCAGCGTAGCGCTAAAAGGCATAGAGCTGTTTGAAAAACAGGACTATATGTCTAAAATCCATAGAATTGAAGAAATTACCCGCCGTGAAATGGCAGGATTTTCTGACCCGCGCATAAAAGAAATCCGCATTATGGGTGCCTGTGTGTGCATGGAAGTATATGACTCCAATACGATTCAGGGGTACCAGCAATATGCTTATGAGCGAGGTGTGTTCAGCCGTCCATTCCTGAACTATCTCTATGCGATGGTTCCTTATGTCATTGAGGAAGATGAACTGGTCAAGGTGTTGACGACGATGAAAGAGTGGTTTTCCACCAAAGGCTGATCCCAAATAGCTTTCTTGTCAGCGTGATCCGAAGGGTTTAGCACCGACCAAAAAGCAGATTGAGAACAAACAGGCGCCCTTCGGAAGAAGTACTTTCGGAGGGTGGCTGTTTGCCTGTCTGCAGCTGAACTGTGGTCAACGCTAATCGGACGAAACACCGTAAAAAAAGCAAGAAAAAACCGCTGTTTTCTTTCGAAAACAGCGGTTTATCTGGTGGACAATACAGGACTTGAACCTGTGACCTCCCGCACGTCAACGCTGGTCTTTGACTTTTTCTAATATTTTTCGTTTGTTTATAGCTATTTTTACTCCAGACAGATTACTTTCCAACACTTTTGAAAGACAGGTGTTCCGGCTGTTCCGCGCCTGTCTGTGGCTGATTGTGTGGTCGGTTTCCACACGGTCGGAGCGGTGATAGTACAGGCATCCCGCCGTTAGAAGCAGATAACATATTGCAAGCCTTTATCTTGGGCAACAGGTCCGTCAATGGTTGCTTGACCATGTCCTGGTTGATTTTAGTACAGTAATAACAAAGATAACAACTCTACCTACAATCGACGCTATATGGAAAAGAAACGCAGACAATGGAAAGAGCAGCAGGAGCAGAAGCAAGCCAAGCAGGAAAAGACCATCGACATTTGGTTTGACGAGAAAGATCCCCTTATCCATTTTTGCACCCACAACACCGCCTTGAAGAAGCGGCTTGCCACCTACGCAGAGCAGCCCCCCAAGCAGCACCCCCATATGTGCCGCCAGGCTGACGCAGACCCGGAAACGGGCTGCATGGAGTTTGACATTGAGACAGGTCGGTTCTCTTTCCGTCTGACCGACCCTTACAGCGAGGAACGGCGGGAAGCGGCGCGACAACCTGCTAGAAAAATGTTTCTGATAGGCTAAAATTGTAGATTTATTCATGGTTTTGTACTATACTTATAATGATAGAGAAGAAAGAAATATTTTCAATTTTTGCCTATATGAATGAGAAAAATTATAAAAGGAGGGTGTCCCTATGAAAAAATATAGCCTTTTAATTATGGCTTTCATACTTAGCGTATCTTTAATGGCATGTAATCAGCAAAATGAGCCGGCTAATCAATCTTTGGCGAGTTTTTCATACGAAGAAGATGTTGCAATATACAAAGATGGAGACCCTGGAGTGAATCCAAATGCATTTGTAAATATTGATACTTATCCGATTGATAATCAAAATGCAGCGGTGGAAAGAGCAAAGAACGAATGCACGATTGAATATAACGCAACAAGCGAATATTATGATAGTAATGCTGATATGTGGCGTATCGATTTTCTCACAATCACCCACAACGAAGATGGTACTTTGGCCACTTCGGGAGAATGCCAAAGCGTTTATATGAATAGCGACGGCATTACACAGCTAATTGTATACGGAGAATAAAACCGAATATTATGCCACTAAGAGCAGCTATTTTCGCGCAGAAAACGGCTGCTCTTTTCTTTTTTCCATAAGCAGAAAGGAACGACCAGCTATGACGAAACCAAGGGAGAAAACCCACGAGGAAGTGGGTCTGGATGGCGTGAAACTCATCGTTGGAGATAAGTGTCTTGGTATGCTGGAAGCCGTGGGAGAGGTGTTTCCTGAGGCCAAATACCAACGGTGTACCGTCCACTTCTATGGCGGCTTTGCCGCAACAAGGGGCTGCACCCCTTGCGCCGCTTACGCGAATATCTACTTGAGGAAGGGCAGCGCGGAATCCAACGTCTCCTGAGGCACGGCGTCCGGGGGTTCATAAGATCATTTGCCTCAGCAGAAATGTGGCCCTTTTGGTGAGCTAAGTCATAGCGGACTGAATGAAGCGGGAAATCTTTCCTGCGTCGCTGTACTGGATCAGACCGGGATAATAGAAATCCTTACACTAATGCTCAGTTTCCAATTAGATGTAAAATTGCAAAAGATATTGAGAAGTATTCTTTAAATCTTTTATTGCAATACATATTGGGCTGGAATATAATGTCCCTCGACAACTTTAGAGGCAAAATTTTGTCTCGGATAGGAGTAGTATGAATTACACAGAAGCAAGAGTATATTTGGATGAAATATCCAAATACGGAAGTGTGCTTGGCTTGGAGAGCATGAAAGAGCTGCTTGACAGACTGGGGAATCCCCAGGATGACTTAAAGTTCATCCACATTTCCGGAACCAATGGAAAAGGGTCTGTACTGGCGTATCTTTCAACGGTACTGTCTGGTGCGGGATACCGAACCGGCCGCTACATCTCTCCCACGCTGTTTTCCTATCGTGAGCGAATCCAGGTCGACCAGGAATACATTGAGAAAGATGCGCTGGCCCGTCATGTCACAAAAATTGCAGCAGCAGTGGAGGACATGAAAACCGCCGGTCTGGCCGGCCCAACCGCCTTTGAAATTGAAACGGCACTGGCTTTCCTATACTTTAAGGAAAAGCACTGTGACATTGTTACCCTGGAAACTGGGTTGGGTGGTTTACTGGACGCTACCAATGTGATCCGGACTCCTGTGATAGAGGTGATCGCCTCCATCAGCATGGATCACATGGATTGTCTGGGAGATACCCTGGAAAAAATCGCCCAACAGAAGGCCGGGATTATTAAGCCCAACACCTTGGTCGTATCAGCAGCCCAACAGCCGGAGGCAGGCAAAGTCATTGCCGATATCTGCAAAGAAAAGAGCTGCTCCCTCCGCACAGTCGATCCCACACAGCTGCGTGACATTCGCTATGGATATGACCTACAAAGCTTTTCTTATAAAGCATGGGTGAATGTCCAGATTCGTCTGGCCGGCAGCTACCAGATCCAGAATGCTGCTCTGGCGCTGGAAGCGGTTGAGGCTCTGCGCGAAGCCGGCTACCAGCTCTCGGACGAGCAGGTTCGTGCGGGTATGCTGAATACGGTCTGGCGGGGAAGATTTACCCTGCTGCGTCGGGACCCGGTGGTTATTATCGACGGGGCGCATAATCCCGAAG
Source organism: uncultured Oscillospiraceae bacterium (assembly GCA_944385035.1). Taxonomy (GTDB): domain Bacteria; phylum Bacillota; class Clostridia; order Oscillospirales; family Oscillospiraceae; genus Lawsonibacter. The sequence continues at coordinate 4,423 of CALWVV010000016.1, read as the reverse complement.
CTGCGCAGGAATTGAAGCAGTCTCTGGAACTCTACTTCCCCGGTAAAAAGCTTCACTATATTATGGGGATGTTTAAAGATAAGGATGTTCAAACTGTAATCGAACTGACTGCGCCTTTGGCGGAGGATATCATTACGGTGGAAACCCCGCATAACCCCAGAGCGCTTCCGGCCCAGGCCCTGTGCCAGGCGGTCCGGGGCGTCAATTCCCACGTCCAGGCCGCAGAAAGTATCGCACAGGCGGTAAAAATGAGTCTGGAACGGGCGGATAAAGAGGACATTATTATTATTTTCGGTTCTCTTTCGTTCCTCGGTGAGGCAGAAAAGGAAGTTTTAAACGGAGGGGTCAACAATGAACAGTGAAATGATCAAAGAGGGAGTTAAACTGATTCTGGAAGGAATCGGAGAAGATATTACGCGTGAGGGTCTTTTGGAGACCCCTGACCGTATTGCGAGAATGTATGAGGAACTGGCTGGCGGCTATACGGATGATGCAGCCAAACATCTGCAGAAGCGCTTTCATGTAGACAACAATGACATGGTCATTGAGAAGGACATCCATTTCTATTCCTTTTGTGAGCACCATATGCTGCCCTTCTATGGTACGGCGGCCATTGCCTACATTCCCAACGGGGAAGTTGTGGGCTTGAGCAAAATTGCCCGCACGCTTGAGGTGTTTGCAAAGCGATTCCAGCTCCAGGAGCGTCTTACCGCCCAGGTAGCGGATGTATTTATGGAAGAATTAAAGCCTCAGGGTGTGATGGTCCTCATTGAAGCAGAGCATATGTGCATGACCATGCGTGGAGTGAAGAAGCCCGGTACAAAAACGGTCACCGTGGTTACCAGAGGCGTATTTGACAACAATGAGACACTCCAAAATAACTTTTACCGGATGCTGGAGCGCAGATAATAGGGATGGATCGAATCAATCAAATCTGCGCTCATCCACGCTGGAAAGAGTGCGTGGAAAAAATTCGTGTATTGGAACAGAACCGTATCTTTTGCAGGCATGATACAACACACTTTTTAGATGTGGCCAGGATCGCCTACATAGAAAATCTGGAAAATGGCCTGGGGCTGGCAAAAGAAGAAATCTACGCGGCTGCTTTGCTGCATGACATTGGCCGGCACCTTCAATATACGAAAGGGATCCCGCATGAACAGGCAAGCGCCATGGAGGCGGAAGGTATTTTGAAGGACTGTGGGTTTGCCAAAGAAGAACGGGAACGGATTCTCGGTGCGATTTTGCAGCACAGGGCACAGGAGACTGGTACAGCCGATGGTTTAGCGGGACTTATTTATCGCGCGGACAAGACCTCAAGGGCTTGTCTGTTTTGTGCTGCCTGTCAGGAGTGCAACTGGAGCGCGGAAAAGAAAAACCTTACTCTGACCCGATAATACAATAGGAGCATGGTAACATGATGAAAATAGGAAACCGTCTGTTTGACGTGGAAAATGACTGCTATATCATGGGCATCCTCAATGTGACGCCCGACTCCTTTTCCGATGGCGGAAAGTGGAATAATCTGGAGGCAGCCAAACAGCATACCGCTCAGATGATCGCGGAGGGAGCCTCCATTATTGATATCGGCGGGGAATCGACCCGCCCCGGACATGTCCAGATCAGCGACCAGGAGGAAATCGACCGGGTGTTGCCTGTGATTGAGATGGTGAAAAGTAATTTTGACATCCCGGTGTCCATCGACAGCTATAAGAGTCAGGTAGTGGAAGCTGCCTTGAAAGCGGGGGCCGACCTGGTCAACGACATCTGGGGCCTGAAATATGACCGAAAGGTAGCGGATCTGATCGCCCAGTATCAGGTTCCCTGCTGCCTGATGCATAACCGTGAAAAGCCGGAATATGACAACTTTTTAGACGATATGTGCCAGGATATGCGGGATTCTCTGGCTATTGCCAAGAGTGCGGGCATTGCGGACGACAAGATCATTCTGGACCCGGGTGTCGGTTTTGGAAAGACCTATGAACATAATCTGACTGCAATCTGGCACCTGGAGCGTCTGGTGGAGCTGGGGTATCCTGTGCTGCTGGCCACCTCCCGAAAAGGCACCATTGGCCGCGCCCTGGATCTTCCCACAGATCAGCGGGTGGAAGGAACCATGGTAACGACGGTGATCGGCGTGGAAAAGAAGGCGTCTTTTGTCCGTGTTCACGATGTAAAAGAGAATCTCCGGGCCATTCGTATGACTCAGGCGATTATGCGTGAGGGACGGTGAGAGAGATGAATACTATGGGCTATGATGAGATTCATGTGGAAAATCTCGAAATTTTTGCAAATCACGGCGTTTTTCCGGAGGAAACCCGTCTTGGTCAGAAATTTCTGATTTCGCTTGTTATGTATGTGGATTCCAGACCCGCCGGGCGATCTGACTGTCTGGAACAATCCGTCCATTATGGTGAAGTCAGCAGCTTCATGACCAATTATATGAAGCAGAATACCTTCAAGCTGATTGAAGCCGCCGCAGAACACCTGGCGGAAGAGCTGCTGCTGCAATACCCTCTGCTGAAGGGGGTAACGCTGGAGCTGAAGAAGCCCTGGGCGCCCGTAGGTCTGCCGTTGGAAACCGTTTCTGTGAAGATCACCCGGTTCTGGCACACTGCCTACCTGGGCCTTGGATCCAATATGGGGGACAAGGCTGGTTACCTGAACATGGCAATCCAATCGCTGGATCAGATTCGGGGCTGCCGCGTGCAGAAGGTTTCGTCCTTCCTGGTGACCAAACCCTACGGCGGGGTAGAGCAGGATGACTTTTTAAATGCCTGCCTGATGCTTCAGACATTCCTTCCGCCGCAGGAACTGCTGGATCGGATGTATGAAATTGAACAGGCGGCCCATCGGGAACGGATCATCCGTTGGGGACCCAGAACATTGGATCTGGATATTTTGATGTACGACGATCTGGTTCTGGAAACGGATGATCTGATTATCCCCCATGTGGAAATGCATCTGCGCGACTTTGTGCTCAAGCCCCTGCGGGAGATTGCGCCCAATAAACGGCATCCGTTGTTGAACAAGACGATCTCGCAGTTGGCAAAAGAAATATGCGAAGACTGATCGAGTTACATTTCAAAGCTGCAAAGCAAATTTTCACACCTGAGGTTCGGGGATACCCGCAGCCTTCACAGGACACCTGACATACCCAAACTGGATATCGCTAAACGCTGAAGATATATGAATGGTTCCTGCCTTTAGGGTGGTAGTAAGGCCTGTGAATGCCTGAGGTCCCATAGCATCTTTTCCGTTTTGAACGCAGCCTTCCGGTTGCTTTTTAGAAAAGAATGTAATACGACCTGATTGAATCGCAACATAAACATAGTTATTTCATTGACTTTTCTGGAAAAATGCTATGTTGACATTGAACTGGATATATCTTCATCTGAGCAATATTCAAAACTATGAATTTGTAAGAGGGAGATTTTGATATGACATCCGCAATGTTAACCGATTTCCTCAAAAGCATGGCTTTGTTGGGAGCATTTCTGCTTCTAGGAGTATTTTTGCGTGCAAAAGTAAAGATTTTACAAAAAGCGTTTATTCCGGCCTCTGTCATTGGTGGTTTTCTTCTGCTGATTTTTGGCCCTCAATGTCTGGATATTCTTCCCGTCCCTTCAGAATGGTTTTCTGTTTACTCCCTGCTGCCCGGTGTATTGATCGTCCCCGTGGTGGCAGCAGTACCGCTTGGACTGACCATTGGCCGGGGAACAGGTGGTGATGATCCCGAGGTTTTAAAAAATGTACTTCCCCTGCTCGGAATCGGGTTTGGCGTATCCATGATTCAATTTGTGATCGGCTACTTGACTCAAGCTTGTTTTTCCAATCTATACGATTTGTATCATGTGTTCGGCATCGAGCTCGCGATTGGTTTTGTAGGCGGACACGGAACGGCTGGTACACTGGGCAATATGCTCTCTGAGCTGAATCTGCCCTACTGGGAGATTTCTCAGGGAGTGGCCACTACAACTGCAACCTTTGGCATCGTAGGCGGTATCCTGATTGGTATCTTGATGATCAACTGGGCTGCCCGTCATGGACAGACAGCTCTGTAAAAAAAGCCCGCCGATATTCCGGAGCCGATTCGCCGCGGCTTTGAAAAGGATATCCATAAACAAGCCTCTCTGGGCCGTGAGACCACCATGTCTTCCTCCATTGATACAATGGCTTTTCATGCTGCGTTGATTTTTCTCGCCTGTGGACTGGCATATCTGGTTCTAAAGCTGGTTAAGGGAATTCCGGTGCTGTCTGATATCTCTGTATGGGCGTATGGTATGATTATCATGTTCCTGATTTGGGGGATCATGTGCAAGCTGAAAATCAACTATCTTGTGGACAGCAAAGTCAAAAGCAAGATTTCCAGTTCGTTTACCGAGTTTGCCGTCATCGCAGCGATTGCCAGTCTTCCCATTAA
>CALWVV010000015.1 GCA_944385035.1 uncultured Oscillospiraceae bacterium | reverse complement strand
GGAGCGGGTGATGGGAATCGAACCCACGCGACCAGCTTGGAAGGCTGGGATTCTACCATTGAACTACACCCGCATGGACGGCGCGTTCCTCTCACGTCAGCTTTGAAATATTACCATATTTCTCGTAACCTGTCAATGGGTTTACGAAAATTTCTATTTCTTTTTTATAACAGCGAAGTAAAGCCTGGGCACTCCGCTTACCGGAGTGCCCCATCGCAGAAGGCGCAGCAATCTACACCACCATTTTTCTTGACCAGTGGGGGCAGATAGGGCTGTGTCTGGGTGATGCACCGGGGATTGGTGCAAACAGGCTTTGTTCCGATTTCCACCACAGGGGTCTGGTCCAGACGGGGCTGGTTGGCCAGGTCGGAGAGCAGCGACATCCGTGCAAACATGCCGAAGCGGGCCTGCTGAAAATAGACCGCACGGGGATCGTCATCCACATCTACAGTAATCTCATCGACCCGAGGCAGGGGGTGCATGACCAGCATATGCTCCTTGGCCCGCTCCAGCTTCCGGCGGGTGAGGATATAAATTCCCTTATTGCGCTCATACTCCAGAGGATCGACAAACCGCTCCTTTTGAATCCGGGTCATATACAGCACGTCCAGCTGAGGAATCACCGCCTCCAGACCGGTAACCTCGGTAAAGGGCATATGATTTTCCTGCATAAAGGCACGCATATACTCCGGAACAGCCAGCTCTCGGGGAGAAATCAGGAAAAAGCGAATGTTTTCAAATTTGGCCATAGCCTTAATGAGGGAGTGAACGGTGCGGCCATTTTTCAAATCGCCGCACATTCCGATGGACAACCCATCCACCTTCCCCAGCAGCCGGGTAATGGTAGTCAGGTCGGCCATGGTCTGCGTGGGATGCATATGACCCCCGTCACCGGCATTGACCACAGGCACGTGGGAATAGAGAGAGGCCGCTTTTGCCGCCCCCTCCCAGGGAGTACGCATAACCACTACATCGGCATAGCTGGAAACCATCTTAATGGTATCCTTTAACGTCTCACCCTTGGCCACAGAGGAGGAGTTTGGATCGGCAAAGCCAAACACCGTGCCGCCCAGCCGGAGCATGGCAGTCTGAAAGGAAAAATTGGTACGGGTGGATGGTTCATAAAACAGGTTGGCTGCCACCTTACCCCGGCATACATCGATAAAGGTTTCAGGAGCATCGATAATCCTGCTGGCCCGTGCATACAGCTCGTCCCATTCCTGCCGTTTCAGATCTCCAAAGTCGATTAAATGCCGCATATGCTCCGCTCCTCTTTTTTTATCTCCCGCTATCCTACCACAAACCAGCCTCTTCCGCAAGGTGGCAGGAGCGATTTTCTCTTTTTCTTGACACATCGGATAGCGAGGTATATAATACCTCTAAAATAGAGGTGTTACAGTATGAAGGTTGACAAAGAACTGACGAAGGGCAGCCATGAACTCATTATCCTAAAACTTCTCAGCCGCCAGGATATGTATGGCTACCAATTGATTCAACAGATGTCCCTGCTGTCCGACGATGTGTTTTGCATGAGCCAGGGGAGCCTCTACCCCTTTCTTCACGCACTGGAGGACAAGGGGTATATTCAATCTTATCCGCAGCTTGAAAACGGCCGGGAACGGCGTTTCTATCATCTCACCCAATCTGGCCATAAGGCGCTGGAGGACAAAGAACGGCAGTGGGATCTCTATACGCGGGCCATGGCCCGGATTTTAGGAGGCATAGCAAAATGAACGCCTGGACAGACGACTTTATTGCCCAATGTCTCCGCTGTATCCCCGACCGCTCCTACTGCCGGAGGCTGGGCCAAAGAACTCAGGCCGGTCTTTGCCCCCGATCTTCTGCCCTATTCAGCGGAATAATTCTCCAAAACAAGAACATCCGGTAAATTTCATTTTACCCGCATGAAACCCCTCTCTTTCCGCACCCTAACAGGTAGAAATGGAGGGGTCTATCTTTGGTCGTATTCTGGAATTTCATGTTATATAGTTTCCTGGGCTTTCTGCTGGAGGTAGCCTACGCCCATGCCACCGGCGGACGCCCAAATCGAAAATGCCTGCGGGTCCTGCCTCTGTGCCCCGTCTACGGCATCGGGGCATGCTTCATCCTTTTCTTTTCCGGCCTGGTAAGAGAATATCCCCCCGCTCTTTTCTTTCTCGGGGCATTCACCGCCACCGCTGTGGAATACCTGACCGGCACCTTTTACGAAACTGTTCTGGGGGTATCCTTTTGGGACTACCGCGACCTGCCGGGAAATCTCCACGGGCGGGTGTGCCTGCCCTTTTCTCTGGCCTGGGGCGTCCTGTCCCTGCCTCTGGTCTACTGGCTTCATCCCCTTCTCTCCACGCCTCTTACCCAGATCCCAAGTCCTGTCACCTGGGCCGCTTTGGCCGCCCTGGCGGCGGATATGCTTCTGTCCGCCGCTCTTCTGCACCGGTACAAGGATATCGCCTGTCTGAACTGGCCTGCCCATGAAAAAACCGCCGGATAACCGGCGGTTTTTGTTATTCCTCGTAGTCGTCGTACTCAGAGACGTAGGTGCGGCGCTGGAGCTTGCTCTTCGTGTAATCAACCAGCTCCACCAGTTCATTCCAGTAGGCAACCACAGCGCAGGTCAAAGCGGCGACAGACAGGGACAAAGCCACAATTTTCAGCACTAAGCGGGCAACTTTCATCGAGGGTTCCTCCTTTTGTTTTGCTGTTGTCCTAAGTTTACATGATTTCAGCAAAAATTACAATCATAATTTGTGAAATTTAATATGAATTTTCCGGTGGAAGCCGCCGATATCGAACTCCATTTTGTGGCTGTACCCCTCTTTGCTCCATCAACTGCTCCACCGTCACAAAACAATACCCCTGGGCAAGCAGGGCATCCACTACCCGCAGGGCCGCTTCCACAGAGCTTTCAAAGATGTCATGCATCAAAATGATGTCCCCATCTCTCACATGCTCCAGTACCGAGGCCACAATGCGGTCCACATCCTTGTCTTTCCAGTCCTCAGGATCCACCGACCACAAGATGAGAGGACAGTCGCACCACTGCTCCACCGATTGATCCACAATCCCATAGGGCGGACGAAGCCAAAAGCTGCCATCTCCTAAAATATTCGTCAGCTTTGCCCTGGTTTTCCCTACTTGAAGATCGAAATCCCCCCGGCTCAGGTCTGTGACGATCACATGGTCGTAGGTATGGATTCCGATTTGGTGTCCATCTGCCGCCATTCGTTCAATCAGCGCTTCGCTGCCGTCAATGCGGCTGCCCACCAGGAAGAAGGTAGCCGGTACCTCCCGCAGGGCCAAGCCATCTAACAGAGGTCCCGTGGTTTTATTGCGGGGGCCATCATCAAAGGTCAGGGCCACCAGGGGCGGCGAATCCACCTCTACCTCTGCCGGTCCTACCGCCTGTCTCAGCCGTTCCTCCCCGGAAAAAACAGGGAGCAGGGTCAGGGCGCATACCGCCGCTGTCACTCTCCGCCAATTCACCGCCTCGCCGCCTTTCCAACGCATTCATAGTCAGTATGCGCAGGGCAGGAAAAGTGTTGCGATGAAAAATTTGGCTTTTAAAAAACGCCCGGCATATAGCCGGGCGTCTTTTCTCTTCCATCAGGGATTGGGTACAACTTCCACGGTATAGCCCAGATTCTTCAGGCCCTGGACAATGCCGCCGGAGCCGATCATGTGTCCGGCCCCCACCACCAGAAGGCCGGTGTGGGAACCCTCCTGCTCCAGATATCTGGCAGCATAGTTGATCATCCCCGGATCACGGTCGGTGAAGAGCTTACTCTCCAGCTCATCTCCGCCGTTAATGGTTTCATCCTTGGGATAGGCCTTTGCAAAGCCCTCCACATCCCGTGCCTTCCACTGGTCCATCCACAGGCCGATCTGCTCCGCTTCCTCCTGCAGGGCCTCCTGTCCATCCTGGGTAAGCGCATCCTCTCCCAGTATGGCGGTAAGGGCGGATTTGGTGCTCTCGTCCATGGTGTTCACATCCAGCAGCATCAAAAGTCCGCCGGCCAGATAGGCTTCCTGATATTCCGGCGAGAGGGTATCAAAGATTCCACCCTGGAAGGCATAGGTCTCCACCGCGCCGATATCAATGCCGGCATTGGCCGCCTTGGCATTGACGTAGAGGTCAATGGCCATAGCGTTGCTGCCGGTGGTGTCATCCAGCAGAGCCAAGGACTGGAAGCTGCTGGCCAGGGCCCAGGCCTTGTACTGAGACACGGTAGCCTCGTCCATTCCCATCATAGAGGCAGTATTCACTACCACCTGATAAAGCTCCGGAGAAATGTGGTCGGCCAGCGTGGTACCGTCAGAGTAGACCTGCATGGCAGCAAACTCAGCCAATCCCGCTTCATCGTTGAAATCCAGCTCAAAGGACACCTGCTCCGCATTGAGAATGATGTCCCGCAGCTGCTTATGGAACGGATAGACATTGTTTCGGTCGGTATGGATGCTCCCCAGAAGATAGAGGGTATTGCCATTGCCCTCCGCCTTCCACAAAAGTCCAAGAGAACCGGCATTCTGCTGGTCATAGAGGTTCAGCACAAGGCTGTTCGCCATGGTAGCAGCCTCCATCAGCGTACAGGGACGGTCCAGATTCAGCCCGGTCCCATCACCGGCCAGGGCACCCACCGAGGTCATAAAGGCCTCCGGCCCCTCCTCTACGCCGGGGAAGGCATAGGCGGCTGCCTCCTGATAGAGGGCATTGATCACGCCGCCCCGTGTGGTGTCAATGACCAGGGCGGTATCATCCGCTTCCCGCTGGTCCATTTCCAGCAGCGCCAGCTTATCTCCCACCACCTGGGTCAGGTTGGAGAGCTGCTCTTTGGTAATGGTCTGGCTGTGCTGGGTGTATAGTTCATCCCCAAACAGGCCCATGGCATAGCCATCGGCCAGCACTCCGTAGGCCCAGCTGGGAACGGGCTGCGGTGTCTCCTCTGCCGCAAATACCGGCATAGCTCCACCCGCCATACATAGGGTCAGCAGCAGTGCAAGCAGTTTCTTCATACTCGCGTTCTTCCTTTCTTCTGTCATACAGATTTTGCTTCATTGTAACATGGTGGAGTGGAAAGTCAATTGGTTTTTTCTGAAGGCTTTCTGAAAAAAGGCCGCCTTTCGGCGGCCTTTGGAAAAGCTTTACTGCTTTGGCACCGTTTTGGTGATGGTAGCCTTGGGATCTTCGGTATCGAAAATCGTCTTGGCACCCGCCGCCAGGCCCGCAAGGCCCTGAATTTCGCTGGGGATGATGATCTTGGTGGCCTTGCCGTTAGCAGCGGCAGTGAAGGCCTCCAGAGCCTTGATCTTGATGACGCCATCTCCAGGCGAAGCTTCATTGATGAGCTTAATGGCATCGGCGGTAGCCTGCTGCACCTTCATAATAGCCTCAGCTTCTGCTTCCGCTTCCAGAATCTTGGCCTGCTTGGCACCCTCGGCCTGGAGAATGGCCGCCTGCTTTGCCGCGTCGGCCCGAAGAATGGCGGACTGCTTTTCGCCCTCAGCCACCAGGATCTGAGACTGCTTCTGGCCCTCGGCCTGGAGGATGGCCTCACGGCGCTCACGCTCAGCCCGCATCTGCTTCTCCATAGACTCCTGAATGTCACGGGGAGGCATGATGTTCTTCAGCTCCACCCGGTTGACCTTGATGCCCCAGCTGTCCGTGGCCTCGTCCAGAATGGCACGCATCTGGCTGTTAATATGGTCACGGCTGGTGAGGGACTGGTCCAGCTCCAAATCACCGATGATGTTACGCAGGGTAGTGGCGGTGAGGTTCTCAATGGCGGACATGGGGTTTTCTACCCCGTAGGTGTAGAGCTTGGGGTCTGTGATCTGGAAGTAGATCACCGTGTCAATCTGCATGGTCACGTTATCCTTGGTGATCACAGGCTGGGGCGGAAAATCCACCACCTGCTCCTTCAGGGACACGTTTTTGGCCACCCGCTCCACAATGGGCACCTTAAAGTGGACACCCACACCCCATACGGTGCGGAAGGCACCCAGCCACTCAATGACATAAGCACGGGACTGGGGTACAATGCGCACGATGCTGGCCAGAACGGCAAAGAGGATCAGTGCTACTACGACCACAACAACAGTAGTAATGATATAATCCATAACGTACTCTCCTTCTCTTCTTCATTTGCAAGCTCACATTTATGGTTTGGTTTCCACAATGACCTTGACGCCCTCAATACGCAGCACACGCACCTCGGTTCCCTCTGGAATCACCACATCGTGGGCAGAGCGGGCCGACCAAATCTGTCCATCCACCCGAACCTGCCCCCGCGCCTGTGCATTGTCTACTGTTTCGGTAACCAGAGCAGTTTCTCCCAGCACCCGGTCGGCATTGGTTCGCGCCACTTTGTTCTGAAACATTTTTTTGCTCAAAGGCTTAAATAGCAGCAGGCTAACCGCAGACAGCACCAGGAAAACCCCGATCTGGAGCCAAAGTCCTCCGCCAAGGGCCGCCGTGGCCATGCCTCCCAGGGACCCAATGGCAAACCACACGGACACCAGTCCCACTGTCACTCCTTCGCCTACGGCGAAGACAACAAAGGCGACCAGCCAGAACACCGTCATGCTCATATCATCCCCTCCTCTCTTTCCGACGATGGAGCATCTCGGCTTATTTGCTACATCATATCATAGCCTGCAAACAATTACTACAGCTTCTTTGCATCGTTAACAAATTTTTAATTTAATGCAGTAAAAGGACCGCCTTATGGCGGTCCTTTTACTGCAGTTCATAGTTATCCTTTTGCCACCGCTTCCGCCACCCGGATTCCATCCACTGCCGCGCTGACGATACCACCGGCATACCCCGCGCCCTTCCCACAGGGTAAGGCCCTGTGGGAACCCATTGGAATTGAAATCCTCGGGCGAACTAAATTCGCCCTGCGGAAATTCTTCGCTGCGCTTGAATTTACGGCCTAGCGGCCGCCCCATCCAGGATGGGGCCCCGGCGAGGGCTTAGCCTTTTGCCACCGCTTCCGCCACCCGGATTCCATCCACTGCCGCGCTGACGATACCACCGGCATACCCCGCGCCCTCGCCGCAGGGATAGAGGCCCCGGACAGCGGACTGAAAATCCTCCCCCCGCAAAATCCGCACCGGAGAGGAAGAACGGGTCTCCACCCCGGTCAGCACGCCGTCGCAGGCGGCAAACCCGTGAAGCTTACGGTCCATCATGGGTAAGGCCTGGCGCAGGGTATCACTCACTGCCTGAGGCAGGCAATCGTCCATCTGCGTCCAGCGCACACCCGGCCGGTAGGTGGGCAGAATGGTTCCCGGTCCCTCAGAGGGCCGCCGGGCAAGAAAGTCCTCCACCCGCTGGGCCGGGGCCCGGTAATCTTCCCCGCCCAGGCGAAACGCTGAGCGCTCCCACTGTTCCTGGAAGCTCACACCGGCCAGCACATCCTCCCCAGGGAAATCCTCAGGGCTCACGCCCACCAATAATCCGCCGTTGATATTCTTTCCGTCCCGTGCCCGCAAACTCATGCCATTGGTGACCACACCGCCCTGCTCTGAGGCGGCGGCCACCACTTGACCGCCGGGGCAGACGCAGAAGGTGAAGGCAGAGCGCCCTCCCGGCAGATGGCAGGCCAGTTTATAGTCCGAGGGAGGCAGCAATTCAAAAGCTTGGCCATACTGCTGACGGCTGATGGCCGTCTGGTCATGCTCAATACGCACCCCGATGGCAAAATTTTTCTTCTCCATGGGCACTCCTGCATCCCGGAGCATGCGGAAGGTATCCCGTGCAGAATGGCCGGGGGCCAGAACCAGGGCATCACAGGCCAGCCGGTATTCCCCCGCCGGCCCCATAACGTGAATTTCCTTCACCTGGTCCCCCTCCAGCACCAAGCCCTCCAGCCTGTGCCCAAAACGGACATCACACCCCAGGGAGACAAGTTCTTCCCGCATGGTCTTTACCACCCGGCGCAGCACATCCGTGCCCACGTGGGGCTTGTGGGAGTACTTCACATCCCTGGGGGCTCCCGCCTCCACCAGGGTATCCAACACCGCCCCGATCCGGGGGTCATGGGTACCGGTGGTCAGCTTTCCGTCGGAGAAAGTACCGGCACCGCCCTCTCCAAACTGGACATTGGAGCTCTCATCCAGCTCGCCCCCGGCCCAGAATTTCTCCACATCCGCCGTCCGGGCGTCCACATCCTTCCCCCGCTCCAACACGATGGACGGGATCCCATTGCGGGCCAGAAACAGGGCGGCAAACAGCCCCGCCGGTCCCATACCCACCACCACGGGAGGCATCGGGGAGGTTCTTCCCACACCGGGGAACGCATAGGTCCGCCGCTCCACCAGGGTAATATTCTTCCCCGGCGCGTTCCGAACCAGCCGCTCCTCCTGGGCCATGGACAGCTCCACCGTATAGACGTAATGCGTCTCGTTTTTATTCCGGGCGTCAATGGACTGCCGGACGATCTCCAGCTCCCCAAGTTCCCCAGGGCGCACCCCAAGGGCTCGGGCCGCCCGCTTACGAAGCTGCTCCAGATCTCCTCCGGGAGGCAGGGGCAGGTTTCCAATGCGGATCATGCAATCACCATACTTTTCTTTGGGATCTTGTCCCCCATTTTTTCTTATTGTATCATAGTTGCCCCGGAAAGAAAACGCGTTTTTCCCAGGCAGCAAAAAATGCCCGCCGGCCAAACGGTCGGCGGGCACGAATGTTTGGGAGTTTATAGGAAAACCTTGCTCTCGGCCCGGCGGGCGGCATACTGGTCCTCCAGCTCATGCTGGTGGTACAGATAGCCCTCGTGGTCGAAATACTTGGCGCCCATGGGGCACTTTTTCACACAGGCACAGCACTTGATGCACTTGCCTACCACATTGGACACGTCATTGGGATCAATGGAACCCATGGGGCACAGGCGGGCACACAGGCCGCACTTGACGCACTTGTCCGGGTCGGTGACGGGCTTTGCCTTTAGAAAATCCTTAATGGGCTCGCCATGGCGGTCCCTGGGGGTGTAGTAGGGACGGATGGGATCGCAGCCCTCCACTGAAACGGGGACCTCAGGCAGCTGAGAGAGCTCCTTCACCTTCTGAACGGTCTTTTGGGCCAGCTCATCCACCAAAGCCATATCCGCCTCATCCGGGCGGCCGGCGCCCAGGATCTTGGAGAAGGAATGCTCACCTACAATGGCGGCGGCGGAAACAGGGCAGAAGCCATTGCCCGCCATCACATTGCGCAGCTCCATAAGACCGTCGTCAAAATTCCGGTTGCCATAGAGCACCACGGGAACCGCCAGGGTCCCCTGGCCGTGGATGCTGTTCTGAACAAAGGGCAGCAGCAGGTTGGGCACCCGTCCGGCGTACACCGGGGTACCCAGCACCACCAGGTCCTCCGGACCGAAATTCAGCTCGTTGGCCCGGCCGGCCGGCTGGGTATAGTTGTGCGCTTGATACTCCGCACCCAAGCCCTGGGCAATGGCTTTTGCCAAATGGATGGCCACCTTTTCCGTCGTTCCGGTGCCGCTGAAATAGACGGCCCAGACAGTTTTGATCTCCATATGGATTCCTCCTTAACCTTCCCTTTTCTCGCCCCGCAGGCGTTTCGCGTTTAAGTACCCCTCTAAAATCAGGCTGGCCGCCACCGCGTCCACAGTTTTCTTTCGTTTTTTGGCGTTTTTCCCCGACTCAAAGAGAATTCGGTGGGCATCTACGGTGGTGCGCCGCTCATCCCACAGCACCACCGCCATCCCCGTGCACGCCTCCAGCTGCCCGGCAAACTCCCGGTAAAGCTGGGCACGGGGGCCCTCGGTGCCATCCATATTCCGGGGAAAGCCCATGACCAGCTCCTCCACCTGGTACTCCTTCACCAGCTTGGACAGCTCCTCCAGCACCACCTCAGCCTTTCGGCTGTGAATGGTAGTGACCGTACCCGCCAACAGCCCGGTTGGGTCGGACAGGGCCACCCCAGTATGGGCATCTCCATAGTCAACAGCCATGACGCGCATGACATCCCTCCTGTTCTTGCCCCTACTATACAAGAAATCTTGAAAAAAGACAATCCCCTTCCCTCATTGACTTCCGATAAATTACCCTGCATAATAATGTAGACGGTAATTCAAAACAAGGAGCGGTAGGAAATGGAATTTTATGCCACGCTGGGCAGCGCATGCACCAAACCCGCTGTCCTGGATCACATGTTTCGGGCGGGCATGACCGGCGCCCGGTTGAACTTGTCCCACACTACACTCTCCCGGTGTACCTCGCTGCTGAAAGACGGCTTTTGGCCCGCCGCAAAGCGCGCGGGCCTTCCAAAGGCCCACCTGATTTTGGACATGCAGGGCCCGGAGCTGCGCATCGGTGAGCTTACAAACCCCATTCCCCTCAAGCCCGGCGACATCATTCTGATGGGCGACGGCGGCATCCCCGTTCCAAAGGCGGTACTGGAACACGCAAAGCCCGGACAGGAAATCTCCATCGACGACAGCGCTCTTCTGCTCCAAGTGCGCAAGGCCAGCTCCAGCAACCTGCTGTGCAAGGTGCTCCGGGGAGGAGCTCTGCGCAGCCGAAAGAGCATGTCCCTGCCGGGGGCCCAGATGGATGCCCCCACCCTCACTCAGGCCGATCTGGACAATTTGGCCCTGGCCAGAGAATTTGGCGTCACCCATATCCTCCAGCCCTTTGTCCGTGGCCGCCATGACCTGGAAGTATTACGCCAGACACTCAAAGACATGGGATTGGAGCATTTGAAAATCATGGCTAAAATCGAAAGCCAGCAGGGCGTGGAGCATTTGGACAGCATCATCGCCATGGCGGACGAAATCTGTATTGCCCGTGGTGATTTGGGCAACTCCATGCCCCTGTGGAAACTGCCCAGGGTACAAAAGGACATTGCCCGCCGCTGCCGGGAGCAGGGGCGGCCCTTCTGTCTGGTGACCCAGCTGCTCTGGTCCATGGAGCAGCGGCCTGTCCCAACCCGTGCGGAAGTATGTGACATTTATAACGGCGTTTTGGACGGAGCCGCCTCCCTGATGCTCACCGGCGAGACTGCCGTGGGCCGCTGGCCCGGCCAGGCCATGGAATATCTGGTCAAAACCGCCCGTGAGGCCCAGGAGGCCATGAAAGATGAGGAGTGATCGTATGGAACAGATTTTATTTGTCGATGCCTGCATGCGGGGTGAACTCTCCCGCACCAAAATGCTCTGCCGGGAATTTTTAGATCAGTATACTGCCCTGAATCCTCAGTGCCAGGTTCTGCACCGGGACCTCACCACCGCCTCTCTCCCGGTCCTGACCGGCCCCATGGCACAGGAGCGTGACGCACTCACCTCCCATGAGAAGGATCACCCCATGCTGCAGCCCGCCTTGGAAGCCGCACAGGCGGACTTGATCCTGGTGGGTGCTCCTTACTGGGACCTGACATTCCCCGCCGCTTTGAAAGTATATCTGGAGTGGGCAAGCGCCATCGGAGTCACCTTCGGCTACACGAAGGAGGGGCAGCAGGTAGGGCTGTGCAAGGCCCGTCACCTGGTATTCATCACCACCGCCGGCGGCCCCATCGGCAATTTAAATCTCGGCTATGACTACTTAAAGGCCTGGGCCAATATGGTGGGAATTTCAAATACCCACTGCCTGACGGCGGAAAATCTGGATATCCGCGGAGCAGATGTGGAGGGCATCCTTACCCAGGCCCGGCAGCAGATCGACCAGTTTGCGAAGGAGTTCGTAGGATAATCCGCAAGATCACACAAGGAAAGACGGGGCGGCCCAACTGGGCCGCCCCGCCTTTGTTCCTTATTGAATTTCCTGCCACAGCTGCACATTCCCCGCCTTTAAGGAAGCGGGTACATCGATGATACGCTGGTTGGCGGAACCCCGGAACCGAAGGCCCAAGTCCTTCTGCTCCAGCACAAAGGGCCCGTCCACCAAGATGTCCAACTGTTCCAGCAGCTCCCGGCTGTGCTCCCCCACCTTCCCGGCGGCCAGCACCTCAAAGAGGTAGCCGGAATAACACCAGATATCCTTCTGGGGCAGCTGTGCCCGCACCTGGCGCACCAATTCCAGCACCGCGGCCTGATTCTCCGGCTCAAAGGGCTCGCCCCCCAGCAGGGACAGGCCCCGGATATAGCTGCGGTCCAAAAGCTTCAGAATCTCCTCAATCTGCTTCTGACCAAAGGGGGAGCCAAAGGAGAAATCCCAGGTCTCGGGGTTGAAGCACTCCTTGCAGTGATGGGTACAGCCGGAGACAAACAGGCTCACCCGCACACCGGGTCCGTTGGCCACATCCACTTTTTTGATGTCGGCGTAGTTCATGATCTTACTCCTGATGTTTTACAGGTGCAGCACCCGTGCCTTGATCTCCTTAGTCTTACCCACGTTCCAGAAGTTTTCTCCCAGATAGCCGCAGGTGCGCCGGGTCACGTTCATCTTCGTCCGGTCCGTGTTGTGACAGGCGGGGCACTCCCACTGGTTATCCTCGTTGATGAGGATCTCTCCGTCAAAGCCGCACACCTGGCAGTAATCGCTCTTGGTGTTGAACTCGGCATACTGGATGTTGTCGTAAATGAAGCGGACTACATCCTTCAAAGCCTCCAGATTGTGGCGCATGTTGGGGATCTCCACATAGGAGATGCACCCGCCGGTGGAGATCTTCTGGAACTGGCTCTCAAAGGTGAACTTGTCAAAGGCATCGATGTGCTCCCGCACATCCACATGGTAGCTGTTGGTGTAGTAGCCCTTGTCGGTGACATCGGGGATGGTGCCGAAGCGCTCCTTGTCGATGCGGGCAAAGCGGTAGCACAGGCTCTCGGCCGGAGTACCATAGAGGGCAAAGCCGATGTTGGTCTCCTTCTTCCAGTCATCGCAAGCCTTGCGCAGGCGGTTCATCACCTTCAGGGCAAACTCAGTGCCTCCGGGCTGGGTGTGGCTGACACCCTTGACCAGCTTGGTCACCTCATAAAGGCCGATGTAGCCCAGCGAAATGGAGGAATAGCCTCCGTACAGCAGCGGCTCGATGGAAGCTCCCTTGGGCAGGCGGGCAATGGCTCCGTACTGCCAGTGGATGGGGGAGGAATCGGACTTTACCTTTTTCAGGGCATTGTGACGGCACATGATGGCCTCGAAGCAAAGCTGCAGGCGCTGCTCCAGGATCTCCCAGAATTTCGCCTCGTCCCCGCCGCACAAAATGCCGATCTGGGGCAGATTCAGAGAGACCACACCCTGGTTGAAGCGGCCCTCGAACTTGTAGTTTCCGTTCTCGTCCTTCCAGGGGGCCAGGAAGGAGCGGCAGCCCATGGGGGAGAACACATTCCCCTCATAGTTTTCCCGCATCTTCTTGGCGGAGATGTAGTCGGGGTACATCCGCTTAGCGGAGCACTTGACGGCAAGCTCGGTGATGTAGTCGTACTTGCCGCCCTTCAAGCAGTTGTGCTCATCCAGCACATAGACCAGCTTGGGGAAGGCAGGGGTGATGTAGACGCCCTTCTCATTCTTGATGCCCTCCAGGCGCTGGCGCAGCACCTCCTCCACGATCATGGCGTTCTCTTCCAGATAGGGATCACCCTCCTGGAGGTTCAGGAACAGGGTGACAAAGGGGGACTGGCCGTTGGTGGTCATGAGGGTATTGATCTGATACTGGATGGTCTGCACACCGCTTTTGAGCTCGTCCCGCAGCCGGTCTTCCACCAGGCGCTCTATCGTGGCATCGTCCACCTGGCCGGCGCACTCGTAGGCAATGTGCTTACGGAATTTTTCCTTGCTCCGGCGCAGATACTTACCTAAGTGGCGCAGGTCCACGCTCTGGCCGCCGTACTGGTTGGAGGCCACGCAGGCGATGATCTGGGTGGCCACGGTGCAGGCCACCTGGAAGCTCTTGGGGCTCTCAATGAGCTTTCCATTCATTACGGTGCCGTTGTCCAGCATGTCCCCAATGTTGATGAGGCAGCAGTTGAAAATGGGCTGGATGAAGTAGTCGGCATCGTGGAAGTGGATAGCCCCTTCATCGTGGGCCTTGGAGATATGCTCGGGCAGAAGGATACGGCGGGTCAGGTCCCGGCTCACCTCTCCGGCAATATAATCCCGCTGGGTGGCGGCGATCATGGTGTTTTTATTGGAATTCTCCTCGGCCAGCTCCTGGTTCTCATTGCGCAGCAGGGAAAGGATGGAGTCATCGGTGGTATTCTGCTTGCGCACCAGGGCACGGGTATAGCGGTAGATAATATAGGTCTTGGCCAGATGGAATTTGTTGCGCTCCACCAGCCCTTGCTCCACCAGGTCCTGAATGTCCTCCACCAGCATACGCTGGCGCTTCATGGCCTCGATGCCGTCAATAATGGCATGGATATCCTCCAGGCTCAGCCGCTCCTTTTCAGGGACCTCGGCATTGGCCTTTTCAATGGCAGTGACGATTTTGCTGCGGTCGTAATCCACCACAGTTCCGTCTCTCTTAATGACTTTCATGTCGTTCTCCTCTCCCGGTTCACAGGGGTATTCTTCGCTGGGGCAGGTGCCCCGGCGGACAAGTCCAGGTGGCATTATAGCACACCCCCCTTCCTTTGTCTACCGCCATACATACTATATCTTGTGCTTAACATAATCACTTTTCGTCTGAAATACAAAATATATAGTGTGATGTTTTTCCCGTTTTTTCCCCGGCCTGCTGCAGGTTTCTCGGGCTTTCGGTTGCTCCTCCGGGAAAAATATGATATACTTCCTTTTGAATTTCAGCAAATTGCCCACAGGAGGTATCTATGCCAGAAACACTCGCCATCGCCATGAGCGGCGGTGTGGACAGTTCCGCAGCCGCCTGCCTTCTTTTGGAGCAGGGATATGGGCTGGTGGGACTGACGATGAAGCTCTTTTCCAGGCCGGGAGATATCTGGCATGACGGAGAGGACGCCCAGGCCGTGGCCCGGCAGCTGGGCTTTCCCCACCACATGGTGGATCTCTCCCCCTGCTTTTGCACCCAGGTCATGGACACCTTTGCCGCCGCCTATGAAGCCGGCTGCACCCCAAACCCCTGCGTCACCTGTAACCGGCACATCAAATTCGGCGCCCTGCTGGACCGGGCGCTGGAGCTTGGATGTGAGAAGCTGGCCACCGGCCACTACGCCAGGGTAGAATATGACGCCGGTTCCGGGCGCTATCTGCTCCAAAAAGCCAGCCGCCCGGAAAAGGACCAGAGCTATGTGCTCTCCACCCTCACCCAGGCCCAGCTCTCCCGGACGCTGCTCCCGCTGGGGGGCCTCTCCAAAGAGGAGATCCGGGACATCGCCCACAGCCGGGGTCTGGTCACCGCTCACAAGAGCGACAGCCAGGATATCTGCTTCATCCCCGACGGAGACTACGGGGCCTTTATCCGTTCCCACACCGGGAAGCAGTACCCCGCTGGCCCCTTTGTGGACGAGGAGGGCAGCTTACTGGGGCAGCACACAGGCATCATTGACTACACCGTGGGCCAGCGCCGGGGGCTTGGAGTCTCCTCCAACCACGGCCGTCTCTATGTGAAGGAGATTCGCCCCAAAGACAACGCGGTGGTCCTCTCCGGTAACGACAGTCTCTTTGGCCGTTCTCTCACCGCCGGAGACCTCAACCTCATCCCCTGCGCTCAGCTGTCCGCCCCCGTCCGGCTCCGGGCCAAAATCCGCTACCGTATGGCCGAGCAGCCCTGTACGGTAGAGCAAACCAGTGCCAGCACCATTCATCTCACCTTTGACCAGCCTCAGCGGGCAATCACCCCCGGTCAGACCGTCGTGCTTTACGATGGGGACACTGTGGTGGGGGGAGCCGTTATTTTGAAAGGAGAAACCGAACCATGAGCCAAAAGAAATATAAAAAGCGCAAGCACAGCGCCACGGTCAACGCCAAGCGCCAGGCGGAACAGGAGCGCATTGCTGACGAAAAGGACCGGGCCCGCAAGCGTATGGACCCCACCGCCCGCACGCTGCTGTTGGTGGATCTGGTCTTTCTGGCTGTGATTTCCTTGCTGGATATGAACCAAATGCTCTCAGCAGCCGTCAGTACCATCGCCACCATCGTTGGGCTGATTTTGCTGATTGCGGCCCTTTGGTTCCAGTTTGGCAAGAAGGACAAATTCGGCCGCTCCGGTCCTAAGCTGTAAACAGGATAATTTTGTTGCTTTTTTATCCCGTTTGGTTTATGATGAGGGGTACTGATTCCTTCTATTAAGGGGATATGCCATACATGAGGAAAGATATGATCCTGCCCGGTTTGGCCCTGGCAGGCGGGGCAGCCGGCTTTGCCCTGCGCAAATGGCAGCTAAGCGCCGCCTTCCATCCGGAAACCGGACTGTTTACCCACGGTGCCCCCGCTACCTACGCCCTGCTGGGACTCACCGCGGTACTGATTTTATTGTTTTTGCTTGCAATACAGACAACCAAACAAGTCCCCCAGGATTTTCTGCCCGCCTTTGGAAGCCCCGAAGCGGGCCAGATGACCGTTTGGGCCGCAGCGGGTCTGCTGTTTTTTGCAGCGGGTCTGGTCAATCTGATGGAGGGTGCACAGATGCTGCAGCTGTGGCAGGCTACCCCCGCCCTTGACCGTGACCCCACCCAGTTTACCCTCACGGCAGCCCGGCTGCTGTGCGCCCTGCTGTGCCTTCCCGCGGGAGCTGGGGTATTGCTCATGGGCCGCAGCGCCTATCGTTGGGAGCTGCCCGACTTTTTAGGGTATCTGGCCCCCATGCCCGCCTTTGCAGGCCTTCTCTGGCTCTTCTCCACCCATCTGGAGCATGGCACGCAGCCGGTACTGATGAAGTATGGGTTTGCTCTGGCCGCAGCCGCGTTTCTCATGCTGGGACACTACTATGTGGCTGGCTTTCTCTTTGACCGCCCCCGTCCCCGCAGGAGTCTGTTTTTTGCTCTGAGCGGCGTGGTGCTGGGGCTCACCTCCCTGGCCGACGGTCTCAGTCTGGGGACCTGTGTGCTCACGCTGGCCTTTGTTCTCTCCGCCCTGGGCTTTGCCCGAGCTTTGCTGGTGGGCGCCGGCCCCGGCTGGGAGGAGCGAATGCCCTCTGGGGCGGAGGATTGTGAAGACAGAGAAGATTCGGCTCAATCATGATAGAATTGGAGGTTTCCTCACCATGGAAAAAAAGCGTTTTTATATTACCACTCCCATCTACTACCCCAGCGATAAGCTGCACATCGGCCACACCTACTGCACCGTAGCCACCGATGCCATGGCCCGGTATAAGCGCCTGTGCGGCTATGACGTACTGTTTTTGACCGGCACCGACGAGCACGGCCAGAAGATCGAGGACAAGGCCAAGGAGGCCGGCGTCACCCCCAAGGAGTTTGTGGACAAGATCGTCACCGGCGAGCGGGGGGTACTGGACCTGTGGAAGCTGATGAACATCTCCAACGACCGCTTCATCCGCACCACCGATGATTACCACGTCTCCGCCATCCAGAAGATTTTTAAGAAAATGTATGAGAATGGGGACATCTACAAGGGCAAGTATGTAGGCAAATACTGCAAGCCCTGCGAGTCCTTCTGGACCGAGAGCCAGCTGGTGGACGGCAAGTGCCCTGACTGCGGACGTGAGGTCCAGGACGCGGAGGAGGAAGCCTACTTCTTCCGTCTGAGCAAGTACGCCGACAAGGTGCAGCGCCTGCTGGAGGATACGGACTTCCTGGAGCCCCGTTCCCGTGTCAATGAGATGGTGAACAACTTCATCAAGCCCGGCCTGGAGGACCTGTGCGTCTCCCGCACCAGCTTCACCTGGGGCGTGCCCGTGGACTTTGATCCGGGCCACGTGGTCTATGTGTGGGTGGATGCCCTCTTTAACTACACCACTGCTCTGGGCTTCCTCAATGACAAGTACGATGACTACGAGAAGTTCTGGCCCGCTGATGTGCACTTTGTGGGCAAGGAGATCGTCCGTTTCCACTCCATCATCTGGCCCGCCATGCTCATGAGCATGGGTATGCCCCTGCCCAAGAAGGTGTTTGGCCACGGGTGGCTGCTGCTGGACGGCGGCAAGATGTCCAAGTCCAAGGGCAATGTGGTAGACCCCTATATCCTGGCGGAGATGTTCGGCGTGGACGCCCTGCGCTTCTTCCTGCTGCGCACCTTCCCCTTCGGCTCCGACGGCAACTTCTCCAACGAGGCCCTCATCAACACCATCAATGTAGACCTGGCCAACGACCTGGGCAACCTGCTCTCCCGCACCGTGTCTATGGTGGGCAAGTACTTTGACGGCACTCTGCCTGCCAACCAGGCCGAGGACGCCGAGAAGGACGCCGAGCTGGTGGAGCTTATCTCCTCCCTGCGCACCCGTTATGAGGAGCAGATGGAGAAGTTTGCCTTCCAGAACGCCCTGAGTGAGATCTTCAAGGTCATCTCCCGTGCAAACAAATATATTGATGAAAACGCCCCCTGGGTGCTGGCCAAGGACATGGAGGCCAATGGTCCCCGTCTGGCCCGTGTAATGTATAACCTGCTGGAAGTTCTGCGGGTGTGCGGCATTCTCCTCACTCCCTTCATCCCCGATTCTGCCGGCAAGGTGCTGGATCAGATCGGCGCCTGCGAAGGCTGCCGTACCTGGGAGAGCGCGGGCGTATACGGCTCCCTGTCCTCCACCGCCACTGTGCAGCGCGGGGAGAACCTCTTCCCCCGTGTGGACATGGAAAAGGCCCTGGCTCAGTTGGAGGAGGCTGCCCAGGCCGCCAAGAAAGCCGCTCTGCCCGACCTGGAGCTGGAGCCCCAGCTCACTGAACAGGTTGATTTTGACACCTTCTGTAAATCTGACTTCCGGGCTGTGAAGGTAAAGGCCTGTGAGAATGTGAAGAAGTCCAACAAGCTTCTGAAGTTTACCCTGGATGACGGCACCGGCACCGACCGGCAGATCCTCTCCGGCATTGCCCAGTACTATAAGCCCGAGGAGCTGGTGGGCAAGACCCTGGTGGCCATTGTCAATCTTCCTCCCCGGAAGATGATGGGCCAGGAGAGCTGCGGTATGCTCATTTCCGCCGTCCACACCGAGAAGGGTGAGGAGAAGCTCAACCTGCTTATGATCGACGACAAGATCCCCGCCGGCGCCAAGCTGTGCTGATTGGGCTACCAAATGAATTTCCCGGCGAAGCGTGCAGCTTCGTCGGGATTTTTTATGTTAGTATTTCGTTAAGATTTTAAACTATTTTTTACAAACTACCCCCGTTTCTGCTTCAGAACACAACTTTTTGCTGCATGTCGGATGGATTTTAGCCGTATTTTTATGGAATTATCCCCTATGCAAGTCTCCTTCTTTCCTGTATGATAATAGTGGTATCAAAAGAATTGAAAATTGAATTTCCACAGGAGGAATTTCTATGTTTTCAAAACGGAAAACAAAAATTATCTGCACGCTGGGCCCCGCCGTGGACAACGAGAACATGATCCGCACGCTCATCCGCGCCGGCATGGACGCGGCCCGCTTTAACTTTTCCCATGGCAGCCACCCGGAGCACCTCCAGCGGCTGAACCTGCTGAAAGCTGTCCGGGACGCCATGGGCCGCCCGGTGGCCACCATTCTGGACACCAAGGGCCCCGAGATCCGCATCAAGACTTTTGGGGAAAAATCCATCTCACTGGAGGCGGGGGACACCTTTACCCTCACCACCCGTGACGAGGTGGGAGACCGGTCCCATGTCTCCGTTACCTACGCCAACCTCCACCAGGAGCTTCAAAAGGGCCAGGAAATCCTGATTGACGACGGACTGGTCGCCCTGCGGGTGGAAGAAATCCAGGGACAGGACATCCGCTGCACCGTGGAAAACGGCGGCACGCTGTCCGCCAACAAGTCCATCAACATCCCCGGTGTGCACATCCATCTGCCGGCCCTCACGGACAAGGACGTGGCCGACATCCGCTTCGGCGTGGAAAACGACTTTGACTTCATCGCCGCCTCCTTTGTCCGCCGGGCCGCCGATGTGGAAGCCGTACGCCAGGTGCTCCACGAGTGCGGCGGGGACGAGGTGAAGATCATCGCCAAGATCGAAAACCAGGAGGGCGTAGACAACATCAACGAGATTCTTGCCGCCGCCGACGCTATCATGGTGGCTCGGGGTGACCTGGGGGTAGAGATTCCCGCCGCCCGTGTCCCCATTCTTCAGAAGAAGATCATCCGCAAGGGCCTCCAGGCAGGCAAGCCTGTCATCACCGCCACCCAGATGCTGGACTCCATGATGCGAAACCCCCGTCCCACTCGGGCCGAAGTGTCCGACGTGGCCAATGCCGTCTTTGACGGCACCAGCTGCGTCATGCTCTCCGGTGAGACCGCCGGAGGCAAGTATCCCGTAGAGGCTCTGAGCGCCATGGCCGGCATTGTGGAGGAGGCAGAGCACTCCATCCACTACTGGCGTCAGTTCCAGAAGCAGCGTGTGGTCCCCGCCAGCAACATCAACGACGCCATCACCCACACCTGCTGCCTTACCGCCATGGACCTGGACGCCAAGGCCATTCTGGCCGCCACCAACTCCGGCCGTACCGCCCGGATGATCTGCCGCTTCCGCCCCGCCTGTCCGGTTGCCGCCCTCACCATGAACGAGAAGGTCCGCCGCCAGCTGAACATCTCCTGGGGCGTCATTCCCTTCCTCACCGGAGAGGTCACCTCCACCGACCGGATCTTCTCCCTGTCCGCGGAAGTGGCTTTGAAAGAAGGGCTGGTAAAAAGCGGGGACACCGTGGTCATCACCGCTGGTGTGCCTCTGGGCAAGAGCGGTTCCACCAACCTCATCAAGGCACAGATCATTGATGAGGACGCCATGTAATCCCTTCCTTTTCTATGCCTCACTGATTCATCGTGTGGCCCCGCCTTTGGCGTGGTCACACGATTTCTTTTTTCTGGGCCGTTCTTTTTTGTAAATTTTGCCCTTGACTTTTTTGCTTTTAAGCGTTAAACTTCAACGGTACAAAGCAACGAAGCACGTTGCATGAAAGGATTGGTTTTATGGGTATCAAACTGGGCATGCTTTTAGTCTTTTTTGCGGTCATGGTGGGCATCGGTTTCTATTGCCGCAAAAACGCCACCGATGTGAGCGGCTTCGTCCTGGGCGGGCGTTCTGTGGGCCCCTGGCTTACCGCCTTTGCCTACGGCACCTCCTACTTCTCCGCAGTGGTTTTCGTGGGGTATGCCGGCCAGTTTGGTTGGAAATACGGCATTGCCGCCACCTGGGCAGGGATCGGCAACGCTCTGCTGGGTTCTCTGCTGGCTTGGGTCGTGCTGGGCCGCCGGACCCGGATCATGACCCAGCATCTGGACAGCGCCACCATGCCGGAATTCTTCGGCAAACGCTTTGGCAGCCAATCTCTGAAAATTGCCGCCTCGGTGATTATCTTCATTTTTCTCATCCCCTACACCGCCAGCCTCTACAACGGCCTCTCCCGTCTGTTCGGCATGGCCTTCCACATTGACTACTCCATCTGCGTCATTGTCATGGCGGTACTCACCGGCATCTATGTCATTGCCGGGGGCTACATGGCCACCGCCATCAACGACTTTATCCAGGGCATCATCATGATCGTGGGCATCATCACCGTCATCGCCGCTGTGTTAAACAGTCAGGGAGGCTTTCTGGCCGCCCTTGAGGGATTGGCCCAGGTCCGTGATCCTTCCGTCTCCGACGTGCCGGGGGTCTTTGCCTCCTTCTTCGGCCCCGACCCTCTGAACCTGCTGGGCGTGGTCATCCTCACCTCCCTGGGTACCTGGGGGCTGCCCCAGATGACCCAGAAGTTCTACGCCATCAAGAGCGAAAAGGCCATCGACACCGGTACGGTAATCTCCACGCTCTTTGCCGCCGTGGTGGCAGGCGGCTGCTACTTCCTGGGCGGATTCGGGAGGCTCTTCAGCGACCAGGTGGACATTGCCGCCAACGGCTACGACTCTGTGGTGCCCACCATGCTCTCCGGTCTTCCCGATATTCTGCTGGCCGTGGTAGTCATCCTGGTGCTGTCCGCCTCTATGTCCACCCTGTCCTCCCTGGTGCTCACCTCCAGTTCCACTCTGACTCTGGATCTTTTAAAGGACCACATCGTCAAGGACATGGATCAGAAACGGCAGGTCTTTGTGATGCGCTGTCTCATTGTGGTATTCATCGCCATTTCCGTGGTACTGGCGATCGTTCAGTACAAGTCCAACGTCACCTTCATCGCCCAACTCATGGGCGTCAGCTGGGGGGCACTGGCCGGCGCCTTTCTGGCCCCCTTCCTCTTTGGTCTCTACTGGAAGAAGGCCACCAAGGCCGCCTGCTGGGTCAGCTTCCTATTTTCCACCGTGGTCATGCTGGCCAATATCGGCCTCAACACCCTCTTCCCCGCCGTTCTCCGATCCCCCATTAACGCAGGTGCCTTCTGTATGGTGGCCGGTCTCATTCTTGTCCCGGTGGTATCCCTCTTCACCCCCAAGCCAAACGCCCAAATGGTGGAGGAGACCTTCTCCTGCTTTGACCAGAAGGTGCTGGTCCGGCAGAGCCAGGCTTTGGGGGACCCCAATTAAGAGACTTTTCAAAATCGAAAACCTGTGGTATCCTGAACAAAATACCACAGGTTTTCCCTTCCAAAACAAAGGAGCATTCCATCCATGATCATTGATATTCACACCCATGTATTTCCTGAAAAAATCGCCGCTTCTACCGTGGAAAAGCTGGAGCAGATCTCCCACACCCGCTCTTTTTCCGACGGTTCTGCCCCCGGACTGATGGCCTCTATGGCCCGTGCCGGAGTGGATGCCTGCCTGGTGCTCCCCGTGGCCACCAATCCCCGCCAGGTTCCCCATGTGAACGACTCCTCCGCCCGGATGAACGACCAGGGGCCAGAGACTGGGATCTATTCTCTGGGCTGTATTCACCCCGACTTTGACGGCTGGAAGGAGGAGCTCAGCCGCATTGCCTCCCTGGGTTTGAAAGGAATCAAGCTTCACCCGGAGTACCAGGGGGTGGATTTTGACGACATTCGCTACCTGCGGATTTTAGACCGGTGCGGAGAGTTAGGCCTGATGGTCCTCTCCCACGCAGGGCTGGATGTGGGCTTCCCCGGAAAAGACAACTGTTCCCCCGCCATGGTTCTGCGGGCTATCCGTCAGGTAGGGCCGGTCAAGCTGGTTCTGGCCCACATGGGGGGCTGGCGGCAGTGGGATCAGGTGGAGGAGCTTCTCTGGGACACCCAGGTCTTTATTGATACCTCCTACGCCCTGGGCGCCATCGCCTCGTTGGACGATGGGTACTATCGCCCTGAGGAGCTGCCCCTGATGGAAGAAAAGCAGTTCGTAGGCATGGTACGCAAGTTTGGCGCTGAACGGGTCCTGTTCGGCACTGACAGCCCCTGGGATGACCAGGAGCAGGCCCTCAAACGGCTGCGCGCCCTGCCGCTGGAGCCCTGGGAGCTGGAGGCTATCCTGGGGGGCAACGCCCGAAAGCTGCTGGGACTTTAAACCGTTCATTGACACAAAAGAAAGGGAAAGCCTTTTGGCTTTCCCTTTTTAGATTCCTTCTTTACCGCTTACCGGCTCCAATCCGCCTCTTCCCGCAGGGGGAGCGTACGGAAAATCTGATTCACAGCGCTTTCGTAACTGGAGCCGTTCTGGGCTTTTTTAATCTGCTTAAAGAGCTTTTCTCCCCCCTCAAAAAGGCGGAAAAAGTAGCTCCACAGCTCCTTCATATGAAAAACAGCGTTTTTCTCACTGGCAAAATCCCGCAGATAGCCCTGGTAAAGGGCATCGTGGAACGCCTGCAGCTCTTCCCACGACGCCGGAGGGCCTCCCCGCGCCTTTCGGGCCAGAGCTGGGTCGGCAATCAGCCCCTGCCCTATCATCAGGCCCCGGAGCTTGGGAAACTTCTCTGCCGCCCTGGCACAGCCCTCCGCATTCACCAGTCCGCCATTATAGCACAGGGGACAGCCAATGAGGGGCAGCGCTTTTACAAACTCTTCCTCCCGTACCGGAACCTTATAATAATCCTCCCGTATCCGGGGATGGAGGATCAGCAAGGAAATCGGATACCGGGCAAAAACCTCCGCCAGAGCGGGAAACTCCTCCGGAGACTCCAGCCCCAGGCGGGTTTTCACGGAAATCGCCACCCCGCCCAGGTCGGCAGAAAAGACCGTCTCAAAAAATTCATCCAAAGCCCGAAGATCCGCCAACATCCCGGCTCCCTTCCCCTTCGCCACCACGGTGCCGGAGGGACAGCCCAGGTTCCAATTCACCTCCCGATAGCCCATCTTCCCCAGCTCTTTGACCGCCCAAATAAAGTCCCCCGCGCGTTTCGTGAGCAGCTGGGGCACCACGGGAATCCCCTCATTGGCCTGGGGCCCCACATTGCGCAGTTCCCTGGGGGTAAACACATGGTCCTGGGTGGGACTGATAAAGGGGAGGTAGTATTGGTCCACCCCGGAAAAATAATTGTGGTGGGCCCGCCGGAATTGAGGGCCGGTCACCCCCTCCATCGGGGCAAAATAGAGCTCCATGGCTTCTCCTCCTCACCAAAAAGGGCCGCGGTCACTGGACCGCGGCCCTCGGAATTTCTCTCTGCTTACAGCAGGCTGAGAGCGGCCTTGTCGCCCACCAGGATCACATCCGGGTGCATCTGAAGGATAGAAGCGGGCACATGGGGCGTGACAGGGCCGGTGAAGGCCTTCTTTACGATCTCGGCCTTGTCCTTACCGCTGACGGCCACCAGGACCTTCTTGGCCTGCATGATGGTCTGGATGCCCATGGTCATGGCCTGACGGGGCACCTCGTCGGCGGAGGCAAAGAAGCGGGCGTTGGCCTGGATGGTGGTATCGGTCAGATCGACCACATGGGTCTCCAGCTCAAAAGCGTCGGCAGGCTCGTTAAAGCCAATGTGGCCGTTGTGGCCCATGCCCAGCAGCTGCAGATCAATGGGACCCAGGGTATGGATGACCTCGTTATACCGGCGGCACTCCTCCGCGGCATTCTCAGCCAAGCCGTAAGGCACATTGGTATTGTCGGGTACAATATTTACATGGTCAAAGAGGTTGGACTGCATAAAATAGCGGTAGCTCTGGTCATGGGTGGGAGCCAAGCCCACATACTCATCCAAGTTAATGGAACGGACCTGAGAGAAGTCCAGGTCCCCCTTCTTGTACCACTCCACCAGCTGCTTATAGGCACCAACAGGGGTAGAACCGGTCGCCAGACCCAGCACACAATCAGGCTTCAGCATGACCTGAGCAGCCAAAATGCTGGCCACCCGGTGACTCATGGCATTATAATCTTCGGTCACATAAATCCGCATGATACACACTCCTCATTCCATATTTCCAAGACTTCCCACAAGGGTCCATACTATTAAAATTGTAGCTAGGTTCAGGGCCGTTTGTCAAGGCTTTCGGTGAATTATTTTCCCTGCTCAGCCCCCTTCTCCCCATGTGGGAAAGAAAATCCCGACTGGCTTTTTCTCGTCCCCTGTGGTACAATCGTCTCACAAAATCTCCCGCCCTGGCGCGGATTTTTAGGAGGAAGGGCATGTCCTGCAAGGAAGAATTTATTGAAATTTTCAAATCCCACATCATCCGGGACGGAGCAGACAAGCTGCTGGATTTTCTGGAAAACAAAAGCGACTTCTTTACCGCTCCGGCCTCTGCCCGGTATCACGGGGCTTACGAAGGCGGGCTGTGTGAGCACAGTCTCAATGTGTACCACTGTCTGGTGGATTATCTCCAGCGGGAACGGGTACAGGAACTCTACGGGCTGGAGTACAGTGACGAGTCCATCGCCATTGTCGCTCTGCTCCATGACCTTTGCAAAATCGGCTGCTACAAACGGGGCACCCGCAACGTGAAAAATGAGGCCACCGGCCAGTGGGAAAAGGTGCCCACCTACACCTTTGACGATCCCCTTCCCTACGGTCACGGGGAAAAGAGCGTGTACATCGCCAACGGTTATATCCGTCTCACACGGGAGGAGGCCATGGCCATCCGTTGGCATATGGGCTTTTCCGGCACTGAGGACAACCGTACCGTTGGCCAGGCCTTTCAAAAATATCCCCTGGCTTTTGCCCTGGCCACTGCCGACATGGAGGCTTCCTATTTTCTGGAGGGCGAGGACTGAACTATTTGGCAAATTACAAAAATGCCCCCGGCGCGCGAAGGCGCCGGGGGCATTTTTTATCTCTTACTGTCCGTCTTCGATCAAGCCATAGTCCCCGTCGTAGCGGCGGTACACCACGGCAAAGGTGCCGTCAGACTCCTCGTCCCGGAAGGCAAAGAAGCTGTGGCCCAGCAGATTCATCTGCAAGATGGCCTCGTCCCGTGTCATGGGCTTGATGGGGAAGGTCTTGCTGCGGACAATGCGGTACTCCCCTTCCTCGGGCTCATCGGGTGCAAAGGTGGAGATCTCACTCACGTCCAGGGCCCGCTCAAAGGCACCCTGGCGCAGCCGCTTCTCCAGGCGGGTCTTGTTCTTACGGATCTGCCGCTCCAGTGTGGTCACCGCGGCATCGATGGAGGCGTGCATATCGGAGGTGCTCTCAGATACCCGGAAAATGGTACCGTTGGAGCGGATGGTAATTTCTACCTTATTATTCCGCTCCTTTTCAATGCTGAATGTGATGGCTGCGGTGGCATCCTCCTTAAAAAAACGGTCCAGCTTTCCTACCTTTTTCTCTGCATACTTGTGAATGGCATCAGGCAGGTTCACCTTTTTGTCCGTAAATACGAATTTCATACTTTCCGCTCCTTTCGCCCCAGAGGGGCAGGTATAGAAGTGGGAGGGCGCTCCCTCTCCAGCGGAGAGGGAGTTCCCTCCCACCGTTATCTTATTATACCACAAACACACAAAAAAGCCATAGCTTTTTGTTAATTTTTTCTAAATATATACGCGCTTAACCCTTCACCCGGATGCCGCCGATGAAGACCGCCCGCACCCGGCTCAGAAGGTTGATAGGATGGCCGGTGGTAATGACAATATCTGCGTCCTTCCCCGGCGTGAGGGAACCCACCTGGTGGTCAATGCCGGCGATCTGGGCGGGGTTAATGGTAATGGCTGCCAGGGCCGCCTCGGGCAGCATGCCGCCCTTCACCGCCATTGCCGCGCACAGGGGCAGATGCTGAATAGGCACCTCCGGGTGGTCCGTACAGATGGCTACCTTCACCCCCTGGAGGGTAAGCACCGCCGGGCTCTCGATGGTCATATTGGCCAGCTCCGGTTTGGAGCGGTCTCCCAGGCAGGGACCGGTGATGACCGGCACCCCTTCCTGTTCCAAAAGCTCCGGGATACGATGGGCCTCAGTACCGTGGACAATGACGCATTTCAGCCCAAACTCTTTGGCAATGCGCACCCCGGTAGCAATGTCGTCAGCCCGGTGGGCATGGATATGGACGGGCAGCTCCCCCCGCACCACAGGCAGCAAAGCCTCCAGCTTAGCGTCATAATCGGGCTTTTCTTCCTCTTCGTCCGCCTCCGCCCGCTCCAGCTTCTCCCCGTATTCCAGGGCTTTGCGCAGGTTCTCCCGGATAATGGCAGCGGTGGCCATACGGGTGACCGGGGTCTCGTGGCGCTCATTGTAGACACTTTTGGGATTCTCCCCAAGGGCCAGCTTCATGGCAATAGGAGCCTTCACCACCATGGCATCCACCCATTTGCCCATGGTCTTAATGGCCGCAAATTGGCCGGAGATGGGGTTGGCGGAACCAGGGCCGGTGAGAACGGTGGTCACCCCCGCCGCCCGAGCCTCCTCAAAACAGCGGTCCAGGGGATTTACTCCATCAATGGCCCGAAGATGGGGGGTACAGGGATCTGTGGCCTCATTGCCATCATCTCCTTCAAAGCCCAGAGCATCTCCAAACATGCCCAGATGGCAATGGGCATCGATAAACCCCGGCATGATATGGCCGCCTCCGGCATCCAGAGTCTCTCCCTCCCAGTGGTCGGGGCACTCTTCCATGGGGCCCACCTTTGCAATCTTGTCCCCGGACACGGCCACATAGCCGTTGGGAATAGTCAGTCCGTCCATGGTGTGGACGGTTCCGTTGATGATCAGCATGGTTTTGTTCCTCCGTTTCGGGAAACGACAGGTTTCCCGTTGACCTTATCTTGTTTGTATCGTATACTCTCTTTGGCTCAACCAATCGGGGGCTTCCCCGCACTCTGGACGCCCCCAAATGGGGGCGTTTTTTTTGCAAAAACAGGGCCGCCGCATAAGCGGCGGCCCTGGACAACGACGGTGTAAGCTCAATCTCCGGCCCTGTTACCGGCGGCCGCCTCCCCGGCGGTTTCCGCTCTTCTTTTCGATGTAGCGCAGCTCAGACAGCTTGCTGTCCGAGGACTGCATGAACTGCTTCAGCCGGTCCTCAAAATCAGTGGGTTCCTTTGGAGCCTGGCGCACAAAGCCCATGGGGCGGGGGGCACTGTTCTGGTGGGGACGGCCGCCGCCATTAAAGCGCTGCTGTCCGCCGCCTCCCTGCTGCCGGGGGGCACGCTGAGGTGGGGGCTCTACCTGCTTGATGGATAGATTGATCCGGTTTGCCTGGTCGATGCCGATGATCTTGACCTTGACCTCCTGCCCCTCGTGCAGATGGTCAGAGACCTCATTCACATAGGAATAGGCAATCTCGGAAATATGCACCAGACCGGACTTTCCCTCCGGCAGTGCAACAAAAGCCCCAAATTTTGTGATACCTGTAACCTTGCCGTCTACGACGGCCCCAACTCCAAACTCCATAAGCGACCGAAATATCCTCCTTGTAAAATTCTCCGTCCGGGGACACACATTCCCCTGGCCGGAGCAGCGGCCGGGTCAGTTGGCCACGTCTACATACAGCTCCTCACCCTGGCGGACGAAGCCCTTGTCACGGGCCACTTGTTCCATCATATCAGGGTCGTCGCTGTTTTCGATGGCGTCCTGCAGCTCTTGGTTGCGCAGCTGCTGGTTGGCCACCTGCTGAACCAAAGCGTCGCGCTGTTCTTCCACGCTTTGGATTTTCCCCCTCAGGTCCATAAGGGAAGTGGCCATGTAGATGAGAAGGACCAGCACGACCAGCTTGGTCAAAATTCCGGCCCGTTTGAATCGTACCATCCACCACACTCCCTTCCCGCAGCAAACGGCGGCGCTGTACCGCATCCAACTGTCTCGTATTCTGCTTTATTTTATACCATTTCGTTCCGGAAAGGAAGATGTTTTTTGCAAGTTCTCTGATTTTTTTTAAAAAAGCTCCGGTTAACCCCAAGGGAAGTATTAAAATTTCCCATAACTGGGTGACAAGATCTGCCAAAAGATAGCCAAATTTCAACATCCAGGGGCTGATTGCCCAGAAATAGGCCGCGCCACCCAACAGGCAGAACAGCGCTCCATACAGTCGGACCTGCCCG
The DNA here is from genome assembly GCA_944385035.1 of uncultured Oscillospiraceae bacterium. Taxonomy (GTDB): domain Bacteria; phylum Bacillota; class Clostridia; order Oscillospirales; family Oscillospiraceae; genus Lawsonibacter. The sequence continues at coordinate 28,361 of CALWVV010000015.1, read as the reverse complement.
CCCCATGCGCTCTGGGACCAAACAAACAGGGCTCCCGTTGCTCCTAACCAGAAGGCCAAATCCAGGATGGGGCCCAGCAGCGGCAGTCTTAGCCGTACCCGGATAATACGCAGAACGTCATAACCTACTCCCATGGCCCCGCCCAGCAGCAGAGCCTGGCACAGGGCCCGGCCCTGCTCTATGGTGTCTATGTTCATCCTCCCAGCAGCCGGGCAAACAGCCCTCCCCTGCGGCCCTCCTCTGTCTCATAGATCAGGGCGTTCACCCGCCCTTCCACCTTCAGGTCTCCTCCATCCAGGGACAGCTTTTCAATGTGGAGCCCCTCCCCCTGGATTTCCAACTCTCCCTGGGCGGTGGTAAGCAGAATGGAACTCTCATCAAAGCGTTCCACCTCCTCTACCCCGGAAATGACCAGCTGTTCCCGTTCCTCCAAAATGACATGATGGCTCATCTCCATCCTGCCTCTGTCCGTCTCGTAGTCCATGGTAAGACCCCCTTCCACTGGTCCATTTTATGGCCTTCTCCCTCCTTTTTATGCCTGCTTTCCCCAATTGGGAATGAAGATTGTCCAAATCGCACATAGAAATGCTCCCGCCCCTGTTGTACAATGGAGCAAACATTCTCGTTCGGAGGTCCAATCATGGTTGAGGCGATTTTCTTTGACATTGACGGAACCCTGGTCAGCTTTCAAACCCACCAGATCTCTCCCCGTGTGCTTTCTGCCCTGCACACCCTCCAGGCCAGGGGGATCAAGCTTTTCGTATCCACCGGCCGGCATCCTCTTATGCTGGACGCGGTCCGCTCCGCTTTCCCCTTTGACGGCTATGTGACCCTCAGCGGCCAGTACTGCTACTGTGGGGACAAGGTACTGCGCAGCAACCCCATGGAGCCCGCTGCCGTAGAGGAACTGGTAGCCGCCGCCGGCTCCAATGCCTTCTCCTGCATCTTTTTGGAGGGAAAGGACATCTACATCAACTACTCTGACCAGTATACGGTCCAGTTCATGGACGACCTGCACCTTCCCCTTCCTCCCACCGCCGATCCAACGCGGGCCCTGGGCCGGGACATCTATCAGGCCATCACCTTCCTCACCAAAGAGAACGAGGGGCTGCTTCTGGACCGGGCTCCCCACCTGAAAACCACCCGGTGGCACCCCTATTTTCTGGATGTGATCCCCACCACCGGCGGGAAGGACAAGGGAATGGATGCCATATTGGAGCATTTCTCCATTCCCCTGGAACATACCATGGCCTTTGGAGACGGAGAAAATGACCTGTCCATGCTGGTCCACGCCGGAACCGGAATCGCCATGGGCTCGGCCAGTGACTTTGTAAAGAGTCAGGCCGACTATGTCACCGGTACGGTGGACGAAGACGGTGTGGTTACCGCACTGGAACATTTTGGCCTGCTGCCCTGAGGCATGTTTTTACAATATTAACAAATTAGAGTGGAATTTCCTGGAGAAACAGTGTACAATAAGATCAATCCTTCCAAACTGTAAACAGGAGGTTCCTATATGAAACTCACATTTTTCGGCGCCGCCCATGCTGTTACGGGCAGCTGCCACTGTCTGGAAGTTGGAGGTAAAAAAATCCTCATCGACTGCGGCCTGCAGCAGGGTCGGGATGAGCACGACGACAACGCTCTGGATTTCGCCCCCAGCTATATTGACTATGTTTTGGTCACCCACGCCCACATTGACCACTCCGGCCGTCTCCCTCTTTTGGCAAAAGAGGGTTTTTCCGGCCAGATCGTTGCCACTCGCCTCACGGCCCAGCTCCTGTCCATTATGCTCCGGGATTCCGCCCACATTCAGGAAAGCGATGCCCAGTGGCAGAACCAAAAAGGGAAGCGAGCCGGCCGGGATGAGGTCGAACCTTTGTACACTCTGGCCGATGCGGAAGCTGCCCTTCAACTGCTGCACACCCACGAGTACGGCCAGATCTTTGACCTGTGCGAAGGTGTGAAAGCCCGTTTCTGTGATGCGGGGCATCTGCTGGGTTCCTCCGCGGTGGAGATCTGGGCTACGGAAAACGGCGTGACCAAAAAGCTGGTCTTTTCCGGAGATCTGGGCAATGTGGACCAGCCCATCATCCGCAACCCCTCCTTTGTGGAGCAGGCAGACTATGTGGTCATGGAGTCCACCTACGGCGACCGCAACCACGAGCCGCCTGAGAGCTACACCGAGGCCTTGGCCGCCCTCATTGACGACGTATTTTCCAAAGGAGGCAATATTGTCATTCCCTCCTTTGCCGTGGGCCGCACCCAGGAGCTTTTGTACTTCCTGCGGGAGATCAAAAATAACGGGATGGTGCGGACGGTCCCCAACTTCACCGTCTGCGTGGACAGCCCCCTGGCCGCCGAGGCCACCAAGATCTACGCCGGCGACCTCCACGGCTACCTGGACGAGGAGGCCATTGCCGTGCTCCAGGGCGGAGAGGATCTGTTTACCTTCCCTGGCCTCACCCTCACCCAGTCTACCGAGGAGTCCAAAGCCCTCAACATGGACCCCACCCCCAAGATCATCATTTCCGCTTCCGGCATGTGCGATGCGGGCCGCATCCGCCACCATTTGAAGCACAACCTCTGGCGGCCGGAATGTGCGGTCGTCTTTGTGGGATACCAGGGGGAGGGCACCTTGGGCCGCCGGCTTCTGGAAGGGGCCAAATCGGTCAAGCTCTTTGGCGAGGAGATTGCCGTCCGGGCCCGGATCGTCAACTTTAAGGGACTGAGCTCCCACGCGGACCGGGACCACCTGCTCTCCTGGGTGGAGCACTTCTCCCCCAAGCCGCAGCAGGTCTTTGTGGTACACGGAGATTCGGAGGTCACAGAGCTTTTTGCCGCCGACCTCAATGAGCGGGGCCTCCCTGCCCACGCTCCTCTCTATGAGGAGGTCTACGATCTGCTGGAAAATCGTATGCTGGCTAAGGGAATTGTTCTGGAGACCAAGCGCACCGCTGGCGGCGCTTCCGCGCCTTCCCCCGCTTTCCTGCGGCTTCAGGACGTCTCTCGGGATCTGGCCGACCTTATCAGCCGCAGCCGGGGACGCTCCAACAAGGATCTGGCCAAGCTGGCCGATCAGCTGCGCCAAATCATGGACAAGTGGGAGTAATTGGAGACTATTTTATGATGTTATTTGATCGAAAGAGTCTGAAGCGTCAGGCTCGGGAGGCCATGAGACTGACCAGACCCCGGTTTTGGGCGGTCTGTCTGATATACCTTCTTTTGACCACTGGAGTGGAGGGCCTGATCCACCAACTTTCTTCCTTCAGGGGATCTGTTTGGGCGGAATTCAGCTTTTTCCTCTTTTTCTGCACGATCCTCTATAATCTGTACTATGTGGTCATCTACTTTGGCTACAACCTTTGGTCCCTTTGGACCTGGCGCAGGCTGAATCCTGGTGCCGGGGCCCTCATACAGGGCTTTTCCATCGCCGGGCGGGTCATTATCATGGAGATGCTGATTATCCTGCGCATGTTCCTCTGGGTATTCCTGCTTGCTATGGGGATGACCATCCTGTTCTTTTTGATCCCTGTCCCTGCGGCCTATGTTTTGGGCATCCTTCTATTCTATATTGCCGTGGTGGTCATCATGCTCCGTTACGCGCTCGCACCCTACTTGCTGGCGGATTTTCCAGATGACGGAGCAAGTGCCGCGGTGAGCCGCAGCGTGGAGATGATGCGGGGACAAAAATGGGAGCTGTTCAAGCTGCAGTTTTCCTTCATCGGCTGGTATCTGCTGCAATCTCTGCTGTCCGGTGGTGTATTGCTTTTCTTTCTTATCCAAAACGGCGCTTTCTCCACCGCCATAAGCGCAGATAATTTGTGGTTTTATCAGTCTGTCATCAACAGCGCCCCAGCCTTTCTTCTCTCCAATCTGATCGTCCTTCCCCTTTCCCTCTGGGTCATCCCCTATACTTCTGTGGCCCAGGCCGGTTTTTATGACACACTTTGCCGTCAAAACCAGAGCTATGAGCAAATGCCTCCGCTTTAATGTGAACAGGCAAAAACAGCAGCGTCGAATTGGCGCTGCTGTTTTTCTATCTGCACCTTTCCCATGGGAAGAGCATGGATTATATCGGCAGCCGGCCTGCGCCGGCTGTTACTGTTCAAGTCTCAGGAGGTAATTTTTATGGCCGATATCACCCAGGATCTGCTGCAGCTGCAATACAGTCAAAGTTTCCCCATTTCCGGAACCCAAGAGGCGGACATCAATCTGACGCTGCCTCCTGTCCCTGCTGCCACCGCAACCCTTATGGGTACCGTCACCGACGGGGCTTCCCCCATTGCCGACGCCACGGTCAAGCTGTTTGACAGCCAGGGAACCCCCTATCAGCACACTGTGACAGATGCGGACGGCGGCTACACTCTGGAAGGCATCCCGGCCGGCACTTATACCGTGGCCGCAGTCAAAGAGGGGTATCTGCTCAGCACTGGAATCGGCGTTGTCCTCACTCAGGGCAATACCAGCCAGATCGACCTGACCTGTACGCGCGATGCCTCACTCTCCCTGGGCGCCATTGCCGGCGTAGTGCAGACGCTGGTCAATCTTACTCCCGCTCCCCTATCCGGCGCTAAGCTCTCTCTGCGCAACCTGGCCGGCGAAGTCGTTGCCACCACCTACTCCGTAGATGACGGTGAGTTCGCCTTCTATGATGTGGCTGACGGTATCTACACTCTGATTGCCTCCGCCGTGGGTCACATCACCACCGCCCCCACATCCGTCACCATCCTGAACGGTTCCATTGCCAATGTCAACCTGACCATGGTGGTGGATTCCCGCACCTACAACGGCACCGTCAGCGGCATTATCCGTGACCAGAAGGGCAATGTAGTAGCCGGATGCTTTGTCGGACTTTTCCAGCTGGTCGAGGGGCGTGAGGTGCTGATCGCCACCACCAAGACCAACGCGGACGGCAAATATCTCTTCGGCGGCGTCACCGACGGCCAGTATCTGGTCAAGGCCAAAATGAACCAGTAAGCACTCTGCCGGCTGTATCCCAGCTCCGGTCAATTCTGCTGGCGCAGGCTATCCTGACGCCGGTTTTATCGTCCCACAGAATAAAAAAGTGGCGGTGCTCAAGTTGGCACCGCCACTTTTGTGGAAATTGCTCTTTAGATCGTGCCGGGAGCTTCTCCGCCAAAGGTCTCCACCGCCCTGGCATTTGCCTCCTGGCGCTCCTGGATGGCCTCCTTGAGGATGAGGTCCTTCACCTTCATAAGGCGTATGGTGTTGGCACGCTCATTTTCATCCAGCTTCATGGTGATATACTTGATGTTCTGCTGCATCTCCGGAATCTTCACATATTCCAGCGCGTTGACACGCCGGCGGGTCTTTTCGATCTCCTCAGCCAGCAGTTGGGAGGTCTTTTCTACCTCCGCCAGCTTCAGCATATCCTGAAAGACCTGGGCCATGGCGTCTACTGCATCGTCCAGCTCACCGCTGGTCTGGGCAAAGCCATAGGGGTAGATCTCCCCCGGCTCCTGGCTGGAGGTGTGGAACTGATACCGGGGCACATCCACTGACATGACATTTTCAAAGGTCATGTCCAGCTCCACGCTCTGCTTGGGATACAGCAGAGACTGCTCCAGCATCTCCGGAGACATAAGGGCAGCTGCCACGGTAAAGGCACCGTGGGCCCGCATTAGCCCCTCCTCCACCCGTCGGCGCAGGGCACGGTTCTCCCGGACCACATCCATGAACTGCTTCATCAGCTCATCCCGTTTGTCCTTCAGGAGCTTATGACCCCGCTGGGCAGTTTTCAGGCGGCCTTTCAGGCGGGTGAGCTCCATACGGGTAGGATTTATCGTTGTGGAAGGCACTCAAATCCCCCCTTAATCCTTCTTGGGCAGATACTTGTCGATATGCTCAGGCTTGATTCGCTTCAGCTCGCTCCGGGGCAGGATGCTCAAAAGCTCCCAGCCCAGATCCAGGGTCTCGAAAATCGAGCGGTTCTCGTCCGTCCCCTGGGAGACATAGCGCTTTTCAAACTCGTCGGCAAATTTGGCGTACAGCAGGTCCGTGGGACTCAGGGCGGCCTCACCCAGAATGGACATGAGCTCCTTGTTTTCCTTACCAGTGGCGTAAGCGGCAAAGAGCTGGTTCATGGTGCCCGAGTGGTCCTCACGGGTCTTCCCCTCGCCGGTACCCTTATCCTTCAGACGGGACAGGGAAGGCAGCACATCCACAGGGGGATTGACGCCCCGGCGGTAGAGCTCACGGGAGAGGATGATCTGTCCCTCGGTGATATAACCGGTCAGGTCGGGAATGGGGTGAGTCTTATCGTCTTCCGGCATGGTCAGGATGGGGATCATGGTGATGGACCCCTCCTTCCCAACCTGACGGCCGGCACGCTCGTACATGGTGGCAAGGTCGGTGTACAGGTAGCCGGGGTAACCACGCCGGCCGGGGACCTCCTTCTTAGCGGCGGAGATCTCACGCAGAGCTTCGGCGTAGTTGGTGATGTCGGTGAGGATGACCAGTACGTGCATGTTCTTCTCAAAGGCCAGGTACTCCGCGGCGGTCAGGGCCATACGGGGCGTAGCGATACGCTCTACAGCGGGGTCATTGGCCAGGTTGGTGAACAGGACGGTACGGTCGATGGCGCCGGTGCGCTTAAACTCGCTGACGAAGAACTCGGATTCCTCGAAGGTAATGCCGATGGCGGCAAAGACCACGGCGAAGTTACTCTCGCCGTCCAGCACCTTAGCCTGACGGGCGATCTGGGCCGCCAGAGCGGCGTGGGGCAGACCGGAACCGGAGAAGATGGGCAGCTTCTGGCCACGGACCAGGGTGTTCAGGCCGTCGATGGTGGAGATGCCCGTCTGAATAAACTCGTTGGGGTAGTTCCGGGCGGCGGGGTTCATGGCCAGGCCGTTGATGTCCCGGTACTCGTCGGCCAAAATGGCGGGGCCGCCGTCAATGGGCTGGCCCATGCCGTTGAACACACGGCCCAGCATATCGCCGCTGACGGCCAGCTGGAGGGGGTGGCCCAGGAAACGGATCTTGGAATCCCGCAGGTTAATGCCGGCGCTGGCCTCAAAGAGCTGCACCACGGCGGAGTCGCCGTTGACCTCCAGAACCTTACACCGGCGGACAGAACCGTCAGAAAGCTCGATCTCGGCCAGTTCGTCATAGGTGACCCCTTGGACCCGGTTGACCACCATCAGAGGGCCGGAGATCTCCTGGATCGTTTTATATTCCCGAATCACAGTGCATCCGCTCCTTTCTCTCCAATGGCAGTGATCTCCCGCTCCATCTCCTCGGACAGGGCGGCGTAGTTGTCTTTATACTGGTCGGCGGGGACAGACTTAGCCCGGCCGATGCCCTCGCGGGCGGGAATGGCAAAGAGGTCGGCCAGGGAGCCGCCCTTCTCCGCCGCAGCCCGGCACTGAACGTCATAGTCCCGGATCATGGTCAGCATTCTGGCCTGACGGTCATACTCGGAGTAGGAGTCGATGTCCACGAAGGAATTCTGCTGGAGGAAGTCCTCCCGGATCATCTTGGCCACTTCCAGGGTGATCTGATCCTTGGCGGACAGGGAATCCTTACCAACCAGCTGAACGATCTCGTTGAGGCTGGCCTCCTCCTGGAGCACGGCCATAGCCCATTCCCGGTTCTGGAGGAAATTCTTGCCCAGGTTTTCATCATACCAGCTCTTCAGGGAGTCCAGGTACAGGGAGTAGGAATTCAGCCAGTTGATGGCGGGGAAGTGGCGGCGGTAGGCCAGGGAGGCATCCAGAGCCCAGAACACCTTGACGATCCGCATGGTAGCCTGGGAGACGGGCTCAGAGAGGTCGCCGCCCGGAGGGGATACGGCGCCTACGGCGGTGAGGCTGCCCCGGCGCTCGTCCGAGCCCAGGCAGGACACGCTGCCCGCACGCTCATAGAACTGGGCCAGACGGGAGCTCAGGTAGGCGGGGTAGCCCTCCTCACCGGGCATCTCTTCCAGACGGCCGGACATTTCGCGTAAAGCCTCGGCCCAGCGGGAGGTGGAGTCGGCGATGACGGCCACGGCGTAGCCCATGTCACGGAAGTACTCGGCAATGGTAATGCCGGTGTAGATGGAGGCCTCACGGGCAGCCACAGGCATGTCGGAGGTATTGGCGATCAGCACGGTACGCTTCATCAGAGACTGGCCGGTACGGGGGTCCACCAGCTCGGGGAACTCCCGGAGAACGTCGGTCATCTCGTTGCCGCGCTCGCCGCAGCCGATGTAGACCACCAGGTCCACGTCCGACCACTTGGCCAGGGCGTGCTGCATCACCGTCTTGCCGGAGCCGAAGGGGCCGGGGATAGCGGCGGTGCCGCCTTTGGCCACGGGGAAGAAGGTATCCACGATCCGCTGTCCAGACTGGAGTGGGATGGTGGGAGGATACTTATGCTTGTAGGGGCGTCCCACACGGACGGGCCACTTCTGCATGAGAGACAGCTCGGTCTTGGTACCGTTGGGCTGCTCCAGCACGGCCACCGTCTCGGTGACGGTGTAGGACCCGCCCTGGATGGAGACGATCTTGCCCTGCATTTTGGGGGGGATCATGATCTTGTGGAGGATGGAGTCGGTCTCCTGAACGGTACCGATCACATCACCGCCCACCACCTGGGCACCAGGCTCCACGGTGGGAGTAAACTCCCACTTCTTCTCCCGGTCCAGGGCGGGTACTTCCACACCGCGGGGCAGGTTATTCCCCTGTACCTTCTCCATGATGACCTCCAGGGGGCGCTGGATGCCGTCGTAAATATTCTCAATCAGGCCGGGGCCCAGCTCCACGGACAGAGGGGCGCCAGTGGTGACCACTTCCGCCCCAGGGCCCAGGCCAGAGGTCTCCTCGTAGACCTGAATGGAAGCAGAGCCGCCGGTCATGGTGAGGATCTCACCGATCAGACGCTGCTCGCCCACACGGACCACGTCGGCCATGTTGGCCTCCTCCATGCCGGTGGCCACCACCAGCGGGCCGGAGACCTTGACGATCTTTCCCATAGGCTAAACCTTCCTTCGAAGTAAATTTCTCAGATGAGGAAGCTTACAAAATATCAGCTCCCACGGCGCGTTCCACCGCTGTTTTGATATTGGCCATCCCAATCCCCAGGGATCCCTCCTTGCCGGGAACCAGAATAATGGCCGGAGTCAGGGCATCCTTATACCGGGCAATTTCCGGCCCCATCTGGGCGGCCAGCTGCTCGGTCATGTAGAGGATGGCATAGTTCTCCTTGGCCATGCGGTGCAGGGCCTCCCGGCCCTCTTCCGGGGTGGACACCGGGCACACCTCCAGCCCCAGGGCCTTGAAACCCAGGACGCTGTCCATGTCACCCATCACAGCAATTTTATACATTTCCACCCACCCCCTTACACATAGGTCTCCCGAAGCCGGGCACGGATGGTGTCTCCATCCAGCCCAGCCGCCCGTCCCGCAAAAATGGAACGAATCGCGGTAAATTCCTGTTCCTTGGCATAGAGGTAGCCGATCACCGTCTCCTCTCCAAAGGGAACACGGCGGGCTGCGGCCAGATAGGCGGTCAGCGCGTTGTCACACTCCCGCTCAAATTCCGTCAGGGAACCGCCGCCGGGCTGCAGCAGCTTTTCCCCCAGCTCTGCAGCCCCAGCCAAAGGTCCGGAGCGGAACACGTCCGCCAGTGCCTCCCGCCGGGCAGAGAGGATGGACTGCTCGGAGACATTGCCTCCGCTCAGCAGCACCTGCCGCAGGAATTCCCCCTCCTTGCCCATCCGGTACACCCGGACGGCAGCGCGGAGGTTGGCCACATCCACACAAAGGCGCACATAGCCCTGGAGGAAGGGGCTTTGGAGCTCCCGTGCCAACTGAGCCATTTCCTCATAGCAGGCCCGGTCCAGAAGCAGATCGGCCTTTTGGGGGTCATGGCTCTCATCCAGGAGTGCTTTGGCAGCCTCCATAGCACGGGTGAAGGTGGGAGAACAGCCCTTCAGCTCCTCCCGCCGCCACATCTCCAAAAGCTCCCGCGGCTCATACCGGCCGCCGCCCAGCAGCAGACGCTCCGGATCGGTGCCCATGGCCTGGGCCTTCAGGATGGTCTTGGCATTGTGGTAGTCGTACTTGATCTGAAACACTTCCACAAGCCGGGGGTCGGGGGCGGAGCGCTCCATATCCCGGAACACCTCTGCCCTGGCCTGCAAAAGGGCGGCATCCAGTCCGGCCGCATCGTTGTAGCCGCACTCAGAGAGGACCTTCATGGCCTCGCTCTGATCTCGGGCGTCGATCATCCTGTCCATCCGCTCCCGCGTCAAAAGCCGGTTCTCCATGGCGCGAATCCGGGCGGAAATAGCCAGGTAATCAGTATCTTTTCTGTGAGACAACGGATCTCACCTCACTTTTCATTGGGGAAATAAAACGTTTGCCACTTCTTTTTCCAGCTTCTCCCGCTGCAGACGGATCAGGGTCTCAAAGGCGCAGTTGATTTCCACGTCTCCATCCACCATGATAAAGCCGCCCTTCATCTCCCGTGTCTCCTGGGAGAGGGTGAGCATGGCGGTACCGTTCACCATAGCGGCGGTGGTATTGACCAGCTTGCCCACAAAGGCCCCCACCTTGGAGTCGGTGATGGACTCAGGCAGCTCAGGGGCTACCTGGCTGGCCAGGGCCTCGTTAGCGGCCACCACAACCTGCTTGCCGATCTGTGCACGGTCCTTCGCAGAGAAAATAAGCTGTTCTTTTCCAGTGGAGGAGGCCTCCAGCACCAGAGCGGTGAGCAGCTTTACATACTCTCCTTCCGGCATGGAGCACAGCTTCTCCAGCGCCTGGTCAAAGGCCTCGCCCAGCACCTCCTGCTTGGCGGCAAGCTCCAGCTTGCGCCGCTCCATACCAGCAGCGGACTGCAGCCGCTCCAGCCGCTCATGGGCGGCCTTCTTGCCCCGTGCCAGGGTATCGGCGGTCTCTTTCTCCGCCTGGGCCTGAGCCTGGGCAACCATTTCATCCACCTGTGCCTGGGTCTCCCGCTCCAGGCGGCTTACTTCCGCCTGGGCATCCTGGGCAATCTTGGCGGTAATTTTTTCAATTCCTTCCATTGGCGGATTCCTTTCTTGCGCCTTACGCGCTGATGTTGATGATCATCAGCATAGAGGCCAGCAGAGACAGGATGGCGTAGAACTCCACGGTGATACAAAGGACCATGCCCTTGGACCAGTCATCGGGCTTCTTGGCCAGAATGTTGATGGAACCGGCAGCCACGCGGCCCTGGGCAATGGCGGAGAACAGACCGCCCAACGCCATGGGCAGGCAGGCCACAAAGTACTGCATACCCTGGGCAACCGTCAGGTCAGGCAGAGTGCCGGACAGCAGGCCCATGCGGAACACGGCGAAGAACCATACCACCAGACCATACAGGCCCTGGGTACCGGGAATCACCTGAAGGATCATAACCTTACCAAACTTGCTGGGGTCCTCACACAGAAGGCCAGTGCCCGCCTCGCCGGCAATACCGGTACCTTTGGCAGAACCAATGCCGCTGAGCACCGCCGCCAGGCCTGCGCCCAGCAGGGCCAGGGCCAGGCCGCCGATGCTGCCCAGGAAGGTCAAACTTTGCTGAATTGCCACCAATTGATTCATGTCCATAGACTCCATAGTGTCGTCCTCCTCTTTTATTTGACGATGTTATAGTATTTTGTATTTAGATCCAGGGGACGGAAGGGTTTTCCGCCGTCCTGGTAGAATTTCCCGAAATACTCCAGACACTGAAGTCTCAGGTCGTGGACGTAGCAGCCCAGCAGGTTCAGCGCAAAGTTCAGGGCGTTGCCCACAAAGGAGATCAGGATAAAGATCACGATATTGCCAGGAATCGCGCCCAGCGTGTTGAACACCTGTGCAATGACGGACCCGGCCAGCATCAGGGCCATAAGACGGGAATAGGAGAGGATATCGCCGAAATAACCGGTGATATGATTATAGAGAGAACCGAAAATCCCGGTAATCTTTCCAAATCCCGTCCCTGTAATCACAGGGCCGGCCACAACCATAACGCCGCCCAAAATGAGCACCAGGTTGGTCACACCCAGAATGGCCAGGGCCGCTCCGGCAAAGACCACCCACCAGGTGACCTCTTCCCAGATGGCATCCATCACCTGGCCGTCCCGCAGCTTCTTATAGAAGCTGATGGCCATGCCGGTGAGGATCTGGACAAAGCCCAGGCACATAGCGCCCACCAGGATCATCATGGTGTCCTCCAGGGGGGTAAACAGGGCAGGCAGCGCGAAGGTGCTGTCGGGGTTGATGAGCTTCATCAGCTGGGGCAGGAAATCACCGAAGAAACCGCCGGTGACCGCCCCCATGATAAAGGTGCTGATTCCGCACAATACCAGCAGCCCGCACAGGTGACCCATGGTGCCTGTGGGCTTTTTCTTCCACAGTACCAGCGACCCGATGAGGAACATCAAAAGCCCGTACCCCATGTCCGCCATCATGATCCCATAAAAGAGGATAAAGAAGGGGGCCATCAGGGGGTTGGGGTCCAGAGAACCATAGGCGGGCAAGGAGTACATCTCCGTCACCATGTTCAGCGGCCTGGTCAGCGGGCTGTTTTTCAGCTTCACCGGCACCTGAGGATAGTCCTCCTGGGCGGGGTCCTCCACTTCATAGGCACAGGGGTAGGCGCTTAGCGCCTGCTTCAGCTGAGGCCAGCTCTCCGCAGGAACCCACCCTTCCAAAAGGAACGTTTTCCCTGTGTTCAGAAGTTTTCCCTGGGACTCCTCCCGGCTGGCATTCACCTGGGCCAGGTCACAAAGGCGCTGGACATTGGGACGGCTGCTGCCCATTCCGGCCAGCTTTTTCCCAATTTCCTCCCGCTCTCGTGCCATGTCTGCCAGTTCATCGGTGATGCGTTTGTCATTTTCCGCAGCGGTTCCCGTCCACTCCCGCAGGTTCGCTCGGGACCACCCCAGATCTTTCAGGGCATCCAGTCCCTGCTGGGCCTGGGAATCATGGCACACGAACAGACAATAGCGCCACTCAGGATCAGCGGACACCTGGGTAAGTTGCGCCAATTCTCCCACCTGCTGCAGGGCGCTCTGAGCCTCTTCCAGGGAAACCGATCCCGGCAGGGTCCCCAGCTGGATGGTCACCTGACTGGTCGAGCTGGTCTCCAGAGGCAAGTCCAATCCTAGCCACGGAGCCAGCACAGCCCGCTGGGCAGCCAGCTTTCCTTCCTCGGCATGGATCGCACTCAGGCGGGCATCCAGCCGGTTGATCTCCGCCACACAGCCACGGGCCTGTTGGGCGGCCGCCTCGTCGAAGAGCTCTCCCTCGGCCACTTCAGGCTTTGGGGACAGGAAGCTGCCTTTGGCCGGAGCACTGCGTTTGAGTACACCCAGCGCCCGCTCAGCCTGACTCTGCTCCTCTCTGGCAGCGGAGAGGCCCTGGGTATCCAGCCGGGTCATCTGTCCTTTCAGCTGCTCCCATGCCTCCGCTTCCGGGCCATCCTTCTGCAAGGCTGCCTCGTCCACTTCCACACATCCCATATGTTGGAGCAGACGAAGCACAGCCTCCCGGTCTTCCGCCATGGCTACCAGGCGAAGATGTTTCATTTTCACAATAGCCATCAGCGATTCACAACCTTTTCTACGATCAGTTGGGCCGCCTGATCCAGCCGCCCACGGGCCTGCTGCTTCAAGCTCTGGCAGTCGAGCTCAGCCTGGGCCAGCGCCTTCCGGGTCTCTTCAGCGGCCTGTTCTTCGGCCTGGGCCATCATCTGTCCGGCCTGCGCCTGCGCCTCAGTCCGAGCCTGATCCAGGATCTGACGAGCCTGCTTCTGAGCCTGGGCCAGTTTCTGCTTTGACTGAATGGCCGCCGCTTCACACTGAGCCTTTGCCTGAGCCTCTGCCTGAGTTACCTCCTGAATAGCCTCTAACGCCATAGTCTCACCACCTTCAAATAAAGCGATAAAGCGCTTGCTTATGGTCCATTGTATTTTATCTCGTGAAAAAATGCAAGTGTTATTTTGTTGAGCTTTCACAATCTTTTGTGCAGTTTTTCCTTGTCACGTTACATATTCCGTTGCTTTTGAAGTATTGTTGCGTCTCTATTAAATTATTTTACCCCGTTTTGGAAAAACACATAATTTTCTATTTTTTACATTTTATGGAATGAAAGACAAAGAGCGCCAAACTGCACGCAGCAGCTGGACGCTCTTTCTATTTGGTTCTATTTTCACAGCTCAGGCCATTTTCCAACCCGTTTTCATGGCCTTTGGCCGGTTTTTGCCGGAACGCCCGACAAATTCCAGGATCCCCTTTCGTCAATCCTGCTCCTTCAGCGTGATGCTGTCAGGGTCCAAAAGGCTTTTGCCGGATGCCTGCTCCTCTTCCTGCAAAAACGGCAGCTCCAGGCGCAGTCCCTCATCCGTATAGACGATATAGTCCTGTGCCAAAAACAAACCCGCCAAAACTAAGACCACCGCCACCCCTAAAACAATGGCAATGATCTTTAAAATATCGGTCAGGGTTCTGCGGCCTCGATAGCCACCGTAATTTCCGCCGGACCAGCCCATTTGGTTTCCTCCAATTCCTGTACAAAACCGGTACATTTGGTCTGAAACTATCAATTACATGGGTAGTATAGCAACTTTTGCACACACTGACAACCGCAATTTTTTTAAAAATCTTTTATTTTTTTCTTACATCCGACTTAAATAACCATTCCGCCATCCACACAAAGCACTTGTCCGGTAATAAATCTTGCTTGCTCTCCGGCCAGGAAATAAATGGCCTCAGCCACTTCTTGCGCAGTTCCCATTCTTCCAAGAGGGGTTTCCTCCGCCAGCGCTTCCCGGTCCTCCTGGGTCAGGAAGGCGGTCATCTCCGTCTCAATTGCTCCAGGAGCCACGCAATTGACCCGAATATGGGATGGACCCAGCTCCTTTGCCAGAGCCCTGGTCAGTCCCACCACCCCTGCCTTTGCCGCAGAATAAGGTGCCTCGCAGGAGCCTCCCGTTACTCCCCACATGGAGGAAACTGTGACAATGCTCCCGGCTTTTTGGGAAACCATACCGGGAATCGCAGACCGCAGGACATGGAACACCCCGTCCAGGTCGGTCCCCATGACCTGCCGCCACTGGAGATCCGTGGTATCGGTAAGCAGCTGGATAGGCAACGCGATTCCGGCGTTGCACACCACAGCGTCCAGAGGGCCCAGGGCTTGCTGGGCCTGCTCAACCAACTGCCGGGCCTGTTCTGGATCGGAAACATCGCCCTGAACCAGCACGGCTCTGCTCCCCATCCTGGTCAGCTCCTCTGCCAATGCCTGGGCCTGCGGCAGACTCTTATGATAATGGATGCTCACTTGCCAGCCTCCCTGAGCAAAACGCCGGGCGGTGGCCGCCCCAATGCCTCGGGACGCCCCGGTAATCAGCACATGTCTCTCCATTCTTACCCCTCACGCAAATACGGCCTGCACCAATACCATGTAGAGGCCGGTGGCTCCAAAAATAGACAGCAGGTCATTTCCCTTCCAAAGGTGCAGCAGCACCGCCGTTACCCCCGCCAGCAGCGTAGGCAGCCATCCGCCCAGGGAAGTGAAGGTCACACCCTTCAGGCAATAGACGATCAGCATGGCAATGATGGCCGGGGGCAGCACCTTGCCCAGGTAGAGCACGATTTTGGGCGGATGGTCTCCCCGGTCAAAGAGCAGGAAGGGCAGTGCCCGTGTAAAAAAAGTAACCACTGACATGACAAAAATGGAGGCCAGCGTCTCCAAAGGGCTCAGCGGCATGATCCTTCCTCCTCTCTCACATTGACACATTCCGCATCCCCCAGCCGTCCGCGAAGAACCGTCAGGAGAATCACGATCATTCCCAGGGCAGGCAGCAGCATATCATCTGCACCCACCACCAACAAACTCAGCAGGGTGGCTGCGGCGCCCAGAAGTGCGGGCAGGTGGCTGCCCGCCTTCTTCCACTGCCCCACTGCAATCACCAGGAACAGTGCCGTCATGGCAAAATCCACCCCCGTGGTGTCAAAGCCCAAGGCAGAACCCAACACAGAGCCCAGCACAGAACCAGCGATCCAATAGCTGTGGTCCAGCATGGCTACCGCAAAATAATAGCGATGTTCGTCAATCCCCTCCGGCACCTTCGCCGCGCTGAGCAAGGCATAGGTCTCGTCAGTCAGAGAAAAGATCATATAAAATTTTCGCACACCCATTCCCCGGAACTTCTCCAGCATAGACAGTCCATACACCAGATGGCGAAAGTTGATCATCAGCGTCAAAAAAGCCACCTGGCTCAAATGGGCGCCGGTGGCCAAAAGGGAAACTCCCAGATACTGCCCAGAGCCGGCATAAATGGTCAGGCTCATCAAAAACGCCCACCCTACACCATAGCCCGCCGTCTGAAGCATAAGGCCAAAGGCCATTCCAATGGCCAGATAGCCCATCAAAACCGGAACCGTCGCCGGAAAAGCGGCGGCCAGGGTCTTTCGATCCATGAATATCACACCTCATCAGCTTAAGAGATTTCCACTCATTTTACCTGTTTTCTCTCCAGGTTTCAACCCCCTTTTCCCCCTCTTGTCTCCTCTGTCAGTTACACATTTATAAAGATATTGATAATTTTACAGATTGCTCCTTGATTTTTTTGAAAAGCTACCTATAATATTCTCTACTCGAAGTAAAGGGGGCATTTGCCCGCTGTCCGCTGCGAGCATAACACGGAGGATTCCCGCTATGTTGAAACATCTTCTCTTTATCTACAACCCAACCTCTGGAACAGGCAAAATTGCCAGCGAACTGTCCACCGTTCTGGATACCTTTACCAAGGCAGGTTGGCTTACCACGGTATATCCCACCCAGGGAAAAGGCGACGCCGCCCGTGCCGCCCAGGAACTGGGACCACAGTTTGAACGGGTCGTATGCGCCGGGGGAGACGGCACGCTCAGCGAGGTCTCCGGCGGGCTTCTGGGGATCGATGCTCCCCCGCCTCTGGGCTACATTCCCTTTGGCTCCACCAACGACTGCGCCGCCACCCTCCACTTGCCAAAGGGCACCAAACGCGCCACTCTTGCGGCCGCCGGTGCCGGAAAGCCCACTTCCATCGACATGGGACTGCTCAACGACCGTCCCTTTGTTTATGTGGCCGCCTTTGGTGCCTTTACGAATGTAGCTTACGACACTCCTCAGGATCTGAAAAAGACCTTCGGCCACCTGGCCTACATTTTTGGGGGAATTGCTTCTCTGCCCACCATTTCTCCCTACCACATCAAGGTGGAATACGACGGCCATGTGCTGGAGGACGACTTCTACTTTGGGATGGTCAGCAATTCTCTTTCCATTGGCGGTATTAAACCGCCCAACAGCGACCAGGTTGTACTGGACGACGGTTTATTTGAGGTCACCCTGGTGAAAAAGCCCCTGAGCCTGGCTGATTTGGCCAACGGGCTTCAAGCTCTGATCAATCTCTCCCCTGCCGACGGGGGCGCACTCATTCAGTTCCAGGCCAGCAGCCTCACCTTCACCTGTGACCGTCCCCTTCCGTGGACCATCGACGGTGAGTTTGGCGGCAGCCAACCCGTCAATGTGATCACCAACCGGCAAAAGGCCCTGCAAATCATTCAAGGCGCATAAAAAACGCCCTGGCTTACGCCAGGGCGTTTTTTCTTTAGTTCAGGATCTCTGCCATATCCATTTCCTGGGCGTCACTCCACAGCCGCTCCAGGTCATAGAACTTTCTGGCCTCATCGGTGAACACATGGACCACTACGCTGGAAAAATCCATCAGCAGCCAGGTGCCATCCCGGTGCCCCTCAATGTGATGGGCATGCTCTCCCTGCTTCTCCGCTGCCTCCTCACAGGCGTCCGACATCGCTTTCACCTGGGTGTTGGAGGTAGCGGTGCAAAGTACGAAATAGTCTGCCAGGGTGGTCAACTCTTCGGTCTTTAAGACCTTGATGTCCTGCCCCTTCTTACTGTCCAGGGCTTTTGCCAGCAGGGCCGCCAGTTCATAGGAATTCATCCGGTCCGCTCCTTTCTCGTCTCTGATACAATGTTCTCCCCATTTGGGGGATTCATAGCCGGGAACTACCCCGGCCGGAAGATTGGCAACTTCGGAAAACTAGGCGGCATTGTCCTCGCTCAAGCTGGTATCTCCTCCTGCGGGAGGATTGCTGCCGCCCTGGGAAGCATTGGATGAGCTGGACGCTGCTCCGCCGTTTCCTTCCGGCACATCACCAGGAACCACCGGTTCGCCGGGGACGACAGGATCCACCGGGCCGCTTTCTCCTCCGCCCGTTTCGCCGCCGGAAGGCTCGTTTCCACCTGTGTTCCCATCCGTATTTCCGCCCGTATTTCCGCCTGTGTTCCCACCAGTAGTTCCGCCTGTGTTTCCGTCTCCGCTTCCTGTTTCACCGCTGCTCGTCCCCGAGCCGCTTCCGTCAGGCGTTGACGGGTCTCCGGAAATAACAGGATCCTCTGTGGACGTTCCGCTGCTGGAGGTACCGGACTGGTCGGGATTCTCCGGCTCAATAGGCTCCTCGGGCACCTCAGGCTGAGGCTTTACAGACACCTGGGCCCGGCCCATGCTGGGATCGGCCAGGGTGCCATTGGTCACGCCGAAGCTTCCGTCGCTCTTTTTGTACATCAGCTGCAGGTCACTGGCTTGGATATCATCCAAATAAGGATTTATCCCGTCGTTGAGGATCGTCAGCAGTTCGTCCTCAATCGGAACGACCATGGATGCGCCGTTATACCAAACCCCCGTCCAGGGCATGGATACAATGGTCACATCATTCTCCGGGTCCATTCCAACGGCCAGCTCGGCAAAAGCCAGGATATTGCCCACGCTCAGATCCGTATCCACATTCTCCAGGAAAATGTTGGCTAAGGTAGGCAATTTCAACAGCACATCGGGCTGGAGACACTCTTCCAGCACTGCTACCAGGAAATCCCGCTGAATTTCTGTTCGGCCGCTGTCGCCCAGAGAAATGGAGAAGTCGTTATTTTTGCGGAAGCGGACCACCTCCATGGCGTCCTCTCCGTCCAGCAGCCGGTATCCCGCCTTCTGGTGAATGTGCAGATTCTGGGCGGGATCGTCATAGTCCATATCAAAGGGGACCTCAAAATAGACCCCGCCGATGGCGTCTACCAGTTGGCCCACGGCCTCCCACTGGACCATCACATAGAAATCCGGGTAGATGCCGGTAAGCTTGCTGACCTCTTTCTTCAAGGCAGTCATGCCGTTCTCTACCCGCTGTTCCTCCGGCAGGCTCTTGTCCCCCCGGTTTCGGGTGTAGACCGAGTTCAGGCGCTTGCTGCTTGCACTGGTGTTGATCATCGTGTCACGCAGCAGACTGATGGCGTGGATCTCCTTGTTTTTGGTGTCATAGCTCACAAGGATCATGGTATCGGTAGACCCGCTGATCACATCCTGTCCGGCCACCAGGAAGGTGTAGTACCCATCCTTTCGTCCGCTCTTGGCCACATTGGGCAGCTCCGCTCCGTCATATCCCAGTTCCTCTCCGGTTTGAGAGCCGGTCTCCCCCGTGGGCAGATTGGGCACCTCAGGCAGCCTGACCCAGGCGCGAACCGCCAGGAAGACGGCGATCACCAAAACAGCCAGTACCACCAATACCTGAAACAGGCGGTATTTAATCTTTTGTCCCCTGGTCAGCCCCGCTACCCAGGCCTTATGCTGGCGCCAGTAGCTGCCCAGAGAGGTCCGGCGCACCGAGGCCTCACGCTTTCCATGCATATTTTTTTCTGTCATCTTGTTTCAGTCCTCTATTGTTACACCGTGTTCTCTCAGCCAGGTCTGCGCCTGGATGGTATTTTTGTGTACGGGGAGTTTCCGGTCCCTCATCTCTTGAATGGTGGTTTCGATGCCCAGAAGGAGTGCCTGATCCAAATCCCGGTAAGCCAGCTCCCGCAGCCGCTCCACTCCGTCAAAGTCCCGGTTTGGTTCCATGTAATCGGCCACATATAAAATCTTTTCCAGCGTGGTCATATCTGCTTTGGCTGTAGTATGCCAGAAAATAGCCCAAAAAACCTCGTCCGGCTCTCCAAATACCGCACGGGCGATACAGGCCCCGGTTTTGGAGTGGAGCAGCTTCACTGCCCGCTGCTCCAGCTCATCCAGCTCTACCCCATATCGCCGGCACAGAGCAAGCTGTTCGTCCAGTTCCAAATACTTGGTGCAGTCATGGAGGATCCCCGCCCGGCGGGCCATCGTTTCATCGGCCCCCCAGCGTTTTGCCAGGCGGACGGCCTCCTCCTCGGTGCCTCGGATATGTTTGACCCGCTTCTCCTTTACCATGGAATAGGAGCAGGCCCGCAGTTCCGGAACCTCCAAATGTTTTAGGTCGGCATGGGTGCCATAGAGCCCATTCATCAGAATGTAACCGTATACCGAGGGATGGAGATATTCCCCGCCCTCTCCTCTGGCCAACCGCTCCCGCAGCTGAGTAGACGAGATTTCCACCAGGTCCGGCAAGGTCATGGTAACCACCTTTGCCCCATACTGTTTTTCCAAAAAGGCCCGCTGGGGGGCAAAGATTTCCTCTCCGTCCTGTTCCTTCCGGCCAAAGGCACAGATTCCGGCCAGTTTCAAAATCTCTCCTGGGTCGTGCCACTGGTGGAGCGTCAGAAACATATCCGTTCCCATAAGCAGCCACAGCTGGGCATCGGGATATTGCTGATGGAGCGCCTCCAGTGTGTCGGAGGTATAGCTCTTGCCGCACCGCTCCACTTCCAACCGGGACACCTCCACCACCTGAGGAAGGCGGAGGGCATCCGCCATCTTCTCCACCATAGCCAGCCGGTGCTCCAGGATGGGCGTCTCCTGGGGCAGGTCCTTGTGGGGTGGGACAGCCGCGGGAATCAGCAGCAATTTATCCAGCTCCAAGGCCTCAATCGCTGCCCGTGCCGCTGCCAGATGCCCCAGATGGGGAGGGTTAAAGGTTCCGCCGTAGACGCCGATTTTCATACCGGTACCACCTTTATCACATAATCTTAAGGGCCAACTGCCCGGATTACCTGCTTTTCTTGTCGCTTACCAGTACAATTTTGTCTTTTTTGTCCTTGTTATGGCTTTGACGGTACAGGACAAATTTTGTTCCGATCACCTGCACCACCTCGCTGCGGGTGAGAGGGGCCAACTGCTCGGCCGCCTCTCGGGGGGAGAGCAGAGAATTCTCCAAAACCTTCCCCTTGATGAGCTCCCGCGCCTCCAGAGCGTCGTTGGCCTGTTTGACCAGATTGTCTCCGATGCCATCTTTTCCTACGATTAAAATCGTATCAATGCTGTTGGCCAGGCTCCGCAGCTGAGCGCGCTGCCTGCTTGTCAGTTCTGACATAATTTCGTACTCCTAATTCCAATTTCTAATTCTTGTTCAAATACTCCTTCAGCTTGACCTGAAAGGCCTCCAGTGCCTTTCCCCGGTGGGAGATGGCGTTCTTTTCTTCCGCAGTCAGCTGAGAAAAGGTCTTTTTTAAGCCGGGCACGAAGAATATGGGGTCATACCCAAAGCCGCCCTCCCCCATAGGGGCAAAGGCGACGGTCCCCTCGCACTCCCCCCGTGCAGAGAGCACATCTCCATTGGGGAAGCAGCAGGTAATGACCGAAACAAAGCGGGCCGTTCTCGGCATTTGGCCCTTCATATTCTCCAGCAGGAGCTGGTAGCGCTGTACGTCGTCCAGACCTTCCCCGCCGTACCGGGCGGAGTAAACGCCGGGGGCGCCCCCCAACGCATCCACACATAGACCCGAATCATCGGCAATGGCGGGCAGTCCGCTGGCCTCCATCACGGCTTTGGCCTTCAGCAGAGAGTTTTCCTCAAAGGTGGTCCCGGTCTCTTCCACCTCCACATCCACACCAGCCTCTGCCTCAGAGCAGACTTCAATGCCCAAATGGGAGAGAATGTCGTTCATCTCCACCAGCTTCTTTTTATTTTTGCTGGCCAGCACCAGTTTCATGTGCTCCCCTCCTACTCTTATGCGCCCAGAATTTCCTTCTGGATGGCCTGGAGCTTGGAAATGCCCTCGCGGCACAGCTCCACCAGCTTCTGCTGCTCCTCCAGGGTGAAGGGGCGCTCCTCGCCGGTGCCCTGGATCTCGATGAGACGGCCCTGGTCGTCCATGACACAGTTGAGGTCCACCATGGCGGCGGAGTCTTCCTCATAGCACAGGTCCAGCAGGGGCACGTCGTCCACAATGCCTGCAGACACCGCGGCCACATAGCCGCTGACCGGGTACTCAGAGAGCTGGCCCTTCTCCATCATGTTTTGGAACGCCAGCATCATGGCCACAAAGCCGCCGGTAATGGAGGCGGTACGGGTGCCTCCATCTCCCTGGAGCACATCGCAGTCGATGGTAATGTTCCAGGGGCCCAGCTTCTTCCGATCCACCACAGAGCGAAGGGCCCGGCCGATGAGGCGCTGGATCTCGGCGCTGCGTCCGTTGAGCTTCAGCTTGGAGATGTCCCGGCGGGACCGCTCCCGGTTAGCTCGGGGGAGCATGGAATACTCAGCGGTCACCCAGCCCTCCCCTTCGGGGACGTGGCGGGGGGGCTTATCCTCCACGCTGGCGGTACACAGCACATGGGTGTTGCCGCAGCGAATGAGGCAGGAGCCCTCAGCAAACTTGTTGATATTGGGAATGATCTCCACCGGACGCAGCTCATTGGCTGCCCGGCCATCAATTCTGGACATAAAAGACTTCCTCTCCGCAATTTTTCCCATATTGTATCATAATTCGACCCAGGAAGGTATAGATAGAATGTAAATAAACGGGGGAATTTTTCCCGTTCTTGTGTCGGCTTTTCAATCGGCCAGTCCAAACAGCACGCCCAAAAGCAGAAGAACCAGTAAAATTCCAAGTCCAGCTAAATTCTCCCGGCGCTGTTCAACACTTACACCCTCACCCCACAGGCGCATAGAGCGCAGAACATTTCTCACACCGTCCCGGCGAATCCAGCGCACAATTTGAAGGGCCAGAAGGATTGCAAGCAGCCGCCAGCTCCAGTATTCCACGGGCTCCCACCTCAATTATATAAGTGCCTGGGCAAATTCTGCGGCATCAAAGGGTTTAAGATCATCCACGCCCTCGCCCACGCCGGCAAACTTCACCGGCACACCCAACTCCTTGGCGATGGCAATGGCGATGCCGCCCTTGGCGGTCCCGTCCAGCTTGGTGAGGACAATACCGGTAATTCCGGCGGCCTCCTTAAACTGTTTAGCCTGGATGAGGCCATTTTGTCCGGTGGTGGCATCCAGCACCAGCAGGGTCTCCCGTGCACTGCCGGGCAGCTCCCGGTCGATGACTCGGGAGATCTTGTTGAGCTCGTTCATCAAATTCTGCTTATTGTGCAGCCGCCCGGCAGTATCCACCAGCACCACATCGGTGCCCCTGGCTTTGGCGGCGCTCATGGCGTCAAAAACTACGGCGGCGGGGTCGGCCCCCTCGTGCTGCTTGATGATGTCCACCCCGGCCCGGTCGGCCCAGATGGTCAGCTGCTCGGCGGCAGCGGCCCGGAAGGTATCGGCGGCACAGAAGAGGACCTTCTTCCGCTCTCTCTTCAGCTGGCGGCCGATCTTGCCGATGGTGGTGGTTTTCCCCACTCCATTCACCCCGATAAACAGCACCACGGAGGGACGGGTGGACAAATTGAGAGCGGTCTCTCCCGCGCTGAGGGCATCGGCAATGACCTCCACCATGCAGCTTCGGGCCTCCTCCAGGGTTTTAATGCCCCGCTGGCGCACCCGGCTTTTCAGCTCTTCCACCAGCTCCAGGGTCACATCCATACCTGTATCCGCCAGAATCAGAGACTCCTCCAGCTCATCATAGAAATCGTCGTTGAGCTCGGAGCCGAAGCTGGCAAAGATGTTGATCTTTTTCAGTTTATCAAAAAAGCCCATAGGTTGTTTCTCTCCTTATTGTTCCACTTTCTCCCCACAATAGGGGCAGTACTGCCCCCACTGGAAGGAATCGTTCAATTCCTCCCCGCAGAAGGGACAGAAGGCCGGAGTATTCTGCGCGGGCCCCGACTTTTCCACCTGCTCCGTCAGGCCGGGGCCTCCGGGACCTGCAGGTTCCCCGTGGCCGGCAGGCTCTTGCGGGATGGCCGCACCCAGTGCGGCAAACACCAGTTTAATGCCTACAAACAGCACGATGATCAGGGCGATGAGGCCCACAATGGGCAGCCAGCCCTGCTTCTTTTGTTCTGATTCGTTCAATATCCTTCCTCCTTGGAGCACATTACCGAATATTCAGTTCTTTTTCCACATCGTTCAGGTTAATAGTCAGCATTCGGCTTACGCCCTGCTCCTTCGTCCTCGCAAGCCGCGTATCCCTCGCTTCGCCCTGCCGGGCAAAGCTCGCTCACTGTGCTGCTCGTCCTCTCCCCGCCCGACCCGCTGCGCTGGGCTCGGGCGGGGGCCCCATGCAGTTGCAGGCCCATCTCTATCGAATTTTCAGTTCTTTTTCCACATCGTTCAGGTTGATAGTCAGCATTCGGCTTACGCCCTGCTCCTGCATGGTGACGCCGTAGAGGATATCGGCCTCCTCCATGGTGCCGCGGCGGTGAGTGATGACGATAAACTGGGTCTTATCCGACATGGCGCGCATATAGTGGGCAAACCGCACCACATTGTTGTCGTCCAAGGCGGCCTCGATCTCATCCATCACCACGAAGGGGGTGGGGCGTACCTTTAAGATCGCAAAGTACAGCGCGATGGCCACAAAGGCCTTCTCTCCGCCGGAGAGAAGGGTAATGATCTTCAGGGCCTTGCCCGGAGGCTGGACCTTGATTTCAATGCCGCAGTTGAGGATGTCATCCGGGTCCTCCAGCTCCAATGTGGCCTTGCCGCCCCCAAAGAGCTCCACAAAGGTCTGTCCAAAGGCTTCGTTAATGGTCTTGAACTCCCGTGCAAAGATAGTTTTCATCTCCGCGGTAATTCCGGTGATGATCTCCTCCAGCTCCTTTTTGGCCCGGTCCACATCATCCCGCTGGTCGGTGAGATAGGTATAGCGCTCATTGACCCGCTGGAATTCTTCAATGGCTCCCACATTGACATTGCCCAGGGCAGAAATAGAACGCTTCAGCTCGGCAATGCGGCGGCTGGCCTTCTGAACCGATTCGATCTCAATGCGCTGCTGCTTGGCTGCCTCGTGAGAGAGCTCATAGTTCTCCCACAGCTTGTCCAGCAGCTGCTTTTCCTCCATGGATGCGGACACCCGCCGCTGATCCAGACGGGAGACCTCGCCCTCGGTCCGGAGCAGCTCCTCGTTGAGGCTTTGGCTCTCTCGGGTGGACTTCACCCGCTCTCCCTCCAGCTCCAGCTTCTCCTGGTTCAGTCGGGCCACTGCCTCATTTTGGGCCCGGTTCTCCTCCTGAAGGGTGGACAACGCCGCCTGCTTTTCCTGAATTTCCAAAGCAAAACTCTCATTTTTACTCTCATAGTCGGCCATGAGAGCCTGGCTCTGGGTACGGTCCCCGGCCATGCTGGCCTTCAGGCTCTCCAGCTCGTGAAGACCCGAACAGGTGGCCTCCCGTTCTGCCTCCAGGGCAGCCTGGGCGGCGGTGAGCTCGGCGGCCTGCCGTGCGATGCGGGCCGAACGCTCCTGCAGATCACTTTGTCCCTTGGCCTTTCCTTCCGCCTCGCTCTTCAAGGCGGCAGCCTCTCCCTCCAGCTCCTGGATCCGAATCCGGGCGGCCTGGGTATCCTCTTCGATCTGGCCGGAGCGGCTCTTCAGCTGCTCCAGCTCCTCCCCCAGGCTCTCCTGCTGGCTCTCTAGGTCGGCGACCACGCTGCGGCAGTGGGAAACCTCACCCTCCGCCTTCAAAATGGTATCCTCCCATTGGCGCAGCTGGTTCTGGGCAGTCTCCAGCTCATAGCGGGCGGCAGTGGTCTCCCGCTCTGCTTCGGCCAGATCCCGGCCTCCCTGGGCCACTTGGCTTCGAATGTCCTCCAGCTGTTTGCCCAGCCGCTCCAGCTCGTTGGCCCGGCTCAAAATACCGGCGCTGCGGCTGGCGGAGCCGCCGGTCATCGAGCCGCCGGGATTGAGCACCTGGCCGTCCAGGGTGACAATCCGGAATTTATAGCCGTACTTCCGGGCCACGGCAATGGCACTATCCAGGTTTTCCATCACAGCCACCCGGCCCAGCAGGTTGGAAAATACATTTTTATATCGGGGATCGAAGCTGACCAGCTGGTCACCTACGCCCACAAAGCCAGGCTCTCTCTGAAGGCTCTGTCCCTCCCGCAGCTCTCCCGGACGGATGGAGCTGAGGGGCAAAATGGTGGCCCGGCCGGCATCCCGGCGTTTCAGATATTGGATGACGGCCTTGCCGTCCTCCTCCCGGTCCACCACGATATTCTGCATGGCGCCGCCCAGGGCGGTCTCAATGGCCACGGTGTACTGGTCAGGCACCTTCAAAAGGTCGGCCACCGGGCCGTGGATGTGTTGAAGGGTCCCCCGCTGGGCCTCCCCCACCACCAGCTTTACCGCTTTGGAATAGCCCTCGTGCATCTGCTCCATTTCCCGGAGGAGCTTCATCCGGGAGGTAAGGGCGTTTTCCTCCATCTGGAGCTTTACATGGCGGTCTTTGGCCTCGTTCGCCTTCTTTTGCCGGGAATCCATCCGGAGCTGATAGCCGCTGATGACGTTCTTCACCGCGTCCCGCTCCTCCAGGGCATCCTCATAACGTTTCCGGGCGGCTTTGCTGTCTGCCCGCGCCTGCTCCAGGCGCTGCTCCAACTCGCTCAGTTCCCGGCGCACGTTCTCATCCCGGTCCAGCACCTCCTGGGCGGCGGCGGCCAGGGCGGAGAGCAGTGCCTTGGCTTCGGCAGCCCCAGCACTTCCCAGGTCCGCCTGGCTGCGCAGCTGCTCCAGTTCCTGGGCCAGGGTCCCGGCAGACTGGGCAGCCTCTTCCGCCTCCCGGCTTTTCTCCTCCAGCGCAGACCGTCCCTGCTCCAGCTGCTGTTCAATTTCGCAAAGGCGCTCCCGACGCTGCTCGATCTGGGCGGAGAGAGATCCCTCTCGTCCTTCCTGCTGCTCCAAGTCCGCACGGATGCGCTGCGCGGACTCCTGGTTGTGGGCAATGTTGCTTTGAAGAACGGCAATAGCCGACTCCAGCTCGTTCATCCTGGCCTGGCGGCCCTGAAGCTCAAAGCGCAGCCGGTCCGCCTCCACATCTTTCTCCCGCATCTGCTGAGAGAATTGTTCCGCGGCGGCGTAGGCCTTCTCCTGCGCCACCCGCACCTCTTCCCGCTGACGCACTGCCTCCTGATAGTCGGCTTCCAGCTTGATGTTGTTGGTGCGGATACGCTCCAGAGTATCCAGCCAAACGGAAATTTCCAGCCCCCGCAGTTCATCCCGGAGGACCAGAAACTTCTTGGCCTTTTCACTCTGCTCCCGGAGCGGCTCCACCTGGTACTCCAGCTCAGAAATCTTGTCGTTGATGCGCACCAGATTTTCGTCCGTCCGCTCCAGCTTGCGCTCCGCCTCTTCCTTCCGGTGGCGGTAACGGGAGATTCCCGCCGCCTCCTCAAACACTTCCCGGCGGTCGGCGGATTTGACAGACAGGATCTCATCAATCTTGCCCTGGCCGATGATGGAGTAGCCCTCCCGGCCCAGGCCGGTATCCATAAACAGCTCGTTGATGTCCTTAAGGCGGACGGAACGGCGGTTGATATAGTACTCGCTCTCCCCTGAGCGGTAGTACCGCCGGGTGACCATCACCTCAGACTCCTCCATATCAAAGATATGGGAGGTGTTGTCCAGCACCAGGGAAACCTCGGCATAGCCCGTCTGCTTGCGTTTGGCAGTGCCGCCGAAGATGACGTCCTCCATTTTTCCGCCCCGCAGGACACGGGTGGACTGCTCCCCCATGACCCAGCGGATGGCATCCGAGATATTCGATTTACCCGAGCCATTTGGACCCACAATAGCGGTGATGTCCTCGCCAAAGGTCAGCACCGTCTTGTCGGGAAACGACTTGAAGCCCTGGATTTCCAATGCTTTTAAGTACAAAAAGGCCACCTCGCATCTTCCGCAAACACATAGTCTGTCTTCGCGTCAGTTCCTGAATTCAGACATAGCAATAGATAATATATTATAGCAAAAACCCTGTTCCAATGCAATCGCCCAAGCTTTCTCAAACTATTTTTTCTAAATTTATAAGCATCTTGTTCTTTGGTACGCCCCGCAGACTTTTGTTCCATGCAATGTCTGACCCCTGTGCACCGGGGATTGCTGGCGGGACTGTCCTCCCTCAGGCCGGCATAATTTTTTGAAAAAAGGGGTTGACTTTGCAGAAATATCTGCTATAATATCATTTGTCGCCGCGAGTGTAGCTCATCTGGTAGAGCGCCACCTTGCCAAGGTGGAGGTAGCGAGTTCGAGCCTCGTCACTCG
>CALWVV010000014.1 GCA_944385035.1 uncultured Oscillospiraceae bacterium | reverse complement strand
CCGATCTTGCGTGGAAAATCTTCCGAAAACTTTTCGGCAACCTTGCCGGAAAGTTCCGCCCGCAGGCGGCATTGGGGTCAGGGGTTTTCCCCTGCAAGCGCGTTTTGACATCAAAACGCTATGCTTGCGTGTAGAACCCTGTCCTTGGAGTCGAATCGTGCCTGCGAAGGTTAGCCAGGAACAGAGAGTTTCACTGCCAAGGATGATGTTACTCAAAAGACAAGCTGGTTACATAGAGCAAGATGCTGCCCTTGCGTGTGATTCAGAGCAGGATTGTATAAAAACTGTAATATTTTATGTAACGGATTTCATATTGTTTTGCAACTCAATTTTGCGGTCGCTCTTCACCATTCTGGATTAAATTCTATAGCATCAAGGGAACCGGGAACTGCAAACAAGAAAAGTAGGAAACCTTACTTTTATTCCCTGCCGCAGGAATATCCCTTATTGGTTTAGTGCATAGCACAAATAGGACTGCTTAAAGCTTCAGCTCCACAAATCCAAAATGTGAACCTGTGGGGCTGAATACTATGGTCGGATCTGCGGGTTCCCTCCCTGTCCCCATGGACGCACCATCCGTTTTCCTATAGAGATGTTCTTTGCTCAGCAGGTGCCTTACAGGCCCGCTGCGCCTACACAAACACCTCAGAATGCCGGCGGAGGTACCGCTCCAGATCCGCTTTTCCCCGGCAGGGCTTCCGCGGCTCTGTGCCTGTCAAGCTTTTAGAAGTAGTCCTTATCTCAGTTCTACAGTCGGAATCGTGTTCATATCTTCAAATGCCTGATTCTCTCCGCTCATAGCCCAGATGAAGGAATAGTTTCTTGTGCCAGCACCGCAATGAATGGACCACGAGGGCGAAATAACCACCTGCTCGTTGGTCATAACCAGATGCCGGGTTTCCTGTCCTTCTCCCATCAGATGAAACACTACATCTTCAGGAAGAAGTTCAAAATACATATAGATTTCCATGCGCCGCTCATGGGTATGGGCTGGCATAGAGTTCCATACGCTTCCGCTCTCCAGAATCGTCAGGCCCATAGAGAGCTGGCAGGTCTTCAGTACATCGGGGTGAATGAACTGATTGATCACCCGCTTATTGGATGCCTCCGCAGTACCGCAGGCTTTCTTGGCCGCATCTTCTATTTTGATTAAGCGGTTTTCATAACTGCAATGAGCCGGAGCAGAAACCATATAAAACTTTGCCGGAGCAGAAGGATCTTCACTGGCAAACCATACTTCTTTTGCTCCTCTTGTAATGTACAGGCAGTCTTTGTAGCCCAGCTGATAAGTCACATCGTCTACCTTGATGGTCCCGTTCCCGCCGATATTGAAAATTCCAATTTCCCGGCGTTCCAGATAGTAGTGTGTGCCAAAGCTTTTCCACACATCGATTCCTTTTTCGATGGATACCGCTTCGTTTACAGGCATGCATCCCATAATGACCATACGGTCTACATGGCTATACACCGCTACCACCTGATCAGGCTGGTAGAGGTTTTCCACCAAAAATTCCTGACGCAGCTCTTGTGTGGTATAGCGCTTAAAATCCCGCTGATTTACACTATATCGAACATCCACGGATCACGGCCTCCTTTTTTAAAAATGAGATCTTGTCTCAGTCCAAATCAAGGCTGTTTCCCAATATACGCCAAAATGCCGCCATCAACATACAGGACGTGGCCATTGACAAAATTAGAAGCGTCTGAAGCCAAGAACACCGCAGGACCCATCAGATCCTCAGGCACGCCCCAGCGTGCAGCCGGCGTCTTGGAGATAATAAACTGATCAAAAGGATGGCGGCTGCCATCACTCTGCCGTTCACGAAGGGGAGCCGTTTGAGGCGTCGCAATGTAACCCGGCCCAATTCCGTTACACTGAATATTGGCTCCACCATATTCAGCGCAGATATTCCGGGTCAGCATCTTCAAACCGCCCTTAGCCGCAGCATACGCCGACACGGTTTCGCGCCCCAGCTCACTCATCATGGAACAGATGTTGATGATCTTGCCATGGCCCTTTTTGATCATACCTGGAATCACTGCTTTTGCACAGATAAAAGGCCCAATCAAATCAATATCCACAACCTGCCGAAAATCCTCTGCACTCATCTCGGTCATAGGAATTCGCTTGATGATGCCCGCATTATTGACCAGGATATCGATCACTCCCAGATCACGCTCAATGGCAGCGACCAAGGCGTTCACGTCCTCCTCATGTGTCACATCACAGATATAACCATGGGCCTCGATTCCCTTTGCCTGGTAATCTTCCATTGCGCGATCAAGATTTTCCTGGCTTCGGCAGTTAAAAGCAATTTTGGCACCGGCACCTGCCAGAGCTTCCGCAATAGCAAAGCCTATTCCATAGGCTCCCCCGGTGACCAGCGCAACCTTACCCTCCAGTGAAAACATCTTCTGATCCATTGTCTCTCTCCTTATTTTTGAAGCAGATGGATCGCAAAGCCGCCCATTTCCTGCTCCAGATAAATTGCCACCATCTTTTCTCCCTTAAACTTGGCGGTAGACTGATCCGCCTTATAGCCCTTCGCTTCCAGTTCTGCCAGGGCTCTGGGGATGCTGTTGGTACGAATGGCAATGTGTCCGTTGTGGCCAAGATACTGGCTGTTCATCACTTCGATGCTGTTGGAAACAAAGTTAGAACTATTTCCCTGCTTAATGGGCAAACCAAAAGCAGCGTTCAGAGACTGGCAAACTTCCATAGAAGCATCTTTATCCGCTGTATTGATACCAATGTGGGCCAGCTCAAAGCCCAGAACATTCTGTCTTGCCTCCTGGCACAAAGCGGTAATTTTCTCAAAGTTTCCGGCCGCTACATCAGCCTTGGTGCAGATCCAGCTCCCGCCTACTGCCTGAATATAAGGAGCCGACAGATATTCCGCGAGATTGGCCGCGTTTACGCCACCGGTGGGAATAAACTTCAGCTTCGGGAACGGACCATTCAATGCCTTCATGGCGCCAAGACCGCCGTACACATTGGCGGGGAAAAATTTCACAACATCAAGTCCCAGCTCCATGGCGGCAATGATCTCAGTGGGGGTCACGCAGCCGGGCAGAACAGGAATATCCCGCTCAACACAGTATTCCACCACCTTGGGGTTAAACCCAGGAGACACAATAAACTTGGCTCCAGCCGCAACTGCATCCTTACAGTTGTCCAGAGTAATAACAGAACCGGCACCGGCTGTCACATCGCCGCCCATATTTGCAATGGCCTCGATGGATGCCAAACCGGCCTCGGTACGCAGAGTTACCTCAGCAAAAGGAATGCCGCCGTCCTTCATAGCGTTTGCCAGAGGAACCGCATCCTTCACATCATCCAAAACAACTACGGGAACCACGCCTACAAGGCCCATCCGTTTGAGCATATCGTTCATATTTCGTTCTCTCCTTTCACGATTCAACGGCTTCATGTTTCGCTTTTCCTGAAACTTTCGCCCGAAAAGCATACCAGATAACGATATGTGGGGCGCCGTCCGGACATGGACGGCGCCCCACAAGGTATAAAACTGATTTACTTTGCCTTCTTCTTGAACAGTGCATTCTTGATGATGCCGCCGAACAGGGTAACAAAGATCAGGATCAGGAAGAACCAGCAAATGGGGGTATTAAAGAATACAATGGGGTCGCCACTGGATTTCAGCAGAGCGGTCCGGAAGTTCTTTTCCGCCATGGGGCCCAGGATCAGGCCCAGAATAGCAGGGCTGGTGGGAACCTTTACCTTGCCCAGGAAGTAGCCAACAATGCCGGCAATGAACATGACCCAAACATCAAACAGGCTATTCTTCATTGCGAAAGAACCAATAATACACAGCACAAAGATAGCCGGAGTCAGAATGACCTTAGGCACGCTAAGAACCTTGGTAAACAAACGAATGCCGGCAAAACCAAACAGGCACATCAGCGTGTTGGCAATGAACATACCAAGGAAAATGGTGTATACCAACACCTTATTGCTCTCGAACAGTATAGGTCCGGGGGTAAGGCCCTGAATGGTAAGAGCACCGATCATAATGGCGGTAACAGCGTCGCCGGGCACGCCCAAAGTCAGCATCGGGATCATGGCGCCGCCGGTAACACCGTTATTTCCGCCCTCAGGACCGGAAATTGCTTCCACAGAACCTGTGCCAAACTTCTCCGGCTCCTTCGCAATGCTGCGGGCCACATTATAGCCCACAAAAGAGCCAATGTCGGCGCCTGCACCGGGAATGATACCAATAAAGGTACCGATCAGGCCAGTGACAGGAGCAATCCGGAAGATTTTCTTCAGGTCTTCCTTGTGGGGAAGGATGTTGGTAATCTTTGCCTGGATCTCTTCTTCACTGAAAATATCCTCAATATTTTCAAAGGCCTGGCTCATGGCGAATAAGCCGATCATAATGGGGATATAGCTGATACCGCCCATAAAGTTGTAATTTCCTTCCGGAGAAAAACGGATGTAGCTGGTAACACTGTCGATGCCGACGGTAGCTACCAAAATGCCGATACAACCGCAGATCAGGCCCTTTTCAATGTTCTCACCAGAAATGTTGCCGATGATGCACAGTCCGAAGACGGCCAGCAGGAAAAACTCAGCGGAACTAAACTGCAACGCCAGCTTAGCCAGCTGCGGGCTGATCAGCCACAGACACAGGACAGATACCAGTCCGCCGATGTAGCTGGACAAAGTAGCAGTACCCAGAGCGCGGCCTGCCTCGCCCCGCTGCGCCAGCGCATAGCCGTCAATGGCAGTCGCCGCAGACGCAGGCGTTCCGGGGGTATGCAGCAGAACTGCGGAAATGGATCCTCCGTAGATAGCGCCGCAGTAGATACCCAAAAGCATCAAAATGCCCTGTGCCGCATCCATACCAAAGGTCATAGGCAACAGCAGAGCCACGCCCATGGTGGCAGTCAGACCAGGCAAGGCGCCGATACAAATACCGGACAAAACGCCTGCTGCCATATACAAAAATACCATGGGGGTCAGGCTGGTTTGAAAAATTTCTATTAGCAAACTCATTTCCCGAACCTCCCTTTTAAATTACGAAGATGCCGAACGTATCAATCGGCACGTTCAGCAAGAATTTGAAAGCAGAATAAACCACCAGAGTGATGGCGGCAGAAATGACAAAAGTAATAGCGGGGTTCTTCTTTGCAAACCACTGAATCAAAATAAATTCCAGAACCGTGGTAGTAATCAGGAAGCCCACAGGCTCCAACAACAGCAGATAGATCGCCAAAATGCCCATCGTAATGTAGACACGACGGGTTCCTGTAGACCAAAGTTCAATTTTAGTGTCGTTTTCAGGCTTCATTTTCCAGGTGCGGTACAATAAAATTGCAGTGCACCCCAACAAAACAATGGAAATAACAATCGGCCAAAGTCCGGGGCCAGGAACACCGGTACCATAGTCAGCTGCGGTGGGGTAGCCGGAAGCTACCACAATGATCCCAATGCTCAAGACCGCACAGATCGCAGCGAGAACCAAGTTGCCTTTTTTCATATCCTTTTTCTCCCTTTGCAGCAACAATGTGGATGAGGTCATTTAAAAAACCGGGGGAGCGGTATTCACTCCGCTCCCCCGGTTTGAGAGTCAATGCTGAACCGTAGGAACGTAAATTAAGCGTTTAAGCAGTTACTTTCAGGCCAAGCTCGTCCACCAGCTGGGTGTACAGATCCAGCTGCTCACCAATCATGGTGTTGAAGCTCTCACCGTCCATGATGTCGATCACATTGTTGGTGTTAGCCATAAACTCCTTAAAGGCATCAGACTCAGCAGCCTCGGAGAAAATGCGATACAGCTCGTCCACAACTTCATCGGGAGTAGAAGCAGGCACGCCCAGGCCACGCCAGGTGCCCAGAACAGCATCATAGCCGCACTCCTTGCAGGTGGGCACATCGGGGATGGCCTCCAGACGCTCATTGGACATAACGCCCAGAACCTTCAGATCGCCGGACTTCACGAAGGAGTCAACCTCAGCGTAGGACACGGAAACAGCGTCAATGTGGCCGCCCAGCAGATCAGTGATGGCCCCGTTCGCGCCGTCATAACCGACGTGCTTGAAGGTGGTGTCGGCCTCCTTGGCCAGACCGGCGGCGGCCAAATGCCAAATAGCACCCAGGCCGGAGTTGCCGACAGAAACCTCGTTGTTCTTGGAGTACTCAATGAACTCCTCCAGGGTGTTAAAGCGGTCATCGTCGGCTCTGACAGTAATGGCAGAGGCGGCAGAGTTGACCATCATAATGGGCTTGAACATAGTGTAGGTCAGACCAGCGTTGTTGCCCATGGCCTCCAGAGTGGCCAGCTCAACGGTGATCATAGTGACAATAGAACCGTCGTTCTTGGCATTAGCGCCATAGAGCATACCGGTAGCGCCGCCGGCACCAGAGCGGTTCTCAACAGTGATGTTCTTGAAGGAACCCTTGGCTGCATCAGCCAGGCCACGCATAACGGCGTCCGTGCCGCCGCCGGCATCGTAAGGAACCACGCAGGTGACGCTCAGGTTGGACAAATCCACACCGGCCTGAGAGGAATTGCCGCTGGTAGAGCCAGCATTGCTGCCGGAACCAGCATTGGTGTTGCCACCGCAGCCTACCAGAGACAGAGCCATGGCAAGAGCAAGGGCAAGAGCTGTAATCTTTTTCATGTTATTACCTCTTTCTTCTTATTTTTCTTCTTATTTTTCGAAGTGCTCTCCACACTTCTATATATTTGACGCCTAAAGGCGGTCAAATTGATGAGAAATTTAGCGCTGAACGCGGCCGGAAGCATTACCAGCCGCCAGAGCAGTAACTTCGGTAACAGATACCTGGTTAAAGTCATGCTCAATGCTATGCTTCAGGCAAGAAGCTGCAACGGCAAAATCAATTGCTTTCTGGTCATCATAACCGCTGAGCAGGCTGTAGATCAGGCCACCGCCAAAGCTGTCGCCGCCACCCACACGATCCACGATCTGGATGTGGTAAGTGGTGGAGAAATGGGCCGCGTCCTCATCCTTAGAATAAAGCATACCCGCCCAGTCGTTGATGCTTGCAGAAATAGAGCTGCGCAGAGTGATGGCCACCTTCTTGCAACCGAACCGCTGAGCCAGCTGCCGGGCCACGCTGATGTACCCCTCATGGTTGAGCTTTCCACTATTGATATCGGTGCCCTCAGCCTCAATGCCGAACACATCCTTGGCGTCCTCTTCGTTGGCAATGCAGACATCTACGTAGGGCAGCAGCTGTCCCATCACTTCGCCCGCCTTCTCAGAGGTCCACAGCTTCTTACGGAAGTTCAGGTCACAGGAAACTGTCAGGCCCTTGGCCTTGGCAGCCTTACAAGCTGCCAGACAAATCTCAGGCAGGTTGCCCCCCAGAGCTGGAGTAATGCCGGTCCAGTGGAACCAATCGGCCCCCTCGAAAATGGCATCCCAATCAAAATCCTCAGGAGATGCCAGAGCAATAGCAGAATTGGCACGGTCATAAATGACCTTGGAGGCACGCTGGGAAGCACCCTTTTCACAGAAATAGATGCCCAGACGGTCACCACCGCGCACCATCTTGCTGGTGTCCACGCCGAACCGGCGCAGTTCATTGACCGCGCATTGACCCACCTCATGGGCGGGCACCTTGCTCACAAACGCGGCGTCAATACCATAATTGGCCAGGGAGACGGCAACGTTTGCCTCACCGCCAGCATAGGTCGCCTCAAAGCGTTCAGCTTGTACCAAACGCAGGTATCCCTCAGGATTGAGGCGCATCATAATCTCACCAAAGGTAATTGCTTTCTTAGCCATAATATTTCTCCTTTCCCTCACTCAAAAAACCACAGATTGCTCATGCGTTGGCGACAGCCGCAACCATAGCCTTCGCACTCTCTGTAATCTTGTAGAACTCCCCGGCTTCAATCCAGATACGGTTGGCCAGATTTCCGCCGATTCCGACTCCGATCGCTCCAGCATTCAAGAACTGAGCGATATTGTTCTCATTGATGCCGCCTACGGCCATCAGCTTCACATGGCTGATCGGAGCGCGGATCGCTTTCAGATAACCGGGGCCCAAATCCGCAGCGGGGAACAGCTTGACGATATCCGCTCCCGCCCGATGTGCCGTCATAATCTCACTAGGAGTCAACGCACCCGGCATTGATACCATATCCAACTCGCGGGTACGACGAATCACATCCACGTTCGTATCGGGGGAAATGATAAACTGTCCTCCCACGGAATGGGTCAGCTCCACCAATTCCGGAGTAGTGACCGTTCCTGCACCGACAAGCATCTTTCCCTCAAACGTCCGGAGAATGTCACCGATTGCCTGTGCCGTAGTCTTCCATCCGTCCGGATTTCTCTGGTCATATGTAACTTCCATTAGACGGATACCGCCATCGTACAGCGCTTTTGCCACACTGATGCATTTTTCGCTTTCTACACCCCGAACAATCGCAATTACCTTGTACTGTTCGGCATATCGAATGACGTGTTCCCGCATAATCGCACCCCCATTTTCACAATACGAAAACTTTTATCATCATATGATAAAGCGTATTTATGGTATAAAACTTTCACCAAAATGTCAACATTTTTTGAACGACTTTTTTGTTGACTTTTTGCACAAATTTATGTTAATGTAAAATTATAATAGCAAGTGTATGTCACTTATGACTCTTAGCAAAGGACGTGTATCCATGCCAACCGGAGGAACTCCCGTTCAATCTATCGACCGTGTATTCGCCATTGTGGAGACTTTAGCTTCAGAACCCCACGGAATGACCTTGACCGACCTTGCTTCGTCTGTTGACCTCCATGTCAGTACAACACATAGACTTCTTTCTGCCTTAGTTGCCAGAGATTATGTGCAAAAAGATATGGAAACTGGCAAATATCGTCTCACTATGCGCCTGTTTGAAATCAGCAGCCGCGTAGTTGGGGGAATGAGCCTAGTTTCGGTTGCCCGTCCTTTTTTGGAACGGTTAGCCGATGCCACCAATGAGACGATTCATCTGGTGGCCCGAAATCGAGATGAAGTTGTTTATCTCTATAAAGAAGATAATAATAATAGCGTTACCTGCATGTCATCCTTTGTGGGAAAGCGGAATGCGATGTATTGTACCGGGGTCGGCAAAAGTATTCTGGCATATCTCCCTGAGGAAGAAGTGTGCGGTATTTGGGAGCGCACTACCATTACTGCCTATACAGAAAGAACCATTGTCGATTACTCTACGCTGCTGCTCGAACTGGAACAGATCAGAAAAAACGGCGTTGCTTTTGATAATGAGGAGCACGAGATTGGTATCATGTGTATTGCTTCTCCAGTTTTCGATTACAGCGGCGTCCCCGTCGGCGCGATTAGTGTATCTGCCCCGTCAGCACGAATTACCCCAGAAAAGAAGCTTGATTTCTGTCGTCTTATTGCGGAAACCGCAAATCACATTACTGGCTTGCTCGGCGGCTCTGTTCGTCTGCCCATACAAAATCACTGACTATCACCAGGTGGGAGAAGTGGACTCTCCCACCGTTCTGTTTTTATAAATCAAACAAATAGGGTTGACAACAACAGCTTACTTCTATATCATATTATCACAATGTAATAATCGTTTTTATAATGTGAAAATATGAGGTGAGTGTTTGTGCAGGCATTTGAGTTTTATTCTCCCACCAAAATCTTGTTTGGAGCCTCCACAGAAGCACAGGCGGGGCAGCAAATCACGGCATACGGCGGCTCCCGTGTTGTGGTAGTATATGGCGGAGCCAGCGCTGTAAAAAGTGGTCTGTTAGAGCGTGTTCTCCGCTCGTTGGATGAGGCGGGGTTAGCCTATGAATGCGTAGGAGGCGTGCAACCAAATCCCAAGCTCAGTCTTGCATACGAGGGCGTAAAGAGAGCGTTGTCGTTTGGTGCTGATTTTGTACTGGCTATCGGAGGCGGCAGTGTCATTGATACGGCGAAAGCCATTGCAGACGGTGCGGCCACCCCGGAGTTTGATCTCTGGGACGATTTTTGGCTGAAAAAGCACCCTCTCCCGGGCAGCTTGCCCGTGGGCGTCGTATTGACCATTCCTGCGGCTGGAAGCGAGAGCAGTGATTCTGCGGTTCTCACTAACGATGAGACCCTGGAAAAACGCGGCCTCAGCTCCCCTTTTCACCGCCCACGCTTTGCCATTATGAACCCAGAACTGACCTTTACTCTGCCCCGCTATCAGGTAACCTGCGGCATTGTAG
Organism: uncultured Oscillospiraceae bacterium; assembly: GCA_944385035.1. Classification (GTDB taxonomy): domain Bacteria; phylum Bacillota; class Clostridia; order Oscillospirales; family Oscillospiraceae; genus Lawsonibacter. The sequence goes on along the minus strand of CALWVV010000014.1, from coordinate 50,713 downwards.
ATATTATGATGCACACAATGGACCGCTATTTTAATCCCGTCACCACGAATGAACTTACGGACGAGATCGCCGAAGGTCTGTTGCGCAATACCATCCGAAACGGCCGCCGGGTCATGGAGCACCCGGGAGATTATCAGGCCATGAGTGAATTGATGTGGGCCGGAAGTCTGTCTCACAACGGCCTAACCGGCCTTGGCAACAAGCCGGATTTTGCACCCCACCAGCTGGGACATGAACTGAGTGCCATGTTTGATGTGGCCCACGGAGCATCCCTGTCCGCGATTTGGGACAGCTGGGCTAAGTATTGTGTTCATACCAACCCTGCCCGCTTTGCACAATTTGCGGAAAATGTGTGGGGATTGGATCCCTCGGGAAAGGAACCTGTTACTCTGGCCATGGAGGGAATTGAGGCAGTCCGGCAATTCTTCCGCTCTCTCCAGATGCCCATTTGTCTGTCACAGCTCGACTGCGGGGTACAGTCTGAATCCACATTGGAAGACCTGGCTTACCGCTGCACCTTCCGCAACACCCGCACAATCGGAAGCTTCCAAGTTTTGAATTACGATGACATTTTAGCAATCTATCGTTTGGCGAACTTCTGATAATAAAAACACCAGTGCGATCCGATGCTTGTTGCTCGGAAAACACTGGTGTTTTTTTAAGATGGCACCCGCAAACTGTTTGTGTTTGCAGGCGCCTCTTTAATTCGCAAAATCGGTTTTTTGTTGTCCTTACGCGTGAGTACCCTTGGGCCGTGGGGGCTTTTCCAGCATATTTGATTTAAAGCTTGACCTTGACGACCACTTTGCGGCAGGGGGTGGGGCCGTTTACGGCGATACAGGGGGCGTGGGCATCGCCGGGCCAGAGGACGGCAAACTTCCCAGGGGTAAGAATGACATGGGAGTCGGCCGGGCCGTGGTGGAACCAGATATCCCCCTCGGGCCGGGCCTCGACCGTGTCGGTCATGTCCTCCAGAGCGCCGATGCCGATGGCCTCCACGCCGGAGAGGAGACACTGGATGTCGATGTACTTCTGGTGGGTCTCGGGGGTGAGATTTTCGGGCTTGGTCTCATAGGACTGCAGCAGGAAGAACAGGTCGTCCCCGTCCACCTCATGCCGCTTGTCCTCCAGCTGGGAGAAGTCGGTCTCGGCCAGGAGCTTCAGGCCCTTGTATACGCCGGGGTGGATGTCCTTGTAGAATTCGATGTGCGCTAAGCTGTCATAGATCATATTACTTGTCCTCCAATAGTTTATTGAGCTCGTGCATAAAGGTGTTGATATCCTTAAACTGACGATACACGGAGGCGAAGCGCACATAGGCCACCTCGTCCAGCTTTTTCAGCCGCTCCATTACCAGCTCGCCGATCTGGGTGGAGGGGATCTCACGCTCCATCTGGTTCTGGAGCACCTGTTCAATTTCCCCCACCAGCTCCTCCAGGGCGTGATAGGGCACCGGCCGCTTCTCACAGGCCCGGATGAGGCCGCCCAGGACCTTGTTGCGGTCGAAGCTCTGACGGCTGCCGTCCTTTTTCACCACCATCAGGGGCAGGGTCTCCATGGTCTCATAGGTGGTAAAGCGCTTGTGACAGGCCAGGCACTCCCGGCGGCGGCGGATGCTGGCTCCCTCGTCGGCAGGACGGGAGTCCACCACCTTGCTCTCCAGATAGGAACAGTAGGGACATTTCATGGCCGATACCTCCTGTTGTGGTTTCGTTCTGATTTATCGAATTATACCACAAAATGGAAGGGTACGGCAAGCCCCTGGAGAGCTTCCCCGGAGGAAAATAGCGATATTATTCCTCTTCCTGGGACAACGGATAGTCCAGGCCAGTGGGGAAGGGACCGGGGGCGCGGTAGGCAGAGTCCCAGGTCCAGACACCCCGCCCGTCGTCGTAGGTATAGGAGTTACCGGGGTAGAGCCGCTTCCGTCCCCAGGAATCGGTGAGGAGGATGGCATCATAATACTCATGACCGGGCTCCAGGGCAATGTCTTGGGGAGCAAACCAGCCGTGTTCGGTATACACCTGGCCGGCGGTAGTGGTTACCTGCCGCTCTCCTTCTTGGTACCACACGAAGGGCTCCCCGTCTCGGAACATCCCCAGCTGAAGGGACAGGTCCTCCTCCTGCACGGGCAGATAGCCGGTTTGATTTGCAGAGTAGTTGTCCAGGAGAGAGTAAGAAAGCCGGTCTTTTCCGGCGGGGAGCAGGCCGTCCCGCACGTGGGTCAGGAAGGAACGTTGGACGGCCAGGACGGGAAAGCTGCGGTCATAGAGATCGTGGAAGGTGTCCAGCTGCTGGACAATGCGCTCTTCCCCGGTGAGAAAGACCACCGAGAAGGTGATCTCGTTGGAAAGGGGAGCCTCCACCCGTGCGGAGAAGGTGTGGTCGTCCCCCAGCTCTGCAGGGGTTTCCAGAGTTTTTCCGTCCCCCTGGGCCAGAAATAGGGCGGTGGTGTCCTGGGTGTAGTGCTTGGGAATGACCTGGATGTGGAAGGCGGCGGTGCCAGCCTCTGGGTCGGTGGAGAGGTATTCACAGCTCCAGTCGGAGGTCAGCGCATACTGCTCCTTCAGGGCGTCCTCCACCTGGCGGGTGATAGAGTGGATCTGCTCCTGCACATTCTGGTTGACGTTGCTGACTGACTGCTGGAGCAGGTCATATTTGTAGGTGATCTGGTTAAGCTGAATGGCCAGCGCAAGCACGACCCCGGCCAGACAGCAGCCGCCCGCAAGAAGGCCGGCCAGCAGCTGCTTTTTCCGACGGGGCGATAAACTGCCGGGTTGGGCGGAGAGATACCCCTGGGTGATCTCCCGAACCATGGCCAGCTGCTGGGGAGTAAGCTCCTCCTCTCCGACGGGGCGTGGCTCCTCTTCCACCCCCAGCAGCCACCCTACGGTGACGGAGAACAGGCGGCTGAGAGCAATGAGCTTTTCCACTTCCGGGAGTGAGGCGTCCGATTCCCATTTATAAATGGCCTGCCGGGAGACCCCCAACTGCTCTCCCAGGCCCTCCTGGGAGAGCCCCAGCTCCTTTCGCTTTTGAGCGATACGCTGTCCCAGTGTCATAAAAACCGTCTCCTTTCCCCTCAAACGTAACAGGTCCGGGCAAAATCCGCTACCAACCGGAAGGTATTTTTTGTAAACCGGCAGGTTACATTACTCAAATTATACGAAAGGATCCTTTTTTGGGCAAGAGGTGTCGGGGAGTTGGGGCAGGGCGGTGTCCCAATCCTTCTGGAACTCGGTCATCATGGCCCAGTAGCGCTTGGGCATGTGGGTCATGCGGCACTGTGGATTGTAGCGGCCCTCGATGGCAATGGTGTCATAGAAGCTGCGCCACAGCTTCCGGTACTGAAGCTCTTCCTCTCCGGGAGGGCCGGGACGGAAGTCCTCCACCGGCAGGATGGCCCACTCCCTGGGACGGGAGAACAGGGCTTCCTGATGGGTGCGGTCGTGGAGGACCAGGTTTTCGCCGGGGTAGCGGCCCCGAAAGTGGGGGCGCAAAAGGGGGAGCACCCGGTTTTTGGGTTCGATCTCCCCCACCAGAATACCGTGGAGCTCAGAAAACCGGGTAAAGCCCTTGTACTGGTGGGCCTCACTGTTCAGATGCTGCACGGCCCGGCGCACTGTGTCCACAATGGGATCGGTAAGGTTCCGGGTAAAGGCGGGGCCCCGGTCATAGCCCATACGGAGAAACCGCCACAGCCACAGCTCCTTTTCCGGAAGACAGGTGAGAAATCCCTGGACAAACAGTTCCCGCCCCTCCCGGCCCAGCTTTCCTTCCAGAGAGCGGTACACCCGCTGGGCGTGAGCGGAGTGGGTCTGGACGGTGCGCTGGGGATAGAGGGAGCAGGAGAGGTCCTCCGGGGTGCGGAACTCCACCGGCTCCTCTTTATGAACATAGCTTTCGAACACGCAGGTGAGAAAGCCGGGAAAGCTGCCATCGTAGCAGCAGCATACCTGAGTCCAGGGCATGTGGATCACCTCCTAAACCGCCGAATCAAACAAGGACAGCTGCACCGGCTCCTCCGGGACCAGGGCGGGGGCCTCCAGAGCCAGCAGATGGCGCAGCAGCCCATCCTCTGTAACCTTCAGGCCCCGTAGGGGGCGGCCGGAACAGGTGAGAAAATACTGGGCCCGCTTCAGTACCACCCCCAGGCGCTTGAGTCCCTCAAAGGTGAGGGGGCCCACCCGCCGGGCGGTGAGGATCCGCCGGGCCGAGCGGACACCAATCCCCGGCACCCGCAGCAGGGCCTCATAGTCTGCCCGGTTCACCTCCACCGGGAAAAACTCCAGGTGGCGCAGGGCCCAGCAGCACTTGGGGTCCATGCGAAGGTCCAGATCGGGCCGGCCCTCGTCCAAAATCTCCTCTGCCCGGAAGTGGTAAAAGCGCAGCAGCCAGTCCGCCTGGTAGAGCCGGTGTTCCCGGAGAAGAGGCGGCTGGAAGCCCTGGGGGGCGGGGAGAAGAGGGCTGGTGGATACAGGCATGTAGGCGGAGTAAAAGACCCGCTTTAAATGGTACTTATCATAAAGTCCCTGGGTGAGGGAGAGAATGTGCCGGTCGCTCTCCCCGGTGGCCCCTACGATCATTTGGGTGGACTGCCCCGCTGGGGCAAAGCGGGGGGCATGCCGATATACCTTCAGCTCCTGTTTTGACACCGTGATCCCGTCCCGGATCTGCCCCATGGGGGCCAGAATGGCCCCCTTTTTCTTGTCGGGAGCCAGCAGGGCGAGACTCTGGGCGCTGGGCAGCTCAATGTTCACGCTCAGCCGGTCCGCCAGCAGCCCCAGGCGGTGGGTGAGCAGGGGATCGGCCCCAGGGATGGCCTTGGCGTGGATGTAGCCTCCAAAGCGGTATTCCTCCCGGAGCAGGCGCAGGGTCTCGATCATTTGCTCCGTGGTGTAATCGGGAGTTTGAATGACCGCCGAGGAGAGAAACAGCCCCTCGATATAGTTGCGCCGGTAAAAGCCCATGGTGAGCTCGCACAGTTCTCGGGGGGTGAAAGCCGCACGGGGCAGGTCGTTGGAGCGGCGGTTTATGCAGTACTGGCAGTCGTAGATGCAGAAGTTGGTCAACAGGACCTTTAACAGGGAGATGCATCGCCCATCGGCAGAGAAGGAGTGGCAGCAGCCGGCCATCATGGTGCTGCCCGCCGTTCCCGGCCGCCCGGAACGATCCAGGCCGCTGGAGGTACAGGCGGCGTCATACTTGGCCGCATCGGCCAGGATATTCAGCTCGTCCAGCAGCTCCATGGGCTCCCCTCCTCTGAAATAGAACACTTGTACTACACATTATACAAAAAAACCTTTCCCTGTCAAGAGGAAATTTCCCCCTTTTTTCTCCAGGGGTTGACCTGAGGGGGTTGGGCGGGTACAATAGGATAGTTGTTTCCGGGGAGAGCTCCCCGGATGTCCCGGAGGTGTCCGGGAGAGAGGAGAATATCATGGAAAAACGAGAGAGCTTTTCCTCCCGATTGGGCTTTCTGCTCATTTCGGCGGGGTGCGCCATTGGTCTGGGCAACGTATGGCGGTTTCCTTACATCACCGGTCAATACGGCGGGGCAGCCTTTGTGCTGCTCTACCTGCTGTTCCTGGTAGCCCTGGGCCTGCCGGTGCTGTCCATGGAGCTGGCGGTGGGCCGGGCCAGCCAGAAGAGCATGGCCCTGTCCTTCCATGTGCTGGAGCCCAAGGGCACCAAGTGGCACTGGTACAGCTACATCGGCTTTGCGGGCAACTACCTGCTGATGATGTTCTATACCGTCATTGCAGGGTGGCTGCTGTACTACTGCGTCAAGACCCTCCGGGGAGACTTTATGGGTCTGGACGCCCAGCAGGTCACCGGAGAGTTTACCCAGATGCAGGCCGACCCGGTGATCATGGGAGTCTTTATGGTCATCGTGGTGGTGCTTGGCATGCTGGTGTGTGCCCAGGGCCTGCGCAACGGTGTGGAACGGGTCAATAAGGTGATGATGCTCTGCCTGCTGGGTCTGATGGTGGTGTTGGCGATCAACTCCATTTTGCTGGAGGGGGCCGGCGAGGGGCTGAAGTTCTACCTCCAGCCCAATTTCCACAACCTGGTTTATGATGCCGAGGGCAACTTCATTCTGGGTGAGGCGGTCTTTGCCGCCATGGGACAGGCCTACTTCACTCTGTCCCTGGGCATTGGCGCCATTGCCATCTTCGGCAGCTACATCGGCAAGGAGCACCGGCTGATGGGCGAGGCGGTGCGCATTGGCGTGCTGGACACCAGCGTGGCCTTTGTGGCGGGCCTTATTATCTTCCCTGCCTGTTCCGCCTACGGGGTAGCTCCCCAGTCGGGTGCTTCCCTGGTGTTTATTACCCTGCCCAATGTGTTCAACCACATGCCCATGGGCCAGCTGTGGGGTGGGCTGTTCTTTGTGTTCCTGTTTTTTGCTGCCCTGTCCACCATCATTGCCGTGTTTGAGAACCTCATTTCCTTCTGTATGGACAAGTGGAACTGGAGCCGGAAGAAGGCCGTGCTGGTGAACCTGGTGGGCGTGCTGGTGCTGTCCACGCCCTGTGTGCTGGGCTCCAATGTGTGGTCTAACGTGCGGATTCTGGGAATGGACATCTCCACGGTGGAGGACTTCCTGGTCTCCCAGAACATCCTGCCCCTGGGCTCGCTGGTATATCTGCTGTTCTGCGTAAGCAAGCTGGGCTGGGGCTGGGACAACTTCCTGGCTGAGGCCAATGCCGGCCAGGGCCTGCGCTTCCCCAAGTCCATCCGGTTCTATGTGACCTACATTCTGCCCATCGTGGTGCTGGTCATCTTTGTGCTGGGCTATATTTCTTTCTTTGGGTAATTCAAACCAGCAGCTTAGCTGCTGGTTTGAGGAGAGCTGCACAAAAATTCCCCCTCGATTTCATAAAAATTGTCGGGGGAATTTTTGCGAGAAGTGTTTTTGGGGTCGACGGAGCCGCCCCAAAAACAGATTACAATTTTTTTGGCCGCCTGCGGGCGGCCAAATTCCTGCGGAAGGCATAAAAAATCCCCATGCGCTGCGCGCATGGGGATTTTTCTGCTTGTTTTGATTATCTAAAGTAGACCAGGGGATCTTCTGGCCGCTCGGCGGGCTCTACGGACTGGGCATAGAGCACCACGCCCTCCCCGTCGTACACCTTGGCCTCCTCCCAGCGGATCTCCGCCGTGACGGTGACCCACTCCCCCTTCTTGAGAGAGCGGGACTTGTCGTACTTGCACAGGAAGCCGAAGAAGCGGATATCCTCGGCACAGCAGGTCATGGCATTGCGGCCGGGGACGAAGGTGCCCTTGGGCAGCTTCATTCCGGTCATGGCCTGGACCTTCATGGTGATGGTCTTGCCCACATACCGCTCTGGGTGCTCCTGGATGTCCAGGTACCAGATGCCGTAGTCCGGGTCCTCCAGGGTGATGTGGTCCTCCTCCAGGGAGTAGGGGAGGATGTCCTCCACCTCCAGCTCCTCTCCCTGCACGTCCTCAAAGACGATCTCGCACATGCGGTTCACCGCCCGGATGGACCGCTTCCACCCGGACATGGGCATGTCGGGGGTGCAGCGGTTGAAGAGGACCATATCCGCCTCGGTGACCATGTCGATAAACATGGACTGCATGTTTTTCAGGTACATCTCAAAGGTGGAGCCGTCAATGACGTCGATGGCCTGGTAGAGGCCCCAGCCCTTGGGCAGCTTCAGGTTGCGCAGGATATCGATGGGCCACATGCCGTTGTATTCCAGCAAAACCCGTTCGGGCTGGAAGCGCCGGTCCACTTCCTGGAGAAATTCGGTGGTGAGCTGCTCCTGGCTTTCAATGGGGACCAGGCGGCAGTTGCGGTGAGACAGGTGCTGGGGGTCATATTCCTCCTCGCCGTCCTCGCACATGAGCAAAACGGTACGCTGGCCGTCATTGAAGTAATCCATGTTCAGGGTGTCGGTGAGCAGGGTGGTCTTTCCGCTGTCCAGAAAGCCGGTAATGAGATACAGAGGGATACGGGAATCAGGCATGTCCGTTCACCTCACGAGAGCAGGAACAGCTTCTCCAGCTGCTCCTCCTTGAGCTCAGAGCCGATGACGCACAGCCGCCCGGTGTAGTCGGGGGCGCCCTCCCGGATCTGGAACTCCTCGGGCACCAGATCAAAGTGGAGCCAGGTCACCCCGTCCTCGCAGGGGAGCATACCCTTGGCCCGGAGGATGTAGCCGTAGTCCTCCCCCATGGCCAGAGAGGCCAGGATCTCCTGGAGCTCCTCACGGCTATATTTCCGGGCCGTCTCCCGGCCCCAGGAAGTGAACACTTCGTCGGCATGATGATGGTGGTGGGTGGTGGAGTGGATGCAGCTGTCGCACAGCTCGCAGGAGGGACACTCGCCCTCACAGCCCAGCTGGGCGTGGATCTCGGCCAGCTCCTCCTCGGTATGGTGGTGGCCGCAGGAGCAGGAGCCGTGGTCGTGCTCGTGGTCGTGCTCATGGTGGTGCTCATGGTCATGGTCGTGGTGATGCTCGTGATGGTCGTGGTCATGGCAGCCGCAATCGCAGTGCTCGTCGTGGTCGTGATGGTGGTGTTCGTGCTCGATCTCCTCCATCAGCTCCTGGGCCAGGGAGTGGCCGCCCTCCATGGCGGAGAGAATCTGTTTGCCGGTGAGCTGGTCCCAGGGGGTGGTGAGGATGGCGGCCTTCTCATTTTTGCTCCGGAGCAGAGTGACGGCGGCATCCAGCTTGGGCTGGGCCATGTTCTGGGTGCGGGAGAGGATGATGGCGCAGGCGTGCTCCACCTGGTTATTGAAGAACTCGCCGAAGTTCTTCATATACACCTTGGCCTTGGTGGCGTCCACCACGGTGACAAAGCTGTTGAGATGGAGGTTGGGCTCGTCCTTCTGCACCCCCTCCACGGCGGCGATCACGTCGGAGAGCTTGCCCACGCCGGAAGGCTCGATAACGATCCGGTCGGGGGCGTAGTCAGCCAAAACCTTCTTCAGAGCGGCGCCGAAGTCGCCCACCAGGGAGCAGCAGATGCACCCGGAGTTCATCTCGGTGATCTCTACCCCGGCGTCCTTCAGAAAGCCGCCGTCAATGCCGATCTCGCCAAACTCGTTTTCAATGAGGACGAGCTTTTCCCCTTGAAAGGCCTCGTCCAGCAGCTTTTTGATCAGGGTGGTCTTGCCCGCCCCCAGGAAGCCGGAAATAATGTCGATCTTGGTCATGATTCTGTCATATCCTTTCAAAAAATAACAAAGTGTATTTGTTTTAATCCCAAATCAGGCCGAGCCGCTCCATCAGGCGGCAGAGCGTGCCGGCGGCCAGCTCCCTGGTAACGGTGTCGCCAGGTGCAGTATCCCCGAGAAGGAGCTCCAACAGGTCCAGGTTCCGGGCGGCCGGACGGGCCCAGTCGGAAAAGTCTTGATACTCCAGCCACTGCTCCATATCAAGCTCTGCCTGGGAGAGATTGTAGCTGTCCATATCCGTCCAAACGGCTGCGGCGGAAAGAGCAGTGATCATCTGCTCATAGGTCAGGGGCTGGTCTGGACGGAAGGTGCCGTCTTCATAGCCGGCCAGGAAGCCCAGGGAGGCCATGTCGGAGATGGCCTGAGCATAGGCGGCGTTCTGGGGCACATCAGAGAAGGTCATCTCCTTCCCACCGTAGAGGCCCAGTGCCTGGGCAGCCATGGCGCAGAAGTCGCCCCGTGTGAGTATGTCTCCGGGGTGGAAAGCGCCGTTCTCATCTCCGGTGAGCAGCCCATAAGCGGCCAGGGTGTCGATCTCCCGTGTGTAGAGGCTCAGCTGTGTGTCGGAGAAGGTGCGGGGGGTAAAGGAAAGCTGAAGGTTCTGGGCCATCTGGGCGGGGGTCACCGTGGTCCAAACCTGTGTGCCGGAGCCCTGAGAGAGTGCGGCGGCAGGGGGCAGAGCCTCCAGAAGCTCGGTGAAGGCGGCCTGGTTTTCGGGCTCAACGGCCTTTGCCAGGTCCAGGTAGAAGGTTTGGCCGGCCAGCTCCAGCTTAGCGTACCCTTCGGCGCGCTGGGGCTTGTCCGAGCCCAGCAGGAGGGCGGCAGTTTCTGTGTTCTCCGGGGAGAGCACCAGGGTGGGCAACACACCCACAATGTGGTTGGTGACACCCTCGGGGGAGAAAAAGCGGTAGATGGTGATCCGCAGGGCTTCCCCCTCAGAGAGCATATCGGTGTTCTTGCTGGTGAGAACGATCTGGGCAGTACCCTTGCCAAAGGTGCGCTGCCCCAGGGCAATGCCCGCCTGATAGTCCCGGATGATGCCGGAGAACAGCTCTGAGCCGCTGGCAGAGTGTTCGCTGGTGAGGACGATCACCGGCTTGTCGGTCAGGTCAGGGTAGTTGGGGGAGGTGTAGGTGTAGTTATAGTTTCCGGCCCCGTCCCGGAAGTAGAGCATGATCCCGCCCCCGGTGAAGAAGGAAGCGGAGCCGGCGGTGGACTTACTGTCGCCGCCGGGGTTGGCGCGCAGGTCTACGATCCAGACGGCGGTCTGGTCCTCCAGCTCTTCCAGGGCCTTCTGAAAGGTTTCCGAGGTGGTGGTGCCAAAGCTGACGCAGTCAATGACAGCCACCCCGTCCTCCAGGGCGTAGGTGACAATGGGCAGGCTGACCGCCTGGCGGATCATGGTGAAGCTCAGCTCCTGGCTGTCCCGGACCACAGTGACGGTGACCGAGGTGTCGGCCGCTCCGCTGATAGGTACGCGGGGGTCTGTGTCGGCGGTAAGGGGGACACCGTCCACAGCGATGAGCCGGTCACCGGCCTGAAGCCCTGCCTGCTGCGCGGGAGAGTCGGGAAGAACGGAGAGAATGAGAAAGCCGTTGTGAAAGGCGTTCTCCACGGTGACGCCGATCCCCACCACCTCTTGTCCGTTGACCGCCTGGTAAAAGGACTCATATTGCTCCGGATTCATGTAATAGGTGTAGGGGTCGCCCAGCGCGGCCAGGATCTCATCCAGGGAGTCCAGCTCCAGCACCTCTTCCGGTACCCCGTTATAGTAGAGCTGAGACAGGAGCGTTTTGGCGTCCTCCAGCTCCAGCGCGGAGGCGGCGGGAGCGGAGAGGGTCACGGTGAGCGCCAGGGCGGCCAGGGCAGAGAAAAATTTTTTCATAGTGTGCTCCTTTGCGATGGAAAATGCCCTTATGGGAGACACGCCGGACGCCATGCGGGGCGTCCGGCGCGGGCAAATCAGGCGTGATGATATAACTTGGTGGTGCGGTAGGTCATTTCCTCCCGCTTGGGACCGCTGGAAACGAACGTGATGGGGCAGCCGATGTGTGCCTCCAAAAAGTCCACATAGTCACGGGCCTGCTGGGGCAGGTCGTCGTAGTTCTTGCAGCCGCGGATGTCGCACTTCCAGCCGGGCAGGGTGGTGAATACGGGCTTTGCCCGCAGAAGGCTGGGGGTGGTGGGGAACATGTCGGTGACCTGGCCGTCGATTTCATAGCCGGTGCAGACAGGAATCTCGTCCAGATAACCCAGCACATCCAGGCAGGTGAGGGCCACCTGGGTGGCACCCTGAACCATGCAGCCGTATTTGGTGGCCACGGCGTCAAACCAGCCCACCCGGCGGGGCCGGCCGGTGGTGGCGCCGAACTCGCCCTTGTCGCCGCCCCGGCGGCGCAGCTCGTCCCCGGCATCGCCGGTGACCTCGCTGACGAAGGGCTCCGTCTGGGAACCGACACAGGAGGAATAGGCCTTGGTGACGCAGATCACGTCTTCAATGGCGGTAGGAGGCACCGAGGCGCCCACGCAGCCGTATCCTGCCAGCGTGTGGGAGGAGGTGGTCATGGGGAAAATGCCAAGGTCCGGGTCCTTCATAGAGCCCAGCTGTCCCTCCAGCAGGAGGGTCTTGTCCTCTTTCAGGGCCTGGTGGACAAAGGCCACCGTGTCGCCCACATAGGGGCGGATGCGCTCCCGGAGCTGGAGCATCTGGGCCATGAGCTCCTCCGCGTCCAGGCGGGGCTTGTGATAGAGGTGCTCAAAGAGCACGTTTTTCAGCTCCACAGCGGCAAAGAACCGCTCCCGGAGGATCTTCTCGTCAAACAGGTCACACACCTGAATACCGGTTTTGGCGTATTTGTCGGAGTAGAAGGGGGCGATGCCGCTTTTGGTGGAGCCAAAGGCTTTGCCGCCCAGGCGCTCCTCCTCATAGGCATCCTGAAGCACATGGTAGGGCATCAAAAGCTGTGCCCGGTCGGAGACGATGAGCTTAGGAGCGGGAACTCCCTGGCTTACAATGCTCTCCAGCTCTCCCACCAACTTGGATACGTCCAGCGCGACCCCGTTTCCGATAACGTTGGTCACATGGGGATAGAAGATGCCCGAGGGGAGAATGTGCAGAGCGAAGCGGCCATAGTCGTTGATGATGGTGTGTCCCGCGTTGGCGCCGCCCTGAAAGCGGATGACCACATCGGACTGTTGGGCCAGCATGTCGGTAATCTTGCCCTTGCCCTCATCGCCCCAGTTGGCTCCTACAATTGCTTTTACCATATTGTTACCTCCGAGAACCGGGATTCGCAACCCTTTGGGTTTGCCTTATCCGGCCCTATGTAACAGCGATATTATACTGCTTTTTCCTATGGGGCGCAAGGGGGAAATCGTTGAAAAAATCACGAAACAGGGGCCGAAGCCGGGGTTTGCTCCGGGTAAATGTGCCCTTTCCCGACTGTGGGGACGCGGTGGGCTTTTTGGGGGAAACTAAGAAAAATTAAGAAATGATATTTGTGTTTTTCCATTGACAAACCCAATAGAGACTGTTATACTTTTATCGTAACTATTAAGAATAATTCGCATTAAGCGAAAATTAAATTTGGGAAAGTGAGGAAGTTTATCATGCCTGAACTGAAGGGAAGCAAGACTGAGCAGAACCTGTGGACCGCCTTTGCCGGGGAGAGCCAGGCCCGGAACAAGTACACCTACTTCGCCTCCAAGGCCAAGAAGGACGGCTATGTCCAGATCTCCAAGATCTTTGAGGAGACCGCTGCCAATGAGAAGGAGCACGCCGAGATCTGGTTCAAGCTGCTGGAGGGCATCGGCACCACCGCCGAGAACCTGAAGGCTGCCGCCGCCGGTGAGAACTACGAGTGGACCGACATGTACGCCACCATGGCCAAGGAGGCCAAGGAGGAGGGCTTTGACCACATTGCCTTCCTGTTTGAGGAAGTGGCCAAGATCGAGAAGGAGCACGAGGAGCGCTACCTGAAGCTGCTGGCCAATGTGGAGGGCGGCCTGGTCTTCTCCCGCGACGGCGACATGATCTGGCAGTGCAGCAACTGCGGCCACATCCATGTGGGCAAGCAAGCCCCCGAGGTGTGCCCCGTGTGTGCCCACCCCAAGGATTATTTCCAGCTCAAGGCCGAGAATTACTAAGAATACTTCAAAAAAGGGACTTTTTAAGTCCCTTTTTTAATTGTATCGAAAAAGTGTCACAGCCACTTTTTCGAGTGGGATTGCACGCAAAAGAGCCTCGATTCCTTGCGGAAAAGTCGGCCCATTTTGCGTGAGAAGTGTCATTTCCGACGCACATGTCGCCGGAAATGACGAGATTAAAATTGATTTCGCCGCCTGCGGGCGGCGAAACTCCTGCGGAGGGCTTGTAAATAAAGCACCGCCCGGTTTTATACCGGGCGGTGCTTTATTTTTACTTGTGTTTACATAGAGAGCAGCTCGATCTTCTCCCCGTCGGACAGAGCCTTCAGGTGGGTGGGGGGGAACTGGTAGCTTTCGATGAGCCGCAGGGCGATGGCGTCCTCCAGCTCTTTCTGGAGCAGCCGGCGCAGGTTCCGGGCCCCGTACACCGCCGAGTAGGACTTCTTCACCAGGTAGTCCAGCAGGGACTGCTCCCAGGTGAAGGTGATGTCCTTCTCCTTGAGTGTTTCGGCCAGCTCCTGGAGCATGATGCCGGCGATGGCCTTGAAGTTCTCCTCAGTGAGCTGGTTGAAGCAGACGATCTCGTCCACCCGGTTCAAGAACTCCGGGCGTAGGAAGTCCTGCAGGGCCTTCATGGCCCGCTCCTTAGACTGCTCGGTGAGGGTGCGGCCAAAGCCTACGCTGCCCGTTTTGGTGCCGCTTCCGGCGTTGGAGGTCATGACGATGACAGTGTTTTCAAAGTTTACCACCCGGCCGTGGGCATCGGTGATGCGCCCGTCGTCCAAAATCTGGAGCAGGATGTTCAGCACATCCGGGTGGGCCTTTTCAATTTCGTCAAAGAGGACCACGGAGTAGGGCTTTCTCCGGATTTTCTCTGTCAGCTGCCCCGCCTCGTCATAGCCCACATACCCCGGAGGAGAACCGATGAGCCGGGAGACGGCGTGCTTCTCCATAAACTCGGACATGTCCAGACGGATGAGAGCGTCGGGGGTGTCGAAGAGGTCGGCGGCCAGGCGCTTGACCAGCTCCGTTTTGCCCACGCCGGTGGAGCCCACAAAGATGAAGGACACGGGCTTGTGCTTGGGGCTGATCCCGGCCCGGCCCCGGCGGATGGCGGCGGAGACGGCCTTGACGGCCTCCTCCTGGCCGATGATGTGGGCGGACAGACGCTCCTCCAGCTTGCCCAGGCGCTGGAACTCCTGCTCCTGGATGCGGCTGGCGGGGATATTGGTCCACAGCTCGATGACGTTGGCCAGGTTCTCCTCGGTGAGCTCCCGCTGGGCGTGTGCCTCCAGGCCCTTCTGCTCGTCCTGGAGCCGCAGCTCCATGCTTTTGATGTCGGCCAGACGCTTATAGGCATCCTCGGTGGCGGCGGCCATCATGACCTCCTTCTCCTTGTTCAGGTCGGCCAGCTCCTTTTCCACCTGGCTCAGCCGGGCCAGATCCTGGTTGTGGAGGTTGACGTTGGAACAAGCCTCGTCAATGAGGTCGATAGCCTTGTCGGGGAGATAGCGGTCGGTGATGTACCGCTCGCTCATGGTCACGGCCAGACGGCACATTTTGGGGGAGATGGTCACCTGGTGGAAGGCGGAGTAGTAGGGGGCGACGCCCTCGATGATCTTCACGCTGTCCTCAATGGAGGGCTCCTCCACGATGACGGGCTGGAAGCGGCGCTCCAAGGCGGTGTCCTTCTCAATGTGCTTGCGGTATTCGTTGAGGGTAGTGGCTCCGATGACCTGGAGCTCTCCCCGGCTGAGGGCAGGCTTTAAGATGTTGGCGGCATTCATGGAGCCCTCAGCGTCTCCCGCCCCCACGATGTTGTGGACCTCGTCAATGACCAGGATGATGTTGCCCAGCTTCTTGATCTCCTCAATGAGACCCTTCATCCGGCTCTCAAACTGGCCACGGAACTGAGTGCCCGCCACCAGAGCGGTGAGGTCCAGCAGATAGACCTCCTTGTCCTGGAGCTTGTAGGGCACGTTGCCCTCGTAAATGCGCTGGGCCAGTCCTTCGGCAATGGCGGTCTTGCCCACACCGGGCTCACCGATGAGGCAGGGGTTATTTTTCTGCCGGCGGTTCAAGACCTGGATCATCCGCTCCAGCTCCCGGTCCCGGCCAATGAGGGGGTCCAGCTGGCCGTCCTTGGCCTTCCGGGTCAGGGAGATGCAGTAGCTGTCCAAAAACTTCCGTTTGGGCTGCTTGTTGGGGGCGCTCTTCTCCGTCCGGGGCTGGGCGTTTTCCCCTTCGTTTTTCTGGGGCTGGGCGTTGCCTGCACCCCCAAAGAGCTGGTTGAGGAAGGGGAAGGTGGCGGTGCGCCCCTCGTCCTCGTCCTCCTCGGAGGTGGGGTTCATCAGGCTCTCCATCCCCTCCGCCCCGCCGAAGGCGGACATCATCTCGTTGGTAAGATTGTCCAGCTCCTCGTCAGTGATGCCCATCTTCTTCATCATGTCGTCAATGGGCTTAATACCAAGCTCACGGGCGCATTTCAGACACAGTCCCTCGTTTTTGGAGGTGCCCCCCTCCAGCTTGGTGATAAAGATCACCGCCACGTTTTTTTTGCAGCGGCTGCACATAGTAGGCTGCATAAAAGCCTCACTCCTCTCTGGGAAACATTGCGTTTGAGGGTATGGTACACCCTAATTGTGAACTGGGTGTGAAAATTAACAAGATTAGGGCAAGACCGCGGAAATTACCAGTTCCCCGGTCCTGCCCCGTTCTCACAGCATGGCCAGCAGGGAGAAGGGACTGACCGTGCAGAAAAAGTTCAGCAGAAAGGTGTTTTCAATGGCCTGGGAGGGAAGGAAGCTTCCCTTTAAAAGCCAGGCGGCGATGAACAGGAGCAGCCCGCCCTTGATAAGGCCCACCGCGGCCCCCGTCCAGTGGTTGAGGGTGGACAGGACCGGCAGCTTAAAGGCCAGGTCCAGCGCGTGGCTGAGGAGAAACCAGGCCACCAATACGGCGGCAAAGGCCAGGATAAACAGAATCGTCCGGGCGATCTGGATGGCGATATACTCCGCCAGCGCCTGGGCGGCGTTGGTGGCCACTGTCTCTATGCCCTCGTCCACCGCCTTTTGGAAGGCCTCAGCCAGGCTGTGGAAGATGGGGGAATCCTGAAGAGCCTCCAGCACGTCGGACAGGGGCAGCTCCTCAGGCAGGACGGATGGAGTCTCCGCGGAGGTGCTGGGAACGGAGTCCTGCATGGACTGTTCCAGGGTTTCGTGGATGCCGCTTTCGATCATGGGAACAATGGCCTGGGCCACGGGCTTGGCCAGGGCGTTGGAGATGAGGGTGGCCCCGATAAAGGCCACAAAGACGGCTAAAAAGCCGCACAGGGTGAGCACAAAG
This sequence comes from uncultured Oscillospiraceae bacterium, assembly GCA_944385035.1. Classification (GTDB taxonomy): domain Bacteria; phylum Bacillota; class Clostridia; order Oscillospirales; family Oscillospiraceae; genus Lawsonibacter. The sequence continues at coordinate 34,011 of CALWVV010000014.1, read as the reverse complement.
CCCTTCTTGTACCCCTGCCACAAAAAGAACAAAAGAATGGCGGCGATGGCGATGTCAAAAAGGATATAAGTCATGGGTACCTCCTGGGAATGCAGTAAAACGCTTTAGTTGGGAAGATAGAGCCAGGCCTGCTGGGCGTCGGCCATCAGGGCGGAGCCGTCGTGGGACAAATCCACATGACGGGCCCCCTGGGGGTCAGAGAGCAGGGCATAGGGCTCCTGTCCGGTGCTGGTGTAAATGGTCAGGGCAGAGCCGGTGAGCAGGGCGAAGTAATTGCCTGCGGCAGAGTAGTCCAGTACCTGCCCGGACAGATCCAGGGTCTGGACGACCTGGCCCTCCCGGTCAAGGATCAGTGCCTGGGTGGCGCTGCCCGCCCGGTAGGGACCGGTGAGCAGCAGGGCGAAGTTGTCTCCCTGCAAATCGCAGCCCTTTAAATAGGAACGGCTGAAGGAATAGGTCTGCACCGCCTCCCCTTTGTCGTCGGCGATGAGCAGGGCGTCCTCTCCCAGCACCCACACCCGGCCGGACTCATAGTCCAGGTCCAGACACACGATGTTTCCCAGCTCCGCCTGGGCGCTGGGCTCGGATTGGTCCACGGGGTAGAAGAGCAGGCGGCTGTAGAAACTGCCTCCCCGCTGGTCCATGGTGACCACCGCCACCGTTTTGCAGTCGGGGGAGACGGCGGCGTCCACCACAAAGGTGGAGGAGAGGCTGATGCCGATGACCGGCTGGTGATGGGAGTCATAGACGGTGACCGCGCCCTTGTAGCCGCTTTGCTGGGCGGTGACCGCCAGCCAGCCGCTGTCGTTGGGCCGCACGGAGAGCAGGTTGATTCCCTCCTCCAGACTGAGGTCTGAGACCTCCTGGCCGTTCTGGAACACGAACAGGGACTGTCCGCCCGCGTTGTACACCACCCCCGTGGAGGAGGAGGCGCAGAGCACCGGGTTATCCAGGGGGAGGACCTCCTCAGCGTAGAGGGTCCCGTCCAGAGCGTAGTACCGGGCGCCGGTGGCCGAGGCGGTGAGAATGCCGCCTCCCAGGTGGGAGATGGACATCTTGTTTCCGCCTGCATGGTTAAAGGGAACGGCCTGGCCGGTCTCCGTGGTCTCCATGGTGCGGTAGGCCAGGTAGCGCTTCAGGGCGTCCAGGTTGAACCGGTCCCGGTAGACCACCAGGACCAGCGCCCCCAGCACCAGGGCTGCCGTCACCAACAGGGCCAGAATGCGCACCAGAATATTTGGTTTTTTGGCCCCCTCAGGGGCGGTATGTTTGTCTGCCATAGTAATTTACTCACAAAACATCTTCATCATACCAGAGTTTCGTCATATAGAGCCCGCCCGGCGGGACGGTGGGCCCGGCCAGCGTGCGGTTGCCCGAGGCCAGAATGGCGGGAATGTCTTCCGGGGCGAGCTTTCCCTCGGCGGCATAGACCACGGTGCCCACCATGGCCCGGACCATGTTGTAGAGAAAGCCGTTGGCGCACACCTTACATTCAATCAAATCTCCGCTGCGGGAAACGTCGAAATAATAGACGGTCCGGACCGTTGTTTTAGTCTCGGTGCCCACCGAGCGCACCGCCCGGAAATCGTGGGTGCCCACAAACTCCGCCGCAGCACGGGCCATGATGGTCTCATCCAGGTGTTTGGGATAGAACCAGGCCCGGTCCACATAGAAGGGGTTGCCCAGACGGGAATTATAGATGCGGTAGGTGTACTCCTTGCGCAGGCAGGAGCCGATGGCGTTGAAGGAGTCGGGAACCTGGGTGGCCTTGACCACCACGATGTCGTTGGGCAGGCGGGTGTTCACCGCCAGGGGGAGCCGGTCGCAGGGGATGGGGGAAGTGGTGCGGAAGTTGGCGATGTAGGTCTCCGCATGGACCCCTGCATCGGTGCGCCCGGCGCCGGTGCACTTCACCCGGTGGCCCACCACCGTCTCCAGGGCCTTCTCCAGGGTCTCGGCTACAGATATAGCATTTTTCTGCACCTGCCAGCCGTGGTAGGCGGTGCCGTTGTACATGAGTTTCAGAGCAATGTTGCGTTCCATGTTGTCACCCTTACAGTCCAAAGTGAGCCAGCACGCCCACTCCCACGGTGAGGGCGATAAAGAGCACCAGGGTCACATAGTCCCGGCCCCGATACTTCAGCTGCTTAAGGCGGGTGCGCCCCTGGCCCCCGTGGTAGCACCGACACTCCATAGCGGTGGCCAGCTCGTCGGCCCGGCGGAAGGCGGAGATGAACAGGGGCACCAGCAGAGGGAGCAGGGCCTTTGCCCGCTGGAACAGGTTGCCGCTTTCAAAGTCGGCCCCACGGGCCCGCTGGGCGGACATGATCTTGTCTGTCTCCTCAATGAGGGTGGGGATGAACCGCAGGGCGATGGACATCATCATGGCCAGCTCGTGGACAGGGACCTTCAGGGCCTTTAAGGGATTCAGCAGGGACTCCAGCCCGTCGGTGAGCATGATGGGGGAGGTGGTGTAGGTGAGCAGGAAGGTGCCCGCAATGAGCATCAAAATCCGCACGACCATGAAGATCGCCTGGAACACGCCCTCCAGGGTAATGGTGAAGATCCAGAACTGGGCCAGCACATGCTCGCCGGGAGTATAGAAGAGGTTGAGAATACCCGTGAACACCAGAATAAAGACCACCGGCTTCATGCCGCTGACCAGGGATTTGAGGGGCACACGGGAGATGGCCACAGAAGCGGCCAGCACCACAAACATAATGGCATAGGTGACAAACCACTTTGCCAGAAACAGGGCCACAATATAGAGCAGCACCGCGATAAGCTTGGTCCTGGGGTCCAGCTTGTGGACGGGGGAGGAGCCGGGGAAGTACTGGCCCAGGGTAATGTCTTTCAGTGCCATTTACTTCACCGCCTTCCCGAGTTTTTCCAAAATGGCCGCCTTGGCCTGCTCCACGGTGTACACCGATGGATCAATGTCCACGCCCAGGTCCCGCAGCCGGTGGAACACACGGGTGAGCTGGGGCACGCCCAGGCCCATCTTCTCCAGCTCGCTTCCGTGCTGGAACACCTCTCTGGGTGCGCCCTGGAAGGGAATGTGTCCGTCGTCAATGACCACCAGCCGGTCCACCGTCCGGGCCATGTCCTCCATGGAGTGGGAGACCAGGATGATGGTGGCGTTGTTGGCCTTGTGGTAGTCCCGGATGTTGCCCAGAATGGACTCCACCCCTTCCGGGTCCAGGCCCGCGGTGGGCTCGTCCAAAATGAGCACCCTCGGCTCCATGGCGATGACGCCCGCGATGGCCACACGGCGTTTTTGGCCGCCGGAGAGCTCAAAGGGAGATTTGTCCAGCTGGTCGTCCCGCAGGCCCACAAAGTAAGCGGCCGAGCGGACCCGCCGGTCGATCTCCTTCTCGCTCAGGCCCATGTTCCGCGGGCCGAAAGAGATGTCCTTATAGACCGTCTCCTCAAAAAGCTGATACTCCGGATATTGGAATACCAGCCCCACCTGGAAGCGGGTGCGGCGGGTGATTTTGGAGTCCGACCAGATGTCCGTGCCCTGGAACAGGACCTGCCCGTCCGTGGGCTTCAAAAGGCCGTTCAGGTGCTGGATGAGGGTGGATTTTCCTGAGCCGGTGTGCCCGATGATGCCTAGATATTCTCCCGGATAGGCGGCAAAGTCCACACAGTCCAGGGCGGTGCGTTCAAAGGGGGTTCCGGCGGAGTAGGTGTGAGTAAGGTGCTTGGTTTCAATAATTGGTTCCATAGGCTTTCCGTCCTTATGGTATAGAGTGGTGCGTGTCAAAGTGATCACGCCCTGAAATATAGAAGAAAATAATTACGGAATGTTTTTTAATTTGAGCGTGATATCGTTTTGGACTGGTGCTCCAGAGTTTCAATCCGACGTTCCAGCTCGTCCACATACTTTCGAAGGGTGCGGAGATAGACAATAAATGCCAGGATCAGACCAGCCAAAATGTCCAGTCCCAGGGAGATCCTTACCTCGTTCCAGTAGAACAGTGTGGCGAAGTAGTTGATGACCAGCGCGGCAATCAGTCCCGCCAGGAAGGCCCAATAAACTTCAGAAAAACGATTATACTTCATGGGTTGTCTCCCCAGTCAGCAGCTTCTGCAGAGCCAGGGCGCACTCCTCATCGCTGAGGGCATCCAGAGGGACCTTCAGCCCCGCCTGGCGCAGCTCCCATAAAAGCTGGGTGGTTTGGGGGACGGTGAGGCCCACCTCCCGCAGCCGCTCCACCTGGGAGAAAACCTCCTTGGGGGTGCCGTCGGAGATGACCTTGCCCTTAGCCATGACCACCAGCCGGTCGGCCTGGGCGGCCTCGTCCATGTGGTGGGTGATAAGCACCACACTGACGCCCCGCTCCCGGTTAAGGGTCTTGATGGTGCGGATCACATCGGCCCGGCCGATGGGGTCCAGCATAGCGGTGGGCTCGTCCAGAACAATGCACCGGGGCTGCATGGCGATGACCCCGGCGATGGCGATGCGCTGCTTCTGGCCGCCGGAGAGCAGGTGAGGGGCGTGCTCCCGGAACTCATACATGTTGACCGCCTTCAGGGCGTCGTCCACCCGGCGGCGGATCTCCTCCGGGGGAACGCCCAGGTTCTCCGGGGCAAAGGCCACGTCCTCCTCCACCACGTTGGCCACGATCTGGTTGTCCGGGTTCTGAAAGACCATGCCCACAGTGCGGCGGATGTCCAGCAGCTTTCCTTCGTCGGCGGTGTCCATACCGCTGACATAGACCTTGCCTCCTGCAGGCAGAAGAATGGCATTGAAGTGCTTGGCCAGGGTGGATTTACCCGAGCCGTTGTGGCCCAGAATGGCCACGAAGGTGCCCTCCTCAATGGACAGGCTGACCCCGTCCAGCACCACCGGAGTTACCCCCTCGGCGGCGGGGTAGGAGAAGCGCAGGTCCTTTGCCTCAATGATGGGTTTGCTCATATCCTTGCCTCCATCCGGCCTTATTTGGCCGTCCAGCGCCCGGTGGCTCCGCAGGGGAGGACCAGGCCCGTCTCGCTTACCGGCAGGCCCAGCTCGTCAGAGACCGTGTGGCCGCCGAATTTTTTGGTGATGATGCTCTCCAGAATGTAGGTGACCACGCTGGGGGCAAGGCCGGTGGTGTAGGAGTTCAGAATGATGAACAGGGGGTTGTCGGACAGCACCCCGCTCACCAGCTCCACAAAGGGGTAGAGGTTCTCCTCCAGCTTCCACACCTCGCCGGTGGGCCCCCGGCCGTAGGAGGGCGGGTCCATGATGATGGCGTCATAGCGCCGGCCCCGGCGGATCTCCCGCTCCACAAACTTGCCGCAGTCGTCCACGATCCAGCGGATGGGGGCGTCCTCCAAATGGGAGCTCTTGGCGTTTTCCCTGGCCCACTGGACCATGCCCTTCGCCGCGTCCACATGGCACACGCTGGCCCCTGCGGCGGCGCAGGCCACGGTGGCCCCGCCGGTGTAGGCAAAGAGGTTCAGCACGCTGACGGGCCGCCCGGCGTTTTTGATCTGCTCCTGGGCAAAGTCCCAGTTGGCGGCCTGCTCGGGGAACAGGCCCGTGTGCTTGAAGTTCATGGGCTTAATATTAAAGGTGAGCGAGCCGTAGGACACCGTCCAGCGCTGGGGCATGGACTTGTTCTGCCACTGGCCGCCCCCGGTGGAGGAGCGGGCGTACCGCCCAGCGTTGTGCTTCCAGCCTGGATTGGTCCTGGGGGTATTCCAGATGGCCTGAGGGTCAGGCCGCACCAGCAGCTGCTTCCCCCAGCGCTCCAGCTTTTCCCCTCTGCCGCAGTCAATGAGCTCATAATCCTTCCACTTGTCGGAGCACCACATGGACGCTGTCCTCCCTGTCACAAAAAGTTGCTTGAAATCAAGTTAGTATATCATTCCTAACCGTCTGCGTCAATGAAATCCGGGGAAAATCCGGGGAATTTCCGGGAAAGGGGGAGAAGTGGATTGTAATTGACGGCAAGTTGTGATAAGATACCTGAGAAAATGACAAAGTTGCCGGCCCGGAGCCTTCCGGGCTGTTTTCAGAGAGGAGCAGCACATGGACCATCCCTTCCGTACCGCCGCCTTTGGCGGCTTTCATCGACAGGACGTATTGACTTATCTGGAGGAGCACACCCGCCAGGCCGCCCAGCAGCGGGAGGACCTGGAGGGACGGCTGAGCCAGGCCGCCGCCCGAGAGGAGGAGCTTCGCCGGGAGGGGGAGCTCCTGCGCGCCCAGGTGGAACAGCTCCAGCAGTCTTTGGATGCCCTGCACCAGGAGCAGGCGGGTCTGCTGCACCGCCTGGAGGAGAGTAACCGGGAGCTGTCTGCCAGCCGTACCCAGTGCAGCCAGAAATCCAGGGAGCTGGAGGGTGCACGGGAGGAGAACCAGCGTCTTCAGCAGCAACTGGAGCAGCTCACCCCCGCTGCCCAGGCCTACACCCAGCTCAAGGAGCGCACCGCCGGAGTGGAGCTGGAGGCCCACCGCCGGGCTCAGGATATCCAGGAGAAGGCCGAAGGAGACGCCAGGAAGGTCCGCCGCCAGGTAGAGCAGTGGCTTCAGGGGGTGCGCCGGGAGCACGAGGAGCTGTGCAGCCGGGTGGAGTCCACCGTCTCCCACGCGGCCGAGGAGCTGCGCAAGGCCGACGCCTGCCTGGAACGGGCGGGGGAGATCATGGGAGAGCAGGGCCAGGCATTAGAGGCCATCGTTCAGGCCTATGCCCAGCAGGACCACACTAAGGTAGAGGCGCCTATGCCCATCGAGGAATAAGAGGCCCCAAAAACAGATTAAAGTGCAAAAAGCACCATCCAAAGCGTTGAGCCCCATAGGTTCACATTGTGAACCTATGGGGCTCAACGCTTTGGATAGAAGAAATGAGGGCCTGTGGTGCTCCACAGGTCCTCATTTTTTATATGACGCACGTCCCGGAAAGGACCAGATAAGCGTATAACTTTCCTGTGGCAGTGGCAAACCTATCCATACGGCGTACAAAGCCCGCAGCGGTATTTGCCGCTGTGGGCTTTGCTGTCCCTGTACTTCCTGTACAATAGCGATATAGTTTTGATGGGAGGGTCTCTATGAAACATCATCCATTAACACAACAACAAGTTCGGGCATACGCCCATCACCTTCAGATGGAGGAAAAGAGCGGCGCAACCATGGAAAAATATCTGCGGGATATCCGGGCGTTTGCCTGCTGGCTTGATGGCCGTGACATCAGCAAGGAGCGGACCTCGGAGTGGAAATCTCACCTTTTGTCCCAGAACTACGCCCCGACTACAATCAATGCTATGCTCTCGGCCCTGAACGGCTTGCTGGAGTTTCTCGATCTGCGGGAGTGCCGGGTAAAATTTCTTAAAATCCAGCGCCGCCTGTTTCGGGATGCCGACCGCGAGCTGACAAAGGATGACTACCAGCGTCTTCTGAACACGGCCTACCAATTGGGGCGGGAACGGCTGGGGCTTCTGGTGGAAACCATTGGAGCCACCGGTATCCGGGTGAGCGAAGTACAGCATATCACCGTGGAAGCTGTGCAGCAGGGCAAAGCGGAGATCGCGCTGAAAGGCAAGATCCGTACTATCTTGCTCCCTGGAAAGCTCCGCCGCAAGCTGCTGAAGTACGCAAAAAAACAGAAAACCGCTTCCGGCGCGATCTTTCGCACCAAAAGCGGAAGGGAACTTGGCCGCCGGCAGATCTGGGCGGAGCTGAAAGGGCTGTGCAAGCACGCAGGGGTGGAGCCGGGAAAAGTATTCCCCCATAACCTGCGGCATCTGTTTGCCACGGTCTTTTACCGGGCCTGCCGGGACATTGCAAAACTGGCCGACCTGTTGGGCCACAGCAGCATCGAAACCACGCGCATCTATCTGGTTACCTCCGGCACAGAACACCAGCGGGAGATTGATCGGCTGGGGCTTGTGTGGTAGTCACAGAATCGATATTCTGTCCCAATATTGACTACATACCCAAAGGATACACCGCCATTATAGCAGGCGTAAACACGAAAGACAAGGCATCGTCCCGATTTTGAGCGCAAAAACATAGGCCGCAGGCATGATCTGCATGTGCGGCCCGGCTTCCTACGCCCGTTCGCCCTCTTTCCAAAGGAAAGACGGGCGATTTTTTATGCCCGTGTGTTCCATGGAGCGGAAAGGAAGGGAAGAGCTCTATTCAGAATATCGATTCTGCATAGAAGGGGGGACTGCCCATGCGTGAAAGCCTGCACGACTTCTGCATTCGGGAAGGGCGGCAGGAATTGTTGGATCAATGGGCGGCACAGACGAACCTTCCCTTTACCCCTGAAACCATTTCCTGCGGCAGCACCAAAAAGGTCTGGTGGCGGTGTGGACTGGGCCATGAGTGGCAGGCGGAAATCCGTTCACGGGTGGACGGCTGCGGCTGCCCGGTGTGTGCCAACCGTACTGTGGCTTTGGGCATCAATGATCTGGCCAGCCAGTTTCCCAATCTAGCCCAGGAGTGGCACCCGACAAAAAACGGCACGCTGACGTTCCAGGAGGTGACTTTCGGGACTAAGCGAAAAGTCTGGTGGCGGTGCGAGAAGGGGCACGCGTGGTGTGCTTCCATCCAGTCCCGCACATTGGACGGGACCGGCTGCCCGGTCTGCGCCGGACGGGTGATCCTGCCGGGAGAAAACGACATGGCCTCTCAGTTTCCGGAGATAGCCCGACAGTGGCATCCCACAAAAAATGGACCGCTGCTGCCGTCCCAGGTCACACCCGCCTGCAAACGGCGGGTTTGGTGGATCTGCCCCCTGGGACACGAATATGTGGCGGCGGTGGGCATGCGGACCAAGCGCAACTCAGGCTGTCCCTACTGTGCCGGGAAAAAGGTCCTGGCCGGGTTCAACGACCTGGCTACGGCGCAGCCAAAAATTGCGGCCCAATGGCATCCCATGCTGAACGGTTCCCTGACGCCTCAGATGGTTACAGCGGGGTCCCATAAAAAGGTTTGGTGGATCTGCTCTGAGGGCCATATCTGGAAGGCTTCTATATATTCCCGAGCTGGAAAACAGAAGCGCGGATGTCCGGTTTGTGCCGGAATGGTCAACGGGAAACGACGTGCACGCTACGAAAACATGCTGGCAGAAGCAAAGGAGGCCATAGGGGTGTGAGGGTGGAACAATCTCTGCTGGATTTGCTGTCCATTCAAATGAAGTGCGAGTACTTATCTGATCTGCATTTTTTGTCATCGGAGCAGTACCGGTATTTGGCACAAAGGCTGGGGCGGCTGACACCCCGAGAGGAGGATATGGGAGAGTGGAACGATGTGTTGACCTATCTCACCGATTCGCCGCCGGCGGCCACTGCTACGGCAGCCCGAGAGCAGCTGGTAAAAATCTTATCTGGGCGGAGTATGAAGAACTTAAAAAATCTGAATTGGGAGGACTGAGGTTTTGACAAAAAAGATAGTGGCATGTTTGCTGTTGTTTGTTATGACATTCTCCATGTTTCCGACATCGGTTCTTGCTGCTGATGATATGCCGCGGGTTGGTTTCATGGTGCGGTGGCAAGAAACGCAAGAACTTGGAGGCGGACAGCCGGAAGCGCCGGAACTTGAAAACAGGAGCACGCTGTATGCATATACCGATCTCTACGAAAGCGTGTACCTCAAGCCCTATATTGAAGGGGTACAGTATCCGCCCGGCTCTATTGGCTGGGGCGAGACCACCTATTACACCTGGGAGTTTCAGGATGTGGTAAACGGGGTTGTGCAGGAAACACGGGGGGCTCCGTTTAATCAGGAAACAGTTTATGATCGTTCAGGGTTTAATTCAAAATACAAGCAGATCACCGTGCGCAACAACACGGAAACGGGAGAGCGCCTGGAAGAGGACAATAGCTGTTATCGGGTCATCATCAGAAAGTATCAGATGTCTGGTTGGTCCCCGAATCCCGTCAGCGATCGGCGTCTGGGCGAAGCTTCTATGGATATCCATGTCCGAATGACACGGGTGGTCCTAACCGGAATTCAGGTAGATACTAAACCCATCAAAACAGAGTATACCGAGCAAGACACACTGGATTTGAACGGTCTGATCGTAACCTTGACATATAGTAATGGCACCACCGAAAACGTAGCGTTTGAAGATTTTATGGAAAAGGGGATTTCCACTTCCCCAGCTCATGGTGCATCCCTCCCGGCAGGAGATACCACCATAACAGTGTCAAAAGACGGCTTCAGCGATACATTTAACATTACCGTTCATCCGATGCCCCAAGCAGAGGCTCCAAGTTTCTCACCGGCAGGCGGGACATATGCGCAGCCACAGTCTGTGGAAATTTCCACCGCAACAGAAGATGCAGCCATCTATTATACGACGGACGGAAGTACTCCGACGACAGACAGTACAGTGTATGCTGGCCCAATTCAGGTAGATCAGTCCATGACCATCAAGGCCATCGCAGCTAAGGACGGCATGAAGGACAGCGCGGTGTCGAGCGCCGACTATCTGATTAAGACCTATACCATGACCGCGACGCCCGCCACCCTGTCATTTGGAGAGTTGTACGAGGGATACACGCCTCCTTCCGGGCAGACCGTGACACTGACCAATACCGGCACGGGTACACTGCATGTAGCGCTGCCCACCGCTGAGCACTTTGTGATCACTCCGGGTACCGGCTGGAACCATACAACGGCATCCCTTGCGCCAAACGAAACTGCCACAGTTACAGTGACGCCGAAACAGGACCTGACTGCCGGTACCTATCAGGACACCTTCCGTTTTACCACGGACCAGACGGGCGTCATAGCGGATGTCGCCGCTTCCTTCTTCGTAGTATCGCACGGCAATGTCACCATCACACCCGCCAACATCACTGTCTACACCGGCGGCGAGGGCTACACCGGCGCGGTGGACAATGCCGGCAACGAAAGCACCACAGCCAACGGCCTGCCGGAACCGGGCTATTATATCACTCTGCCGGACGAACTCAATGCAAGCTTGGGCGGCAATCCCAATGCGGAGGACTTGTCTGATATCCTCAAATTCACATATGAAGATGATAAAGGCAGGACCAGAGAATGGAAACTGGAGCTTTACGGTACCGATGCCCACAGCAGCAATGTGGAAGGCACCCAGCGGCAGCGCTATATCTATCGGATGCTGCCCAGTTTGGATGAAAACGGGCAAAGGATCCCGGTTCGTCTGCAATTCACCGACGCAGAAGGGGATGCCGCAATCAACGACGAATTCACGCCCGACCTGGAAGCGCAGTATCAGGAATACACCATAAATATCTACTCCGGTGACCTGGAGGCGGGCAACATTACCGCAGAGGTCGACCTTGGCGGCGGAAAGACCGTTTCCTGCGGCATCACCCGTGGCACCGGCACACTGGTGGTCCGCGGGTTAACCAGCGGGGACACCACAACAAAAATTATCCGGGATGAGGCTGACCTCCCCGGCGGCGGGATTGCCGCGCTGGCCTGCGGAGATGTCACCTATTATGTCAATGGCAGCAATGTGGAGCTAAATGATACCGAGGGTGTGCGGCTGCTGGTGGACGATGTTCTGGATGATCATGTACTGGTGGATTATATCCAGACCAACATGGCAGAGAAAATTCCTGCCGGAGACTATACTTATGCACAGCAGTATCTAGACGTGGTGGACACCAAAAACGGCAACGCTTACCTGACTATGGGCGAGAACGACAAGCTTACGATTTACTGGAAGGTCCCAGATGATTTTGACCGGAACCAGCCATTCTATGTTGTGCACTTTGATGCCCTGGACCGAAATTACGGCAAGCTGGAGGACGAGCTTTCCAGAAATGCCCCGGACCTCTTAGCGGCCCAGCTTGTTGCGGTGAAGGGAGACCAATATGTAAAATTTGATACCAGCTCGTTCTCTCCCTTTGTGCTGGTATGGGAGACCCAGGATGTTCCCCCCGTTCCCACGGTAAAACTAACCTATCATGCCAACCATGGTTCCGAGGATATGCTCACCTATTATTACACAGAACCTGTGGTTACAGTAAAGGATGGCCTGTTCACCCGGTTCGATTATACCTTTGACAGCTGGAACACTAATCCCGATGGCACCGGCACGGCGTATATGCCAAGCAGCACCATTCACTTAAATGGTGACATGGATCTGTATGCCCAGTGGATCAAGAACAGCGATAGCGTCCATGGTGGTTCGGACGGTGGAGATTTCACACAGAGTGAATTTGAACTGCATTATCGGACCGACGGCGGCAAGTATCTGCCCGTTGAGTCGGAAAGCCATGTTTGGACCAAAGACTACGAGCAACTGCCCGTGCCTGTCCGTGAGGGGTATAACTTTGAGGGGTGGTACTGGGACTTCCGCCTGACTGATCCCGTCTTCGGTGACGTGAAGGTGGATGACCCTGTTGTAGTACTCTATGCTAAGTGGGGAGAAGAAAAAACCACCGCCGGTTTGACCGGTGTTTCCCGCTGGCTGGATACTGTCCATCACACTGCCTATCTCAGCGGATATCCCGGCCACAGCTTTGGCGCTGACCGGAACATGACCCGTGCCGAGGTGGCCCAGATGTTCTATGCCCTTCTGCTGGACAAGGACGTGAAAATCACCAAGACCTTTGCTGATGTACCCGCTGACGCCTGGTACGCCAAGGCGGTCAACACACTGGCCAGCCTGGGCATGCTGGGCGGCTGCCCTGACGGCACCTTCCAGCCCGACCGTGCCATCACCCGTGCCGAATTTGCGGTGGTGGCGCTGGCCTTTGCCGACGGCGGCAGCGGCGTCTCCTGTTCCTTTACCGATGTGAGCCGGAACGACTGGTTCTACCAGTATGCGGCCCAGGCCAGCAAGTACGGCTGGATGAACGGTTATCCAGACGGAAGCTTTTGTCCCAACAATAAGATTACCCGCGCTGAGGTGTCGGTGATTGTAAACAATATGCTGGGACGCAGTGCGGATGAGCGTTTCGTCCACCGGAACAGTGACGAGCTGGTTGCCTTTACCGATCTGAGCGATGGTCACTGGGCCTACTTTGCGATTGTGGAGGCTGCCAATTCTCACACCTATGTCAGAGACGGCAGCACAGAGATATGGAAGGCCGCTGCTTGAGCGGCGCAAGCGGCAGCGGAATAAATAGCCTGCTTGAACCAGCCTTGCAGCAAAGCAGAGGGACCGGAATTTTCCGGCCCCTCTGCTTTTATAGCTGATCCAGTTTTCGTACATACTCCTATCGCTGCCTGGCGGACAATGGAAAGGGCGTAAAAAGTGCTGTCCCGAGGGACAGCACTTTTTTGTATACTGGAGGGTAGATCAGGCGGCGGTGGGAGCTTCCACAACGCCGAACATCTCCATCAGGTCGGCCACAGGGGCCCCGGCGGGGGGCGCAGTCTGAGGCTGGGTGCTGGTGGACTGGTAGGTGCCGTCCATGGCCAGGTTCAGGGAGAGCTCCACCTGGGGAAGATCCGCACCCTGCTCCTGAGAGGCGGCCACAGTCATATCCATAGTCATCTTGGAGCCCTGCATGGCGGCGGTCAGGGTCATCTCCGCGCCCACAACGGCGGGATCGGCTTTCAGCTCGATGGCATAGCCATTGACCTTACCGGCGCTGGTATAGAGGGTGAAAGTGCCGGTGATGCCGCTCTCATCCAGGAAGGTATTTTCATAGCGGGTGCCCACCTGCTTAAAGTGGCTGTCTCCGCAGATCAGGTTCAGCAAGGCCAGATAGTCCGTTGCGGTGAAATCCACACTGGTCAGAGGCATATTGTTCAGGATGGAGGGCATAAGCTGGGAGAAATCCTCCTCCAGAGAGGCGGTGGACAGCTCCAGGAGCTGCTGGTAATTCATGCCGGTCACGGCAGACATTTCATCGTAAATGGCGGCCATATCCAGCTTGTACCAGGTCTCGGAATTCCACCCGGTCAGAGCGGCCAGCTGCTGAGAGTCCAGGTTGAAGTAGAAGGTGCCGTTGGCCATGTCGCCCCGCATATCGAAGCCCAGATTCATGGGCAGCATGGGGGAGCCGTCGGGGGAGGCCAGCATGGCGGACATGTCCATTCCATCCATCCGGACGGAGGCGTCCACGGTCATATCGGTGTTGAACTGGAAGGCGGTGGAACCGGCGGTGACCATATCGTAGTCTCCCTTCACAGTGAAGGAGAGGTCATTTGCGGCATTGGGGCCGGTTTCGGTCATGGACATGTCCATAGTGTACTTGCCGGTAACCTTCTGGTTTTTCTCCACGAAGGTGCGGTTATAGGCCTGATACTGGTCCATCAGCTCATAGGTCTCAGTGTTGGCGGCCAGAATGGCGTTGACATCGTCAATAAGGACGGCGCCCACCGTGCTGTCCCAGCCCACGTTATAGCCCAGCGCATCAGCCAGCAGACCGAAGGGAATATAGGTGCGGCCATCGGAGAGATAGGGGGCTACCTCGCTCTGAAGGACGTTGGTGACCTGGGTAACCTCTCCGCCGGGGCCGGCGGTGAGATCATTCTCGTACCAATATTTGATCTCCTTGGAACCGATGGTGAGCTGAACGGTGAGGTCCCCGCGCTGAGGCTCCCCGCCGTTGGAGGGGGAGTAGAGCACATCGGGCTTGACTGCGGTGACCGTCTGGGTGTCGGCATCCCAGGTCATGCTCTCCTGGGGGAAGCCCAGCTGCTCAAACACAGCCGCAAAGGGCAGGCAGGAGCGGCTTTCCCGGAGCTGGGGCACCGCGTCGGTGAAGGTGACATACTCCCCGTTGATCATCACATAAAACTCCCCCTGCTTTTCGGGCATCTGGCCCGCGGCCAGGGAGGGCACACACAGCAGGGCAGCCAGAAGGCCAGCGCACAGGGAAAGCCGTAAAAGCTTTTTCATGGTTTGCAGACTCCTTTCTGAATTCAGCAAAATTTCAGCAAAAATATTATACACTTAGTTTAGACAAATGTCAATTTCGGACGAAGGTATTGTGAAAAATGATAGATTTTTATTCTGGGGTATGGTATAGTAGAAAAACACAGAAAATGCACACCACATCTGGCGGAGAAGGGGAGTGAATATGAGGGACATTACGAGCATTGGAGAGGCGCTCATTGACCTGACCTGGACGGGGAAGAGCCCTGCGGGAGTGCCCTTGTACGCCGCTAACCCTGGAGGAGCCCCGGCCAACGTAGCAGTGGCGGCAGCACGGCTGGGGGCCCGTACGGCCTTTATTGGCAAGGTGGGCCCGGACGCCTTTGGAGAACAGCTGCGTCAGATGCTGCGGGACAACGGTGTGGATGACCGGGGGCTGATCACCGGCCAGAGCCCCACCACACTGGCGGTAGTGTCGGTAGATGGGACGGGGGAGCGCAGCTTCTCTTTCCTCCGGGGAGCGGACGGAGAGCTGTCCGCCGACGAGGTGAAAGAAACGGAGCTGGAGGCGGGGAAAATTCTCCACTTCGGCTCGGTGAGCCTCACTCCCTGCAGAGCCCGCAGTGCCACCATTTTTGCCGCCCGCCACGCACACCGCGCAGGGGTGCTGGTGAGCTTTGACCCCAACTACCGGGAAAAGATCTGGCAGGACCGAAGCCAGGCGGAGCAGTGGATCACCATGGTGCTGCCCCTGGTAGATATTCTGAAGCTGTCCCAGGAGGAGCTGCCCCTGGCCGCCGGGACGGAAGATCTGGAGGAGGGGACCCGCCGCCTGGAGGAGGGCGGTATCTCCCTTGTCCTGGTGACCCTGGGGGCGGAGGGTGTCTTCTGCCGCTGGCAGGGGGAGAGCTTTCTGGTTCCTGGGGTCAAGACCAAGGTGGCCGACACCAACGGAGCGGGAGATACCTTCCTGGGAGCCCTGCTGGCCCGCCTGTGCCGCCGGGGGGAGCACCCTCTGGAGGGACTGAAGGGGGAGGAGCTGAGAGAGATCCTCGCCTTTGCCAATCGGGCCGCCGCCCTGACCTGCTCCCGCAGCGGAGCGATTCCCGCCATGCCAAATTTGGAGGAAGTGAACCAGACTGCCCAGGCGGAATACCTGGAGGAATTGCCATGAAGAAATTTACCTACACCGTGACCCGTCCCAATGGCCTCCATGGCCGGCCCGCTGCCGATCTGGTAACGGCGGCCCAGGCTTTGGACAGCACCATCACCGTTGGAAAGGGAGAGCGATGCGTCGGAGCCGACCGGCTCATGGCCCTGATGACCCTGGGGGTGGCCCAGGGGGACACCGTCACCGTCACCATCGAGGGCGGAGACGAGGAGCGGGCCCTGGCGGCTATGCAGGCTTATTTTGCAGAACATCTCTGACACAGTAAGGAGGGGAGCGGGATGAAGCTAGCGGGAAGACCCCTGTGCCCTGGCGTGGCCCTGGGGCCCATCCATGTGCTCCCGGAGGCTGAGAAACCGGGAAAAAACGCCCCGAAAGGCACACCGGCGGAGGAGCTGGAGCGGCTGGAGCTGGGGAGACAGCGGGCTTTGGACCGGGTGAACGGGCAGCAGTCCGCCGCTTTGGAGAAACTGGGGAAGGAGGAGGCGGATATCTTCCGCCTCCACGCCCTGATGCTGGAGGACCGGGATTTGTTGGAGACGGTCCGCTGCGCCGTCCGGGCGGGAGCCTGCGCTGAGGACAGCGTGCGGGAGGCCGGAGAAACCTTTGCCGCCGCCTTCCGGGCGCTGGAGGACCCCTATCTTCGGGAGCGGGCCGCCGATGTGGAGGAGGTGTCCCGCCTATGGCGGGAGGCCCTGTCTGGGAACCTGGGACGGCTGGAGCTGGGGAAGCCCGCCATCCTGTGTACAGGGGAGATCGCTCCAGGGGAGCTCATTGCCCTGGAGCGGGAGAAGGTGCTGGGCCTTGTGGTGGAGCGTATGGCTTCCGACAGCCACGCCGCCATTCTGACTCGGGCCATGGCCCTGCCCACGGTAGTTGGGCTTGTCCCCCGGATGGACTGGGAGGGGGCTTTTGCCGCCCTGGATGGGGAGACAGGAGAACTGTATGTAACTCCGGAAGAAAAGGTTCGGGACCGCTTGATGGAAAAGGCGCAGGCGCAGCGCAAAATCCAGACAGAGCTGGTGGCTTTTCGGGACCGCCCCGCCTGTACACGGGACGGCCGGGTGGTGTCGGTGTGCGCCAATATTGCCGCTCCAGAGGAGGCTGCCCTGGCCCGAAGGGAAGGAGCCCAGGGGGTGGGACTGTTCCGCACGGAGTTTCTCTGCCTGAACAAGGAGCAGTGTCCGGGAGAGGAGGAGCAGATTGCCCTCTACCGCCGGGCCCTGGAGGCTATGGAGGGGCGGCGGGTGGTCATCCGCACCCTGGACATCGGGGGGGATAAGTGCCCCCCGTGGCTGGAGGCTGGCCGGGGGGAAAACCCGGCCCTGGGCCTGCGGGGAATTCGCTTGTCGCTGAAGCAGCCGGAGCTCTTTCGGCTCCAGCTGCGGGCCATCCTTCGCGCGGCTCCCTATGGAAAGGCCGCCTTGATGTTCCCCCTGGTCTCTTCAGCGCAGGAGGTGCGAGCGGCACGGGCCTTGTTGGAGCGGTGCCGGGCAGAGTTGGAGGCGGAGGGCCTTCCCGCCGGGGAAGTGGAGGTGGGGGTGATGATCGAGACTCCTGCCGCCGCCCTCATGGCCGGCGAACTGGCAAAGGAGGCGGATTTCTTCTCCATCGGTACCAACGATCTGACCCAGTACACCCTGGCCATGGACCGGCAGGACCCGGAGCTGGACGGAATGTACGACCCCCATCATCCAGCCGTGTTGGAGCTGATCCGCCGTACGGTGGAGGAGGGGCACCGCCATGGACGCCGGGTAGCCCTGTGCGGGCAGCTGGGGGCTGACCGAAGCATGACGAAAACGCTGCTCCAAATGGGAGTGGATGAGCTGTCTGTCCCGGTAGGCGAGGTGCTGGAACTGAAGGCCCATGTGAGTACCCTTGACCTGTCAGAATAAGGAAAGGACCGCCCGGTTTGGGCGGTCCTTTTTGTGCTCAGTCGGCGAAGTAGCAGATGCTCTGGGCATTGATCTGGGGCGGGATGCTGGCAGTCATCACGCCGTTATAGACAATGCGCACCTGGGTCCCAGCGGACAGGTTGGAGGTGGAGCAGCGGGTGTGCACCAGTACCTCCTGGTTGTTACTGTTGTCCCGAACCAGAACCTGGCTGCCCCAGGCCTGGAGGACGGTGGCGGTCATAGTCACCATAAAAGACACCTCACATTTTTTCGGTGGGCCCCCAGGAGCGAAGGCTCCTGAGGTCCATGACATCCTATGCCCTGGAGGTCGGCAGGGTGCAAAAAAGGGAGGGGCATGAATCCCCCTCCCTACAGGTTAAAAGAATGCGTCCACCTGTTCCCAGATGGCCTGGGCGATGGCCTCCACGCTCTGATTTCCAGGCAGGAGAATGACCCGTTCCTCCCCCTTGAGAGCCTCAAAGGAACGGTAATACTGCTCACGGGTGCGGGTGAGGCGCTCCATGGTCTCGAAAAGCTCGGTGCCCTCCCGGTTTTGGGCAATGCGTTCCAGAGCCAGCTCCGGCTCCACATCGATAAAGAGGGTGGCCGTAGGCCGGAGAAGCTCGGCGCAGGGACGGTTGGCTTCGATCACCCACTCCAGAGGCAGGTCCACGCTTTGATAGGCGTAGGAGGAGAAGTAGTATCGGTCGGTGAGGACAGTGAGCCCCTCTTCCACCGCCTTGCACAGGCCGTTTTCCTCGTTGAGCAGGTGGTCCAGCCGGTCAGCCACAAAGAGGGGGGCCACCACCCGGCTGTCGCAGCGCACCTGTCCGGTGAGCACCTGGCGCAGGAGCTTGCCCATGGGACGGCCGGTGGGCTCGCAGGTGGTGAGGCAGGGTCGGCCTGCCTGTTCCAGACGCTGGGCCAAAAGCCTGAGCTGGGTGGATTTTCCACTTCCATCAATGCCCTCCAGGGCAAAGAAGCGTCCCTTGGTATCGTTCATGGTTATTCCTCCCAAAGGGGCGTCTGCCCCGTTTAATCCACAAAGAGAATGTTGGGATAGATCCGCTCCATACGCTCGTCGGGGAAGCGCTCGTCCAAAAACCGGCTCAGGGCATTGCCCGCCGGGGCGGGATCATTCCGGCGCTGGACAAAGCGGCCCATAGCCAGGGCGGACAGGACGATGTTGAGGAGCATGAAGAGGATGAGTGCCCAGGTGAGCAGCTTGCCTGCACGGATGGGCAGCTTTTCGATCCACCCGGACAGGACGGGGTAAATAAGCTTCAGCCATACCACCGCCGCAATGCCCCAGAAGAAGCAGTAGAGCAGGTTGATGCGCCCGCCCAGGTTAAAGGGGATTTTGCTGTAATCCCAGAACACGGTGCCAAAGACCAGCTCGGTAAAGACCGAGCAGAAGTACTCGTAGGCGCCTCCGGCTACGGTGCCCACAAAGAAGATGTACCCGTCGCTTTTGTGGCGGTATTTATAGAGCAGAGCGGTGAGCAGCACCGCGCCCAGGCCCCACACAATGGAGAAGGGACCCCAGACCACGCTGCTGCGGCTCATCCACACCCCCGCCGTGACCCGGCAGAAAATGGTCTCGATGATATCCCCCAGAAAGGCCCCCAGGAAGAAGAGGCAGGCCAGCTTGTAAAAGCAGCAGCCCTGGGCAAAGACGGTGGGAACTGCTTTGGTGCGGGCGCGGCCCTTGGTGGGGTCCAGGTTGGGATAGGCACGGGTCACACGGCGCTGGACGTACCGGGTGACGGCGTTGTCCAGGGTCTGGGTCAGCCGGGACAGGAACCGGGACAGTTCCCGTGTGTCGGGCAGGGAGAGCTGCCACTGAAACAGGGCGGCCAGAGAGGTGAGGATGTCTAGTCCCAGCACCACATAGATGCCCAGCAGAATGAGCCGCCCCACAGCGGCGGGGATCAAGCCCACCAGGGACAGAATGAGCCGGTTGCCCACAAACAGGCAGAACAGGGCGCACAGGCCCCAGATCACCGAGTAGGTCAGGTTGATGTGGCCCTCAAACTGAAAGCGCCGCTGGGAGTAGTCCCACCACTTCTGGCCGGTGAGCTTTTCCAGCAAGATACCGGTAAACAGCTCCAGGGCGGTGGCCAGGATCATGCCGCCCAGAAACAGGAAGAAGGGGTCGTCCCGCAGCTCCGGCAGGAACAGGGCAAAGAGCACCCCGCCCAGGCCGTAGACCGGGGAGAAGGGGGTGTTCAGAAAACCGCGGTTTAAAAGCCGGCCCTTGCGGGCTGCGGCCAGGGCCGTCTCACTCAGCCAGCCCAGAAAGGCGTAGCAGAGGAACAGCCACAGGAGCTGATCAATTGAATATTCCATAAAAACCTCAAATTATTGGTTGAAAAAGTTGCGGATCTCAGCCTGGGAAGCCCGGACAGAGCCCTGGACAAAGTCCGGCTTGCCGCCGCCCCGGCCGTTCAAAGCTTGGTTCATGGTTTTGGTCAGGCTGCGCAGGTCGCCTCCCAGCTGGCCTATGGCGTATTTGTAGCCGGCCTCCTCTGTACCGGAGAAGCAGGCGACCCGGCCTTCACGGGTGTGGAGGAGCGCATCGCACAGCCGGCGCAGGCTGTCAGGGGAGAGACCCTCCTCAAAGAGGAGCATGTCCCCTTCTCCGCGGTACTCCTCGGCCAGATGGGCAAAGCGGGCATCCTCCATGGCGGCGCACCGGGCTTTCAGGGCGGCAGTTTCCTCCATCAGCCGCTCCACGGCGCTGCCTGTCTCCATCACCTTGGCGGAGAGCAGGTGGGACACCTGGGCGTTTTGAGCCTGGAGGGCGGAGAAATAGCGCAGGGCCCGGCCACCGCACACCAGCTGGATACGCACCCCCTCCCGAAACTTCTCCATGCTCAGCAGCTTCACCAGCCCAATCTGCCCGGAGGAGCGCACATGGGTGCCGCAGCAGGCGCAGCAGTCCGCCCCAGGGAAGGTGACAATGCGCACCTGTCCGGTGAGCTCCTTTTTGCTGCGGTAGTCGATAGCTTCCAGCTCCTGGGGCGAGGGGTAGGCGATGGCAATGGGGTGGTCCTCCCACAGGTAGCGGTTTACGTCCTCCTCCAGCTCCTGAAGCTGCTCCGGCGTGAGAAGCACATTGAGGTCGATGGTGACCACGTCGCTGCCCAGGTGAAAGCCCACGTTGTCGCAGCCCCATTTGGCATGGGCCATGCCGGAGACGATGTGCTCCCCGGAGTGCTGCTGCATAAGGTCAAAGCGCCTCTCCCAGTTGATCTCCCCAGAGACGGCGGTTCCCGCTTCCAGAGGACCGTCGCAGGTGTGGACCACCCGGCCGTCCCGGCTATGTACCTCCAGCACCCGCACAGGACCCAAAGTACCAGCGTCATAGGGCTGGCCGCCCCCTTCGGGATAGAAGGCGGTCTCGGTCAGAATGATGTCATATCCCTTCTTGCTCGGAATGCAGGATTCCACCACCGCATCAAAGGAGGTGAGAAAGGGATTTGCTTCATAGAGACGTTCCATAAAAAGGCCTCCATAGGACGTTTGCCGCCCGGAGGCGGCAAACCTAGTCAAGTTTCTGTGTCTTGAGCGGAAGAAAAGCCCAACCCAGGAGTTCCATCGCCCGCAGGCATGAAACTACCAAGTCTGCGCTGAAGTGCTATAAGTGCCCTCCGTAGGAGTTCCATCGCCCGCAGGCGATGGAATAAATTGAAATCCGTTTTTAGAGCGGCTTCGCCGTCTCTAAAAACACTTCTCGCGCAAAACCGGCCGACTTTTCCGAATGGAATCGAGGCAGGTTTTGCGTGCAGCTTTTCTCAAACAAGGGGCACTGCCCCTTGTTTGAAGAGCTTTAGCTCCAGCTCTCCTCCAGCTCCGAGCGCTTGGCCCGGCCCATCAGGTCGGCAATGACGTTGTGCACGTCCCGGCCCTCGTAGAGGACCTCGTAGGCGGCCTGGGCGATGGGCATCTCCACCCCGGCCTTCTGCGCCAGGGTGCGGGCGTTGGCGGCGGCATAGTAGCCCTCCACCACGGCACCCACCTCTTTGATGGCCTCCTGCACGTCCTTGCCCTGGCCGATGAGGATACCGCAGCGGCGGTTGCGGGAGTGCATGGAGCAGCAGGTGACGATCAGGTCGCCCACCCCGGCAAGGCCGGTGAAGGTCTCCTTCTTGCCCCCCAGGGCCACACCCAGGCGGGCCATCTCGGCCAGGCCGCGGGTCATGAGCAGGGCCTTGGTGTTGTCCCCGTAACCCATGCCGTCGCAGCAGCCGGCGCACAGGGCGATGATGTTTTTGAGTGCGGCGCAGATCTCGGTGCCGATCTTGTCGTCGCTGGTGTACACCCGGAAGCGCTGGTTCATGAAGAGGTCCTGGACCTGCTCGGCAATCTTCAGATCGTCGGCGGCAGCCACTACGCCGGTGGGAATGCGGCGGCCTACCTCCTCTGCGTGGGAGGGGCCGGAGAGAACCACTACAGGACAGTGGCCCTGAAGCTCCTCCTCGATGACCTGGCTCAGACGCAGGGAACTGTCCTTTTCAATGCCCTTGGAGACGGAGACCAGAATGGTGCCCGGATCGGCCAGCACCTTCAATTTGGCGGCGGTGGCGCGCACGGCAAAGGAGGGGGTGGCCATGACCACCAGGCCGCAGCCCTTGACGCAGGCCATATCGGTGGAGAACTTCAGCTCAGGGGGCAGACGCACACCCTTGAGCATGGGATTTTCATGGGTCTCCCTTAAAACCTTGGACTCCTCCTCGGTATAGGACCAGAGGGTGACATCGTTTCCGTTTTCCAGCAGGAGCATGGCAAGAGCGGTGCCCCAAGCGCCGCTGCCCAGTACGGTGATCTTCATAATATGGACCTCCTTTAATTCTTGTGGAGCCTATCCTATGGTTTGATTCACGCCTCGCCTGTTCGCGGCGCACGGCTTCCCTGCACTTGGGCTCGAAACAGCCGCAGCAGCGGCTTGGTTTCTCCCCCACGCTTCGGTCCATCCGTGCTGCTCACGACGGCTCGGACGCTATTTCTTCTTATGCAGACTGAACTTGTTTTCTGTGCCGGTGAGCAGCCGGT
Organism: uncultured Oscillospiraceae bacterium; assembly: GCA_944385035.1. Lineage (GTDB taxonomy): Bacteria > Bacillota > Clostridia > Oscillospirales > Oscillospiraceae > Lawsonibacter. Next base: position 11,125 of record CALWVV010000014.1, on the reverse strand, counting down.
GGATGTTGCCCCGGTGCATATACAAAATGAGAAGTCCGATAAAGGCCCCCAGGCCGGTGATAAGGGGGTCGTGGTAGACAAACCAGGTGACAAAGGGGAAACTGGCCCCCGCCCAGCAGGAGCCCAGGGAGACGTACCGGGTGAGGACAGCCAGAATGAGGAAACCGCCCCACACCACCAGGGCAATGCGCCAGTCCAGCATGATGGCGATGGCCCCGCCGGAGAGGATGCCCTTGCCCCCCTTGAAGTGGAACATACAGGGGAACATGTGGCCCAGCAGGCACCAAAGACCCGCCCAGTACTTGAACAAAACTACATAGTAGGCCACCATGGCCGCTTCCAGGGGCATGTCGGGCATAATGCGGGGGTCATAGCTGCCGCCGATCTTGGCGGCAATGAGGATGGCCACCACTGCCTTCAATACGTCGGTGAGGATGACCACAAAGGTGAGGGGACCGCCGAAGGTGCGGAAGAAGTTGGTAAGGCCCGCGTTGCCGCTGCCGTGCTTTCGCACATCGTCCCGGAGAATATACTTCGAGACGATGACCGCTCCGTTGAAGCAGCCGCAGAAATAGGAAATCACGGCCACCAGCCAAAAATCCATCCGGGTCAGGACGAACAAGATGACCTCGCCCATGTTAATCCTCCTTCTCGCTCTTCTGCCGGACGGTGAGGCGCACCGGGGTACCCTCCAGTCCGAAGGTGGAGCGGATCTGATTTTCCAGGTAGCGCTGATAGGAGAAGTGGAACAGTCTTGCGTCGTTGCAGAAGCAGACAAAGTGGGGCGGACGCACCCCCACCTGGGTCATATAGTAGATTTTCAGCCGGCGGCCCTTGTCCGTGGGGGGCTGTACCCGTGCGGTGGCGTCGGCCAAAAGGGAGTTGAGCATGCCGGTGGAAATGCGGGTGGCGGCCTGGTTGTTCACGTAGTTGATGAGCTCAAACAGCCGCTCTACCCGCTGCCCCGTCAAGGCGGAGATGAAGAGAATGGGGGCGTAGGTCATATAGGAGAGGTCCCGCATGACGTCCTGGCGCATCTTGTCCATGGTCTTGCCGTCCTTCTCGATGGCGTCCCACTTGTTGACCACGATGATGCAGGCCTTGCCCGCCTCGTGGGCCAGACCGGCCACCTTGGTGTCCTGCTCGGTGACCCCCTCCTGGGCGTCGATCATGATGAGGCACACGTCGCAGCGTTCGATGGCCATGGTGGAGCGCAGCACGGAGAACTTTTCGATCCGGTCGTCCACCTTGGACTTTTTCCGCATACCGGCGGTGTCAATAAAGAGGTACTTGCCGTGCTCATTTTCAAAGGAACTGTCCACCGCGTCCCGTGTGGTGCCGGCCACGTTGGAGACGATGACCCGCTCCTCCCCCAGAATGCGGTTGATGAGGGAGGACTTGCCCACATTGGGCTTGCCTATGACGGCCACCTTGATGGTGTCGTCCTCCTCCTCTTCCTCCTCCTCCGGGGGGAAGTATTCAAAGCAGGCGTCCAGCAGATCGCCGGTGCCGTGGCCGTGGACAGCGGAGACGGCGATGGGGTCGCCCAGGCCCAGGTTATAAAATTCGTAGATGTCCGGGTTCTCCCGGCCGGTCTGATCGGCTTTGTTCACCGCCAGCACCACAGGCTTGCCCGAGCGCAGGAGCATGTTGGCCACCTCCTGGTCGGAGGCGGTCATCCCGGTCTTGATGTCGCAGACAAAGACGATGACGGTGGCAGTGGCGATGGCGATCTCCGCCTGCTCCCGCATGAAGGAGAGAATCTGGTCATCGGTGCCCGGCTCGATGCCGCCGGTGTCCACAATGTCAAAGATTCGGTTTCTCCACTCACACTGGGCGTACAGTCGGTCACGGGTGACACCGGGGGTGTCCTCCACGATGGACAGGCGCTGTCCGCACAGCTTATTAAACAGCATGGACTTGCCCACATTGGGCCGGCCCACGATGGCTACTAATGGCTTCATATCAGGTTCCTCTCTCTTCCAGTGGGGAAAAACCCCACGCGTTTTGTATTATAAATTACTGATTATACTGATAGTATTCAGTTTCCTCCCGCTGATGGCAAACTTCCGGGGAAGTCACTTCCAGCCCCAGCATGGCATCCACCAGGTCAAAGCCGCTCTCCGCATCTACAGCTGTCACCGGGACACCCAGCTCCCGCTCCACATCAGACACGGTAATGTCGTCCAGGAACACCTGTTCCCCGGAGCGGAGCATGTTAGAGGGGATAAGCAGCCGCTGCCCCAGCTCCTTGCCCCGGAGCTGTCGGATGAGGTCTCCGCCGGTGATAAGGCCGGAGACGGTGATGGTCTCCCCGAAAAATTCGTTGCGGATGGGGTAGACCCAGCCCTGAAGGGATGGATACTTCGCCTGGGCAGCGTCGGCGATCTGCTGGATAAAGGGGGCAGCGGATACCCCCGTGGCCACGGAGAAGGGGGTGAGGGGGGCACCGTCCATGGGGTCCTCCAGAGCCATGTGGGCCTGGCTGAGGAGCAGCCGCAGCATGCCTACGCCGTTTTCCAGCTGGTTCATGTCCTCATAAAAGGCCTTCTCGGGGAGGGGACGGCCGGCGAGAAGGTAAAATTCGTCCGAGCACCAGGCCAGACGGGTGCCCCGCTGGGCCAAGGAAGCGGCGGCGAAAGCCTCCACCTGGTCGATGACCGCCGAAGCCTGCTGCGGTGTGTAGGGGGAGAGGGGATGAAGCCCTTCCCGGAATTTTGTTACGCCCACCGGGACAATGGCCACGCTCTCCACCGCCGGATAGAGGGCGCAGAGGTCCTGAAGGGTTTTCTCCAGGGCGGGGCCGTCGTTGATCCCAGGGCAGGAGACAATCTGGCAGTTCATGCGGATGTTGGCCTGGGCAAAGCGGGACATGATCTCCAGCACCTCGCCCGCCCGGCGGTGGTGGAGCATCTCCTCCCGAAGGACGGGGTCGGTAGTGTGGACGGAGATGTTGATGGGGGAGATGCGCAGCGCGCAGATGCGCTCAATTTCCCGCTTTGAGAGGTTCGTGAGGGTCAGATAGTTGCCCATGAGAAAGCTCAGCCGGGCATCGTCATCTTTAAAATACAGGGAGGGGCGCATGCCTGGGGGCATCTGGTCCACAAAGCAGAAAATGCAGTTGTTGGCACAGGACCGGGCCCGGTCCATGAGATAGGTCTCAAACTCCAGCCCCAGGTCTTCCCCCTCATCTTTGCGCAGGCGGACCGTGCGCTCAGAGCCGTCGGCCTCTTTCAGAACCAGCTCCAGCCGGGGGTCGTAACTATAAAACTTATAGTCCAGCACATCCAGAATTGGGTGGCCGTTAATGTGGGTGAGGGTCTCGCCCACCCGAATTCCTGCCCGGTGGGCGGGGCTTCTGGGCTCCACTGCCCGGATGGCCGTCATGCTCATGCCGTCCCTCCGCCTTTCTTTTGCCATATCAATTTATTGTACAATAGCTTCCGGCATATTGCAAGAGGCCGAAGAATTTTGCAGAAGATTTCGGGGGAGAAGCAGGAAAACCCTTTGCATTTTTTCCATAATATGATATGCTACATCCACGCGGCCCAGGCCGCGGGTAAAGAGAGAGGCGTGATCTTTGTGGCGCACAGCACAAAACGAGATTCCTGGGGTTCCAAGTGGGGCTTCATCCTGGCCTGCATCGGCTCGGCGGTGGGCATGGGGAACATCTGGCTGTTCCCGGCCCGTGTGTCCAAGTACGGCGGAGCCACCTTTTTGATTCCGTACCTGATTTTTGTAGTCATCATCGGCTCCACCGGGGTCATTGGTGAGATGGCCTTTGGCCGCTCCACCCGGTCCGGCCCCATTCATGCTTTTGGGCAGGCCACCCAGATGCGCTTTGGCAGCGACAAGCCTGGACGGCTGCTGGGGCTTATTCCGGTGCTGGGCTCTCTGGCCATGGCCATCGGATATTCGGTGGTCACCGGATGGATCTTCAAATACACCGCCCAGTCCCTCAGCGGTACTCTGGCCAATATGCGGGGTGTGGAGGCCTTCAGTGCCAACTTCGGCGCCACCGCCGGGGGCAATACCCTGTGGCAGGCGGTGGGCATGGGGGTGACCATTCTCATTATGGCCTTTGGCGTGGGCAAGGGCATTGAGAAGGCCAACAAGATCATGACCCCCCTGTTTTTCCTGCTGTTTATCGGCCTTGCAGTCTACCTCTTTACTCTGCCCGGTTCCCGTGCGGGCTATGAGTACATTTTTATCCTGAAGCCCGAGGGGCTGCTGGACCCCTGGGTGTGGGTCTATGCCCTGGGCCAGGCCTTCTTCTCCCTGTCTGTGGCGGGCAATGGAACCCTGATCTACGGCTCCTATTTAAGCCGCGGCTCCGACGTGCCCGCCGATGCCCGGATGGTGGCCATTTTTGATACCTGTGCCGCGGTGCTGGCCGCCCTGGTGATTATCCCCGCCATGGCTGTAGCGGGGCAGCAGCTCAATGACAGCGGTCCGGGCCTGATGTTTATCTACCTGCCCAACGTCATTGCGGGCATTCCCGGCGGCCCGGTCATCCTGGCCGTGTTCTTCCTGGCGGTGGTCTTTGCCGCCCTTACCTCCCTGGTGAACCTCTTTGAGGCCCCCACCGCAACCCTCCAGGAGATGTTCCACTTGAAGCGCCCGGCGGCGGTAGCCATCATCGGTGTGCTGGGTCTGGGTGTGGGGCTGGTCATTGCCCCCATTGTGTCCCAGTGGATGGATGTGTGTTCCATCTACATCTGCCCCATCGGGGCCTTCCTGGCGGGGGTCATGTTCTTCTGGGTGTGCGGGAAGGACTATGTGCTGGAGCAGGTGAACCTGGCACGGACAAAGCCTCTGGGCTGCTGGTTCTACCCCATGGCCAAGTACCTCTTCTGCGGGGTGACTCTGGTGGTGCTGGTGCTGGGTGCCGTGAAGGGCGGAATCGGATAAATGATTCAAACAAGGGGCGCGGCCCCTTGTTTGAGGAGGTTTGCGCAAAAATTCCCCCTCGTTTCCTGTGGAAAAGTCGGGGAAATTTTTGCGAGAGGTGCGTTTGGGGTCGGCAAAGCCGCCCCAAACACAGATTTCATTTTATTTCGCCGCCTGCGTTTCGGCGAAATTCCTTGCAGGAGGGCATTTCAAGCGTGCCGCCGGCCATTTGGCCGGCGGTTTTTTTATGGGCCCGTTTGGCCCGCCGCTGCATAGAATGGGGAAAACCGGCGGGTGCGCCCGCCCAGGAGGTTGATTCTATGCAAACAGAACAAGCGGCGGGAAAGCTGACGGTGCGGGTGTATACCTCCCAGGCCCAGATTCCCATTGCCGGGGCCACGGTGGTGGTCACCGCTCCGGGAAAAAACGGAAAGAGAAAGCTCCTCTCCGTCCAATCCACTGACCGAAGCGGCGAGGTACGCACCATCTCCATCCCTACGCCCGAGCTGGAGGAGAGCACCTCGCCCCATGGGCAGGGAGCTGAGGCCCCCTTTGCGGTATGCAATGTGTGGGCGGAGCACCCCGGCTATACTATGCTGGAGGCGGAGGGCGTTCAGATTTTCCCTGGAGTGGAGACGGTGCAGGACATGGAGCTTATTCCCCTGCCCCGTGGACAGAACAGCCTGCAGCACCTGGACGTGCGGGAGATCCCGCCCCAGAGCTTGTGAGGTGGGCCATGGCAGAGATCATTCCCTATGTCCCCCGGACCATCACCGTCCACCTGGGCCTTCCCGACCAGTGGGCGGAAAACGTGACGGTGGAGTTTCCGGAATATGTAAAAAATGTGGCTTCCAGCGAGATCTACCCCACCTGGGAGCCCTCAGCCATCCGGGCCAATGTGCTGGCCATCATCTCCTTTGCCCTCAACCGGGTGTATACGGAATTTTACCCCAGCCGGGGCTATGACTTTCAGATCACTTCCACCACCCAGTACGACCAGAAATTCATTCGGGGGCGGAATATCTTTGAAAACATCAGTCAGATCGTGGATGAGATTTTCAACGACTACATCCGCCGCCAGGGTTTTCTTGAGCCCCTGGCCGCCAAGTTCTGCAACGGCACCACCTCCACCTGCGACGGCCTGTCCCAGTGGGGCAGCCAGTATCTGGCGCAGGAGGGCTATAACTCGGTGGAGATTCTCAAAAACTACTATGGAGAGGACATCGAGCTGGTGGTGGATGCCCCAGTGAAGGACCTGTCCCTCTCCTACCCAGGCAAAGCCCTGCGTCTGGGGGATACGGGACCCGATGTGGTCATCATCCAGGCCATGCTCAACCGCATCTCCCAAAATTACCCCGCCATTCCAAAGGTCTATCCCGCCACCGGGGTCTTTAACGAGGCCACCCAGGAGGCGGTCAAGACCTTCCAGCGGATTTTCCACCTCACCCCCGACGGCATTGTGGGAAAGGCCACCTGGTATAAGCTGGTCTATCTCTATGTGGGGGTCATGCAGCTTTCCGAGCTGGTAAGCAAGGGCCAGACTTTCATCGCCGTGCAGTTTCAGTTCCCAGGGGTGCTGCGCCAGGGAGACCAGGGGGGCGAGGTAGAGGTACTGCAATATATGCTCTCCCTGCTGGCTGAATTTGACGTGAGTATACAGGCTCCGGCCATGGACGGCATCTTTGGCCCGGTCACCGCACGGGCGGTGCGGGAATATCAGCACCTGGCCGGTCTCACCCCGGACGGCGTGGTGAACGAGGAGACCTGGAACTCCATCTACGACAGCTTTGTCCGGGCGGAGTATTTTCTCCGCCGGGACACGGTGCGGGCCCAGACTCTGGGCAGCGATGCCGTTCCGGTGATGGGCGGCGGACGCCCGGAGGGGGAGAAGGACTTTTCCGACACTCCCAGAATCGGGCAGTTCCCCGGAGAGGATCTGCACCTGGGACAGCGGGACCAGAATACAAGACGGCAGGGGGAGGGAATGGTATGAACGGGAGTATGACCCAGCAGGAACTCACCGAGCGGGAGCTGCTGTCCCGGCCGGTGGCGGGGCTTCAGTATATGCTCAGCCAGCTGGCCCAGGGGTATCCGGAGCTTTTGCACATTATGGTGGACGGGGTGTTTGGAGAGCGGACCCTGGAGGCAGTGATGCGTTTCCAAAAGGCTTTTGGGCTGCCGGTGACGGGGGTGGTGAACCGGGAGACCTGGGATGCCGTCCGGGACCGTTGGGTGGCTCTGGAGGGCCGGACAGGGGATACCCGCCCCACCCAGCTCTTCCCCTCTGAGGGGACCACGGTCCAGGAGGGCCAGGAGCGGGAGTATATGGTGCTGCCCCAGACCATGTTTCAGATCCTCTCCCGGCAGCTGGAGGGCATTGTCCCCCACCCGGCCGATGGAATCCACGGCAGCGCTTCGGCAGAAAATGTGCGCTGGCTGCAAAAGGCGGCAGGACTGCCCCAGACGGGTACCCTGGACCGCTCCACCTGGGATGTCCTCAGCCGGCTCTATGAGGTCTTTGTGGTCCGGGAACTGGAGAAAAAGCCGCTGTTTATTGGCGGTTGGGGCTGAAAACTGCCTTTTATCATATCAAAACAACCATGAATAACGTTGCCGCCGGATATCCATACTATCCCCTGAGAGCGAACACGGGGAGAGAGATGTATGGAAGAAAAACCGCTGCCCTCCGGGCGGGGAGCCTATTTTGAGGGCTGGTATTTCAAGCACCAGGGGGAGGAGGGCGGCCTGGCCCTCATCCCCGCCGTTCACCGGGAGCGGAAAGGGGAATGGAGTGCTTCCCTCCAGGTCATCACCCCTTGGGAGAGCCGGATGATCTCCTATCCCATTACGGCCTTTTTCCAGCGGGAAGACGGGGCGGAGCTGCGGCTGGGGGAGAGCTGGTTCTCCAGGGACGGAGTTTATGTCGCGGTGGAGGAGCCGGGGTTTTCTCTGAAAGGAGAACTGCAGTACGGTCCCCTGGCCGTCCCGGCGGAGGATATTATGGGCCCCTTTCGCCATGTGCCCCACATGCAGTGCGTCCACGGAATCTTGTCCATGGGCCATGGAGTGGACGGAGCGGTGGAGCTGAATGGAAAAACGTTCTATTTTCACCAGGGCCGGGGCTACTGGGAGACCGACCGGGGCCGCTCCATCCCCAAACGGTATCTGTGGACCCAGTGTGCCTGGCAGCAGCGGCAGCAGGTGAGCCTTATGCTGGCCATTGCCCACATCCCGATGGGAATCGGCTCATTCACGGGAATTATCTCTGAAGTCCTCTTTGCCGGCCAATTCATTCGCCTGGCCACCTACCGGGGAGCCAGGGTGGAGCAGTGGGGGGAGAATGGGGCGAAGGTGCGCCAGGGGCGGCTTTGCCTGGAGGCGGAGGTGCTGGAGCGCCATGCTCTGCCTCTCCAGGCCCCCAACCGGGGAAAGATGAGCCGCACCATCCACGAGAGCCTCTTTGCCACGGTCCGATACCGGCTGTGGGAGGGAGAGAAGCTGCTCTTTGACCATACCGACCCCCAGGCCAGCTTCGAGTGGTCCGATACCGCACAATAAAATCCGGCCATCTCCACAGAGATGGCCGGATTACTCTTTTATAAAGCGGCGCTGGGTAAGTGGTCCACAAAGCCCTGAAGCTGGGCCTGGGAGGTCATTTTGGGCAGCTGGTCCAAGATAGCCTGGCGCTGCTGGGGGGTGCAGCTGTCATAGAAGCGGGAGGACTGGGGGTTCTGCCGCAGGAGCACCCCGAAGGCTGCCAGTTGATTGTTTGCTTGATTCATGGTATCACCTCGGTTTTAGTATGCCGAGGCGGAGCGGGTTTTATCCCATACACAAACAAGTTACGGAATCACCAGCATCTGCCCGGCCAGCTCGTTGTCGGCGGTGTGCAGGGGGATGTAGTTCAGCGACCAGTGATCCAGCACAGTGACCGGCGCGGTGAGCACCCCGTCCTCCAGGGTGATATACTCCGGAAACGCCTGGTAGTCGGGGTCAGTTTTGTCATAGCGGGTTTCAAAGAGCAGCTCCACTGTCTCTCCGTTCATCTGGTAGCAGCTCTCTCCTGCTGTCATGGTGAGGGTGACGCCCCGGTAGGCGGCGGTGGCGGTTTGGGTGTCCTCGTCCCACTGGTAATCGGCCCCCAGCTTTTGGCACAGCTCCTCCACCGGGAAGCGGAAGAAATGGGTGCCCTCCAGGATGATCTCCGTGCAGGTAAAGGGGTATAGGGTTTCGGGCAGATCGGCGGGGAAAGAGGGAGAGCCGTCTGCGGGGAACTCGGTATAGCCGTAGATGATGGACTGGACCTGGCTGAGATCCACCACGGTGTCAAACTGATCGTTGAACGCGCCCAGCTGCATCCGGGTAAGAATAGTGCCGTCCTTCATGCGCAGGAAGAAGCAGTCCTCTCCCTGGTCGGCCAAAGTAGTGTGGTATGTGCTGTCCGGCTTCTCCAGAGGCTCCACGGTGACGGAGAAGGAGGTGGGGGTGAGGATGAACTCCTTTAAAATTCCTTTGTATCCGGTATATGGATTGTAGGTGACCTCTTCGTTGGGGGTCAGGCGAATGGGCTCGGCCATATTGTCAAGGGGAATGTCCACGGCGCAGTCCTTGCCCATAAAGTCCACCCAGAAGTTCAAAGGCTGCTCCTGAAGACCCTGATAGGAGCCAAACTGGATATCGATCTGCCAGGAGCGGCTGTGGTCGTCGGGGTTGGGCAGCTCTTTGCTGCCCATGCCCCCCACGCTCATGGGTACGTCTGATTCCTCTTCGTTATAATAGTCTCCAAAATTACAGTGGAAGGTTTCCGGGCCGGTGGAGCCGCTCTCCAACAAACGATTTACCATGTCCTCCCCCCACATTTCCCGGTGGGATTCGGCGATGACTTTGTTGCTCATCAGGTCTTCGGCGGCCTGGTCGTTGAGGGCCTCCACCGTGACCACGGCGTAGACATTCTGTCCATCGTAGAGACAGCTGTCCACCCGCAGGCGGTAATCTTCATTTTCAGCGGTGTCCAGGGCGGTTTGGACATAGGGCTCCACCTGGCTGGTATCTCCCTTGGGGAAGAAGAGCTCCAGCACCCCGGAGCGGTAGGCCACCGCCAGCACCGACCCGGCCATCAGGGCCAGCACGGCGGCAAAGAGGACGATGGATGTTATACTGCGTTTCATAGGCGTTTTCCTTGGCTCGGCCTGGGCTGGGGGCAGCTCATTGTCCTGGTCCAGGGCGGCGCTGACCCGCCGGGCGATGTCGTCCGGGTTCAGCTCCGGGTACAGGAGCTGGAGCTCCAGGTCGTCCCACAGCTCATGAATGTGACTGGACATAGCTTCCTCCTTTCCCGCTCAGGGCGATCTTCAGCCTCTGCCGACCACGGGCCAGCCGGGTTTTGGCAGTGGATTCGTTCAGCCCCAAAGCGTCGGCCGCCTGATGAAGCGGCTGCTCCTGAAAGTAATAGCACAGAAACAGGGTTCGGTCGGGCTCCTCCATTTCCTCCACCAGCTGCCGCAGGTGGCGGTGGAGGGCCTGCTGTTCCGCCATCTCCTCGGGGCCGGGACGGTTGTCGGGAAGGTGATTGGGGATCTCCTCCGTCTCCCGGCGGCTGCGCAGCTTGCTGTAAGCCAGATTCCGGGCGGTCACCGCCAGAAAGGGCCGCAGGGAGCGGCCCGGCTCCAGCTTGTCCCGAAAGCGCCACAGAGCCAGGAAAGCGTCGGAGACCACCTCCTCCAGGTCCTCCCGGCTGGGGGCGTTCCCCAAAGCACGGGCGGCCACGGCGGTAAGATAGTGGGTATAGCCCTGGATGATCTCCTCCAGGGCCCGGCGCTCACCGGCCTGGAGCCGCAAAATCAGGTTTTGTTCGTCCAAGGAGTCTCCTCCTTTCCATTTCATCAATTGGGAACCCCCGCGCAGGTTCGGTTCTGCTTCTAGGTACGAGAAAGCACGGCCCCAGGTTTCAATAATTTGAAAAAACCCGCACCGTTTCTCCGGCGTTCCATAGGGACAATTTATGAACCTACCCATATAACATAATATTTGTTCCTGTGGAGGGAGGCTGTGTTTCGGCACAGCCTCCCTTTTCTGCTCATGCAACCTCGTTTGGAATTTCTTCTGCCATGGAATCTGCCATACTCTGAGGCAGTTCGTCCACCAGTCCGATGTCACGATAGTAGATGCGTACCTCCTGCGGTGCTGTGCGGGAGTATTTCTCCGTACGCTCTCCGACCTCCACTCGCTTGATGAA
>CALWVV010000013.1 GCA_944385035.1 uncultured Oscillospiraceae bacterium | reverse complement strand
GCATGTGTTAAGCACGCCGCCAGCGTTCATCCTGAGCCAGGATCAAACTCTCAATAAAATGGTATCTAAAGAACTTTCGTTCCTTAAATCAATTTTATTGAAGCTTAATTCAAGCTTCAAAGAAATAATTAACGGTTGTCTCTACAAGCTCTTTTGAGCTTTACAACCAATTCATTCTGGTGCTTCGTGTTTGTCATGTTGTTTAATTTACAAGGTGCACACCGCTTTCAGCAGCGGGCTTTTATCTTACCACAGCTCTTTTCCTTTGTCAAGCACTTTTTTCAAGTTTTTTCAAACTTTTTCGTGCTCTCATTCGCAGGTTCTTCGCCGTGTTTCGCCGCCCTCGCGGACAGCCTAATTAGGTTACCACATTCAGTTTTCTTTGTCAAGCACTTTTTTCAAGTTTTTTCAAACTTTTTTGTGCTCTTCATGGAGAAACCTTCGTGGTGACCGCTGCCCTCGCGGACAGCTTATAGAGGATATCACTGCTCAAATCATTTGTCAAGCACTTTTTTCAAGTTTTCCAAACTGATTTTCAAGTGCCGGACCGGTTTGATTCCCTACCGAAATCCTCAAACGCCTCTCTCCCAGGGCTTTCAGGGCCCCGTGCCGGAAGCGCTCGCTTATAATAGCAAAATCTCTTCCGCTTGTCAACACCTTTTTTCAAGTTTTTTCAATCTTTTTTTGTGGCCCCTATATCTGCTCCTCATCCGCCTTTTTTCTCACAAGATATGCCTTCTTTTTGGCGCATCAGACAAAGAAGACCGGGGATGGCAAGGCCAAAGAGCAGGTTTCCCACTGGAATGATTTGTTCTCCCAACAGCGTACCCACACCATTTCCCCCCAGCAGCACCAGTCCCCCGCCAGCCGCCAGCAGGACGGACAGGAGGGAAATCCAGTTGTGAAGTTTGGACGGCAGGCACGCTCTGCCCATTTCTCTTACTGCAAATACCAGGATCCCGCCCATCACCAGGTCGGCGAAGGTCCACAGGGCCGCAATGATGCTCTCCACCCGCTGGAAGGCCCCCTCCACTCCCACGCTTTTTGCCAGGGCAAAGAAGGGGTTGTCCAGCTCCATGGCCAGCCCCGCCCCCAGATTCCCTATTATAATTGCCTGGGCTCCTGCCAGCAGCAGGGTTCCCCCCAGTCCCCAGAACATCCAGTGCCATCCCTGGGCCTCTCCCTGATTCCGCACCGAACCTAGCAAGAACGCTGCAAAAAGGCCCCATCCGATCACGCCCGCAGCCTGCAGCGCGGAACCAGCCGTGGGGACCCAGGTCCAATCTATGGGCAGAAGCCGCTCCGGCTGGGCCTGGCCCAGGGAGAGGCCCAGCACCACCAGAGCGGTGGTGAGCAGCGCGGCCAGAAACAGCTGCCCCGCCCGTGCAAAGGCCTCCAGCTTTTCCCGTCCCATCCACACCAGCATCCCCGCTGCCGCAATGAGAAAAAACCAGAGCGAGCCGTCCCGGTTTCCCGAGGACAACAGCCGCCGGGCACAGGACCACAAGCGCTGGGCCAGCAGCAGCTGCGCCCATACTATATATAATAGTATAATTCCCCGGCCCACCCAGGGGCCCAGTCGCTCCACGATCCCCTGTGCAGCACCCCGGTCTTTCCCCAGCCGGTTCAGCAGCCAACCGCTTGCCAGCACCAGCGGGGCCGCCAGGGCCACCGACAGCCAGCTGTTCCTTCTCGCCTGGGGCAGCAGCAGCCCTGGCAGCAGCTCCGCCGCCGGGGCCATGATCCCGGCCCACAGAAGCGCCATCAGCTGGGTACGTGAGATGCCCTCCGTTCTCATATACTACCTCCTGCCTGTTTACTCATGCACGACCACCTGGAGATTGATATCAGGCTCCAGCTCTCCAAACCACACCGGCCACTGTTCCTGAATTTCACTCCAGGCCCGAGGGTGGAGCGCGGCCCCCCGCAGGCCCAGGCCCACACAGTCCGCCTCCCACTGCTGCAGGGCAGTCAGCGCCCCCTCCAGCCGGTCCATCAGCTTTTCCTCCATCTGCCTGGAGATCGCATCCTGCTGGGCACGGCTCAGCTCCTGATCATATTCCGTCACCGCAAGGTCGGCTCTGCATGTTATACGCAGTTTCGTGGGGGTCTTCCCCTGGACGCCCAGATTTACAGTGGTATTTACCATACTCACCCGGACCGAAACCCGGTTCTCCTCCAGCTCCAGGGTGAGCACCTCTGCCGGAGCCCGGCCCACCAGCAGTTCCAGGCCACGGGCCGCCTCACCCTCCAAGTAGCCCACCAAACGCGTCCCTTTCCATACGCCGTAGCCGCTCTCCGTCAGGGAGGCATCCTCCAGCTCTCCAACCGCCAGAGCAGGCACAAAGGCAGCGCCTTGCTCCATCAGGTCACTGTAGATCTCCCCGGCGGTGCGGGAGATGGACGCCTCCCCCAGCTTTCCATCCAGCTGCAGCGTGCTGAGCCGCCCGTCTACTCCGGCCTCTCCCCCGGACTCCACCGCCTGCCGGGCCGTTCCATTCCGCACCAGCCACAGCTGGGCCCCCAGTCCCAGCTCCTCGTCCCGTGCAAAATAGTCCAGTACCGGCTTGATCCCCTCCTGGGCCAGCGCTTCGCCCACCAGCAGCTGGTCCACATAGCCGTAAAACACATAGCTGTCGCTGTGCCCCTGTATGGTCAAGCAGGCCGCGCTGAGGGAATCGGCCTGGGCTGACAGCACCAGGGCTTTTTCTCCCTCCGCTTGAAGTCCCTTTGCCCTGGGGCCGGTGGAGACGGTCATCTCCACCCCATCCGGGGCCTGGTCTACTCCCATGGTACGCATGAGGGCCATGTCCCCCATCTCTCTTGCCGTGGGCAGCCCGCTGCAGCCGCTGAGCAGCAGGCAGAGCGCCAGTACCAATGCCAATGCGGTTCTCAACGCTGATTCCTCCTGTTTTTGCTGTTTACTGCCCCGTCCCGCCACTTCATTCTGGGAAGGGGCAGGCGCAGGAGACTGGGATGCCCACGGGGCATTTTGGTCCCCGTGGTAAAGGGGGCCAGATAGGGCACCCCAAAGGACTCCAGCCGGGCCAGGTGGTAAATGAGCCCCGCGCACCCTAAGCTCAGGCCGAACAGCCCCCCCAGACTGGAGAGAATGGCCAGCAGAAACCGCCATAGGCGCAGAGCGTTGCCAAAGTCCTGGGAGGGCTGGGTGTAGCCCGCCACCCCGGCAATGGCCACAGCGATGAGGACTGCCGGGGAGACGATGTGGGCCTCCACCGCCGCGTTGCCCACCACCAGGCCGCCCAAAATGGAGACGGTGGCCCCGATGGGACTGGGCAGGCGCAGTCCCGCCTCCTGAATGACCTCAAAGGCCAGGAGCATGGTCAGCACCTCAAAGATGGTGGAAAAGGGCACCTCCTGTTTGGCCGCCACAATGGACAGGGCCAGCTTCGGGGGGATGGCCTCGGGGTGGAAGGTCACCAGGGCGATATAGAGCCCCGGCAGCAATACTGTGATCAGGGCGCAGAAGTACCGCACCAGGCTCAAGGCTGAGGCCACCATCCAGTGGTAGGCCCGGTCCTGTCCTGTTTTGAAAAATTGGTCGATGGTCCCCGGCACCATCCACCCCAGGGGAATCCCATCCGCCAGCAGGGCCACCCGCCCCTCCAGCAGCCCCTGGCACAGCCGGTCCGGGCGCTGGGTATAGGCCATGAGCGGAAACGGGCTTCTGGCGGTGTCGGCCAGGTACTCCTCCAGATTCCCCGCCGCCTCCAGGCCGTCAATGTCCATTTCTCCCAGCTTTTCCTCCACCTGCTTTACCGTCTCCGGATCGGCCATGTCCTCCAGGTAGAGCACATCCACCTGGGTGCGGGACTGCCGGCCCACAATGTGCTCCTTGATTTTTAGCTGGGGCGCCTTTAATTTCCGGCGGATCATGGCCGTGTTGGTGCGGATGGACTCCACAAAGGACTCCCGGCTCCCCTTCAGGGCGGGCTCGTTTTCCGGCTCCCCCACCCCGCGCTTTTCCTCAGTGGGGACGGGCAGGGTGAGCACATCCATGCGTCCGGGGAAAAAGAGGGCACAGCTGCCCAGCAGCAGGTCGTTGACCACATCGTCCAGCTTGTCCCGGCGGATGGCCGCCAGATTATAGAGGGCCCCGTACTGCAAAAGGGAAAAGAGCTCTCCCTCCGGGGCCTGGCTGAGGGAGCGGTCCTGGGCCAGGGGGCGGAGGATATAGTCGCTCAGCCGCTCATTGCGGGTCAAGCCCAGCAGATAGCACACCGTCACCGTCCGCTGCCGGTCGCCGTTTAGATAGACGGTGCGCTCCATAAAATCCACACAGCCGGTGAAGATCTCTTTCAGGTTTTCCAGGGACAGCGGCCGGTCAAACCGGGGCTCCTGGCGGGGATGGGGCTGTTCAGCCTGCTTCTTTTGGGCCATACGGAAACTCCCTCCTGTTCTGGGATAGTGTTCCAAAACAGAAGGGAGTTTATACCCATTTACCGCAGGGCCATTTCCTTTTTTTCCGCCGTTTCCCCCCTTTGTTTGCCCCGTCTCAGCCCTTTGCCCAGCTCACACACCGGGATAGGGGCAATGGCCAGGACCAGTACCCAAAACCACTGCCGGGCGTCCATGGGGACCACGGAAAATACCCGCTGCAGCGGCGGCAGCAGCAGCACCGACAGCTGCATGGCCATCCCCGCCAGAAAGGCACGGTTCATGGCGGGGTTGGACAACGGACCCTGGGCAAAGAGGGAGCGGTCCTCGCTGCGCACATTAAAGGCGTGGAAGAGCTGGCACATGGTCAATGTGGCAAAGGCCATGGTGTTGGCCACCGCCCCCTCCATGCCCGGCCCCCCCAGGTGAAGAAATCCTAAAAAGTAGGCCGCCAGGGTGAGCCCTCCCACCATCAGCCCCTGCCAAAGAAGGCGGAAGGTAAAGCTCCGGTCAAAGAGATTGGCGCTGGCCTCTCTGGGGGGCTGCTCCATGACTCCCTCCTCCACCGGCTCCACGCCCAGGGCCAGGGCGGGCAGAGAATCGGTGACCAGGTTGAGCCACAAAAGCTGTACCGGCACCAAAGGCATCTGCCCAAAGCCCAGCAGGGTGGCCGCAAAGATGGTCACGATCTCCCCGATGTTGCAGGAGAGCAGATAGTGGATGGCCTTGCGGATGTTGGAGTAGATCCCCCGGCCCTCCTCAATGGCGGAGACGATGGTGGAAAAGTTGTCGTCCGTCAGGATCATATGGGCGGCCCCCTTGGCCACGTCGGTGCCGGTACGACCCATGGCGCAGCCGATGTCCGCGCTCTTCAGGGCCGGGGCGTCGTTGACCCCGTCCCCGGTCATGGCCACCACCTTTCCCTTCTTCTGCCAGGCCTGGACAATGCGCATTTTGTGCTCGGGAGAGACTCGGGCAAAGACGGAAAATTTCTCAATGTCCCCCTCCAGCATCTCCTGGGGCATAAAGTCCAGCTCCGGCCCGGTCACCGTCCAGTCTCCCGGCCGGGCGATGTTCAGCTCCCGTGCCACCGCCAGGGCGGTCGCCCGGTGGTCCCCGGTGATCATCACCGGACGCACTCCCGCCCGATGGCACTGGGCCACCGCGTAGCGCACCTCCGGCCTGGGCGGATCCATCAGGCCGAACAGGCCCAAAAAGGTCAACCCCCGCTCCACCTCGCCCGGCTCCGGCTGCCGGGGCAGGCTGCTTAGCTCCCGCCGGGCCACGGCGATGACCCGCAGGGCACGGGAAGCCATGGCCTCGTTGGCCGCTAAGATCCGCTCCCGGTCCGCCCCCGTCATCGCTCCCCGCACCGTGGCCCCGCACCGCTCCAGCAGCACGTCCGGGGCCCCCTTTACATAGGCCGTCCAGCCGCCCTGGGGATTGACGTGGATGGTGGACATAAGCTTGCGTCCCGAGTCAAAGGGAATATCCCCCACGCGGGGCCACTGTTCCCCCTCCTTCTGTTGGTCCACTCCCTCCCTTGCGGCGGCCACCACCAGGGCGGCCTCGGTGGGGTCGCCGTCGGCAGTGGGAGCCCCCGCCTTCCAAATGAGCCGGGCGTCAGAGCACAGGCAGGCGGCCACCATGATCTCCCGGCGGCGGCTGCCGGGCAGGGCCCAAACCTCCTGGACGGTCATTTTGTTCTGGGTCAGGGTGCCCGTCTTATCCGAGCAGATGACCCCCGCGCAGCCCAAAGTCTCCACCGCCGGGAGCTTTTTTACAATGGCCCCCCGGCCCGCCAGCCGCTGCACCCCCAGGGCCAGCACAATGGTGACAATGGCGGGCAGCCCCTCAGGGATGGCCGCCACTGCCAGGGACACGGCGGTGAGGAACATCTCCAGCATGTCCTTCCCTTGAAACAGTCCCACCCCGAACATGACCGCACACACACAAAGGCACAGGAAGGACAAGGACTTTGAAATCTCCCCCATTTTCCGCTGGAGAGGCGTCTCCCCAGAGCCGCTGTCCAGCAGCAGCCCGGCAATCTGCCCCATCTCCGTCTCCATCCCCGTGGCCACCACCAGGGCGGTGCCCCGCCCGGCAGTGACGAGGGTGCCCGCGCACAGCATATTCACCCGGTCCCCCAGGGGGGTGCTCTCGGGCAGGGCCTCCCGAGCCTGTTTTTCCACCGGCACCGATTCCCCAGTCATGGCGCTTTCATCGGCCTGGAGGCGGCTGCACTCCAAAATCCGGGCGTCGGCGGGGATCTGATCCCCCGCTTCCAGAAGGATCACATCTCCAGGCACCAGTTCCCGTGCCGGAATGGTTTTGGCTGTTCCCTCCCGGATGACCTTCGCCTTTGGGGCGGACATCTGCCGCAGCTCCTCCAGGGCCTGCTGGGCATGGTCCTCCTGGGTGATGGAGATGATGGCGTTGACCGCCACGATCACCAGAATAATAAAGCCGTCCAGCCAGTCCTGTCCGCCGCTGGCCGCCAGAGACAGCCCCGCCGCCCCCAGCAGCACCAAAATCATAGGGTCTTTCAGCTGTCCCAACAGCCGGAAAAAAAGCCCCGGCCCCTCCGGGGCGGCCAGCTCATTGGGGCCCAGCTCCTCCAGGCGGGACTTCGCTTCCCGCTCCGTCAGCCCCTCCCAGCTGCTCTCCAGCTCCTTCATCACATGGGAGGCCGGCCGGCTGTACCAGTCGTCCATATCCTCACGCTCCCTTCCAGTTTGTTCCAATTATAATCTCAGGCCTGTCCGCTTTTGGGGGAATTTTGGGGAAGGAAAAAATGTAGGGGGAAGGCTTCCCCCTACCCCTCCTCCTTCAGTGTCAGCAGCGTCCGGGCCACGTTGTCCGCCCACAGCCGGGCCCCTGCAATGGCCTCGGTGAGGGTATTGCCGTGGCCGCCTACCTCCACCAGAATGGAACCGGGGAGCAGCTGCTGGTTATAGCGGCTGTTGCGCAGGACGATGGGCCGGGCCAGACTGGTATAGCCCCGCACCAGGCTGCGCTGGAGAAACACGGCAAAGGCCAGATTATCCTTCCACCGGGGAAAGTCCGCCCCGCCTCCGCTGGAGCCAATGACCAGCATCACCTGGGCCACCTTCTCTCCCGCCTCCGTGGACACCATTTTATAGATCTCCCCATTGCTGCCCTCCAGGGCGTCCCGGTGGACGTCCAACACCACCTGAATGGTGGGGTACTTCTCCAGCCACTGCTCCACTGCCGCCTTGGAGCGGTCATAGGCCTCGTTGTAGGAGGGGTAATCAAAGAGGGTGGTGTCGTGGATCACCTGAAAGCCATGGGCCCGGAAAACGGTGGCCATCTCCTCGCCCACCTTCACCACGTTGTGGGTGCAGTCGGTGGTGCGGTAGGGGTCGCTCTCCTCATAGGCATCCCCGTCGTTCTGGGAATAGGCCTCGCTGCCGTGGGAGTGGACAATGAGGATCTGGGGCCCCTCCCCCAGGTCCACATCCACCGTTCCCTCCCGCAGCACCGACGCGTCCAGGTCAAAGCTGGTGCGGTTATAGACGTACACCTCCCCCTCCCGGAGATACTTGCTCCCCTCTTTTCCCTTGCCGGTCATCTCCACAATGCCCTCTCCCTGGCCCGAGGGGGTGAGCTGGGGCTGCTCCTCATCCTCCCCGTCCTGCTCCATCAGGTCCCCCTCTCCGGACTGGTTCTCCTCCTCCGTGCATCTCAGACGCAGGGCGCGCACCTGGTCCTCCCCCGCGGAAAGAAGGGGGCTGCTGTCCACCAGAAGCCTTCCCCAGCCGGTGAGCGCCTCCTGGCCGGGAAGCGCCCCCAGCCGGCTCTCCAGCAGAGCCACCGCCAGGGCCGGTTCCTGGCCCAGCTGGGACAGCCGTTCTCCCAGCCCGCCCAGGTCCGCCGTCAGGCTGAGACCCCAGCCCCCCACCAGCACCAGGCCCAGGGCTACCCCCCGGCGCAGGGCCCGTCCCACTGTTTTCTTCTCCCGTTCGCCCATAGCACCCACTCCTATCTTCCGTATGGACACGCTGATAACAGAGCATATGCCCCCTGGGGCGCCAATATGACCGGGGGGAGAAAAGCCGGGATGCCGCCTTGTTTTTTCGTGGGGAAAATAGTATAATATAGAATCTAAAAATGGCGGCTTGTGCCCTTTTGGGCACAGCCTTTCCAATAAAACGCGCCGCGGCGCATGGAGGTTTTTATGGAACGCACCACCACCGTCATCTCTCCCCAGGATATCCAGGCTCAGCTGGAGCACTGCCGTGCCATTGCCCAGCTCACGCAGCAGTGGCCGGAACAGCCCCTGGCCTTTGTGGACACCTATGGCTGCCAGCAGAACGAGGCGGACAGCGAACGCATCCGGGGCTATCTGGAGGAGATGGGCTATGGCTTTACCGACGATGAGGAGAAGGCCCGGATCATCGTCATCAACACCTGTGCCATCCGGGAGCACGCCGAACAGCGGGTGTTCGGCAACGTGGGCGCTCTGGTCCACGTGAAGCGACGCCACCCGGAGCAGATCATCTGCCTGTGCGGCTGCATGGCCCAGCGGCCCCAGGTGGCGGAGAAGATCCGCCAGTCCTACCGCCATGTGGACCTGGTCTTTGGCCCCCACGCCCTGTGGAAGTTCCCGGAGATGATCCACACGCTGCTGCTCCACCGGGGGCGCATTTTCCAGGTGAACGACGAGGCGGGCTCCATTGCCGAGGGCATCCCCCTCATGCGCCAGGACAGCGTCAAGGCCTGGGTGTCCATCATGTACGGCTGCAACAACTTCTGCTCCTACTGCATCGTCCCCTATGTCCGGGGCCGGGAGCGCTCCCGCCAGCCTCAGGACATTCTCTCTGAGGTGCGCCAGCTTGTCTCCGAAGGCTATAAGGACATTACCCTTCTGGGCCAGAACGTCAATTCCTACGGCAAGGACCTGGAGCAGCCCATGGACTTTGCCGACCTGCTGGAGCAGGTCAATGCCATTGACGGGGACTTCCTCATCCGCTTTATGACCTCTCACCCCAAGGACGCCACCCAGAAGCTCTTTGAGACCATGGCCCGGTGTGAGAAGGTGGCCCCCGTGCTCCACCTGCCCTTCCAGGCGGGCAACGACCGGGTGCTGCAGGTGATGAACCGCCGCCACACCAGGGAGCAGTATCTGGAAAAGATCCGGGCCATCAAGGCCCTTATCCCTGATATCGTCCTCACCTCCGACGTGATCGTGGGCTTCCCCGGAGAGACCACCGAGGAATTTGAGGACACGTTGAAGGTGCTGGAAGAGGTGCGCTTTGACGCCCTGTTCACCTTTATCTTCTCCCCCCGGCCGGGCACCCCTGCCGCCCAGATGGACGACCCCATGAGCAAGGAGGAGAAGCTCCGGAACTTCAACCGCCTCACCGCCCTGCAGGACGCCATCTCTGAGGAGAAGCACCAGGCCTACATCGGCAAAACGGTGCGCTGTCTCATGGACGGCCTCAGCGACGACGAGCGCTGGGACCTCACCGCCCGCACTCCCGGCAACCGCCTGGTGCGCGTGGTGGGGGACAAGAGCGCCCTGGGCCAGTTCCGGGAGGTCAAGATCACCGATGCCAACAAGTGGTCCCTCTTCGGGGAGCTTATCTGAGCTCCCCCAATTCCAGACCGATGGACAGCCCGGCCAGGAACACCGCCTCCTGCTCAAAGGCGGCCTGGGTCTCCAGCTGGGTCCACAGTCTCCGCCCGCACTTGCCCGGCTCCTCCCCCAGTGCGCGAAGCTCCTTGCCCAGCCGCTCCGCCTCCCGGCGGGCCTGGGACAGGGTCTCGTAGTTGGGGGCCTCGAAGCGGGGAAAGAGGTGCTCCCGTGCGTATAAATAGATTGCTTCTTGTAATTCAGTCATTTCTAATTCCTCCGAGTATTATATATTTATGACCAAACGGTCGTGTTTTAATTATATATGACCGTTTGGTCATCGTCAAGGGGAGTTTGCTTTTATGTCTGTTTTTTCCGACCGCCTTGTCCTGCTCCGTGAAAATCGCGGCCTTTCTCAGAAGGATGTGGCCCAAGAATTTGATGTGGTTGTACGGGCTTATCAGCGCTATGAATATGGCGAACGGGAACCACAACTCTCCACCCTCGTCCGCATCGCCGACTTTTACGGCGTGTCGCTGGACTATCTGGCCGGGCGGACGGACACCCCATAACCGCCCTAAAAAGCCCTCCCGCAGGGAGTTTCGCCGCCCGCAGGCGGCGAAAGAACATGAAATCCGTTTTTTCGGCGGCTTTGCCGAAGCGAAAAAACTCCTCTCAGTTCGCAAGTGCCCCTTTGGGGCGCGCGGCGGATTGCAATCTTTATCATTGGAATGGCTCTGCCATTCCAATGACGAAACGAAAGTCGGTGTCTCCATGGCAGAAATCACCCCCATGATGCAGCAATATCTGGATATGAAGGCCCAGAACCCGGATTCTATTCTCTTCTTCCGCCTGGGCGACTTCTATGAGATGTTCAACGAGGACGCAAAGCTGGTGTCCAAGGAGCTGGACCTCACCCTCACCACACGGGACCGGAACAAGCCCCCCGAGGAGCGCACCCCCATGTGCGGGGTGCCCTACCACTCCTGCGACAGCTACATCGCCCGGCTCATCGCCAAGGGCTACAAGGTGGCCATCTGCGAACAGACCGAGGACCCCGCCCTGGCAAAGGGCCTGGTGGACCGGGACATCATCCGGGTCATCACCCCCGGCACCGTCATCGCCTCCTCCATGCTGGAGGAGAGCAAAAATAACTACATCTGCTCCATCCTGGCCCAGGAGGAGGGCTTTGGCCTGTGCCTGTGCGACATCTCCACCGGAGAGGTGTACGCCACCTCCCTCCCCGCCGGGGAAGAGGGCCTGGGCCACCTGAAAAACGAGCTGGGCCGCTTCCACCCCACCGAGGCCGTCCTCTCCCCCACCGCCTTTGAAAACCCGGAGCTGCGGGAATTTTTAAAGGAGCGGCTCCAATGCGCCTGTGAGCGCGCCGGGGAGGAGCCCTTTGCCCTGGACGCGGCCCAGGAGCTGGTGAAGGGGCAGTTCAAAGCGGGCCTGGACACCGTCCCCCAGGGGGACACGGCGGCCATCCGGGCCGCCGGGGGTCTGCTGCGCTACCTCTACGAGACCCAGAAAACCGACCTGGGCCACATCGCCAGCTTTACGTACTACACCTCCAGCCACTTTATGGAGCTGGACCTCACCGCCC
Organism: uncultured Oscillospiraceae bacterium; assembly: GCA_944385035.1. GTDB lineage: Bacteria > Bacillota > Clostridia > Oscillospirales > Oscillospiraceae > Lawsonibacter. The sequence continues at coordinate 50,588 of CALWVV010000013.1, read as the reverse complement.
GGCAGACGTTGGAGCTCACCTCCACCTTGCGCTCCAAGGACAAGAAGGGCTCCCTGCTGTGGGTGCTGGACAAGACCAAAACCGCCATGGGCGGACGGCTCATGCGGGGATGGATGGAGCGCCCCCTCCTCTCCCCGGTGCAGATCGCCCGGCGGCAGCAGGCGGTGGGCGACCTGGTGGAGGACGCCATCACACGGGAGGAGTTATCCTTAGCCCTCCGGGAGGTCACCGACCTGGAGCGGTTAGTTGGCCGGGTGGTCTACGGCTCGGCGGGCAGCCGGGACCTGGCCGCCCTGTCTGGGGGCCTGGCCAAGCTCCCCCATATCCGCGACCTTTTAAGCCACTGTCCCAGCGCCCTGCTCTCCTCGCTGAAGGAGGAACTGGATGACCTGCCCCAGCTCCGGACAGAGCTGGACCGGGCCCTCATGGACGACGACAAGCTCCCCTTCTCCGTGCGGGAGGGCGGCTTCATCCGGGAGGGGTACAGCCCCGACGTGGACGAGCAGCGCGACCTTATTGACCACGCCTCGGAGAAGCTGGCCGACCTGGAACGGCGCACCAAGGAACAGACGGGCATCAAGAACATGAAGGTCAAGAGCAACAAGGTCTTTGGCTATTACATCGAGGTGGCCAAGTCCCAGATCGACCTGGTGCCCGCCGACTGGGCGAGAAAACAAACCACCGTCAACGCCGAGCGGTATATTTCCCAGGAATTAAAGGAACTGGAGCACGCCATCCTCTCCGCCCAGGACAAGGTCACCGCCCTGGAGTATCAGCTCTTCTGCCAGCTCAAGGAGCTGGTGTGCCAGCAGGTGGACCGCATCCAGGCCACCGCCGCCGCCGTGGCCCAGGTGGACGTGCTCATGTCCCTGGCCACCGTGGCCGCCGCCAACGGCTACTGCATGCCCCAGGTGGACGACTCCGACGCCCTCACCATTGTGGAGGGCCGCCACCCGGTGGTGGAAAAGGTGCTCAAAGGGGCTCCCTTTGTCCCCAACGACACCCACATGGACGGCGGGGACGACCTGTGCGCCATCATCACCGGCCCCAACATGGCCGGTAAATCCACCTACATGCGCCAGGTGGCCCTCATTACCCTCATGGCCCAGATGGGCTCCTTTGTCCCAGCCAAGTCCGCCCACATCGGGGTGGTGGACCGGATCTTCACCCGCATCGGGGCCAGCGACGACCTGTCCGCCGGACAGTCCACCTTTATGGTGGAGATGACCGAGGTGGCCGCCCTCTTAAACCACGCCACCAAAAAGTCTCTGCTCATCCTGGATGAGATCGGCCGGGGCACCAGCACCTATGATGGCATGGCCATCGCCCGTGCGGTGCTGGAGTACTGCGCCGACCGCAAGCGCCTGGGGGCCAAAACCCTCTTTGCCACCCACTATCACGAGCTCACCGCCCTGGAAGGCCAGATCTCCGGGGTGAAAAACTACAACATCGCCGCCAAAAAGCGGGGCAGCGAGGTCATCTTCCTGCGGAAAATCGTCCGGGGCGGGGCCGACCAGAGCTATGGCGTGGAGGTGGCCAAGCTGGCCGGGGTCCCTGACCGGGTGGTCCGCCGGGCGCGGGACATCCTCCAGGAGCTGGAGGAAAACGGCTGCGTCCGGGTGGAGGCAGCCGCCGCCCCTCAGGAGCAGATCTCCCTGATGGATCTCGGGGGCCAGACGGTGCTTCAAAAGCTCCGCATGACCGATGTGAATATCCTCTCCCCCATCGAGGCGCTGAACCTCCTGGCGGAGCTGAAGCAGGATTTAAACGGATAACGATTTTTGATTTCGAGGTAACCTATGCCTACCATTCAAGTATTAGATTCCCATGTGGCCGACCTCATCGCCGCCGGTGAGGTGGTGGAGCGGCCGGCCAGTGTGGCCAAGGAGCTGATGGAAAACGCCATCGACGCCGGGGCCGGCGCCATTACCGTAGAAATTGCCCACGGGGGGATGACCTATCTCCGGGTCACCGACGACGGAAAGGGCATCCCCGCCGATGAAGTAAAGACCGCCTTTCTCCGCCACGCCACCAGCAAGCTGCGCACGGAATATGACCTGGAGGCCATCGGCACCCTGGGCTTCCGGGGGGAGGCTCTGGCCGCCATCGCCGCCGTCAGCCGGGTGGAAATTCTCACCCGCACCGCCGAAGCCGAGCTGGGCACCTCCCTGTCCCTGGAGGGGGGCGTTTACGGCCCGGTGGAAGAGGCGGGCTGTCCCCTGGGCACCACCATGGTGGTCCGGGACCTGTTCTTCAACACCCCCGCCCGGCTGAAATTTATGAAAAAGGACGCCGCTGAGGGGGCCGCCGTCTTTGCCACCGTCCAGCGCTTGGCCCTGTCCCACCCGGAGGTGAGCGTGAAGTTCATCCGGGACGGGAAGCAGGAGATGCTCACCCCCGGCGACGGGCAGCTCCAAAGCGCCGTCTATGCCGTCTTGGGCCGGGAGCTGGCTCTGGGCTTCCGGCCGGTGAAGGCCAGCGGGGAGGAGATGACCGTGTCCGGCTTTGTCTCTCTGCCCGCCTGCTGCCGGGGCAGCCGGAACTGGCAGTTTTTCTTCGTCAACGGCCGCCAGGTAAAGTCCAAGCTTATGATGGCCGCCCTGGAGGAGGCCTATAAAAACCAGAAAATGGTGGGCCGTTTTCCCGGCTGCGTCCTCCATCTGGAGACCAAGCTCAACGCCGTGGATGTAAACGTCCACCCGGCCAAAACGGAAGTGAAATTTGGAAACGAGCGGCAGGTCTTTTCCGCCGTCTACCACGCGGTCCTCTCCGCCCTGGAGGCCGACCGCTCCCATCCTAAGGCGGAGCTTCGCAACGAGGTGATCCCCGCCTTCAAGGCCGCGGATTCCGTCACCCCCCATCAGACCCAGATCCCTCTTTCTCTCCACAAGGAGGAGGCGAACGGTGGAAAAATCCCGTCCGGCGGCTCCGGGGCAGTCCAGAAGCCTGCCCCCGCCCCCGCTCCGGCCGCCGGGGTAGCACGGGTGAGGGACAGCGCCTATGAGCCGCCCAAACCGGCCCCTTCCAGACCTTCCGCCCCGCCGGAGCCCCCCCATTCCTTCTCCTATGTCCACCCCATCGCCCCCCGGCCGGCGGTTTCCACACCCGCGGCGAAAGCCGCTCCCACGGAGGAACTTGTCCACAAAAATTCCGCTTTTGTGGACAAATCCGCCCCCGCTCCCCAGCCTGTGGTACCCATTCACCCCGCCCCCGCTCCGGCGGCGGAGGTTCCGGCCGCTCCCCCGGCCCCTTCTGTGGAGCACGCCCCTGAGATGCCCTTGCTCGAGCCCACTCCCACCTGGCGCTTAGCCGGTGAGGTGTTCAACACCTATATTCTGGTGGAGCAGGGGGACACGGTATTTCTCATCGACAAGCACGCCGCCCACGAGCGGATGAATTTTGACCGGATGAAGGCCGCGGGCTATGACCCCATGGCCCAGAGCCTGCTCTCCCCCGTCCTGTGCCGCCTGGACCCCAGTGCCCGTCAGGCCCTGCTGGACCACCAGGCGCTTCTGGAGGAGTTTGGCTTTGAAGTGGACGAGCTGGGCCAGGACCTGGCCGTGCGCCAGGCCCCCTTTGACGTGGCGGTGGAGGACATCCCCGCCACCCTGGAGGACCTGGCCCAGAAGCTGCTCACCACCGGCAAGGCCGACCCTGCCGCCGCGCGGGACGAGCTTCTTCACACCATGGCCTGCAAGGCGGCCATCAAGGGCGGCTGGAAGACCAGCCCCCAGGAGCTGGAACGGGTGGCCAAGGCTGTTATGGACGGCACCGTAAAATACTGCCCCCACGGCCGCCCCGTAGCCATTGAACTGACCCGCAAGGAACTGGAAAAGCAGTTCAAGCGGGCGTAAGCACTTTATTCGGGAGGTGTTTTTCCCATGGCAGACTGGAACCTGTACCTGGCCCGCTATCAGCAGACCCACGGCGGCAGCTTTTTCGGCAGCGGCGAATGGGACTGCAACTGCCAGCTTTTGCTGCCCCAGGAGGGCAAATCTCCCCTGCTGGTACTCTTCTCCACCGACCCCTGCGGGCGTTCCTCCGTGAAAAACCTGCGGGCTCGGACCATGGTGCGCCTGGGTAAGCCCTATAACCTGCACATCGGCCCCCGGAGCCTGGTGGGCGGCGGTCTCAGCGGTGTGGCCAGTCTGGTGGGAAAGGCCATGGACTTTGGCTTTTCCGAGACCAAGGGACGGGTCATCACCACCGACAATAAGCCCTTTACCAAGCTGGTGCTGGGGGACCTGGCCCTGCGAAATGCCCTGAAGGAGCGCAAGGGAGAGCTGCTGGAGGTCCGCCCCGGCCCCCAGGAGGACGGCTGGCACATGGTGGAGGTCTTTCCCAACACCCTGGAGGGTCTGGTGAAGGATTCCTCCCCCTGGGTCAATGACGCCATGGAGCAGAGTACAGACTTTATGACCCCCGAGGACCGGGAGGCCATTCTCCGCGCAGGCAGCGCCCACTTTGACGCCCAGATGGACGCCCTGCTGAATTTCCTGCGGACAGCACGGGATGCGGTCACCATGTGGCCCATCCAGTCATAAAGCATTTTTACGGACTCCCATGCAAGGACACACAGAGACAGGAGGAACGCCTATGCCCCCAAAAATTATCGTGGTCAGCGGCCCTACTGCCTCGGGCAAGACCCGGCTGGCAGTGGAGCTGGCCCTTTCCCACAACGGCGAGGTGGTCTCCGCCGACTCCATGCAGATCTACCGCCGTATGGACATCGGCACCGCCAAGCCCACCTCTGAGGAGATGCGGGGCATCCCCCACCATATGATCGACGTGGCTGACCCGGAGGAGGACTTCTCCGTGGCCCGGTATGTGGACCTGGCGGCCCAGTGTGTGGACGACATCCTCGCACGGGGCAAGCTGCCCATTCTGGCGGGGGGAACGGGGCTCTATATCGACTCCCTGCTGTCTGGACGGACCTTTGCCCACTTTGACGAGCAAAGCCCCCTGCGGGGCGAGCTGGAGGCGCGTATGCGCACCGAGGGCGGCCAGGCCCTGTTGGAGGAGCTTCAAAAGGTGGACCCGGACAGCGCCGCGCGCCTTCACCCCAACGACGAAAAGCGCATTGTCCGGGCCCTGGAGGTCTACTACTCCACCGGGAAAACCATCACTCAGCACAACGCCGAGACAAAAGCCCTTCCCCCCCGGTATGAAGCCCTTACCCTGACGCTGGCCTTCTCCCGCCGGGAGGATATGTGGGCGCGCATTGACCGCCGGGTGGACGAGATGATGGAGGCGGGACTGGTTCAGGAGGTAGAGCAGCTGCTCCACAGCGGCGTGCCCCAGCGGTGCACCGCCATGCAGGCCATCGGATATAAGGAGATGGCCGCCGCCCTGCTGGGAGATGGGGACACTGCCGCCGCCGCGGAGGAGATCAAGCTGCGCTCCCGGCAGTATGCCAAGCGCCAGCTCACCTGGTTTCGCCGCAATTCCGCGGCCAAGTGGCTCTATTGGGACAGCGTGCCTGATTTTGCCGCCGCGCTCCAGGCTTCGACAGGATATATGAAAGAATTCGGTATATGATAGTGGCACTCAGGCCGGGCCACCGGCCAAAGAAAAAAGGAGTGCTACATATGCAGAAAACAAATAACCTTCAGGAGATCTTCCTCACCCAGGCCCGCCGGGACCGCAGACCGGTCACCATGTTTTTGATGAACGGCTTTCAAATGCGGGGCTATGTCACCGGCTTTGACGCCTTCACCGTGGTACTCACCAGCGACGGTAAACAGCAAATTATCTATAAGCACGCCATCTCCACCATTGTTCCCGAGCGGCCCATCCCCCTGTACGAGCCGGGCGAGCTGAACTGAAGCTGTTTTTCATTTGACCGAAGAGAAAGAAAAGGAATCATCCCATGAAACAAGGAAAACCCCTCATTGCCTTTGTTATGACCGCCATATTTGTCGTTCTGGCGATCTATATGGGCGTATATGCCTTTCGCGCCTTTCAGGAACCCTACCGCACCACCCTGGCTTATACCTACACCGCTGTGGACAGCGTGGAGGCCGACGGCCTGCTGGTGCGGGACGAGGTCGTGTTCCCCAGCCAGTCAGGGATTGTAGAATTGACCCGCAGTGAGGGGGAAAAGGTGGGCGTGGGCCAGACGGTCGCCCTGGTCTACCGGGACACCCAGGCCCAGGCGGACCAGGCCCAGATCCAGGCCCTGACCCAGGAGATCCAGCTGCTGCAGTACGCCGTGGGCCAGAGCGGAAACGTGGAGTCCGCCGCCCGGCTGGACGAGGAGATCCTGCAGAGCATGGTTGCCATCCGCTCCAGCTCTGCCCTGGGGGATTATAACGACCTGGAGGATCAGATCCGGGAGGTAAAAAGCGACATTCTGAAGCGGGGCTACACCTACGGCGACGGCCTCACCGCCGCCGACCTCACAGCCCATCTCCAGGAGCTCAACAGCCAGCTCACCTCCCTCAATCAGCGCTCCGCTGCCGCCACCACACGGGTAACGGCCAGCCAGTCGGGGATTTTCTCCAGTCTTGTGGACGGATATGAGTCCGCCCTCACCCCCAGCTCCGTTCTCACCATGACCCCCTCCTCCCTCACCACCCTGATGAGCGGCGGAGATGGAGCGGTTTCCGCCACGGGAAAGCTCATCGTCTCCAACCGGTGGTACTTTGCCTGTGTGCTGCCCCTGTCCTCCGCCCAGCGCCTGCAGGAGGGGGGCACCGCTCTGCTGCGGTTTACCGGCGACTTTACCCAGGATGTGGAGATGTCCGTGAATTACATCAGCGAACCCGAGGGGGACCAGGCCGTGGTGGTATTTTCCACAGACAAGTATCTCTCCCGCACCACCCTCCTGCGCCGCCAGACCGCCGAGCTGATTTTTGACAGCTGGTCCGGCCTGCGCATTCCCAAATCCGCCCTTCGCCTGGTGGAGGAGGAGACCACGGACGAGGAGACCGGAGAGGTCACCCAGACCACCCGCCTGGGGGTCTATGCCCTGGTCAACGGCCGCACGGAGTTTAAAGAGGTGGACGTGGTCACTGAGGGCAGCGACTACTATGTGGTCTCTCCTGTGGGCACCGGGCGGAAAATCCTCCGCTCCGGGGACGAGATCATTACCCAGGCCACCGGCCTGCAGGATGGACAGCTTCTGATGAAATAACCGGTATATTTCCAGATAGAAATGGGGGATTTTCATGGATTTAAGCAGCAACATCGCATTGGTACAGTCAAAAATTGCCGCCGCGGCCCTCGCTGCCGGCCGCTCGCCGGCAGAAATTACCCTGTGTGCCGCCACGAAGGTACAAAGTGATGACACCATCCGCCAGGCCATTGCCGCCGGCATCGCGGTATGCGGAGAAAACCGCGTCCAGGAGCTCACGGCCCACCTGGCCGCGGACGCCTACGCCGGGGCCCGTGAGGTCCACTTCATCGGCCACCTGCAGACCAACAAGGTCAAGCAAGTGGTGGGCAAGGTGGATCTCATCCAGTCGGTGGACTCTCTCCACCTGCTCCAGGCCATCCACACCCAGGCGGACAAGCTGGGGATCGTCCAGGACATTCTTCTGGAGGTGAACATCGGCGGGGAGGAGAGCAAGAGCGGCTGCTCCCCCGAACTGCTGCCTGAACTGGTGGAGCAGGCAGGCCAGCTTCCCCACATTCGCCTGCGGGGACTGATGGCCATCCCCCCCATTTCCGCGGCTCCTGGGGCAAACCGAAGATATTTTGCACAAATGCGTCAGCTTTTTATTGACATAACGCAAAAAATGTCGGATAATCAAAGTGTTATGGATTGTCTGTCTATGGGCATGAGCGCGGATTACGAGGACGCCATCGCCGAGGGAGCCACCTTGGTGCGCGTGGGTACCGCCCTGTTCGGCCCACGGCCCCCCATGGCCCATCGCTGAGCGCCTGCCGCCCATCAATTTCACTGGAAGAGAAAAGAGGAACTATCATGGGTATCTTTGACGAATTTAAGCGCCTGGCCCATCCCTATGAGGACGAGGAAGAGGACGACTTTGACGATTTTGACATCTCCCCCCGCCCGGTGGAACGCCGGGAGCGCACCGAGCGTGCCCCCCGCAGCGAGGCCCCTATGACCGAGGAGGAGCGCCGCAGCAACAAGGTGGTCAATATCCGGGCCGCCACCCAGCTGCAGGTGGTGCTGGTGAAGCCCGACAAGTTTGAGGACGCTTCCGCCATCGCCGACCACCTGCGGGAAAAGCGCACCGTGGTGCTGAACCTGGAGTCCACCAACAAGGAGATCGCCCGGCGGCTGCTGGACTTCCTGTCCGGCGTGGCCTATGCCAACGAGGGCAAGATCAAGAAGGTGGCCATCTCCACTTACATCATCACCCCCTACAATGTGGACATTCTGGGCGACCTGATTGATGAACTGGAGAACAACGGGCTGTATTTCTAACCGGAAATACTACCATTTGTAGATAAAACTGGAGGGAATATACTATGCTGACTCCGCAGGAAGTATCGGAACGCGCCTTCCAAAAGGCCTCGTTCGGCGGTTACAACATGTCTCAGGTGGATGAATTTTTGGATATCCTCACGGGGGACTACTCCGCCCTGTACAGCGAAAACGCGGTCTTGAAGAGCAAGATGAAGGTGCTGGTGGATAAGGTGGAGGAGTACCGCTCCACCGAGGAGGCCATGCGGAAAGCGTTGATGACGGCCCAGCGTATGGCCGATGAGCTGGTCCAGGAGGCCGAGCGGAAGAAGGAAGAGATCCTGAAGGAGGCCGAAGCTCAGGCCTCCGCCCGAAAGGCCGACATCTCCAAGGAGCTGGAGGCAGAGGAGTTCCGCCTGCAGCAGGCTCAAAAGGCCACCGCCTCCTTTGTGGAGCAGGTGCGTGCCCTCCACACCCAGCACAGCGACTATCTGGACCACCTCCAGGAGCTCTATCCCCCTGAGACCACCCCTGTGGTGGACGCGGTGGAGGAGACCGTCTCGGAAATCGACGACAATGTGCAGCGTCTGCTGGCCCAGGCCATGAAGGACGCCACGGAGGAAAACCTCCGCTCCAAGGCCGCCCAGGAGGCTTCCCAGGAGGACCTGGACGACACCGCGGAGTTTGACCCCGTCTCCGACCAGGAGGACGGGGATGAGGACGACGAGGACGACGACCACTCCTTCCGGGGCAGCCGCATTGACTTTGGTGAGCTGCAGTTCGGACGGGATTACGAGATCAAATAATCATACCGGGAGGCCATTCACCAAAAGGGTGAGTGGCCTCCCTTTCTTCTCCCTCCTTCCCCTTGACGGCCCTCCTTGGGACGGATATACTGAAGGTACCAACCCCTCCCCCTCTTGGGGGCAGGGGCATTGCCGCGTTGCCCAACGATTCAAAACATTGAGGTTTTTCCCATGAAACTGCTTACTGCCGCTCTAAATCGACTGCCGGAATTTCAGCAGCTCCTGACCTGTCTGGAGGGAGGACGCTGCCCTGTGGCCCTGTCCGGAGTATCGGCCATTCACCGGGTCCATATTGCCGCCGGGGTGGGACTTCTCACCCAGCGGCCCGTGGTGCTCCTCTGCGCTGACGAGGGGGAGGGCGAGCGGCTGGCCCAGGATCTGGCCGCCTTTGTGGAGGGACCAGTGCCGGTCCTTACCCCCCGCTCCTTCACCTTCCATAACGCAGCCTCCGTCTCCCGCCAGTGGGAGCACAAGCGCCTGTCCCTTATGAGGGCCATGGAACAGGGGCAGCACCCCTATGTGGTGGCCACGGTGGAGGCCCTTTTGCAGCGCACCCTGCCCCCCGATCTTCTGAAACGCTGCTGCCTGGAGCTGAAGCTGGGGCAGAGCTATGACCTGAATGAACTGTCCGAGACCCTGTCTGCCGCCGGATACGTCCGCTGCGAACAGGTGGAGGGCGTGGGGCAGTTTGCCCTCCGGGGCGGAATTTTGGACGTTTTCTCCCCCGCCCTGGACCATCCGGTCCGGGTGGAGTTCTTCGGGGACGAAGTGGACGCCATGGGCTTTTTTGACCCGTCCACCCAGCGCCGTACGGAGAACACAGAGCAGGTCCTCCTCCTCCCCGCTGCCGAGGTCCTGCCCCAGATGGCTCCCGGCGGACTCCAGGGCCTGGCCGCCAAGGTGGAAAAGCTGGCCGCCAAGGCGCTGCGGGCAGGCAACACGTCCCTGGCCCAGACCCTGGAGCGGGATGGGGAGGCCATTGCCCAGGGGCGCACCTTCCCCGCCATGGACCGGTACCTGTCCCTCATCTATCCTCAGGCGGCCACCATGGCCGACTACCTCCCCCCGGATGCCTGTCTCATTTTCTCGGAATGCCCCCGGATTGCTGAGCGGGCCAAAACCTACCAGTGGCAAATGGAGGAGGATATCAAAATTCTGATGGAGCAGGGGGAGCTGGACGGCTCCTGTGCCGACCTGGCCCTCACCTTCCCCCATCTGTGTGAGCGGCTGGAGGACTGGGCCTGCATCTATCTGGACTCCTTTGCCGCTTCCGGCTATCCCACGCCCCCAAAGGCCCTCCTCTCCCTCACCGCCAAACAGCTCTCCTCCTTCGGCGGGAGCCTGGAGACGGCGGTGCAGGACCTGGCCCACTATCAAAGCAGCGGCTTTGCCAGCCTGGTGCTGGTGTCAGGGGAGCAGCGGGCCTTGGACCTGCAGACCCTTCTGCGGGAGCAGAAGGTCAAGGCCGCTGTGGAGTTTCAGCTCACCCAGCTGCCCAAGCCCGGCTCCATCACCATTACCATCGGCGGGCTGTCCAGCGGCCTGGAGTACCCCTCCCTCCATCTGGCGGTGCTCACCGAGGGAAACAAGAAGGCCATCCGCCGCAGGCGGCCGGTAAAGGACTCCACCAACCGCCAGAAGCTGAAATCCTATGCCGACCTCACCCCCGGAGACCTGGTGGTCCACGAGCACCATGGCGTGGGCCGGTTCGTGGGCATGGTGAAGATGCCCATCGACGGGGTGGAGCAGGACTATGTGAAAATTGCTTACGCGGGCACGGACGTGCTCTATGTCCCGGCCACTCAGCTGGACCTGGTGAGCAAGTATATCGGCGGCGGCGAGGACGCCGCCCAGACCAGAAAGCTCAACCGCCTGGGAGGCGTAGAGTGGGAAAAGGCCAAAACAAAGGCCAAAAAGGCGGTCCAGGACCTGGCCAAAGGGCTCATTCAGCTCTATGCCCAGCGCCAGCGCCGCCCCGGCTATGCCTTCTCCCCCGACTCCCCCTGGCAGCGGGAATTTGAGGAGCAGTTTGAATACACCGAGACCGACGACCAGCTGCGGTGCATCCAGGAGATCAAAACCGACATGGAGCGCCCCATCCCCATGGACCGGCTGCTGTGCGGCGACGTGGGCTATGGCAAGACGGAGGTGGCCTTCCGGGCCATGATGAAGTGTGTGCTGGACGGAAAGCAGGCGGCCATTCTGGTGCCCACCACCGTCCTGGCCCGGCAGCACTATCTCACCGCCCTGCGGCGGTTTTCCAAGTACCCGGTGAACATCGACGTGGTCTCCCGCTTCCGCACCCCCACCCAGATGAAGGAGACCCTGCGCAAGGTGGAAACCGGCGAGGTGGACATCCTCATTGGCACCCACCGGCTCTTTAACCGGGACGTGCGGTTTAAGGACCTGGGCCTTCTGGTGGTGGACGAGGAGCAGCGCTTCGGGGTGCAGCACAAGGAGAAGCTGAAGGAGACCTTCCAGCAGGTGGATGTGCTCACCCTCTCCGCCACCCCCATTCCCCGCACGCTGAATATGGCCCTCTCGGGCATCCGGGACATGTCCACTCTGGAAGAGCCCCCCTCTGACCGCCAGCCGGTTCAGACCTACGTGCTGGAGCACGACTGGAACGTGCTGGGGGATGCCATGCGCCGGGAGCTGGAGCGGGGCGGCCAGGTCTATTACCTCCACAACCGGGTGGAGACCATCGACCGCTGCGCCGCCCGCATTCAGCTGCTGCTGGGAGAGGACGCGGTCATCGGCGTGGCCCACGGCCGGATGACCCAGGAGGCCATTGACGACGTGATGAGCCAGATGACCGACGGGGAAATCAACGTCCTGGTGTGCACCACCATCATTGAGACAGGCATCGACCTGCCCAACGCCAACACCCTTATTATTGAGGACGCCGACAAGCTGGGTCTGGCCCAGCTCCACCAGATCCGGGGCCGGGTGGGCCGGTCCAACCGCCGGGCCTTTGCCTACCTCACCTACCGCAAGGGCAAGGTCCTCTCGGAGGTGGCCACCAAACGCCTGGAAGCCATCCGGGAATTTGCTGAGTTTGGCTCGGGCTTTAAAATCGCCATGCGGGACCTGGAGATCCGGGGGGCGGGCAATGTATTGGGCCCGGAGCAGTCGGGCTTCCTCCTCTCCGTGGGCTACGACATGTATCTGAAGCTGCTGGAGGAGGCGGTGCTCACCGAGCAGGGCCAGAGCCTCCCCACCCGCACCGAGTGCGCCGCCACCCTGTCCGTGGCCGCCGCCATCCCCGACCGCTATGTGGCCTCTCCGGAGCAGCGCATGGACCTCTACCGGCGCATTGCCGCCATCCGCAGCGAACAGGATGCCGACGAAATCATGGATGAGCTCATTGACCGCTTCGGCGAGCCTCCCAGACAGGTCAATAACCTCATTTCCGTGGCCCTTCTGCGCTCCACGGCTGCCCAGTGCCGCATCCGGGACATCGCCCAAAAGGGCGGCAAGCTGGTCTTTACCCTGGACGAATTTCAGCTGGAACCCTTCTCCCAGCTATGCGCCCAGGAGAAGTACCAAAAGCGTCTGGTGCTCATCCCTGGGGAAACGCCCCGCTTTTCCCTGGCTCTGGGCAAGGAAGAAAATTCCCTTCGGGCGGCCAGCGGCCTGGTGGAGGCCTATGCCAAAGCACTGGGAGAAATCTGACCTCCCATATTGCCCCATGGCTTTATTTGTGCTATGATGGAGCTTACGATCTTTTATTTTTCCATCCGAGAAAGGAACCTGTATTCATGAAACCAATCAAACGATTCCTGGCTGCGGCCCTGGCCCTGGTTATGGGGCTGTCCGCTCTGGCCGGCTGCGGCGGAGGCTCCAGCTCCTCCTCCAGTGCAGCCAGCTCCTCCGGCGCTTCTTCTTCCGCTAGCAGCAGCACCTCTGAGGTGGAGGCCATGGACCTCACCGGGGTGACTGACCCCTATTTGGCCACCTCCGGACTGGCCGGAGACACGATAGTAGCCCGTGTGGGTGAGACAGACATCACCGCCGCGGAGCTGCTCTACTGGATCAATTACGGCATTGAGCTGACCTTGTCCCAGTACAACGGCTACATGACCGAGCTGCCCTGGGACACGGACCTGGGCGATGGCATGACCCTGTCTGACCAGATGAAGAAGAGTGCCCTGGAGGCTGCGGCCCTCTATGCTCTGCTCCCCACTCTGGCCCAGAAGGAGGGGCTCTCCGTCACCCAGGAGACCCTGGACCAGCTGGAGAGCCAGCGTGCCCAGGCTGTCGAAACCCTGGGCAACGAGGAGCTGGCGGAGCGCTCCTTCTGGTATCAGATGCTCACCTGGGATCTGCTCTCTCAAATGAGCACCTGTGCCGACCTGCACCTGCAGCTGCAAAACCTCTACTTTGGCGAGGGCAGCGAGGGCTATCCCACCGACGCGGAGGTGCTGGCCTACGCCCAGGACGAGCTGGGGGTCTACCGGGCCAAACACATCCTCCTGGCCACGAAGAACGTGGAGACCGGCGAGGCCCTGGACGAGGAGGCCGCCGCCCAGAAGAAGGCCACCGCTGAGGACCTGCTTGCCCAGCTGCGTGCTGCCGAGGACCCTGTGGCCCTGTTCGACGAGCTGATGAACGAGTACAGCGAGGACCCCGGTCTGGCTTCCTATCCCGACGGCTATACCGCTTATAAGGGGCAGATGGTCCCTGAGTTTGAGGAGGCTGCCCTTGCCCTGAAGGACGGGGAAATCAGCGACGTGGTATACAGTGAATCTACGGGCTATCACATCATCCTCCGCCTGCCCCTGGACCCGGCGGACTACCGCAATCAGCTGGTAGCCCAGCTGATGCAGGGGAAGACAGACGCCTGGCTGGAGGAATATGGCCTGGAGACTATGGATGCCTATGACCAGCTGGATCCCGCCGCCTTCCGGGAAAAGGTCGTTTCCATGAAGGCTGCCGTTCAGCAGGAAGTCAACGCCGTTTTGGAGGCTAAAGAGCAGGAGAGCTCTGACAGCTCCTCCGCCGCTTCCAGCCAGGAAGGCTGATTTTTTTCCAAACAAAATGCCCGGTGGAAGCCATCGCTTCCACCGGGCATTCTTTCTGCAGATGATCGGGACGGGAACAAGGCTTTGGCCTCAGTCCACAAATTCCACTCCTGTCTCTTCCGACATGGATTTCACCCTGGCCAGGGACTCAATGCGGATTCCCTTTGCCCGCAGGCGGGCGCCTCCGGGCTGGAAGGCCTTCTCCACTACGATTCCAGCGCCTACCAGCTCTGCACCGGACTGGCGGATCAGGTCAAACAGCCCCTCCAGAGCGGCGCCGTTGGCCAGAAAATCGTCAATGACCAGCACCCGGTCCCCAGGGCCCAGGAACCGCTTGGACACGATCACATCGTAGATTCTGCCGTGGGTAAAGGACTCCACCTGAGTGGTGTAGACCTCCCCGGCAATGTTTTTGGTCTGGGTCTTTTTGGCAAAGATCACCGGGCAGTTAAAGTACTGGGCCGTAATACAGGCAATTCCAATGCCCGATGCCTCAATGGTCAGGATCTTGTTGACGCCGCTGTCTGCAAAACGCCGCTGAAACTCCTTTCCAATTTCTCCAAACAGGGTAATATCCATCTGATGATTGAGAAAGCTATCCACTTTCAGCACGTCTGTCCCCTTGACTACGCCATCTTTGCGAATGCGCTCCTTCAGCATCTCCATGGGATCCTAACCGCCTTTCTTAGCGTAAGAACGGCCCGGAATGCGGGCCGTCTCTCTCAAAATATACTAGTATTTTACAAAAAATTTTCTTTACCTGCAATCCCTTTTTTGAATTTTACATTTTCCTGGGAAAAAAATTGCCGGGCCGCCCCAGCGGCCCGGCAAACGTTGCTTTAGCCCAGCACGCCCTTGGTCCGGGCGGCTTTCCGGTCTTCCATTTTGGAAATGATCACCGCGCAGGCGGCGTCACCGGTGATATTCACGGTGGTGCGTCCCATGTCAAAGACCCGGTCGATTCCGGCCACCAGGGCAATGCCCTCCACCGGCACGTTGACACTCTGGAGCACCATGGCCAGCATGACCATGCCCGCGCCGGGAACACCGGCAGTGCCTACGGAGGCCAGGGTGGCGGTGAGTACGATGGTGAGCATCTGTCCAATGCTCAGGTCAATGCCATAGGCGGTGGCAATAAACACCGCGCACACGCCCTGATAAATGGCGGTTCCATCCATGTTAATGGTAGCGCCCAGAGGCAGGACAAAGGAAGATACCTCCCGGCGGGCGCCCAGCCGCTCGGCACACTCCATGTTAAAGGGCAGCGTGCCCACGGAGGACGCGGAGGAAAAGGCCATCATCATAGCCGGAGCCATTCCCTTAAAAAAGGCGGTGGGAGAAACGTCCCCCAGCACCTTTACGGTGGTGGAGTATACCACCAGCGCGTGGACCACATAGCCCACATAGGCCACCGCCAGGGCAGCCACCATGTACTGGAGAATCTGAGGCCCGTTTTCCGCCACCACCGGGCAGATGAGGCAGGCCACACCGATGGGCGACAGGCGAATGATCAAATCCATGATCTTCATGGACACCTCGTTAAAGCTGTCCACGATCTGGGCCGCCACCAGCCCCCTCTCCCCCGCCAGCAAAATGCCAAAGCCCAGAAGCAGGGAAATCACAATGACCTGAAGCATGGTGGCGTCAGCCAGAGGCTGGACGGCGTTGGAGGGGAAGATATTGACGATCACCGTCATAAGGCTCTGCCCTTCCGGCGGGGTATATTCCAGTCCTGTGGTATTCATTTCCACAAACAATCCGGCGCCCTTGGCCAGGCTGGCCAAAATGAGGGCCAGAATCACCGCGAAGGCGGTGGTGCACATGTAGTAAACCACGGTCTTACCGCCCACGGAGCCCACCTTGCTGATGTCCTGCATGGAGATGACGCCGGAGGCAATGGAAAACAGCACAATGGGCACCACGATAAACTTCAGCAGATTCAGGAAGATATCGCCCCAGGGTTTAATATATGCAGCGGCAAAGTCTTTCCCCGCCATGCCGCCGATATTCATGGGAATCAGCAGCAGTCCAGCGACAACGCCCACCAGCAGTCCCACAAAAATCCAGAAGGCAAGGGGCAGTTTCTTACTCTTCATAATACACTCTCCTTCCTTTTGCTCAGGGGCCGGCATCTCTCCTGTTTGACAGGCCCCAGCCGCTCCCGGCAGACCTGCCCAAACCGGGCCCTTATGGGTTTATTATAGTCGCTGTCTCCATTTTTTACAAGTACTACGGTCTTATTTTCTGTTTTATTAGAAATTATCACCAAAGCCGCTGTGTTTTTTAGGCAAATAGCTTGACAGAATTTCCTCGGAAATAAAATTTTTCCAGTCCCCTGTTTTCGACGGTATATTTTCCATTTTATGGTAATCTATTGGTACAAGCTATTGGAAAGGCGGGATTTCTATGCGGCTGCTGCCGAAGAAAGGACTATTTGACAGCGGAAAGGTCTTGTTTTTACCCATTGATGCCATTGTGCCCAATCCCAACCAACCCAGAAGCGTGTTTACAGCCCCTGAACTGGAGGAATTGGCCGACTCCATCCGCTCCCTGGGTATTTTGCAGCCCCTCACCGTCCGCCGAAAGGAGGGACAGTGGGAGCTGGTCGCCGGTGAGCGCCGCCTTCGGGCGGCTAAGCTGGCCGGGCTGGAACAGGTCCCCTGTCTGTCCGTACAGGTGGACAGCCAGTCCTCCTCCCTGCTGGCCCTGGTGGAGAATCTCCAGCGCCGGGACCTGGACTTCTGGGAGGAGGCCCTGGCCCTGCGGCAGCTCATGGATACCTATCACATCTCCCAGGAGGAGACGGCCCGGAAACTGGGAAAAAGTCAGTCCGCCGTTGCCAACAAGCTGCGTCTGCTCAAGCTGTCCCCCCAGGTGCTGGGCCTGCTCCGGGAGCACAAGGCCACCGAGCGCCATGCACGGGCCCTGCTCCGGCTGGAGGACCCCCAACAGCAGTTGGACGTGGCACAGCGCATTGTCAGCCAAAAGCTGACCGTCGCCCAGACGGAAGCCATCGTCGAGCAGGTGCTCTCTGCCGCTCCCTCTCCCCGCAAACGCCCTACCTTTATCGTAAAGGATGTGCGCCTGTTCCTGAATACCATTACCCGCAGCCTGGACCTTATGCGCTCCGCCGGAGTAAACGCCCAGTGCCGCCGTCAGGATTCCGATGACGAAATTTTGCTTACCATTCACATTCCCCGAAAATCCTCTTAGGCCTCCCCTGCTGCGCCCCAAACGCACCCTTGCGTTTGGGGCCTTTCTTATGGGGTTGTGAAAATGTTTCATGTGAAACATTTTCTCTTTCCGTCTCCTGGCACAAAAAGCGGAAAAACAGTTGAAATATACTGGGGGCGTTGATATAATGAAGTGCTGTGAAGTTTACCATATTGTCCGCTGCAAGGAGGCGCCCCATGGCTAAGATCATTGCCGTTGTCAATCAGAAAGGCGGTGTGGGCAAAACCACTACCACCGTAAATATCACCGCCGCACTGAAGAATTTGGGGAAACGGGTTCTGCTGTGCGACTTTGACCCCCAGGCCAACGCCACCTCCGGGATGGGTGTGGACAAAAATACCGCCTCCCCCAACGTCTATGACGTGCTGATCAACGGCGCCGACCCAAAGCGGGCCGTTGTATCCACCAAGTACGGGGATGTGCTCCCCTCCAACAAGGCCCTGGCTGGGGCGGGGATCGAGATGATCGCCATTGAGAACCGGGAAAAGCTGCTGAAAAATGCCTTGGATTCCCTGAGTGATGGCTACGACTACATTTTCATCGACTGCCCCCCCTCTCTGGAACTGCTCACCGTCAACGCTCTGTGTGCAGCCCACTCCCTGCTGGTCCCGGTGCAGTGCGAGTACTACGCTCTGGAGGGCCTGAGCGATCTGCTGGCCACCGTCCGGCTCATCAAGCGGGGGCTTAATCCCCACCTGGCCCTGGAGGGTGTTCTGCTGACCATGTTTGACAGCCGGACCAACTTGTCCCTTCAGGTGGCGGAGGAGGTCAAGCGGCATTTCCCCGGACAAGTATTTGCCACGGTGATTCCCCGGAACGTCCGTCTGTCCGAGGCCCCCAGCCATGGAAAGCCTATTTCCGCCTATGATCCCTATTCCAGGGGCGCGGAGGCCTATCGCCTTTTGGCGGAGGAAATGTCCCACACCTGACCGAAGCAATTGAAATCCAGGCTATCCTATATAAGAAAGGTATCATGCTATGGCAAAGCGAAATACAGAATTGGGCCTCGGCCGGGGACTGAACGCCCTGTTGGGCGACCCGGCTTTGCAGCCCCAGGGAGAGGGCTCCGTCTCCCTTCCCATCTCCCAGGTGGAGCCGGGACTGAACCAGCCCCGCAAGCGGTTTGATCAGGAGGCCCTGGACGACCTGACCGACTCCATCCGCACCCACGGGATCATTCAGCCCCTTACTGTACGCCGGCTGGCCTCCGGCTACTATCAGATCATTGCCGGCGAGCGCCGCTGGCGGGCCGCCAAAGCCGCGGGACTGGCCGAGGTCCCGGCGGTGATCATTGAGGCCGACGACCGGAAGGTCATGGAGCTGGGCCTCATTGAGAACCTCCAGCGGGAGGACCTGAACCCCGCCGAAGAGGCCCGTGGTTATCAGGTTTTGATGGAGGACTATGGTCTGACCCAGGAGCAGGTGGCCCAGCAAATGGGAAAATCCCGCCCCGCCATCGCCAACACCCTCCGACTTCTGGCGCTTCCTCAGGAGGTCATGGCCATGCTGGAGGAAGGAACCCTCTCTGCCGGTCATGCCCGTGCCATTTTGGGCGCTCCTACTGCTGATCTCCAGCGTCTGGCCGCCAAAAAGGTGGTGGAAGGGCAGCTCTCCGTGCGTCAGACCGAGGCACTGATCAAAGCCCTCCAGCGGGAGAAGAAGGAAAAACCCGTCACCCAGGGTCCTGACCTGTCCCTCTACCTGGGCGAGCTGGAAAAAGATCTGTCCGGACGGCTGGGCCGGAAGGTCAAAATCGCCCACAAAGGCAAAAAGGGCAAGATCGAGCTGGAATATTACAGCGATCAGGACCTGGAGGCCCTGCTTTCTCTGCTCCAACAGCTTCAGGAGAAAGGAGGCGACTTCCATGGCTGAGCCCGCAAAAGACCGGAAGGCCTCCTCCCCCGCCCCGGAAAAAGCCGGAGAACACAAGCCCTCCGCCCGTTCCCGTGCCAGAGGACAGCAGCGCCGCAGCCAGCGGTCAGTCTTCCAATACATTACCGTTCTGTTTGCCGCCGCTTTTCTGCTGCTGCTCATGACCTATATGATGCAGCAGCGGCTCAACAAGGCAGAAATTGACGACCTGCAGCAAAGTTCCAACTCTACCCTGCAGACCCTGGAAAATATCATTGCCGAGCGGAATCAGCTGCGGCAGGAAAACCAGGAGCTCTCCGACCAGCTGGAGGATGCCATCCAGGCAGCGGAAAACTCCTCGGATACGGCAAAAGAGCTGGAGCGCTCCCTTCAGGCGATGGACTGGTTCTGGCGCATCCAGCGGCAATTTTCCCGAGGCTATACCCGAGCGGCCAGGGAGCTGGCCGAACAGTTTGAGGCCTCCGGCCTGGTGGACGCCCTGCCCGATCAGTCCTACGCGGAGCCCGACGGCCCCTCCCCCAAGCAGCAATACGCAGAGCTGTACGATCTGCACTTCTGATCTTACCGGCAATGTTTCACATGAAACAATTTATTTGATATTACCTTATGATAAAAGGAGCGTAACAATACTATGCTGGACATGAAATTTATCCGGGAAAACCCCGATGTGGTGAAGGAAAACATCAAAAAGAAGTTCCAGGACGAGAAACTTCCCCTGGTGGACCAGGTTCTGGCTCTGGACGCGGAGAACCGCGCCTGTGTCAGCGAGGCCAATGAGCTGCGGGCCAGCCGCAACACCCTGAGCAAGCAGGTGGGCATGCTCATGGGCCAGGCCAAGAAGGACCCCTCTAAGCTGGAGGAGGCCGAGGCCGTCAAGGCCAAGGTCAAGGCCAACGCCGACCGTCTGGCCGAGCTGGAAGCCCGTGAGACCGAGCTGGCCGCCCAGATCCGCAAGATCATGCTGGTCATCCCCAACATCATTGACCCCTCTGTGCCCATCGGTCCCGACGACTCCGCCAATGTGGAGGTAGAGCGCTTCGGCGAGCCCAAGGTACCCGACTTTGAGATCCCCTACCACACCGAGATCATGGAGTCCTTCAACGGCATCGACATGGACTCCGCCGGCCGGGTGTCCGGCAACGGCTTCTACTACCTGCTGGGTGATGTGGCCCGCCTCCACGAGGCGGTGCTGGCCTATGCCCGTGACTTTATGATCAACAAGGGCTTCACCTTCTGCATTCCCCCCTTCATGATCCACGGCAACGTGGTGGAGGGCGTCATGTCCCAGACCGACATGGAGGCCATGATGTACAAGATCGAGGGTGAGGACCTCTACCTCATCGGTACCAGCGAGCACTCCATGATCGGCAAGTTCATTGACCAGATCATCCCCGAGGCCTCCCTCCCCCAGACCCTCACCTCCTACTCCCCCTGCTTCCGCAAGGAGAAGGGCGCCCACGGCATCGAGGAGCGCGGCGTCTACCGCATCCACCAGTTTGAGAAGCAGGAGATGATCGTGGTCTGCAAGCCTGAGGACTCCATGGACTGGTACGAGAAGATGTGGCGCTACTCTGTGGAGCTGTTCCGCTCCCTGGACATCCCTGTGCGTCAGCTGGAGTGCTGCTCCGGCGACCTGGCTGACCTGAAGGTGAAGTCCTGTGACATCGAGGCCTGGTCCCCCCGTCAGCAGAAGTACTTTGAGGTCTGCTCCTGCTCCAACCTGGGCGACGCCCAGGCCCGCCGCCTGAAGATGCGTGTCAAGGGTGAGAACGGCATGTACCTGCCCCACACCCTGAACAACACCGTAGTGGCTCCTCCCCGTATGCTCATCGCCTTCCTGGAGAACAACCTCCAGGCCGACGGCTCCGTGGTCATTCCCCAGGTCCTGCGTCCCTACATGGGCGGCCTGGAAGTGATGGTGCCCAAGAAGTAATAGACCGGACGATACAGTTCGTATTTCAACTTGTTGTTTTTTCTTAAAATATAACTATATGTTTTACCTGTCTCCAGCCGTTTTTACCGCCCTGGGACCTATCCTGGGTCATTTTTGCCTCTGAAAACGGCTCCAGAACGGTCAACGCCTGAACCCCTTGCGCCGCAAGGGGTTCAGCGCTCCTAAACGCAAACGACCATTCCAATGTAAAAAGTGAGGAACTTCTATGCCCGAATCCAACCATTTGAACAAGCAGGACCGGGATGAAAAAGGCTACACCCCCGCCTCCCCAGTCAAGCGCACCCTGGCCTGGATCGCCCTGGTCTATGTGCTCATCCTCCTGGGGCTGACGACCTATTACTTTTATACCGGCACCACCCTAGGCAACCTGGCTCCCCTGCTCACCGTCCCCGGTCTCATCGGTCTGGGCATCCTGTCCCTGGTCAGCTGGCGCTCCACCGGCCGGCCTGGTAAGTGGATGGCCATTCTGGCCGCCGTGGTGTGCTGGCTGCTGGCCCTTGCTACCCTTCCCATCGGGATCGTGGGCCTTTTGTCCAACTTTGGGATGGTAGGGGTAACCATCATTGGCTTTTAACGGCTGACAGGGAGGAACCATTATGAAAACCATCATTTCCGACGGTCTGGCCCAGCTGGGCCTGGACGCCAATCCCCAGGCGGCAGAACAATTGTCCCAATATGGCCAAATGCTCCTGGAGAAAAACCAGGTCATGAACCTGACCGCCATCCGGGAGCCGGACCAGGTGGCCCGCCTGCACATGCTGGACTGTGCCGCCCTGGCAGGGATGGCGGACTTTGCAGGCAAGACCCTCCTTGATGTGGGGACCGGTGCGGGCTTTCCCGGCCTGCCCCTGAAAATTCTGGTCCCCTCCCTGGAGCTCACCCTGCTGGACAGCCTCAACAAGCGGCTGGACTGGCTGGAGGAGGTGGCCGCTGCCCTTTGCCTGGAGGGTGTGCGCACCGTCCACGCCCGCGCCGAAGAACAGGCCCTGGTGAAAGGCTTCCGGGACAGCTTTGACTTTGCCACGGCCCGAGCCGTGGCCGACCTGCGGGTGCTGTGCGAGCTGTGCCTGCCCTATGTGCGCCCCGGCGGGACCTTTTTAGCTATGAAGTCCACCAGCAGCGACCAGGAACTGGCGGACGCCGCCCACGCCATCCAGCTATTGGGCGGACGGGTCCGGGAAGTGCGGGATTATACCATTCCGGGCACCGATGTGGTCCACCGGGTGGTCCTCATTCAAAAGGTCGCCCCCACCCTGAAGGGCTATCCCCGCCGGTGGGCAAAAATACAAAAAGCGCCCCTGTAAACTCCGTTTTTTTACAAAATGTAAATTTTTCCAAAAAGATTTTGGGGAAACGGTTGACGGCGGACAGATTTGTGGTACACTTGAATTGTGATGTTAGGAGGATTTTCCATGGGAACTGTGGTAACTATTACCTCCGGCAAGGGAGGTACTGGAAAAACCTCGATTACCGGAGGCATCGCCGCATCCCTGGCCCTTATGGGCCGCAGGGTACTGTGTATTGACATGGACATCGGCCTTCGCAACCTGGACATTTCTCTGGGATTGAGCGACCGGGCCCTGATGGACTTTTCCGATGTGGCTTTGGGGCGGTGTCCCCTGGCCCGTGCGGCTGTGGATCACCCGGATTTAAAGGGTTTGTCTCTGCTCACCGCCCCCATGTCCCTGCCGGCCAACCTCACGCCGGATAAGGTCCGGGCCCTTTTGAATACCGCCCGCACCATGTATGACTATGTTTTGATCGATTCCCCCGCCGGATTGGGGGCCGGATTCCGGCTGGCCATCTGCGGGGCGGACCGGGCCCTGGTCATTGCCACCAACGACACCTCCTCCCTGCGGGATGCTCAGCGCACCGTGGAGGAGCTGGAACACATCCGCCAGGTCCACCTGGTCATGAACCGCATTCAGGTCAAACTTCTGCGCCGCCTGCGCGCCACCATTGATGACGCCATGAATACCGCCGGGCTTCCTCTTTTGGGAGTGGTCCCGGAAGATCCCCAGGTGATCCTGTGCGCCAATTTGGGCCAACCGCTGACCTCCCGTGGAAAGCGGGGCGCCGCCCAGGCCTGCTGGAACATTGCCCTGCGGCTGGAGGGCAATCGCGTTCCCATCATGCGAATTCGATAATTTTTTTGATACATAACGCTGTAAGGAGGTATCGCCCCCATGAATATTGCCATTATGTGCCACACCAAAAAGCAAGACTTGATGGTCCAGTTCTGCACTGCTTACTGTGGCATTCTGTCCAAGCATACCGTCTGTGCTACCAATGCTACAGGACGCATGGTGGCGGAAGCCACCGGTCTGCCCGTCAACCTGTTTTTGTCCCACGAGCACGGCGGAATTGAGCAGATCGGACAGCGCATCATCTATAACGAGATCGACATGGTCCTGTTCTTCAACTCCCCCCAGGATAACGAAATGGACAAGGACATTTTGTATATCACCCGCCTGTGTGACCAGCACTCCGTCCCTGTGGCCACCAATGTGGCTACCGCTGAGCTGCTCATCCACGGCCTGGCTCGGGGCGATCTGGACTGGCGTCTGGGCTTGAATCCCAACCGGGTTCCCTTTGCCCTGTAAGATGCGGCACTTGACATTTTTGCTGTTTTAGGTTAGCATACTAAATAATTCACCGTGATGACGGCGTACAAGTACCCGGCACACCCCCCGACAGAGAGAGGCCCCATTGGGTTGAGAGGGCCTCAGGGTGCGGTTCCGGCGAAGACGGCGCTACCAGCGGGCCCGGAGACGGGCGCGGTCCCCTTTCCGCAACAAAAGGCAAAAGGAGCGCAGTACCGCGCTTGAAATTGGGTGGCACCACGAAGCGTATGCGCTCTCGTCCCAATCCATGGGATGAGAGCGCCCGTTTTTTCCCGCACACAAGCAAAATCTGTGGAAGGAGTTTTTTATGATGACGCTGATGCCTGCACTGCGACACAAATTCCATCTTCCCCCAGGGGAAGAATAATTTGAATCAGCCGCCGTCTCGGCGCCGCGGGCCCCTGCCCCGCTATAAAAACACAATTCCACAACAGAAAGGATTTTGACTTATGGCTAAAGTACAACCCCGTACCCTCTCCGGTTTTATGGAACTGCTTCCCGGCCGTCAGATTCAGTTTGACCGTATGGCCGCTATCATTCGTGAATCCTTCTCCCTCTATGGCTTTACTCCCCTGGACACCCCCCTCATCGAGGCCAGCGAGGTTCTGCTGGCCAAGGGCGGCGGCGAGACGGAAAAGCAGATCTACCGCTTTAACAAGGGCGACAGCGACCTGTCCCTGCGCTTTGACCTGACCGTCCCTCTGGCCAAATATGTGGCGCTCAACTATGCCAACCTGGCCTTCCCCTTCCGCCGCTTCCAGATCGGCAAGGTGTACCGGGGCGAGCGTGCCCAGCGGGGCCGCTTCCGCGAGTTCTATCAGGCTGATATCGACATCATCGGCGACGGCAAGCTGGACATCTCCAACGACGCGGAAATTCCCGCCATCATTTACCGCACCTTTACCGCCCTGGGCCTGCGCCGTTTCCAGATCCGGGTGAACAACCGCAAGATCCTCAACGGCTTTTATGGCATGCTGGACCTGACCCGGAAGTCCGGTGACATCATGCGCACCGTGGACAAGCTGGAAAAAATCGGCGAGAAGAGCGTGCGCGATCTGCTCACCGCCCCGGAAATTGGCCTGACTGATGAACAGGCAGCCGAGATCCTGCGCTTTATCGACATCAAGGGCAGCAATGCTGAGATCCTCGCTTCTCTGGAGCAGTACCGGGGCCGGAACGAAAAGTTTGACGAGGGCCTGGACGAGCTGGGCGCCATGGTGAAAAACCTGGCTGGCTTTGGTGTGCCCGAGGCCAACTTTGCTCTGGATCTGACCATTGCCCGCGGCCTTGACTACTATACCGGCACCGTGTATGAGACCACCATGCTGGATCACCCGGAGATCGGCTCCATCTGCTCCGGCGGTCGGTATGACAACCTGGCGGAGTATTATACGGACAAGCAGCTGCCCGGCGTGGGCATCTCCATCGGCCTGACCCGGCTGTTCTTCGTCCTGGAGGACCAGGGCTATCTCAACGATTCCCTCAACACCGCCCCTGCCGACGTGCTCATCCTCCCCATGACTGAGGATATGGGCCCTGCCATCTCCCTGGCTACCAGCCTGCGGGGCGCCAATATCCGTACGCAGATTTACGGCGAGCAGAAGAAGTTCAAGCAGAAGATGTCCTATGCCGACAAGATCGCCGTCCCCTATGTGATTTTCCTGGGGGAGGACGAGATCAAGGACAACGCCGCCGCCGTGAAGAATATGCGCACCGGCGAGCAGGTGAAGCTGCCCGTCAGCGAAGCGGTAGCCGCCATTCAGGCCGGTCTGGTGGAGCTGAACCAGGGTACCCCCATTCTGGATAAAGGCGAGTAACAAGCCCCACACGCGGGAAAGGAGGGCCCTATGAAGAAATTTCTTCCTCCACTGCTGCTTGCAGTTGTCCTTCTCCTGGGCGCCTGGTACTTCTGGCCCCGTACGCTGACCGGAGCCCTCTCCGGACTGGACCAGCAGGAGATTGCCCTGTGTGATGCCCTCCTCATTCCCCGTGATCCCGGCTCCGGCCTGAAAAGCCGTAATGTCCGGGTGGAGGTAGACTCCCAAGAGTTTCAGCAGCTTATGGAGCTGCTCACCGCTACCCGCTATGTGCGCAGCCCTGTGGACCTCTTCTCTTGGGGAAGGACGCCCTCCACCTCGGTCATCACATTGGAGCCCTACTCTGCGGATCTTTTTTCCATCAGGAGGATGGACGCTCCTATACCCTCCGGTTCTATGGCCCTGACCTGAGTCTGAATGACAGGACCTATTTCCCTCTGGGTGGGACCGGGTTTCAGCAGCAGGTGGCAAATCTTCTTTCCTCTTGTCCTGATGTGGAAGTCGACTAAGCTTGAGGAAAATTGATTTTGCTTTGCTATATTTCTTTTCAATAATACAAAATGGAGTTGATTTTTGTGGATAATCTTCAGGGTTTCCACCGCAGCCATTACTGCGGGGACCTGCGTGCCGCTGACGCGGGCAAGACCATTTCCGTATGCGGCTGGGTACAGCGCCAGCGTGACAAGGGTGCGCTGATCTTTGTGGATCTCCGGGACCGCACCGGCATCCTCCAGCTGACCTTTGACGATGCCACCGCCCGAGACGTCTTCGAGAAGGCCAAGAGCCTGCGCTCGGAGTATGTGGTGGCCGCCACCGGCAAGCTGAAGGAGCGTGAGGCCAAGACCGACAAGATCGCTACCGGCGATGTGGAGCTCTACGTCACCGAGCTTCGCCTGCTGGCCAAGGCTGAGACCCCGCCCTTTGCCATTGAGGAAGACAGCCAGGTCAACGATATGCTCCGGCTGAAGTACCGCTACCTGGACCTGCGCCGCCCGGACATGCAGCACGCCATCGCCACCCGGCACAAGATCACCAAGATTGCCCGTGACTACTTTGACGAGCAGGGCTTTTTGGAGATCGAAACCCCCATTCTCACCAAATCCACTCCCGAGGGCGCTCGGGACTACCTGGTCCCCTCTCGGGTCCATCCCGGCAAATTCTATGCCCTGCCCCAGTCCCCCCAGCAGTATAAGCAGCTGCTGATGCTCTCCGGCTTTGACCGCTACTTCCAGATTGCCCGGTGCTTCCGGGACGAGGACCTGCGGGCTGACCGCCAGCCGGAGTTCACCCAGATCGACCTGGAGATGTCCTTTGTGAACGAGGACGACATCATGGCCATCCAGGAGGGCTTCCTGAAGCGGGTCTTCAAGGAAGTTCTGGATGTGGACGTGCAGACTCCCTTCCAGCGCATGCCCTGGCAGGAGGCCATGGACCGCTTCGGTTCCGACAAGCCCGACCTGCGTTTTGGCTTTGAGCTCAAGGACATCAGCGACATCGTGAAGGACTGCGGCTTTGGCGTCTTCTCCGGCCCTGTGGCTGAGGGCGGCTCCGTGCGCCTTATCAATGTCAACGGCCACGCCGCTGACTTCCCCCGGAAGAAGATCGACAAGCTGGTGGACTTCGTCAAGACCTATAAGGCCAAGGGCCTGGCCTGGGCCCGGATGATCGATGGCCAGGTGACCAGCTCCTACCAGAAGTTCCTCACCGAGGAGGAGAACAAGGCCATTCTGGAGCGCGCTGAGGCCAAGGACGGCGACCTCATCCTCATTGTGGGCGATGCCAAGAACACTGTAGTGTGGGCCGCTCTGGGCGCTCTGCGCTGTGAGATCGCCCGAGAGCTGGGCATTCTGGATCCCAAGGACTTCAAGTTCCTGTGGGTCACCCAGTTCCCCATGTTCGAGTGGAGCGAGGAGGAGGGCCGCTACCAGGCCATGCACCACCCCTTCACCGCACCCATGGTGGAGGACGAGGACAAGATCCTCTCCGACAAGGCCAACTGCCGGGCCCGTGCCTACGACATCGTCCTCAACGGCACCGAGCTGGGCGGCGGTTCCATCCGCATCAACACCCCCGAGATGCAGGAGAAGGCCTTCCAGGCCCTGGGCATCCGCGACGAGGACATTCAGGAGCGCTTTGGCCACCTGGTGGGCGCCTTCAAGTTTGGCGCACCTCCTCACGGCGGCCTGGCCTACGGCCTGGACCGGCTGTGCATGCTCATGGCGGGCGCCGGCTCCATCCGGGACGTGATTGCCTTCCCCAAGGTACAGAATGCCTCCGACCTGATGATGGCCTGCCCCGACTTTGTGGATGACAAGCAGCTGGACGACCTGTCCATCGCCGTCACCCGCAAGGAGCAGGAGGAGTCCGAAGGCTGATTCCTTCCCCTGTCATCCACAAAGGGACCCCATGGCACATGGGGCGCGCTCTTTGGCGGGTAAAATTTCCTTATATATCTTCTGACCCAATCCGGGGCCGGCTCCAGAACGGGCCGGCCCCCGTTTTCTAGGAGGAATGTTTATGAAGCTCACCCAATTCTGGCGTAATGGCCAGCCCGCCCTGGGCCTCTGGACCGACCGGGGTATCGTGGATGTGGCCGCCGAGGCCACCCGAAAGGGCTGCACCGTGCCGGACACCATGGCCGCGGCCCTGCCTCTGGGCAGCGAGGCCCTGAACCGGCTGCTGAATCCCCTGCTTGAGGATGCCCAGTGCTTTACCGATGCCCCCCTGGCCCCTGTGGTCACCCAGCCGGGGCGCATTCTGTGCATTGGCCTCAACTACCGCCAGCACGCCAAGGAGTGTAACCTCCCCCTCCCCCCTGCCCCGGTGCTGTTCAATAAATTTTCCAACGCCCTGGCTGCCCATGGGGATGTCATTTCTCTTCCCGGTGATTACAAAGAGTATGATTACGAGGCAGAATTAGTTGCTGTTATGGGAAGACCCGCCCGGAATGTGGATCCGGGCCACGCTCTGGACTACGTCTTTGGCTACACCTGCGGCAACGATCTGTCCACCCGCGATCTGCAGTTTGCACGGGGAGGTCAGTGGCTGCTGTCCAAAACCTTTGACGGCTTTGCTCCCATTGGTCCCTGCCTGGTCACTGGGGACAGCCTGGACCCGGAGCATCTGGACATCTCCAGCACTGTAAACGGAGAGGTGCGCCAGCACTCCAACACCTCGGATATGATTTTTTCTCTCCGGGATATCATCGCCGACCTGTCTCACCACTTTACCCTCCAGCCCGGCGACCTGATTTTTACCGGCACGCCCCAGGGGGTCATGCAGGGCTACCCCGCCGACCAGAAGCGCTGGCTGCGGCCCGGTGACCGGGTGGACATCTCCATCCAGGGCATTGGGACCCTCTCCAACACCTTCTGCTAAAAGCCTATGAAGCGCCTTTTCGTTTTTTTATTGGCTCTGGGCCTGCTTGCAGGCTGCTCCTCCGCGCCCGCACGCTTTCTTCCCTATGAACCGGCCCAATCTGCCTTCTCCCTTCTGCCGGTACGCAGTAAGCGTCCGCCGCCGCCTGAAGAACCGCAGCCCGATCCCCGGCAGGAGGCCATTGATGCTCTTCTCTCCACCATGACGGTGGAAGAAAAGGTGGGACAGCTCTTCTTTGCCCGCTGTCCTCTGAACGATGGGGCCGCCCTGGCCCAGGAGTATCACCTGGGAGGCTACCTTCTCTTTGGCCGGGATTTTAAACACAAGACCCGTGAGCAGGTGCAGGAGACTATCGCCTCCTACCAGGCTGCCGCCTCCATCCCCATGCTCATGGGTGTGGATGAGGAGGGTGGGACCGTGGCCCGTGTCAGCACCAATCCAAATCTTCGCGCCCAGCGCTTTTCCTCTCCCCAGGAGCTTTACGCCCAGGGAGGACTGGAGGCCATTGTGGCGGATACAGCGGAAAAGGATGCCCTCCTGCAAGACCTGGGCATCCACGTAAACTTTGCCCCGGTAGCCGACCTTTCCACCGATCCGGAGGACTTTATTTACCCCCGCACCCTGGGCCGGGGTGCTCAGGAGACGGCAAATTACATTTCCGCTGTGGTGTCTCAGATGGAATCGGACGGCATGGGCAGCGTATTAAAGCACTTCCCCGGCTATGGTCCCAATGAGGACACCCACACCGGCTCCGCCCTGGACGAGCGGCCCTTGGATCAGTTCCGGGCCGAAGATTTTCTCCCCTTCCAGGCAGGGTTCCAGGCCGCGCAAAAAGGCCGCACCGCCGTGCTGGTCTCCCACAATATTATGGCGGCGGTGGATGATACCCTGCCCGCCTCCCTCTCCCCTGCCGTCCACCAGCTTCTGCGGGAGGAACTGGGTTTTCCGGGGGTCATCCTCACCGATGACCTTGCCATGGCTGCGGCGGCCGAATACGGCACTTCTGCAGCGGTATTGGCCCTGCTGGCAGGAAATGATATGCTGGTGACGACGGACTTTGCCTCTGAAATCCCACAGGTACTCTCCGCACTTCAGGAGGGTACACTCACCATGCAGCAGATCGACCAGGCCGCGGCACGGGTGCTGGGCTGGAAATATGACCTGGGCCTTCTCTCATAAAAAAATCCCGCCGTTTACCCGGCGGGATTTTTTTATCCTAAGATCAACATCAGGATGGGAATGGTGATAAAGCTGCAGAAAATGGACAAGCAGGACCCGGTAGCGGCATATTTCTCGTCGGCGCCATAGGCTCCGGCCATGACAGTGATCTGGCTGACCACCGGCAGGGCGCTCTCTACCACGAATACGCTCCGGGCAAGACCCGTCACCCCAAAAAGGGTACAAAAGCCCAGGCAGACCATGGGCGCCGCTACCAGCCGCAGCACCAGCATCAGAGCATGGCCGGGCAGCAGGCGCAGGTTTTTCAATCCTACCTCATAGACAATAAATCCGCAGTAAATGAGGGCCAGGGGGGTCACGGAATCGCTCACATAGCCCGCAAAGCGCATCAGGGGATCGGGCAGGCGCAGGTTCAGCACCAGCAGGCAGATGGAAAAGATCACACTCAGAATGGGAGGCTTTGTAAAAATATCCTTCCAAAACCCAAACACAGTGGCCTTTTCCGTGGAAACCGTCCCGGAGCGCTCCACAAGCAGAATCCCCACCGACTGGAGAAAGGTGGTATTGGATAAGTAATAGACCATCAAATAGGGCATACAGGCCTCTCCGAAGAGCTGGGTGCACACGGGTATGCCGATAAACAGAGTATTGGACAGGCCCGCCATGGCCACAAACACACCCCACCGCTCTCGGGGCAGACGGAGCAGGGTAGCCGCTCCCATGGAAATCAGCAGTGTCATACCAACACCCAGCAGCCCCGCCACCAGCATCCAGCCCGCATGGGCCAGGCTGTCCCGGTCCAGGTTATTGAGCAGTCCTACAATGCAGTTGCAGGGCACCGCGATGTTGACAATATATTTGCTTACAAACCCTTTCTCCTGAGCCGTCATCCAGCCCAGCTGTCCCATAAAATACCCCAGGGACATAATCAGCAGCAGCACCAGGCAGGCGGACACCGCGTTGAAAAAGCCGGCCATGGACATCACTCTCCCCTAAATGATGTGGGCCCCGGCGCATTCTCTCCCCCGCCGGGGCCCACGGTTTTATTCACTCTTGGTCTCAGGGGCCTTCCCGCCGCTGCCCTTGGAACGGTGACGGCGGCGGCGCCGGTTGGGCTTGCGCTCCCCCTCTTTTGCCTCTCCGCCCGGTTCCTGATGCTTGGGCTGAGGCTGCTTTGCCGGGGCCGGTTCCTGTACAGGCGCCCCTTCTCCCAGCTCTGTTTTGGGCTTGCGGTGGCGGCTTCGATTGCGCCGGCGGGGCGCTTCCTCCTTGTTTTCCACTTCCTGCTTCTGCTGGGGCTCCTCCCGGCTGGGGAAGGCAGCCTCCAAAGCTGCAGACAGGCGCTCCTCCTCATTGAGGACGGTTCTCTCCTCCGGCTCCCGGCGCAGCTTTGCCAGCTCAGACAGGGGGGGCTCCACATAGCCCTCCGGCCGTTTTCCTTTTCCGTTGCGAATGACGCACAGCTCGCAGTTGTGGTAACACTTGGGGGACTCAGGGGCGGAATCCAGCCGCACCTGCACCGTCTGGCGCAGCAAATTGACGCTGCACACCGTACCCGCGCCGTCAGGGGTCTCCACAAAGGACTCCTGCTTGGGAGTAGTTTTCACCAGATCCTCATAGGCGTCCTGCTCATACTTTAAGCAGCACATAAGCCGCCCGCAGGTGCCGGAGATCTTTGTGGGGTTGAGGGACAGGTTCTGCGTTTTGGCCATCTTAATGGACACAGGCTGAAAATCATCCAAAAACTGAGAACAGCAGAAGGGCCGTCCGCAGATGCCCAGACCGCCCAGCATCTTTGCCTCATCCCGCACGCCGATCTGACGCAGCTCAATGCGGGCATGGATGGCGCTGGCCAGGTCCTTCACCAGGGCACGGAAGTCCACTCTCCCCTCGGAGGTGAAGAAAAACAGAACCTTGCTGCCGTCAAAGCTATATTCCGCGCTGACCAGCTTCATATCAAGGCCATGCTCAGCAATCTTCTCCTGGCAAATGGAAAAGGCTTTTTTCTCCTTTTCCTTGTTTTTTTCCACCATGTCGGCGTCCTCCGGTGTGGCCAGGCGGACCACCGGGCGCAGAGGAGCGGTAAGCTCGATCTCGTCGATCATGGTGTTTCCCTGGACACACTGGGCATACTCCTGGCCGCGGGTGGTCTCTACGATGACCCCGTCCCCCTCCTGGAACGAAATCCCGTTGGGATTAAAATAATATTGCTTTCCTCCGCTTTTGAAGCGGACACTGATAATTTCAATCATCCGAACGTCTCCTTTATGAAACAAAGGGGCTCCCCGTCAGGGGTTTTGAAACATTCCCGCACACAGCCAACCCGCCAGTTGGCCGGGATTTGCGTTGAGCTGAGCGGCGCCCCTCAGCTGTTTGACCAGCTCTGCCGCCTTCAGCAGCCGCCGCCGGTCCCCGCCTCTGGCAATATTCTCCCCCAGGGCGGCCTCCAGCGCATCCAGCAGGGCGGTCACTTCCTCCCGCCCGCCCTTGTCCAGGGCCATGGACGCTTGAAATACCGCCAGCTCATCTCCATGCTCCAACGCCTGGGCCAACGCCTGCGCCTGGCTTTTCCACTCCGGTCCGGGGCCGTTTTCCTCCAAACGCTCCACGGCCCGGCCCAAAATTCCCTGGCAGTCCTCGGCGGCCTTTTTCAGCTCCGTCTCCGGCTTTTGCGGATAGCGGCCTTTCAGCCACA
Source organism: uncultured Oscillospiraceae bacterium (assembly GCA_944385035.1). Lineage (GTDB taxonomy): Bacteria > Bacillota > Clostridia > Oscillospirales > Oscillospiraceae > Lawsonibacter. The sequence goes on along the minus strand of CALWVV010000013.1, from coordinate 17,631 downwards.
ACAAACACTCTCCAGGGGGCACAGGCGCCAGGGCCAGCTGCTCACACCGGGAGCGTATGGTCTGAAGCAGTCCTCCCGCATTGCCAGCCAGCAGCAAAAAGGAGGCATAGGCGGGTCCCTCCTCCAGCAGCTTCAGCATGGCATTTTGGGCGGAGGGATTCATCTGGTCGGCCTGTTCCAGCCAATAGACCTTTCGCTTTCCCTCATTGGGACGGATATAGGCGTCGGTACGCAGCGTGCGCACCTGATCCACGGTAATGGGTTTTCCCTCTCCCGGCCCGGAAATCACGGTCACATCGGGATGGATGCCCCGCAGTACCTTTTTGCAGGGGCCGCAGCTTCCACAGGGGCGGTGGGATGCCGGGGCTTCACAGAGCATAGCCTGGCTCACCAGCCGGGCCAGCGTATGGCGGCCTGACCCAACCGGGCCGCAGATGATATAGGCATGGGACAATCCCCGGCCCTCCTCCCGAAGGGAGAGCTGATCTTTGATTCTGCGGTTGCCCGCCAATTGCGACAATTCCATAAAATTCCTCGCTGCTCTGCCGTTTTACAATGAGGTTATAACCCTTACCTCTGACTTTACATTATATCCTATTTGTGCAAAATAGGCCAGTTCTTTTTTTGAAATGACCTCTCCGGGGGAAACCACCGGCACACCTGGGGGATAGGGCGCGATCTGGCAGGCGGCCACCCTTCCCTCACACGCCTCCAGCGGGAGCACTTCACTTTGGGCAAAGAGGGCCTGACGCACGGACAGGGCTCTCTGGGGCAGATGGGGCGCGGGCAGGGGCGGACAGGGGCCCAGGAAGGACCGCAGCTCCTCCAGCACCTCCGCCAGCCGGTCAAAATTCCCCTCCAGGTCTTGGGGGGTGCAGATCAGCACCACATGGCCTCCGTCCTCCATCTCCGGGTAGACATTGCGCTGCTCCAGCATCCGGGCAAAGGCGGGCCCATCCTTCACACAGAGGGTCAGCCGGGTGGGGTCCAGCACCAGACCATCCCGGAGGCAGGGATACTGTTCCCGGAGAGCGGCCACGCGCCGGGCGGCCTTCCGGTAGGCCTCCGCTCCCCCGTCCTCCAGCCATTGCCGGGCGGCATCCAAGCTGGCCATGAGCACGTAGGAGGGGCTGGAAGTTCCATAGATGCTGGCATGGAGGCGGACCAGATCCTGGTCCATCCCATTGACAAACAGCAGTGCCGTCTGCCCCATGGCGGGCAAAGTCTTGTGGGCGGAGACTACCACCAGGTCCGCTCCCTGAAAGGCTTCCACACCCAAAAAGGGCAGATGGGCCCCGTGGGCTCCATCCACAAAAAGTTTTCCACCATGTGCATGGACAATCCGCCCAATTTGGAAAACGTCCGATAACACACCGGCATAGGTTGGCGAGGTTATACAGACTGTTTTGATATTTGGATGCTGATGCAGAATTTTTTCCACATATTCCGGTTCCATGTGGCCAATGATCCCCTCCTCCTCCAGCCACGGCCGTTCCAGGTAGACGGGCTCCAGGTCCAAAAGGGCCAGGGCATTGAACACCGCCCGGTGGCAATTCCGGTCCACAAGCACCTCATCTCCGGGGCGGCAGCACAGGGAGAGGGCCGTATGGATACCCATGGTGGAGCCCCCAGTCAAAAACTGGCAGCAGTCAAAGCCAAAGCGCTGGGCCCACAGATGCTGGGCGGAATCAAAGGGCTCTCCCCGCTGATAGAGGTTGCCGGTGGAGGAGATCTCCGTCACATCCAGCGCTGCCGCCTCCCGAAGCTCCGGAATGGGCAGAAACACCCCTTTGTGGCCGGGCATATGAAAGCGGGCGGGATCTTTTTGGGCATAGTCCTTCAACACATCATACAAGGGGGTCATGTCGGATACCTCCGGATATAAACTAAGCGGCGGGAGGAACTCCTCCCGCCGCGTGATCTGCCATTTACTTCTGGCCGGGCGCATAGGCCACAACGGTGCGGCGGTTGGGCTCCACACCGGTGGAATAGGTGGTGACGTTGGGATAATCCTGAAGGGCGGTGTGGATCACATGGCGCTCGTAGGCGTTCATGGGTTCCAGGGTCATGTTCTTGCGGTACTTGACCACTTTCCCGGCCACCTTCACCGCCAGACGCTGGAGGGACTCCTCCCGCTTGGCCCGGTAGCCTTCGGCATCCACATGGATGCGCACCCGCTTGGACAGCCCCCGGTTCACGGAGTAGCTGGTCAGCTGCTGGATGGCGTCCAGGGTCTCACCCCGGCGGCCAATGATGGCGCCCAGGTCCTTGCCCTGAAGGATGACCTTGTAGTTGCCCTCGTCAGTGACAAAAATTTCAGGCTCAGCCTCCACATTCAGATGCTCCATCAAGCCGGTGAGGAAGGTGCGGATCTGAGCAGCCCGGACATCGTCCTCGGCGGCGGGGGTCACCTGCACCGGAGCGGCGGGAGCGGCCTTGGGCACATTGCCGATGATGACCTCATCCCCCTCCTGGAGATGATTCTCACTCTTGCTGCGGCGGGGCTTCTCCCGGCGCTCTGCACGGGGACGGCTGCTCTTGGGGGGATTCATGCCGGGCTTGGCAGCCAGAATGGTCTCCTCCTCCACAGGGGCGGCGGAACTTTCCGCCTTCTCCTGGGGAGCGGACAGCAGCACCGTTTCCTCCACCACAGCCTTCTTCTCCACGGGAGCAGCGGCGGGAGCGGCCACGGGCTCCTGCTCCTCCAGAATCAGCTTCTTGGCACAGGGAACCCCATTTTCTTCCTCATAACTCACGCGAACCTTGGCCGGATTGCTGCCAAAGCCCAAAAAGCCGGACTTTGCCCGCTCGATGACCTCGATGGACACGTCGTCCCGGTCCAACCCCAGCTGAAACAGGGCGGCGGAAATGGCATCCTCCTCGGAACGGCCAGTGGTTTCAATCCATTTCAACATCATTCGCCCTCCTTCTTCTCGTCCTCGTCCACTTCTACCTCGACCTGCTCCACTTCCACCTCAACGGTTTCCATCTCCACAGGCTGGGTATTCTCTTCCTCAGCAGGCGCGGGCTTGGTTTCTTCCGGCTGAACGGGCTGCTCTGCCACGGCGGTAGCCTGTACGTCCTCCGTCTTGGGCTTGGGCTCTTCCTTCTTCTCTTCAGCCTTGTCCTTCTTTTTCTTCGTCTTGCCGGCGGCGGCAGCTTCCATCTGCGCCCGGATCAGATCGTTGGGGTCGGTATAGGGAGTCACTGCGCCAAACCGGTTGGGGATATAGGCGCGGCCGCGGGCATAGGCACGGATGCCCTCCCGGCTGTCCTCCTTGTTGACACCCTCCTGGTCGGGCTCACCCTTCTTCTGGCCGGGCTTCTTTTTACCCCGGTTCTTCTTCTCTTCCTCCAGACGGCGGGCACGCTCCAGGCGGGCCTCCTCCTTGCGGCGCTTCTCCTCTTCTCTTTCCTCCTGCTCCCGCTTCTCTGCGGCAAGCCGGGCGGCCTCATAGTCCTTTTTCAGCATCTTGGCACACACGACTTCCTGACCCATGTTCACCACATACTGGGTGATCCAGTACACAGACAGGCCGGCGGGTACCGTAAAGCCGATCCACAAGGACATCAGAGGCATCATCCACATCATCATCTTGTTTGTGGATTCCATCTGCTTGTTCTGAGGCTGCTTGGTGTTCATTTGGTTGGTGGCCATGGACACCTTCATGGACAGGAAGGAAATGAGCGTGGACACCAGGGGCAGGATGAACAGGCCCACAGAAGCCAGGGTGATCCCACCGGCCCAGAAATTCCAGTTGGGGATTTTGGACAGGTCGAGACCCAGGAACTGGAAGTTCAGCACAAACAGGCCGTCTCCGGCCCCGGCAAACTGGGCGTTCAGAGCAGCCTTCAGGCTTTCGATGTTGCTGGAATTGATCAGGGAAACCAGATACATCTGGTTATAGGCGCCGTTTTCAAAGATATGGGCAGCTCCTCCGCTGGCGACTTTTTCCACCAGCTTGTCCATGGCAGCCTGACTCATCCAGCCGTTGGCCACAGCCACAGTCTGCCAGTCCAGCTGGTCGGCCAGGAGCTGAATCTGCTCCATAGACAGGTTCATAAAATAGGTCAGCGGCTCACGGATGATGCCGTACAGGGCGATCAGGACCACCATGGGGATGAGGGACCAGAGACAGCCGCCCATGGGGTTGACCTTCTCCCGCTCATAGAGCTTCTGGACCTCCAGATTATAGCGCTCCCGGTCCTTGCCGTACTGCTTTTGCAGCTGCTGCATCTTTCCGGAGAGCATGGTGGTCTGAATCATGCTCTTCTTGGTTTTGAGGGACACAGGGAACAAAATGAGCTTAATGACAATAGCAAACAGGATCAGGGCCAGGCCGTAGTTGTCAAAGAGATTGTAGAAAAACAGCAGCAGCCAGGCAAAGGGTGCTAAAATAATACCCACAACATTACCTCCGCAATTTGATCAGTTGGGGCAGTTCCTATGGAACCGGATCATATTCCACGGTTTTCTGCCGGTGAAATGGGTGGCAGCGCAAAATTCTGCGCACAGCCAACCAGCCCCCCTTTGCCGCGCCGTATTTTTCCACCGCCTCCAGGGCATAGGCCGAGCAGGTGGGAATAAACCGGCAGCACGGGGGGCGCGCAGGGGAGATATAACGCTGATAAAACCGAATGAGCGCCAACAAAAGACTCTTCATCCCTTTCCCTCCTCCGGAAGGGTCAGGCCCAGCTTTTTCATCAGCTGAAGAAAGCTGCGCTCCAGCTCACTGTAGCGGGCAAAAATAGCCCTGGTCCGGGCGACCACTACAATGTCATAGCCGGGGGTGAATTTGCTCTCATTGGTGCGGTACAGCTCCCGGATGCGGCGGCGGACAAAATTACGCTTGACGGCGTGGCCCAGCTTTACCCCTGTGGTAATGCCCAGGCGGCTCTCCAAGCGTCCGGTTTTGCGGCAGTAGATGGCAAAGTAAGGAGAAACCGCGCTTTTTCCCTTGTGATAGAGCCGGCGGAATTCATGATTTTGTTTCAGCGAAACGGTATGTTTCATGCCTTTCCTCCTGGGGATCTTCCCGTGGTTACTCGAAAAAAGCTGCGTATGCACAGATAGGGCGGGGGAATATCTCCCACGCCCCTTTTGCGCCATCTATGTGAATTGTGTCCTCTTACCGCGTCTCATCCGAGATCGGTCTTGCCTGTCTCACAGGAACCGGGCGAAAAACGCCCAGATCATTAGTGAGTCAGACGGGCGCGGCCCTTGGCGCGGCGGCGAGCCAGCACCTTGCGGCCGTTGCGGGTGGCCATACGCTTGCGGAAGCCGTGCTCCTTGGAACGCTGGCGCTTCTTGGGCTGATAGGTACGAAGCATGGGGGACACCTCCTCATTTGATTTCAAGCCGGCTCTCCCGGCCCAACAACAGCCCAGATGGGCTGCGGTCTGCTGTATCAGGGCTCTGTTTCAAAAGCCCGCTCTTTCTGAAAAAGGGCAGAATCGGCCCTCCCTCAAAAGATACGTCCATCATTATAGCGGATAAAACCGCCCCGTGTCAACTAGATTTTTTTTGATTTTCCAGTGTTTTTTTCTTTTTTTGGAATAGTTCCCTATATCTTGTAGCGCTCCTTTTCCCTCTCCACAATTTCTGCCAAAAAAAGACCATACATTATAAATAAAAAATGCGGGAAATCCTTGCGGTGAAGCCCTGTTTTTGGTATAATAATGGATGTGGATTTTTCTGTTTTTTTTGATTATCTGCCGCCTTCTCCGGTGCGCCGGGGGAGGCGCTTTGAAAGTTTATGCACCCTGCCGCCCCCTCCATGGGCTCAGGGTCCTATGAAGGAGGTCAATCCATGAACCCCACTGTGGAAGTGTGGGATAAGGTAGTCTCCCTGATGCGAAATGAGATGACCGAAACCACCATCAACACCTGGTTTGACGACACTGTCGCCGTCTCTTTGGACGAAACCAGCTTTACCATCTACTCCCCCACCCGCTTTAAGCGGGACATCATCGCCGCCCGCTATCTGCCCGCCATTCAAAAGGCGCTCCATGAGCTGTTTTCCGCAGATTTTGAGGTCATCGTGCTGACTGAGGGAGAATTGGATGCGGCCAAGGAGACCCCAAAGCAAAGTGATTTTCTCCCAGGTACGGAGGAATATACCTTCGACCGCTTTGTAGTGGGCTCCTCCAACAAATTTGCCCATGCCGCCGCACGGGCCGTGGCCGACAACCCAGGGCAGAGCTATAACCCCCTGTTTATCTACGGGGAGTCCGGCCTGGGCAAGACCCACCTTCTCTATGCCATTGCCCATACGGTCCATGAGCGCCGTCCCGACTATAAAGTCGTTTACATCAAGGGCGATACCTTCACCAACGAGCTCATCCACGCCATCCGGGAGGGCCGCAACCAGGAGTTCCGGGAGAAGTACCGGGGTGCGGATATCTTCCTCATGGACGACGTACAGTTTATCGCCGGACGCGACTCCACCCAGGAGGAGATGTTCCATACCTTCAACACCCTGTATGAGCTGAAAAAGCAGATCGTCTTTACCTCCGACCGTCCCCCAAAAGAGATGCTCCGTCTGGAGGACCGTCTGAAAACCCGGTTTGAGTGGGGTCTGCTGGCGGATATCCAGCGCCCCGACTATGAGACCCGTATGGCCATCATCAAAAACAAGGCCATCCGCATGGGTATGGAGCTGCCCGACTTTCTCATCCAGCTCATTGCCGAAAACATTACCGCCAACGTCCGGCAGCTGGAGGGCACCGTCAACAAGATCATGGCCTATCAGGACCTGATCGGCGACTCTCTGGACAAAAATACCGTCATCCGGGCGGTGAAGGATATCTTTAAAGAGAAATCCGACATCCTCCCCACCGCCGACGTGATCATTGACGAGGTGTGCAAGTTCTATAACATCGAGCCCGCCACCCTCCGAGGCCAGGGCCGCTCCAAGGATATCTCCCTGGCCCGGCAGATCGCCATGTACCTCATCCGCCAGATGGTGGGCACTTCCCTCAAGGACATCGGCAAGGAGTTTGACAACCGGGACCACAGTACCGTCCTCAACTCCCTGTCCCGCATCGAGAGCCTGGTGAAAACCGACCCGGAGAAGGCGGAGATCATCAAGGACATCACCACCAACATCAATAACCGGTACGAATAACGTAAGGAGCACCCCATCCGGTTTTCCACAGCATTCCACAGAAAAATGTGGAATGTTCAGGTAGAAATGTGGAAAATTTTCCTGTTTCCACATTCCGCCTATTTTGGCTCTGAATTTCCCACATGGCCTGTGGAGCCGCTTTCCTTACTCTCCCAACGGATTGGGGCATCTTTCCACCTTTTTTTCCCCTACGGACTACTGTTACGAACTTATATCCTCTCCTCCCCTAAGAGGGGGAGAGAAAGAGATTGGAGGAATTCACCATGAAATTTTTCTGCGAAAAGGCTTTGCTGTCCGGCGCGGTAGCAGTGACCTCCAGAGCGGTGGCAGCTAAAAGCTCCATCCCCGCTATGGAGGGCATCCTCATCGAAGCCGGAGAGAGCCTTCGCCTCACCGGCTATAACCTGGAAACGGGCATCCAGGCCACCGTCCCCGCTGAGATCAAAGAGAAGGGCTCCCTGGTCCTGTCCGCCCGGCTGTTTGGAGAGATCGTACGCAAGATGCCCGACGATATGGTGATTTTCTCCACCCAGGGCTATACCGTCAATATTAAATGCGGTATGTCGGAATTCAATATTCTGGGTACCGACCCGGAGGAATTCCCTGAGCTGCCCACCGTGGACCAGCAGAATACTCTTACCCTCCCCCAGCCCACCCTGCGCTCCATGATCGCCCAGACCCTCTTTGCCGTCAGCGACAACGAAAGCCGCCCCATCCATACCGGTTCCCTCTTTGAGGTAGAGGGCCAGATGCTGACGGTGGTGTCGGTGGACGGGTACCGCCTGGCCCTGCGCAAGGAGAGCGTGATGGAGAAAAAGGGAGCGGAAGGCTTTTCCTTTGTGGTGCCCGGCTCCGCCCTGGGCGAGGTAGAAAAGATCTGCGCCGGAGAGGAAGCGGTCACCATTACCCAGGGGGCCCGGCACATCATGTTCCAGACCGGGGACACGGTGCTGGTCTGCCGCCGGCTGGAGGGAGAGTTCCTGCCCTACCGCAACGCCATTCCCCGGAACAATACCATTCACATTGAGGTAGAGGCCCGGTCTCTGCTGGCATCCATTGAGCGTGTCTCCCTGATCATCAGCGAAAAACTGAAGTCCCCCCTGCGCTGCGTCTTTGGCGACGGGGTGGTATCCATTACCACCAAGACCGCCATCGGTGATGCCGCTGACCAGTGCATGGTTTCCGGGGACGGGCAGGGACTGGAAATCGGCTTTAACAACAAATATCTCATGGATGCCCTGAAGGCTGCCCCCGCCGACAAGCTGCGCATGGAGTTTACCTCCGGCGTGGCCCCCTGTGTCATCCTGCCCGCTGAGGGAGAGGAGAACTTCATCTACATGGTGCTCCCGGTGCGGCTAAAGGCCAACTGAATCTAAGGGAGGCTTTTTATGGAATCCCATAACATCAAAATCAAAACTGAATTTATCAAGCTCCAGGATCTGCTGAAATTTGCCGGTGCCGTGGAGACGGGCGGAGATGCTAAATTGATCATCCAGGAGGGCCGGGTGACCGTCAACGGCGAAACCTGCACCATGCGGGGCAAGAAGATGCACCCCGGTGACCGGGCGGCCATTGACGGCGAGCTGGAATTGGTGGTCCAATGATCGTTCGGGAGCTGGAGCTGGATTTTTTCCGCAACTACGCCCACCTGCAGGCCCGGTTTGACCCCAAGGTAAACCTCATTTATGGGGACAATGCCCAGGGAAAGACCAATCTTCTGGAGGCGGTGTCCTATCTGTCCGCCGCCCGGTCCCACCGGGCCCGGTATGACCGGGAGATGATCATGCTGGACGTGGACTCCGCCTTTCTCCGGGGAGAGATCGAGAGCCGAGACCGGGACTTCACTTTGGAAGCAAAGCTTTTCCGGGGCCGGGGAAGGCAGCTCTATTCCAACGGGGTGCGTCTGAAAACCGCCGGGGAACTGGCGGGCATCCTGACCACCGTCCTCTTCTGTCCCGAGGACCTGTCCCTCATCCGGGCGGGGGCGGCGGAGCGGCGGAAATTCCTGGACAGCGCCATCTGTCAGCTGCGCCCCCGGTACGCCCAGGCGTTGGGGGAATATAACCGCCTCTATGAGCACAAAACCCGGATTTTGCGGGACTGGCCGGAAAATCCCTCTCTGCTTCATACCCTGGACGACTTTAACCTGCGCATGGCCCAGACCGGAGCCATTGTGATCCATTACCGGGCCCACTTCATCAAACGCCTGCGGGAGCACACCCCCGCCATCCACGGAGATTTTTCCGGGGGACGGGAGCAGATGGAGCTGCGGTATGAGACCGTATCCTCCGTCCAGGACCCCCTGGCATCCCCACGGGAAATTCTTCCCCAGCTGCTGGACCACCAGGAACGCCACCGCCAGGCAGAGTTGGACAGCCGTCAGTGCCTGTCCGGCCCCCACAAGGACGACCTCACCGTCTATCTGGATGGGCAGAGCGCCAAGACCTATGCATCCCAGGGCCAGGTACGCACCGCTGCCCTGTCGTTAAAGCTGGCCCAGCGGGAAATTTTCCAGGCGGATACGGGCGAGTGGCCGGTGCTGCTGCTGGACGATGTGCTCTCGGAGCTGGATGGAAAGCGGCAGTCCTTTGTGCTCAACCACATTAAAGGCGGGCAGGTGTTTATCACCTGCTGTGAGGAGGAAAAGCTGGAGGGCCTGGAACAGGGAAAGAGCTTCCATATCCAGGGCGGAAAGCTGATTTAGAAGGAGAAACCATGTATCTTCATCTGGGACAATCGGTTATGATTCCCTATGGGGAAATTCTGGCTGTCTTTGATCTGGACAACGCCAGCTGGGCTTATAAGACCCGTGAGTTTTTGGAACGGGCAGAGCAGGAGGGCCGGGCCGTCTGGCTGACGGATGACCTGCCCCGATCCTTTGTACTCACAGAAGCCAGAGGAGGAGAGCCTATGGTCTATATCTCTCCCCTGTCCGCCGCCATTTTGAAAAAACGGCTGGAAAGTGATTCTGTAGAGTAATATTATGCGAGTATACGACGGAGAGTTGAGAAAGGAGAGGTGAGAAACCCTTCTCCCCCCTCCCTTCTCAATTCTTCCAAAAGGCTGAAACCGGAGGTAAACTATGTCTGAAGAACGCAGCGAATTGAATACCACACAGACCGACCATGAGTATGGCGGGTCAGAGATTCAGGTCCTGGAGGGGCTGGAGGCAGTCCGGAAGCGTCCGGGTATGTACATCGGTTCCACCTCAGAATCCGGCCTGCACCACCTGGTCTATGAGATCGTGGACAACTCCATTGACGAGGCTCTGGCCGGATACTGTAAGGATATTACCGTGACCATCAATCCGGGCAACACCATCACCGTTACCGACAACGGCCGCGGTATTCCCGTGGACATTCAGCCTCAGACCGGACGGCCCGCCCTGGAAGTGGTCTTTACCATCCTCCATGCCGGCGGCAAGTTTGGCGGCGGCGGGTATAAGGTCTCCGGCGGCCTGCACGGCGTGGGTGCCAGCGTGGTCAACGCCCTGTCTGAATGGCTGGAGGTGCAGGTGCACAAAAACGGCCAGATCTATGAGATGAAGTTTGCACGGGGCAAGATTACCCAGGAAATGACCATCGTAGGCAAGACCGACCACAGCGGCACCACCGTTACCTTCAAGCCCGACCCCGAGATGTTCGATACGGTGGAGTATAACTATGAGACCCTCCACACCCGCATGCGGGAAGAGGCCTTTCTCAACGCGGGCCTTCGCATCCAGACCGTGGACCTGCGCCCCGGCCGGGAGCAGGAGGACGACATGTGCTATGAGGGCGGCATCCGGGAGTTTGTCACCTTCCTCAACAAGAACAAGGACCCCATTCACTCTGACGTGATCTATATGTCCGGGGCAAAGGAAGATTCCATGGCCGAGGTAGCCATGCAGTACAACGACAGCTACAACGAGATCATGGTCTCCTTTGCCAACAACGTGCACACCCCCGAGGGCGGCATGCACGAAGAGGGCTTCCGCCGGGCGCTGACCAACACCCTCAACGCCTACGGCCGGAAGATCAAGCTTCTGAAGGATGACGAGAAGGTCTCCGGCGAGGACTGCCGGGAGGGCCTTACCGTGGTCATCTCGGTGAAGCTCACCGAGGCCCAGTTCGAAGGCCAGACCAAGGCGAAGCTGGGCAACAGCGAGATCCGCACCCTGGTCAATTCCATTGTCAGTGAGAAGCTGGAGACCTACCTGGAGGAGAACCCCGCCGTGGGCCGGGCCATTCTGGACAAGGCCCTCACCGCCAACCGGGCTCGGGAGGCGGCGAGAAAGGCCAGGGAGTCCATCCGGAGAAAGACCGCTCTGGGCGGCGCCGCCATGCCGGACAAGCTCCGGGACTGCAACGAGGCCAACCCCGAGCTCACCGAGCTCTACATCGTCGAGGGCGACTCCGCCGGCGGCTCCGCCACCCAGGGCCGTGATTCCCGGTTCCAGGCCATCCTCCCCCTGTGGGGCAAGATGCTCAACGTGGAGAAGGCACGGGCGGACAAGGTGTATGGAAACGATAAGCTGACCCCCGTCATTACCGCCCTGGGCGCGGGCATCGGGGACGACTTTGACCTCAATAAGCTCCGGTATCACAAGGTCATCATCATGGCCGATGCTGACGTGGACGGCGCCCACATCCGCACCCTGCTTTTGACCTTCTTCTTCCGCTTTATGCGCCCGCTCATTGAGCACGGGTATGTCTATTCCGCCGTTCCGCCCCTCTATAAGCTGACCCGCGGCAAGACTACACGGGTGGCCTTCTCCGATGAGGAGCGCGACCAGATCTCCGCAGAGATGCGCGGGGGCAATCCCAATGTGAAAATTGATATCAGCCGCTTTAAGGGTCTGGGCGAGATGAACCCCCATGAGCTTTGGGAGACCACCATGGACCCGGAGAAGCGCACCCTGCGGCGCATCGAGCTGGATGACGCCGTGGCCGCGGATGCCACCTTCAATATCCTCATGGGTGAGAAGGTAGAGCCCCGGAAGGAGTTTATTGAAAAGAACGCCAAGTATGTGGTGAACCTTGACTACTGATGTGTAAGCGGAGGGATGGTTCCCATTTTCCGCGTTTGATGTGTAACATGGAGGAAGCTTAAAGCATGAGCAAAAAACCGCAGTATGATCCTGAGGAGATCCGTTACCCGAACCAACATATCGTCACCTCTCCCCTGGTTCCGGAGATGGAGAAATCCTATATTGAATATGCCATGTCCGTCATTGTGGGCCGGGCCCTGCCCGACGTGCGGGATGGACTCAAGCCCGTCCACCGCCGGATCCTCTACGCCATGTATGAGGATAATCTGACGGCGGACAAACCCTTCAAAAAGTCCGCTACCTGCGTGGGCGATGTGCTGGGCCGGTACCACCCCCACGGAGATCAGAGCGTCTATGACGCCCTGGTCCGTCTGGCCCAGGACTTTTCCATGCGCTATGTGCTGGTAGACGGCCACGGCAACTTCGGTTCCATCGACGGCGACCCCCCGGCCGCTTACCGTTATACCGAGGCCCGCATGTCCAAGCTCTCCGACGAGATGCTCCGGGACATTGAAAAGGACACGGTGGACTGGGATCCCAACTTTGACGAGACCCGGAAGGAGCCCAAGGTGCTCCCCTCCCGGTTCCCCAACCTGCTGGTGAATGGTTCTTCCGGCATCGCCGTGGGCATGGCCACCAACATCCCCCCTCACAACCTTACCGAGGTCATCAACGCCACCATCCAGGTCATCGACGACCCCGAGTCCTCCCTGGCGGACCTCATGGAGCATCTCCACGGCCCCGACTTCCCCACACGGGGCATCATCATGGGCCGCAGCGGCATCCGGGCCGCCTATGCCACCGGCCGGGGCCGGATCACCGTCCGGGCCCGCCACGAGTTTGAGGAGTTCGGCAAGGACCGCACCCGCATTGTCATCACCGAGATCCCCTATCAGGTCAACAAGCGCATGCTCATCAAGAACATGGCCGACCAGGTGGAGGACAAGCGCCTGGAGGGCATCTCCGACATCCGGGACGAGACCGACCGCAACGGCATGCGCATTGTCATTGAGCTTAAGCGGGATGCCAATCCCCAGGTGGTTTTGAACCGCCTCTTTGCCCAGACCCAGCTCCAGACCACCTTTGCCATCAACATGCTGGCCCTGGTGGAGGTCAATGGCAAGCTCCAGCCCAAGATCCTCTCTCTGCGGCATATTCTGGACGAGTACATCGCCTACCAGGAGCAGGTCATCATCCGCCGCACCCAGTTTGACTTGAAAAAGGCCCAGGAACGCGCCCATCTGCTGGAAGGCCTGCTGGTGGCCCAGGACAACATTGACGAAGTCATCCACATCATCCGCACCAGCTATGACAACGCCAAGGAAAATCTGATGACCCGCTTTGACCTGGACGAGGTTCAGGCGCAGGCCATTCTGGACATGCGCCTGAAGGCCCTTCAGGGTCTGGACCGGGAGAAGCTGGAGAAGGAGTACCAGGAGCTGGAGGAGCGCATTGCTTACTTTAATCAGCTCCTGTCCAGCGAGGAGATGCTCCGGGGCGTGCTCAAGGAGGAGCTCATTGCCATCCGGGACAAGTACGGGGACCAGCGCTACACCGAAATCCAGGATGTGGAGGACGAGATCGACATTGAAGACCTCATTGAGGAGGAGCAGTGCGTCTTTACCCTCACCCAGGCGGGCTATATCAAGCGCACCCCGGTAAGTGAGTATACGGCCCAGAGTAAGGGCGGCATGGGTAAGAAGGGCATCACCACACGGGAAGAGGACTATGTGGTGGATGTGTTCACCGCCTCCACCCACGACTATATCCTCTTCTTCACTGACACCGGAAAGGTGTACCGGAAGAAGGGCTATCAGATCCCCGAGAGCGGAAAGACCGCCAAGGGCACCAACATCATCAACATCATCCAGGTGGAACAGGGTGAGAAGGTCCAGGCCATGCTCCATTTCCGAGAGGTCGGGGATAAGGAACTCTACCTCACCATGGTCACCCGGATGGGCACCGTGAAGCGCCTGCCGGTGGAGGCACTGAAGAACCTGCGCAACAACGGCATCCGGGCCCTGACCCTGGAGGAAGGGGACGAGCTGGTGGCCGTGCGGGAGACCGATGGCACCAAGAAGATCCTCATTGCCACCCATGACGGTATGGCCGTGTGCTTTGATGAGAACGACGTGCGGCCCATGGGCCGTACCGCTGTAGGCGTGCGGGGCATCCGCCTGCGGGAGGGCGACTATGTGGTAGGCGCCGCCCGGATGACCGCCGGCAGAACGGTGCTGACCATCACGGAAAAGGGCTACGGCAAGCGTACCGCCGTGGAGGAGTACCGGATCACCAACCGGGGCGGCCTGGGCATCAAGAACTACGCCGTCACCGAGAAGACCGGCAAGATCGTGGGCATCAAGGTGGTTACCGGTGAGGAGGACCTGCTTCTGGTCACCCAGGCGGGCATCCTCATCCGTACCCATGTGGATACCATCCGAGAGGCGGGCCGCGCCACCCAGGGCGTCATCGTCATGCGCTTTAAGGAGGAGGGCGATCAGGTGATCTCCCTGGCCCTGGCTGAGCGGGAAGAGACCGTCGAGGTCACCCAGCCCGAGACGGAGGAGGAGCCCACAGTGCCCGAGGGCGATCAGTAAGGAGAACCAATGGGAGGTACGGTCATTTCTGTTCTGGGAGGTGTCCTCCCATTCAAGGCAAATTTCATTTTCTTTGTCCTTGTAGCAGTTGTTGGCTACGGCATCTATCTTCCCTACCAGGAGAAAAGAAAATATGGGCCGGGCCGGAACAAAAATAAGAAACAGAGTGCCTTAAAAACAAAGGTTGAGCAGCTCAGAAAGCGATTTTGAAGGGAATGTAAGCCCTGTTGATTGTTTTCTGGAACAGGAGGTTTGTTCTGTGAGAAGACGGCGGGTAACCTATCGCCCAAGCAAAGCCCAAGGGGCTTTTGGTATGGTGTGGGGCGGCGTGTTTATTTTGATCGGCCTGTTTGTGGTCATTCCTACCTTTGGCCCCTTTGGAATTTTGTGGACACTGGCCGCCATCGGCATCACCGCCATGAACGGCTACCAGGCCTTTGGAACAAAATATACAGGTCCGGAGATCACCATTGAGGAGGACAACGCCCAAATGACCCAAGAGCATCCCTCCTCCCCTGCCCCCCAGACCCATGACCACATCCCCTCCACCGCCCTGGATGCGAAGCAGCGG
This sequence comes from uncultured Oscillospiraceae bacterium, assembly GCA_944385035.1. Taxonomy (GTDB): domain Bacteria; phylum Bacillota; class Clostridia; order Oscillospirales; family Oscillospiraceae; genus Lawsonibacter. The sequence continues at coordinate 2,307 of CALWVV010000013.1, read as the reverse complement.
CTGGAGCAGCTGGAGAGTTTGAAGCAGGCGGGGCTGATTACCCAAAGCGAATATGACCAGAAACGCCGGGAGATTTTGGAGAGACTATGAAACAAGTGACCATCTACACCGACGGAGCCTGTTCGGGCAACCCCGGCCCAGGGGGCTGGGGGGCTATTTTGATGTACGGTTCCCATAAGAAAGAGCTGTCCGGAGGCGAGGCCCAGACCACCAACAACCGCATGGAGCTCACCGGGGTCATCACCGCTCTGGAGGCGTTGAAGGAGCCCTGTACGGTGGAGCTCTACTCCGACAGCAAGTATGTCATCGACGGCCTGGGAAAGGGCTGGGCCAAGGGCTGGCGGGCACGGGGCTGGATAAAGTCGGACAAAAAGCCCGCCCTCAACCCCGATTTGTGGGGCAGGCTTCTGGACCTGTGCGACTACCACACTGTCCACCTCCACTGGGTCAAGGGCCACGCGGAGAATCCTTACAATAACCGATGCGATGAGCTTGCGGTGGCAGAGAGCCAGAAGTATAAATAACCAAAGAGGAGGGGCACGTCAGTGCCCCTCCTCTTTGGTTTCCTTTTTTCTTCCGTGGCAGATCTCCCGGTTTCCGCAGGTGGCGCAGCCGTGTCCGCAGCCCCGCTTTTTCCCGTAATCGTTGTACAATAAAATTGCTATGGGAATGCCGATCACCGCCACAGCAAACAAAGCAACGGCAAATTCAGACACAAAATCACCTCAGCTGAAAAAAAATGTGGAAAACTTTTTGAATTATCCCCTATTGTAACCGCTGGCATCGGGAAAAAGCAAGACAAACCCTTGAATTTTCCACAAAAACACGATACAATGCGGAACATGAAAAACGAAGGCCCCTGGGCCGGGAAGGATTGGGTATGGAAGAATTTCGCGGAAGTCAGAATTACGTGGCCTCGGAGGAGCTGCTCCGGGCGGCCAACATCGCCATGGTGCTCCAAAAGCCCCTTTTGATCAAGGGCGAGCCGGGCACCGGCAAGACCATGCTGGCCGAGGCCATCTCCCAGGCACTGGGGAAGAAGCTCATCATCTGGAACATCAAGTCCACCACCAAGGCCCAGGACGGCCTGTATGTCTACGACGTGGTCCAGCGCCTCTATGACAGCCAGTTCGGCGGCCAGGGGGTGGACGACATTGAGAAGTATGTGAAGCTGGGCAAGCTGGGCGAGGCCTTTACCAGTGATGAGCAGGTCATTTTGCTCATCGACGAGATCGACAAGGCCGATTTGGAGTTCCCCAACGACCTTCTCTGGGAGCTGGACCGGATGGAGTTCCACATCCCCGAGACCGGCCGCACGGTGAAGGCCAACCACCGCCCCGTGGTGATCATCACCTCCAACGCGGAAAAGGAGCTGCCCGATGCGTTTCTGCGCCGGTGCGTGTTCCACTATATCGAGTTCCCGGACAAGAATCTGATGGCAGACATCGTGCGGGTGCACTTCCCGGATCTGAACGAGAAGCTGCTCACCCAGGTGCTGGAGGCCTTCTACCGCATCCGCAGCCTGCCCCAGATCAAAAAGAAGCCCTCCACCAGTGAGATCATCGACTGGATCCAGGCCCTCCAGCATGGGGGCGTGGCAGTGGACCGGATCGTGAAGGAGGTCCCCTACCTGGGGGTGCTGCTGAAGAAAAATGAGGACATCGACACCCTGCGCCGCAACTGGAGATAAGGTACTTTTTCTTGTAAGAAAAAGTACCCAAAAAGAACTTCCACGGCTTCGATCGGGCCCTTTGGAAATACCGGGCTCGAGTCGACTATTGTCAGGAAAGCTGTGGAGAGGAAAGGAAGCATCATGTTTGAGGATTTTCTCTATCTGCTCCGGCGAAACGGGTTAAAGGTCTCTCTCACCGAGTGGATGGCCCTGATGGAGGCCCTCCACAAGGGCCTTCATGGGGCCAGCTTTACGGGGTTTTACCACCTGTGCCGGTGCCTTTTAGTGAAAAGTGAGGCGGACTTCGATGCCTTTGACCGCACCTTCCTGGAGTATTTCAAGGACGTTCCCTTCCAGCAGGAGGTCTCTCAGGAGCTGCTGGACTGGCTCAACAAGCCGGATGTGCTCTCCGACTACGCCACCTGGGATGAGGAGCAGGCCCTTCGCAATCTGGGTTTCTCCGAGGAGGAGATCGAGCAGATGCTCCGGGAGCGCATGGCCGAGCAGACCGAGGAGCACAACGGCGGCAGCTACTGGGTGGGTACCCACGGCATGTCCATGTTCGGCAACAGCGGCAACTCCCCCAAGGGCATCCGGGTGGGGGGCGAGAGCATGCACCACCGGGCCTTCCGGGT
>CALWVV010000012.1 GCA_944385035.1 uncultured Oscillospiraceae bacterium | reverse complement strand
TTGTCCTCTGAAACGGCTGAAACCCTTGCCGCAGCAAGGGTTTCAGGGGTTGCATCTTTTTCAGCAACCTTAGTTGGCGCAGAAGGGGGGATTCGAACCCCCGCACGGTGTTACCCGCCTACTCCCTTAGCAGGGGAGCCCCTTATAGCCACTTGGGTACTTCTGCATGGCTGTAAGTCTACGGATGGACGATTCAGTTGTTGAGAGAAAAAGTGGCGGAGAGAGTGGGATTCGAACCCACGGCTCTTGCGAGTCACTGGTTTTCAAGACCAGCTCCTTAAACCACTCGGACATCTCTCCGACTCTTCTCCAAATCAGAGACGCTTGTTATCTTACCACCACAAAGCGCATTTGTCAAGGGAAACGACAAATTTTCTTTTGATAGATGAAACCGCCGCGGCGGGGTCACGCCGCGGCGGTTTTGCTTCTTAGTAGAACTTCTTACGGTTCTTGCGGGCAGCCTCGGACTTCTTGCGGCGCTTCACACTGGGACTCTCGTAGTGCTCACGCTTGCGGACCTCGGCCAGCACTCCGGACTTGGCGCAGCTGCGCTTGAAGCGCTTCAGGGCGCTCTCCAGAGATTCGTTTTCTCTTACACGGACTTCCGACATTATATTTCCCTCCCTCCGGCGCGGCGGGATGATCCCGGCTCGCGTAAGGGCCATTTTTATGGCTTTAACAGTGGTATTATATTCGTTTTCCGCCCCGGTGTCAAGGGGAGATTTATGAACGTGGTGTAAATTAGGCCTGGGGCTTGAAAATCAGGCTGACCAATTTCCCCTTGACCACAATGGACTTGACCAAAGTCATGCCCTGGGCCAACTTCTCTACCTTCGGCTCAGCCAGAGCGGCAGCCACGATCTCCTCATCAGAAGCTTCGGCGGGAACCACGATGTTGGCCTTTACCTTGCCGCCTACCTGAACAGCCATCTGAACGGTAGCGGTGACCGTCTTGCTCTCGTCATACTCAGGCCAGGACTGCAGGCACACCTGCCCGCCGTAGCCAGCCATCTCCCACAGCTCCTCGCACATATGGGGGGCAAAGGGAGAGAGCATGAGCAGCAGGGCCTTCATGTCCCCACGGCTGGCGCCATTGGCGTAGAAATCATTCACCAGAGCCATCAGGGCAGCAATGGCGGTATTGAACTTCATGGCCTCAATGTCCTCAGACACCTTCTTGATGGCCTTGTGGACGGCCAGCTCGTTGGCCTGGGAGTACTCCTCCCCCACGTGCTCCTGCTCGGTGGCCAGGTTCCACACGCGGTCCAGGAAGCGCTTACAGCCCTTCACGGCGTTGGCGGACCAGGCGGCGGCCTTCTCAAAGTCACCGATGAACATGATATAGGTGCGCATGGTATCTGCGCCGTACTGGTCGATGATGTCGTTGGGGTTGACCACATTGCCGCGGCTCTTGGACATCTTCTCGCCGCCCTCGCCCAGGATCATACCGTGGGAGGTGCGCTTTTGATAGGGCTCCTTGGTGGGCACCACGCCGATGTCGTAGAGGAACTTGTGCCAGAACCGGCTATACAGCAGGTGCAGGGTGGTGTGCTCCATGCCGCCGTTGTACCAATCCACGGGGCTCCAGTACTCCAGAGCCTCCTTGGAAGCCAGAGCCTTGTCGTTGTGGGGGTCCATATACCGCAGGAAATACCAGCTGGAACCGGCCCACTGGGGCATGGTATCGGTCTCCCGCTTGGCGGGACCGCCGCAGCAGGGACAGGTGGTATTCACCCAGTCGGTCATCTTGGAGATGGGGGACTCGCCGTCGTCAGTGGGCTCATAGCTCTCCACCTCGGGCAGCAGCAGAGGCAGCTGATCCTCAGGCACAGGCTGCCAGCCGCACTTGTCACACCAGATCATGGGGATGGGCTCACCCCAGTAGCGCTGGCGGGAGAACACCCAGTCGCGCAGCTTGTAGTTGACCTTGGCCTCGCCAATGCCCTTCTCCTCCAGCCACTTGGTAATGACAGGGATGGCGTCCTTCACGGTCAGGCCGTTGAGGAAGTCGGAATTGACCATAATACCGGTCTCGTCCTTGGCGGTAAAGGCGGCCTTCTGCACGTCCTCACCGCCGGAGACCACTTCGATGATCTCACAGCCGAACTTCTTGGCAAATTCCCAGTCGCGGTCATCGTGGGCGGGCACAGCCATGATGGCGCCGGTGCCGTAGGTGGCCAGGACGTAGTCGGAAATAAAGATGGGGATCTCCTTGCCGTTGACCGGGTTCACACCCTTCACGCCGTCCAGGCACACGCCGGTCTTTTCCTTGTTGAGCTCGGTACGCTCCAGGTCGGACTTGGAGGCGGCCTCCTTCTGGTAAGCCACGACCTCGTCGGCATTTTTCAGCTTGCCGCTCTCCAGCCAGTTCTTCACCAGCTCATGCTCAGGAGACAGCACCATATAGGTGGCGCCGAACAAGGTGTCGGGACGGGTGGTGAAGACCACGATGTCCTCGCCGGTGGTGGCCTTGAAGGTGACCTCGGCGCCGGTGGAACGGCCGATCCAGTTGCGCTGCTGGATCTTCACCCGCTCGATGAAGTCCAGGCCGTCCAGATCGTCAATGAGCCGCTGGGCATAGGCGGTGATCTTCAGCATCCACTGGCTCTTCTCCTTGCGGATGACGGGGGCACCGCAGCGCTCACACACGCCCTCCACAACCTCCTCGTTGGCCAGCACGCACTTGCAGGAGGTACACCAGTTCACGGGCATGGTGGTCTTGTAGGCCAGGCCGTGCTTGTAGAGCTGGAGGAAAATCCACTGGGTCCACTTATAGTAGCTGGGGTCGGTAGTGTCCACTACACGGTCCCAATCGAAGGAGTAACCCAGCATATGCAGCTGCTTGGTGAAGTTGGCAATGTTGTCCTTCGTCACCTTGGCAGGGTGAATATGGTTTTTAATGGCGTAGTTCTCCGTAGGCAGGCCGAAGGCGTCAAAGCCGATGGGGAACAGGACGTTATAGCCGTCCATACGCTTCTTCCGGGCCACCACATCCATGGCGGTATAAGGCCGGGCGTGGCCCACGTGCAGGCCGTTGCCCGAAGGATAGGGGAACTCTACCAGGCCGTAGAACTTGGGCTTGGAGGTGTCACCGGTCTGGCAGGCGAAGGTCTTTTCGTCCTTCCAGCGGGTCTGCCACTTTTTCTCAATGGCGGTGAAATCGTACTTCAATTTGAATCACACTTTCCTGTATAGTTGGCCCCAAAGGGTTTAAGATAAAACGATTCCGGAATATTATACAAGAATCCTGTCCCGATTGCAAGGGCCGCAAGGAAAAAGGGCGGACATTTTGCCCCTTTTCCTTGCATTCATTTCCCCGGTCTGGTAGGATAAAAGGGAAAAAGGAGGTGAGGATATGCCGGAGTTTGACCCCAGAGCACTGGCTGTGGTAGAGCGGCTGAACGAAGCCGGATTCCGCACGGTGCTGGTGGGAGGCTGTGTGCGGGACAGCCTGCTGTCCATCCCCCTCCACGACTACGATATTGCAACCGCCGCTCTGCCCCAGCAGGTGCTGGCAGTCTGCGCCGACCTGCGCTGTGTGGAAACCGGGCTCAAGCACGGCACCGTCACCGTTCTCTCCGACGGCCTGCCCCTGGAGGTGACCACCTTTCGAAAAGAAGGGGATTACACGGACCACCGCCGCCCGGACAAGGTGACCTTCACCGACGACCTGTCCCTGGACCTGGCCCGGCGGGACTTTACCATCAACGCCATGGCCTGGGGACAAGAGGGCCCCATTGACCTGTTTGAAGGCCGGACCGACCTGGAAAAGCGGCTGATCCGCTGCGTAGGCGAGCCGGACCGGCGCTTTTCGGAAGATGCCCTGCGGCCCCTCCGAGGACTTCGTCTGGCTGCTCAGCTGGACTTCTCTCTGGAGGAGTACACCGCCGTTGCCCTCCGCCGGCACGTCCCCGAGCTTCGCTATGTGGCCTGGGAACGGATCACTGGGGAATTTCTTCGCCTGTTATGCTCTCCGGCTGCCCCAAGGGTACTGCTGGAATTCCCCGAGGCAGCCGTTCAGATCCTGCCGGAGCTGGGACCCACGGTGGGCTTTGACCAGCGAAACCCCCACCATTGCTACGACGTATACACCCACAGCGTCAAAACCCTGGCCAACGTCCCCCCTGACCCCGCTCTGCGTCTGGCCGCACTCCTCCACGATGTAGGCAAGCCCCCCGCGTTTACTCTGGACGAGGAGGGAATCGGCCACTTCTATGGCCATCCCAAAATCAGCGCCATGCTCTCCGAGAAGGCTCTGGGCCGGCTGCGTCTGGACAAGGCCACGCTGGAGCGCACCCTCACCCTCATCGCCCGCCACGACCTGCCCGTAGAACCCACCCGGCGGTGGGTGGGCCGGTGGCTCAGCCGGCTGGGGGAGACGGTTTTCTTTGACCTGATGGCCTTGAAGCGGGCGGACGGTCTGGCTTGTGCCCTGCCCGGAGGAGAGCGGGAACAGATCCGTGACCAGGCAGAGCAGCTGGCCCGAACCATGATTGCAGAACAAGCCTGTTTTACCATGAAGGACCTGGCCGTCAACGGTCACGACGCGCAAAAGGCGGGACTGCAGGGGCCGGAAATCGGCAAAGCCCTCCGGTTTCTGCTGGACCAGGTGGCCCAGGGTGAGCTGCCCAACGATAGGGCAGTGCTCCTGACACAATTAAACGAAAAAAAGCGGAGCCTGGATTGAGTTCCAGGCTCCGTTCTTATACTTATTTAGAGTCGGGTGGGTCTGTCTTTTTTTGTCCCCAGCTCTCCCCAGTATAGAGATACTTTTTGATGGCAAAGATGAGCGCCACGGACAGCACACTCAGCAGTGTTCCTTCCGGACCATTGTGGGTAACGATCATCTGCCGGGCCATGGCGAACAGGAGCACATCAATGACCGCCCCGTATGTATGGAGCATGAGCATCTTGACAAACTCGATGCCCATAATAATAAGCAGTACTTTCTCCAGAAAATCATCAATGGAGAAGGACATGGGAGCCTCTCCCAATTCCTGGGCCAGCCCAACGACCAGCAGCACAGCCCGGATGACAATAGCCGCCAAAATGATCACAGCCATGACGATCTCCATGGCCTGGGCAACTTTCAGGGTCCTCTCCCGCATTTTTGCGCGCATGGCGCCCTCCCTTCGGCGTCTTGATCTGCCGCATTTTTCTTGTATAAAATTTCTCAGCCTTTTCCATGCCGCCGGGCAGCACAGAGGGTATTTTCCATCAGGATGGCCCGTGTAACAGGACCTACACCTCCGGGAACCGGGGTAAGGTAAGAGGCCTTTGGAGTCACCTGGTCAAAGACCGCGTCCCCGCACAGCTTCCCCTGGTCATCCCGGTTGATGGCGATATCCACCACCACAGCCCCTTCCTTCACCATGTCTCCGGTGATAAGGCCGGTTTTTCCCGCAGCAGTAATGAGGATGTCTGCCCGCAGGCACTCCTCCTTTAAATTGGCCGTTTTGGTGTGGCAGACGGTGACCGTGGCATCGCTGAGAAGCATGAGCATGGCCTGGGGCTTGCCCACAATGTTGGACCGGCCCACCACCGTACACCGCTTGCCGGTCGGATCGATATCATATTCCTTCAGCAGGCGCATGACCCCTGCCGGGGTACAGGGCCGGAAGGAATCCACCCCCAGAATGAGGTCCCCCACGTTGGAAGGATTGACACAGTCCACGTCCTTATCCGGCCGGATGGCCAGCTGTACCGCCCGGTCATCCAAATGCTCGGGCAGAGGGAACTGGATCAGGATACCGTCGATATCCTCCCGCTGGTTGAGCAGCTGCACCACCTCCACCAGCTCCTCCTGGTTCACATCCCCAGGAAGGCGGTAGGTCTCGTAATAGATGCCGCATTGCTTACAGTCCTTACGCTTGCCCGCCTCATAAACCTGGGCGGCAGGGTCCTCTCCCACCAGCACCATGGCAAGGCCGGGGCGACGGGACATTTTTTCCACTTGGGCACGGACCTGCTCCTTGATCCGGGCGGACAGTCCCTTGCCGTCCATCAAAACCGCGGACATGGTCATTCCTCCCTTTTCTCGGTCTCTCCGGGATCCTCCTGTTTTTCCTCATCAGCGGGCACAGCAGAAGCAGGGGCTTCTTGTTCCGCTTCAGACGGAGCCGAACCTTCTGCCTGCGTACACTCAGCGGTCTGCGCCTGGGCACTTTGGGCGGCCAGCCGGTCCACAAACAGCTCCATCGGCGCGTTCCGGGTCTTTCTCATTGCCCACAGCAGCACCACGCCTGCCGCCAGGGCAGACAGGCCGGCCAGCAGCTGGGACACCCGGATGGTGCTGCCTACATAGAGGTAGAGGCTGTCGGTGCGCAGTCCCTCGATCCAGGCCCGCCCCAGACCGTACCAAAATACATAAAAGAGGAAACACTGGCCATCAAACCGGCGCTTTTTCCCCATAAAATAGGTCATTACAAGGCCCGCCAGGTTCCACGCCGACTCATAAAAGAACGTGGGGTGAACACCCAAAGTTCCGCTGAGAATGGCCTCGTATCCTGCTTCATCCACATAACCGTTTCGTGCCATGTAGTCCGCAATGGTGGGTCCGCACATTCTCCAGGGCAGGGCTGTGGCAGAACCAAAGGCCTCCACGTTCATAAAGTTGCCCCACCGGCCAATGAGCTGCCCGATAAACAGTCCCTGGACTCCAAGATCGGCAAAGGCCAGGAAGCTGAGCTTCTTTACCTTACAGAAAATCAGAAGCACAATGACCGAGGAGATGATGGCCCCGTAAATAGCCAGGCCTCCGTCTCCATAATTGAGTATTTTTCCCCAGTTGAGGGAGCCGTCGGCATTTTGGAAAATACTCAGATTAAAAATCACATAATAGGCCCGAATGGCCACCAGAGCAGCGGGAACGGCGAAGAGCATCATGTCCAGGATGTTGTCCTCTGAAATGCCGTACCGCTTGCCCCACCGGGAGCAGAGGATCACCGCCAAAATGAGGCCGCTGACGATGATGATGCCGTACCAATAGATGGGCCGCCCCAGAATGATGATGGCCACCCGGTTCAGTTCAAATTCCAGCCCCAGGCCGGGGAAGGAGACGGACTGTACCGTCTCCGCCCCTGGCAGGGCAATGAGGTTTTGCAAAAATCCCATGGGTCTTATCCCTCCTTGGGCCGCACCACCGACAAAGCGGTACGCTCCCCGGTGACCCATTCCGAAATGAGTTCTTCGGCCTCTGCCTTGGTGATGGAAGCAAACAGGCCGGCAAAGTCCAGGTAGTCATAGCCGGCAAAGAAGGCCTGGGCCTGTCCTACACACAGGCTCTCAAAGGAATTGAGCCCCCGGACCTTGTTGCCGTACACGCCCTTCTTCACCCGCTCCCAGAGCTTGCCGTCCACACCGTCCCGGCCAATGCGCCCGGCCTCCTGGGCCACGGCCTCCCGCACCGCCTCCGGGTCCTTGGACTCACCTCCGGCACACAGGAAGAAGCAGCCGGGATAGCTCTCGCAGCCATAGGAGAAATTGCGGTTGATGAGTCCCTGACGGTAGAGCTTGGCATACAAGGGGCTGGAGGAACCCAGCAGCACCTCTAAGGCAAGTTCTCCCACCATTTGACGGCGCAGACGCTCCTCTCCCTGAGGCAGAGCATCCCCCTTATAGCCCAGTTGGAAGATGGGAGTAGATACCTCCATGCACTCCTCCATGAGGGCCTTGGCCACGCGGGCAGGCTCCTGAGGACCATAGTCCTTGGCAGCGATGGGGCCGGCCTCTTGGGGCAGAATCTCCTTTGCCACCTGGCAGATATGCTGCGGGTCCACCGGCCCCGCTACGCACAGCACCATGTTGGCCGGGTCATAAAAGGCCTTATGGCAGGCGTAGAGGGTGTCGGATGTGATGTGGGAAATGGACTCCACGCTCCCCGCTACGCTCACCCGGATGGGGTGGTTTTGGTAGAGGGCGGCCATCAGGTTCATAAATACCTTCCACTCCGGGTCATCCTCGATCATGCCGATCTCCTGGCCGATGATCCCCTGCTCCTTGTCTACACTCTCAGGGGTAAACCAGGGCACCGAGACAAAGGAGAGGAGGATGCGCAGATTTTCCTCAAACTTCTCCGTGGACTCGAAATAATAGCCCGTGATGGCACTGGAGGTAAAGGCGTTGGGGCTGGCCCCGTTGGCGGCCAGGTCCTGGAGAGCGTTTCCGTCCTTGGTGTCAAACATCTTGTGCTCCAGAAAGTGCGCTACTCCGGCCGGGGTGTCATGCCACTCCCCATCCAGGCAGAAACGCATATCCATCCCGCCGTAATTGGTGGCAAAGAAGGCGTAGCCCTTTTGAAACTCCGGCTTGGGAAATACAAAAACATGAAGGCCGTTGGGAAGCTTCTCCCGGTACATCTGCTCCCCTACCTGGGAAAATTCCAGTTTTTCCATCCCTCAGCCCTCCTTGCCTTTCAGGAAATAAATGGTGTCCAGCTCCAGCTTCTGGGCCGCCTGGGCCACCTGCCGGGCGGTTACCGTCTCAAACTGGGCGCACAGCTCCTCAATGGTGGTGTCCAGCCCCGCGGCCGCCTGGCCCAGCCAGAACTCCTCCTGCCGGCCCTGGTCATCCAGGGTAGACAGGTGACCGCTGATCAGGGTGCGCCGTGCCCCCTCCAGCTCCCAATCTTCGATCTCTCCCCGGCGGATGGCCTCCAACTGGGCTAAAATCTCAGCTTTGGCCGTCTCAAATTTATCAAACTCAATGCCCGAGGACACCAGGACAAGCCCCTTCTGCTTTTCCAGCATGGAGCTGGCATAGTAGCAGAGAGACAGCTTCTCCCGCACGTTCAAAAAGAGCTTGGACAGGGTGGTGCCGCCGAAGATGGCATTGAACATGGTGAGGGCGGGGTAGCTCTCCTCCCAGCAGGTCTGTCCCCCGGTGCGGAATCCCAGGGCCAGCTTGCCCTGGGTCACATCCATCTCCTGGGTGACCATGCGGGGCTCAGGTCCGGCCGTCAGCCGAACGTCACAGTCGGGAGCCGTCCGTGCCCCGCCCTGGGCCAGAGGGGCCAGAGCAGAGCGCAGGGCGGCCTCCACCCGGTCGGGGTCAGCGCTTCCGGAGTAATAAACCTCTACCGCCGACTCCTTTAAGAGCTGCTGATACCGCTGCCACAGGCTCTGGGGGGTGGCGGCGGCCACGCTCTCCTCACTGCCCAGCTTGTCCACACCGAAGGCCTCATACCGGCACATCTCCTGAACCAGGCGCTGGGTGGCATAGGTGCGCTTGTCGTTGATCTGGGAGCGGATGCGGTCAATGAGGTTCTGCTTCTCTCCGGCGGTGTAGTCGGGGCAGAAGCAGCCGTCCTGGGTATAGGGGTTGAGCAAAATCTCCCCCAGAAGGGCAGCGGCGCTCTCCAGGATTTTCTCCCCTTTCAGGGTGTAGGCATCGTCCAGGAAGCTGGCCACAAAGCCCACACACTGGGTCTCACCTTTTTTGCGCACCACAGGCTCAATGGCTCCGCCGTAAAGCTCATCCAGGGCGGCGGACAGAGACTCCATGTCCGGATGAACGGCGCTGCCCCGGCGGAGAAGGGAGGGAATCAAGGCGTTGGGGCCGGCGGTGTCCTGGTCCAGAGGGCACAGCAGGGTCAGGGACAGGTAGGCGCTTTTGAATTTATCGGTGTGGACCGCCCGCAGCCACACGCCGGGAAAGAGCTCCCGTCTTGTCACTTGTGACATAATCTTGTTCCTTTCTTTGCTCGGGAGAAAGGGAAAATCCTTCCTCCAAACGGTTGGGGCTATCATATCACGATTGGCCTGGGAAAGCAATATTTTGCCTAAATGGTTACGGAAAGTTCATGGTCTCCCTCCAAACCTTCCAGCTCCACCCAGCGCTTCTCCTGCCCGTCCAGACGGGAGGAGGCGGCGCCGGTGCGCTTGACTACGATGGTGAGCTTTCCCTTTGGCAGGCGCCAAACCGCCGTAAAGCCCGGCCAGCTCTCCGGCAGGTTTGGCCGCAGAGTGAGCTTTCCCTCCTTTACCCGCAGGCCCAGCAGTTCCTCCACGGCTCCCTGCCAGTACCATCCGGCGGCCCCGGTGTACCAAGTCCACCCCGCCCTGCCCTCCAGGCCAGGGGCGTAGGACACATCGGCAGAGAGAACATTGGGCTCTCCCCGGTAGATCTGGGTGGGGTGGTGCTGGGGCAGAAGAGCCTTCCATATCGCCCAGCCCTCCTCCGGCCGTCCCAGCCGCAGGCAGGCAATGGCCAGCCAAAGGGCCCCATGGGTATACTGCCCTCCGTTTTCCCGCACACCGGCGGGGTAGCTCTTGATATACCCTGGGTCCTGACTGCCTCCCATGTCAAACGCAGGGGCAAAGAGCCGTACCACTCCCCGTTCCCGGTCAAAGAGCCGCTCCAGAGCGGCAGAGATGGCCTGGTGTGCTTGCTCCCGGTCGCTTCCCTGGGGAAAGGCGGCAAAGGACTGGGCAATGGAGTCGATTTGGCACTGGTCACTCCCGGCCGAGCCCAGGGGCGTACCATCGTCAAAGTAGCCCCGGCGGTACCAGCCTCCATCCCAGGCATTCTGGGCAGCCTCCACCAGCCGGTCCGCCCAGGCCAGCAGCGCTTCTCCCTCCTCGTCCTCTCCCACGCGGCGGCACAGGGGAGCAAAGGACTGGAGCACCAGGGCCAAAAACCAGCTCAGCCACACCGATTCTCCATCTCCCCGCTCTCCTACCCGGTTCATTCCGTCGTTCCAGTCCCCGGTGCCCATTTTGGCAAGTCCGTGGTCTCCCACCCCCCGCTCTAGGGCACAGCGGATGGCCGAGAGGGCGTGGCGGTAGAGACAGTCCGTTTTTTCGCTCACCTGCGGGAGCTCATACCGCTCCAGTTCCCCAGGAGCCAGCACCGGGGAGGTAAGGTAGGGGACCGTCTCCCCCAGCACATCCCAGTCTCCGGTGACGGTACAGTACCGGGACAGTACATAGGGAAGCCACAGCAAATCATCGGAGATCCGGGTGCGTACCCCCGCTCCCTGGGGCGGGTGCCACCAGTGCTGCACGTCCCCCTCCTCAAACTGCCGGGAAGCGGCCAGCAGAAGCTGTTCCCGCGTCCGCTCCGGCCAGGTGTACAGCAGAGAAAGCACATCCTGAAGCTGGTCCCGGAAACCGAACGCCCCGCCGTTTTGATACCGGGAAGTCCGCCCCATAAGGCGGCAGGCAATCACCTGATAGAGACACCAGCCGCCCAGATAGCGGTCAAGGGCCTTATCCGGGGTAGAGAAGGTAATGCTCGACACCTTCTTCGCCCACCAGTCCATGGTTTTCTCCTTCGTCTGGTCAAAATCCTCCCGTGAAAACTCGTATACCGGCTCCCCATCCCCCGGCCGGGTGAGAAGGGTGATCTTCTCCCCCTCTCCTATGGTGTGAATGAGAGGGGTCCGCTCTCCCAGGCGGCAGGAGAGAATCCCCCGTCCGCGGGTAAGGGTGAAGGTCAAATAACGGCAATTCTCTTCCGGGGGCACAAAGCCCTCCGTGACCAGCTCTGCCCCATTCACGTTCTTCTCCCACCGGGCAAGGCCCGGACGGTATATGACCGTGCATGGACAGCGGTCTCCATCGGCAAAGACGGAATATTCCGCCCCGTCCACCGTCAGGGTGATCCGTTCCCGGCCTCCCACCGTCAGGGGATCATTGTCCCAGGGGGTGAGTTTCCCCTCACGGGAGTTGCCCCCCGCCCAGAGGAATCCCTCCCCCGTCTCGTCCGTCAGCCAGCCAAAGTTCGGATTGCACAAAATTTGGCTCCAGCCCACGGGAGGCAGGCGCTGGCCCGTGCGGATGACCAAGCTCCCATCCTCCTCCATGCTCCAGGGAGCGGGGCCGGATTTCAGGCATACAGGCGGGGGCGGCGCCATATGCTCCCCGCGTTTTTCCTCTCGCTCCAGGGGCAGCACCGCCCCCGCCCAGGCCAGCACGCCCTCCTGGGCCAAACGGTCCACCAGATGGATCCCGCCCCTGGCTCCCAGGGCGCTCTCTGCCCCCAGTTCCTTTAAAATGCGGGCCACAGCAGCGTGGCGGGGGCGGCGGTAGTCGCCTCCCTCCTCCGTCAGCAGCACCAGGTCAAAGGGGAAACCGGAACGGCTGAGCAGCTGGTGCCAGCGGCACCAAAGCCCCGCCCGCTCCACATCCTCTTCCCCGGCCAAAATCCCCGCGGCAATGGGAAAATCTCCTGAAATTCCATAGGGCCACAGAACCTGCTCCCTGGGAGGGCGTTTTTTCTTCTGTTCCGCCGCCAGCCGCTCCAGAAGGCGGAAAGACTCCATGGTCTGCCCCTCATTGAGGTGCAGACGGAGCGCCAGCGCAGCCAGAGACCCCCGCTCACCGTTTCTGCTTTGCAACACTCGCCTTGCGGTATCCACAGCACTCTCCCGGCTGTCTCCCACGCCCAATGCCAGACACGCTCCCCCCTTCTCTCCAGGCTCCAAAGAAATGGGAAAGCGGACCATAAGGCAGGGGTCGGTGCCCGTTCCTCCCTGGGGAATGGGACCGGATTGTCCAGCCAGTGCCCGCAGCCCTCCCCGCCCCAGGCAGAGCGCCCGGTCCAGGCAGGCTGTTTCACCGTTTCCCTCCCATAGGGCGGCCAGCCACACCTCGCCCTCCGTGCCTCTGGGACGGCGGCGGAAGACGGCCCCATGCTGCGTCAGTTCACTCTCCAAAAACAGCCGGGAAAAGGCGGGGTGGGCCAGAAAATCTCCCATGGGGCACAGCACCGGCTCCAGGTAGACCAGCAGTTCTCCTTCCAGCCGTCCGCTGCCCCTCCAGCTCAGCTCCAACCGCCGCAGTTCCCCGTTTTCCCGCCGTGGAACCGAAAGCTTCATCCGGGCCAAAAGCCCGTCCTCTTCCCTCTCCCAGCTTGCACCGGCAGCGTGGAAATACCAGCCATATTCTCCCTTTTGATAGAGCGGAGCCGGAGTCAGGGACAGCAGGCCCTCCTCCCTTCGGAAAAAAGCAGCCACCCCCACAGGGGCATAATATTCCCCCGGCCGGGCCAGCAGGACCTGCCGCTCCCCCAGCCGGGACGATGTGAGCCCGTTGTCCTGGCAGAACACATGATAGCTGCCGTTGCTCACCAGGTGGCAGGCGGGCGAACGCAGGGCATAACAGGTTCCCTTTCGCTCCAATCCAAAGCGTTCCCCCAGTCTTGGCTCTTCCGGGAGCTGCCGCTCCCGCTGGCGTAGGATAGGTGCCCCCACTGGGACCCGTTCCTGAAGCAGCGTACGGTAAGCAGCCATGTCCCGGTCGGCCAGAAAACGCCGCTGCATAAGGTTCCCCTCCAGCGCATTGACAATGGCCAAAAGGCTCATACCCAGGTGGTGGGACATATAGGAACGCACCACCTCATAGTTCCCATCTCCAGACAGGCGGGAGGGGGTGTAGTCCACCGCTTCATAAAGGCCAAACCGACCCTCCAACCCCATATCCCGCAGCCGTCTTAAATTCCTCAGCGCACTGTGCGGGGCCAGAAGAAGGGCCAGAAAGGAAGAATAGGGGGAGATCACCAATTCGGAATCAAGGCCCCACTTAAGGCCCAGGGCCTGAACTCCGTGGGCTTTATATTGATAATTCATCCCCGGATCAAAGGCGTAAAAGCCAGACTCAGAGATGCCCCAGGGCGTTTTCGTTCGGCTTCCCCGCCGCTTCTGGGCATATACGCAAAAGGAGAGGGTCTCATAGAGAAAGGAATTGGGCTCGCAGGGCAAAAGCAGCTGAGGCATGAAATATTCAAACATGGTCCCCGTCCAGGAAGCCATACCGCTATAGTCATTGTCCCCCAGAAGCATCCGCCCCAGACAGCGCCAATGCCGCAGAGGAACTTCTCCCCGTGCCAGAGCGATAAAGCTGGTCTGCCTGGCCTCACTGGCCATCAGGTCATAATGTCCCGCCGTCATTCTGCCCTGCTCCACCTCGTAACCGATGGAAAACAGTCTGCGCCGCCGGTCGTAGAGGGGGGAACAATCCATCGCCTTCTCCAACACTTCCGCCCGGTGGGCCAGCGCCTCCTCCCCCCAGGACCTAAGGCCCTCTCTCAGGGCAATGAGGCAGCCCCGCAGATTTCCGCTGTCCACAGTGGACACATACCGGGGATTGAGGGGTGCGAGGGTCTGGGTGTTGTACCAGTTATAGAGGTGTCCCTGCCATTTTTCCAGCCTTTCCACCGTATCCAGCATGTGGCCCAGCAGCTCCGCGCTCCTCTGCCGCGGGATAAATCCCAGGTCCGCCGCCCCCATCACCGACAGCATACCCAAACCGATGTTGGTGGGGGAGGTGCGCCGGGCCAACACAGGTCCGGGCTGTTCCTGATAGTTATCCGGGGGCAGGTAGTGATCCTGCGCACGGAGGAAATGGGCAAAATACCGCCAGATGAGGGCTGCCTGGTGCAGGAGGAACGCCCGGTCGGACGGAGACAAGGGCCGGTTCTTTTTGGCGGGCCGACTGATCATATAGGCCAGCAGCGGGGCCAGCAGCCACACAAGGCCCACCAGCTTCCCGACACGCAGAGGGGCCAGCACCAGCACCGCCGCCCCCATGGCAAGCGAAAACCAAAAGGAGCGGATATAGTGCCCCAGATGGTTCCCCCGCTGCTCCGCCTGAGCCGCCGTCACCCAGGCCAGGAGATTTTTGTGGGAAACCTTCATCCGCCACAGGGCACAGCAGATGGCCCAGGCAGAGATCCAGGCCTGGTAAGGCAGAAACAGAAGCTGAATCGCCGTCTGTAGGATCACTCCAGCCACCCCGGAGATGACGGTGGAATGATAGCGCCTGCGCCGTCCCCAGGGCCGGGCAGCGGCCTCTGCCCCGGACAGCAGCAGGTTGGAAGCGGCAGACAGCACCGCCACCGTCCCCGCCAGGGCAAACACCCGCCCTGATACACACAATCCCAGCATTAAGGCCAGGAAGGTCACAATCGGAGAGAGGGAGCGGCGCAGATTGTCCGCAATTTTCCACCGGGCCAGGATGGGCAGGGGATTTTCTTCCCACGTTCCATTCTCCGCCGGCACCCGCCGCCCCAGCCAGGGCAAAAGCTGCCAGTCCCCCCGAATCCACCGGTGGAGACGGGCAAAGTAGCTGCGCACCTGATAGGGACAGCCGTCCGTAAGCTCCACTTCTCCCAGCAGCCCCGCCCGCAGGTAACTGCCCTCCAGCAGATCGTGGGAGAGAATCTGCCCCTGTGGAAAGCGGCCCTCCAGGCAGGTATCAAATGCCTCCACATCAAAAATACCCTTGCCGGTATAGCTGCCCTGGTCAAAAAGATCGTGGTATACGTCACTGGCCGCCCAGCCATAGGGGTCCACGCCTCCAAGGCCTCCAAACACACGGGAAAACAGCGAGCGGTTGGCCGCCTCCAGCTCCACTCCCACTCTGGGCTGGAACAACCCATAGCCTGAAACCACGATTTTCCGTTTCTCATCCACCACCGGCCGGTTCAGGGGATGAAGCATGGCTCCCGCCAATGCGCGGGCAGAGCCCACGGTAAGGCAGGTATCCGAATCCAGCGTGAGGATCAGCTTTACCCCCGAAAGCCACGCTTTCTCCCCCACCTCTACACGAAGGCCGGAAGAACGTCCCCGAATGAGGCGCACCAGTTCCACCAGCGCCCCCCGTTTGCGCTCCCAGCCCATATACCGCTCATCCTGGGCACTGAACGTGGGTTCCCGGAACAAGAGGTAAAATCCGCCCTCATATTTCCGGTTCAGCTCCTCCACCGCCTTTCTGGCACGGTCCACCCAGGCGCTTCTCTCCTCATTCATGGGGGAAGCACAGTCGGGCAGGTCGGCCAGAATCCCAAAAGCCAGCTCTTGTCCGCTGTCCCGGTTACACAGATAACCCAGTTCCAGCCGGCCGGCCAGCTCCGCCCCGCTGTCCGGTCCGGTAAGCAGGGCAGATACCACACACAGAGTGCGCCCCTCCGGCGGGATTCCCTCCTCCAGTTCAAGCCTCAGCACAGGCCGGGGCGGGACAAAATGAGACAGGAGAAAATCCCCCACGTTTTTCACAATATCCGACAAAGGCAGCACCAGCAGCAGGGCCGCCAGCGGGGCAGCCCACAGCCATCCCAGCGCTGCCGCACCCACCAGGGTCAGCAAAACAACACCCCCGGCATACCATGCCCCGGACGGCAAGCGGCGCGGCTTCCCCAGAGGCTCACGGTAAAGGTACCAGCTCACATGGCCTTGCACCCCCCGGCCCTTTTGGGCCAGCTCCAATACCCTTTGGGCTGCCGCTTTCTCTTCCAGGCCATATTGTTTGGCCAACTGGCACAACCGCTGCCGGCATCTTCTGCGGCTCTCCTCATCCATCTGCGGGTAGCAGCCGGAAGGGTCCTGGGAAAGCAGACGCTCCACCTGGCTGGTTTCCTCCAGCAGGGTACCCCAGTCAATCTCTGACAGTGCCCGCAGGGCTTGGAAGATCTGGGCCATTTCCTCCTCTCCAGCCCGCTCGTCCAATCCCTCCAGACCTGCACACAGTCCTCCCAGCCGCTCCAGCAGCGTCCCCGCCAGTACGGACACCAACAGGGACAGTTCCCGCTCCATCAGGGGGCACACTGACTGAAATCCCTCCAAATAACACCTAAGCCGCTGCGCTTCCAAATCGGGCACTGCCCACAGCGCCCCCCGAGCGCACACTTGCAGAACGCTGTTTCCCGGCTGAGTGCCTCGCAGCGTTCCGCCCTGCTGGAAACAGCGCCGGGCCTGTTCTCCCTCCCGTGCCGCCAGATAATAGTTATCCAAAAGCCACCGTGCCCCACCGGACAGCTCCTCTTCGCCATTTTGGGCACTGAGCTTCTCCTGAACGCGTGCACAGCGGGCCAGATTCTCTTTTACCTCCCTTGCCAGCACACGGGCAGAACGTATCCCCGCAGGGCGTACCGCTTTTGCGGTATTGACCGCATATTGAACCAGATGGGCATCGTCCATGGGGACGCGGGCTGGAGACATAGAGATCCCTCCTCTTAAAATTGCAGCCTTTCCCTCCAGTTTTCCCCGCCCCTGGGGGAATATACCAAAAAAGACAGTAAGCGCCCGCAAGTAATTTTACTTGACAAACAGAGCAAAATGTGGTAGACTTCCAAATATAAAGTTTATAAGCTTTACATTTACTGCTCAAAAATGTGGGCAAACCACTTTTTTGAGGCTTTTATTTTGCTTTAAGGAGGTCCGCTGGGATGAAAAGTCAGGCTTACCGCATGGCCATGCTGTATGATTTTTACGGCGATGTGCTCACCGAGCGCCAGAAGGAGTTCTATGACCTCTATTACAACGAGGACCTCTCCCTGGGGGAGATCGCCGAAAACTACGGCATCACCCGTCAGGGCGTCCGGGACGTCATCGTCCGGGCAGAGGCTGTCCTCACAGAGCTGGAGGACAAGACGGGGCTCATCAAGCGCTTTCATACCATGCACGGCCAGCTGGAGCAGATTGCCCAGGACGCTCAGCGTATCCGTGAGCTGGCCGCCCAGATGGACCACAGCGAGCTGGAGGGACTGGCTCTCCAGATTCAGGACACTGCCCAGAAGCTTTTGGAGGAATAATCCATGGCATTTGAAGGACTTTCCGAAAAGCTCTCCGCCGCTTTTAAAAAGCTCCGGGGCAAGGGCCGCCTGTCTGAGGCCGATGTAAAGGAGGCCATGCGGGAAATCCGCCTGGCCCTGCTGGAGGCCGACGTCAGCTACAAGGTGGTCAAACAGTTTGTCGCTCAGGTCACCGAAAAGGCGGTGGGCTCCGACGTACTGGAGGCCCTGTCCCCCGCCCAGCAGATCGTCAAGATCGTCAACCAGGAGCTCACCGAGCTGATGGGCGGAGCCAGCACCAAGCTGACCATCGCCTCCAAGCCACCCACGGTGGTGATGATGGTAGGTCTCCAGGGTGCTGGTAAAACCACCAACGCCGCCAAGCTGGCCGGGCTTATGAAGCGCAAGGACAACAAGCGCCCCCTCCTGGTCGCCTGTGACATCTACCGTCCCGCCGCCATCAAGCAGTTGGAGGTGGTGGGCGAGCAGCTGGGGATCCCCGTGTTCCAGATGGGACAGACAAACCCCGTGGACATCGCCAAAGCCGCCATTGAGCACGCCACCAAGCACGGCAATGATATGGTGTTTTTGGACACCGCCGGCCGGCTTCATGTGGATGAGCAGCTCATGGACGAGCTTCGCAATATTAAATCCGCTGTGGAACCCACCGAAATACTGCTGGTAGTGGACGCCATGATCGGTCAGGACGCGGTGAACGCCGCCAAGGCCTTTGACGATGCCCTGGACATCGACGGTGTCGTACTCACTAAGCTGGACGGCGACGCCCGCGGCGGCGCAGCCCTCTCCATCCGGGCCGTTACCGGCAAGCCCATCAAATTTGTGGGCATGGGCGAGAAGCTGGACCAGATCGAGGTCTTCCACCCCGACCGCATGGCCAGCCGGATTCTGGGTATGGGCGATGTGCTCTCCCTCATCGAAAAGGCCGAGCAGTCCTTTGACCAGAAAAAGGCTTTGGAGCTTCAGGAAAAGCTGCGGAAAAACAAATTTACCCTCACTGATTTTTACGAGCAGATGACCCAGTTGAAAAACATGGGTTCGCTCAGCGATATTGCCGGGATGCTCCCCGGAGTCAAGGCCTCCGATTTGGAGGGGGCCACCATGGACGAAAAGCTGCTCCAGCGCATGGAGGCCATCATCACCTCCATGACCCCCTACGAGCGGGAAAACCCCAGCGTGCTCAATTCCAGCCGGAAAAAGCGCATTGCCGCCGGCTCGGGCACCCAGGTGGTGGATGTCAACCGCCTGCTTAAGCAGTTTGACATGCTGCAGGTCATGACAAAGCAGTTCTCCGGCGGCAAGCTCCCCCGGAACATGCGCAAGATGATGGGCAAAAAAGGCGGCTTCCCCGGCATAGGCGGCGGAATGCCCGGCCTGCCCTTCTAACTCTTTCGTTGGCAAAGCGTGGCACACGCTTTCCATATACAGAAACAATTCTTTGGAGGTGAATATAAATGGTTAAAATCAGACTGCGCCGCATGGGCGCCAAGAAGGCTCCCTTCTACCGCATCGTGGTGGCTGACTCCCGCTATCCCCGTGACGGCCGCTTCATCGAGGAGATCGGCTATTACAACCCCGTGGAGAACCCCGCTGAGCTGAAGGTGGACGTGGACCGCGCCCAGGCTTGGATCAAGACCGGCGCTCAGCCCACTGAGACCGTCCGTGACCTGCTGAAAAAGGCCGGTGCCCTGTAAGGCTGGAGGTTTTGCACACAATGAAAGAGCTTCTGACCTATGTTGCCCAGAACCTGGTGGAACACCCCGAGCAGGTGTCTGTCGCTGAGGTCGAGGGCGACGGCGAGACTGTGCTGGAACTCCGGGTTGCCCCGGAGGATATGGGCAAGGTGATTGGCCGCCAGGGCCGCATCGCCAAGGAGATCCGTATTCTCATGCGTTCCGCTGCCCAGCGCTCCGGAAAACATGTCAGCGTAGAAATCGTCGATTAACAACAAAGGCGCAGGGGTTTCCCTGCGCCTTTGCTCTATCAAAGGGAGGTCTATATCATGCTTCAGCAATATTTAGAGGTGGGCAAGGTTACCAACGTCCACGGTCTCATGGGAGAGGTCCGGGTCCAGCCCTGGGCCGACAGCCCGGAGTTTCTTTGCAAGTTTAAAACCCTCTATGTGGACAAGACCCACTGGCCCATTGAGGTGGAGCGCGCCCGCGTCCACAAGAACATGGTCATCCTCAAATTCCGGGGCGTCACCGACGTCCCCAGCGCCCTGGCCATGCGAAACGCCATTTTGTACATTGACCGTGCCGATGCCAACCTCCCCGAGGGAAGCTTTTTCCTGGCCGACATCTATGGACTGGAGGTCCGGGATGCCCAGAGCGGAGCGGTACTGGGCAAAATTGCGGATGTGCTCACCCTCCCCGCCAACAACGTCTATGTGGTCAAGGGAGGCGAGCGGGAGCTGATGATCCCCGCCGTTCCCCAATTTATCGCGGAGACCAACATTGAGCAGGGCTACATCCGGGTCAACATGATGGAGGGTCTGTGATGAAGTACGAGTGGAAGGGTCCTGTGCGCTTTGGCGTCGTTCTCTTTCTCCTGTATTTGGCGGTCCATTACTGGGGAAAGCTCTCCTCCCTGCTGCTGCTTGCCCTGGGGGCCGCCTTCCCGCTGGTGCTGGGAGCAGTGGTGGCCTATGCGGTCAACATCCTCATGAGCATGTATGAGCGGTGGTACTTCCCCGCAAGCCAAAACCAGGCCATCGTAAAAAGCCGTCGGCCCGTATGTCTGGTACTGGCCTATGCCAGTTTGATTGCCATCGTCGTGCTTATCGTGCGCATGATCCTCCCCGAGCTGGCCAACTCGGTCAGTCTGCTGATCCGGGAGGCAATCCCCCTGTTGGAGGATCTGAGCCTGAAAATCAACGAAAATCTGGATATGAATCAGCTGGCCGCCTTCTCCGGCCTTGTCCTGGCCGATGGCTCCATCGATTGGAGAGAGATTCTGACCACTGCAGTCAACTGGCTCATTTCCGGTCTGGGGGGTGTGATGGGCTCGGTCATGTCCCTGGCCTCGACCACCGTATCCGCCGCCTTCACCGCTATCGTGAGCACCATTTTTTCCATCTATCTGCTTTTCGGGAAGGAAAAACTTCAGAGCAACTGTGCACGGGTGCTGAAAACCTATCTGAAGCCCACCTGGTACAGCCGCCTCATCTATTTTCTGGATACCTTAAACACCTGCTTCCACAACTTCGTGGTGGGACAGTGCACCGAGGCGGTCATTCTGGGACTGCTGTGCATGGGCGGCATGATGCTCTTCCGCTTCCCCTATGCCTCCATGGTGGGGACCCTGGTAGGCTTTACCGCCCTCATTCCCGTGGCCGGGGCCTATATCGGCGCAGGTGTGGGCGCTTTTATGATCTTCACCTCCTCTCCGCTCCAGGCCCTGCTGTTTCTGATTTTTATCGGAATACTCCAGCAACTGGAGGGCAACCTCATCTACCCCAAGGTGGTGGGCTCCTCCATCGGTCTGCCGGGAATTTGGGTGTTGGCCGCTGTCACCGTGGGCGGCGGCGTGCTGGGCATCGGCGGCATGCTCCTGGCTGTCCCCCTCACCGCTACCCTCTATCAGATGCTGCGCTCCGATGTCATCCGGCGAAACACGCCCCAGCCCATCTCTCCCACCCCGGAGATACCAGAGGAAACTCCCCCAGAGGAATAACAAAAACGCGTGTGGAAGTTCTTTCCACACGCGTTTTCTTATGATTTACCAAAACAGAAGAGCAAAATTCCCCGCACCCACTCCGGGACTCCTGCCTGGATCATGGCTTGTGCTACCGCCTCTCTGGAGGCCTCCAGCCCCATCGTCACTGCCCCGGCTGCCTCCCGGCCCACCGCAAGCAGCTCTCCCGACGCCGAAGCCCCTACCGCCACCTGGGAAGCCACCGCCGCACCTCCTGCGGCATATGTTCCCACGGCCGAGCCCCCTATGGCCAGATAGCCCAGGGCACATCCTCCCACGGCGATGAATCCCAGGCTGATGCCGCCCAGGGCAAAAACTCCCATGGCCATACCGGCCAGTGCCAAAAGGCCCAGGCAGATGGCTCCCAAAGAAAACAATCCAGCGGCAAAGCAGCCAATGGCCACCACCCCGGTGGCCACATTCCCGATGGCAATGATTCCCCTGGCCCAGGTCAAACCTCTCTGGGACAGGTTGATGTGTACCAGAGGCAGGCCCCAGAGCGTCCGTTTGCTCTTATATTCATAACGCCACCCTTCGTAGTGGTAGTGGTTCTCCACCACCACCGGCCCCGTCTGAGGCATCTCCGCCTCCCGTCCGGTGATGAGCCAGTCCAATGTCACATTAAAATATCGGGCCAGGGCAGTCAAATTGTCCAGATCCGGACGGCTGGTCCCCGCCTCCCACTTCTGCACCGCCTGGCGGCTTACCCCCACCAGGTTGGCCAGTTCCTCCTGGCTGAGCCCCGCCTTTTTCCGAAGCTCATAGAGCCGCGTCTCAAAATTCATGTTTCATTCCTCCTGTGCTGGTCTGTCCCAGGACGCCTCACAACATAGCAAACTTTCCCCTCCACCGCAACCAAAACCAGTATACAATTTGACAACAGCCGGTTGCATCGGCTGAATGATCCCGTTTTTGGGAAAAAATAAGCGCCGCCCCGTTTTGGGGCGGCGGCGGTTATTCGCTCTCCTGGGTACAGAACATGGGCCGGGCCTCCTCAAAGAGGTCCACCATACCGCAATAGTTCAAAATCTCATACTGGCGAAGCCATTCCTGCGCCTCCTCATCCAGCTCCTCCTCTGCCAGGAATTCCCCATCCGCTGTGACAAATCCCACAGGAGTGATGGCGGGCAGGTCCTCGTACATCTGAGAGAGGAAATTCATAAATCCGGTCATGGGCAACCCGGCCACCTGGGCGGTCAGTACTCCCAGATAATTGGGGCTGATGATCACATCCTGCCGCTCCTCAATGTCGTAGTTGGCCCAGATAAAGAAGGGGACCGCATATTGCTGCATGACCTCCTGCGTGGTGCGCTGGGAGAACTTCTTCCCATAAAGCTGCTCATAAAAGGCGTTGGTAAGCGGGGGCTGATGGTCTCCAAAAAAGACGATCATGGTGGGCTCGTCGCACTGGCTGTAATAAGTAATGAGCTCCTCCAGAGCCTTGTCGCTCTCCTCCATCAGGCAGAAGAACTGCTGGGCACTGCGGTCGGCATTGTTCAGATCGTCAGGAAGCTCAATGGTCCGCTCCAGATTGTTCCAACCCTGGGCATAGCCGCTGTGATTCTGCATAGTCACGTTGAAGAAGAAGGTCGTATCCTCCCCTTCGGTGGAGCGGTAGATCATCTCATAATCAGACTTGTCAGAGATATAGTGGCGGATAAAATAGGGGTCTATTACGTCCTCCTCGTACATCTGCTTGTCAAAGTCCAGATACTCATAGGCCAGCACCCGGTTCCACCCGGAGGCCTTATAGGGGTGGAAGGCGGTGGTATCGTACCCCACATTCCCCGCCAAAGCAGCCAGGGAGGGCATGCCCTCCTCCACATAGAGCTGGTAAGCCACGGTGTGAGGAGGCTGAAAGAGACTGGTGAAGCCCGTCAGGTACTCAAACTCGATGGTAGCGGTGCCCCCTCCGGTGACCGAGGAATACATCCACCCCTTGACGGTGTTCTCCTCCAGGGAATGGAGGAAAGGAGTGGGGTCTTTGGAGGCTTCAAAGCTGTCAAAGATGGAGAAATCTCCAAAGGACTCGTTCATGATGACGATCAGATTGGTAGGCTGTTTGGATGGATCCCCTTCCAGGCCGGGATATTCCTTCATCAGCTCCAGCACTGCTTCTTCCGAGTAATCCTCCGGCTCGTCCACAGAGGAGTAGCGCAGGGCAATGGTAAAGTTCAGAAGAAAGCCATTTCGCTGGGTGACCCATTGCTGGGTAAAAATCCCCAAAGCCGGAAGCATCCCCGTACAGAAAAAGGCGTAACCATATCCCAAAATCACCGCCCAAAGAACCAGGGCGGCAGGAAGCTTGATCTTGGCACGCTTCTTCTGGGGCACACAGACAAAAACCAGGAAGAGATAGGCCACCAGCAGGACACCGGCCTGGATCATGTGTTCATCCAAAGAGTAGTCAAAGCCCTCGGCCACATTGGCAGCAGTACGCCAGCCGGTAATGTCCGCCGGGAACAAAATCCGCCCCCGGAAGCGGAGCACATAGTGATTGACCAATCCAAAGAGGAAGGCCAACACGGTACCCAGGGCAGCGGAGCGCCGGTTCCGGCCCAGCAGCAGACGCAAGGCCACAAAGAGGCTATAGTACCACACCAAGTTCATGAGCACCTGCCAGGCGGCCAAGTCCTCAAACACATCATTCTCGTTTAAAATTTCCACCATCCACAGGCAGGCCCAGGGCCCCAGCAGGAACACCAGCCGGGAGGCCCACTTTCCGGGAAATGTTTTCATATCCTGCACAAGCCGTGGGAAGGTATCTCCATAGAGCAGCGCTTTCATTTCAATCCTCCATATGTCAGCGGCCAGAGCCGCACCCATTAAGAATACCCCTTTCCCAAAAATTTGCAAGGGCTCGGGGGCAATCTTCATAAAATATTTATCTTTATAGACGGAAAAAAAACGGCTTGGTTCCCTGCGCAAAAATATTCATTATTTTTATGTATATTCAGCTCAATATTCACCTGCCCGTTTTACAAGCAGCCGGCTATATTGCTAATTATATTATTAATTGGTCATGTATGGGCTTTTCTTCACAAAAAATTCCATTAACGGCTGTATTTTTTGCATATTTATCTATTGACTATGTATATCTCTTGGGGTATACTCAACCAAACGCCCGAAATTCGGGCGGCTATTGAAAAGGAGATCATAAAAATGAAAAAGATTCTTGCTATGACTATGGCTCTGGCCATGTCTCTGTCCCTGGTCGCCTGCGGCGGCAACGGGGCCACCAGCTCCGCTGGCTCCGCCTCTTCTCAGGGTGCTGCCTCTTCCCAGGGTGCTGCTTCCTCCCAGGCCAGCTCCGCCACTGCCGGCGAGCTCACCACCGTGGAAGAGGGCAAGCTCATCATGAGCACCAATGCTGCCTTCCCTCCCTATGAGATGACCGATGATACCGGCGCTGTGGTTGGTATCGACGCTGAGATCGCCGGCGCCATTGCTGAGAAGCTGGGCCTGGAGCTGGTCATCGACGACATGGATTTTGATGCCGCTCAGCTGGCTGTTCAGCAGGGCAAGAGCGACATCTGCATGGCTGGCCTGTCCATCACCGAGGATCGTCTGCTGGTCATGGACTTCTCCGACAGCTACGCCACCGGCGTGCAGGTTGTCATCACCACGGAAGGCTCCGATGTTACCCTGGACAACCTGGGTGAGAAGATGATCGGCACCCAGCGCGCCACCACCGGCAACATC
This sequence comes from uncultured Oscillospiraceae bacterium, assembly GCA_944385035.1. Lineage (GTDB taxonomy): Bacteria > Bacillota > Clostridia > Oscillospirales > Oscillospiraceae > Lawsonibacter. The sequence continues at coordinate 49,825 of CALWVV010000012.1, read as the reverse complement.
TACTGCACCGACGAGTACGGTGAGGAGCATGTGGTCTCCTATGATGACGGCATCGTGGCCGTGCAGGACCTGATGAACGGCAAGGTTGACTGCGTGGTCATCGACCAGGCTCCTGCTCAGGAGTTCGTGGCCGCCAACCCCGGTCTGGTGATTCTGGACACCCCCTGGGTCGAGGAAGAGTATTCCATCGGCGTGGCCAAGGGCAACACCGCCATGCTGGACGCCGTCAACAGCGCTCTGGCTGAGCTGACTTCCGAGGGCACTCTGCAGTCCATCATTGAGAAGTACATCCCCACTGAGGGCTGATTACCAAATCCCGCAAACTGATACAATTTGAGAAAGGGCGGCCTCAGGCCGCCCTTTCTCTGACACAGAAAGAGAGAGGAGTAGAGGAATGGACCTGGCCTACTATTACGAGCTGTGGCGCGGCATGATGCTGTCAAAGGATCCCCTGGTTGCTGAGGCTGTCACTTGGTGGCAGGAATTCTATGTCAAGTTCTATCAGGCTTTTTTGGAGGCTGACCGCTGGAAGCAGTATTTAAACGGCGTGGGCACCACTCTGACAGCTACCGCTCTGGCCCTGATTTTGGGTGTGGTGCTGGGCGTGCTGGTAGCGATGGTCCGTACCGCCCACGACCAGCAGCGGCCCGATCGGAGAAAAAATGTCGTACTAGGTTTCTTTAACCTGATCTGTAAGATCTATGTCACCGTCATCCGCGGTACCCCTATGATGGTGCAGCTGCTCATTTGGAGCTCAGTGGTATTCATCAGCAGCCGCAGCTACACCATGATCGGCATTTTTGGCCTGGGTATCAACTCCGGTGCCTACGTATCCGAGATCATCCGCGGCGGATTGATGGCTGTAGACGGCGGACAGATGGAAGCCGGTCGCTCATTGGGTCTGAATTACATCGATACCATGCGCTTTATTGTCATTCCCCAGGCCATTAAGGCCATCCTGCCGGCTCTGGGCAATGAATTTATCGTCCTGCTGAAGGACACCTCTCTCATCACCGTGATCGGCGGTAAGGAGCTTCTCCACGCCGCTCAGGGCATTATGGGCCGTACCTATGAGGCTATGTTCCCTCTTCTGGGCATCGCTTCGATCTATCTGGTTCTGGTTGTTATTTTCACCTGGCTGTTGGGTAAGTTGGAAAGGAGGCTGCGTCAAAGTGATCGACGTTAAAAAGCTCAGTAAATCCTTTGGCGACCACCTGGTGCTGGATCAAATCGATCAGCACATCTATCCCGGAGAAAAGGTCGTTGTCCTGGGCCCCTCCGGTTCCGGCAAGTCCACCTTCCTGCGCTGCCTCAACCTGCTGGAAACTCCCACCGCAGGTACCATTGTCTTTGATGGCCAGGAGGTCACCGACCCTAAAGCCAACATTGATAAGATCCGCCAGCAGATGGGCATGGTGTTCCAGCACTTTAATCTCTTCCCCAACATGACCATCCGGAAGAACATCACCCTGGCCCCCGTGCGCACCGGCCTTATGAAGCAGGAGGAGGCGGATGAGACCGCCACCACTCTTTTGAAGCGGGTGGATCTGCTGGACAAGGCAGACGCCTATCCCGCCCAGCTCTCCGGCGGTCAGAAGCAGCGTATCGCCATCGTCCGGGCCCTGGCCATGAAGCCCAAGGTCATGCTCTTTGACGAGCCCACTTCCGCTCTGGACCCTGAGATGGTCGGCGAGGTGCTGGACGTCATGAAGGAGCTGGCCCAGGAGGGCATGACCATGGTAGTGGTCACCCACGAGATGGGCTTCGCCCGTGAGGTGGGCAGCCGGGTCATCTTTATGGACGGCGGGCACATTCTGGAGGAGAACGAGCCCCACGCCTTCTTCGCCAATCCCCAAAATGAGCGTACCAAGCTCTTCCTCTCCAAAGTTCTGTAACGATTTTGCCGCTCTGGAAACAGAGCGGCTCTTTTTTTGCCCAAAATAGGGACTACGCCGGCCCGGCGGCACATATCAGTCAGTGAGGTGATGATTTTGGACCTTCTGACCAAGGCAGCGGATGGGCTGTGGAACCCCTGGCTGCTGGGATTATTTCTTCTGACCGGGCTGGTATACTCTCTGGGCTCAGGCTTTTTCCAGGTCTTTGAATGGAAGCTGTGGTGGAAAAGTACTCTTGGCTCCCTACTCCAACCCCAGCGGCCTCAGGGGCCCGGCCTCTCCTCTCTCCAGGCTCTGGCCACCGCTCTGGCCTCCACCATGGGGACCGGCTCCATTGCCGGAGTAGCCGCTGCCCTCACGCTCGGCGGGCCGGGGGCGGTATTCTGGATGTGGGTATCCGCCTTTCTGGGCATGATGACCAGCTGTGGAGAAAAACTGCTGTCGGTACGCTACCAGCGTTCCGGGCCAGACGGCACCTTCCAGGGCGGGCCCATGTTCTATCTCAACGATGGGCTCCACGCTCCCATCCTGGGCGCATTTTTTGCCTTGGCAGGATTGCCCGCCACGCTGGCCGGAGGAAACCTGGTTCAGTCCTCCTCTATCGCCCTGTCCCTGGAGGCCGCCTTCGGCCTGCCCCGGCTCTCTGTGGGGCTTTGCACTGCCCTGGCGGCAGGGCTTGTCATGATTGGAGGAGTGGGGCGCATTGCCCGCTCGTCCACCGCGCTGGTGCCTGCCATGGCCCTTTTGTATATGGGCGGCGCGCTGGCAGTGCTGATTCATAACTTTTCCGCCCTTCCAGAGGCCTTTCACCTGATTATCTCCTGCGCCTTCTCCCCTTCCGCCGCTTTGGGCGGCGGGTGCAGCTGGACCATAGCCCAGGCTATGCGCTACGGAATCGCCCGTGGCGTATTTACCAACGAGGCAGGGCTGGGCACCTCCGCTATGGCCCACGGAGCGGCCCGCGTGGACCATCCGGCCCGGCAGGGCATGTGGGGGATTTTTGAGGTATTTCTTTCCACTTTGGTGGTATGCACCCTCACCGCACTGGCCGTTTTAGTCAGCGGAGTCTTTCACCCGGAAACCCCCAGCTCCCTCACCGGTGCTCCCCTCACAGCTGCCGCCTTTTCCTCCGCCCTGGGTCCCATGGGAAGCGGAATTGTGGCACTGTCCCTTCTGCTGTTCGCCTTCACCTCTATTCTGGGCTGGAGCTACTATGGCCAGCAATGTCTGAACTACCTCACTGGCGGGAAGGGACTGGGGCTCTATCGGGCTGTATTTCTCCTGTGCATCATCCTGGGGGCCGTGTGGGAACCGGGCGCCGTATGGCAGCTGGTCGACCTGTGCAGCGCCCTTATGGCCCTCCCCAACCTGACCGCTCTGCTCCTGCTGGCCCCGGAAGCGCTGCAGTTATTACGGCAGTTTCAAAATTTTACCCATATTTAACGAGAATTCGGGAGAATTCTTTACATTTCCTCTGTATGATAATTGGGACTTCCCAGGCACTCAGCCTTTCCCCATATTTTTCGCCCCACTGGGCAAACTGTGATAGTAAGGGCCGCTGCGCCCACCATCCACGAGGAGGAATCCCAAACTATGATCTGCGGTATTATTGATTTAGGCTCCAACACCATACGGTTATCCATCTATCAATGTGAACATGGCCGGGGCAGACTGCTCACCAACCGCAAGGTAATGGCCGGACTAGCGGGCTACGTGATAGATGGAGAGCTGTCCCAGGAGGGCATTCAGGTGGCCTGTCAGACTTTGGAGGAATATAAGGCCCTCATGTCCAACCTGGGGTTTACAAACCTCAGAGTTTTTGCCACCGCATCCCTGCGCAATGTCTCCAACACCGACGAGGCAGTCTCTCAGATCCAGTCCTCCACCGGTCTGGCGGTGGACGTGATCTCCGGAACGGAGGAGGCCCGGCTGTCCTTTTTGGGGGCAGTTCAGGGCCAGGGGCCGGAGGAAGGGCTGCTCATCGACCTGGGCGGCGGCTCTATGGAGCTGGTCAAATATCAGGGGCATGATATTCTCTCCTCCTGTTCCCTGTCCCTGGGCTCGCTTTCCCTCTATAGCCGCTTTGTCACTTACCTCCACCCCACCAAGTCGGAGCGAAAGGCCATCCGCGCTCTGGTAAGCGAACAGCTGGAGCGCCACGACTCCGCTCCCGCTCCCATTGCCCACGCCTGTGGAGTGGGCGGCACCGCTCGCGCCGCCTGCAAGGTGGCCAACCTGGCCTTTGGCCGAAGCCAGGATTGCCGCATTCTCACCGCAAAAGAGCTTCATAAACTCCTGAAGCTGCTGCGCGACCCGGACCGTGAGATGCTGGGACTCATGCTCAAGGCCGCCCCGGACCGGATCCATACACTGGTTCCCGGTCTCATCATCCTGAACACCGTGGCCCGGACCTATGGTCTGGAGGACATCACCATCAGCCGCTGCGGCGTCCGGGAGGGCTATCTTCAGGACCGGGTACTGGGAGGTGGCGCACAATGAGCCGCCTTCCCGACACGCGCTACACCCAGGACCGGGAACTGTCCTGGCTGAAATTTAACCAGCGGGTACTGGAGGAGGCGCGGGATGAATCAGTCCCTCTGATGGAGCGGCTGAAATTTGCCGCTATCTTCACCAGCAACCTGGACGAGTTTTTCATGGTGAGAGTTGGCTCCCTCACCGACATGGCCATGGTGAAGGACGAACACCTGGACAGCAAAAGCGGCAAAACTCCCCAGCAGCAGCTCCAGGCCATCTTCCGGGCCGTCCCCGCCCTTTACAAACAGCGGGACAAGGTGGTGGCACAGCTGGAGGGCCGGCTGCGCTCCTGCAACATCTGCCGCCTTAGCATGGACGAGCTGGACGCCAAGGCGAAAAAGCAGGTAGACCGCTGGTTCCATGACCAGGTGCGTCCCATCCTCTCCCCCCTTGTGCTGGACCTCCACCACCCCTTCCCTCACCTGGCCAACAAGGCGCTTTATTTGATGCTGAGCCTGAAGAAAAACGGAAGTGAGGCCTATGGGCTGCTGCCCTTGCCCGGCAGCCTGCCCCCCTTCTTCCGTCTGGAAGAGCAGGGAGTGCGCTATCTGCTGCTGGAGGATATTTTATCCTGGTATGCCGGGGAAATTTTTGACTCCTTTACCGTCACGGACCGGTGGGTAGTGTCCGTCACCCGCAACGCCGATATCAGCCCGGAAGATGAAGCCTATGAGGTAGACGAGGACTTCCGGCAGCACATGCGCAAGATCATTAAAAAGCGCTCCCGCCTCTCTCCGGTCCGTCTGGAGATCCAAGGGGAGAAAGAGGAAACGCTCATTTCCTTCCTGCTGGACAAGCTCTCTCTGGACCGAAATCAGGTTTTTGTCTCCAAGGCTCCCCTCTCTTTAAAGTACGTTTTCGCTCTGGAATCTCTTCTCTCATCTGAGAGTACCGCAGCCCTGTGCTATCCCCCCTATACGCCCCGGTTCCCCGACTGTCTGGAACCCAATGCTCCGGTGCTTCCCCAGATTCTCCGCCGGGATGCCCTGCTCTTCTACCCCTTTGAACAGATGGAACCCTTTCTGCGTCTCATTCGGGAAGCCGCCTTTGATCCCCATGTAGTCTCGATCAAGATCACCATTTACCGCCTGGCCGACCGTGCCAAACTGGCGGAGTACCTGGCAGCGGCGTCAGAAAACGGCAAAGATGTCACCGTCCTCATGGAGCTGCGGGCCCGGTTTGATGAACAGAACAACATCCGCTGGGCCGAGCGGATGGAGGAAGCGGGCTGCACAGTCATCTACGGCTCCGAGGGACTGAAGGTCCACTCCAAAATCTGCCTCATCACCCGTCTGGACCGAGGCAAAGTACAGTACATCACCCAGGTCGGCACCGGAAACTACAACGAAAAGACCGCCAAACTATATACCGACCTGTGCCTGATGACTGCCGACCCCGTCATCGGCGCCGATGCGGCCCAATTTTTTCAAAACATGGCCTTGAGCAACTTTCGTGGGGAATACCAGCGGCTTCTGGCCTCTCCCTTTGTCCTGCGGGAACGGGTGGAGGCACTCATTGACCAGGAAATCGCCAAGGGCACCAACGGATACCTCTTTTTTAAGCTCAACTCCCTCACCGACCGGCGGCTCATTGACAAGCTGGCCCAGGCCTCTCAGGCCGGGGTAGAAGTGGTGTTAAATATCCGGGGCATCTGCTGTCTGGTGCCGGGGCTGCCCGGCCTTACCGACCACATCACCGTCTTTTCTATCGTGGGCCGGTATCTGGAGCATAGCCGCATCTATCAGTTTGGACGGGGAAAGGATTCCAGACTTTTCATCTCCTCCGCGGACTTTATGACCCGGAACACCCAGAGGCGGGTAGAAATTGCCTGCCCAGTCCTGGACCCCTGGACGCGGGAACGGATTTTGGAGATCATTTCCCGCCTGTGTGCAGATAACCAAAAGGCGCGCCAGCTCTGTTCCGATGGTTCCTATGTCTCCCGCAGGCAGACACCTGCCGCCGCACCTTTTAACGCTCAGACTTCTTTCCAGTCCCCCTGGCCTTCCTCTCCCCGCCCGGAACCACCCCAGCGGCCCAGAGAGGGGCTGGGCGGGCTATGGAGGCGGCTTAGAGAACGAAAAAAACCTTAACGGCCTCCGCTGCTTACGCATCTGTTTTCCCAAAATTTCCTTCCGGCTCTTTTTCCCTGTCAAAGCGCACAAAAACACAAATACCTATTGACAGGCAGGAAAATTGTGCCTATCATAAGGACAGAAATTGTGCCTGTGCACAGACAAAGGAGCAACTGATTATGATCTTTGACAAGCTGGCCGCACTGATTGCCGAGCAGTTCAATGTGGACGCCGACACCATCACAATGGAAACTTCTTTTGCCGACGATCTCAACGCCGATTCTGTGGACATCGTAGACCTGTCCATGGCCCTGGAAGAGGAATTTGGCATTGAGGAGCTGGGCGAGGAAGAAGCTTCTTCCATCTCCACCGTGGGCGACCTGGTCCGTTTCCTGCAGGCTAAGATCGACTGATTCCATCATCCGCGGCTGCCCGGAACTGCCGGGACAGGCTGACAAGCACGCAGAACTCCGCCACAGGCGGAGTTCTGCCTTGTTTCAGGAGGTTTTGCATGAAAAGTTTGGAAGAAAAGCTTGGCTATACCTTTCGTGACCCCTCCTTGCTGGAGAACGCCCTGACTCACAGCTCCCGTGCCAACGAGAGCCGGGGGACGCTGTCCAGTAATGAGCGGCTGGAATTTCTGGGAGACTCCATTTTGGGTATGGTGGTGGCCGACCACCTGTACCGCAACCACCCCGACCTCCCCGAGGGGGAGCTCACCCGTACCAGGGCCGCCCTGGTGTGCGAGGAGAGCCTTGTGGAGGTCGCCCAGGAGCTGAACCTGGGGGAATACCTGCGCCTGGGCAAGGGCGAAGAGGCCGGCGGAGGTCGAAACCGGCCCTCCATCCGGGCCGATGCGGTGGAGGCCGTACTGGCCGCAGTCTATCTGGACGGCGGCATCGGCTCCGCCCGAAAGATCGTCCAGAAGTATATCCTAAGCCGGGAGGTCGCTGGTCTTACCAAGCCCCACGATTATAAGACCGCTCTTCAGGAGCTGGTTCAGCGGGAGAGCGGCCAGGTCCTCCAGTACCGTCTCACCGGAGAAGAGGGCCCCGACCACGATAAGCGCTTTTTTATGGAGGTTACCCTCAACGGCAATCCCATCGGTTCGGGCACTGGACGCAGCAAAAAAGAGGCCGAACAGATGGCCGCCCAGGCCGCCATTCAGGCTTTGGAAAAACAAGGGCACTGAACCGCCACGGCAATATAGCAGTCAATAAAGCACAGGGGATCGAGTTTCGATCCCCTGTGCTTTTTGTTATCCGTTTTGTACCGCAGGCTGTATTTCCTGTGCATGGGAGCGCCGGTCCGCCTGCCGCGTGACCCAGCTCCGGCGATTCCAATAGACCAGGGCGCTGATCATGGGAGGCACGATATCCGAGGCCGCCTGGGCAAAAAAGGCCGCCATAGCTCCACCCGCCAGGGGCAAAAGGAACAGAGCAGTAAAATAGAACACCTTGCGCAGCAGAGACAGGGGCAGGGCCAGCTGCATCATGCCCATACCGGTAAACCCGTCCACCACCACATATTGCAGGGCCAAGGGAATGATCCCCAGAGTGGTCAGCCGTACCGCCCGTGCAGCCAGAGCAGCTACCTGCGGGTCCGGAGTAAAGAGGTGCACAAACATTACTGCACCGCCCTGAGCCAGCAGCATCAGCGTGCTGGTGAAAATCAGCCCCAACGCCAGAATATACTTCTCCGCCTCCCAAATCCGGTCTGGGCGGCCCGCGCCAAAATTAAAGCCCAGAATGGAGCCGGTGCCGCCGGTAATCCCCCCCAGAGGCAGCGTTACCAGCAGCAGGAAGGACTGGGAAATGGTAGCTGCGGCTACCAGCTGGTCCCCCTGTGCCTGCCCGCCGTAGCGCTGGAGAACGGTATTGAGCGCAATTACCATCAGGCTGTCAATGGCGTACATCAGGAAGGGGGCCAAGCCCATTACCAACACACGGCGAATGATCTTCCACTGGTAGCCGCCCAGAGCGATGCGCACTGGAGGGACCGGGCCGGCCAAAAAGCTCAGCACATACACGCAGCTGGCCAACTGGCTGATCACCGTTGCAATGGCCGCACCCCGTACGCCCAGGTTGAACACGAAAATAAACAAAGGGTCCAGCAGGATATTCAGCACCGCCCCCAGCATGACCGATATCATGCCCTTTTTGGCAAAGCCCTGGCAGATGATAAACTGATTCATTCCCGTGGAGAGCAGAGCAAAAAGTGTGCCGCACACATAGATGGTGTAATAATCCAGAGCATACGTGAGGGTGCTCTCACTGGCCCCGAAAAGCAGCAGCAGCGGCCGGCGCACCAAAAGAGCCAGGGTGGTAAGGGCCACAGCGCAGACCGTGAGCAGCATAAAACAATTGCTCATGATCTTCCGGGCCTCCTCCAGCTTCCCCTCTCCCATGCGGATGCTCATCAGAGGGGAGCCGCCGATCCCGATCCAGAAGGCAAAGGCCGCCACCAGCGTCAGAATGGGGCCGCACACTCCGGCGCCCGCCAGAGCCAAACTGCCCACCTCCGGAATGTTGCCGATATAGACCCGGTCTACAATGCCATACAGCACACTGACCAGCTGGGCCAACATACTGGGAATGGCAATCCGAAACACCAATTTTCCAATGGGATCCTTCCCCAAGTCATTTTCCAGACGCATATTTCTGCGCTGTTCCATGCCGCTCATTCCTTCCATCCATTTTGCGCTGGTCATTATAACACCGGGTTTTTCCCTTGTAAATTGGGCAAAACCATGGCATTTTTCCTCATTTTCGTTAAAAAGTAGCCAAATTGCCAGGGGACTTTTTCCGTTGATATAGGGAAGGCCTTTCCACTTAAAAATTTTTTGTTTCCCCCCTTGACAATTTTAGTTCACGCGTTATACTGTACATATAGTATATATACAATATTTCCAATATAACAGTAAAACAGTGAGCACCCGACCCACGCGCAAGGCGGATAGCTCTACGTTTCTCTGTTAGAGGGGGCGCGAAATGGATATCATTTTAAGTAATTCCAGCGGAAAACCCATATACGAACAGATTACCGACCAGATCAAGGAACAGATCATGTCCGGGGAGCTGGCAGTGGGGGACGCCCTGCCTTCCATGCGTCTGCTGGCAAAAGACCTGCGGATCTCGGTCATCACCACAAAACGGGCTTATGAAGAATTGGAGCGGGCAGGCTTTTTGGAGAATGTACCCGGTAAGGGCTGCTTTGTGGCCCCCCAGAATCGGGAACTGCTCCGGGAGGCCCAGCTGCGCAAGGTTGAGGAGCACCTCTCTCAGGCGGTGGAAGAGGCCCGCAAAGGGGCCTTTCCTCTGGAGGAGCTCCACGAGCTGTTGGACATTTTATATAAAGGTGAGGAACTATGACAAATGCCATTGAAATTCGGGGCCTATGCAAGTCCTACGGGGACTTCGCTTTGCAAAATATTAACCTGACCCTGCCCGGAGGCTCCATTATGGGGCTCATTGGGGAAAATGGGGCAGGTAAAACCACCACTATTAAATGTATTTTGAATTTAATTCACCGGGACGCCGGCCAAATTACCCTTTTGGGACAGGACAACATCACTGGGGAAAGACTGGCAAAGGCAGACATCGGCGTAGTGCTGGACGAGTGCTACTTTCACGACACGCTCCGTCCCAGGGACATCGACCGCATCCTCTCCCGCGTGTTTCCAAGCTGGGACAGTGCCCTGTTCGACACATACCTGGACAAATTTCAACTGCCCGAGCGGAAATTTATCAAGGAATTTTCCCGGGGAATGAAGATGAAGCTCTCCCTGGCCGCCGCTCTGGCCCACCAGCCGAAGCTGCTCATTCTGGACGAGGCTACCGCCGGCTTGGACCCCGTGGTGCGGGACGAAATTCTGGACGAATTTCTGGCTTTTATCCGGGATGAGGATCATGCCATTCTGATCTCCAGCCACATTACCAGTGACCTGGAAAAGGCGGCCGACTACATCACCTATCTCCACCAGGGCAGGGTGGTACTCTCTGAGGCCAAGGACGTAATTCTGGACAGCTACGGCCGCCTGGCCTGCACCGCCAAACAGCTTGAGGCCGTGGACCCGGCGGACTTGGTGAAGGTGCGAAAGGGCGCCTTTGGCTGTGAGGGTCTGGTCCGGGACCGGAGTGCCTTTCAGCGAAAATACCGGGACCTTTTGGTGGAAAAAACCACATTGGAGGATATTATGCTCTTTATGGGAAAGGGGGAAGAAGCGGTATGATCGGACTGGTTTTAAAAGACATGCTGGTCATGCGCAAGACGATTCGGACCTATGCCATGTTTCTGGCTTTTTACCTGGTAATGACACTTCTGAAGCTGTTCACCATCTCCTTTACCACCGCAATTTTGCAGCTCATCGTCATGCTTCTTCCCATGAGCGCCTTTTCCTTTGATGAGATGGCCAAATGGGACCGGTATGCCCTTACCTTTCCTCTGGGCCGCCGGGCACTGGTCACCGGGCGCTACCTCTTTGCCCTGATTATGACCGTCTGCGCAGGCCTGTGCGGCCTTGTCTCCTGTGTGCTGGTCTCTATCTTTGACAATCAGGACATGATTCTGGAAAATATGATGACCGTGATGGTCTGCCTCAGTTTGGGCCTTCTCTACGCCGACATCCTCCTGCCCCTTTGCTATAAACTGGGTCCGGAGCGTGCCCGCCCCTATTTCTATCTGGTGATCTTCGCCCCCATCGTGCTGCTTTTCGGTGCCTATCAGCTGGGTGTCTTTGGAGCGGGCAGTTTATCCTTCTTGTCTTCTGTCCCAGACCCCATGGTAGTAAAGCTCAGCTTTTTCCTCCCCATCATCCCCCTGTTGGGAATGTGGGCATCCTATCTCATTTCCTGCCGGATCATGGAACAAAAGGAGTTCTGACATGCGGGCCGTCCTTCTGCTGTGGTGCGGCTGCGCGTTATCCATCACCCTGTCCCTGGTCCACTTTGTCTGGGTCGCCACAGCGGCGGAACGGATTCTGATTCTGGCCCTGCTGGTGTTGGCCGGCCTCTTCGCCCTGCGGGGGCAGTGGTGATTGCCCGTTTACTTTTTCCAATCTCTGTGCTAAAATACGGATATGTTGGAAAGGAGTGTGGGACATATGACAGCCAAAGAGGCCATCCGGGAGCTGGAGCTTTTAAAGCAATACTGCACCGCCAAAGCCATTCCCGCCGTGGATTATGCCATCAAGGTTCTGAAGGAAAAGGCAGAGGCAGAAAAATAAGAAAAAGCTGTCGTCCTGTTCGGACGACAGCTTTTTTACGCTTTGAGCACACGCACCAGGTGCCGGGTGATCCGGGCGGTAAGGCCCCAAATCGGGTGTCCCTCCCAGAGATAGACCGGGAAATTCTCCCGTCCGATCCGCCAGGAATAATCCCGTGAAATCCCCACCAATTCATAAGGGAAATCCTCTCCGGGACTGGGGACCAGGGGATACTCATACTCCCTCGGCTCTGTCTCCATCAAATAGGACAGCGGCACCAGAAAGGTCTCATCTACCTCATTGGGACTTAAGCGCATGGAATCCAGCGCCTCCCCCTTCACTGCAGCCAAAACCGGCTGCATGAGAAAGTTGGCCTGGTGGGCAATGAAGTCCAGCCTTCCCAGAATCTGAATCTTTTCTTCTGGAATACCCAGCTCCTCCCAGGTCTCCCGCAGGGCACACTGCTCTGGAGTTTCCCCTGGCTCCATTTTCCCTCCCGGAAAGCACACCTCTCCGGGCTGGGTGTGCATAGTCCGGGCACGTACCTCATAGAGAAGGTAGATTCCGTCCGCTCTCTGCACCACAGGAACCAGAACCGCAAAAAATCTTCGGCAGTCCATCAGTCCAGGGGTGCGGGAGGAGAATTTCTTCCGGATCACTTCAAACTCCACCGCTACACCCCCAGATTGGTGTAGAGCATGAAAAACAGCATAACTACACCAAACACTGCTCCGGCCAGATACAAGATCTCCCTGGGGCGTCTCCAAAACAGGGCGGTAAACACGGCAATGATTCCAAAATGAAGGCCCACCATCAGCGCTCGGGGCCGGGCCACCGCGTTGGCGGCCTCCGGGTTGACGCTGACCATCTCCGGCAGCATGGACAACCCCACAAGGCTGCCCAGAATTCCCACCACGCCCAGGAAATAGACCAGCACATTCCGGTGCTGCTGGGCCCAATCCCGCTGCTTCGGCAGCCACTCCTGCTTTGCCACAGAAATCCCTCCTTTTGCAAAGGGACACGCCTTAAGGCGTGTCCCTGCTTGTTGAAACGTGGCGGTGCCACTTTTTTAAAAAGATATTACATCTTCTCCGGTGCAGACACACCCAGCAGCCCCAGGCCATTGGCCAGAACGGCGCGGACAGTATCAGCCAGCTTCAGCCGGGCGGAGAGCAGACCGTGCTCCTCCCCCTTAATGCGGCAGGCGTTATAGAACCGGTGGAAATCTCCCGCCAGAGTCACCAGATAGCGGTTGATTCGGCTGGGGTCATAGTCCCGTGCGGCCAGGTGGAGCTCCTCCGGGAACTGAGCCAGGGTCTTGATGAGGGCCAACTCCTCCGGAGCAGTCATCACACCAGCGTCCACTTCTGCAGCCGCGGGGATCTTCTCCCCCTCCTCTTCCAGACGGGCAACGAGGGAGCAGATCCGGGCGTGGGCGTACTGCACATAGTACACCGGGTTCTCACTGTCCTGACGCACCGCCAAGTCCAGGTCAAAGTCCAGAGGGCTGGTGGAAGTCCGGGAGTTAAAGAAGTACCGGGCCGCATCCACACTGATCTCATCCAGCAGATCGTGCAGGGCAATGGCCTTGCCCGAGCGCTTAGACATACGCACAGGCTTGCCATCCTGCATCAGGTTCACCAGCTGCATGAGCACCACCACCAGACGGTGAGAACCGTCCAGGCCCAGGCCATCCAGAGCGGCCTGAAGCCGTGCCACATGGCCGTGGTGGTCGGCACCCCAGATGTTGATGGCCACATCAAAGCCGCGCACCTCCAGCTTGTTGCGGTGGTAGGCAATGTCGGCAGCAAAATAGGTATAGAAACCGTTGGCCCGGCGGAGCACATCGTCCTTCAGGTCCAGCTTGTCCACCTGCTCCTGACTTCTGCCCTCCCGGAGATATTTCTCCTTTAAGAGCTTTGTGGTATTGAGCCACAGGGCCCCGTCCTTCTCATAGGTCCAGCCCTTGTCCGTCAGCATCTGAACCGTCTCAGCCACATAGCCGCTGCCATGGAGGGAGGACTCGAAGAACCACTGGTCATACACAATGCCGTATTTGAGAAGGTCCTCCTTCATCTTGGGAATGTTCACAGACAGGCCATACTCCGCCAGCCGCTCCAGGCGCTCCTCTTCCGGAAGGTCCTTCCAGCTATCCCCATGCATCTGGTAGATGGCCTGGGCCAGCTCCTTGATATCGTCGCCGTGATAGCCCTCTTCGGGGAAGGGGAAGTTCTCCTCCCCCACAATGAGCTGCATATACCGGGCATTGATGGACACGGCAAACTTGTGGATCTGGTTGCCGGCGTCGTTGACATAAAATTCTTTCCAGGTATCCCAGCCATCCCGCTTCAGGACGTTAGCCAGGGTATCGCCCAGCACGCCGCCCCGTGCGTTGCCCATGTGCATGGGGCCGGTGGGGTTGGCGGAAACAAACTCTACCATGACCCGCTTGCCGTGGCCCTCATTGCCGGAGCCGTAGGCTGCCCCCTCTGTTTCCACAGCGGAGAGTACCTCCCCGTACCACCGGGGACCCAGAGTAAAGTTCAAAAAGCCGGGGCCGGCGATCTCCACCTTCTGGAAAAAGCTGCCCTCCAGCTCCAGGTTGTCCACAATGATCTGGGCAATCTGGCGGGGGGCCATATGCAGGGCCTTCGCCCCAGCCATGGCAAAGGAGGAGGCATAGTCCCCGTGGGCAGTGTCCTTGGGGATCTCCACAGTGGCCTTGACCTCTACTCCGGCGGGCAGCAGTCCCGCTCCGGCAGCCTTTTCATAGGCGGCCTGGGTCAGCGCAGACACCTGCTGCCGGGCGGCCTGGATCATATTACTCATAGTTCTTCCTCTCTTCTCTGTTATTGCTTCAGGCTTCCCAGCCCCAGCTCCGCCTCCTTGATATTGACCGGAAAGACGCTTCTTCCTGCCAGGGCGTGGTCAATTCTCCCACAGCGGCTTGCCGCCGTGGGGTCCCTTTCTTTTGTCCTCGGCCAGGCAAAGCCCGGCCTGCGGAGACGAAATTGCCCCCGCCTACTGCTTCAGGCTTCCCAGCCCTAGTTCCGCTTCCTTGATATTGATCTGAAAGACGCTTCTTCCTGCCAGGGCGTGGTCAATTTCGATGGAATAATCAATTTCAATGTCGCCCCCCTGGTCGTTGAGTTCGGCCAGCAGGTGACGGGTATTCACCCCAATGGCCATGGCGCCATAAGGTGTATTATACATGGACAGATGCCGGCGTCCCTCCTGGAACACCATCTGGCTGGTAAACTCCCCCACTCGCATAAGGGTAACCTGTTCCCCATCCACCTGAATGGTGGTTAAGGTGCCTTCCAACCCGGTAAGCTCGCTCTCCTGGTAGGACAGGGTATAGCTCCCGCCCTCCCGTGTTAAGCGGCCCTGGGTGACCAGCTCGATCACATCCGGGTCTGTGTTGTCGTATTTCTGCATCCCCTTAATGGAGATCACCACATCTTTTTCCATAAGGGCCTCCAAACTTCCGTCAAACTGCCCGTATGGCGGGCGAACGCAGGTATTATACACAGTTTCGCCCCGTCTGTAAAGAGGGATGGGAGTTTTTGTCCATTGTATGCCATTTTTGTGCAAAAAACAAGGGGAATTGCCGGCTTTCTCCATTTGACAAATTTCCTGGGCCGATTATAATATGTAATACCATAAGATTTTGTTCCGGGGAAGGAGGGCTTTTCATGAACCTGGAATTGAGCAAAAAGCAGTTTCGTCGTCTGATGGACTTAGTATATATTGGAAACTGGATTTTAAACTCTACCCGTGGCGATCAGCGTTTTTCTGATTATGACGAGGTGGAAAGCCTCATCTTCGGCCGGGCCGCCCTGGAGGGAATGCCCGGTTTGGCTGAACTCTATCAGGGAGAGATCGTTCCCTCTCGCGCTTTTGTGGAGGGCGGTATTCACGAAGCCATCGCCGAATATGAAAACAACGTCTTCTTTGACATTTTGGCTGAGGATCTGGCTCGCCGTGACATGGACGACGCCCCCATTGACGAGAGCAACTACGCCGAACTCACCAGCCGCATCGACGCCTATATTGCCGAGTTTGAACAGCACGGCACCGATAACATCCTGGTGGATATCGACACCTAAAATGTTCCTGTTCCATCAAAACGCCCCTCCGGCTATCGGCCGGAGGGGCGTTTTCTGTTCCTATGTAACTCAAAGCTTCTTTGCCGCCACGAAAAGGTTTGGGGGCGCCGGAAACAGATTCTCCCGCTCCAGTACGGTAAAGCCCGCCTGGGCAATCTCCTTCTCCAGCTTCTTCCGGCTGTCAAAGGCCACGTAGGGCATGGAACCGGTGTGGCTCTTCCAGAATTTCCGGATTCCCACTCGCGTGATTCCTTCCCCCAGGCAATCGGTAGCCGAGAGGAACATTCCCCCCGGCTTGAGCAGGGACCGGATGCGGGCGAGTACCTCCTCCCGGTTTTCTACGTAGAGCAGCACATTGAAGGCGGTCACCGCATCAAAGCTCCCCTCCTCCAGGCAGGGGTCAAACAGGTCGGTCTGGGACAGCTCCACATTGGAAAGGCCCAGAGTCTGGAATTTTTCCCGCGCCTTGCCCACCATCTCGTCGGAGATGTCAATGGCCCGGACGAAGGCCACATGGGGGGCAATGGCCACCGTGGTGATGCCCGTGCCGCAGGCAAACTCCAGCACGCGGTCATCCCCATCCAGGTATTTTAGGGTATTGGACACCGTCTTGTCGTAGGCAGCCGCGTACTCCTCCCCCGACCCCTGGTCGTAGGTGGCCGAGCGCATGTTCCAAAACTCTCTGGGCGTGACCATAAAATTCTCCCCTCTTCCCTTATTTCTTGCGAAGCAAAAAGGTCAGCGCAAACCACACTGCCAAATACAAGGTAATCGATGCACCGGCAGAGGGCCCCATATAGTAGGAGGTCATCAAACCGGCAATTCCGGCGGCCACCGCCCCCACCAGAGAAAAGAGGTGGTACTGCCACATATTCCGGGCAATGTTCCGGGCCGCGGCAGCGGGGAGCACTAGAAGGGAATTGATGACCAACAGACCGACCCATGTCATGGACAGGGTCACCACCACAGCAATGGCCACAGAAAAGACCGTCTCCTGCCAAAAAACCTTGATTCCACGGCTGTCCGCCAGGGCGGGGTGAACGGCGGAGAGCATAAGCTGGTTGAAGGATACCGCCCACAGGATCACCACAACAAGCAAAATAAGGGCCAGCAGGCCAATCATAGCGGGATCTACCGACAGCACATCGCCGATGAGCAGGCTGTTGAATTTGGTAAAGGATCGCCCATTGAGGGTGGACAGGAAAATACCCAGAGCCACAGCGGTGGAGGAGAACACCCCGATCACCGTGTCGCTGGCCAAAGCAGTACGCCGGCGCACCAGATTGAAAAGCAGGGCAAAGACGATGGCAAACATCACCGCCGCCCAGGTAGGCTGGTTAAAGCCGCACAGGGCCCCAATGGCCATGCCGGTAAAGGCGGAGTGCCCCAGAGCGTCGGAAAAGAAGGACATCCGGCTGTGGACCACCATAGTGGAGAGGATGCCGAATAAGGGCGTGATCACCAGCACCGCCAGAAGGGCGTGCTTCATAAAGTACATCTGCCCCGGCTGGGCCCAGTCAAAGGGCAGGATGGACAGAAGGCTGTACCAAAGCTCCATCACTTCTCCCCCCCTCTCCCCATCCGCAGATGAAAGGTCTCATAAAACTCCGGGGAGGACAGCACCTCATCCGGGGGCCCGGCTTTGAGCACTCTGCGGTTGAGCAGGATCACCTTGTCGGCAAAAGATTCCAGAGTAGCAAAGTCGTGGGTGGACAGGAAGATAGACAGGTCGTACTGGGTGCGCAGCTCATCGAGCATCTCCAGCAGCTGATGCTCTCCCTCAATGTCTACTCCAGACAATGGCTCGTCCAAAATGAGGATATGGGGCACCGGCTCCAGGGCCAGGGCCAGCAGCACCCGCTGAAGCTGCCCCCCGGACAAAGCGCCCATCGCCCGGTCCAGCAGATCCTCCCCGTGGACCCGACGCAGACTGTCCGCCGCCCGGTCCCGGTACTTCTGGGGCACCGGCAGCCACACCGGCCACTTGGCAGTGGCGGCGGTAAAGAAGTCCAGTACACTCACCGGGTCCCCCCGGTCAAAGCTGGGGGACTGGGGCACATACCCCACCAGGGGGCGGCTCCCCCCCACCACCGCGCCATCGGCCAGACGGATGGCTGGACCTCCGGCAGGAGAAAAGGTAATGTTCCCCTTATAGGAGGTCTGCCCCAGAATGCTGCGGAAGAGGGTGGACTTGCCCGCCCCGTTGGGGCCGATGAGAGCCGCGATCTCTCCACAGTGGAGGTGAAAGGACACATCCTCTAAAATTTGGTCCCCCTCCAGGTTGACGGACAGGCCGTCTAATTTCAGGCAGCAGGCATCGGCACAGCCGGAAGCCAGCTTCCCGTGTTTCATTTTTCTCATTGGATCACTTCTCTCCCGGCAAAGCCATTGACAACAGCCATGATGTTATTTTTGAGCCCGTCATAATAGTTGCTCAGCTCAGCGTCCGGGCCATCCATGAGCATAGTGAGCTGGGCCACAGCGCAGCCGGTTTCCCGGCTGATGGCTTGGGCAGTGGCATCCGAGCCATTCACTTCGGTAAAGATTATAGGGAGCTCATACTCCTTCACCAGCTCGGTGATCTCGGTAATCTCCTTGGCGCTGGCCTCGCTGCCCGCCTCCTCCTCAATGGCGGCCAGAAGGGGAAAATCAAAGGCCCTGGCAAAGTACTGGAAGCCGTCGTGGAAGGTGATAAGGCCGGAGATCTCCACTCCAGAGTCCCGCAGCATACTCTGAAGCTCCGGATGCCAGGTGTTCAGCAGGACCGTGGCTTGCTCCGCGTTAGCCTGATACGCTTCGGCATAATCGGGGTCAGCCTCGCACAGGCCATTTAAAATCCCCGACACCATCAGCGCCGTATTTCTTGGGTCCATCCAGTAGTGGGGGTCATAGTGGCCGTGGTCATGGTCCTCCTCGTCCCCCTCCTCATGGTCGTGGGCCAGGTTTTCCAGCAGGTCCACACCCTCCGAACAGTCGATGACCTGGGCAGAACTGGTGGCCAGGGCGTCGGTGAGGAAATCCTCCAGCCCCGCGCCGTTGAGGACAACCACATCGGCTTTTTCCAACATACGCATGTCGTCCACCGAGAGGGTATAGTCGTGGAGGCAGCTGGTCTCACCGGTGTTAAGTCGCTCCACCGTCACCCCTTCTACTCCGCCGCACAGGGCGCTGGCAAAGAGATAGACCGGGTAGGTGGATGCTACCACGTTCAAACGGCTTTCTTCCTCCCCACTCTGAGGGGCGGAACAGCCTGCGCTGATCAGCAAAAGCGCAGCCAGGAAAATGGAACGTATCGTTTTCATAGTTCTCCTTTAAAAATTGTATTTGAGGCGAAAACAGTATAGCGCAGTTTTGCCAGTTTGTAAAGAAAAGCGCCCTGTCCAAGGGGACAGGGCGCAAACTTTTATGATTTTTGGTCCAGCATCTCCAGCAGAAGCCGCTCATTTTCCCGCGCAGCCTGGGCCAGCTGCCGGGACTTCTCCCGCAGACGCTCCAGCACCTGGTCGTAGTGGGCCATCATCTCATCTGCCCGGCTCCGGGCCTGCTCCAGGTCAAAGTGCTCCACATGGCCCGCTGCGGGCAGGTCCAGCTCCCGAAGGTAGCTCTCCACCTTCGGGTCATACACCAGTCCCAGAGAGGGAACCGCCATTCTGGCAGCAAAAATCAGGGTATGCAGGCGCATGGCCAGGCACAGCTTGGCAAGGCCCAGTACCCCCATCAGTTCCCTGGGCGTGCAGGGGGCGTCCAACTGGTGGGAGGGTACTTTCATCAGGCTCCGCACCCGTGCAGTGGCCTCCCGGTCCCGGCTGGGCTGCATGAGCAGGAACAGCACCTCCAGACCATAGGTCTGGTGCAGATGGTCACACAGCTGGGCCAGGTCCTCATAAAAACTCCCGGCGTTGGGCCAGTCCCGAACCGAAACGGCCACAAAGGGTTTCTCCAAATCCACCCCCGTGGAGGCCAGCAGCTCCCGGCACCGCTCGGGCTCCGCGGCGGCCAGGTGGAACACTGGGTCAGCGGTGACCACAACATCAGAGCGCTCCACCCCCATCTCCCGCAGCTCCTCCAGAGACTTGTGGTCCCGGAGGGTCACCAAAGCGGCCTGCTCTACCACCCGCTTCACCCGACGGCGGTTCACCCGCTTGCGCACGGGTCCAATGCCGTTGGCATAGAGCATGACCGGTTTGCCCAAAAGCTGAGCACACCGTATGACAGACAGGTAATAGAGCAGCGACCGGGTAGAGGTCGTGTCCTGCAGAAGGCTCCCGCCGCCGGACAGCAGCGCGTCGCTGCGCCGCAGGGCAGAAAAGACTTTGAATACCCGGAAGCGGGGAATTGCCTCCAGTCCGTACTGCTTTTGCGTCAGGTCCGGATCTTTGGAAAGTACCGTAACGGCCACGTCGTCACTGGCCTCCCGTACCGCCTGCTGGATGGAATCCAGAATGGCATCGTCCCCGGCGTTCTCAAAGCCATAGTAGCCGCTCATGACCACCCGGTATTTCCGCCGGCGCACCTGATCGTAGACGGACAGGCAGTCCTGAGCCATCCGGCGCACAGAATAGTAATCAAAAATCACCTGACGGCCATAGGCCCCTGCCTGCTCCCGCTGCTCCGGGGTGAGGGCAAAGGCAGCCGCCACATCCTCCAGCAGCCGCTGGGGCTGGGACAAGGGCAGGCCGCGGCAGCAGAAGTTGCCCGCCTGTGCCTCAGAGAGCTTATCCGGACCGAAGAGGCCCTGATAGCCCTCGTTGCCCGCCACAATCACCGGCTTGCCCGCGGCCATGGCCTCCAGAGCCGCACGGGACACTCCCACAAAGATGTCTCCCGCAGCCACAATCTCGTTGATGTCGGTGCGGGGGCCGGCCATGGTGATACAGGGGCGCCCCATCTTCTGATTGACCTGGTCCGCCTTCTGTTTCAGCTCCTCAAACACATTGCCGCCTCCGGCGATGAGCAGTTGAATGCCGGGCACCGCCTTTTCAAGCTCCGGGGCGATCTCAATGAGCTGCCGGGCCACCAGAGCCCGGTCCTCGTCCATCCGGCTCACATAGGAGAGGATGGGCTGGTCCGGCTTCAGGCCAAATTCCTCCATCACCCGCTGGCCAGACACAGCGGGTGAGAACTTCTCTGTGTCGATGCCGTTGATGGTGACGGTAATATGCTCGGCGGGAAGACCATATTCCCGGATGAGGTATGCCTTGATATCCTCCGAAACCGCCACGGTACGCTGACCCCAGTCGGTGAGGTAGCGCAAAGCCCCGCTGGTGTCAAAGACCCAGTGGGCGGTGGTGACGAAGGGGAACTTCATCTGCCGCTGAAGGGTCCCGCACAAAAAGGCGGGGATTCGGGCGTGGGCATGCACCACATCGGGGTGCTCCTTGCGGATGACCTCCCGAAGAATCTTCCTGGCCCGGCGCATAGGGCCAAAGCTGCGCAGATGCAGAGGGGCCTGGTAGTGGCGGATGCCGGCGGCGGTGATTTCCGGCACATAGACACCTCCGTTGGAGATGATCGCCACATCGTGGCCCTGGTGCTTAAGCTCCTTGGCCAGCTCCACAATGTGGGTCTCCGCCCCGCCGATATCCAGTCCCATAGTGGCCATCAAAATTTTCATGCCCGCTGTTCTCCCCTCAATCTCCCTTTAGAAAATGCTCGTAACGGTGATATCAAACTCCGCGTATTTGGTGTAATAGGTCCGGGCGGAATTGACACCCAGGTCATAGACCCGGTTGATGGAGTATCCCTTGTCGTTCACCAGGCCCTCGCCCTTGATGGTCAGCAGCAGGTTGACTCCATCCTCTACCTCCGCCAGTCCCATGGTGCCGTCGGTGAAGGTGGCCATCTTGCTGCCAGGCTGCTCCTCAATGGCAGTGATTTCACCCAGGGCGCTGCTGCCGCTGGAGTAATTGAGGTCGTACACCTCATCTCCCACGTGGATGTTTTCCTTCAGATAGCTCTGCGCACCCTCTACCAGCACCTGATAGGTAATGGTCTGGGTGGTGACGCTGCTCCCCGTGTGGGGACGGCTGCTTTTAACGTACAAAGCCCCGGCCAGGGCAATGACCACCAGGATCACCAGCACATCGATGACGCTGATTTTGCCGAACAGACGGCCGTTATGATCGATCACTTTCATGCCTGACCCTCCCGTTCCACACTGACCACAGGGCCGCTGGCCATATAGCCCTCGCCCTTAATATAGGTGGTGACTCCCACCCGCAGTTCGTAACCGCCGCCCAGAATGAAACCCTGGTTGGACTCGGTGCAGGGGGACTCAATGGTCACCAGAATGTCCTCAAACCCTTCGATCTCCGCCTGGACATACTTATGATTCACACTGTCCAGCACCTGGTTGACGGCCGGAACCGTCTCATAGGAGACCACAGTGCCCATCTCATAATTTTTAATGTTATCTACGATCTTGTCTCCCGCCTCAATGATAGAGCTGGTCCCCTCGGGCCAGCGCTGGAAGCGGACAGTATAGCGGACCGTGGATGCGGTGGCGGCAGTCCCCGGTTCGCTGGCAGCGGGTTTGAGGGACATCCACAGCAGCAGGCCTCCCACTGCCAGGGCCAGAACCAGGACGATGCCGTCAAACAGATTCAGCCGCAGGCGGAATTTCGGTGTGTTATGTTCCATGATTTGCTCCTTTCAGAATATCCAGGTAGATCTTCTCCGTGTTTCGGGCAAAGACTTCTCCGGTAAACTCATGTTCAAACCGTGCAAATGCCCGGCGGCCCATGTCCGCGCGCAGCACCTCATCCTGAATGAGGCGCTCCATGGCATCGGCTAAGGCAGCGGCGTTCCGGCTGGGGAACAGAAGTCCCTCTTCCCCATCCCGGATGACCCATGGGTTTCCGCCGTAATTGCTGGCTACCGTGGGCAGGCCCAAGCTCATACCCTCCAGCAGGGCCAGAGAGGTGGCCTCGGTCCCATAGGAGGCGTTGAGCTGCACATCCAGCACCCCCAGCAGCCGGGCCACATCGGAGCGAAAGCCCAGCATTTGGACCACATCGCCCACCTGGGCCTTCTCAACGGCCTGGGCAACTTCTCTCTCAAAGGCGCCGGTCCCGGCGATGAGCACCCGGAAACCGGTCACCCCCCGCTCTTTCAGCAGCCGGGCCGCCTCTACCAGATAGAGATGTCCCTTGTAGTCCTCGATGCGGGCCAGGATTCCAAAGACTACCACATCTTCGGCAATCCCCAGCTCTTTTCTCAGGGCTGCCCGGTCTTCCGGAGTGGTGCGCTCCACCGGAGCCACACCGTTCATCACCACAGTGATCTTTTTCGGTGAGATGCCCCCATCGGTGAGGTTGTCCCGTGTAGCGGGGCTGACGGCGATGATCCGGTCGGCGTAGTGCTCATTGACCAGCTTGTTCACCCACCGGCCCGGCGGATACCGCAGCTTGGCGGGCACGGGGAAGGCGGAGTGGCGGCTGTACACCACCGGCACATGGCACCGCTTGGCCGCAATTCGCCCGGACAGCGCCCCATGGGTGTGGACCAGGTCGGGCTTCAGCTCCCGGATGAGCGTCTTGAGAAGCTTCACATCGTCCTTGTGATAGGAACGGTCGGCCATGCCGTCCACCTCATAGACCTTGGCCCCCGCCTTCTCCAGAGGCTCCTTCAAAAGGCTCCCTCGGGGGACGGCCACCAGGGTTTCAAACTGGCTGCGGTCGGTGTAATTAAGGTAGTTCAAAATGACCCGGCCGGCTCCGCCAATGTTGGTGTCGCTGATGATGTTCAAGATCCGCTTCATGCCCGCGCCCCCTTTTCCGGCAGCTTACCCCGCCGGGCACACAGGGCTCCCAAGGCCAGATAAGCCCAGAAGAAGAACATCACCCGGTAATTATAGAAGGAATAATCGGTCATGGCCTGGACCATAAAGCCGCACACGCCGGAGGTAAAGGCAATCTGCAAAATCCGGTTTGTCCAGTCTTTTTCCTTGCCAATGGCCGAGCACATCATGCGGAAATAGACAAACAGCAAAATCAGGAACACGATAAGGGCCACAATGCCCGCATCGCACACGATCTGCAAAAACAGGTTGTGGGAATGGGGGGCCACGATCTGGTTATAGCTGTAGGCCGGATAGACCATGTTGAAGGCCGCATCTCCAGGTCCGATGCCGCACATCCAGTAGTCCTTCAGCATAGACAGCACCCCGATCCAGATATAGACCCGGTAGGAGGTGGAGTTGTCGCTGAGATTGCCGATGCTGGTAAAGCGGTTAATGACGGTGTCAGGCAGCACAAAGTAAAGGGCCACCAGAGCCACCGGAGCCAGGAGAATGAGCTTGGGATTGATCATCAGTACAAAGATCATCCCCGCAAACAGCAGCCCCAGCCAAGCTCCCCGTGAGAAGGTAAGCAGCATACAGATGCACATGAGCCCGCAGCAGACGAAGTAGAAGGCCCGCCGCAGCCAATCTTTGGCAGAGAGGAGCTTCGCTCCTCCCATGGGGATGGCCAAAATCAAGTACTGGCCCAGCATGTTGGGGTTCTCCAGGGTGGAAGGCACCCGGAACTCAATGCCGGAGAACATATCGCTGTCCACCCAGGCAGCGGACTGATAGCCCCAGCGGAAAATATATTGCAGGATCCCGTAGAAGGACACCAAAGCCCCCGCCAATACCATCAGGGCAATGAGGGTATCCAGCTGGCGGCGGCTCTCCACGGCGTTATAGAGTACTACCGCGAAGAGGATGAAGGCCACGGACAAAAGGCCCGGCTTCAGGCTCCCCTGGAGGTTGACGGAGAACAAGGTCCCCGCCATATACACAGCGGCATACAGGATGATATACCGGTTAATGGGGGACCAGGCCAGCTTCCGCTTCCGGTCCCGCACTAGGTTTAACAATAGAGAGGCGTATCCCACGGCGCACAGCAGCAGCACCGCAATGGAAGGGCTGGATACGGCCATTGCCGGGGCCAATACCACCGGCAGGGAACACCACAGCCAGGTTTTGGTAAACACACTTCCTTGAAACAGCACATCCAGGTGCAAAATCTCATAAAGCCGGCACAGGGCACCTCGGATGAGGGACCAAAGCTTAAAAAAGATGCTGTTCTCTGACGCCCGCGGGGACCAGCCCTTTGGGTGGAGAAACCACTGGATGATACCGCTGCGCTCCCACTGTACCCCGACCCAGGCACACAGGGCCATAAGGGCACGCCAAAGGACGCTGGCGTCCAACACTTGCTTCACTTGTTGCATGGCTTAACCTCGCTTCAGCATTTGTTTGATCAAGGAGACAGTCAGCTTTGCCTCTCCCAGTCCCAGAGCCAGGGCCGACAGGAAATAAACCCCCGTTCCCGACAGGGCACACAGGCCCAGAGACACCGTCTCTCCGATTTTATTGGCAGGCAGCACCGCCTGGGTTCCATGGAGCACCCCCAGGGCACACAGGCCCATGGCTGCGGCGCACAAGGCCATTTTCATAAGATCCCGGACCATCTCCCGGCTGAGCACTCCCTTTCCCTGGCGTTCCATGGGGACAAGCAGCAGCAGGGCATAGACCGTAGAGGTCACCGCGGTCGCCGCGCCCAATCCCGCCACCTGGAAGTGGTCGGTGAGTACCAGGCACAGCAAAATGTTCACCACAATGGAGATCACGCCGGCTACCAGAGGTCCTTTCCCGTTCTGCCGGGCAAAGTAGGCCCGGCTGAGTACATTTTGCAGGGCATAGCCCGCCATACCCAGGGACATCCAGGTAAGGCCCGTGGCGGTGATATCCACGGAGAAGGCGTCAAACTCGCCGCCTCCATAAATCAGGGAGACCAGGGGCCGGGCCACTACCATGAGCCCCACCGACATGGGCAGGACGAAGAAAAGACTGGTGTGTGTGGTCTGGCGGATGGCGTCCTGAAACTCCCCCTCTTTGCCTCCGGCCGTGAGCCGGGAGAGCTTGGGGAAAATCACATTGGTCACAGACAAAATAAAGGTGCCCGCAATCACCAGATAGAGGTTGGAGGCATACTCCAAAGCCGCCACTCCGCCCCCCTCATAGAGCTGAGAGCCAAAGCGGGAACTGATGGCCTGGGTAATGGGCTGGATCCAGGTGGACACCATCACCGGCCCCATAAGGGCGAACACCTTTTTCATTCCCTCGGACCGGAAGGAAATCCCCGGCCGGTACCGGTAGCCAAGCCGCCCCAAAGGCGGCACCTGAATGGCTCCCTGGAGAAACCACCCCAGCAAATAGGCCACAGCCAGGCCATAGATCCCAAACTTCTCGTTCATTCCGAAGAAGTAAAGGATGATCACCAGATTGGATACCGCCGACATGAGCGCCGGGGCGGTAAAATGATCCAGCGCCTGCAGCACTCCCACCAGGGAAAAGGCAATGCCGGAGAACACCACCGTGGGAAACATCACCCGTGTGAGGGAGACGGCCAGGGACACCGTGTCCGGGTCGGCATAGTCAGCAAAAAGGGTCACCATTGGCTGTGGGCACAGCATTCCCAGCACGGTCACGCCGCCTGTGAGCAGGGCCATCACGGTAATAAACTGCCCGGCAAAGCGGTAGGCCTCCTCCTTGCCTTTTTTCTCCAAATATTCACTGAATACGGGGATAAAGCACGCGGCAATGGCCGAGGCAAACACCGCATCAAAGAAAACCCGTGGAATCCGGCTGGCGGTAAAAAAGGCACTGGCCTGGGGCCCTACGCTGTAATGAACCGCCAAAAGCCGGTCCCGGTACAGCCCCAGCACCTTGCCCACCAGGGTCATCACCATCACAAGGCTGATGGTTTTGGCTGCGCTGCCCTGCTGCTTTTCCAGGGTAACTCCCCCCTTTATCCATAGAATCCCATAATATCGTCTCATTGTACACCATGGGCACTTCTTTTTCAACTGTTCAATCTTTAAGGTTTTATAAACTTCTTTCCGCTCCGTTTTCTTCGTTTTGCCATTGCAACCCTCTCCGGATTCTGATACAATGTGAAGGATGTCATTGGTTTACATATTGCAAAAGGAGTTCCCATGAAAACAACGTTACATTCTATTCCACGCCGGCTGGCAGCCTTTTCCCTGGCTGTCCTGCTGGCCGTCCCCACGGCCTTTGCTGCCGCCGGGGAGCAAAAGCTTCAGACCTCCATTGATATTCTGGATGGCCTCACCTATCGAAATACCGTCACCGTCAACAAGGACAGCCGGGTGGAGAGCTTCTCCCTGGAGTTGGAGGAGGACAGCGATGTCTACCCCATTTTGCTTCAGGGCTCCGGCACCGTATATGGTACCGCCTCCATCAACAAGGCAGTTTCCAACGCCCAGGCCGCCGGTTACCATGTGGTGGGCGCCATGAACACCGACTTTTTCTCCATGTCCTCCGGCGTTCCCATGGGCATCGTCATCGAGGACGGCGTGTATAAGTCCAGCGGCAAAGACGAAAACGCCATGGTGATCACCGACGGTGAGGTCTCCATTATGGGCCACCCTCAGGTTTCTCTGACCCTCACCAACCAGACCACGGGAAATACCGTGACCCCACACTATTTTAATAAGCTTCGCTCCTCCACCGGAGGAATGTATCTCATCAACCGCGACTTCTCCGCCACCACCCGCAGCTCCGGCGACGGCTGGTTTGTGCGCATGAAGCTGGTATCTGAGGAGACAACGCCCCCCCTCCCCTGGCTCTCCCCCAACGAGGACGAAGACCGTTCCCAGGACCTCACCGTCAACTCCAAGCTGGAGCTGGTGGTCACAGAGCTGGTCCACGGAGAAGGGGCTCTGGACGTGGGAGAGGACGAATATGTCCTTACCGCTGCCGATGCATCCGGCTACAGCTTTGTCTACTCCTCCTTCCAGGTGGGAGACCGCATTACTCTGGAAACCGTATGTCCAGATGAGACATTGTCCCAGGCTCAGTGGGCCGGCGGCGTGGGCGACATTCTGATCAAGGACGGCGTCATTACCGACAGCTCCGGCTGGACCTATAAAAATGACGGCCGGCAGCCCCGCTCCGCCATTGGTATGAAGGCGGACGGCACCCTGCTGGTCTACGCTGTGGACGGAAGGCAGTCGGGCTATTCCATCGGCCTGAGTGAGGCCGACCTGGCCGATGAACTGCTGAAACAGGGCTGTGTCTGGGCGGTCAATGTAGACGGCGGCGGTTCCACCGCCATGTCCGTGTGGCTGCCGGGCCAGAGCGGCTCCAGCCTGCAGAGCGTTCCTTCAGGCGGCAGCCCCCGTGGCTGCGCCACCTATCTGCTCCTGGTCACCGATGAAACGGGAGATGAAGAGGCAGACCGGCTGGCCCTTACCTCGGAAGGGGCAACCGTACTCACGGGTACCTCTCTCACCCTGCCTGCTGTGGTAGCCCTGGACAACGGCCTAAACCTGGTGGATGCCGACCTGGATGAGCTGACCTTCACCAGTCTGGAGGACCTGGGCACCATCGAAGATGGCGTCTACACCGCCGGAAACCGGGCGGGTACCGACACCATCCGGATTCGTACCCACGACCGGGAGTTAGAGGGCACGGCTCAAATTCATGTGGTGGATTCCCTCACCTCCTTTACCGTATCCCAAAAGGGCTCTTCCCAGGCCCTTACCAGCCTGACCGTGGACCCTGGAGAGCAAATTCAACTCTCGGTCACGGGCAGCTACTGGGGCCGCACCGCCCTGCGGAACTGGGAAGCCGTCACCTGCACGGTAAGCGGTGACATCGGCAGTGTAGATGAGCACGGCCTGTTCACCGCCTCCTCCGCCCCCACCAGCGGTTCTATTACCATCTCTGCCGGAGGCAAGAGCCAGACCATCACCGTCTCCCCTGCCTATGTGCACAACGATGTGACCCCCGACCACTGGGCTTACACCGCCGTGGAATACTGTTACGCCCATAACATTGTCACGGGTATCAGTCCCACGGAGTTCGGCCGGGACAACCAGATCCGCCGGGGCGACTTTATGCTCATGCTCTACAATGCTCTTGGCAAGCCCGCCACCACCCACAAGGCCGACTTTACTGACGTTTCCGAGAGCGACTACTACTATACCGCCCTCTCCTGGGCCCAGGAGGCCGGCCTTGCCACCGGTACCGGTGACGGAGCATATTCCCCCACCGCCCCCGTCACACGGGAACAGGCCTTTACCATCCTGCGTCAGGCCCTGCCGCTGATGGGCAAGAACTGTCCCGATGGAGATTTGTCTGTGCTGGACCAGTTCAGCGACCGGGATCAAATCGCCGACTATGCCAAGGTGCACACCGCCACGCTGGTCTCCCAGGGATTGGTCAGCGGCAAGGGCGACGGCATTGATCCTCAGGGGAACCTGACCCGTGCGGAGATGGCCGCCATTTTGTACAAGGCCATCACCTTCACCCCCGTTGACCCCTCGGTGGACCCCAATCAGTACACCCTGAGTCTGGATGTAAGCCAGATGATCCTTGCCGCTGGGGACAGCACAACCCTTACCGCATCCCTCACCCCCGCCTATGAAAACGCGGTCATCACCTGGACCAGCAGCGATCCCACAGTGGCTGTTGTCTCCTCCTCCGGAGCGGTCACCAACGTACACACCGGCTCCTCCGACCAGGTGGTCACCATCACCGCCAGCTGGCAGGGGCTGAGCGCTAACTGCTTTGTGGTCTGCACCCCCGCCCAGCGTCTGGGTGTGGTCACGGATGCCGAGCTTGGGCTCAACGTCCGTTCCGGTCCTTCCACCTCCAACTCCATTATCGCCAGTCTGAAAGACGGCAATACCGTAGTGGTACTCGGAGAAGAAAACGGCTGGTACCGGGTAGTATTTGCGGATAGCCAGGGCCAGGCCGTCACCGGATATGTATCTGGCAGTTACCTGACTGTAACACCTTAATTTTGTGGGAGATGATTGAATTGAAGGTTCTGGTCCTGGGCCCTAAGTCCCGATACGATGCCTATGCCCCTGATTTTCTTTCCAAGCTTCCTTTGGAATTGGCTTTTTTGGAGCAGTATCCCAACGCACTGGAGGCTGCCAAACATAATCCCGATACCCAATGTCTTTTGGCAGATGCCATTACTCCAGTGGGTCCAGATCTGATGGATCTGCTGCCCCAGCTGAAGATGATCCATTCCGAGGGCGTGGCCTTCCACTGCATTGACCTGGAGGCTGCCCGGCAGCGGGGCATCTTTGTATGCCACAACAAGGGCTGCAATGCTGCCTCTGTAGCTGAGCACACAGTGATGCTCATGCTTATGGCCCTGCGCCATGGGATCACCGGCCATCAGGCTGTGCTCCAGGGCAGACAAATTGAAATGAAGGAGGCCGTGATGGTCTCCAAGGCCCCGGAGCTGGGCGAACAGACGATTGGCCTTATTGGCTTTGGCGACATTGGCCAGGCCACCGCCCGGCTGCTGCGCCCCTTCGGCTGCCAGCTCTTCTATTACACCGCACACCGCCGTCCCCAGGAGGTAGAGGCAGAGTTTGGTGTAACCTACCTGCCCCTGGAGGAGCTGGCCGCACGTTGCTCCATTCTTTCCCTCCACTGTGCGGTAAATGACCAGACCCGCCACATGATCAATGCCGCTCTTTTGGAAAAAATTCGTCCCGGCGCCATTCTGGTCAATACTGCCCGTGGAGAACTGATTGACAACCAGGCGGTACGCCAGGCCCTGTTGGATGGCCGGTTAGGGGGCATTGCCATGGATACCTTTTATCCCGAACCCACCCCGGCAGACCATCCGCTGGTAGCGCTCCCTGCTGAGATAGCTGACCGCGCCGTCTACAGTCCCCATTTGGGCGGCAACACCGGCGGTTCCTTTGCACGGGCCCACCAGAATATGTGGAACTCCGTACGCCTGATTTTAGAGGGTCAGCGCCCCAATTTTATTGTCAACGGCTTATAAAAAGCGGGCCGGACGCCGCCCCGCCAGAGAAAATTGTCACAGATGCCGGAATCCCCGGCTTCCCACTGACAATATTCCCTGAGCGGACTGGGTGTCCGGCCCTTTTTTGCCAATTAGAACAGATGGCTAATGATCGTCCTTTGGGACAACCTTACTTCATGCCGTTCTCGTAGGACTCGATCATCTTCTTGAACGTTTGACCCGTACGACTATCGTCGGCGACAGCTATTGCGGCGACTGCGTTTTCGCTTGGCTTCTCGCTTGCACCAATGATGTTACCTGCGCGAACTCTGAGATTTGCCAGATACTTTTCCGTGACTTCACCGGTGAATATCTTTATTTGGAGCTGCATCGTCGTTTCATCGACCATGGTGGCAAAGATCCTGTCGATGAACTTGTCCACGAAATCTTTGTTGACGACACTCTTTACTGCATCCCGCTCAGCTTCCTTCAGCACCTGGCGAATGGTATCAAGGTGCTTTTTCAAATCATCGGCAGACTCGCGCTGGGCATATAGTTCGGCCAGCAGTTCTCTTGCTGTGTCTATTTCAGCAGTACACTGCTTGTTCATAGACAGGAAATCCCGGTCGCTCATTTCTCCGGTGGCGGCGAGCTGGAGCAGCTTCTGCTTCTTCTTTTCCGTCAGTTCAATGATTTGCTCCTGTTCTTGAATTTGCTCAGTGATCCCACCGCTGCCTGCCAGACTGGTATACAGTTCCATGTATCGCGCAATCTGAGCTTTTGCATCTGCCTCGGTATCCCTCAACACTTCCAGCAGGAGAGGCTTTATCTCGCTTTCGTACACTGCAAAGGACGGACAGGAGTCGCTTCCGTTTTTGATTTTGCCGGAACATACCCATTTACTGTTTTTGTTGCCGGAGCGGTCGACCGTGTCACGCCGATAGTAGGCCGCACCGCAATGGGTACAGTATAGTTTTCCGGTCAGAAGGTTTGCATGGTTGCTGATTCCCTGGCGTGCTTTTACATCCTCGCTGCGCTTTTTCAGCACGGCATTGGCCTGATCCCAAATTTCTTCCGTTACGATTGCGGGGACAATTTCTCCTGTTTCATCCTTGAACATGACCCATTCCTCCGGTGGGAGGAACTTCTGCTTTTTGGTGAACATATCCACGACCTTGACCTTGTTCCCCACATAGTAGCCTTTGTACTTGGGATTTGCGATCATGTTGG
The DNA here is from genome assembly GCA_944385035.1 of uncultured Oscillospiraceae bacterium. GTDB lineage: Bacteria > Bacillota > Clostridia > Oscillospirales > Oscillospiraceae > Lawsonibacter. The sequence goes on along the minus strand of CALWVV010000012.1, from coordinate 17,995 downwards.
ACATGGTGGTATGGGCGATTTTGTTGCCATTATGATTGCGGTAGCCCTTATCCCAGAAGATCGTTTCAAGCTGTTTCATGGAGTATTCGCCGGTAGCATAGCGCTCGAAGAGTTCGCGGACCATTGGTGCTTCGGTTTCGTCGATGACCAGTTTTCCATCAGCTTTTGTATATCCGAAGATGCGGCTGTTGCCAAGCACCACGTTGGATTTGATCGCCTGCTGATGACCGAACTTCACGCGGCTCGAGAGCTTGCGCAACTCGTCCTGCGCGATGGAGGACATGATGGACAGACGTAATTCTGAGTCCTCGTCGAATGTATTGATGTTATCATTCTGGAAGAACACACCGACGCCGTATCCGAGAAGTTGCCGTGTGAATCGAATGGAATCCAGTGTGTTTCGTGCAAATCTTGAGATTTCTTTGGTGATCACCAAATCGAATTTGTCCATAGCCGCATCGTCAATCATGCGATTGAAGTTCTCACGCTTCTTTGTAGAAATGCCAGAGAGGCCTTCATCAATGTACCCAGGGACGAATGTCCAGGTCAAATTTTTTCTAATAAGATCCTCGTAGTAGGCAATCTGGTTTCCAAGCGAGTTGAGCTGCTCATCACTCTCGGACGATACTCGGGCATAGTAGGTCACCCGCAACGGGATATCGTAAATAGAACGTGTCTTGAGCATCATTCGGATGGTGTGGATGTCCATGACTCCGCCTCCTTGTTTTTCGTTTTATCATTATCATAATCAATATATCATTTCTGTATGAATAAAGCAATATGAATTTCGAAAAAGGGGGAGCATCGTGTGTGATGCTCCCCGAGAAAACTATTTAGTGGTGGACGGCGCTAACCCGTTGATCAGATTTTTCATACGATTTCGTTCTGTTTCCGTGATCAAGCCCTTTTCGAACAGCGTCTGGTTGTAATAGTGAAGCCAGATCTGTTCCGCCGCATGTCTCTTTTTCTGTTCCAGTGATTGGATGTGTTGCGCAGTCACTGCCGCCCACCTCCTTTGCTGTAAAAATTATTGCCCCGACAGGAAAGAAAAATACAGGTCTTGAGTAACACCTCTTTCTGAAAATGAGAAAGGCAGCAGACTGTTACATGGTCTGCTGCCAGGTTTGTGTTTGTTCGTTTGTGTGATCGTCCGGTTCTGTTGCGGACTTGTGTCTGTTTGCTGCAATGACCGCTCCAGCCACCAGGCCAATTGCCGCGCCGAGATTTTGCGCCGCAGTCTTGGCCTCCATCTTACGGCACCGTTCCTCCGGATCATCGCTGTCGGCATCCATGGCACTCAATCCAGCAAGAACAGATGCCGCACCAATTCCCACAGCACCAGAATGATGGTGGGCAGATACATCTGCAGCTGGATTCGACTCGCGAACCTTTTCACGGAATCGCTCGCCCTGGAGAGTTCGGTAGAGTACTCCTCGCTGGCTCTCCCAACCTGTTTCCCGAACTCCTTCAGCGCCACTTCCTGATCCCGCTGCATCCTGTTCAGAGTGCGCTCCGCGCTGTTCTCCATCTGCTTCCAGCGTTCGGTGCTGCTCTCGGTCAATTTTTGCACCTCCAACTGCATCTCGGAGATTGCTGTTCTGTGCTGCGCCATCAAAGCTTGCACCTGTGCTTTGAGCTTTGCGTCCATCTGCTCGTCCGTGAGCAGATGCTCCACACTCTCCTGGAGCTGCAGAACGGACTGTCCGGTCAGCTCCACTGCGTTGGTCAGGCCTGTCCAGTTCTCCTCTGTCAGCGTGACTGCTTTCTGGATATTTCCAGCCTTGTCTATATTGTGGCTCAGAGCCGTTTGCTGCATAGCTTTCATATCCGCCATGCTGGGTCGTGTATTGCTGCGCTCGAATGTAGAATTCATATTCCATGTTCTCCTTTAAATATTTTTCATCGTGTAAACGAAAATCCCGACAGCTTTTGCCGTCGGGTGTGGTGTAGGTGATATTCGCGCGACTATCCGTCCACTTGACCTGATAGCCCTCGCTCTGCATCAGTTCAATGAACTGCTCCTTGTTGACGGCATATTTCATGCACTCGTCGATCTGAATGGCGAGAGCCACCTTCCAGCTCTCGCCGCGCATCGCCGCGTGATACTCCGCCTGCCTGATTCCCGAGGTCTGTTGCTTCTTCGGCTGGCAAATGGACAGGCCGTGACGCATACAGATCTCATCTGAGAATTTTCGGAGCTGCGTCAGATCGTCTTTTTCGAAATGCAGTTTCCTGCCGTTTTCAAAACTGACCGAGTTGATAATGAAGTGGGAATGGATGTGCTCCGCATCGGTATGTGTTGCAACGATGACTTCGTAGTCCTTCCACTGCTGCGCCAACTCCAGAGCAACGGCGTGTGCTTTCTCCGGTGTGATATTTTCATCCGGGTGGAAGGACTGCACGAAATGAAAATACATTTTGCCGTCACACTTGCCGTACTGAAGTTTGGTGCTGATGAACTGTGTGTAGCAGATCTCGGGCTGGCAGTTGACACCTGTAACCAATTGCCGGCCTTCGAACTCGGTCTTCTTCTCCTGCATGACGTAGTCCAATGCAGCAGACAGTCCGGCGCGGCATTGTCCTTTCGGACGGTTGATGGGTGTGACCGTTGCCATGGTTCACACCTTCCTCTCCAGAACCTCTTTCAGCAGTTTCTGAATCTCCAGATAGAGCTCATAGGTTTCACCAACATTAACGGAACTGATCCTGCCCATGTTTGCCAGTGTGATGAGCTGATTGAGATTCGTTCCCTGCCGCCGCAACGCACGGGCGCAGTCATCGAAACCGTTGATGTGTACGATCTCTTTCCCGACGGCGCATGTCGTCAGGTACTTTGTCAGATCCATCCCCGCGGACTTTGCGTTCCGCCGGATGAGCTCTGCGTCACCTTCCGTGACACGGAAGGTCAATGAAACTGGTTTTGTGCGGTTGACTTTTTTCTTCAAATGAATACCTCCGTGATAAAGTGGGTCCGGGCTTCTGCCCGGAAAGGAGATGCCGAAGGCAGTACGCCGCCGCCCGACCGGGCGGTGGTGGACAGCCAAAGGCGATGCTCGCTGTCGTCCTCACGGACGACACATCCCTCGCTCCGCCGCAAGCGGCAAAGCTCGTTCGTTCTGTCGTTCGCCCTCTTCCCACCGAAACCGCTCTCGCTGGGTTTCGGCGGGAGCCCGGTTATGGGAGGGAATTTTTCCTCTCTGCCGTAACCTCCACCGTTTCGCCGAACGTGGCGGAAAATCGGGGCAGATTTCGCGGTAGAGTGTTTAACCCGGCAGAGGCGGAAACAGCCGACAAATCGCCTTCTGTGGCCTCACAAGGGTCGATAGGGTCAACCCCCGGCGTGTCGACACTTTCGGCACGGTGCAGCTCGACGATGCGCTTTCCGTTGCTGCGGCGCAGACAGGCGGTAACACCGATTTGCCTTAGGGTTGCAAGGCTTTCAGAGAGCAACCGCGCTGCTTTCTTCGGTGTAATCCCCAGCGTTCCGTCAGGGTCGATCTCTTCAGCGAACTCCGTGGGAGTGCCGATGTACTCGGTACGGTTCGACATGAATGCAGAGATGGCGGCAGGGATGCTTCCGCCGGGAGTGACCTTGCTGTCACAGATGAGCTGCCACACATTATCCTTGTTCCGTTCCAACTCTATCTCTCTGTATTCAATATCACGACCAATGCAGGAGAGTTTCGCACGACCACTGCCGCGCTTGTCCTCCACCAGTGTGAAACTGGAATCCACCGCACCGCTGATGGCGGTGGTACCGGAGATGCGGTTGAACACATCTTCATCACCCTCCTTGCGCAGATGGTGAACGAGCAGGATGGCAATGCCGTGCTGATCTGCAATGCGCTTGAGCAGAGAAAGGTCACGGTAGTCGTTGGCATAGGCGTTATCATTTTTCACGCTGCGCACTTTCTGCAACGTGTCAATGATGATCAGAACCGTGTCCGGATATTCTTTGAGGAACTGGGTGAGCTGCTGCTCCAGACCTTTCTCCAGGATGTTGCTTTCGGTGCAGAAGCGAACGCTGGACGGGACCTCGTCCGTGATACTGAAGAGCCGGTTCTGGATGCGGCGTGTGGAATCTTCAAGGCAGAGGTAGAGCGTGGTGCCCTGCTTTGTCTGGAGATTCCAAACGGGTTCTCCCTTGGCAATGGTGGTTGCCAGCCAAAGCGCAAGCCAGGATTTCCCCACCTTCGGTGCGCCGGCCAGAATGTGCAGACCCTGTGAGATGAGCGAGTCCACCACAAAGTTCAGTGGCTCCATGGGGATGCTCATCAGGGTTTCACCGTCGATGGTGTTGAGGGGTTGGATGTTGCTTTTGTACATATGGTATACCTCCTTAAAAGAAATAGAATACTGACCTCGCTGAAAAAAGTGGGGCCAGTATCCTTATTGCATCTGAACGATTTTGTGATATGATGTAGCTGTGTAGATTATGGGGGTTGCGCTTCTGTCAGAATGAAAACGGAGGTGATACGATGCCGCAAACTAAATACCGGATCTATGAACTCTCAGCCAGAACGCTTATGAGCTATGCCAGAGAGGAAAATGGTGTATACACATTTCAGTTGAACCGTACTGCAACGGACCACTGTATGATCCCCGGCGCAAAACACGAGCAGGATGACTGTGCCATGTTCTTTCAGCTGATGTGTCAGCTCCGCGGCGACCGCTACCGGGAACGCGAAGGAGAGGGAATGGTCACCGACCTTGCGGACGTGATCTTCTACATGGACTTCTCCGGCATCTTTGACCGCCGGGGCAGCAACCGCACGCAGCAGATTCGCCGGGAGAAAGCGAAAGACATGTTCCGCCCTGAAGGTGTGACGCTGGACTTCGGCAGCGGTCTCCACCGCTACGTCAGCTTTGAACGCTCAGCCAGCATGAGCCGCCAGTCCAGGCTGTCGTTTATTCGTGCTGACCTGTATGCAATCATGCGCCAGCGTATCATGCTGGACATGACCTTGGATCGTTGCAAACTCAGTAAACTCTACGCCTACAACGGTTTGATGTTTTCCTCCGGCACACGGGTGGATGGAATCCGAATCGACAAGCCCCACCGCGTGATCGTCGTGGATAATCCCAAGAAGCTCATGCAACGAGTGCCTGTCATTACCGTGGTGGAGGGGGATAAGTGCGGAAAATATTATCGTGAGGAAACGATCGAAGATATCAACATCACTTGCTTTGACGGCGTTGGGTTGATCTCAAAGGAGTACGCAGAGACAGTAGATAAAGCGTACTGTGGGCGACACTGTCACACCTCTTTCCAGATTCGTCTGCCCTACATCAAAGGAATGCTCCACCAGGTTGACTTCAAAGATTTCTTGAAGCGTTCCGGAACGCAGGTCATTCAGGACATTTGGGGCATCAATCACTCAGTCCAGAATGTAGATATCATTCTGACCCGTAGCCAGTTCAAAGCAGACCGCTGGCTCCAGGAAAACGATATGAGCTGGAAGGACTATTGGAAAGCGTTTCGTAAATACCGGCACGCCCTGTATATCACCAACACGAATAAGGAACATGCTGAATCCCTTGTTGCGTTGAACTATCAATTTCTGTCCACGGTATCCATTCAGCCAGAGGAATTTCGCCCCGCCGATCTTCCCGACGGTTGGAACTGCAGCCCGGAAACAGATAAGCGGCAATGGCTGACCAAGGCGACCGAGACTGCTTACTACAATTTCTGTGCCAACAGTTATTTCCGCAAAAAGTATTTTTTGGACGGCCTGAGTCAACCGCGCAAAAGCCGCGCGTACATTCTTGCCGCAGTACTGAACAAAAATCCACGATTCATCAACGAACCCATTTACACCGATGCTCTGGAAACACAGGCGAAAACGCTGTTGAAGAATTACGCCATCGGTCACCTATTGGTGCCGGGAGATAATCGATTCCTCTCCGGCGATTTGCTGGAACTGCTGCGCCAGTTGATGTCTCCCCGCGTGTTTCAGATGCCCGCAGAGCGTGTGTTTTGTGATGCCGTCACTGTAGATTTCTTTGCGGAGGACAGCTTTTATGCACCCGGCGCCGCTTATGGGCACGACGAGAGCTGCACGTTGCTTCGCAATCCACACATCGCCCGCAACGAGGAACTTCAGCTTTCCGTCTATCCAGATGGGGACGAGCTGCGTGAACATTATCTCGGCCATTTGACTGATGTGGTCTTTGTGTCTGCCGATTCTTTGGCGGCGGAGCGTCTGGGTGGTGCTGACTACGACGGTGATCAAATCAAGACTGTTGCCGATCCCATCCTGAACCGCTGTGTCAAGCGCAATTATGAATACGAGGTGCATCAGCAGCTTTCCAACAACGCCAATCTGCCGCTGCTAAAGATCCCGTCCCTGTCCGCCCCATCGTCTGCCCCCAACGATTGGCGTGAGCAGTTCCACACGGTGGAGAATACCTTTGCCGCCCGCATCGGTCAAATCTGCAACGCTGCCATGGACCGTAGCGTGATTGCTTACAGTGACAGCGCCGACCCAGAAGAGCGGAAGCGCTGCCGCAGAGAAATTGAGACGCTGGCCATTCTCAGCGGTCTGGAGATCGACGCTGCCAAAAGCGGTGTGAGGCCCGACCTTGACGAATACATCGGTACGAAACGCGTCAAGCGCAGTGCATTCCTCCAGTATAAATATCTGGCGGAACAGGCAGAGGAGACACGGCGGGCGTGGTATGAGCCGACCCACAAAGAAAAGCTGGACGCATTCTTTGCACGGACGGACTGGAGTACGGTCGAGTCCCACATTGAGAAGCTGCCCTATCTGGCGCGGAAGCTGAAGCAGAACACGCCGCGAATCAAACCTACCCTCGCAGAGGACAGAGAACTGTTTACCTTTGCGCAAGAGGATGGTTGGCAGATCCGGCTCGATCCCCAAATTCTTTCCTCTGTATCTGAGTTGCTGAAAGATTATGAGCGCTGCCTTTCCCGCATCCGCGCCTGCCGCGTCCCGGTAAGGCACAGACAAAAGAAAAGCGACATCGAGCGCATCCTATATGCCAGAGGACAAGAAGATTTATATGACTCCGATGAGCTGTACGCTTTCTTCCGTCAGTTTCCACCGGAACGCATCACAGCGCTGCGGCATTCCATTTCTGACCAACAATGGCCCTTCATGGCAGCAGACAAACGGGAATTGTTTTTGGCGGAGTACCTGCCGGAAGCGACCGACTATTATGATTTGCTGACTGACTTCCGGCAGAGCGGTTATCGCATCCTGGGCGATCTGGTCTGCGACATTGACGATGAAAACAATGCGCTGGAGCGCAAACAGCTCCTGCGCGAAACGGACACTGCCAATTTTGCCGCTATGATGAAAGCCTACATGGAGCATTCTTTTTCCGCCGACTACAAAGAACCTGTCTCGAAAAAGTGCCGCGAACTACTGAACAAAATCGTGCGCCCCGGTATCGCCGTACAGTATGTGGTTGCGTTGAGCAAGCGAGATCTGCTGTGGGAGCTGCTGATCGACCAAATCGAAAAGAATGTGTTAGAGGTGTCCTATGCTGAATGAGTGGCAGGAATTTCTGGACTACACCGGGGCTGTAAGCTATACCGCCAAGAGTAAAAACGACACCGCCTATATGGGCCGCTTCACCTTTACCACCATTTTGGAGTTCAAGGGTCTGGCCCGAGTTCTGACCATCATCGCCCGCGGGTATATGTACCATGATGTAGACGGCAATATTCTCGACAGTGACCCAAGGGAGCGCCTGGATTATGTAAGCAAGGCTCTGTGTGCCTGGTGCAGTGTTCCGGACAGCAAAAAAGCCGCGCCCAAAAAGGCGCGGCCGAATAAGAGCCATTTTGAAGAGCTGCATGTAATGTTTCCTGAACTGGTGGACGCTGACGGCAGCGGCTGGTTCCACCGCCATGTTCACCGTCTTGCCCGCTTTGTGCTGAACGATCCTGATAAGGTTCGCAAGACGGTCATACCAAAGGCAGAGGTCATAGAGGCCAAGTTCGACACTGCTTGGCGCAGCAAGGTGATTCAGTTCCAGGTGCCGCTGTTTTCTGAGAATACCAAGGGCGCATGGGTCCTACGTTTCGACGATGTGCTTGCCGATGCGCTGGAGCTGGGGCCACTGCAAAACGCGGAACATGAGCTGCCGCCGGAGTATCTGGAAAAGCTGCGTGCGGTCACGCCAAAGGAGATTCCACTGGAAGTCATAAAAGCGCTGGTTCTCTATTACATGGCGCACAGGCAGGACGATACCGACTGGGTCGTGCTGCCGACAACCAACTTCGAGGCATGCTTTGGTACAGCTTTCGGGCGAAAGTATCTGCCAACTCTGCCGAAAGAAGTGTTTGAACGTAGCGACTCCGGATATGGCATCGGGCGTTACCTGGTGAAGGCAGATTATACACCAAACTTGAGATAGAAAGTTGATTGGTTGGAAGGCGGAAATTCAACTGAACGAAAAGCAAAAATCCAACTGAATGTAGTTGTAAAATTCAGCTGAATGGACTATAATAGACTCAGTTTATAGTCGAGGTGAGTGTTTATGGATAAGCAGAACTATAAACCCCGCGTTATTGATACAAAGGTTAAGGAATATCTGTCGGCCTTTGGCGCCGTTTGCATTGAGGGTCCCAAGTGGTGTGGAAAGACCTGGACATCCTCTTATCACAGCAAAAGCGAAATCTATATTGGCGATCCCGCCAATAACTTCCAGAACCGCCAACTGGCCGAATTGTCTCCTGCTCTGGTTCTGGACGGTGAAACTCCGCGCTTAATCGACGAATGGCAGGAAGTTCCTCCTATTTGGGATGCCGTGCGGTACAAGGTGGATCAGGTTGCGGAAAAAGGACAATTCATTCTGACCGGTTCTGCTACTCCGAACCATAAAGGCATCCTGCACAGCGGTGCAGGCCGTATTGCCAAGTTGCGGATGCGTCCCATGTCCCTATACGAGTCTGGAGATTCCTGCGGAAAGGTTTCCTTGGAAAAACTGTGCCACGGCGAGTTGGCCCCTGCATTAACCGGCGAGATGGATCTGAAAAAACTGATCGAGCTGATTATTCGCGGCGGATGGCCTGGCAGTTTGGGATTGCCTATTGAGCAGGCTGCTCTGCTTCCTTTGGAATATCTCAATGCTGTTATCGACGATGACGTGTACCGCATCGACGGTGTGAAGCGCGATACATCCAAGATGCGCTTGCTGTTGCGCTCTCTGGCCCGTAACGAAAGCACCACTGTCACCAATAAGACTTTAATGAAAGACATTAAGGCAGTAGATGACGAGGATATTGACTCCAATACGGTGTCTGCCTATCTGGATATTTTTAAGCGGTTGTTTATTACGGACAATCAGCCGCCATTCTCATCTGGCATCCGTTCCTCCGTCCGTATTAAACAGGCTGAAAAGCGGCACTTCTCCGACCCTTCTCTGGCCTGTGCTTTGCTGAAAGCTACCCCTGCTGGACTGATGGGCGATTTGGAGACGCTCGGTTTCCTGTTTGAAGCGCTCTGCGAACGTGACCTTCGAATCTATGCGGAATCTTTCGGGGCAAATCTGTACCACTATCAGGATTATAAAAATCAGGAAATCGATGCTGTCATCGAACTGCCTGACGGCCAGTGGTGCGCTTTTGAAATCAAACTGGGTGCCAACCAGATTGACGCTGCTGCAGCTAACTTGCTGGAGATCAAAAAGCAGATTTCGGAAGATCCTAAGGGAAAGCCTCCTGCGGTTCTCTGCGTGCTGTGCGGTATGGCAAATGCCGCTTATCTGCGGTCAGATGGGGTGTTCGTTGTGCCGATTACTGCACTTAAACCTTAATGCTAACTTGGCAAAGTTAAGTTTAAAGTTTATAGCTTTCATTTGGGGGGAAATTCCCTGAATCAAGGAGGATTTGCCAAGATGGCAATAAAGAAAAATGAGCTGTACAGTTCCCTTTGGGCGAGCTGCGATAAACTGAGGGGCGGCATGGACGCCTCTCAGTATAAAGACTATATCCTGACCCTGCTGTTCGTGAAATATGTTACGGACAAGTTTAAGGGCGTAAAATATGCCGATATTACGGTTCCCGAAGGCGGCAGTTTCGACGATTTGGTTGCATTGAAGGGCAATAAAAATATCGGTGAAGAAATGGATAAGGTCATTGCCAAGTTGGCAGAAGCCGGAGAGAACAATCTCCGAGGCGTAATCGACAATGCCCATTTCAATGATGAGGCCAAGTTGGGCAGCGGCAAAGAAATGGTGGATAAGCTCACTGGCTTGATTGCCATTTTCCAGCGTGACGAATTCAATTTTAAAAAGAATAAGGCTGGCGGCGATGATATTCTTGGCGATGCCTATGAGTATCTGATGCGTCATTTTGCCACGGAAAGTGGCAAGAGCAAGGGCCAGTTCTATACACCGGCCGAAGTCTCCCGTATTCTTGCCAAAGTGATCGGTATCGACAGCATCGAAGAGCGCGACGAGGGTTACTCCGTGTATGACCCTGCCTGCGGATCCGGTTCACTTCTGATTCGCGCAGCGGATGAAGCGCCCTTTGAGATTGCCATTTGGGGACAAGAAAAGGAAGTGACGACCGCTGGCCTTGCCAAGATGAACCTTGTTCTGCACAATAAAGCTGCAGGTGAGATCAAAGCGGGAAACACATTCTCTTCACCCCACTATTTTGAAGAAGGCTCCGATGATGAGGTGCTGAAGCGATTCGACTTCGCGGTGGCCAATCCACCGTTCTCTCTGAAAAACTGGACGGATGGTCTTAAGGACTATGGCCGCTTTGATGGCTAAGACGGTATATTTTATTGACTTTGAAGATGTCAGTAAAAATGACTTCTATATTGCGGAAGAAGTCACTGTTGTCAGCAACAACACCAAGCGTCCGGATGTTGTTATCTATGTGAATGGTATTGCACTTGCGGTAATCGAATTGAAAAAGAGCAGCGTGTCCGTGTCCAACGGCATCCGTCAGAATCTGACCAATCAAAAATCGAACTTCATCGAAGATTTCTTTACGACCATTCAGTTCTGTATGGCCGGGAACGACAGCGAGGGCTTGCGCTATGGTACGCTCCTTACCCCGGAGAAGCACTATCTGGAATGGAAAGACGACGGCTTTACCGAGCATCAGACGGAACGCGATATTGTGGACATCGAGGTTGAGGAATACTGCGAGGGGATTCCCGGCAAGTTGGAAAAACAGCTTTTTGCTCTGTTTTACAAAAAGCGTTTCCTTGATCTGATCCACAACTTTGTAATCTTCGATAAGGGCATCAAAAAGGTCTGCCGCTATAATCAGTACTATGCCATTAAACGGGCGCAGCACCGTTTGACGGACAAGAAGCGCGGCGGTATCGTCTGGCATACCCAGGGCAGCGGCAAGAGTCTGACCATGGTGTGGTTCTCTAAGTGGATTTTGGAGAACAATCCCAATGCGCGTGTATTGGTCGTTACCGACCGCGAGGAATTGGATGAGCAAATTGAAAAGAATTACAAGGGTGTGGATGAGAATATCGTCCGCACTAAGAGCGGAAAAGATCTGCTTGAACACCTGAACGCTTTCGATGACCGGCTTCTGTGCTCTCTGGTACATAAATTTGGAAAGCGTGGCAGCGACAGCTCGGAAACAGATTACGAAAAATACATCGAAGATTTGAAAAACGCTTTGCCCAAGGATTTTTCTGCCAAGGGTGATATCGTAGTTTTTGTAGATGAGTGTCACCGCACTCAGTCCGGCAAACTTCACGAGGCTATGAAGGCAATCCTTCCCGATGCCATCTTTATCGGTTTCACGGGCACACCGCTTTTGAAGAAGGACAAAAAGACCAGTCTGGAAACCTTCGGCGGATATATCCATACCTACAAGTTCAACGAAGGTGTTCGAGATGGCGTTGTGCTGGATCTGCGGTACGAGGCCAGAGATGTGCCCCAGGGCATGACCTCTCAGGACAGAATCGATGCATGGTTTGAGGCGAAAACCGTCGGTCTGGCCCCCAGAGCAAAAGCAAAACTCAAAGCTTATTGGGGGAATCTGCAAAAGATTTTCTCCTCTCGCTCCCGGTTGGAGCAAATCGCCAATGATATCATCTTTGATTTTGCCACCAAGGCACGACTGATGGATGGAAACGGAAATGCTATCCTTGTGGCCGGTTCTGTGTATTCGGCATGCCGATACTATGAAATTTTCCAAAGCAAGGGTTTCCGGAGATGCGCGGTTATTTCTTCTTATACGCCGCAAGCCGGAGATTTAAGGACGGATACTGTCAGCGACGAGGAAGAAACCGAAACATTTGAAAAATACAGCACTTATCTGAAAATGATTGGCGTTGACCCGTCGGAGGACAAGACACAGATTGCCAAAAAAGTAGAAGCTTTTGAAGCGGAAGCAAAACGCAAGTTTGTGGACGAACCTGCAAACATGAAACTGCTGATCGTAGTTGACAAGCTGCTTACCGGTTTCGATGCCCCCAGCTGTACCTACCTCTACATCGACAAGGCGATGCATGACCATGGCCTGTTCCAGGCAATCTGCCGAGTCAATCGTCTGGATGGCGAGAGCAAAGACTTTGGCTATATTGTAGATTACAAGGAACTGTTCGGAGACTTGGCGGATGCCATGAACAAGTATACCGCCGGTGCCTTTGAAAGCTATGATGCCGAGGATGTCGATGGGCTTTTGAAAGATAGAGCTACAGAAGCGAAAAAGTATTTCGTTGATACCCTGGAGGAATTGGACGAGCTTTGCGAGGGCGTCGAATTGCCCAGAAAAGAGCTCGACTATATTCACTATTTCTGTGGTGAAAGTGGTCGCGACGAAAATCAGGACGAAGCCTTTGCCCGCATTCGCGAGAAACTGTACAAGCTCGTCGGACGTTTGATTCGCGCTTTTGCGGAATTGAAGCCTCGCATGACGGATTTGGGGTATACCGTTTCCGAGCAAGGTGCATTGGACGACAGGGTTGCGTTCTATGTAAACCTGCGTGACACGATTGGTAGAGCCAGCGGCGATTTTATTGATCTGAAAGCCTACGAACCAGGTATGCGGTATCTGATTGACAACTACATCTCAGCCAGCGAGTCGCAAAAGATCGGCAGCATGGATGACTTTACCCTGCTTGATTTCATCATCTCGCAGGAAGATAAGCTGAAGAGCGAGCAAAAAGGCGAGCAGGAGAGTGCGGCAGAAACCATTGAGAACAACATCCGCAAAAAGGTTGTTGAGCGAATGGTCATCAATCCTGCTTATTACGCAAAAATGTCTGAAATCCTGGAGCAGTTGATACTTGACCGCCGCCGCGGAGTGATTGCCTACGGGCAGCTGCTGGACACATACATGGAACTGGCGAAAAATGTTGCAAAGCCCGAGGAGAACACAAAGTACCCTGAGAGTATTCGTTCCAATGGCGCACTGCGGGCGCTCTATGATAATTGCGGAGAAGATGAGGCGACTGCCTTGAAGCTGCACAAAGCCATTGTCAAGGCGCGGCTCGATGGTTTCCGAAATAATCCGGTTAAGGCAAATAAAATCAAGCGAGCGCTCTATCAACTTTTGAATGACGATAGCGAAGTAGAGCGAATTTATCAAATTGTTGTGGAACAAGAGGAGTACTGATGCAAATAGTTATTTCCAATATTCCTGTGGAAGTTGTCAGAAAAAATATTAAAAATATGCATCTCTCTGTGCTTCCACCGGACGGCAGGGTTCGTGTATCAGCACCTACGCAACTGACGGATGAAGCAATTACGATGTTCGTTCGGACAAAACTCGGCTGGATCAAAAAACAACAGGAGAAGTTTCAACAGCAGCCGCGTCAAAGCGAGCGGCAGTATGTGTCCGGGGAAACATTATATGTTTGGGGTAAGCAGTACTTTCTTCAAGTGGAATACAGCTACAAAGGCAATGTTCTCACACTTTCGGGTGACAAGGCTATTCTGACGGTTAGAAAAGAAAGCAGTCCAACGCAGAGAGAAAGCTTCGTAAATGAATGGTACCGCAACCTCTTGAAGCAGGAAGTGGCGAAATATCTTCCCAAGTGGGAGAAAACTACGGGGCTTTACTGTAGCAGTTGGCAAAGCAAATATATGACGACCAAATGGGGAACCTGTAACCCTACCAGTAAGAAAATTTGGCTAAACCTTCAATTAGCAAAAAAACCGATTGAATGTTTAGAATATGTAATCTTACATGAACTTGCGCACTTGAAAGTTCATAACCATGGTCCTGAATTCACGGCGATCTTAGACCAATATATGCCATATTGGAGAGAACACAAACGTCGACTGAATGATAGCACCCTTGACTATCTACCAAGCCAACTTGAGTAATCAAGGTTTTCCCTATCTTTTCACCTTTCACAAACTATCTTACATGAATCATATCTATACCTGCGAGCGCCGAAATTGCGCAAAACTCTCGTCCGACAGATTATCGTCAGACGAGAGTTTTGCGTTTCCCTCAAGCGGTGATTGTTGCTATGTATCTTACTTCAACTTCATGCCCCAGTGCTGTTCGGTCAGCCCGTTTGAAACTCGCAGTTCGTACGGGACTCATCTTCTTGACCATCTGGCCGCCCACAGAACCGGCCTGCTTGCTGGTCAGGTCGCCGTTGTAGCCCTGCTTCAGGTTGACGCCCACCTCGTTGGCAGCCTCCATCTTGAACTTGTTCATAGCCTCACGAGCATTGGGAACCATAGTCTTCTTATTGCTGGACATAATGTGTCTCTCCTTTTTTGATTACTTTGTTTGAAGTCGGATGGAACATCCACCACTATCTTTGCCCCAGCTGTACAAGATATACGCGGTGTTTCTTTCCTATTTTTGTCAGCTCTCATATCCATCGCAACGATCCACCCAAATTTTCAAAATGGGGGTTGACATTCCAATCCAAGCATGTTATATTTGGTTCAAGGTTAGTTATAGCTAACTGCAGGAACGGGCGGGCAGCCCGCTTGTTTCTCTCCATTAGTTAGTCTATGCTAACTATAATCCGCTCACTTGTTGAGTTGGCATCACTTGCTTGAAAGGAGCACATACGAACCATGAATCAACTGGCAATTGTCTATTGGAGCGGCACCGGCAACACGGAAGCTATGGCCAACTGCATCGCCCAGGGTGCTGTAGAGGCAGGCGCCCAGGTACAGCAGATGGGCCCATCGGACTTTTCGGCAGCCCGGTTGTCCGAATTCAATGTCATCGCCTTTGGCTGTCCCGCCATGGGAGCTGAGGTCCTGGAGGAAATGGAATTCGAACCCATGTTTGCAGGACTTGAGCACTCTCTCAGCGGTAAGAAAATCGCCCTGTTCGGCTCTTATGGCTGGGGGGATGGTCAATGGATGCGTGATTGGTGTGCCCGATGCATGGATGCCAACGCGGCTGTCTATGACGGGCAGGGACTGATGGTCCACGAAGCCCCTGACAGCGACGCGCAGGAGGCCTGCCGGGCACTTGGCCGGGCGCTGGCCTCTTGGTAAATCCCCAACATCCTCCTCCCTTTTGTTCCAACTTCCCTACTTCCCCCTCCCCCCACACGGCTGCCGTGTGGGGGGACCCCTATTACGCGCTGTTCGCACAGGAAAGGAGTTCCCTCATGGTACAATCCTTCGAAGCCACTTTGGTCAGGCAATGTGCCCTCACCCTTGCCGGAATGAAGCCTGGAAGCCTGTTCTGTATTTCCCACGCAGACCTTTCCTATATTCGGAAGCAAGCTGCTCAATGGGACACGCGGCTTCGTCCTCTGGGGCTCTGCGTGCAGGTAATGTTGGAGCGTGAACATTCCAATTCCGCATTGGTTTACGTCTGCCGCCCCGCCCAGCTGAGCGAACTTCTCTCTCAGAACGAAACGAAGCACTTTTTAGAGCACATCGGCTACCAATGGGGGCACGCGGATCGTCTTCTGGAACAGTTGGCCCAGCGCCTGCATTCTCAGGAAGAATTTCCCCACGAGATCGGTATCTTTTTGGGCTATCCTCTCCGGGACGTCATCGGTTTTATGGAACATCGCGGCCAAAATTTTACCTGCTGCGGTCTTTGGAAATCCTACGGAAATCCAGATGCCATGAAACGGTGCTTTGCCTGTTATCGTACTTGTATCGACACCTATGTGCAGCTGTATGAGCAGGGAACACCCATCGAAGCTCTGGCCGTCCCGGCATAAAGAAATCCCTGGGGAATCCCCAGGGATTTCTCTTCTTATGGCTCTTTTTTTCCAAGGGCGTGGGCAGTGATCTTTTCAAAGGACTCATCGCTGAGATCATGTTCGATCTTACAGGCATCCGCCGCAGCTACCTCCTCGCTCACGCCAAGCTGGATCAAAAACTGGGTCAGCAGCTTGTGACGGGTATAGATCCGCCGAGCAATTTCTTCTCCGGGGGGAAGCAGCGTAATATATCCATCTGCGTCCATTTCAATATATCCGTTTTCCCGCAGCCGTTTCATGGCTACGCTGACACTGGGCTTTGAATAGTCCAGATGATGCACCACATCAATGGAACGAACCATTCCCTGGCGCTCTTTCAGAACTAAAATTGCCTCCAAATAATCTTCGGCGGACTCGTGAATATTCATCAACACTGCCCCTTTATCCGTGTGATTTGTACAAGATTATCACAAACAAAGGAAAAAATCAAGAAAATCCATTGCAGGCCTTGACATCTTCTGTCCTGGGTGCTAAACTGAGCACACATAGAGTTAGTTCTATCTAACTTCCACGGGACACCCCGTTTTCTTTTTTCTTCTAAGTTAGTCTTTGCTAACCTCGAGCACCGAGGCTGACTTTCAACCTTGAATTACGGACAGGTGAATGATATGACTTTGCTGAATGCTTTGGAAGGAACGGAATATACGGTACAACAAATCGATACAGATGACGAGGAACTCAACGCCTTTTTGTTCTCTCTGGGCTGCTACACCGGCGAACCCATTACCGTTATTTCCCACTTAAAAGGCGGCTGCGTCGTCTCCATCAAAGATGGCCGGTACAACATCGACCGTCAGCTTGCAGAAGCGATCCGAATCTGAGCTTTTTTTGTTGTTATTTTGTTTTACTGCGCGCCTCGGTTAGTCTAGAATAACCAAAGTGTGTTGTAATATTACATTGTGAGCGTGCTGCTGAAAAGGAGGAACTTTTATGCGAATTGCCCTGACCGGCAACCCCAACTCCGGCAAAACAACCATGTATAACGCCCTCACCGGGCGCAATGAAAAGGTGGGAAACTGGGCCGGTGTTACGGTGGAAAAGAAAGAGCACCTGATCAAAAAGAACTATTACAATGGCAGTGAAGATCTGGTGGCAGTCGATCTGCCCGGAGCTTATTCCATGTCCCCCTTCACCTCCGAGGAGAGCATCACCAGTTCTTATGTAAGGCATGAACACCCCGATGTTATCATTAACATTGTAGATGCCACCAACCTCAGCCGCAGCCTCTTTTTCACCACTCAGCTGCTGGAGCTGGGCATTCCTGTGGTGGTGGCACTGAACAAAAGCGATATCAATGCAAAAAAAGAGACTACCATCGACGTTTCCGCTCTGTCCGAAAAGCTGGGCTGTCCGGTGATCGAGACGGTTTCCACCACCGCCGAGGGACTCAAGCCTGTGGTGGAGGCGGCTGTCTCCCTGCGAGGCAGGGGACAGCGGGCCCCTTATATCCAGAGGGAAATTGACCTCACCGACAAGAAAGCTGTGGAAACTGCCGACCGCCAGCGCTTTGATTTTGTCAACAAGCTGGTCTCCCAGGTGGAACACCGAAAAGTACTCACCCGAGAGAGGAACTCTGACGACGCCCTTGACGCCGTCCTCACCAACAAGCTTTTGGGTATCCCCATTTTCGCAGCTGTTATGTACCTGGTGTTCCAGATCTCTCAGGTATGGGTCGGCCCTCTGGTCGCTGACACCCTGGTGGCCTGGATCGAGACCTTCCAGGGCTACGTCGGCGAGGTGCTGCTGGCTGACGCCAATCCTCTACTGACCGCGCTGCTGGCCGACGGCATCATCGGCGGCGTGGGCGCCGTGGTTGGTTTCCTGCCCCTGGTGATGATCAT
>CALWVV010000011.1 GCA_944385035.1 uncultured Oscillospiraceae bacterium | reverse complement strand
TCCATAACCTCCTGCACGTTGCCCTCAGCCAGCATGGCAAAGCCGGTCTGGCGGCAGGCCATCACGTCGGAGTGGTCACCGAAGATGTTCAGAGACTGGGTGGCCACGGTACGGGCGGAGACATGGAACACACAGGGCAGCAGCTCGCCGGCGATCTTGTACATGTTGGGGATCATCAGCAGCAGGCCCTGGGAGGCGGTATAAGTGGTGGTCAGGGCGCCCGCATTCAGCGAGCCGTGAACGGTACCGGCGGCACCGGCCTCAGACTGCATCTCGATGACCTTGACAGTGGTACCGAAGATGTTCTTCTGGCCCTGGGCCGCCCACTGGTCAACATAGTCAGCCATGGGGCTGGACGGTGTAATGGGGTAAATGCCCGCTACTTCGGTAAAGGCGTAGCTGACATATGCCGCAGCATTGTTGCCGTCCATGGTTTTGAACTTTCTTGCCATAGAGTTCCCTACTTTCTTCCTTATTTTGGGGCGTGGAAGCCACGCCCCGGAAACGCTTTCTGCTCTATTGTACAGCCCTGTCCAAATCTGGCTATGGTGAAAACAGTTATAGATGCTATAGCTGTTTAATTATGCCGGGACATAACAGTACCGCACCCCGGCAGAAAGGGTGCTGGTCATTTTTGTGTACGGGGACAGTGTATCACTTTTTTAAGTGTTTGTAAACTTTTTACCTGCATTTTTTCAGCCTCACGGGCAAAAAAATCCCCTCCATGTTCCTCCCCCCTTTTCCGCCACCCCGATCCACAGTCCTTTTCTCCGAGAACAACGGTCCGGGAGGCGCCCCCATTTCCTTCGCTCTTGAAAAGCAGGGAAGAAACAGGTAAAATGGTTTTATTATACTGACACATTTCTAAGGAGGAGGTGGGGGCAGTGGTCTGTTCCATTCGTTCCCTGGGACTGCAGGGGGTGTCCGGCTATCCGGTGTCTGCCGAGTGCGACCTGTCCAGCGGCCTGCCCGCCTTTACGGTGGTGGGCCTGCCTGACGCGGCAGTGAGTGAGGCTCGGGAGCGGGTACGTGCGGCCATCAAGAACTGCGGCTTTACCTTCCCCGTCAGCCGGATCACCGTCAACCTGGCCCCTGCCCATGTGAAAAAGGTGGGCACCCTGTACGACTTGCCCATTTTGGTGGGAATTCTGGCCGCAGGCGGACAGCTGAAGCTGCCGAAAGGCAACTGCGCCTTTGTGGGGGAATTGTCCCTGTCGGGGCAGCTGCGGCCCTGCGCGGGTATGCTTCCCATGGCGCTGGCCGCAAAACGGGCGGGCATTGAGGTACTGTTTGTCCCCGAGGACAATGCCGCCGAGGCCACTCTGGCCGAAGGCCCCACCATTTATCCCCTCCGGGATGTGGGGCAGCTGGTGCGCCACCTCACCGGGGAGGAGCCCCTCTCCCCCGCCCCGGCCTGGAAGCCGGGCAGTCAGACGGTCCACTGTCCCGACTTTTCCGAGGTGAAAGGTCAGGAGCAGGTGAAGCGGGCCCTGGAAATTGCCGCCGCCGGAGGGCACAGTCTTCTCATGTCCGGCCCTCCGGGGACGGGCAAGTCCATGCTGGCCCGGCGCCTGCCGGGAATTTTGCCCGACATGACCCAGGAAGAGGCCCTGGAATCCACCGAGATCCACTCGGTCATGGGCCTGACCACCCCGGAGCAGCCCCTGATCACCCTGCGTCCCTTCCGCTCGCCCCACCACACCGTCTCCTCCACCGGAATGGCGGGCGGCGGCTCCAACCCCCGTCCGGGCGAGATCTCTCTGGCTCACAACGGGGTCCTGTTTCTGGACGAGCTGCCCGAATTTCCCAAGGAGGTGCTGGAGGTGCTGCGCCAGCCTCTGGAGGACGGCCAGGTCCAGATCTCCCGCGCCGCAGGCACCGTCACCTACCCCAGCCGCTTTATGCTGGTGTGTGCCATGAACCCCTGTAAGTGCGGCTGGTACGGCCACCCCTCCGGCCGGTGCCGGTG
Organism: uncultured Oscillospiraceae bacterium; assembly: GCA_944385035.1. Classification (GTDB taxonomy): domain Bacteria; phylum Bacillota; class Clostridia; order Oscillospirales; family Oscillospiraceae; genus Lawsonibacter. The sequence continues at coordinate 74,154 of CALWVV010000011.1, read as the reverse complement.
CACCGAAAGCGAGGTCAAGAAGTATCTCTCCCGTCTTTCCGGGCCCCTGCTGGACCGGCTGGACCTGTTTGTGGAGGTAGCTCCCCTGGAATTTGAGGAGCTGGCCCAGGGGGAACGCTCTGAGTCCTCCGCCCAGGTCAAGGTCCGTGTGGACAAGGCCCGGAATCTCCAAACCGCCCGTCAGGACCTCACCGGAGTCCCCTGCAACGCCCGGCTGGGCCGGGAGGGGCTGGACCGGTTCTGTGCCCTGGACGAGGGGTGCCAGAGACTGATGAAAGGCGCTTTTGACCGCATGGGCCTCACTGCCCGGAGCTACGACCGCATCCTCCGGGTGGCCCGGACCATCGCCGATTTGGATGGAAGTGACGCCATTCAGGTCCCCCACCTGGCTGAAGCCCTTCAGTACCGTCCCCCCGCCTATCTGCGCCGCTAGAAATAAAATGTCCCTCTCCGCATAATGCAGAGAGGGACATTTTCCGTTTAATGGGGCATCTCCCAGGCGGTATGGTCGGTGTGCAGCAGCTCCTCGGCACGCTCGCTGAGGGGCTCACCCAAAAATTCGCTGTAAAGCTTTTGTACTTGCGGATTTTTGTGAGAGAGGCGAATTGTATTCTTTTTATCCAGCTGATATAGGGTCTCTCCCCGCTGGGGCGCCCGCTCCTCCTCGTCCATGGAGATGGGCTGTCCGCCGCCGCCCACGCAGCCGCCGGGGCAGGCCATGACCTCTACAAAGTCGTAGTGGACCTTGCCCGCACGCAGGCGCTCCATCAGCGCTCTGGCGTTGCCCAGCCCGCTGACCACCGCACAGCGCAGGGTGGTACCGCCCAGCTCATAGACGGCCTCCCGGAAACCGGGGCCGGTACGTACCTGGCTGAATTGCTCCGGGGAAGGCTCCTGTCCGGTGAGCACACAGCAGGCAGTACGCAAGGCGGCCTCCATCACCCCGCCGGTCACTCCAAAGATGGCCCCCGCTCCGGTGTGGACGCCCATGGGGTCGTCCAGAGGCTCCTCGGGCAGACTGGCCGGGTCCAGCTTGTCGGCCCGGATCATCCGCACCAGCTCCCGTGTGGTGAGCACCAGATCCACGTCCCGGCCATGTTCCGTGGCCATGGTGGGCAGCTCGCTCTCCGCCTTTTTGGCTACACAGGGCATGATGGACACACAGAAGATCTTTTCCGGCTCCACCCCCAGCTTCTGGGCAAACCAGGTTTTCGCTATGCTGCCGAACATCTGCTGGGGGCTTTTGGCCGTGGACAGCTGGCCCACCAGCTCCGGGTACTGGCTCTTCAGGAACCGCACCCAGCCGGGGCAGCAGCTGGTGAACATGGGCCAGCGCTCCAGCTCTCCGGTTTTCATGCGCCGCAGCAGCTCGTGGCCCTCCTCCATGATCGTGAGGTCGGCGGCAAAATTGGTGTCAAAGACATAGTCAAAGCCCAGACGGCGCAAAGTGGCCGCCATCCGCTCCACGGTGGCCTCCTCCCTGCTGAGTCCAAAGTACTCCCCCCAAGCGGTACGCACCGCGGGGGCCACCTGGACCACGGTGATCTTCTCCGGGTCAGCCAGGGCGGCAAAGGCCGGTTTGGTGTCGCTGCGCTCCCGCATACCTCCAGTGGGACAGTGGGTAATACACTGGCCGCACAGGGCACAGTCGGAGTCCTTGATGACCCGGTTGCCCGACACGTCAATGGTCGCCCGGCCGCCGGTACCGGTCAGCTCCCAAATACCCAGGGACTGGACCTTGTCACATACCTGAATGCAGCGCATGCACTTGATACATTTATTATAATCATGGAACAGCGGGAAGGTCGTGGTCCAGGCCCGGCGCAGACCCTGGGGCAGCTGGGTCTCATAGGGGACGGTGATGATCCCCAGATCGTTGGCGATGGTCTGGAGGGCACAGTTGCCGCTGCGCACACACAGGGCACACATGCAGTCATGCTGGGACAGCATGAGCTCCACATTGATCCGGCGGGTGGTCCTGGCTCGGGGAGAGTTGGTGTGCACCACCATTCCCTCCCGTACGGGGGTATTGCAGGCGGTGACCATGGCCCGCTCTCCCTCCACTTCCACGCAGCAAACCCGGCAGGCGGCAATTTCGTTGATGTCCTTTAAATAGCAAAGGTGTGGGATCTGGATCCCTACCTGGGCAGCAGCCTGCAAAATGGTGGTGCCCTCCTCCGCCTGAACAATCTGATCGTTGATGGTCAAGGTTACCATTCTGTCTCTCTGCCTCCTTTAAAGCTGCCGTACCCGAAGTGATCGCACCGCAGGCACCGGCTGGACTCCTGCTGTGCCTCCTCCAGGGTCATCCCTTCCTTCACCAGAGAGAAATCACCCACACAGCCCCGCAGGTGCCGGTTGCGCAGGTTCACCCGGCCGCAGGGCGGGGTGTTGGTCAGGTGGGCAGGCGGGATTTCCACGTCGCAGCTGATTTTATGGTCAAAGCCCAGATAATTGTCAATGTTAGCGGCAGCCACCTTTCCAGCCGCCACTGCCCGAATGACCGTAGCGGGGCCGGAAACCGCATCGCCTCCGGCAAAGACATTGTCCACACCAGGTACCGCGCTGCTCAGATCCGCCAAAATGGCGCCCCGGCGGGTAGTGACGCCGATGGTCTCAAAGGGCTGGGCTTCGATGGCCTGGCCAATGGCCACGATCACATAGTCGCAGGGAATCCGGAACTGCTTCGCGTCCGCTCCGGCAGGGGCGGGCCGGCCATCCCGGCCATAGCGGCCGATGATCTGAGGTTTCGTCCACAGGGCGGCCACTTTGCCCTCTTCGTCCGCCTCAATATGATCGGGGGCCTGGAGGGGCAGGATCTGGCAGCCCTCGGCCATGGCCTCCTCAATTTCCTCGCTGAGGGCGGTCATATCATCCACCCGGCGGCGGTAGACGCAGGTGACCTGCTCCGCCCCCAGGCGAAGAGCCGTGCGGGTGGCGTCCATGGACACATTTCCGCCGCCGATGACACATACCCGCTTGCCGGTAAAGTCGGGGATATTCCCCTCTCCCACGCCCCGGAGCAGCTCCACGGCGCTGATGACATTTTTGCTGTCCTCTCCAGGCAGGCCCAGCTTCTTGTCCGTGTGGGCGCCAATGGCAATATAGACCGCATCGTAGCTGCGCTGGATCTCCTCCATGGGCACCTCCCGGCCCACAGAGACGCCGGTATGTACCTGGACTCCCGCCGAGAGAATATGGGCAATGTCCCGGTCCAGCACATCCTGGGGCAGCCGGTAATCGGGAATTCCGTAGCGGAGCATGCCGCCCAGCTTGGGCCGCTGCTCATATACCGTGACGGCGTGGCCCATACAGGACAGGTAGTAAGCCGCAGTCAGGCCGCAGGGGCCGCCGCCGATGACAGCCACCCGCTTTCCCGTCTCCTCCGCACGGGGCGGGGCGGGCAAGTCTCCCGCGTGGTCCACGGCAAACCGCTTCAGGCCGCAGATATTCACGCTGTCATCCACCATCTTCCGCCGGCACTGCTCCTCACAGGGGTGCTCACACACATAGGCGCAGGCCGCCGGGAAGGGATTGTCCTTTCGAATGAGGCGCACCGCATCCTCATACCGGCCCATGCGGATGAGGGCCACATATCCCGGAATATCCACATGGGCGGGACAGGTGGACACGCAGGGCACCGGGTGGCTCAGCCCGCAGATACACCGGCCGCTTCGCACATGCTCCTCATAGTCCTCCCGAAAGCCTCGCACCCCTTTGAGCACCATATGGGCCGCCTCATAACCGATGGCACAGTCGGCAGAATCCGCGATCACCTGTGCAGTACTTTCAATGAGATCAATGGTAGGCAGATCGGCCGTGCGGTCCAGCACCCGCTCGATGAGTACCGCCAGCTGATTGAGCCCTACCCGGCAGGGCACGCACTTGCCGCAGGTCTGCGCGTGACAAAGGCGCAGAAAGTTCAGGGACATGTCCACCGGGCAAAGTCCCGGCTGGCTGGAACGGATCCTCCGGTCCATGTCCATATACAATCCGCTTAATACGGTTTGAGCTCTTCCAGGGTTTTCAATGGAAAGCCGGCTCAAGTTCATTCCTCCTTCCAAAATTAGGGGCATTGCACCCCTGCATCATTCCCCCCACCCGGTTCCTTCCCTCCGGGCAGGACGACAAATCAAGGAAATTGTACACTATATTTTTCCAAAAGGGAAGGTTTAACTGGTTTCCCGCTATCCAGCTTTTTTCACAAGCTATTTCCGGTTCGCAACTGCGTTTCTCAACATTTGTCTTTAATTTTATTAGGGATTCTCCCTTTTTTCTTTTCTTTTTTTATATTTATACGCCATACTTTTAAGATATAGCAATTATACAATAGTAGTACTTTTCATTATATCAATTTTCATGTAAAATACAAGACGTAAGGAAAACATGCGGTGTAATTATGATGTTTTCACAAAAAATGAGAAGCGGAGGAATTACCATGAATCTGGAAGAAGCCATGACCATCAAGCTGGATTATGAGCTGCCCGAGTACCCCGCCTTTGACCCCCAGTATCGTCGGGCTCCCCGCCGGGAGTCCCACCTGAGCGAGTCTGATAAGGCCCTTGCCATTAAGAACGCCCTGCGCTACATCCACCCCGACCATCACGAGCAGATGGCCAAGGAGTTTGCTCAGGAGCTGGAGGAGCACGGCCGTATCTACGGCTACCGCTTCCGTCCCGCCGGCAAGCTGTACGGCAAGCCCATCGACGAGTACAAGGGTGTGTGCATCGAGGGCCGCGCCATCCAGGTGATGATCGACAACAACCTGGACTTCGACATCGCTCTGTATCCCTACGAGCTGGTTACCTACGGTGAGACCGGTCAGGTTTGCCAGAACTGGATGCAGTACCGCCTGATCAAGAAGTACCTGGAGGTCCTGACCGACGAGCAGACCCTGGTGGTCATGTCCGGTCACCCCCTGGGCCTGTTCCACAGCCACAAGCTGGCTCCCCGTGTTATCATCTCCAACGGCCTGATGGTCGGTACCTTCGACAACCAGAAGGACTTCAACCGTGCCGCTGCTATCGGCGTGGCCAACTACGGCCAGATGACCGCCGGCGGCTGGATGTACATCGGTCCTCAGGGCATCGTGCACGGCACCTTCAACACCCTGCTGAACGCCGGCCGTCTGAAGCTGGGTATCCCCCAGGACGGCAACCTGGCCGGCCGTCTGTTCGTCTCCGCCGGTCTGGGCGGCATGTCTGGTGCTCAGGGCAAGGCCGCTGAGATCGCCGGCGCTGCTTCCATCATCGCCGAGGTGGACGACTCCCGTATCGAGACCCGTTACAGCCAGGGCTGGGTCAGCCACCGCACCTCCAGCCTGGAGGAGGCTTGGGCCATCGCCAAGGAGCACATGGAGAAGAAGGAGCCCTGCGCTGTCGCTTACCACGGCAACGTAGTGGACCTGCTGGAGTACCTGTACGACAACAACATCCACGTGGATCTGCTGTCCGACCAGACCTCCTGCCACGTGCCTTACGACGGCGGCTACTGCCCCCAGGGCCTGAGCTTCGAGGAGCGCACCGACATGCTGGACAAGGACCCCGAGGGCTTTGCCAAGCTGGTTGACAAGACCCTGCAGCATCACTATGAGATGATCTGCAAGCTCCACGAGCGGGGCACCTACTTCTTCGACTACGGCAACAGCTTCCTGAAGGCCGTGTACGACACCGGCGTGAAGTCCATCTGCAAGAACGGCGAGAACGACCTGGACGGCTTCATCTTCCCCTCCTACGTGGAAGACATCCTCGGTCCCTGCCTGTTCGACTTCGGCTACGGTCCCTTCCGTTGGTGCTGCCTGTCCCGGAACCCCGAGGACCTGGACAAGACCGACGCCGCTGCCGCCGAGTACATCAAGGAGCACAACCGCCGCTATCAGGACTACGACAACTATGTCTGGGTCCGCGATGCGAAGAAGAACAAGCTGGTTGTCGGCACCCAGTGCCGTATCCTCTATCAGGACGCTCTGGGCCGCATGAGCATCGCTCTGAAGTTCAACGAGATGGTCCGTAACGGCGAGATCGGTCCCGTTATCCTTGGCCGTGACCACCACGATACCGGCGGAACCGACGCCCCCTTCCGTGAGACCTCCAACATTAAGGACGGCTCCAACATCATGGCTGAGATGGCTACCCAGTGCTACGCCGGCAACGCTGCCCGCGGCATGAGCTACATCGCCCTCCACAACGGTGGCGGTACCGGTATCGGTAACTCCATCAACGGCGGCTTCGGCATGGTGCTGGACGGCTCCGAGCGCGTGGACACCATCCTGAAGATGGCTATGCCTTGGGATACCATGATCGGTGTTTCCCGCCGCGCCTGGGCCCGCAACGAGAACGCTCTGACCACCGTTGCTGAGTACAACAAGATCTACGAGGGTCAGGACCACATCACTCTGCCCTACCTGGCTGACGACGCTGTCGTGGCTGAGGCCGTGAAGGGCATGAAGGGCTAAGCCCCAAATATCCCGTAACCTGAAAAGGGGGCGTGTCATCACGCCCCCTTTTTTCTCCTGTCATCCATTCCAGAAAATCTTCCTATTTCTTTGGTTGACAAGGAGGGAAAAATATGCTTTCCTATGAATAGAGTCGAATTACCATTGGGGGATTCCCCCAGAAAGGACACGAAACTATGAAGAAACTACTGCTGACCAACATCGGCATGCTGGCCACCCCCCAGGGCAAGGGCCCCAAGAAGGGGGAGGAGCAGGGAAATATCCAGGTTCTGAAGGATGCTTGGGTGCTGTGTGAAGATGGCCGCATTGCCCAGGTAGGCACCGGTGCCGCTCCCGCCATGGAGGGCGCTGAGGTTGTAGACGCCCAGGGCAAGCTGGTCACTCCCGGCCTGGTGGACGCCCATACCCACCTGATCTTCGGCGGCTGGCGCCAGAATGAGCTGGGCATGAAGCTCCACGGCAAGACCTATCTGGAGATCCAGAACGCCGGCGGCGGCATCCAGTCCACCACCAACGCCACCCGTCAGGCCACCGAGGAGGAGCTCACCGAAAAGGCCGCTAAGGCTCTGGACGAGATGATGGGCTTCGGTGTTACCACTTGCGAGGCCAAGAGCGGCTACGGTCTGGCCACCGAGCACGAGCTGAAGGCCCTCCAGGTCATCAAGAACCTGAACGACCGTCACGCTATGGACATTGTCCCCACCTTCATGGGCGCTCACCTGGTTCCCGCCGAGTACAAGCAGAACCGGGAGGAGTATATCCGTCTGGTGTGCGAGGAGATGATCCCCGCGGTGAAGGAGCAGGGCATCGCCAAGTTCTGCGATGTGTTCTGCGAGGCAGACACCTTTACGGTAGAGGAGTCCCGCCAGGTGCTGGAGGCCGGATTGAAGTATGGTCTGCGTCCCAAGATCCACGCCGACGAGATTGAAGCCATCGGCGGCTCCATTTTGGCCGGTGAGATCGGCGCCATCTCCGCCGAGCACCTGATCGTCTGCCCTCCCGAGGGCATCGAGAGCCTGGCCAAGGGCGGCGTGATCGCCTGCCTGCTGCCTGCCACCAGCTTCAACCTGGGCGCTGTCTTTGCTCCCGCCCGTGACATGGTCAAGGCCGGTGTTCCCGTGGCCATGGCCACCGACTTCAACCCCGGTTCCTGCCCCTGCCTGAACCTCCAGTTCGTCATCAACCTGGGCTGCCTGAAGTACAAGCTCACCCCCGAGGAGGTTCTCACCGCCGTCACCCTGAATGCCGCCGCCGCCATTGACATGGCCGACCAGGTGGGTTCTGTTGAGGTGGGTAAGCTGGCCGACCTGGTGGTTTGGGATGCCCCTGACCTGGACTATATCTGCTACCGCGTGGGCAGCAACCTGACTCAGACCGTTATTAAGAAGGGCACTGTGGTGCGCTGAATCCAGAGAAAGGAAGAAATCATATGGACCGAACCGATTATCAGATCCTGAATATCCTACAGCGTGATTGCCGGGCAACGCTAAAAAGCATAGGCGACCAGGTGGGCCTTACCGCTCCCGCTGTTTCGGAACGCACACGCCGGCTGGAAGAACAGGGCGTGATAAGAGCTTATCGGATCGATGTGGATCGGGAACAGATTAACTGTAACATTTCTGGTTTTATCTGGGTGGCCCCGGAGCCCGAAAAGTACAATGATTTCTGTAATTTCTGTTTGAAGCACCCGGCGATTACCGCCCATTACCACACCATCGGTGTGTTTAACGCTCTGCTGCATTTTGCCGTACAAGGAACTCAGGAGCTGGAGACCCTCCTCTCCTCCATCAAGCAATACGGCAACTCTCAGACTTCGGTAGCTCTCAAGACTTATTTTGATTATAAGGATATTCCCATTCCCCTTCAAAAATAAGCCGACCATACATGACAAGAAACGCTGAGGAACGTTCCTCAGCGTTTCTTTTTTAAGAAAATCATAATATAAACGCCGACCCGGCGCGGGGAAACTCCCCGCGCCGGGTCAATTCATTCCAGATCAGTTTAAACGATTTCTTAGAACAGGCCGGTGATCTTGCCGTTCTCGTCGATGTCGATACGCTCGGAAGCGGGCACCTTGGGCAGGCCGGGCATGGTCATGATGTCACCGGTCTTGGCAACCAGGAAGCCGGCGCCGGCATTGACCTTGACCTCACGGATGGTGATCTTGAAGCCGCGAGGAGCACCCAGCTTGGTCTGGTCATCGGAGAAGGAGAACTGAGTCTTGGCCATGCAGATGGGCATCTTGTCGAAGCCCAGCTCGGTCAGCTGCTGGATCTGCTTCTTGGCAGCAGCAGTGATGGTCACGCCGTCAGCGCGGTAGACCTTGGTGGCGATGGCATTGAGCTTGTCCTCGATGGAGTCCTCCACGTTGTAGACAAACTGGAAGTGATCGTTGGTGGTATCCTCAGCCAGACGGATAACCTCCTCGGCCAGAGCCTTGCCGCCCTCGCCGCCCTTGGCCCAAACCTCGGACAGACGGACGTTGACGCCCTGCTCCTTGCACTTCTCCTCAACCAGCTTCAGCTCGGCCTCAGTGTCAGTGGGGAAGGCGTTGATGGCGACCACGCAGGGCAGGCCATAGACGTTCTTCACGTTGTCCACGTGCTGCAGCAGGTTGGGCAGGCCCTTCTCCAGAGCCTCCAGGTTCTCGTTGTTCAGGTCAGCCTTGGGCACGCCGCCGTGATACTTCAGGGCGCGGACAGTGGCCACGATAACAACGGCGTCGGGATGGAAGCCGCCGGCACGGCACTTGATGTCCAGGAACTTCTCAGCGCCCAGGTCAGCAGCGAAGCCGGCCTCGGTGACAGTGTAGTCGCTCAGCTTCAGAGCGGTCTCAGTGGCCTGGATGGAGTTACAGCCATGAGCGATGTTGGCGAAGGGGCCGCCGTGGATGAAAGCGGGGGTGTGCTCCAGAGTCTGAACCAGGTTGGGCTTGATGGCATCCTTCAGAACGGCAGCCATAGCGCCCTCAGCCTTCAGATCGTGAGCGGTGATGGGCTTGCCGGAACGGCTGTAGCCCACGACCATCTTGGCCAGACGGGCCTTCATGTCAGCCAGACCGGTGGACAGGCACAGAACGGCCATGATCTCGGAGGCTACCACGATGTCGAAGCCGTCCTCACGGGGCACGCCGCTGGCCTTGCCGCCCATACCACAGACAATGTGGCGCAGCTGACGGTCGTTCATATCGACCACGCGCTTCCAGGTGATCTGGCGGGTGTCGATGTCCAGAGCGTTGCCCTGCTGGATGTGGTTGTCAATCAGAGCGGAGAGCAGGTTGTTGGCAATGCCGATGGCGTTGAAGTCACCGGTGAAGTGGAGGTTGATGTCCTCCATGGGGACAACCTGAGCATAGCCGCCGCCGGCAGCACCGCCCTTGACGCCGAACACGGGACCCAGGGAGGGCTCACGCAGGCAGACGATGGTCTTCTTGCCCAGCTTGTTCAGAGCATCGGCCAGACCCACGGAAGTGGTGGTCTTGCCCTCACCAGCGGGGGTGGGGCTGATGGCGGTCACCAGAACCAGCTTAGCCTTGCGGGGCAGGTCGCGCAGAGCGTGGATATCTACCTTGGCCTTGTACTTACCATAGTTCTCCAGCTGGTCCTCAGAAATACCGATGGACTTAGCAACCTCAACAATAGGCAGCATAGTGGACTGCTGGGCGATTTCGATGTCAGTCATGACGATGGCCTCCTTAAATTAATGTAAATTATGTGGTCACCTAATGGGGTTTACGATGGTAGTATTATACATCATTTTCCCCTTTTCGTACAGGATTTTTGTTGTTCTTTTTGAAAAACATGCTTTTTTTCATTAAGTGAATTCCGATCTTTACTTTACGAATTTTACCATCATTTTTTTCCTCAAAACATCCCTATAATATGGATAAATTACATTATTTTTTTACTATTTAACGTAAAAAATCATTTGTTTTGCACAGTATAATTTCCATTTTATGTCAGCTTATATTTTAATGTCAGTCATTTGTTTTTCTTAAAATAATTACATTTTTTATTGTTTTTCGTTGATTATACTAAGTTTTTACCACGTACTGTTGCATTTTCAGGGTTTTTGTGATATATTTTTTTAAATTACTGCCTCTGGCCGGGATGTTTCAAAGACAAGGAAAGGATGGAACCTATATGGAATTGAGCTTCTCCCCTGCCGACATCGCAAAGCGTTACTCTGATATTGGCGCCGGTAAAGCCATGCGCCCCACTTCCCAGCTGATTGTTCTGGGTATTTTGGCCGGAATTCTCATCGCCCTAGGGGGCGCCTCCACCAACACAGCGGTCTATGGTATTACCGATCCCTGGACCATTAAGACCATCTGCGGACTGCTTTTCCCCTTCGGTCTGGGTATGGTCGTGATTATGGGGGCGGAGCTGTTCACCGGCAACTGCCTGATCGGAATCTCTCTGCTGGATAAAAAGTGCACTCTGGCGCAGATGCTGCGCAGCTGGGTCATTGTCTATCTGGCCAATTTCGCCGGCTCCCTGATCGTAGCTGGAGGCTGCGCCTGGTTTGGGCAGATGGACCTGGGCGGCGGACAGTTGGCGGTATACACCATGAAAGTAGCGGCTTCCAAATGTGCCATCCCTTTCCAGAATGCCCTGGTGCTGGGCTTCTTCTGTAACCTGCTGGTGTGTCTGGGTGTCCTTATGGCCCTGTCCGCTAAGGACAGCGCCGGCAAGATCATCTGTGCCTACCTCCCTGTGGCTTTCTTCGTCATGTGCGGATTTGAGCACTGCGTCGCCAACATGTACTACATCTCTGCTGGTCTCATGGCCAAAAGCGTTCCCGCCTATGCCCAGCTGGCCGCTGAGATGGGCATTGATCTGACCGCTCTCACGCTGCCCAATTTCCTCATCAACAACCTGATTCCCGTCACCATCGGGAACATTCTGGGCGGCCTGGCCCCCGCCTGGGTCATGTGGTTTATTCATCTGAAAGACCGCAAGCCCGCCGGAGTATAAGCTTCCGACAATCAAAGAACAAAAAAGGTGATTGGAATCTTCCAATCACCTTTTTTTATCCTCTTTTCGCTCCCAATCCGGGATCGCCTTTGCCTCTTCATAGAGGCGCAGATAGCTCTGGTGCCGGATGGCGGGGATCTCTCCTGCCGCCACCGCCTCCAACACAGCGCAGCCTTTCTCCTTCAAATGGGCACAGTCCTGGAACCGGCACTTGCCCAGGTAAGGGGCAAATTCCCGGAAGGCATACTGGAGTTCCTCCTTCCGGCCCAGTTCCATATGGTCCACATCAAAAGAGGAGAAGCCGGGTGTATCCGCCACCAGCGCTCCACAGGAAAGGCGAAACAGCTCCACATGGCGGGTCGTGTGTCTGCCCCGCCCCAGCTTATCGCTGACCTGAGCGGTGGCCAGATCCATGTCCGGCTCCAGAGCATTGAGGAGGCTGGACTTTCCAACGCCGGAATTTCCCGTAAAGGCACAAACTTTCCCGGCAATAGCCTGGCGCAGCTGCTCCACGCCCTCCCCCGTCTGGGCACTGAGGCGAACGGTTTGAAACCCCGCCTTTTCATAGATCCGGGCCAGATCCTCTCCGGAGGCCAGATCACACTTGTTCACACAGATAAGGCTGTCGCATCCCCGGCTTTCGGCAATGGCCACGACCCGGTCAATGAGGTATGGGTCGGTCACCGGGATCGCCTGGGCGGCCACCACCACCAGAAGGTCGATGTTGGCCACCGCAGGGCGGTAAAATTCATTTTTCCGGGGCAAAATCTCGTCCAGTGCCCCAACCCCCTCTTCCAGGGGGGTGAAGCGCACCCGGTCCCCAACCAAGGGAGACTGTCCGGCATGACGGTGCTTGCCCCGTGCCCGGCAGGTGATCACCTGCTGTCCGTCATCCACATAATAGAAGCCGCTGAGGGCCTTTCGAATGATTCCTTCGCTCATGTGCCGTCCGCCTGGGTGAGATCCACCGTCATGGAGCCACCGTACTCTCCATCGAAGTAGTAGGTCACGGTCTTGACTCCGGTTCCCGTCACGGTCACAGGCACCTGGGCGGACATGGTGGCATCCAGAGCCTGGTTCAATACCTCTTCTCCATCCACCAGGACCCGCACATTCACCAACCCCTCGGCGTCTCCCGGCATGGGGACATAGATGGTCTTGGTCACCTCAGTAGGCTCGGGGGGCAGGGTACTGGGATCAGGGCCCTTGCTGACGATCAGATTGACCTCGTCACCCTCAGCCACCTCTGTGCCCTCCGTGGGATACTGGCTGATGACCTTGCCTTCAGGGACGGTATCGTCATAGGCCTCCTGCACTCTGCCATGGCTCAGGTTGCAGTTGTCGATGTTGGTCTGTGCCAGCTCCAGGGTCATATCCACCAGACTGGGCATGACAAAGGTCTTCTTCTCCGGGCCTTTGCTCACCACCATCTGTACCTCATCCCCTGGGGACAGCGGTACCCCCTTCATCGGGGTGTAAGAAATAACGTGGTTTTCCTCGACTTTGTCATCAAACTCGTACTCAGGCGTAAGGGGTTTCAGTCCCATTTCCACCAGGGTATTATAAGCAGTCTGGAAATCCATATTGGTCAGGTCGATCATTTCGATCATTTCCTGTCCGCCGCTGATGGTAATGGTGATCTCCGTCAGCTCTCCGGTCACCTTTTTCCCATCCTCCGGGTCCTGCTTGATGATGGTACCCGGCTCGGAATCATCGGCCACCGTGTCGCCCAAAACGACGGTAAAATGCTCACCCAGAAGGGCGGTATCGTCCTTCACGTCCTCATACATCTTCCCCACCAGCTTCGGCACGGAATAAGTCTCGGGAGGTTCCAGCAAACCGGAAAATACAGAATTCCACAGGAAGAAAAATACCAGTCCCACAAACAGCAGCACACCGGCCACCGCCAGGATCACCGGCCACATGGGTCCTCTGCGGGCAGGCTCCTCCTCCTCCTCGGGGTGGTACTCCCGCTCCCGCCGGGTCTCTCGGGGAGCGCTGTAGGACGCGCGCTGGGTACCGCTTCTGTGGGAAGGGGCAATGGGACGCACCTGGGTGCGGTCCTCGTCCAGCTCCGCCTCGGGGGAAAAATCGGAAACATGGTACTCAAAGTTGACGTCGGGATTTTTCCGGAACTCCTCCAGGTCGGCGAGCATCTCGTCGGCGGAAGAATAGCGGTTGTTGGGGTTGGGGGCCATGGCCTTCATGGTGATGGCCTCCAGGGCCTCGGGAATGGTAGGGTCGATCTCTCTGGGCGAAAGGGGGATGGAATTGATATGCTGGATGGCCACCGCCACCGGGGTGTCCCCCTCAAAGGGCAGGCGGCCGGTGATCATCTCGTAGAGCACCACACCGGCGGAGTAGAGATCAGACCGCTCGTCAATGTGGCTGCCACGGGCCTGCTCCGGGGAAATGTAGTGCACAGATCCCAGTGCCTCCTGGGTGAGGGTGCTGTGCCCTCCAGAGGCAACCCGTGCAATGCCAAAGTCGGCCACCTTCACGCTGCCGTCCCGGAGCACCATGATGTTGTGGGGTTTGATGTCCCGGTGAATGATCCCCCGGCTGTGGGCATGGCCCAGTGCCTTGGTGATCTGGGTAATAAAGTACAGGGCTTCGCGCCAATTGAGCTTGTTGCCCTTTTTCTGCATATACTGCTTGAGGTTGATCCCGTCAATGAGCTCCATGACAATATACTCCAGCTCTGAGGAGCGGCTTACATCATAGACTGCCACAATGTTGGGGTGGGACAGCATAGCCACCGCCTGGGATTCGTCGTGGAATCGGCGGCGGAACTCCGCATCTTGGGCCAGATCCTCCCGCAGAATCTTAATGGCCACCAGGCGGTTAAGGCGGTGGCACCGGGCCTTATAGACCCTGGCCATACCGCCGGTCCCCACCGGTTCCAATATTTCATAACGGTTATCGAGTAATTTACCGATATAGGGATCCATGGTAAATATCCTCCTTTGTCCTCACTTCTTGTCCCGGAACAGCTCACCGGGAGACCAACACCGCCGTCACATTGTCCGGCGCGCCCCGATTCAGGGCAATTTCCAACAGGCGCTGGCAGCAGGTTTCTTCTTCCCCGCCGTGGATGACTTCGTAGAGCATCTCCTGCTCCCCCACTACGTTGCTCAGCCCGTCGCTGCACAGCAGCAGGTAGTCACCCGGAAGCAGTTCCTTCCGGAAACAGTCGGCCATCAGCACCGGCTCAGCTCCCAAGGCACGGGTGATGAGGTTTTTATGGGGATGGGTCCGGGCCTGTTCCCTTGTGAGCTCCCCCCGCTCCACCAGATCCTCTACCAAAGAGTGGTCCCGTGTGATGAGGACGATGCCATCTTGGTTAATGTGGTAGGCCCGGCTGTCTCCCTCATTGAGGATGACGGCCTCTCGCTCCCCAACCAGGGCTGCCACCAGGGTCGTCCCCATACCGGTGCACTCCTCTTCCCGGATGGAACGCTGGAAGATCTCCTGGTTTGCAAGGGCAGCCGCCCGCTGCATACGCTCCTCTTCCCTGGTGTCTCCCGCCTGGTTCAGGAACTCCTTCATAAACAGCTCCACGGCCATGGTACTGGCTACGTTGCCCGCACGGGCTCCGCCCATCCCATCGCACACCAAGGCGATGATCCGGCCATCTTCCAACTGCCGGGCGGCGTACGCGTCCTGATTCTGGCTGCGCACCGCGCCCCGGTGGGTGATACCCCATACCTGCATTGCCGTCCAACCTCATTTCTTCCGGTATTCCGGACTGTTTCTCTCATTCTCCTTCATGGCCTTGCGCCGCAGCTGACCACAGGAGGCATCAATGTCGCCGCCCAGCTTGCGCCGGACCGTGACAGTAATTCCATGGCTCTCCAGACGCTTCTGGAAGGCGGCCACCCGGCGGCTGGGTTTCAGAGGACTCTCCTCCACCTCGTTGAGGGGGATGAGGTTCACATGAGCCGGTACCCCCCGCAGGCGCTTTGCCAACAGGTCCGCCTGCCAGTCGCTGTCGTTTACTCCATCGATCATGGCATATTCATAGGAGATCCGCCGCCCGGTGGTCTCAAAATACCGCCGGCAGGTCTCCACCAGCTTCTCCACGCCCACACTGCGGTTCACCGGCATGATCTTGGACCGGGTCTCGTCATCCGGGGCATGGAGGGAGACAGATAGTGTTAATTGTAACCCATACTGGGCCAGTTTGTCAATTTGATCTACCAGACCACAGGTAGACAGGGAGATGTGGCGCATGCCGATGTTCAGCCCGTCGGGGTGATTGACCAGCTCTAAAAAACGCATTACGGTATCAAAATTGTCCAGAGGTTCTCCGATCCCCATAAGCACAATGTTGGATATGGGAGCACCACTGTCCATTTGGGCAAAGAGCACCTGATCCACCATCTCCGCCGGGGTCAGGTTGCGCACCCGCCCTGCAATGGTGGATGCACAGAAGGCACAGCCCATGCGGCACCCCACCTGGCAGGAGATGCACACAGTATTTCCGTGCTGGTAGCGCATGAGCACCGACTCCACGCAGTTGCCGTCCCCCAGCTCCCACAGGTATTTGATGGTCCCGTCCTGGGCGGAGACCTGCTTCCGGGCCACCTTAGGCGGCGTGAAGATGCACTGCTCCGTCAGCTCCTCCCGCAGGGCCTTGGGCAGGTCGCTCATCTCCTCAAAGGAGGTGACTCCCCGGTAGAACCACTTAAATACCTGCTTGGCCCGGAAGGCGGGCTGTCCCCGTTCTTTGAACCAGGCGGTAAGCTCGGGAAGATTCATGGATTTGAGGTCAGTCAAAGGGTACCCTCCCCTTTTCTTAATTTACAGATAAAAAAGCCGTCCGTCCCGTGGCGGTGGGGCCACAGAGTCATCATGCCGCCCTCGGAAGTACCAATCGTTCCAGGGAATGTAACGTCTTCTCCCTTGAAATCGGGGTGGTGGTTCAAAAAGTCCGCCGCCACCTGTTCGTTCTCCCGGCACAGGACGGTACAGGTGGAGTAGAGAAGCACACCGCCTGGGCGCACATACCGCTGGGCGTTGTCCAGGATGGCCTTCTGAATCTCAGGCAGTCCCGCAAGAGGTTCCGGTTGCTTGTAGCGGATATCCGGCTTCTTCCGGATGACGCCCAGCCCGGAACAGGGAGCGTCCACCAGTACCAGGTCAAAGGCCCCCTCCCACTCCGGCCGGAACACCTTTCCGTCGGCGGTCATGGGGGTCACCACGGACAGCCCCAGCCGGTCCGCTCCCGCCTGAATGAGTTTTTTCTTGTGGGGATGGAGGTCACAGGAAATGACCTCCCCCTGATTTTTCATAGCAATGGCCGCGGCAAAGGACTTGCCCCCTGGGGCGGCACAGCAGTCCAGTACCCGCATGCCCGGCTTGACGCCCGCGGCCTGAATGGCCAGGCGGGAAGCCGGGTCCTGGACGTAAAAGAGGCCCTCCTGGAACGCCTTCCGCCGC
The DNA here is from genome assembly GCA_944385035.1 of uncultured Oscillospiraceae bacterium. Classification (GTDB taxonomy): domain Bacteria; phylum Bacillota; class Clostridia; order Oscillospirales; family Oscillospiraceae; genus Lawsonibacter. Next base: position 57,282 of record CALWVV010000011.1, on the reverse strand, counting down.
TCCAAGTCTCCGGTTTTGGACAGAAGCAGGCACCCTTCCATCCATGGATGGGGCTGGGCCTCTACCCCCTCCTCCTGCAAAGCCTCCATCAGCTCCTCCGGAGTTGTTTTCAGGGTGTTTACCATAGCGGTGATGGGGGCTCGGGTGTTGTTGGCGGCCAAAAGCTTGGCGGTTTCCCCTTCTCCTAATGTAAGGAGAAATTCCTTTAAAAGCCACTCAGGGGTTGAGTACAGCACGGACAAATAGCTCACCGGGTCCCTCTGTGGGATGGTGGGCAGGTTGTCCAGATTTCGCTCCAGGCTGCGCAGAATGGCGTTGACCATTCCCGGAGCCCGTGGGTTTTTGCAGTGGGCACGGGTCATCTCCACCGAGCGGTTCACCGCGGCGCTATGGGGGATTTTGGTCAGGAAGAGCATCTGATAGGCCCCCAGACGCAGAGCCTGGACCACCTTTCCCTCCATGCGCTTTAAGGGAAGGTTGGAAAAATTAGACAGATAAAAGTCCAGCAGCAATTGGTTCTGGAGCACACCAAAGCAGAGCTGGGTGGCCAGGGCCCCATCCCGGCTGTCCAGACCGGCTTGGGCCAGCTGCTTTTTCAGAATATTGTCCGACCAGCCTCCCTGCCGCTGGCAGGCGTTTAGGGTCAGCAGGGCAACCTCTCTGGCGTCCATAGGCTCCACTCCTTCTTTGTTCTCTCTCATCCGGCCGGAACGGTCTCAGGCCAGGGGGTGACCACGCAGGTAGTCCCCGGCGGACATCCGCCGGGCACCGGGGGCCTGGAGCTCCAGAATCCGAAGAACGGTCCCGTCTCCGCACAGCACCTCAATGCCCTCGTTTCCTCCTCCCAGAATGGTTCCGGGCGTACCTTTGGCCGTCCGGTCCGTCACCTGGGAGCGGAACACCTTCACCACATCACGGCCGAAAATGTCCGTAGAGGTGGCAGGCCAGGGATTGAGGCCCCGGATTTTATTGTGAATGCTCTGGGCGCTCTGGCTCCAGTCGATGGGACTGAGCGCACGGGAGAGCATGGGGGCGTAAGTGACCAGGGCGGGGTCCTGGGGAGTTCTCCGGGCCGTCCCCTGGGCAATCTGCTCCACCACCTGTCCCAGCAGCTGCCCACCCAGAGCGGCCAGCCGGTCGTGGACCTCTCCCACCAGCTCATCCGGGCCAATGGGAGTACGCACCTGGGCAATGATATCCCCCGCATCCAGCTCATGGGCCATGTCCATAATGGTGACCCCGGTCTCCTGATCTCCGTTGACCACCGCCCAGTTGATGGGGGCAGCGCCCCGGTATTTGGGCAGCAGGGAGGAATGGACGTTGATGCATCCCTTGGGGGGCAGGGCCAGGATCTCATCGGGCAGCACCCGTCCGTAGGCCGCTACCACGATGAGTTCCGGGGAGAGCTCCTGCAAGGTGGCCAGGGCCTCCCCATCCCGCAGGGTGGTGGGCTGATAGACCGGAATGTCATGGCTCTGGGCGCACACCTTCACCGGGGTGGGCTGGAGCTTATTCTGGTGCCGTCCCACCGGTTTGTCCGGCTGGCTGAAGACCCCCACGACCTCATGTCCCTCCTGGACCAGAGCCTCCAGGGAGGGGACAGCAAAGTCAGGGGTACCCATAAAGACGATTCTCATTCCTCGTCCTCCTGGGCCATGGCATCCAGCTCCTCATTGGTATAGAGCCGGTCGGTGAGCTCCACATAGAGGTGGCCGTCCAGGTGGCCCAGCTCATGGCAGAAGCAGCGGGCGGTGACGTCCTTTCCATCTACCTCAAACCAGTTGCCGCTGCGGTCCTGGGCTTTTACCTTCACCCACTCGGGCCGCTTTACGTAGCCCCACTTACCAGGCACGGACAGACAGCCCTCCAGGCCGTCCTGTTCCCCCTTCTGGTCGATGATCTCGGGATTCACCAGCTCCAGCATCTCCCCGTTGTCATCCACCACGATGACCGCCCGGCGCAAGATCCCCACCTGAGGGGCAGCCAGGCCCAGGCCGTTGGCTTTGGCCAAAGTCTCCTTCAAATCGTCCAGCAGATCGGCCAGCTTGTCGTCAAATTTGGTCACAGGGTGGCAGACCTTGTTCAGGGCGGGATCGCCCTCGGTCAAAATGGTGCGGATCGCCATAATCAATTCTCCTCTTTCTCAGCTATTGTAGGGGTTCACGTCCACATAGACGGACACCCCCCGGTTTTCCTTATCCTGATAGGCCGCCCGGAGCAGGTGGGCCAGCAGGGCCCGTGCCTCTCTCCCCACCGGCCCGGTGAGGGTCAGGCGGTAGCGGTAGCGGTTGTTGATTTTTGCCACGGCCGCCGGGGCCGGGCCAAGTAACTGCCACTGTCCAGGCACTTGGGGCAAAACCTGCTCCAGGCTCCGGCGCAGCCGCGTACAGCAGCGCAGCACAGCCCCCTCCTCCACGCCGGAGGCGGTGAGGATGGTCAGATCGGCAAAGGGCGGATACCGCCGCAGCTGCCGCAGGGCGATCTCCTCCTCATAAAATTGGTCATAGTCCTGGCGGGCCGCACAGCGGATCACATCGTTATCCGGGGTGAAGGTCTGGATCACCGCCCGGCCCTTCTTCTCCCCCCGGCCCGCCCGGCCCACTACCTGGGTAAGCAGAGAGAAGGTGCGTTCCCCCGCCCGGAAATCATCCACATAGAGGGACAGGTCGGGCGCTACCACTCCGACCAGGGTGACGTTTTCAAAGTCCAGCCCCTTGGCCACCATTTGGGTGCCCACCAGAATGGGGATGTTTTCCTTCTGGAACCGGTCCAACAGCTCCTCGTGGGGGTGGGCGGCGGAAACAGTATCGGTATCCATGCGCAGCACCGGGCAGAAGGGAAACAGTTCCTCCAGCTCCTCCTGCAGGCGCTGGGTGCCGGTGCCGATGAAATTCAGAATTCCGCCGCATTCCGGACAGGCAGGTGGCAGAGGCTGGGAATGGCCGCAGTGGTGGCACATGAGCCGCCCGTTGGCCGAGTGGTAGGTGAGCTTCACCGAACACCGGGGGCATTCGGGCACCTGGCCGCACTCCCCGCAGAACACCATCCGGCTGGCTCCCCGGCGGTTGAGAAACAAGATGGCCTGTTCCCCGTGCTTGAAGTTCTCCTCCAGTTCCGCCCGGAGTACCCCGCTCACGTCGGTGTTGTTCCCGGCACGCAGCTCCTTCTTCATGTCCACCAGCAGCACCTGGGGCAGGGCTTTCTGGTTGTAGCGCCGGCGCAGTTCAAACAGGGCATAGTCCCCCTGCCTGGCATGGTACATGGACTCCACCGACGGGGTGGCTGACCCCAGCACCAAAAGGGCCTTATTCTGGACACAGCGGTACTTCGCAATATCTCTGGCATGGTACCGGGGGACGTTTTCCGACTTGTAGCTGGCCTCCTGCTCCTCGTCCAGGATCATAAGGCCCAGATTTTTCAGCGGAGCGAACACCGCCGACCGGGTGCCCAGCACCACCTGGGCCTCTCCCCGGCGAATCCGCTTCCACTCGTCATACCGCTCCCCCGCCCGCAAGGAGCTGTGAAGGAGGGCAACTTGCGTTCCAAAGTGTGAGGCAAATATCCTTAACAGCTGAGGTGTCAAAACGATTTCCGGCACTAACACCAGGGCCGTTTTGCCCCGTTCCAGCGTGCTCTGAATCAGACGGATATAGACCTGTGTCTTGCCGCTGCCCGTCACGCCATAGAGCAGCGCCGCGGCGGCTTTCCCCTGCCCGGCCAGCTGGTCAAGCCCCTCAAAGGCCCGCTGCTGCTCCTCGTTAAGTACCGGCGGCGGGGCGGGCTCCTCCTCCTCCAGCACCGGGCGGCGAAGGACCTCCTGGGCTTCCAGAGTTAGGATTCCGCTTTTTTCCAAAGACTTGATGGTGGGCATGGAGGCTCCGGTAAAGTAGCACAGCTCCTTGGCAGAAGCTGCTCCCAGGGTACACAGAAGCTCCGTCACCGCATAGCGCAGGGGGGCGCTCTTTCGCCGGGGGGTCACCATTGCCATGGCATCCTCCGCGGGAATGGCCAGTACGGCCAGCTTCTCCGTTTTATCCCCCACTCCCCGCTGGGTACTGGTCTCCACCTGGGCCACCCCCGCCTCGGTCAGGCGGCGGATGGCGGGGTTGGGGTCCTGGGGGCCGAAGGCCAAACGGATCTGCTCCATGTCCCCCGTTCCGCCCCAGCTCCACAGCATATCCAGCAGCCGCTGGGCGGCGGCGCTTCCTTCGGCGGCGGCGTAGGCGCTTTCCCGGTCCACCCCCTGCTTCAGGGCCACGCAGTCCCGCAGGGAAAAATAGAGCCCCGCGGGCAGCATAGCTTTCACACAGTCATACACCGTGCAGAAGTACCGCTCCCGCATCCAAAGGGCCAGCTGGATCGCCTTGCGGTCCAGCACTGGCTCCTCGTCCAGGGCCGCTTCTATGGATTTCAGGCTCCGGGCTTCCCCCGGCTCGTCTCCGATGGACAATACAATGCCCTCTGAACCCCGGTTCCCCGCGGCAAAGGGCACCAGCACCCGCATCCCCGGCTGGAGCCGATCCTCCAGCTCTGGGGGAACCAGATAGTCATAGGGTCGGTCGATGGCGTACACCGCACGGGACACAGCCACTTTTGCAATTGTTCGCCCCATGGCCCTGCCCCCTTAAACGGAAGGAAAGCAAGCGAAGGGCGGTTCTCCCTACGCTTGCTTTTCTCCCTTTTACACCTGCTCGTTCTCGGTCTGGTTCTCCTGCTGGGCGGCTTCCGCCTCCAGCTTGCCGTCGGCTACCTCCTGAATGGCAATGCTGACGGGCTTCTCCTGAAGGGGCTCCCCCTCCAGCTCGGCCTCTCGGGCAATGCGCCGGGCCCGGCAGGCTACAACATTCACCAGCTCATAGCGGCTGGGCACATGCTTCAGCAGATCTTTCATAGCAGGATAGAGCATCATAACAAAAAACTCCTTCTCGTTTCAATTTCCATCATTAGGCAAATTGGGCCAAAATGGAGGTCCGGTTTTCTACCCGGCACTCAGCCGCGGTGAGGATGGCCTCGATCTCCGCCACCGCGTGGGACACCTTGTCGTTGATCACCAGATAGTCGTAATTGGGGATCTCCCGGAACTCGATCTTTGCCTTTTCCAGGCGGCCCGCGATGACCTCTTCGCTGTCGGTGTTCCGACCGTGGAGGCGGCGGGAAAGCTCCTCAAAGGAGGGAGGAATAATAAAGATGAACAGGGCGTCCGGGCAGCGGGAACGGACCTTGGCCGCCCCCTGGACCTCGATGTCCAAAAGCACATCCACGCCCTGGCTCAGCTGCTTCTCAATGGCTTTCAGGGAAGTGCCGTAGTAGTTATCCACATACTCGGCATACTCCAGCAGCTCGTCACGCTGGATCATCCCTTCAAACTCCTCTCGGGAGACAAAATTGTAGTTCACCCCGTCCTGCTCCCCTACCCGTGGCTGCCGGGTGGTATAGGAGACGGAGAAGTGGATGTTGTCGCGCTGGCTGAACAGCTCAGCGATCACCGTACTCTTTCCCACACCGGAAGGGCCGGAGAGCACGATGAGCTGGCCCCTCTCTTTCTGTTTCAGCATGGTTCCTCCTTCCTGTCCGTCCCTGACACCCGTTCCGAAATCACGTCCGGTGTGAGGGCGGACAGCACCAGATGGTCGTTGTCCAAAATAAGCACCGCCTGTGTCTTGCGGCCGTAAGTGGCATCTACCAGCTGCCCCCGGTCTCTGGCCTCCTGGACCATACGCTTGATGGGGGCGGAGTCGGGGCTGACCACAGCGATCAGCCGCCCGGCAGACACCAGGTTTCCAAATCCGATATCAATGAGCTTCACGCCCAGCCCTCCTTACTCGATGTTCTGGACCTGCTCGCGGATTTTCTCGATCTCTGCCTTGATGTCCACCACCTGGCGGGCAATGTCGATGTCGCTGCACTTTGAGCCAATGGTGTTGGCCTCCCGGTTGAACTCCTGAATGAGGAAGTCCAGCTTCCGGCCGGTAGCACCGCCCTTGGAGAGCATCTCCCGCAGCTGGTCAATGTGGCTGCGCAGGCGCACGGTCTCCTCGTCCACCGCCACCTTGTCGGCAAAGATGGCTGCCTCGGTCAGGATGCGGGCGGGGTCCAGCTGGGTGTTGGAGAGGACCTCGTTCATCCGGGCCTCCAGCTTGGCGCGGTACTCCGCCACCGTCTGGGGAGAGCGCGCCTCCACCAGGGCCACCTTTTCCTCGATGGCAGCAGCCCGCGAGAGGATGTCCTCCTTCAGCCGGCTCCCTTCCTTGGTGCGCATAGCATCAAAATCGCTCAAAGCCCGGTCCAGCACCGTGCAGATGTCCTTTGCCATCTGCTCCACGTCCTCCTCTGCCTTTTCCGCCAACAGCACGTCGGGGAACCGGGACAGCAGGGAGACGGAGATGTCATCGGACAGGCCATAGTCCGCTGCCAGCTGTTTCAGGGCGGCATAGTAGCCGTCAGCCACCGCCTTGTTCACCGATACCTGTACCTTCTCTGCTCCGGTACTGTCCAGGGTGACGAACACATCTACCTTTCCCCGGGAAATGGTGCTCTGCACCCGGCTTTTGATGGCATCCTCGGCAAAGAGGTAGAGCCGGGGAATACGGACATTACAGTCCAGATAGCGGTTGTTGACAGAACGCAGCTCTACCGTAATGGTGCAGCCGTTTACCGTCTCCTCCGCCCGGCCGTAGCCAGTCATACTCTTGACCAAATGGGTCACGCTCCTTTAAACTCTCTCGGTCAGCCCCGACGTCCCGACCGCAGCCGGGCTCCCAGCATGGCGATCAGCCGGGACAGACCCACATCATAGATCACAAACACCACATTTCCCGCTCCATAGAGAAGCAGGACATTCTCCCCCAGCCACGGGGGCGGGTTGGGGAGAAAGAGACTGCGCAGGACAAACCAGCCCAGCGTCAGGACCACATTGAAATAGCCCAGCTTCAGCACCCACTCCAGAGGCAGCTTTCGCAGGCTCTCCACCCGCTCCTTCACCACAGGATAGAGGCCGAAGAAGGTCAGGAAGAGCAGCGCCACACCCTTGTCCGGGAGCATCACCAACCCCAGCAGGCTCGCGGCACCCCAGCACAAATAACCGGCCCCGCGGCCCGCGGCCAAGGTGGCAGCCATGGGGAACAGCCCGCCAACGGCAGTGAGCCCCAGGCGGCCCGAGGGCGCCACACAGGCCAGCCACAGCATGACCAGTGCTCCCGCTGCCAAAACCCCTCCCAGGGCGGTTTTCCCTGCCCGGCCGGGAACTTGCCCGCCCATTTAGCAGTGTCCTCCGCCGCACAGGCAGTTGAGGCAGAGCATGGTGGTACAGCAGTCCAGGCTGTCCATTCCTCCGCCGTAGCCGGCGGGGCGGTAGCCGCCCGCCCCACGCTGCATAATGGCCAGAGCCTGACGGTACTCCATGTTATTGGGGTCCATCTGGACCGCACGGGAATAGTTCTGCATGGCCTCGTCCATCCAGCCCTTCCGGTAGGCAATGCTTCCGCTGAGGAAGTACCACTCGCCATCCCGCTGGTTGACCTCGAACAAAAGCCGCTCCGCACCTGCCAGATCACCGCCGTTGATCATGCTGCGCACCCGTGCATAGGTGGAATTGTTGGAGGAATAGCTCTGCTGATAGCCGCCCCCGTAGCTCTGGGAGCTCTGATACCCGCCCCCGCCGGAGCGCTGCTTGGTAATGGTATCGTAGGCCTCGTTGATCTCCTTCATCTTCTCCTCAGCCAGGTCGGCCAGAGGATTGTTCTGGTAGTTGTCTGGATGGTACTTTCTGGCCAGCTCCCGATAGGCCTTTTTGACCTCCTCATCGCTGGCGTTTGGGCTCACCCCAAGGACGCTGTACGGATCTCTCATGTGTCGTGTCTCCATATCTTTTGTTTTTTGATCTGGGCCCAGCTGCCGTCAAAGACAGCCCGCTGTACCAAAGGTAAGCCCAGGTAGATCATATTTTCCAAAAGGGCCTTCCGGCAGCCAAACTCCCCCAGCTGGAGAGCGGCCCCCATCTGCCCCAGGGACTGGTCCATGGTCAGGGCCAGGGCCTTGTCGTCCCCGGAGGGACCATAGCGCGCAGCTACAGGGTTATAGCGCCCGGCCGCCTGATCCTCTGATAAATCATCCCGCGCGTCGGCCAGGTAAATCCACCGGCCCAGGTGGTAGAGCAACTGTCCCAAGATCCGCCCCTGCTCCCCCTGCGCGGGTGCAGCGGACTGAAGCAGTCGCGCAAAGGTATCCGCGGTCCGGTCCAGCGAAGGGCAGCGCTCCTGCTCCAGCTTCTCCAGCTCCTCCAGGCACACCTTTACTCCCCGGTCAAAATCGGGCACGCGCCGGGCTGCCTTTCCATAGGCCCGCCCCAGCAGCAGCGACAGCCCCCGTGCAGGCAGCCCTCCGAAAAAGCCCTCATCCTTCACGCTGTCCCGCAGCTTCCACCAGGCAAGCACCACGCTCTCATCCGCGGCCAGCTCCAAGGCCGGACTCTGCACGCACATGGTCTTTTTCACCAGAGGATTGGCGTGGCACCGCCCCCGGCAGGGCTCCCAGCGCTCCTCCCCCTCCCACAGCACCAGGGCCAGGAAGGTGAAGTCAAAATTCAAAAACATGGGGGCAATCAGGCCATAGCGCCTGCGCAGGCAGCGGCATAGCCCGCAATAGGTAGCCCTGTAAAGGTCAAAATCCTTACACTTCAGCTCCGGGCGGTAGGGACGTACATAACCAAACACGCCGTGTTCCTCACCGGATATGCTTCAAAATCGAAAATTCCGGGGCGGTACTGCGGGTCATGGAGCGGTTCAGGAGGAAGGCGGGGACAAAGCCCACAGCCAACCCCAATACGGCTGTCCCCATGGCGGCCAGCTCCCCCAGGTTCAGCAGAGCCTGTCCCAGCACATAGCCAGCACCCAGCCCCACACAGGGGAGCAGAAAGACCACGACCGAGGTCCCAATGTTGTGGCCCACAGAGGGCTCCACCTCCACCAAATCCCCCGGCTGCGCCCCAATGGGGTTAGTGGCCAGGGCCAGAATTTCCTGGGGCGGCTTTGCGGTACAGCCGGCACAGGCTCCGTCGCAGTGCAGCCCGCACTCCATCTGGCGCAGCAGAGAGACCTCCGCCACTCCATCCCGGACAATTTTCTTTACAATCGCGTTTTGAACCATGGTTTTTTCCTCCAAAACTTGGGACAGCTCCGGTTTTACCGGCTGATATCCACCACAATGGTATATTCTCCGATGACCCCTACCGAGCGGTTGGTATCCAAATAGACCCGGACCGGGACGGAGATCTGCCCTGTGGTAGTAAAATCGGTCAGATCTGCCACGATCCGCAGCTGACTGGCATCAATTTCATTCAGGTCCTCGGTCTTGCCCCGGACGGTCACCTGTTTTTCCTGGGTCACCGCTACGGCGCTGTAGCCGTTGGCGGGCTGGAGCACAGAGATGTTGTCCACTGTGAATACTTTGGTATCCAGCCCCTTGACCGTGACCGTCACCGTGGCCTCCGTCTCCCCGCTCACATTCTCCAGGCTGGGGTCCAGGGAAATGGGGAACGTAAAGGTGTTGGTTCCCACCACCTTGGCCAGGTCAATGCTGCCGATGGACAGCTCGGTGAGGTTTTTGATATCGCTCTCCTCCCCCGAGACCGTGATGGTCTTGGGGTCGATGTCATAGGTGATGTCGTCAATGGTGGCTCCGCCGCCATTCTGGAAGTTGACCGCAAGCTTCACTTCCTTCTCCACCACCACAGGCACCACCACATAGGCGGTGTCCGAGCTGAGGGTCACATTGAGGTCCGTGAGGGGGATGCCCTGGCTGTCCAGCAGGGTCAGGGGCAGGTCTCCGGTAAAGCGCTGGTCCAAATTTTCATTTTCCAGCACTGCAACCACTTTTGCCACCTTGCTGACCTCCTCCGCCGAACCGCTCACCGTCACAGTGGTGGGCTCAATGGTGGGGGTGCCCATCTGATAGCCTTCGGCCACCTGGCCATCCAGGCGGAAATCCACATTGAAGGTGCTGGTATAGAGCTTCCCCACTGTCACCGTAATGGTCCCAGGGTCCTTGCTCTGGAGCACCACGTCACTGGTATTGAAATTCTCCGGCCATTTGGGCTGGTAGGTCAGACGGTTCTCCCCCTCCGTCAGACGGGACACGTCCAGCGGAATATAAATGTCGTCCCGGTAGCGGATCAGGTTGTCAATGACACTCACCGTAGCGGAAACACGCAGGTCGACCGTTTCCGTGGAAATCCCGGTGACCGTCAGCCCCTGTCCGGTGAGCACATTGGTTCCGGTGAGCTCGATGGGGACGTTATGAATGGTGGTGCTGTCCTCCGGGTCCACCTCCAGGCGAACGTACATCCAGAACATCACCGCCAGCAGAAGGGACAGCAGGATATACACCCACTTGCTGTCATGCAGCCGCTCCATCATTCCCGGTCATCCTCCTTCCGTCCGCCGAAGATCTGGCCCAGCAGGGGGATCTGGCTGCTTTTCTTTTCCTTTTCGTTGTCGTTGAGCAGCTCGTTGCGCAAAAGGCGCTCCAGGGTCTCCGGAGCCAGGTGCCGCTTGAGCATACCGCCCACCGCCGCGGAAATAGAGCCTGTCTCCTCCGAGACGATGACTACCACCGCATCCGAGTGCTCGCTCATACCGATCCCCGCCCGGTGGCGCATCCCCAGGTCCCGGCTGAGGTTCACGTTGCCCGACAGGGGAAGCATGCAGCCCGCTCCCACAATTCTGCCGTTGCGGACAATGACTGCCCCATCGTGGAGGGGCGCCTTGTTCCAGAAAATGTTTTTCAAAAGCTCGCTGGACACCGCGCAGTCCAGCGCCGTACCGGTCTTGATCACATCGTCCAGCATGTTCTGCCGCTCAAAGACCATCAGGGCCCCTACCTTGTCACGGGACATGTCGCTGTACGCCTCAGTAGTCTGCTGGATGGCGGTCTCCAGCTCGGCCCCTGGCTCTCGGCTGGAGGCAAAGACCAGCCCCAGGCCTCCGCTGCCCATCCGCTCCAAAAAGCGGCGGATCTCCGGCTGGAACAAAATGACCAGCACCAACACACCCAGCTCCACCACCTGCTTGAGCAGGAAGCTGGTAGCGGTTAGGGAGATGGCGGAGGAAGCCACCATTGCAAGCAGCAGCATCAAAATGCCTCGCAGGACCCGGCCGGAGCTTGTCTTACGCAGCATCCACAAAAGCTTATAGATGACCCCTGTCATAATGGCGATGTCCAGCAGGTCGGCCAGCTGGATCCGGATCAACGGGAAATAGCCCTGAAAAATCATCTGGATCATCTCAGCCATGATGCTCCCCCCTTAGGCACAAAATTCTTCATCATGTCATTATACGATATTCCCGCCCTAATGGCAACACGAAAGAGGGAAGGCAAAATGAAAATTTTATAAATTTTTATTGAAAATCCCCCATCCTCCTGCCAGAGGATGGGGGAAAACCGCGGTGTGTGACTGCAGGGCCATCAAGCGGGGTCCTCTCCCCTCTCGGCCAGCCTGCCCAGAGTCCGGAGGAATTGCTCCACCTCCCGGTGGGTGTTGAACACAGAAAGCCCCGCCCGGACGGTGCCTTGCTCCAGCGTTCCCGCGGTCTCATGGGCCAGGGGGGCACAGTGAAGCCCCGCCCGCAGGGCAAACCCCCGCTTTCCAAGGACTTCTCCCAGAGCTTCGCAGTCCCAGCCCTCCAGCTGGAACGACACCACTCCAGACTGATCCATGGGGTCCTGGGCCAAAAAGACCTGGGAACCGGGAATTTCTCTCAGCCCTTCCCCCAGCCGGCGGGCCAGCAGGCTCTCCTGTGCGGCGATGTTTTCCACCCCGCGGCGGCGGACAAACCGCAGTCCCTCCAAAAGTCCGGCGATCCCCGCGATATTGTGGGTCCCCGCCTCCAAACGGTCCGGGAGGAAGGCGGGCATGGACTGCAGCCTGGATTCACTCCCTGTCCCCCCTGCCAGCAGGGGGTCCGGCTCCATGCCGCACAGCAAAAGCCCCGTCCCCTGGGGACCATAGAGTCCCTTGTGTCCCGGCATGGCAGCAAAAGCTGCCCCCAGGGCTTCAAAGTCCAGGGGCAGGCACCCCGCCGACTGGGAGGCGTCCACAATGAGAGGGACTGCCCGGTCACGGCAGAGCGCGGCGATCTCCTCCACTGGGAGAATAAAACCAAAAACATTGGACACATGGGTACACACAGCCACGTCCGCCCCCTGGTCCAATGCCTGGCGGAACGCCTCCAGGGCAGCCGCCCGGTCAAACAGCGGACTTCTGGCCACCCGGATCTCCACATCGGGGATGGCATGGAGGGGCCGGGTCACAGCGTTGTGCTCATAGCCGGAGATGACCACCCGGCTGCCCGGCTTGACCAGGGTGTGAAGCGCAATGTTCAGCCCGTGGGTGGCGTTGAAGGTAAAAACCACCCGCTCCGGTTCCGACACATGAAAGAGAGCCGCCGCTTCCTCCCGACAGGCAAAGGCGGTATCCGCCGCAGCCATGGCAGGCCGGTGTCCTCCCCGTCCGGGGCTGGCCAGATGGTTGATGGCCCAGGCGGCCGCACGGGCCACGCTGGCAGGCTTTTGCAGGGTAGTGGCCGCACTGTCCAGATAGATCACAGTTCCACCTCCTGGTAGCTGCCGTTTCCGGCGGTGATATAGATGCGCTTTGGAGACAGCCCCACCCGCTGGAGAATCCGCAGGGCATCAGGCAAAGAGCGTTGGGAAATTTTTACCGAATGGCTGCACCCCTCCCCGGAAATGCTCTTGGGGGAGCGCAGCACACGGGTGGTGATCCCCGCGCGCTCCAGGGCGGCCGCCGTACGCTGGGCATAGGTCAGCGAGCGGCATACAATGAGATAATAGAGCATTGGCTCGTTCCTTTCCCGGGACGGCTCGGGGCCGTCGCGCAGAACTTGGGTGCAGGAACCCGTTGGGCTCCCCTCCCGCCCCATCCTATGCGCCCGCCTGCCCCCGCGACACCGGCATAAAAAAGCCGGGGAAGCGTTAGGCTTCCCCGGCGGAGACGGTTTGCTTCATCAGTTGCGGCGCCGGCCCAGAATGCTCAAAAGCCGGACAAAGAGATTCAGGAAATCCAGATACAGCTGCAGAGCGGAGAAAATGGACGCCTTCGCCAGCATATCGGGATAACCGGCGTAGTAGTTATAGTAGTCCTTGATGCGCTGGGTATCGTAGGCGGTGTAGGCCAGGAAAATGGCAATGGCTCCCATAGAAATCAGACGGTCAAAGGCCATCAGCCCCGGAATAAACAGGGACAGGAAATAAAAGATGACGAGGAACACCAGGCCAAAGAGGAGGATGGGGCGCAGGAAGGACAAATTGCTCCGGGTCAGAAAGCCATAGGCCGCCAGAGCCCCAAAGTAGAGGGCGGTGACCAGAAAGACCAGCAGGATGCTCTCAATCTGGTAGGCATACATGAAAAGGGACACATCAAAGCCGAACAGGGCGGAAAACACCAGGAACAGGGTAATGGCCGTCCCCACGGACATTCTCTCAATCCGGCTCACCATGGTAAAGGAGATGATCAGGGTACCCACCAGCAAGATGAGGTGAAAGCCCGGAATATCCCGGTACATGATCCAGGTCAGGTCGGTGCTCCAGCTCACAATGCCCACGCCAAAGCTCACCAGCAGGCCCACCATCATCCAAAGGAAGGTCTTGGCGGTATACTGGCCCAGGGTCTCAGGCACATTTCTGTCGTAGCTGCGGTCAAATTCATAGGGATCAAAGCTCATAGGAAACACTCCTTTCCGCGGGGGCTTCCAAATTAGATTTCCCCGCATTCCCACTTATTATGATTCCATCGTCACGCCGAAAAGTCAATCAGGAACCGCTGCCGAATACATAGTTATAAAAGTCATTTTCCACGATCATGTTCGTGCACTCCAGTTGGTACTGCACCAGCTTTTTCATGGTGGAGACGTAGCTCTCCTGCTCCTCGGCAGTCATGGTGACCCCGGCGGCCGGAGTGAACTCTCTGGTATAACGGTTGTAGAAGCCCCGGTCAGACTTCCAGCACTGGGAAGAGAAGATCACAAGGCCCTCGCTGTCGGACAGGGCATCCTTGCCTGCCATCATCCGGGAATCGTACTCCAGGCCCAGCAGGTTTGACAGGGTGGGCAGGATGTCCACCTGGCCGACCACCTTGTTCACCTGGACAGGCTCCTCCATGCTGGCCGACCACATGATCAGGGAATTTTTGTACACCTCAAAGTTGAGGCTCCCCTCCTTCAAATATTCCAGGTCATCGGAGCTGCCGAACTTCTGCCCTGCCAGCTCCTCCAGAGTGGCCACGTCAAAATAGGGAATATGGTCCGGGGCGGCCACAATGAGGGTATTGTCCAGCTTGCCCGCCTGGTCCAGCTTCTCAATCAGCGTCTCCATGGCCTTATCCACCTCCATGGCGGTGGCAATGTAGTTCTGGGTGGTCTCGCTGTAGGGCAGGGCCCGGACGATGTCCCGGTAGGGGGACACGATCCGGTTATCGGAATAGGGCATATGGCCGCTGATGGTCAGGTAGTAGACATGGAAGGGCTGGTCGCTGTTCACATAGTTGTCAATGCTGGCCTCAATGGCATAGCTGTCCCGCTGGGGCCAGAGGAGCTTTCCGCTGTCGTTGAGCTCCAGGCCATCAAACTCCGTCAGCTTGCCCCGCGCCCGCTCTGCCTCCTGCTCCTCCTGGCTCACACCGAACTGGTGCCAGTCATAGCCCAGGTTGGGATGGGACAGATCCCGGTCATACATATTGGAGTTGGCGTGGTAGCCCTGGACCAGGTAGCCCTCACGGCCCAGCTGTTGGGCCAGAGAGAAATAGAGGTTGGTGCCCAGTTCCCCGGTGTGAGGCACCGTCGCGGGATTCCCGTTTTTGGGATAGAGGCCCAGCAGATTCTGGCACTCCCCGCCCGAGGTACTGGTAAAGTGGAGGGGGGTATAGAAGTTATGGAATACAAAGCCCTCGTTCACCATTTTATAGAGGGTGGGCGTGAGCTCCGGATCAATGGCGTAGCTGGAAAATCCCTCCAGGGTAAAAAAGATCACATTGTACCCCTCGAACATGCCGGTGTATTCGTTCTTTTTGGTGGGGGTTACGCTGTTGAAGTAGTTGCACAGCCACTGGATGTCGCTGTTATCGGTATTCTGCGCGAGCTGGGCCAGGTCCACATCCATCACGTTGGGGGAGGTGTCGATGACCGGCTGTTCCTCCTGGGACGTATCCCCTCCGGCAGAGGAAGAACTTCCGCTCCCGCCCAGGTCACCCAGGCCGCTGAAGTCCGCATCCAGGCTTCGGCTGGGCTTGATCACCATATGCTTCAGGTCTAAGCGGAGCATGGTCCACATGCCCAGCTGCTCCACCTGGTCGTCCAGATTGGTGTCCACCTGGTAGAGCTGCTTGGGGGTCAAGTCCCCTTTCCAGGGCAGATGGATCACTCCCAGGCCCGCCACATGGAAAACGACCGCCGCCGCCAGCACCAGTCCGGCAAAGCGGATATCAAAGCGCTCAAAGCCCAGGACTCTCCCACCCAGCACGCAGATGAGCACACTGGGCAGCATCACCAGGAGAATGATGGGGATGCTGGAAAGAATGGTGGACACAACGACCTCGGAATAATCCGTCAGGCGGTTGCCCGCCGCCAATCCCAGGGTGCTGAAGGGATAGTAGGACTGGAGAATCTTTTTGGCGATGATCTCTACAATATAGACCAGGCTGATGAGTACGGCCAGCACTCTGGTCACAATCCCGTTGGCCCGGCGGTGCCAGGGAAGGGTAAAGACCGCGCAAAACAGCCCTCCCGCCACACTGAACACCAGGTAGACCGGGAGATAGCTCAGAGACAGTTTCATATAAATGTGGAGCACCAGCTCCAGGTACAGAATCAGCAGCGGGAACAGCAGTACCCGTCCCAGGGTCTGAAAGGGTTCCATCTCCCGGTTACGGCCATAGGCCCGTTTTCCATGGTAAGACATATAAAACCTCCGGACTGCATGGAAAACCCGGACCCCCATCATAGGCAGCCCAGGAAATCCTTTACAACGATTTAACATCCATACTTTACCCATTTCCCTCTGCCCAGTCAAGAGCTCTCTTGTGAATTTTCTTTTTCTTTTTTCTGAAAAAAACGACAGCCGGACCCCGTGGGGTCCGGCTGATGAGCTCAACGCTGGACAACGGCTCTCCCGATTCGTTTTTGCAGCACGGAAAACAGAGCCATCTGGCTGGTCCGGGCAGGCTTCTGCCCCTGCTCCCGTCTTAACCCAGCATGGAAAACAGATCCATCTGGCTGGTCTGGGGCAGGTCGCCGAACGCCCCAGCCTCGGTGAGCTTGTCGATATGGGTTTTAGAAACCTTGGGACAGGCGGCAGAGACCTCCTCAATGGAAATAAAGCGCCGTCCCTTGCACTGCTCCGCCAGAGAGATGGCCGCGGTCTCTCCCAGACCGGCCACCGACACAAAGGGCGGGATCAGGGCCTTTGCCTCCTCGTCCACGGCGAAGTTGATGGCCTGGGAGCGGTACAAATCCATCCGGGCGAAGGTAAAGCCTCGGAGATAGAACTCGTAGCACACCTCCAGCGTGGTGAGCATGTCCTGCTCCACAGCGGAGGCCTCCTTG
Organism: uncultured Oscillospiraceae bacterium; assembly: GCA_944385035.1. Classification (GTDB taxonomy): domain Bacteria; phylum Bacillota; class Clostridia; order Oscillospirales; family Oscillospiraceae; genus Lawsonibacter. Next base: position 40,672 of record CALWVV010000011.1, on the reverse strand, counting down.
TCCTTGGCGATGATCTCCCGCATCTTCCGCTGGCACACATCCATGCCGTGGCACATGAATTCCTGGTCGAAGGCTTTGGCCCGGATGGAGAAGTAGGCCGCATAGAAAGCCAGGGGCCGGTGGACCTTGAACCAGGCGATGCGGAAGGCCATCATCACATAGGCCACCGCGTGGGCCTTCGGGAACAGGTAGGCGATCTTCTTACAGGAGCCGATGTACCACTCAGGTACCCCGTGCTCGCGCATCTCGTCCTCCGCCCCCTCGGGAAGTCCCCGGCCCTTACGCACTGCCTCCATGATCTTGAAGGAGCGCTTGGGCTCCATGCCCTTGGAGATCAAAAACAGCATGATATCGTCACGGCAGCCGATGGCCTCGCTGACCTTGGCGGTGCCGGAGGTAATGAGGTCCTTGGCGTTGCCCAGCCACACATCGGTCCCGTGGGAGAAGCCGGACAGACGCACCAGAATGTCGAACTGGTTGGGCTGGGTGTCCTCCAACATGCCCCGGACGAAGGTGGTGCCGAACTCCGGGATGGCGGTGCCTCCCGTGGGGCCCAGGATCTTGTCGTTCTCATACCCCAGCACCTTGGAGGACTGGAAGATGGACATGGTATCCTTGTCATCCAGAGGAATTTCCGTGCGGGCGTTCACCCCGGTGAGGTCCTCCAGCATACGGATCATGGTGGGATCATCGTGTCCCAGCATGTCCAGCTTCAGCAGGTTACTCTCCATGGAGTGGTATTCAAAGTGGGTGGTGATGATGTCGCTGTTGGGGTCATCGGCGGGGTGCTGGACGGGACAGAAATCATAAATCTCCTTGTCCTGGGGGATGACCACCATGCCGCCGGGGTGCTGGCCCGTGGTGCGCTTCACCCCGGTACAGCCGATGGCCAGGCGGTTCTCCTCCGCTTTGGAGACGGTCTTTCCCTTCTCCTCCAGGTACTTCTTCACATAGCCGAAGGCGGTCTTTTCCGCCACGGTGCCGATGGTCCCCGCCCGGAACACGTGGGTCTGGCCGAACAGCTCAAAGGTATACCGGTGGGCGCTGGACTGGTACTCGCCGGAGAAGTTCAGGTCGATATCGGGCACCTTGTCGCCGCCGAAGCCCAGGAAGGTTTCGAAGGGGATGTTGAAGCCGTCCTTCACATATTTGGCCCCGCAGATGGGACAGTTGGCATCGGGCATGTCTGCCCCGCAGCCGTAGGGGTGGGCGGGGTCCTGGGCGTAGTCAAAGTCCGTGTGCTTGCAGTTGGGACAGCGGTAGTGGGCGGGCAGGGAATTTACTTCCGTAATGCCCGACATAAAGGCCACCAGCGAGGAGCCCACCGAGCCACGGGAGCCCACCAGGTAGCCATGCTCCAAGGAGTTCTGCACCAGCTTCTGGGCGGACATGTAGATGACGTCGTATTTACACCGGATGATGTCGCCCAGCTCTACGTTGATGCGGTCCACCACGATCTGAGGCGGCTCCTCCCCGTAAAGCTCATGGGCTTTCCCCCACACCAGGCGCTTGAGCTCCCCGTCGGAATCCTCCAGCTTGGGGGCAAACAGGCCCTGGGGCAGGGGCTCGATAGGGTCGCACCAGTCGGCAATGAGGTTGGTATTCTTCACCACCACCTCATAGGCCTTTTCCTTGCCCAGGTAGGAAAACTCCCGAAGCATCTCATCGGTGGTTTTAAAGTAGATGGGCAGGGGCTCGTCCGCATCCTCAAAGCCCTTGGAGGCCAGGAGGATATGCCGGTAGATCTCGTCCTCCGGGTCCAGGAAGTGGACGTCTCCCGTGGCGCACACGGGCTTGCCCAGCTCCTCTCCCAGCCGGACGATGGTGCGGTTAAACTCCCGCAGCTCTTCCTCGTCCTTTACCATGCCCTTGCGGAGCATGAACAGATTGTTGCAGATGGGCTGGATCTCCAGGTAGTCGTACCAGGAGGCAATGCGCTTCAGCTCCTCCCAGTTTTTGCCGTCCACCACGGCCTTAAAGAGCTCTCCCGCCTCACAGGCCGAGCCGATGATCAGCCCCTCCCGGTTCTCATTGATGAGGGACTTCGGCATGGTGGGAACACGCTTAAAATGCTCCAAATGGGACAAGGAAATAAGCTTGTAGAGATTTCGAAGTCCCGTCTGGTTCTTGGCCAGGACGATCAGGTGCTTGGGCTGGCGGCGGGCTTTGCCGCCCTTGCGCAGCTTTGGCATATAGGGGTTGATATCGCTGAGCTTATGCAGCCCCAGCTCCTCCATCATCCGGAAAAAGGGAGGCAGCATATAGGCCACGGTGGCCGCGTCGTCACTGGCCCGGTGGTGATTGAAGGCGGGCAGCTTCAGGTGGTCGGCCACAATGTCCAGCTTGTACTTGCCCAGATCGGGCAGCAGGTTCTGGGCCAGGATCAGGCTGTCCACCGAGGGGTTATGGAAGGGTAAGCCGTATTTCCGGCAGCCCGCTGCAATAAAGCCCATATCAAATTCGGCGTTGTGGGCGGCCAGAGGCCGGTCCCCGGCAAAGGCCAGAAAGGCCTCCAGGGCCTCCTTCTGGGAGGGGGCCCCCTCCAGCATTTCGTCGGTAATGCCGGTGAGGCGGACGATCTCCGGGGACAGCAGCCGCCCTGGGGAGACAAAGGTATTGAAGGTCTCGGTGATCTCCCCGTTTTTCAGCACCACTGCGCCGATCTCAATGATGACCTCATATTTTTTATTGAGGCCCGTGGTCTCAATGTCAAAGCAGACGATTTCGTCGTCAAAGGCGGCATCCGTCTCCCCGTGGACCACCACCCGGTCATCCACATCGTTGATAAAATAGGCCTCCACCCCGTAAAGAAGCTTGATATTCTTGGCCGAGTGCCAGGCATCGGGGAAGGACTGGGCCACGCCGTGGTCGGTGATGGCGATAGCCTTGTGTCCCCAGGCCTGGGCCCGCTTCACCACGTTCTTGTCCGGCCCCAGCTTAGGCCCCACAGCGGTGAGGGCGTCCATGGAGGACATGGTGGTATGCAGATGAAGCTCCACCCGCTTTTCCGGGGCTGTGTCCTCCTTCATCTTCTTCTCCGCCGTAGTGACGGCGGTGGGCTCCAGCACCATGTCCCCATAGAAGCGGTCCAGGTTCAGCCTCCCCTGGATTTTCAGGTGCATACCGCTCTTCACTCCATCCACCAGGGGCTTGGCCTCCTCTGCCTGGGGGAAAAACTTGCTCACCCGGATGGAGCCGGTGTAGTCGGTAATGTCAAAGGCCACCACCCAGGAGTTGCGCTTTTTCAGCTCCCGGTTGTCCACGGCGAACACGTCACCCTCCACCACTACCATGCCCATGTCCAGTTCCAATTCTTCAATGGGCGTAGTAGCCTTGGTGATGGGACGGCCGAAAATAGCCTTTCCCTGGCTCTTTCCCCCGCCTCCCTTGGCAGGTGCAGGGGCGGCGGCAGGGTGGGCGCTCTTTTTCATGGCCGCCCGGCGGATGGCCTCGGTGCGGGCAAAGGGGTCCTCCTCCGCCTTCTTTTCCTCCGCTTTGGGAGCAGGCTGCTGGGCCTTGTCCGCCGACTGGGCCTTCTCTCCCTCCGCCTGGGGGGCATGGGACGGCTGTCCTTGCGCCGGTGCAGCCTGAATTTTCACGCTGTTCAGAGCGTAGCACCGGCACACGGCTTCCTCCGCCTGGGCAATCAGGTTAGGGCCTGCTCCCTGGACCCCCTCCACCAGAATCTTGGCGCTGCGGCTGCGCTTATCAATGGCGGCAGACACAATGAACCAGCCCTCCACTCCAGCGGACAGCTCCGTCCACTGGCGCAGGGCGGCAAACATTTCTAAAAATGGGATTTTCCTGGACATGATGGTAACTCTCCTAAATGCCGAAACAGTGGCATAGCCACTGTTTCGTAAACGCAGTACAAAAATTTACCTGAATTGGTTCCAAGGGATCACAAGGTTTCAATAAGGGCAAAGAGCTCATCCACCAGCTTGTCCTGGGGGACCTTCTTGATGATTTCACCCTTTTTAAAGAGCAGCCCCTCCCCCACGCCGCCGGCAATGCCGCAGTCGGCAGCGGAGGCCTCGCCGGGGCCGTTGACCGCGCAGCCCATGACCGCCACGGTAATGGGCTTGTCCACGCCCTTCAGCCGCTCCTCCACCTCTCCGGCCAGGGCGATGAGGTCAATGCGGGTGCGCCCGCAGGTGGGGCAGGACACCAGCTCCGCACCCTCCCGGCGGATGCCCGCCGCCTTCAGAATATCCCGTGCGGCGTATACCTCCTCCACTGGGTCAGCGGACAGGGACACCCGCATGGTGTCGCCGATGCCCAGGGCCAGAAGCCCTCCGATGCCCACGGCAGACTTAAGGGTCCCCATACGGACCGTGCCCGCCTCGGTCACTCCGATATGTAAAGGATAATTGCTTTCCTGTGCCATGATTTGATAGGCCTTCATGGTCATAGGCACGCTGGACGATTTCAACGACACACAGATATCGTCAAAGTCAAACTTATTGAGCAGCTTGATATGGCCAAAGGCGGATTCCACCATGGCCTCGGGGCATACCCCGCCGTATTTGGCCAACAGGGGCTTTTCCAGGGAACCGCCGTTGACCCCGATGCGGATGGGGATATTCTTTTGACGGCAGGCGTCGGCCACCGCCTTCACCCGGTCCTCCCCACCAATATTGCCGGGGTTAATACGCACCTTGTCCGCCCCGGCCGCAATGGCCTCTAGAGCCAATTTATAGTCAAAGTGGATGTCCACCACCAGGGGAATGGGACACCGTTCCTTGATCTTGCCCACCGCACGGGCGGCGGCCATGTCGGGCACAGCCACCCGGACAATGTCACATCCGGCGGCAGCCAGGGCACGGATCTGGCTTAGGGCAGCCTCCACATCGTCGGTACGGGTATTGGTCATGGACTGAATGGATACCGGCGCGCCGCCGCCCACGGCCACGCCGCCCACCTGGATCTGTTTTGTCACAGGGACTCCCCCTTCCTTATTTTCCAAACAATTTTCCAATGTCACTGAAGGTGACTACCAGCATAAGGCCCATGAGCATGGCCAGCCCGGCTAAATGGACATAGCCCTCATACTTCGCATCAATCTTACGCTTAAACAGGGCATTCAAAATGCCGTTGAGCACCAGGAAGAACACCCGTCCGCCATCCAGTGCCGGCAGGGGCAGCAGATTCATCACCGCCAGGTTGACGGCGATCAATCCGGCAAAATTGGCCATATTGATGGCCGCTGCCAGCGGAGTGGGAGAATATTCCGGATTGCTGCCTACCTCGGTCATCACATCGACAATGCCCACCGGACCGGACAGGTCCCGCAGGCCCACCGCTCCGGACAGCAGGTCACCCAGGCTGATCCAGACCAGGCGCACATTGTCTAGCGCCGCGTACCAGCCAAACAGCAGCTTGTTGCCCAACGTTCCAGGCAGTACCTCCACCCCGACGGACAGTCCCCGCAGGTAAGTGGTGTTGCCCTCCTCGTCGGTTTTCTCCTGAAGGGGCATATAAACGTCCTTCAGGACGATGCGCTCACCGTCCCGCTCGACCATCCAGTCCACGCTGTCACCGGCCCGGCTGAGGAAGAAGGAGAGGTTGCTGTAGCCATACATCCTGTGGCCATCCACGGAAATCACCTGATCCCCCGCCTGCAGGCCGCAGTTCTCCAATCCGTAGCCTTCCATGATCCCGCTGATTTTGGGCATGGTGAAGGCAGAAAACTGGGCATAGATCACCAGGAAAATGATGACCCCAGTGAGGAAGTTCATCGCCGCTCCCGCGCAAAGGATAATCAGCTTTTTCCAGCCCGCAGCCTTACTGAAGGAACGGGGATCGGCAGAGTCATCGTCCTCCCCCTCCATGGCACAATAGCCGCCAATTGGGAATGCTCTAAGGCTATAAAGGGTTTCTCCCTTCTGGCGTTTAATGATTGCGGGGCCCATACCAACGGCAAATTCGTTGACTTTTACCCCCAGCAGCTTTGCACTGGCAAAATGGCCCAGCTCGTGGGTGGAGATGAGCACGCCGAAAATCAGGATAGCAAGGATCACATACAGCATTGGCAGCCTCCAAAAAAGCTTGAAATCATCAGGCCCGCCGTCAGCGGACGGCCTCCCGTGCGGCGGCGTCCGCCTCCAGAATGTCGTTGAGGGTGGGGTCCTGAACCACCGGAACCCGCTCCATGGCCAGAGCGACCCGCTGGGCAATTTCCAAAAAGCCGATTTCACCGGCCAGGAACTGTGCCACTGCCGCCTCATTGGCTCCATTGAGGATGGCTCCCGCGGTACCGCCAGTCTTTGCCGCCTCCAGAGCCAGTGCCAGACACCGGAAGGTGTCCAGATCCGGTGTTCCAAAGGTCAACGTTCCGCAGTTCCACAGATCCAGTGGGGTAGTTGCGGTGCTGGCAATCCGCTTCGGCCAGGTAAGGGCATACTGGATGGGCAGGCACATGTCAGGCGCCCCCAGTTGGGCGATCATGGCATTATCACAGTATTCCACCAGGGAGTGGATAATACTCTCTCGGTGGATCACCACAGAAATTTTCTCCACGGGCATGTGGTAGAGGTGCATAGCCTCGATAACCTCCAGGCCCTTGTTCATCAGTGTGGCCGAGTCCACGGTGATCTTTGCCCCCATGGACCAGTTGGGATGTTGCAAGGCGTCTTCCCTTGTCATCCCCTGCAGTTCTTCTGTTTTCTTCCCATAGAAGGGCCCACCGGAGCAGGTGAGGATCAGGCGTTTTACCTCTCCTCTGTCCCGGTTGCCCTCCAGAGACTGGAAGAGGGCGGAATGCTCTGAGTCCACGGGCAAAATCCGGGCTCCGTAATCCTTGGCCTCCTCCAGCACCAGGGGGCCGGCACACACCAGGGTCTCCTTGTTGGCCAGAGCGATCCGCTTTCCCTCCCGGATGGCGGCCAGCGTGGGCCGCAGGCCCACCATTCCCACCAGGGCAGCAATGGCGGTGTCGGCGCTGGAGACGGTGGCAGCTTCGATCAGCCCCCCCATCCCGGACAGTACCCGCACATTGGTATCCGCCAGGCGCACCCGCAGGTCGGCAGCCGCCTTCTCATCGGCCAGGACCGCCAGCTCAGGCTTGAACTGCCGGGCCTGCTCCTCCATCCGCTTCACACTGGAGTTGGCCGCCAGGGCAGCCACCTCCATGCCGCAGGCGGCAATCACCTCTAATGACTGCCGCCCGATGGAACCTGTGGAACCTAAAATTGTAATACGTTTACTGATTTCCATCATACCATACCTTCATCCAATGTTGCATCCTGTTTTCCCGTGTTTCCTTAAAAGGCGGGAATCATCTCTACCAGAATGAGCAGCAGCGGCGCCGCAAAGGTCATGGAGTCAAACCGGTCCAGCATCCCGCCATGGCCCGGAAGGAGGTTTCCATAGTCCTTGACCCCAAACTGCCGCTTAATGAGGGAGAAGGACAGATCCCCCAACTCAGTCACTCCGCTGCCCAGAAGACCGTACATCGCCATAATGGGCAAAGAGACCTCCAGCCCCGCAAACCGCTGCAGAATCATGCCATACAGCAAAAGGAAGATTCCGCCGGACAAAATGCCGCCGATGTATCCCTCCAGGGACTTGTTGGGGCTGACCTTGGTGATGCCCCGGTGCTTTCCCAAAAATACTCCGGCAAAATAGGCTCCGGCGTCTGTGAGAAAAGCACAGATCACCGGCAGCAGCACCAGATACCGGCCGTGTTCCATCCCTTTCAGCAGCACCAGAGCGGACAGGGCCAGCGGGATCATCAGTCCGCCGAAAAAGCACACCAGCACATCTTCAAAGCGCACCGCCCGCTCCTCGTCATAGAGGCGGATGGCGATATAGAAGATGGTCACCACCAGCAGAAGGGCCGCAAGCTGTGTCACCACCAGGCCGTATCCCAGCCAGCAGCCAATGGGAATGGCGGCGGCAGCCAGGGCGGTATAAAAGTACATTCCATTGTGATGGGCTACTTTTGTGGCGCGCAAGAGTTCAAAAGATGCCATGGCGCTGATGGCCGCCACCAGAAGGGCCAGCCACAGGGTAGGCAGGAAAAAGAGCACCACAAAAAACAGCGGAGCCAGCACCACCGCCACAAGAATCCGTGTTACCAACTCATACACCTCCAAACCGGCGGCTGCGGTGCTGATAGGCCGCAATGGCCTTGTGGAGCTCCTCTTTGGAGAAGTCCGGCCAGAGCACGTCGGTGAAGTAGAATTCCGCATAGGCGGACTGCCACAGCAGGAAATTGGAAAGACGCAGCTCTCCGCTGGGCCGGATGACCAGATCCGGGTCAGGCACGCCCCGCGAGAACAAATACTGCCCAAACTGATCCTGGGTCAGATGATTGGGGTCTGCCTTCCCTTCCATACAGTCTTTGGCATAGGCCATGGCTCCTCGCAGTAATTCATCCCGCCCTCCATAGTTGAGGCAGATGTTTACCTGGCATCCCTCATAATGCTTGGAAATTTCCCGTGTGCGCTGGCACAGCTCCTGCAGCTCAGGGGTCAGAGGGGACAAGTCTCCAAAAAATTCCATCTTAACCTTGTCCCGCTCCATCTGGCCGATGGCCTCCAGCAGGTACTTTTTCAGAAGGCCCATAATGGCGGAGACTTCCTCCTGGGGCCGCTTCCAATTTTCCGTGGAAAAGGCATAAACCGTGAGGTAGTCAAGGCCGATCTCTTTACAGTAGGTAGCAATGGTGCGGAAGGTCTCAGCTCCGGCGGCGTGGCCCGCAGTGCGGGGCAGACCCCGTTTTTTGGCCCAACGTCCGTTGCCGTCCATAATGATGGCGATGTGCCGGGGGAGCTTGGTAAAGTCCACCTCAGCGCTGGGCTGTGCGTTTCTTCTCTTAAACAGAGGCATACTGTCTCATCCTTACACTTCAAAATACAGAATGCAGAACACATGGTATTCCACATTCTGTATTTCTCATCATTCTATGTTGGTTTCCCGCTGGGCTTACACCGCCATCAGCTCATTTTCCTTCTTGCCGGTGAGCTCGTCGATATCCTTGCACCGCTTGTCTGTGAGCTCCTGGAGCTCCTTCTCCAGATTCTTCTGGTCATCCTCGGTGATCTCGGAATTCTTCTTCATCTTCTTAAAGTCTTCCATGGCGTCCCGACGGATGTTGCGCAGGGCAACCTTGCCCTCCTCGCCATACTTGCGTACCTGCTTGGTCAGGTCCTTACGGCGCTCCTCCGTAAGCTGAGGGAAGGCCAGGCGGACCACACGGCCGTCATTCTGGGGGTTGATGCCCAGGTCAGAGGTCTGGATGGCCTTTTCAATGGCCTTGAGCAGGGTGCCGTCCCAGGGCTGGATCACCAGTGTACGGGGGTCTGGGGAAGAGATGGCCGCCACCTGATTCAAGGGGGTGGGGGTCCCGTAGTACTCTACCATAATGCGGTCCAGCACACCAGCGTTGGCACGCCCGGCCCGGACAGAGGCAAAATTGGCCTTGACCACGTCAATGGTCTTCAGCATTTTCTGGTCATATGCTTTCATCTCGGGGCTCATACGCTCTACTTCCTTTCCGTTTCTGTTTCAGCAGCCCTTCAGCCGCCCACAATGGTGCCGATCTCCTCTCCCATGATGGCCCGGAGGATGTTCTCGGGGTCCTTCAGGGCAAAGAGAAGCACAGGGATCTTGTTGTCCATGGACAGGGAAGTGGCGGTGGAATCCATTACCGCCAGATGCTGGGCCAGAACCTCATCATAGGTGATCTTGCTGTACTTCACAGCGTTGGGGTCCTTCTTGGGATCGGCGGAGTAGACGCCGTCCACATTCTTGGCCAGCAGGATCACGTCCGCGTCAATTTCCGCGGCCCGAAGCACCGCGGCGGTGTCAGTGGAGAAGAAGGGGTTGCCGGTGCCGCAGCCGAAGATGACCACGCGGCCCTTCTCCAGATGGCGGATGGCACGGGACCGGATATAAGGCTCGGCCATGGCCCGCATCTCCACAGCCGTCTGGACGCGGACCTCCACGCCCTTCTGCTCCAACACATCTGCCACAGCCAGGGCATTGATGGCGGTGGCCAGCATGCCCATGTGGTCGGCCCGGACACGCTCCATCCGGTCGCCGCCATCCTTGACGCCGCGCCAGAAATTGCCGCCGCCCACCACGATGCCAACCTGGACGCCCAGGTCCACACATTTGCTGACTACGTCGCACACGCTGCCGATGACATTAAAATCAAGGCCCCGGGATGCTTCCCCCGCCAGGGCCTCTCCGCTGATCTTTAACAATACGCGCTTATACTTTGGTGCCATAGGTACCACTCCTGTCATTTTTCTTGCCCCCTATTTTAATATAATTCTCTCCGTTTGCATAGGGGGAAAGTCAAACTTTTTCAATTTGTCCACATTTTCCTTTTTTCGGAAGAGCAAAATCTGAGGGTTGCATTTTTTTCAAGCATAGCGTATAATATGGGTGAACAACTGGATAGAATGTCTTCAGGGCGGGGTGAAATTCCCCACTGGCGGTAAAGTCCGCGACCGGACGCAGGTTCTGCGTCCGCTGACCCGGTGAAACTCCGGGACCAACGGTTATAGTCCGGATGGAAGAAGATGTGTTGGACAATTCACGCGTATTTTTGCGCGTGCTTGCGCACCTCCTTAATTGTTTTGACACCTGGAAGGCATGGCTTTCCGGGTGTATCAAATCAATAAGGAGTGTTTTTTTATGTCCAATCCCATTGCAGCCACCCCCCACGCCACCAGCCACACCCGCGCCAGAAACCTGGCCGTCACCGCTATGTTGTCCGCGCTGGCCTTCATGCTCATGTTTCTGGACTTCCCCATCCCCTTCCTCATCCCCTCCTTTGTGCAGATGGACTTCTCTGAGCTGCCCGCCCTGCTGGCTTCCTTCAGCCTGGGTCCCGTATATGGCGTGATGGTCTGCCTGGTGAAAAATCTCATTCACCTGACCATTACCTCCACCGGCGGCGCCGGAGAGCTGTGTAACTTCCTGCTGGGCGCCTGCTTTGTCTTCCCCGCCGGCTACCTCTACCAGCACATGAAGTCCCGGAAGGGTGCGCTGGTAGGCGCTCTGGTAGGTGCGGTGATCATGGCGGTCCTGTCTGTGCCCCTGAATTACTACATCTCCTACCCCATCTACACCAAGTTCATGCCTATCGATGCCATTCTGAACATGTATAAAGAGATCCGTCCCACCTCCGGCGGCCTGCTGGAGTGCCTGATCGTCTTCAACGCCCCCTTCACTCTGGTCAAGGGGCTGCTGACCACTGCCCTTTGTTTCCTGGTCTATAAGCCCCTGTCCCCCATTCTCCACGGAACCAACCGCTAATCCAAACCGTTTCAAAGCGAGGCAGATCATCTGCCTCGCTTTTTTGCGCTTATTTGTCCAGAAGCTTTGCCAGCACTTCCAGTCCCCCTCCCAATTTTTCTTCGTCCAGCCCCGGATAACTGACCACCAGCGTGTGGGGGCTGGCCCGCCCCGGCACCTGTTCATACTGGGTCAGAAAAGACAGCCGGATTCCCTGTGCCCGAGCCGCAGCCTCCAATTGGGTGTCTTCCACCTGGGTATCCAGGTGCAGAAGAAAATGGAGCCCGGCCTCCTCCCCCATTACCTGACAGCGTCCGGCCAGAGGGCTATGCTGGATGGCGGCAATGACCTGGTCCCTCCGGTTGCGGTAAAAGACCCGCATGCGGTTCAGGTGCCGCTCAAAATGCCCCTCCTCCAGAAACAAAGCCAGCGTATACTGCTCGATGGCCGGAACTGTGGAAGAATAAAAGCCCAGCCGCCTCTCATATTCCTTCAGCAGCGAACGGGGCAGCACCAGATACCCGATACGCAGGGAAGGGGCCAGGGTGCGGGAAAATGTGTTGACATAAAGTACTTTCCCTTCTTGATCAATACTCTGAAGTGTTGGAATTGGACGGCCTGTAAAGCGAAATTCACTGTCATAGTCATCCTCAATGATATACCGCTCCGCCTCCGCCCCGGCCCATCGGAGTATCCCCTGCCGTCGGGAAATGGGCGTGACCGTCCCGGTGGGAAACTGGTGGTTGGGCGAGATGTGAAGGATCTGGCAGCCGCTTTTTTCCAGCTCCTCCAGAGGGACTCCCCCTTCCTCCACCGGAAGAGACAGGCACCGGGCCCCGCTAAGCGTATAGATCCGCTCCGCTTTGGAATAACCAGGGTCCTCCAGACCATAAATCCGGTCCCGCCCCAGCAGCTGCACCAACAGGTTATAGAGATATTCCGTCCCTGCCCCCACCACAATTTGCTCCGGGGCGGCGGAGATCCCCCGAACGTGGTACAGGTGCCGGGAAATGGCCTGGCGCAGTTCCATCACGCCATTGGGCGGCATAGCCCGCAAAAGCTGCTCCCCCCGCTGGGTGAGCACCCGCCGGGTCAGTCTGGCCCAAAGGGAAAAGGGAAATCCCTCCGTCCCGCTTCCCAGTCCTCCCAAATCCAGCAGCCACTGAGGACGGATCTGCTCCGGCTCCTGTCCCGGAGGCTCCCCCTTCAGCGTATGCGCCTCCACCGGCGCCACATAGTACCCCCGTTTCTCACGGGCATAGAGATACCCTTCTGCTTCCAACTGGGCGTAGGCATTCTCCACCGTCACCACTGCCGTGCTTAAGTGGGCAGCCAGGCTTCGTTTGGAGGGCAGTCGCTCCCCCGGTCTGAGCCGTCCGGACAGAATATCCTCCCGAATACACCGGTACAGATAGTCATACCGGGCCAGGTTCCCCCGCTGCTCCAAATCATAGGTCAGCATAGTGATCACTCCATCTGGTCTTATAAAATGGTATCAATTTGGTTCTTTTCATAGTACCAGATATGATTAAAATACAGATAAGCCAAAAATGCAAGGGAAATTTTTCTGCCAAAGGAGCGATTACTATGTCCCACGAGCAAATTCACAAGCTGGTACGCGCATCCCTGTTTGCTGCCCTGTGCACCGTTATGACCATGGTCATTCAGGTCCCCTCCCCTATGCAGGGTTATGTCAACTTAGGGGACTGCGCCGTCCTTCTCTCCGCCTGGGTATTGGGTCCCTGGTACGGGGGCGCGGCCGCCGGAGTGGGTTCCATGCTGGCCGACCTGCTCTCCGGCTATGCCCACTATGCCCCAGGCACCTTTGCCGTTAAGCTGGCCATGGCTGTGGCGGCGGCTTGGCTCTTCCATTCCCTGCGGCAAAAGCCGGTGCGCCTGCTCCCCACCCAGTTGGTAAGCGGTCTGGTGGGGGAAACGATCATGGTGCTGGGCTATTTCGGCTATGCCTGCCTGTGGCTGGGCAAGGGATGGGCTGCCGCTGCCTCCATTCCTGGGAACATCGTTCAGGGAATCTTCGGCCTGGGGGCGGCGGCCGCAGTGTACCACCTTCTCAGCCGGGGCCGGGCTTTAGCTGGGATATAAAAAAGATGGAGCGGGAAGGTTGTCCTTCCTCGCTCCATTTTTTAAATACCCAGCAGCATGGTTGCAATGCGGAAATAAACCACCAGGGAGATGGCGTCGGCAATGGTGGTGATGAGGGGGCTGGCCATTACCGCGGGGTCCAGGTGGACCCGGCTGGCAGCAATGGGCAGGAAACAGCCCAGCAGCTTGGAGACGATCACCGTCACCACCAGAGTAAGGCTCACCACCATGGCAACCATGAAGTCCAGATGGTTGAGCAAGGTCAGACGCAGCAAGTTGACCGCCGCCAGGGTCACACCGCACAGCATTCCCACCTGGATCTCCTTCCAGGCCACCCGCAGCCAGTCGCTGTAACGGATCTCCCCCAGGGACAGGCCGCGAATCACCGTAACCGAGGACTGGCTGCCGCAGTTTCCGCCGGTATCCATGAGCATGGGAATAAAGGCAGTGAGCACTACCTGGGCGGCCAGGGCGGTCTCATAGTGGGTGATGATGGCCCCGGTGAAGGCAGCGGACACCATCAGCAGCAGCAGCCACACCACCCGGTTTTTGTAGATATCCCAGATCCGGGTCTGGAGGTAGGGCTTCTCCGAAGGGAGAATGGCGGCCATGCGCTCCATGTCCTCGGTGGCCTCCTCCCGGAGGACCTCCAGGGCGTCGTCAGCCGTGACGGTGCCAACCAGCAGCCCTTCGTCATCCACCACGGGCAGCTCCACACAGTCCACCCGCTCCATCAGGGCCACCGCCTGCTCCTGGTCGTCATCCGGAGCAAGAACAGCCCTGGGTGAGGTCATGAACTGGTCCAGCCGCTTGTGGTCGGGCGCCATGACCAGCTCGCGCAGGGTAAAGACCCCCAGCAGCAGCCCCTGCTCATCCACCACATAGCAGTTGCTCATAAAATCCTCGGGCACGCCCACCTGGCGCAGCCGGGCCAGGGCCTCCCGTGCGCGCATGAGAGGGGAAAACATCAGCATCTCGCGGGACATGATGGCCCCAACCGTCTCAGGGACAACGGGCATAAGATTCATTTTCTTCATGGGAATTTCCTCCTTGTCATTAAAGTCAAGCTTTCGCTCCTTCCTGACAGGGAGGTCCGGCAAACTCAGCCGGCTAGATAGGCGCCCATCCATGGACGCCGGAGCCAATATTGAGTTCGTATACCGGGACCTCGACTGCCACTGTCCATGGAATGTTCACCTCACTTTGTTCTGTAAGCTTTCTCCGGGCAGATAAAAAGAGCACGCATACCGCGGCGGCGGCACGCGTGCTCTACACACACCAAACACATACCACCGTCCAAGCTTTAGCGTCGCAGGGCGGTGAAATCGCATTAGATTCTGCCTTGCATTCGACAGGACCTGTTCAAACCAACGAAGGATGTCTCCATCCTTTTGCGGCAGCGACCCATATCCCTGCGGTAGCCTTACCTACCGGATTACAGGGTTATTATACCTCAACTTTTATCTTCTGTCAACCAAAAAAGAGAAAATCAGACTACTGGACGATCACGTTCTTCTCCCCAAGGCGTTCTTTCAAATCACGCACCAGGGCAGGATGGATCTGACAACGGGACCCGACCCGCTTTTTGCAGTCCTCAAAATAGAGGATCACCTGGCTCTCTCCTGGGAAGAAGGACAGCGCCAGCCGGATCTTCCGCAGACGGGGGTCCTCCCGGCTGGGCAGACGCAGCCACAGCTTCTCCTCTTTCCCCGCCTCCGGCTCCAGATCTCCCAGCGGCCGGATGGAGTCCACCATGATCTGGGGCTCCTTTTCGTCCCGGACGGAGATCTTTCCCGTCACCAGCACCGCACTGTTTTCCCGGATGTAGCTGCCGCTCTCATTGAGCACCCGTGAGAAGCACAGCAGCTCCATAGATGCGGTGTCGTCCTCCAGGTTGACATAAGCCATCAAGGTGTTATTTCGGGTGGTGCGGGTTTTATAGGCGGAAATGACCCCGGCGATGGTTACACGCTGCTCGTCCCGGTACTGTCTGGGGCCGTCCTCCCTGGAAAAGTCGCCGAGGATGGAACCGATCGTCACCGCGCCCAGGGCTTTGGCCTGCTCCCGGTACTGGTCCATAGGGTGGCCGGAGAGGTAAAGACCCGTGGTCTCCTTCTCCATGGTCATCAGCTCCTGGGGAGAATACTCAGGCAAATCGGGCAAATGGAGGGTGGGCAGCGGCGATGGGCTCTCTTCTCCCCCGCCAAAGCCAAACAGATCCATCTGGCCCTCCACATTCCGCTTGCGGCTGGCGGCAATGCCGTCCAGCACCTGGCCATAGATCTGCATAAGCTGAGAGCGGCGGTAGCCCATGGCGTCAAAGGCTCCGCTCTTGATGAGACTTTCCACCACCCGGCGGTTCAGGTCCTGGTCAAAAAGGCGATCGCAGAAATCCATAAAGTCGGTAAAGGCTCCGCCTTTACGCCGCTCCTCCAGCAGGCTATTGATCACCGCCCGGCCCACTCCCTTCAGGGCCACCAGGCCAAAGCGGATCCCTCCCTCCACCACGGTGAAGTCGGCGTCCGATTCGTTCACGTCCGGGGGCAGCAGAGGGATCCCCATGTCCCGGCACTCGGCGATGTAGTCGGCCACCTTCTCGGTGGAGTCCAGCACGGAGGTAAGCAGAGCGGCCATATACTCCTTCGGGTGGTGGCACTTAAACCAGGCCGTCTGATAGGCCACCACGGCGTAGCAGACCGCATGCGCCTTGTTGAAGGCGTAGTTGGCAAAGTCGTTGATTTCGTCGTAGATGGACTCGGCCACGGCGGCGGGGACGCCGTTTTTCTCACAGCCGATAATATTCCGGGAGGGGTCCCCGTGGACAAAGGCAGCCCGCTCCCGCTCAATGTCCTTAGCCTTCTTCTTGGACATAGCCCGGCGCACCATATCCGCCTGTCCCAGGGAATAGCCAGCCAGCTGCTGGAAAATCTGGATCACCTGCTCCTGATAGACAATGCAGCCGTAGGTATTGGACAGGATGGGCACCAGAGAGGGGTACTTATACGTGATTTTCCCTGGGTTATTTTTACAGGCAATAAACCGGGGAATGGAATCCATAGGGCCGGGGCGGTAGAGGGCAATGATGGCGGTGATGTCCTCGATGTTCTGGGGTTTCAGGCCCAGACACACCCCTGTCATCCCCGCCGATTCCATCTGGAACACACCGGCGGTTTTTCCCTCGGAGAGCATGGCCATGGTGGCCGGATCATTTTCCGGAATGGAGGCAAGGGTAAAGTCTTTTTCCTTGCTCTTCACCATGCGCATGGCATCGTCCAGAATGGTCAGGTTCCGCAGGCCCAGAAAGTCCATTTTCAGCAGACCCAGCTCCTCCAGGGTGGTCATGATGTACTGGGTCACGGGCAGGCCATCGTTGGTGGCCAGAGGTACATAGTCGCACACTGGGCGGCTGGTGATGACTACGCCAGCGGCGTGGGTGGAGGTGTTCCGGGGCATTCCCTCAATGGCCATGGCGGTGTCGATGAGCTTCTTCACCTTCTCATCCCCGTCATAGGCATCTTTCAGCTGCTTGGACAGCTTCAGAGCATCCTCCAGGGTGATGTGCAGGGCACCCGGACCGCTGGGAATGAGCTTCGCCACCGCGTCCACGTCCCCATAGGGCATGCCCAGCACCCGTCCCACGTCCCGCACAGAGCCCCGCGCGGCCATAGTGCCGAAGGTCACGATCTGGGCCACATGATCGGAGCCGTATTTTCGATTTACATAATCAATTACCTCCTGCCTCCGGCGGATGCAGAAGTCAATGTCGATATCCGGCATGGACACCCGCTCCGGGTTCAGAAAACGCTCGAAGTAGAGGCTATATTTCATGGGGTCCAGGTCGGTGATGTTCAAACAGTAGGACACCATGGACCCCGCCGCCGAGCCGCGGCCCGGCCCCACGGGGATGCCGTTTCCCTTGGCAAAGGCGATAAAGTCCGAGACGATGAGGAAGTAGTCCACAAAGCCCATCTTTCGGATCATGTCCATCTCGTACTGGAGCTGTTTGCGGTACTCCTCCGGTCCATCCGGATAGCGCCGGGCAAACCCGTCCAGACAGAGCTTTTTGAAATAGGCCTCCCCATCGGTCCAGCCCTCAGGCAGCTGGAAGTGGGGCAGGTGGTATTTGCCGAACTCAAACTCCACGTTGCACAGCTGGGCAATTTTTGCGGTGTTCTCCAGCGCCTCCGGATGGTTGGGAAACAGGGCGGCCATCTCGCCCTCTGACTTTACATAAAACTCCCGTGTTTCAAAGCGCATCCGGTTGGGCTCGTCCAGTGTCTTGCCCGTCTGGATGCACATAAGGATGTCCTGCATCTCCGCATCCTCCCGGCGGAGATAGTGGGCATCGTTGGTGGCGATGAGGGGAATGCCCGTCTCCTCATGGAGGCGGAGAAGCCCCGCGTTCACCCGCTTCTGAGCGGCAATGCCGTGGTCCTGGAGCTCCAGGTAGTAGCCGTCCTCTCCGAACAGCTCCCGCATCTCCAACGCCACCGCTTTGGCCCCCTCATAGTCATCGGCCAGGAGCAGGCGGGGAATCTCTCCCCCCAGACAGGCGGAACAGGCGATCAGTCCGCCGCAGTGCTCCCGCAGCAGGTCCATATCAATGCGGGGCTTGATGTAAAACCCCTCCAGATAGGCCTGGGAGACCATGTAGGAGAGGTTGCGGTACCCCTCCTCATTCCGGCACAAAAGCACCAGATGACGGGCCTCCGCGTCAAACTCATGGACCTTTTGGAAACGGGTACGGCCCCGAGGGGCCACATAGACCTCACAGCCAATGATGGGCTTGATCCCCTCGGCCTTGCAGGCACGGTAGAAGTCGATGACTCCATACATGCAGCCGTGGTCAGTAATGGCCACTGCCTCCTGGCCCAGTTCCTTCACCTGCTGGACCAGCTTCTTGATCCGGCAGGCCCCGTCCAGCAGGGAAAATTCCGTATGCAGATGTAGATGGACAAAGGACATAGGGTCTCCTCTCTCAGAGTCCGGCGCAGGTGTTCCTTCAGGCGGTCTCTTCCACCGGGAATCCCACAAAGCCGGACTGATCATTTACACTGTAAAGCCCGTAAAAGGGCAGCTGCTCGGGCACATCCCCAGAAAAGGCGGATGTGGCCCAGGACAGAAATTCTTCGGGCAGGTCCTTCGTCTCTGCCCCCGGCAGATAGAGCCACACCTCCTGGGCCCGCTCCAGGCCGTTTGGCTCGGCAGAGACGTACTTGCTCCCCTCTTCATAGGTAACCTCTCCCGGCTCCTTCTGGGTGGACAGGTACTCCAGCTCCATAGTCCAAAAGTGGTCATCCACCTTGCCGGGCTGGGAAAAGCTGCCGGAAAAATCACAGACATAGACTGTCCCATTGGGGTTCTCCTCCCCCATGTCTCCCAGGTCTGTATCCTCATAGCGGCCCGTAAAGGAGCCGTCGCTCTGAAGGCTCAGCTGGGTGCTCCAGCCCCCTGCGCCGCTGGAATAGACAAAGTTCAGCACCCCTGACGCTGTCAAGGGATTTTCCTGTTCAGTTTCTGTATTTTTAAGGGTTTCAGTCTTGCTTGACGAGGCGGTATTTGTTTCTTTGTTGGCACACCCAGCCCCCAGCAGCAACGCAAGGGCCAGCGCGGCAGCCAGTAGTTTTTTCATGGTATGTTCTCCCGGCTCAGGCCTCTTCCTGGGCAGCCTCCTCCAGAGTCTCCCCAGTCAGGCGGTATACCGTCCACTCATCCATGGGAACGGCTTGCATGCGCTTGGTATAAAAGTCGATGGAGGGAGTGTTCCAGTCCAGGCAGGACCACTCCAGCCGCCCGCAGCCCCGCTCCACGGCGATGTGGGCCAGGTGCTTGAGCAGGGCCTTGCCATAGCCGTGGCCACGCTCCTCGGGCAGAACGAACAGGTCCTCCAGATAAATGCCCGCCCGGCCCAGGAAGGTGGAAAAGTTATGGAAAAACAGGGCAAAGCCCACTTCTTTCCCCCCGTGGACGGCAAAGATCACCTCTGCCTTTTTCTTTTCAAAGAGCCACTCCCGCAAAATTTCCGGGGTGGCCACCACCTGGTCGGCCATGTGTTCATATTCCGCCAGGGCACGGATAAAGGATAAAATCAGCTCCTCGTCCCCTTGGACGGCAGAGCGAAAGGTACAGTTTGCCATTGTGTTTCTCTCCTGTCAAATATTGCCGATGGATTCTTCTTTTCCCAGCTCCACCAATTTTCTCAGGCGGTGGTTCAGGGCGGATTTGGTAATCGGCGGATCAAAACGCTCCGCCAGCTGACTGAGGGTGTCCTCCGGGTGGGCCAGACGCAGTGCGGCAGCCTCCCGAAGCTTATCCGGCAGGGCGATCATCTCTCCCCGCTCCTCCAGGCGGCGGATGGCGTCCAGCTGGGCCATGGCGGCCTCCACCGCCTTGTCCAGATTGGCCGCGTCGCAATTCACCCGTCGGTTGACGCTCCCCCGCAGGTCCTTCTCCAGCTTTGCGTTCATCACTTCCATGGCGGCCAGGGGGGCGCCCACACAGGTAAGGAAATCCTCAATGCGGTTGCTCTGCTTGAAATAGATCACCGAATTTCCCTTGCGCTGGGCCGCCTTAGGCTCCAGCTCCTGCTCCCGCATCAGGGCCAGCACCTCCCGGCTAACGCTGTGGTGGGCGGTGGCCAGCTCCAGGTGGTATCCCTTTCTGGGGTCGGTGACCGACCCGCCCGCCAGAAAGGCACCCCGGAGAAATGACGCCCGGCAGCACGCCTCCTCCACCACAGCAAAGTTTACATGGAGGGCCAGCGCTCCCTGGTCTGCACCAAATACATGGTGGATCTCCTCAATTTTTTCCGGCTGTGTAATGGAAAAAACCTTTTTTCCTTCCCCCTCCGGCAGATGGTCAAAGCTCAGGCGAAAGGCCTTTTTAAACAGCACCGGCAGGCGCTGGGCAAAGGCTTCGTTCTCTGTCACGACCCGGATCTCCCGTGGGCTGAAGGTATTGCAGTAGAGCAGTACGCCGTAGGCCTCCGCCTGGATGCAGCACTTGCGCCCCAGAGGGGCGCGGCACAGTTCACTTTTTACGTCTCCGGCAAAGGACATGGTCATTCCTCCAAAATATAGCGCCGCGCTCCGTGGAAGATACGCACCGCACGGCGGCGGTAGATCTCCAACAGGGCCTCGGCCAGCTTGTCCGGGTCGTGGCGGGCAAAGTTCCCCCCCTCCCAAGCCACCGGCCGCTCCACCAGTTCAAAGCCCATGGCAGCAATCCGCTCCCGGTCCACATACAGGGGGGCGGCATCCTCTTGGCTGTACTTATCCACCAGATTCTGGGGTACGGCGGCGGAATTGGCCAGGCACAGATCCACCAGCCCCGGCTCACCGTGTACCATCAGGGCTTCCAGATGGTCGGCGGCGGTGTAACCTTCGGTCTCTCCGTCCTGGGTCATAATATTGCATACATAAATTTTGGGGGCATCGGACTGGGCAATGGCATGGGCCACCCCTTCCACCAGCAGGTTGGGGATGACGCTGGTATAGAGGCTCCCAGGTCCCAATAGAATAAGGTCCGCCTCTCCGATGGCCTCCAGGGCAGCGGGGGTCGCGGCGGGCCGCTCCGGGATCAGGGATACATGATGGATGCGGCAGTCCTGCTCCTTTTTGCAGGCATAGATTTTCGATTCTCCTATCACGCTGGCCCCATTTTCAAACACGGCCTCCAGCTGCACATCGGCGCTGGTCACCGGAATGACCCGCCCGGTGATGGCCAGAACATGGCTCATCTGGGTCACCGCTTCCTCAAAGGAACCGGTGATGCCATTCAGAGCCGCTAGAATCAGGTTGCCGAAGGACTGTCCCGCCAGGCTCCCCTCGGTAAAGCGGTAGGTAAGCAGCTTTTCCATCACCGGCTCGGTGTTGGCCAGGGCCTCCATACAGTGGCGGATGTCCCCCGGAGGGGGCATCCCAAGGTCCTGGCGGAGGATCCCCGACCCTCCCCCGTCATCGGCCACGGTAACAATGGCGGTGAGGTTCTTGGTGTATTTTTTCAGGCCCCGCAGCATGGTAGACAGTCCCGTCCCGCCGCCCACCGCGACGATCTTCGGGCCCCGCTCCCACTGCTGAAGGTTTGGATACTGATTTGACATGGATGTTCCTCCATTTTTATGTTCAGGTGCGGCCCAGATCCCGGTGGCTCTCTGCCACGGACCAGCCCTCTGCCCGGATCTTTTCCGACAGGGCGTGGGCAATGGCCACCGAGCGGTGGTGTCCGCCGGTACAGCCTATGGCAATGACCAGGGCGGTCTTGCCCTCCTCCTCATACCGGGGCAGCAGCCAGCCCAGCAGATTCCACAGCCGCTCCAAAAACTCCTCTGCCTGGCCGCCGTGGAACACATAGTCCCGTACCCCCTGCTCAAGGCCTGTATGGGTCCGCAGATCGGTCATATAGTAAGGGTTGGGCAAAAACCGCACGTCAAAGACCAGATCAGCCTCCATGGGCAGGCCGTGCTTGAAGCCGAAGGAAAAGACCCGCACATCCATCCGCCCCTCGGCGCTGCCTTCCCGGCCGAACAGCCGGCGCAATTCTCCCTTCAGCTTTGCTGTGGAGAGGTTGCTGGTGTCGATGATGTACTCCGCCCGCTCCCGCAGGGGAGCGAGCATTTTCCGCTCCAGGGCAATGGCCTGCTCCAGACTGTCGCACTGCTCCTCCAGGGGATGGCTGCGGCGGCTCTCTTTATAGCGCTTGATGATCACCGCATCGGAAGCCTCCATAAAGAGGATGCGGTAGGAACACTTCATCCGCTTTAAATCCTCCAGGGCCTGGAAGAGCCCGTCAAAGTTGGTACCGCCCCGAATATCGGTCACCAGCACCACCCGGTCGTACTCTCCGGCTCCGGCCATGCCCAGTTCCGCAAACTTGGGAATCAGCGGAGCGGGCAGATTGTCCACACAGAAAAAATCCATATCCTCCATAAAGGAGGCAGCTTTGCTTTTTCCGGCTCCGGACAGGCCCGAAATGATGACAAATTCCATTGAAAACACCTCTTTTGTACAAGACCAGGTTACTGGAGAAGTTTCACTTCCATCTCCAGCTCCACGCCGGTTTTCTCCCGCACAATGGTCCTTACCCGGTCCACCAGCATCAGGATATCCTCACAGGTGGCTCCTCCCCGGTTGACTACAAAGCCCGCATGCTTTTCGGACACCTGGGCGCCCCCCACCAGGAAACCTTTCAGGCCGCACTGGTCAATGAGGGCGGCGGCATAATGTCCTGGGGGCCGCTTAAACATGGACCCGGCGCTGGGATACTCCAGGGGCTGTTTCGCCTGGCGCTGGGCAGACAGCTCCTCCATCCGCGCCAAAATGGCCTGCGGATCTCCTGGAGTCAACTCCAGCCGGGCGGAAAGGACCATGCGCCGGCCATCGGAAAAAGCACTGTGGCGGTATCCAAAGTCAAACTCTGTGACCTCCTCGGTCTCCCCCGCCTCATTGATACAGGTGACCGAACAGACCACATCTTTCAGCTCTCCCCCGTAGGCTCCGGCGTTCATGGTAACCCCGCCGCCCAGGCTTCCGGGGATCCCGTGGGCAAATTCCAGCCCGGACAGGCCCTCTCCCTGTGCAAAACGGGCCAGCCGGGCCAGGGTAATGCCTCCGCCGGCGGTCAGAACCGTTCCCTGACGCTCCACCCAGTCCAGGCCGGTCGTCTTGATCAGGAACCGTTCCACACCCCGGTCCGGCACCAACAGATTGGATCCATTCCCCAGGAAAAAGGGAGCGATCCCCAGCTCATGGGACGCCGCTACGGCCGTCTGGGCCTCCTGCTCCGTCTTGGGAAGGGCCATCAAGGCACAGGGCCCGCCCACCCGAAAGGTAGTATGACGGCTCATGGGCTCCTCTGCCCGCAGCTCCAGCTGGGGACACAGGGCAGTCAGCCGTTCCCTCAGCGCTTCAAACTCTTTCATATTTCCTCCTCATGAGAGAACTCGATACAAAGTCATTATAACAAATCTTTTTCTAAAATAGAATAGCTCCCGTAAAAAAAGCAGGACCCAGGCTTCGCCCAGGTCCCGCAGCGTATCGTCCTTGGGGCTATACCCTTTGGACAACGTATTTTTACATCATATTGCACAGCAGAGCCGCGCCCACGACTCCCGCGTCATTGCCCAGAGAGGCCTTCTCCAGCCGGGTGGGACGGGTCTTGTCAAAAGAACCTTGCTTCACCAGCTCCTGGAGCGGCTCCAGCAGCAAATCGTCCTCGGCGTTGCTGATGCCGCCGCCCAGACAGATGATCTCGGGCTGGAGGACATTGATCAGGTTAATGATGCCGATGGACAGACCCTGGAGGTAGACGCCCAGCACCCGCTTAGCCGCCGGGTCACCCAGCCGGGCACCCTGGAAGGCGGTGCGGCCCTGAACCTTAAACCGGTCACCCTCACACAGCTCCCACATCACGCTGTCCTTGTCCTTCTCCATCTCCGCCTGGGTCAGTCGGATGAGGGCGGTAGCAGAACCATACTGCTCCCAGCAGCCCCGGTTGCCGCAGCCGCACAGCACACCGTTGGGCTTGATGATCATGTGGCCAACCTCCATACCAGAGTTGGCATAGCCCGTGAAGAGCTTACCATTGGCCACCAGGCCTCCGCCGATGCCGGTGCCCAGCGTGACCACCACAGCGGGGTCACAGCCCTTGGCCGCGCCGGCCCAGTACTCGCCAACTGCGGCACAGTTTGCGTCATTGGCCAGGAAAACAGGGACATTCCACACCTCCTGGAAGAGCTTGCGGAAGGGCGTGTCCGAGAAGGCCATGTTGGGCGTCTGGATCACCATGCCCGTGTCGTTGTCCACCAGGCCGGGCAGACCCACGCCGACTGCCTCAATTTCCTCATAGGGCACCGCGCCCATTTCACAGACCTTCTGGGCCAGGCGGGCCAGCTCATGGCACAGCTCCTCTGCCGTCATGGACTTGTCCACCGGGTGGCTCACCTTGTCCAGGATGTGTCCCTTTTCATTCACCAGACCGGCCACCAGGTTGGTGCCGCCCACATCAATACCGATATAATACATCTCATTTTCCCCCTTCTTCAATCGTCTGAAAATGCCGGTCCATCCGATGGGTCAGCTCCAGGGCCGCATTGTGCCCCATCTTCCGGTTGCGGTTGTTCATGGCCGCCACTTCCACAATGCTGGCCAGATTCCGTCCGGGCTTCACCGGAATGGTCACCGCAGGCACCTTCACACCCATAATTTCAGTAAAGGCAGATTCCAGGCCAAAGCGGTCGTACACCGCATTGTCATCCCAGGGCTCCAGATTGACTACCAGGTCGATCTGCTGACTCATCTTAATGGCTCCCATGCCCATCAGGCGGCTCACATCCACCACGCCGATCCCCCGCAGCTCCATATATCCCTGGATGAGCTCCGGTGCGCTGGCCTCCAGCGTCTTGTGGTTGGTCATCTTAATGACCACCGCGTCATCGGCAATCAGGCGGTGTCCGCGCTTTAAAAGCTCAATGGCCACCTCACTCTTGCCCACACCCGACTCTCCCTGGAAGAGGACGCCCTCGCCGTAGATTTCCATCATTACCCCGGAGCGGGTAATTTGCGGGGCCAGGTGATTATATAGACTGCTGATGAGGGCGCTCATAAATTCTGAAGTCTGCACATGGGTACGCAGGATGGTCCGGTCATGCTTGTCCGCCATCTCCATACACTCCCGTGTCGGCTCCAGCCCACGGGTTAGGATCAGGGCGGGGACGGGATAGGACAGCAGCCGGTCAAAGCTGTCCCGCCGCTGCTGGGGGGTCATACCGTTCACATAGGTGCTCTCCGTCAGACCGATGAGCAGCAGGCGTTCGGTGTCAAAATGCTCAAAAAATCCGGTCAGAGGAAGCCCCGGCCGGTTTACGTCCAGGGTACGCAGGGGCACATTCTCATAATCGGGTCCCTTGCGCAGGATCTCCAGGTCAAACTCCTGGATGATCTCCCCCAGTCGGACACTGCTGACAGTTTCTGTCATGGCTTAATTCCCCTCTCTGCCTGGGCACAAATTCGCCTTTCTCCCTGTGCCCGTTTCACGATTATTAGTATAGACCAAAATCTTTATTTAGGCAAGAAAAAGCCGTGTGGGAAGAGTTTCGATTTTCCCAGGAAATTTTAAAAAAAGTTCTTGCATTCCGTCGGACTTTCTGGTATCATATCAGTCGAAGCTTTTTTGGAAAGCGATTCTCATAGCGAGGAGGTAAGCAACATGGCCAAATGCGAATTCTGCGACAAGGGCGTCACCTTCGGCATTCAGGTGTCCCACTCTCATCGCCGCTCCAACCGCACCTGGAAGCCTAACGTGAAGCGCGTGAAGGCGATCGTGAAGGGCACTCCCACTCACGTGTACGTCTGCACCAGATGCCTCCGTTCCGGTAAGGTCACCCGCGCTGTGTGATTTGGAATTAGGCAATCTCAAAAACCTCTGTGTCACCGTACACAGAGGTTTTTTCCTTTCTCTGCGCAGTAAAAATGGACCACTCCGGCGGAGCGGTCCATTTTATCTCACTTAAACTGATTGCTCTCCCGGTCATAGGAAAAACCCATGGCCGCCAGCTTTTCACACAGGTCCTCGGGACATACGTCCTCCTGGGAGCACAGCTCCTCCAGACAGCCGCAG
This sequence comes from uncultured Oscillospiraceae bacterium, assembly GCA_944385035.1. Classification (GTDB taxonomy): domain Bacteria; phylum Bacillota; class Clostridia; order Oscillospirales; family Oscillospiraceae; genus Lawsonibacter. The sequence goes on along the minus strand of CALWVV010000011.1, from coordinate 14,704 downwards.
CCATCCCGCAGGCGGGTGTTGACCACACTGAGCAAAATCACAGGGTCTTGGGGCAGCATAGTCCCTCCATCAGCCCGGAGGCCAGGTCATATCCCGGCCGGACAGAACATGGAAGTGGAGATGGGGGACGGACTGGCCGGCCTGCTCGCCGATATTGGAGACCACACGGTAGCTCTCCAGCCCCAGCTCCTTCGTCACCTTAGAGATGACCGCGAAGATGTGGGCCACCACGGTGGCATTTTCCGGGGTGATCTCGGCCACAGAGGCAATGTGCATCTTGGGAATCACCAGAAAATGGGTGGGCGCCTGGGGGTCGATGTCGTAAAAGGCATAGACCGTCTCGTCCTCATAGACCTTGTTGGACGGGATCTGGCCGTTTGCGATCTTACAAAACAGACAGTCGGACATAGGGTTACCTCCTTTATTGCTTGGTAAGACCATTGTACCCCAATTTCCCGTGATTGCAAGCTATTTTTACTCCGCCGCCGGGGCAAGGCCCTCCAGAGAGAAGGTCTGGCCCAACAGAGTGACCGAAACCACATTCTCGGGCTGGATGATCTGTTCTGTCTGAAATACAAGGCGGCCTTCTCCAGACTCCGGATTATAGGTCTGGCTCACAGACTGGCTCATAGTCACCGAATCTCCGTTTGCCATATTTAACACCAGGCTTTCATATATGTCGGACAGCCCAGGAGGTCCCCACATCCGGGCGTCATGCGGGGTTCCGTTTACAAAGCAAGCCACACTGATGGGAGAAATATAGAGGCTTTCCAGTGTCATAGTTTCCTCGTCCACCTGGATTGGACATCCCAGTTGGTAAGTCCATCCGCTGTCCTTTTCGGGCAATTGGATGGTAAACGTTCTCTGATCTCCCCGAAAATCTGCAATGATCCCTCGGCTCCCCCCCCGCGTAAGCCATGTGGGCCGCAGTGATATCTCACAGCCAATCAAGCTCTGCGTACCGGACTTCAAAAAAGTGGACGGGCCCCGCTGCCAAAGGAATGAAATCCGGTTATCTTCCGGGTTTTCATCCTCCAAAACGGTGGAACCGCTGACATAGCTCCCTACGCCCTCCCCGTCCTCTGGTATGATTTCAGAGGCAAAATCAACAAAGCAGCCCTCCCCATTCAGAACCATTCCCTCCGGGCCGATCAGATCCACCAAAACGGCCAGCGAGTACCGATCCACCAGCACCTGCTCAACTTCCACCGTCCAGCCATTGTCATAGCTGTAACGTTCTCCCACCGAAACGACCCCTTCGGTAATCTGCTGCGCGTCTTGTTCGTCCCCACGAAACAGGGCCAGCAAACGCTGATCCACACCTGTCGCCACCGTAAAGGCACAGGCCATCAGCAGCAAAGCGGCGGCCACCAATACGGCGGTCATCTTCTTCATACGGCTCACAGGTTTGACCTCCTTTTGTTCTTCTAGGAGGCGGTCCAGCATAGCCTGTTCTTGTTCCGGGGTTGGCTTTACCTGGTCAAAGACCCGCTTCACTTCACATTTGTCCATACTCTTCCACCTCCAAAATCTCTTTCAGTTTCCATCTGGCCTGGACCAGCCAGGTGCGGACGGTAGAGGGATTTTTCCCCAGTATCTCCGCCGTCTCCAGGGCAGTATATCCCTGATAATAGTGGAGATAGAGCACCATGCGGTACTTTTCCGGCAAAGAGAGAATATACTCCCACAGCTCTCCGTCCTCCGGCTGCTCCCAGGTCAGGTTTTGCAGCGTCTCTTCACTTGCCCGGTTTTTCCTCCACCAGTGCTTCAGCTGATTTCTGCACTCATTTCGGGCAGTGACGATCAGCCAGGCCTTTTCGTGCTCCGGATCACGAAAGGACTTTTCATACTCCATCACCTTGCGAAAGACAGTTTGGGTGGCGTCTTCCGCATCCGGTACATTTTTCATCAGCATGAGGCAAATCTGATAGACCATACCCACATGCTTTCGGTAGAGGGCGGCCACTTCCTCTCCGGTGTGAACGGTTCCCATTCGGGACACCTCCTTTCCTGTCTCTCTGCCCATTACACAATCGGGCAGGACAAAATGTTGGCCCGAACGGAACTTTTTCATTTTTACTTATGTTATAATATGTTTTGGTTCTTCCCGTACAGATCCTCAACATTTCTCCTCCTATCTTTGTGTTGGATATAAAGCCGCTTTTTCCCCATAAAATAGCAACGGAGGACAAGTCATGCTCATCAAAAAACGCTGTCAATTGCTGGTTCTTCTCCTTCTGCTGGCCGCAACTGGTATTTCCACCGTCTTTGCCAGCCACGTTCCCCAACAGGTCTCTATCCCCATTCTCCTCTATCACGACATTCAGGACACAGGAGAAGGTGACAGTACGATCTCCCAGAAGGTATTTTTATCCCACCTGGACGCCATCCAGAAGGCTGGGTATAACACCGTCACGTTTCAACAGGTCATCAGCTTTGTGAAACACGGGCTCTCTCTGCCCGAAAAGCCCATCCTCATCACCTTTGACGACGGCTATCTGAGCAACTATAAAATTGCCTGGCCCGCGCTTCGCGCCCGTGGCATGGTAGGCACTATTTTTGTCATCGGCAGCTCAGTGGGCAAGGATACCTACAAGGACACCGGGGTCTCCACCATCCCTCATTTTACATATGGGCAGGCCAGGGAGATGATCGACTCTGGAGTCATGTCCATCCAAAGCCACACCTATGACCTTCACCAGTACCGTCCTCTGGAGCTGGACGGCGGCCGGAAGGGGGTTTTGCCCAAGGAGGGAGAGACTGCCGAGGCTTACCTGCAGGTATTGCAGCAGGATTTCCAGCGTTCAAAAGACACCTTGTATCAGAACACCGGAGCAATCATCCAGGTATTGGCCTACCCCCACGGGCTTTACACCCAGGACAGCGAGGCCATCAGCACCCAGCTTGGCTTTTCGGTTACTCTGACTACCCAGGCAAAGCCGGCCCTTGTACGGCACAATGACCCAGACAGTCTGCACCTGATGGGACGGTATTCCATAGACGACTGTACCCCTCAGGAGCTGTTGGCACTGATTCAGGCATAAAAAATCCCCGCTGCATTGCAGCGGGGATTTTTACACGCCTCACGGCGCGGCTCGCTCTCGCTCGCTGGGCGGCTTACAGACCCAGCTTCATGGAAACCACATTGTCTACCATGGCCAGCGCGTTATCCACCATCAGCGGATCCTTGCCGCCGCCCATGGCGGAGTCGGGCTTGCCGCCGCCAGAACCACCGGCAATGGCGGAGACCTGCTTGATGATGTCGCCGGCCTTTACGCCCTTGGCAACGGCCTGCTTGCCGCACACGGCCAGGAAGGTGATCTTCTCCCCGGTCACAGCGGCCAGAACAGCCACCACATTGGGCTCCTTGTCCTTCAGGAAATCGCCCATGCTGCGCAGCTTGCCCGCATCGGCCTCAGCCACGGTGGCGGTAAGCACCTTCAAGCCGCCAACCTCGTGAGCGCCAAAGAGGAAACGCTCGGCCTGACCCATGGCCTCACGAGTCTTGAACTTCTCCACGGCCTGGCGCAGCTCCTTCACCTCGCCCATCAGGACCTCTGCCTTCTCACGCAGCTCGCCGGGCTTGGCCTTGATGGCAGCAGCGGCCTGGAAGAGCATCTCCTGGTTGCGGTTCATAACCTCCAGGGAAGCCCGGCCGGTGGTGGCCTCAATACGGCGCACGCCGCTGGCCACGGAGAACTCGCTGGAGATATGGAACACACCAACCTTCGCAGTATTATCCAGGTGCGTGCCGCCGCAGAACTCCACGGAATAGCCCTCGCCCATGTCAACCACACGGACGGTATCGCCGTACTTCTCACCAAACAGGGCGATGGCCCCACGCTTCTTGGCCTCCTCAATGGGCAGCACATCGGTGTGGATGTCGTAGCCCTCCAGCACGGCCTCGTTGACCATGGCGGACACCTTGGCCAGCTCCTCGGCCGTCATGGCAGAGAAGTGGGTAAAGTCAAAGCGCAGACGGTCCTCCTCCACCAGGGAGCCAGCCTGATGGACATGGTCACCCAGCACGGTGCGCAGCGCCTTGTCCAGCAGATGGGTGGCGGAGTGGGCACGCATAACGGCCTTGCGCCGGGACACATCAATAGCGGCGGAGACCGTGTTGCCCACCTTCAGCACACCTTCGGTCACCTTGCCGTAGTGCATATACTTGCCGCCCTTGTTCTTCTGCACGTCGGTCACCTGGAAGGAGATGCCGTCGGCAGAAATGGTGCCGTGGTCGGCCACCTGGCCGCCCATCTCCGCATAGAAGGGGGTCTTGTCCAGCACCACGATGCCCTCAACGCCGGGCATAAGCTCCTCAGCCTGCTCATTCTCCACGACCAGGGCAACGACCTTGGCGTCGTCGATGGCGGTATTTTCATACCCCACAAACTGGGTCTCGGGCACGTCCTTTCCAAACTCCACACCGGCCCAGCCCAGGTCACCCAGGGCCTCACGGGCCTTCCGGGCCCGCTGGCGCTGCTCGTCCATCTGCTTGTGGAACTCCGCCTCGTCCAGCTTCATACCCTGCTCTTCCACCATCTCCAGAGTCAGGTCGATGGGGAAGCCATAGGTATCATAGAGCTTGAAGGCATCGGAGCCGGAGAAGGTCTGCTCACCCTTGGCCTTGTGCTCGGCGAGCATGTCGTTGAAGATGCGCAGACCGCCGTCGATGGTCTTGGCGAAGTTCTCCTCCTCCACCCGGATGACCTTGGTGATATAGTCCTGGCGCTCCCGCAGCTCGGGGTAGTGGCCCTCGTTCTCGTGGATGACGGTGTCGCACACCTTGTACAGGAAGGGCTCGTTCACCCCCAGCAGCTTGCCGTGGCGGGCGGCCCGGCGCAGCAGGCGGCGCAGCACATAGCCCCGGCCCTCGTTGGAGGGGAGCACGCCGTCGCAGATCATAAAGGTGGCGGAACGGATATGGTCGGTAATGACCCGGAGGGACACATCCGTGGCATGGCTCTGGCCATAGGAAGCGCCGGTGAGCTCGGTAACCTTGGAGGTGATGTTCATGACGGTGTCCACATCAAAGAGGGAGGGCACACCCTGGCATACGCAAGCCAGACGCTCCAGGCCCATGCCGGTGTCGATATTCTTCTGCTTCAGCTCGGTATAGTGGCCCTCGCCGTCGTTGTCAAACTGGGAGAACACCACGTTCCAGACCTCGATATACCGGTCGCAGTCGCAGCCCACGGTACATCCGGGCTTGCCGCAGCCCCACTGCTCTCCGCGGTCGTAGTAGATCTCGGAACAGGGGCCGCAGGGGCCGGAACCATGCTCCCAGAAGTTGTCGGCCTTGCCAAACTTGAAAATGTGGTCGGCAGGGATGCCGATTTCCTCATGCCAGATGCGGAAGGCCTCGTCATCGGCGGGGGTCGTCTCGTTGCCGGCAAAGACGGAGGGATAGAGGCGGCTGGGATCCAGGCCAACCCATTCCTTGCTGGTCAGAAACTCCCAGGCCCAGTGAATGGCGTCCTTTTTGAAGTAGTCACCGAAGGAGAAGTTACCCAGCATCTCAAAGTAGGTGCCGTGGCGGGCGGTCTTGCCGATGTTCTCAATGTCGCCGGTGCGGATGCACTTCTGGCAGGTGGTCACCCGGTGGCGGGGAGGCTCCTGCTCACCGGTAAAGAAGGGCTTCATGGGAGCCATACCGGAGTTGATGAGCAGCAGGCTGGCATCATTCTGGGGGATCAGGGAAAAGCTGGGCAGGCGCAGGTGTCCCTTCGTCTCAAAGAAAGACAGGAACATCTCACGCAGCTCATTGAGTCCATAGGGTTTGGGATCGTACATGGGAATTACCTCCAAATTGTTTAATTTTGTCCAATTTCAAGTCCAATCAGGTTCAAATCCGGGTCAAACGCCACACGAAACCTTACATTTTCCTTTGAATATTCGCAATAGATGACCGCAATGCCGTGATCTTCCCCCTCCGTACTGCCGGTGGCCAGTGTGTCCTTCACTTTTTTAAAGTCTCCGGCACCCTTGGTTTCCGATTCCATCAGGTTTTTCACGTTGTCTACTGTCAAGTTCTCCCGGATATCCTCGCGGAAACGGTCGTAGACCTGCTGGTAATCTGCCTCCATCAGCAGATCCACCACTTCCTGCCCGGCGGAAAGGAGTGTTTCCTCGTCCATCCCATCCGGAAGCGGTTTCCCCTTACATCCAGTCAGCAGAAACAGGGCCAGCACGCCGACCAGCATCAGCAAAAGCCCGGTTCTTCTCTTTTTCATATTCCACCTCCTCAAAGAAAAACCGCCCCTGACAACGTCAGGGGCGGAAAATTCCACGGTACCACCCTGATCTGCTCGAAAGTGAGCATCTCAGTCATCCGTTCACGGGGATGGGCCGTCCCGGTCATCCCGGGCCGCTCAGGAATGGCTGGCACAAATGCTGTGACCGGGGGCTCTCACCCTCCCCCCTCGCTGATGGCCGGCATACAGTGCTTGGTTCCGTCATTGCATTTTACCGAGTCATTGTATCATATTTTATGCAATTGTCAACCTCTTTCCAAATTTCTTGGGAAACAGCAGAAAAAACTCTTTCATTTTCTCTTGCCAACGGGAGGGTTATCGTGTATAATGCTTTTTGCACCTGCCGGTGTGATGGAATTGGTAGACGTAGTGGACTCAAAATCCACCGCTGGCGACAGCGTACCGGTTCGAGTCCGGTCACCGGCACCATAAAAGCAAAACAGTATAGATGCCGTAGGCCAGAAGCCTACGGCATCAACTGTTTCCGGGCTTTTTGCCCTCGAAAATTCACCGATGATTCCATAGATGCCAACCACTGTTTCCCCCTAACTGGTGGGACTCGAACCCCCATCTGCTCAGAGGTTGGCAAAATCAAAACCATGTGGCGCCCTTTTTGAAGCAGCATTTTTCAAAAAGGGCGCTATTTTTCTGCCAGTAGAATACACAAAGTTTGGGGCGTCAATTTGTTGGTCGTGATGGGCCAATCGATTGGCGCCCTTTTTCATTTTCAGACAATTTCAAAAAGGGCGCTAAGATTCAGGAGGTAAAACAAGATGGATAGACAACAATTTTTCCGAGAACTTTGCACGGTGCTTGGCCGAGAAGGCTTCACCACACAGCCGGAGCAGGATGACCTCCTCCCGGTGGAATGGGACAGCCGTCCTCTCTGCCGAATCACAGAGGGTGGCGGGGTTCGCTACTGGCAAGAGGATGTGGCCACTTCGGAACGGAACCAAGCCTGTGAGCGAGCCACCAATTTGGCCTGCATGGTGCAGGAGTACATGACCTTGATGGAACAGGCTCCCCCGCTGAAGGCTCAGGGGCTGTCGGGAGATTTCAGGGTGCTGGCTGATTTCAACGGAACGGTTCTGGCCGGACATCCGACCCAATATGGTGTCCACTTTGTTACCTGGGACTGGAACTTTGACCGCACAGGTCTTAACTACGGACGCTACTTTCAGGAAAACTATTCGGGCGCCAAGCAGGACTTCGCCACCCGGTCCGGTCTCATCTCGAAACAGCAGGTATTCAATGAGGCGCAGCTTACTGAAATTTACCGCTGCTGTGCTGATACCTTGGACGCCGGATTCGATTTGACCTATGACCAGGAACAATGCATCAAAGGCGTTCAGGAACAGATCCTGAGCGGAATGCCCAATATCCTGGATCACATCAATGAGCAAGAGCAACACTCTACGGATTCTCAAAGCCAGGAGCTGACAATGTAATACACCGAGCGCTGGAGTTTTAGAAGCAAGACTCCGGCGCTTTTTTATTTCACCGAAAGGAGATCACTACCCATGACGCGCCACTTTATGAGAGATACCCCCTTGTACCAGATGGAGCAGATGATGATGACCCCGCCTTATTTTAAGCCAAGAGGCCACGGCCTGCGCCGCTCCGGATTTCGGTATCAGGCCAAGGATGTGGACTGTGAATACTGCATGAATTACTCTCGCAGGAACCTCTGCCCTCTGGACCAGTGCATTTGTCTGGAGGAACGGATTGAAACCGGGGCTCTCAGCCTTGAGGAATTGCTCCGGGACTGTCTCAACAGTAAGCCGAAGATGAGTCTGTGGAGGCGACTGGCACAGCTTCTGTACCAGCAGTCTCTGCAGTTCTTTCGTACTGACGAACACCGCAGACGATGGATGCACTGGCGAACACGCTACCACCGATTGTCGCAACGCAACCAGGCAGCGCTGTTTCTCCTGACAGCCTACGATGATATCTGGCGCAGGGTGATCTGGAAAGTTGAAGATAATGGCTTCGATTTTGACTCTGTCCGGCTCGCCGGCATCCAGCCGGAGCTTTACAGCGTTTATCAGGCAGCGAAGGCTATTTCCATCGGCAGCCAAAACATTACCATTGCTGATCTCGCATCCCGTGAACTGGTCACAGATGAGGCGTTCCAACTGATTATCTGCGCTCTGCTTCTGGCCAAGTACGGTAATGCGATTTCAAATTTAGAAAGAAAGGGTGATTCCTAAAGCATGATGGAAGCAGTTTTAAGCAATTCGGACCATCCGGAGTTCGGAGAAGCGACTATTCCGCTTCCCATCCCCAGGGAACAATACGACCACTGCATAGAGCTGGTGAATGCACTTGAAATTGGAAGTGTTGTTGCCTCCGACTGCCATGTCAATGAGATCTGCAAAGGGTGGCCGGTATTTTATCGTCTGGAGGGGATGCAGGTCAATCTGGACGAGCTGGATTATCTGGCTAAGCGGCTGGAGAGCTTCGATGTCGGTGAGTACGCACAATTCCAGGCCATGGCCGAAAAGCTGGATCTCACCAGTATGAAGGATCTGATCAACCTGACCTTCTGCTGCCAGCAGGCAACGGTTATTACGGATTTTTCTGACCTGGCAGCCATTGGCCGCAGCCACTATCTGAATACCCACGGTGGATGTGCCAGCACCGAGGAGTTGGAACATCTGGATGGTGAGGAAACGGCAATTCTTCTGATTGAAGGCAGCGAAGGTACCGTCACACGCTACGGCGTGGTTTATGACAACGGTATGCAGCTCTCGCAGCTCTACGATGGAAAGCATCTCCCCGGCTACCACTATGAAGCGGATATGATCATGGTGGGATTGGTTTCCCGGCAGGAACCGGAGAATACCAAAAATGTCACCTGGATATACCTCCCCGCATCCAAAGGACAGATCGAGCGTGCCATACAGCGCAGCGGCATTGTCGATCCCAAGGATATATGTTTCCGCATGGGTGACAGCATGTTCCCGGAGGAAGTGGATGTGGCACTGGACTTTCGCTGTGAAGACATCTATGAACTTAACGATCTGGCGCAGGCCGTGGGTAAACTCTCCCATGATGACTGCATCAAACTGGGTGCTGCTGTGAGCATAGCCGGACCGGAGTGTGCCAGTCAGATCCGTCACCTGGCCGAGAACCTGGATCTCTTTGAGTTTGCTCCCGGCGCTCATACCCCTGCCGAATACGGAAAATACATGATCCAAGAATCCGGCCATTTTGAGTACGACCCCAATCTGGACGAGTTCTATGACTACGAAAGATACGGCCTGCAGCACATGGATCAGGAGTCCGGTATGTTCACCAACCGCGGCTATATCGCCTACCAGGGTACGGTGAGTCTGGAGGAATTGATGGCAGACGATCCGGCAGAAGCGCACGGAGCGGAATATGGATTGCAGATGGGAGGAATGTAAGTGAAAAAGAGAATCGTGATCACACTGGCATCTGTGGCTGCGGTGGGAGCGGCTGTCGCGAGCTACCTCCACTTTTCCGGAAAAACGCCTTTTGGCCATAGCTATTTCCGCTGAGTAGTGATATGTTGTGTAGCTATACCAGCACGAAGGGAGTGAGAAAATGAGCAACAAAACGATTGCCGAGTTTTTGGAACATCATAAACAGTTCAGCCATTTCAGGCCCGCTTCTCGTGAGGAGGCGGGTCTCTTTTATTCGGAGCCGGACCAGGCGCTGGATGAGGCGCTGGGTACGGTTGGACATCTCCGCATGGATTTCGGCTCCGGGGGAAAAGAATTTTTCCACACCTGGTGGCCTCATAACGAAGATCAATTCAACACCGGAGAATTTAAGGACGACCTTCAGGAAGTGGTGGATGCCCTTCGTGCCGATGGTCCTTTGAAGGATCTGACCGCGATGAGCGCATACTGTCATCGGAACGGCGGAGCAATTACGCAGGACGGCCGGAGTTACGGCTACATTGCAGAAACAAAGCATTACCGCTACTGCCTGCGCTGCACCCCGTCCCCCGGCGATTACCAAGGATATCTCTACTGCTACGACCTGCGTCAGCAGCAGATGGCCCATCAGAACAAATCGATTGGCCGAGTGACATTCGCCAGCGGCGAGCAGATGGAGTATCTGGATGGAGAAACATATCTGACGGCCATTCGGGAAGAATTACCCTATATGGCCACCACCGGATTCCGCTGCGAAACGCTGACGGATGACCCCGCCATCCGCAAGGCTGTGGACGACATCCTGCTGGACTTCGCCGGCGAAGCAAACTCTCTTCGGGAATGCAGCTACGGACTGACAGAAAAGGGCATGAAAGCGTTGCGGGATGCGGCTGACCCGTCGCTTCCGCACAGCTATAGCTGGTTTGTCATCACCGACTGCAATACCCAGGAGGAGCAGTTCCATCGGAATCTTACCTTGTCGGATGCCATTCGGATTTACAGTTCCAGCGACCGGCCTGAAAAGCGCATTGGCGTCACGAAGGATGGCATTGCCACGGTAGACCTTGTTCACACACAGGATGGTGAGCAGAGGCTCTTCGAGGACTATCAGAAGATGAACAGCTTTCAAAATGATCCTGAAATTCTGGCGGCGGTAGATTGTCTCCGGCAGGAGCTGGAGCCGCCCAACCAGGGCATGAATATAGGAGGAATGTAAATGGCGGTATCCAAGGAATGGCTGAGCTTCCTGCGGGAGCAGTATCCGGCAGGAACCAGAATCAAGCTCAGAGAGATGAAAGACCCGTATGCCCCGCTGTCCCCCGGCAGCACAGGTACCCTGAAATACATCGACGATATTGGCCAGTTCCACATGAAGTGGGACAATGGCAGCGGCCTCGCCCTGATTATTGGGGAGGACAGCTTCTCCGTGATCCCGCCGGAACTCACTACTCTGAAGCTGTATATGCCCCTGACAGCGGACCTCTATACCCGCAACGAGTATGGCGAGATGGAGGATGAAAGCACCCTGCTGGATGGCAAAATGCTGCGTGGCTACGAGGGGGACATTCTCAGTGCCCTGATCAAAAATCGTATGCCGGAGGAAACTGCGCGCGGCCTGATGCACTGGTACAGCGGAGATGACAGCGTCAACCGGAAAGTCCAATCCGCCGTGTTCACGGTCGAGGATCGAAACGGCCAGCTCTGGGGTGTGGCTGAATGCCGTGTGGCAGGGACCCTTACCCCGGAGGAGCTGACCAACCTGAAAGAGTACATCTCCGGACAGGCATCGGATGGCTGGGGCGAAGGCTTTGAGCAGCGGGACATCTGCATCGGTGATGACGAGCTGTATGTCCATCTGTGGAACTTCGACGATTGGAGCATCCAGACCGAGGACGAGTGCTTCTCCCCAAAACTTGCGGAAGGTCTGCCGGAGATGTGCTTCTCCACGCTGCAATCCACTGGCGAACTCATCTGCATCAAGAGAGGTGAAACCGGCTACTATCCGTCCCAGTGGAATACTGGGGACAAGGAGAAAAATGTGGAACTGGCTGACCAGCTGAACGAACAGCTGGGTGTGAATATGTGGCAGCGGCAGGCCATGGAGGTGGGCAGCATGTGTGGCTGGGATGTCCCCGGCGCTGACCCCGCCAAGTACCAGGAAGACTATGTACAAACCGGGGCCCCCGCCGAAGCCCAGCACAGCAGGTTCGGCGGGGAGAGGGGTTCCGGCGAAATGAGTGAGCCTTGTCCCCAGGACGAGGCGAAGGATATGGAGTACGGAACGACGATGGGAGGGATGACCCTTGGATAAGGTGTTTCGTGTGGAGCTGTCCGGAAATAAGGACCGTTGCTGTGAGCTGGAACTCCCCGCTGCCTACTACAGCTTTCTGGATGCGCTGGACAAGCTCCAGATGGCCCCCGGCGATAAGCCGAGATGGGAATTCCTCGAACACCACAGCTTTCCGTTCCTCCATGTCCATCTGGCCCATGAATGTGATCTCTATCAGCTCAATGCCCTGGCGACCGTCCTGGGCCAAATGAATAGCCGAGAGAGAACCGCATTCGAAGGGCTGTTCAACATGGAGGTGGCCAAGAAATACGGCCCTATCAACATTGCTACCATGATCGACCTGGCCTATAGCACAGACTGCTGCCATGTGGTCAAGGCTACAACGGATGAGCAGCTGGGCAGATTCTACGCCGAGAATGATTTCATCCCCGCCCTTGAAAAAGTCCCCGACTCCATCTTTGAGTATCTGGACTTTGAAATGCTCGGCAGAAAAGCCCGATTTGAGGAGGGCGGTGTCTTTGCAAGCAACGGATATGTCACACAGCATACCGAACTGAAACAGGTATATGAGACGCTGGATCTCATGCCTTCGGCTCCCTCCTATGCCATCCGCCTGCTGGCCGGAAGCTCGCCCTTGGACTCCGATGGCCTGCCGGAAAAGCAAGTATGTCTGAACCTCCCCGCAACACAGAAGGCGCTGGATCATGTGCTGGAGGTGTGCGAAGCGCCTTCCTGGCGTGAGATGGTCTTCTGGGCAGAGGATGGCGCTGTGCCGGATCTTCTGGAGAATATGGATTGTGACAATATCCAGGAACTCAATGAACTGGCAAAGCACCTCAAATGCCGGGAAAACAGCGGAGAGCTTTCCAAACTGAAGGCGGTCATCCTTGCGACGGACTGCCACAATGTCGGAACCGCCATTCAGATCTCCGAGAACCTGGATGACTACCTGTTTGAGCCTGACCAGAGAAATCCTGAGGAGGTTGCATCCGAGGAGCTTCGGCTCATTGTGGATGAGCAATCCCTCTCGATTCTGAAGAAGCATGTCAGTCTCTACAACTATGGTCTGGATGTCATGGCCGCCAACAATGCTGTGCTGACTCCATATGGACTGGTACAGCGCAGAGATGGCAACGAGCTGCTCCAAGCCCAGGAACACCCGTCTGAGCGCAACGGAATGGAGATGATGCAGTGAACGCTCAACAGTCTGAACTCTTCGATTTGCTGGATGGCTTTGAGATGACCAAATCCCAGCACGACTGGCTGGAACGGCGGTTTGAAAACATGACGGTAAAAGAAAGCCTCTTGTTCCGTGGGGCAATGCAGATCGAGCACCCCCAGATGACTGCCGATGTGATGCTGATTGCCAATCAGTTGGATCACTACGACCTGTTCTACGGTGCTGGGGACGATGCCCGACTTGGCAAATTCGTCATGGAGCAGATCCAGCGCCCCTCCTCTCAGACCCGTGCATTCCTTAACCCGGAGAAAGTGGGGGCAGCTTACCGTCAGAAAGGTGGGAACACCTTCTGCGACGGGCACTTCATCAAGGTCACCTCTCTGATCGATCCGTTCCTGGACGGCGACCCGACGCTGAACCCCGACAAAGGTGACTACGGTATCCGGGTCAAGCTGGCAAGCCGCTCCAACACAGAAGGCGTGTGGGTTGGATTTCCGGACACCGGCGAGTATATGGATACCGCACACCCGGACGAACTTCTCCTGGCGCTGGACGCACTGGAGGTGGAGTCTTTGACCGAGTGTATCGCCGTGGATGTGGACTGCTGCCTCCCGCAACTGGAGGACATTCTCTCCCAATATAGCTCTGCGGCGGAGCTTGTCCGTCATGCCATCGACTTTGGCTATGCCTGGGGAGAACAGGGGCAAGGCGACCCCCGGTGGCTGGATAAATGGCAGGCTGTTATGGAGCTGGAGGACTGCCACCGTCTGGATTATGCCCTGGACCTGGCACAGAACCTCCACTGCTATCACTTCATGCCCCGTGACATGGAACTCACCGACTTCGGCAAAACGCTGGCGAAACAGGACGGCGTCTACCCCAAAGATGAACTGCTTGCTTCCTGCTTCGATGCGGAAAGCTATGCCAATCAGCGGATGAAGAACATGGGGTTGTCTGCCGCCGAGCATGGCTTCGTATCCTGGAACGGCACAGAACTGGTCTATGAGTACAGTCAGCCGGATATGGAACCGACCATGTCCATGTGAGAAGCCGCCGCACAGACCAGTCTTCGCCGCAACGGAGGTGATGAAATAAAAAATGAAATAGCCTGAACACCACAGGGGCCGTTACCCGAATCGGGACGAACGGCCCCTGATTTTTTGCGCTCTTTTCGGGTAACAGCCCCGGAAAGGAGCCCGTATGACCACGACAACGGATAACCCCATCGCCGAGTACCTGAAGACCTATCACAAGGGAGCGCAAAGCGTCATATCCAGCCGGGAGCTGGAGGCAACTTTCCATATCCGCGGCCCCGACCTGCGCCGGTTGATCAACAGCCTGCGCGGGGACGGCATCCCCATTTGCAGCTCTGATGCCGGCTATTATTACGCCGGCACCGAGGAGGAGCTGCGGAGGACGATCCGACAGCTCCGAAGCAGGATCAAGAAGATCGCCCATGCGGAGCGCGGTCTCACCAAGGCGCTGGAGCAATCCACCGACAGCGGACAGATATCCCTTCCGCTGGAGGGCGGTGATACCGCTTGAAAAGCTTCATCCCCTGGGTGGGCGGTAA
>CALWVV010000010.1 GCA_944385035.1 uncultured Oscillospiraceae bacterium | reverse complement strand
AGTTTACGCATACTGATTCCCCCTTTTCTTGATATTTGACTTAATTACATCGAAAAGAGGTCAGTTTTGCAAAAATACTGTCAGGTGATCTCCCGGGCCTGCACGCACCAGCGCATCTCCGGCACATTTCGGACACAGGTGATCAGCGTGATCATATTCTCGCTGCTCCGGCCCAGGCGGGAGAAATCCGTTTCTTCAATCTGCCCCACATAGAACACCTCATAGGTGCGCGTGCCGAGCTTCGTGGTGTAAGTGATCTTGTCGCCGTCCTCCAGGGTGTGGATCTGTCCAAAGTGGTTGGCCACACCTCTGTTATGGCCCGCAAGCCCAACATTGCCGTCCCAGCAGGAGGTGGATTTGAAATGCCCGGCGCCTTTGGCAAGGCTCTCCAGGCTTTCGTCCTCATACACCTTGACGGAAAGCCCCAGAGAGGGGATCTTCAGCCGGCCCAGGCTGCCGTCCTCATAAAAGAGGCCGTCCGGGAGGGTGAACTTGTTGCTGCTCAGGCTGGTATCCGCGGCCGGAGTGCTTTCATCGTAGGACGCCGGCGGCAGGTAGATTGTTTCACCGCTGATGGTGCTGCTGCCAGTTGATGTTCCGGACTGGGGGATCAGTGTCGTGCCGGCACCAGGCAGATAGGACTCCGGACTGCCGAAGGGCGGCGCAATGACGGCGGTATTCTTGCTGCGGTCGATGTTACTGCTCTCCGTCACCCCTCCGCCAACCACGATCACCTGGTCAACGGAGGTGGGCGGAGCATACATGGGGCCGTCCGAGTCGTCAAACTCATACTCCGCCGCCAGCGCCGGGGTCGCCATCATCGCTGTGACGGCCAGCAGCAGCATCGTTGCTTTCAGCCAGTTCCTCATACATCTTTCGCTCCTTCCGTTTCATGAAAAAGTATGTTCCTCCGGTACCGGCGCCGAGAGCCGCCAGCGCGGGCAGGGCCACCATGAGCCAGTTGAGGCCGCCGCTTTGAGACTGCTCCTCCGCAACAGGCTCCATCGGCGTGCCGGTGAAAATGACGGTGTAGCGGATCACTGTGACCCCGGTGCGGTAGACCTCACCTGAGTAGTTGGCTGTGGTGGTATAGCCCGTCACATAACTGACTGTTTTGCTCCCGCCGTAGGTGCAGACAGCAGTAAAACGATCCCCGATCTCATAGTCATCGGCGTTGTAGGTGTTGTCCGTCTGCCACTGGACATCCTGGAGCGTCAGGGTCCGTCCGCCCTCAGTGATGCTTTTCGGCAGATGGTTGAGGTCCTGGTTTGCAAGATTGGGGTAGGTCCTGGTGGCTGTGACTGGCTGGGTGCTGCTGCCATACCCGGCCGCTTCGGTCTTGATGCTGTCCAGATCCAGCGTGAGGGTGCCGGTAAACCCCTCTTCCGTGGTGACCTCTTTCTCCTGGGGCAGCAGGGACAAAATCGTGTCCATGTCCTTTTTGTCGCTGTCCACCTTTTCCTCCTGGGTGATGACCTGCGTCTCACTGCCGATGATGACCTCCCGCAGCACATCGGTGCAGGTATACAGGAGGCCGTCCCGCTCAAACTGCCCCATGGGGAGCGTGGAGGGGTCGGTGTTGGGCGAGAGATCATACACCTTGCGGATCTCTTTGTTCTCCTGGTCGAGAATAATGTCGACTGGGAGCATAGCGTCCGGATCCGTAACATCCACGCTGACCGCACCTACAGGCAGCGTCAGCATGGTCAAAAGCAGGAGCGATGCGGTGAGAGATAAGATTTTGTTCTTCACTGACATATCCTCCTCAGGTTTGATTTTGCTCTTTCTGGAATCAGGGAGTAGTCGACGGCGTGTACTGTCCGCCCTGGATCAGCGGCTGCAGGTAGGCGACCACAAAGCCCAGGGTATTGAGCACGATCCAGGTCACGACGATTCTCTTCAGCCAACTGGTCGCCTCTGCGACGGCCCGCTCATTGCGGGAGATCATCCGCACCAACAGCGCCACCGCAGCCGCAGTCACTGCCACGATGGTGGAGATGCCCACCAGCTCGCCATAGACATCTGCGATAATCGTGCTGAACCGTGTCCACATGGTGTCCGCAGCAGCCGCCGGCTGGGCGAACAGCACCATCATGTAACAGGATACCGCCGCCATCTGGAAAGCGTTGCGCAGCCGCTGGGACGCCTTCACCCAGCGATCCCTCCTGCTCTCGTCCTTTGCCATTTGCTTCCCTCCTTTTCGTCATATTTGCAGCAAAGAGCCGCCTCGAAGCGACTGTTCTCAATCACTTCAAGGCGGCTCCCTGCCGTCAGGTCCAGTTTTGGACGATAACAGGATAGCACATCTGCACTCCCCTTGTCATCCGCACCGACCTTGCCAATTTTCTGCCATTTTTCTGCCGCAGAGTAGGACATCACCCCTCCAGCAGCGTCAAAAGCTCCAGCCAGGCATCCAGACAGCCGGCCGGGGCCGTCCACAGCCGGATGGATAAGATGTTGACCGCCTGCTGGCGGAGCCGGTAATAGTGCCGCTCCGAGATATCCAGCCGGTACAGGATATCCGTATGGCTGGGCTTGTCCGGCGTGATGAACGTCTGGAAGATGATGTTATACATCAGCTCCCCGTTGCCCGGCTTATGGCGCAGGACCGTCAGGGCCTCATTGATCCGGTCCAGCAGCAGGCGGGACTTCCGAATGCTGAGCAGGCGGTGCTCCAACTTCGCGTTCCCCAGCGCCACCTGCGTGTCCACTACGCTGAGCAGCGCGTCCAGATCCTTCAGCGGCTGATCCAGCTCCTGTGCGACTTCACTGGGGAAGCATTCCAAGGCCCAGACGATGTCCCGGTAGTGCTTGAGCATGACCTGGGTGTTATGGTACATATTCCGGCGAAGCTCCTGCTCCGCAAGCCGGGCTTTCGCATTGGGGATGTCCGGATCTCCCACGATCCCCCTGCGCTCCAGCAAGGCGCGCAGCTGCTCCTGGGGGATCGCACTATCCTGATTCGGCAGTTCACCACAGAGGGATGCCTTCAAATCTGCCATTTTCAATACCTCCATCATCCTGATCCGCAGGCCCGGCCCGTGGCAAGGTTCCGCGGAATAATTCAAAATTTGGCGTCGCTGGAGATATCCCTTGGCAGTCCTCCCTAACATACTCTAAAATCTTACCCAGAGAAAAATACGCGCGCGTAATATAGCAGTCCTCAGATGCAACACGGCACTCCTCTTGTTCCCGGGGCAGCACTGCACGACTGTACCAAGCGACCAGTTTGCAGATGCGGGCATGGTCGCTCTGCTGGTTTTCGTGCGTATTCCCGTCTTTTGTGCGTATTTCTCTCAAAATGCGCTCGACTTTGTCCTGGGACGGCAAGGTGAATTGTTCTCCAGTCGGATAGACTGCATTGAAGATGAGGCAGCCGAAAGCGCCTGGCAGCTTATACAGCGGGAAGGCATCCGCATGTTTTCTGAAAAAGCGCCAGACCTTCGTCTTTTCCCATCCCCAACGCCTGCCAAGGGATTCCAATGTCAAAACAGCGCCGTACTGCCCAAACTGAACAGCCGGCGCCGAGAAGGAAAACGCATTGCTGGACTCCTGCCACACTGTGTGGCACCAGAGGTCGAGCCATGCGTCTGCCTCAGCAAATTGATAATGCCGCTCTGCAAGCCTCTGTGTGACGTTTCTGGGCAGGCAGAGGAATCCATACCCCTCTGTCGCATAAACCGCCTCACGGCCCATACAGGGCTCGCCAGAGCATCTTACGACCCAATCTGTGACTTGATAGGTCAGTTTCTTTGTTTTTGTGTCCAGTGAGTAGGTAATATAACCGAGGTCAGCCAGAGTGTCCATATGTTCAAGGGCCTGCCGCCGACGTTTGATTGCCAGGATACTCTTCAGACCGACGATGCCGCCTGCCCAGCCCCCGGCACTCACTTTGTTGGTGTAACCGCAGTACCGGGCCTGCCCAGTCCTAAAGGCTGCACGGGAGGCCAATCGAGCCCAAGAGCCCATAATGCCCTTGCCGGGCGGAAGCTGATTGCGGGGTAGTTTGACCCATTGATATTTGAGCAGGCACTTCATCTCGCCGGCCTCCCTCCTGATAGATTGAAAAAAGCCCCGCTCCGTGCTACACTGGTAAACACGAAAGCGAGGCCTGATTGAAATGCTATATGCCTGTGATAATTGTCATTACCTGTTCCTTAGAACATCTGAGGATACCTGCCCGGACTGCGGAAAGGCCATGATCCGGCCGGCAACTTCTGAAGAGCAGGAAGAATATAAAAATCGTGAGAAAGAAAATCTGTGGACAGAGGATTCAAATAGCTGCCGTGTGTAGCCGGTCATTTCACCCCCGTGCAATGGCTTCTAATTAAACCCATTTCATTTGTTGCACCGCCATGTATAAAAATAACTGAAAAAGTATAAAAAAAGTGCCCGTAGCTCAACTGCCACGGGCACTTTTTCTTTTAGGAGGCTCTCTAAAAACTGGTGTAAAATCAGGTGTAAAAACGTGTTACTGCTGAATCCAACTGGTGTAAAACTGGTGTAAAACCGCTCTTTCAGGCTCGTGAAAAACCCGCAAACCCTTGCGCCGCAACGGTTCTTTAATCCAGCGGCTTCATCGTGGGGAACAAAATGACTTCACGGATGCTGTCAGAGTTGGTCAGCAGCATGACACACCGGTCGATGCCGATGCCCAGGCCGCCCGTGGGGGGCATGCCGTACTCCAGAGCGGTGAGGAAGTCCTCGTCCATCATGCCGGCCTCCTCGTCTCCCTTGTCCCGCAGCTCCACCTGCTTCTGGAAGCGCTGGCGCTGGTCAATGGGGTCGTTGAGCTCGGAGAAGGCGTTGCCCATCTCGCTGTGGCAGATGAACAGCTCGAAGCGCTCGGTGAGCCGGGGGTCCTTGGGCGAACGCTTGGCCAGGGGGGACACGTCTACCGGGTGCATGGTGATGAAGGTAGGCTGGATGAGCTTCTCCTCCACCTTCTGGTCAAAGCACTCGTATAGGGCGTTGCCCCAGGTCTTGTCGGCCGTCTCGGGCAGCTCCACGCCGATGGACTTGGCGGCAGCCACCGCCTCCTCGTCGGAGGTGATGGCCATAAAGTCGATGCCGCAGTACTGCTTCACCGCCTCATGCATGGGCAGGCGGGGCCAGCCGGGGGTCAGGTCGATCTTCTCCCCCTGCCACTCAACCTGATAGGTGCCCAAAATCTTCTGGGCGGCGGAGGAGAGCAGATCTTCGAAGAGGTCCATCATGTCGTTAAAGTCGGCATAGGCCTGGTAGAGCTCAATGGTGGTGAACTCAGGATTGTGCTTGGGGTCCATGCCCTCGTTGCGGAAGATACGGCCAATCTCATACACCCGGTCCATGCCGCCGACAATGAGCCGCTTCAGGGGCAGCTCGGTGGCAATGCGCATGTACATGTCGATATCCAGGGTGTTGTGATGGGTGATGAAGGGGCGGGCGGTGGCGCCGCCGGAGATGGTGTTGAGAACGGGGGTCTCCACCTCCATAAAGCCCCGGCCATCCATGAAGTCACGCACGTGCTTGATAAATTTGGAACGGATGATAAAGTTGCGCTTCACCTCAGGGTTGACGATCAGGTCTACATACCGCTGACGGTAGCGAAGCTCCGTATTGGTCAGCCCGTGGAACTTCTCGGGCAGGGGCAGCAGGGACTTGCTCAGCAGCGTCACCTTCACCACCCGCACGGACATCTCGCCCCGCTGGGTGCGGAACACCACACCGTGGACGCCCACGATGTCACCGATATCGTACTTCTTGAACCGCTCATACTCCTCCTCATCCATCTCGTCCTTCCGGGCGTAGAGCTGGATGCGGCCGGACTTGTCCTGCAAATCGCAGAAGGACACCTTACCCATACCGCGCTTGGACATGAGCCGTCCGGCAACGGAGACCTCGCTGCCCTCCAGGGCGTCGAAGTTCTCCTTGATGTTGGCGGAGTCGTTGTTCACCTCATAGCGGGTGACCTGGAAGGGATCACTCCCCTCCTCCTGAAGCTTGGCGAGCTTGTCCCGGCGAATCTGCAGCAGCTGGGACAGGTTCTCCTCCTGAGGGACATTCTGATTGTTCTTCTCGGCCATATGCGACCACTCCTATCTGTTTCGGCCCACAGGCCAAGTATAATATTACCGCTCTACTTTCAGGATTTTGTACTCCACGGGACCGGCAGGCGCGTCTACGGTCACGTCTTCTCCAGGGTTCTTTCCCAGCAGGGCGCGGCCAAAGGGGGAATCCTCAGAGATGGCACCGTTCATAGGATCGGCCTCCTGAGAACCAACGATCTTATAGGTCTCCTCCTCGTTGAACTCCTTATCCAGCACCGTGACCGTGGAGCCCAGACGGACATAGTCGCCCTCCTGCTCCTCTTCTTCGATGACCACATAATTGCTCAGGATCTCTTCCAGCTCAGCCATGCGGGAATAGAGCTTGCCCTGCTCATTTTTGGCCTCGTCATACTCGCTGTTCTCGCTGAGATCGCCAAAGGAACGGGCCTCTTTAATGAGCTCGGCCACCTCTTTTTCCCGGACGGTCTTCAGGTAATTCATCTCGTCCTGCAATTCCTTGAGCCGCTGGGGGCTCAGCTTGTATTCCTTTGCCATAGTACCTCGCACACCTTTCCAAAAAATGACCCGGAGCTGCTCCGGGCAACACGCATTGGCGCGGAAATTTCATATTTTGCGCTTCCTGCCCGCTTTTTTATCATTCAGTGGGCATAAGGATGGATTCTGTGTCATTATATGTGTTCGGCCCGGTTCTGTCAAGTATTTTTATGTCTTCTGGCCCCAGCTTTCCCCCCTCCCACAGCGCTGCCAGCAGGGGGAGATTTTCCCGGTCCTCCTCTGCCAGCTCCGGTGCCGCCAGAGCAAGCCCGGCCAGCCGTGGGCTGGGCCCATAAAGGCCCAAATCCTCCTCATCCTCACCTTCGCTGCCTGGATGGAAACAGAGCCCTACCTGTCCCGGCATTTCCTGGGGCAAAATAGGCATTCCAAACTCCCACCGCAGCCACTGGGCCAGCTCCCGGCCGCCTCTGGGCACATCGATCACCAGGTTGCGTACTCTGGGACACAGCTCTGCCGCGGCCTGCCGCATCGCCCGGTCGGCCCGGCTGCCCCGCAGGGCCACAGTAGCACGGTCGGGGGCAAGTCCCCGGCGTTCCAGGCTCCCCAAGGCCAGAGAGGCACTGTGCGCCTTGACCAAAGGTTCGGTCTCGATAGGACGAAGGCCCATGGCCCCCACCACATTCCAGTCTTCAAAGCTTCCTGGAACCAGCAGGCGGCTCACCCCTGCCCGGCGGAAGGACCGGCCCGCTTTCCGCAGCCGCCGCAATGCCCAAAAGCTCTCCGGGTCCACCTCCGCCCACAGCACATGGAGTCCATAGAGCCTGCCCGGAACCGTGGTCCCCTTCCCCCGCGCGGTAAATTTCAGTCTGCCGATCAATCGCTCGTCCTCCCTTCCGTCCATCCTATGTGGTCAGGAGCCGGGTTATTTCTCTTTCCTTTGGCTGCCCGAAATTCAAATACCGGGACCGGCCCATTATAGGCCAGTCCCGGTACGGGTTTTGAATTCAGGTTTAACCCCTTCGCCCGGAATCTTTACATTCCCTTATTCCCGGTCCCTCGGCTGCTCCTTGGCCTTTCTTACCCGCTTCCAGCGGCGGTATCCCACTGTACCGCCCACTGCCACGGCTGCTGCCAGAACCGCCAGGGCAATGAAGTTGTAGGACACCCAAATGAGCAGCTGCTGGCTGCCGGTTACCAGCCCTTCCAGGCTGGAACGGAACCCTGCCGCCATACGAGACCCCAGGGAAGCGGTCTCTCCCACCTCTTCCGTGACCTTACTCACCTCATTGAGATAAATATTGAAGGTAGAGAAGCCAATGAGGGCATCGTAGCGGTTCAGGGTGGAGGTATACTGCTCAATTTGATACTCCACCTCGCTGAGGGCATTTTCCAAAGAGATGATATCCTCCATGGTCTCCGCCTTCTCCAGCAGCTCCAGCAGCCGCTCCTGCTTGGTGCGCTGTGTTTTCAGTCGGGACTCCGTGTCATAGTACTGTTCCCCCACATCCTCGCTGCTCTCGGTCAGCTGGGTCACATAGCCCAGGTCCCCCGTGGCAGATAAAAACGCCTGGTATTTCTCCGCCGGAATACGCACCACATACTCTCCGCTGCGCTGGGCGTTTACATCCCGATAGCTGCCCCCATACACCGAGGAGCGCTCAAAGTAACCCCCGCACTGTTCCACCAGATCCTGGAGGGATTGGACGGCCTGGTCAAACACAGTGGTCTGGATGGACAGCTCCGCCCGGCGGATGAGCTTAGCTCCGCTGTTTTGATAGACGGAGCTTCCCCCATCTTCTTCCGCCGCTGCAGCAGCGGACTGAGACTCCTGGGGAGCGGAGGGTGCGTAGAGCTCCATGTCCATCCCACTCCCACCGCTGTTGCCATACTCCATCGCGGCCCCGCTGGATGCTGTGGTATCCCCCGCGGCCATGTTTGCAGAGCTTCCCCCTCCGCAGGCAGAACAAAGCAGCAGCAGCATGGACAGGCACAGGGCAAACGCCTTCTTTTTCTTCACGGTAATCCTCCCTTTCATTCTGGTCTTCTATTCCTTTAGACGAAAAAAGAACCGAGCAGTTGCACCTTTTTTCAAATTTTTTCATAGGATGGGCAAAAACAGGAGGTGCTTTCTCTATGCCCATTATTTATCTCTCCCCCTCCACCCAGGAGTTTAATTATTATGTCAACGGCGGGACTGAGGAATATTACATGAATCTGCTGGCCGACAAAATGGTCCCCTATCTGGATGCCTCAGGGATCCGCTATTCCCGGAACACCCCGGACATGACCGCCGCCTCCTCCATTGCCGCCTCTAATGCGGGAAACTATGACCTGCACTTTGCCCTCCACTCCAACGCCGCAGCCGGTGACCAGGCCGGGAAGGCCAAAGGTTCCATTGTCTTTTACTACCCCACCAGCGCCCCTGGGAAACGGGCGGCGGAACTGGTGGCAGATGCTCTGAAAACCATCTATCCTGACCCCAATCTGGTGCGCATCCAGTCCACCACCACCCTGGGTGAGGTAGCTAAGGTCCGGGCCCCAGGCATTTTGCTGGAGCTGGCTTTCCACGATAACCCCGAGGATGCGGCCTGGATCAAAAACAACCTGGATGAAGTAGCGCGGATTTTGGTGCTGGCTCTGACCGAATATTTCGACATCCCGTTCTTCGAGACGGAAAACCGCCGTTCCGGCGTAGTGGATGTGACCTGGGGCAGACTCAATATCCGCGCCCGGCCAACTACCGACGCTCCCATCCTGGCACAGGCTCCCGATGGGGCTCCCATCACCATCATCAACACCGCAAACGGCTGGCACCTGGTAAACTTCAACGGCACCGTCGGCTATGCCAACGCCGACTACATCACCCTGCTGTAAGGAGGATTTTCCTATGGACATTCATGTGGTACAGCCTGGAGATACCCTTTACCGACTGGCCAGGCAGTACGGGGTCTCCATGGACCGCCTGCTCCACGACAACCAGCTCCCCGACCCCTCTCAGCTGGTGGTGGGCCAGACCATCGTCATCCGTACCCCTGCGCTCACTTACACCGTGAAGGAGGGAGATACCCTCTGGTCCATTGCCCAGGCCCACGCCTCCACCGTCCGCACCCTGCTGCGCAATAACCCCAATCTTCAGGGGAAAGACCTTCTCTACCCCGGCCAGGTGCTGGTGATCCAATACCAGGACCGTCCCCAGGGGCTTCTCACCGTCAACAGCTACGCCTACCCCTGGATCGACCGCGCACTGCTCACCGCCACTCTCCCCTATCTCTCCCAGCTCACCCCCTTCGCCCACCGCTTCACCAGTGACGGGACGCTGATCGCTCCGGAGGATGAAGTTCTGATCTCTTCCGCTCTCCAGTCGGGTGTGGCACCGCTTTTGTGCCTTGCCAACCTGGACGAGAACGACAGCTTCT
Source organism: uncultured Oscillospiraceae bacterium (assembly GCA_944385035.1). Lineage (GTDB taxonomy): Bacteria > Bacillota > Clostridia > Oscillospirales > Oscillospiraceae > Lawsonibacter. The sequence continues at coordinate 83,047 of CALWVV010000010.1, read as the reverse complement.
CCAGCCAGCTGGTCCATCAGCTATTAAACTGTGACACTGCCCAAGACAAGCTCATCACCGCCATTGTGAAACAGGCACAGAGCAAGGGCTACCGCGGGGTGGATGTGGACTTTGAATATGTCTATGGAGAGGACGCAGAACACTATGCTAACTTCCTTAGCCGCCTGCGCCAAGCCCTCTCTCCCATGGGGCTGCCCCTGTCCGCAGCCTTGGCAGCGAAAACACGGGATGACCAGCCCGGACGGCTCTATGAGGGGCATGACTATGGCCGCATCGCCCAGGCGGTGGACTACGCTCTGCTTATGACCTACGACTGGGGCTATGTCAGCGGCCCGCCCATGGCCGTGGCCCCCCTGCCCCAGGTGCGGGAAGTGGTGGAATATGCCCTCACTCACTTTCGTCCCCAGCAGCTCTACCTGGGCATCCCCAACTATGGCTATAACTGGCCCATCCCATTCAAAGAGGGAAATCGGGCTGTATCTGTAGGGAACCAGCAGGCTGTCCGCCTGGCCTGGGACCACCACGCCGCCATCCGTTTTGATCAAACCGCTCAGGCTCCCTGGTTCCGGTATGTGGACGAAAATGGACAGGAGCGGGAGGTATGGTTTGAAGATGCCCGAAGCATTCAGGCCAAGGTGAAGCTGGCCCTGGAATATGGCCTTCACGGGGTGGGGTATTGGAACCTGGACCGGCCTTTCCCCCAAAACTGGGTGGTGCTCGCCTCCACGGCCAACATTGCCTGCTTGATGTAATTCAGGAAAGGGGCTGGATTTTCCCGGCGGGGTGTAGTACAATAGCCCCAATGTTATTACAAAGGAGGACATTTCCATGTCTGTTACCGTCGGTTTGAAGGGCCGGGCAGAGGCCCTGGTCAACGATCAGAATACTGCCCAGGCCGCCTGTTCCGGGGCGCTGCCCGTCTTTGGTACTCCCTTTATGTGTGCTTTGATGGAGGAGGCCGCCTGGAAGTCCATTGCCCCCCACCTGGAGGAGGGGCAGAGCACCGTGGGCACCAAGCTGGACATCACCCATGACTCCGCTACCCCTGTGGGGATGAAGGTCTGGGCGGAGAGCGAGATTACCGAAGTGGACGGCAAGCGCCTGGTGCTGAAGGTCGCCGCCTACGACCAAAAGGGTCTTATCGGCCAGGGCACCCACGAGCGGTTTATTGTCACCAACGAGCGTTTTCTGTCCAAAGCCGCCAAGAAGCTGGAGGGCTGAGGAATGTCCATCGAGAAGGTACGAGACTACTTCCGTCCCCTGGGCCGGGAGGGCGACATTCTGGAGTTCCCAGTGTCCAGCGCCACCGTGGAGCTGGCCGCCCAGGCGGTGGGGGTGATCCCCGCCCGGATCGCCAAGACCCTGTCCTTCCTGGTGGAGGACAAATGCGTGCTGATCGTGGCCGCCGGGGACGCAAAGATCGACAACAGCAAGTATAAGCACCTGTTCCACACAAAGGCCAAAATGCTCACCCCCGAGCAGGCGGTGGAAATGACCGGCCACGCGGTGGGCGGTGTGTGCCCCTTTGCCAATCCCGACGGAGTGGACACCTACCTGGATATTTCCCTTCAGCGTTTTGACACCGTCTTCCCCGCTGCGGGCAGCTCCAACTCTGCCATTGAGCTCACCTGCGGCGAGCTGGAGCAGTACTCCCACAGCCGGGGCTGGGTGGATGTCTGCAAGGCCTGGCAGGAGGAATAATAAGAACCCACGGAAAGCACAGTGCTCTCCGTGGGTTTTTTTCATTGGAATTTGCTTGTTTTCAGAAACATCACCGCAGCCAACGCCGTAACCGCCTCGGTCACCGGGGCACTCAGCCACACCCCATCCATCCCCCAGATCCGGGACATGACCATTGCCAGCGGGACGATGAGCACAAACCCTCTTAGGATCGACACGGCAAAGCCTGCACAGGGCCGGTCCATGGAAGAAAAGAACACTGCCGTCACTACGTTGAAGCCGGCAAAGAAGAAGGCAATGAAGTAAAGATGCAGCCCCCGCACGGCGATTTCCTGCAGGAGGGGATCGTTTTCCCGGTTAAAGGCGGCCACAATGGGGTCATCCAGAACCACGGCCAGAACGTAAACCCCCACTGCCAGCACCGCCGCCACCCACAGGGCGTAGCGGTATACCGTATGCACACAATGGGTGTCCCTCCTGCCCCAGGCGGAACTGACCAGGGGCTGAATCCCCTGACCCAGGCCGGTGAACAGAGCCAGCACCACCAGATAAATGTTGGCCACCACTCCATAGCCTGCCACGCCCAAATTTCCGGCCAGGCTGAGAATAATAAGGTTAAACAAAATCAGCACCAGCCCGGAAGAGAGCTCTGAAATGAGGGACGGACAGCCCAAAACGGCCAGCTTTCCCGTCCCGCGCAGCCGCAGGCCCTCTCTCTTCAGGCGCAGGGTACCCCTTCGGAAATGGGGAGCCAAAATCATCATGCTGATCACCGGCGCCAGGCCCGTGGCCAACACCGCACCGAATATTCCCATGTTTAGAGGGAAAATAAAAATATAGTCCAGCACAATGTTGGAAAAGCTCCCTCCCAACATAGCCGTCATGGCCAGTCTGGGGGCGGAATCATTTCGTACAAAGCACAACAGCACATTGTTGAGCAAAAAGGCAGGCGCAAAGGACAGCAGCACCTGCAGATAAGTTGCGGTCATTCCATGGACCCTTCCGCTTCCTCCCAGCAAGGTGCTCAGTTGGGAATGGAAACAGACGCCGGGAATGACAAACAGCACGCCGGCAATCAACGCCAGCATCAGGGACTGGGTAAAGACCCGAAGGGCCTCCTCCTCCCTGTCCTGGCCCCGGAGAATGGAGAATCGGGTGGCCCCTCCCATTCCCAGCATAAGGCCGATGCCCTGGATGAAATTATAAAACGGAATGGCCAGGTTGAGCGCCGTCAGGCCATCTGCCCCCAGGCCCTGGGAAATGAAGTAGGTGTCCGCCAAAATATAGCAGGACAGGCCGATCATCCCCATAATGTTCTGGGAGGTGTAACGGAAAAATTCCCTGCGGATCAGTTGATTCTGCATGTATTCTCAATCCCCCAAACGCACAAAAAGGGACGCCCGTCTTTCCTCCTTCTACGGCCTAACGGAGGAAACGCGAACGTCCCTTCCCCCTACCCGGCGGCAGGGGGCGGCTTTTTTATAAAATTAAAATCGGTATTCTTACTTGGTGCCGAAAATACGGTCGCCGGCATCGCCCAGGCCGGGCACAATGTAGGCGTGGTCATTGAGCTTCTCGTCCACGGCAGCTACGTAGATCTCCACATCGGGATGATCCCGGCGGATGACCTCAATGCCCTCGGGCGCGGCCAGAATGTTCATCAGCTTGATGTGCTTGCAGCCATAGCCCTTCAGGAAGGTGATGGCAGCGGAGGCGGAACCGCCGGTGGCCAGCATGGGGTCCAGGACGATCACATCACGGTCGGCAATGTCACTGGGCATCTTGCAGTAGTACTCCACGGGCTGGTGGGTCTCAGGATCGCGGTAGAGGCCGATATGGCCCACCTTGGCAGAGGGGATCAGATTCAAAATGCCGTCCACCATGCCCAGGCCGGCCCGGAGAATGGGAACAATGGCCAGCTTCTTGCCGGTGAGCTGCTTAAAGGTGCCGGTGGCCACGGGGGTTTTCACCACCACGTCCTCCAGAGGCAGATCCCGTGTGGCCTCATAGCACTCCAGGGCAGCGATCTCGGAGATGATCTCTCGAAACTCCTTCACGCCAGTGGTCTCATCCCGGAGGATGGTCAGCTTGTGCTGCAGCAGCGGGTGGTCCAGTACGTGTACTTTCTCGTCAAACATTGTGATGATCCCCTTTATCATTAGATTTGGATGTGAAGTTCCGTTCCCGTTCCAGTCGCTCCCGTTCCGCCTGTGACAGACGGTGGTATACGGGAGTCAAAGCGCTGCCTTCCACCAGCCTGCCCTCCCGGACCAGGCGCTGGGCCGCCATAGCCACCCCAAAGGCACTCTGCATGCGCAGGTGCCGGGGGGCCAGTTCCATCTCTGGCACACGCTCTCGTAAGGTATTATAGCACAGCAGCGCGCCATCTCCAACGACAATTTTCGGAAAATGGAAATTTTTCAGTTCCTCTCCCAGCGTCTCCAGAGAGATCGCCCGGTCAGGGCTCAGCCGCTCCAGCTGATCTCCCAGGGCCAGGAACAGGGCATTGTAGACCTGCTTACGCCGGGCATCCATGGCGCAGATGATGAGCTTTCCCTTCAGATGGGCCAGGGGCCAGGCCATAGATTCCAATGTGGAACAAGGGGCACACAGCTTCCCTTGCCCCCAGGCCAGCCCCTTTGCGGTGGCCACGCCAATGCGAAGACCTGTAAAAGAACCGGGCCCGGCAGCCACGGCGAGCACATCCACATTCTCCAGACTCTCCCCGCAGTTTCGCAGCATGTCATCCACCATAGGAAGCAAGGTGCGGCTGTGGGTCAGGCCGCTGTTTTGATAGTTCTGGGCCACCAGCTCCCCATCCCGCATCAGCGCGGCGGAACAGGCGGGAGCAGAGGACTCCAGGGCCAAAATATTCACAGTTCAATTCCTCCGATCTCAATCAGGCGCTGTCCCTCATGCTCCCCCCGACGGATGTCCACCCGTACGGTGTCGTGCTCCAGGGCATCCTCGATAATTTCGCTCCACTCCACAGCGCACACGCCTCCCCGTGCCAGATAGTCCTCCCAGCCGATGTCATAAAGCTCATCTGAGGAGCCCAGGCGGTACATATCAAAGTGAAACAGGGGCAGCCGCCCCCCCTCATATTCATTGACAATGTTAAAGGTGGGGCTGGTCACCCGTTCGGTAATTCCCAGTCCATGTGCCAGTCCCCGTGTGAAGGCGGTCTTTCCCGCCCCCAGGTCCCCGGTAAAGGCAACCACCATTCCCGGCATAAGCCGCCCGGCCAGCCGTTCTCCCAGCGCTTGGGTCTCCTCCTCCGTATTGGTTACATAGCGGACGGACAAAGCCATCCCTCCGTTCACAGAAAATTTTCATACATCCAGGAGATTATACCACGATATGGTTTGCCTTTCCACCAAAATGTGCTAAAATAAATCGGACCAATTTTATTCGATTCTTCCGCCCTCTCCGGGCCCCTTCAGGAGGTGAGGTCTTGACCACACTCTTTTCCCCCGTGCGGGAATTTTTCAAAAAGGGCGATCTGATCCTGCTATCCCTGTGTCTGCTGGCCAGCGGCTATGGATTGCTGTTGGTATTTTCCGCCACCCGGTATTTGAATTCCAACCGCCCCATCATGGTCCAGGCTCTGGCCGTAGTGTTGGGCGTGGTGGCCTATATGCTGCTGACCATGGTTGACTTCCACCTGTTTGTAGAAAAAAATTGGAAGTATATCCTGGCCTTCAACGTTGTGTTTATTCTGCTTCTCCTCACCCCCCTGGGGGAGGACTATAACTCCGGCAACCTTAACTGGATCCATATCCCCGGTTTCCCGGTGGACATGCAGCCCAATGAAATCGTCAAACTGCCGTTTATTCTCCTGCTCAGTCTCCAGATCACAAAAATCCAGGAGCAGGAGCGGGATATCAGTTCCCTGCCCTCCCTGATTCAAATCGGCGGACATACCATTTTCATGCTGGGCCTTATCTCCGTCGTGTGCGGAGACATGGGCATGTGCGTGGTGTATATGGTCATCTTCGCCTTTATGGCCTGGGCTTCCGGCGTCAAACTGCGCTGGTTTCTTCTGGTAGGCGGCGGGATCGTTCTGGCGGCAGTCATCCTTTGGCTCTTTGTCCTGCCGGAGACAAAATGGTGGACCGATTACCGCATTATGCGCTTCCGGGTGGTATTTGACCACGACCTGGACCCCCAGGGCCGGGGCTTCCAGCAGACCCGATCCATCCTGGCCATCGGCTCCGGACAGCTCTTCGGCCAGGGGTTTCTCCAGGGGGACTACACCCAGTCGGAATACTCCCACACCCTGCCTGCCCGGCACACCGACTTTATTTTCGCCGTATGCGGCGAGGAGCTGGGACTCATTGGCTGCTTGCTTCTGCTGCTCATTTTAGGGGCAGTGGTCCTGCGCTGTATCTGGGTAGGCCGTCATGCCAGCTCTCCCTTTGATGCCTATGTATGCATGGGCGTGGCGGCAATGCTCTTCATCCAAATCGCCCTGAATGTGGGCATGTGCCTCTATGTGCTTCCTGTCATGGGACTGACCCTTCCCTTCATCAGCTACGGCGGCTCCTCGGTCATCACCCTGTACGCCGCCATGGGCATGGTATCCAGTGTAAAGGCCAGAACCTTACCAAGCTGGCTGCGGGACTGATTTCGTTCTCTATCCGAGTTATAAAAAATGCCTCCGGCTTTTTAGGCCGGAGGCATTTTTTATGCTGATTTGCGTTCTTAGCTGTTGGCAGGCACGTGGATGATCCCCACGGGGCACTCCTTCACGCACAGCTGGCAGCCCTTGCACTTGTCCTGGTCGATGTGGGCCAGGTTGTTCTCCACGGTGATGGCATCGAAGTGGCACACCTTGGTGCACTTCATGCAGCCGATACAACCAGCGGTGCAGGCCTTGCGGGTGTCGGCGCCCTTGTCCTTGTTGAGACACTGGACGACAGGCTTACGCTTGTGCTCCGGAATAATGCTGATGACCGCGTTGGGGCAGGCGGCGGCACAGGCGCCGCAGCCCACGCACTTGGCGTAGTCCACCTTGGCGATTCCATCCACGATATGGATGGAATCGAAGGCGCAGGCACGGGTACAATCACCGTAGCCCAGGCAGCCATATTTGCACATTCCGTCGCCGCCGTAAAGGCCCTTGACCGCCTGGCAGCTCTGCAGGCCCTGGAACTCATAGCGCTTGGAGGTCTGGTTGCAAGTACCAGAGCACATCACGACCGCCTTCATAGGCACAGAGGCACCGGCCTCCACCCCCATGATCTCAGCGATCTTAGCGGCACAGGCAGCGCCGCCGGGGGTACACTTATTGACCGCGTTGCCCTCCTCCACGATGCTCTTGGCGTAGTCGGCACAGCCGGCGCAGCCACAAGCGCCGCAGTTGGCACCGGCCAGGACGGCGGTGATCTTCTCCACGCGCTCATCCACGGGCACATACATAAAGATGGAGGCGGCCACCAGAATCACCGCGCCAATGAGGCCGATGACGGTGACAATAACAATTGCCAGAATAATCGGATCCATACTCTACTCCCCCTCCTATCAAACCTTGAAGATGGCGTCCACAATACCGCCGAAGCCCATGAAGGACAGGGAGGTAACTGCGGCGGCCACCAGAGTGATGGGCAGGCCCTCAAAGCACTTGGGGGTGATGGCCTGCTCCACACGGCGGCGCACGCCGGAGAAGAGCACCATGGCCACCAGGAAGCCGATGCCGGCGCCGGCGGCGCAGACGATGGACTCCACAAAGTTATAGCCATTGTCCAGGTTCAGGATGGTCACACCCAGGATGGTGCAGTTGGTGGTGATCAGGGGCAGGTACACACCCAGAGCCTTGTACAGGGCAGGGACGAACTTTTTCAGGAAGTTCTCCAGCAGCTGCACCAGGATAGCGATGATCAGAATAAAGACGATGGTCTGCAGATAGCCCAGGTCGCGGCTGGTGCCCGCAGCATAGGCGGGAGACAGCACAAAGGTGTAGATGGGCCAGGTGGCAGCAGTAGCCATAACCATGACGAAGGTAACGGCCAGAGACATACCCACCGCGCTGTCCAGCTTTTTGGACACGCCCAGGAAGGGACAGATACCCAGGAATTTGGCCAGCACGTAGTTGTCCACCAAAATCATGGTGAAGAAGATGCTGGCAAGTTTCAGTGCCATTTCCATTACGCATTGCCTCCTTCCACAGCCTCAGCAGACTTCTCGCTCTTCTTGGGGCGGGAGGTCAGCCAGGTAGCGCCGGCCATCAGGATTCCGAAGACGAAGAAGCCGCCGGGGGCGCTGGTCATAATGGTGAAGGGGTCGATGGACTCAGGAATGACCTGAATGGCAAAGTCCGCACCCAGGGCGGGGATCAGGCTGCCCAGACCGGCCATCCAGGTGCCGGAGCCCAGGATCTCACGGATGGAACCCATGACCACCAGGGTGATGGTAAAGCCAATCCCCATGCCCAGACCGTCCAGAGCGGAATCAACCACGCCGTTCTTGGAGGCAAACATCTCAGCACGGCCCAGGATGATGCAGTTCACCACGATCAGGGGCAGGTATACGCCCAGGGCCTTATCCAGGTCGGGCACATAGGCCTTGACCAGCATCTGCACCACGGACACGAAACCGGCGATGACGGTGATGTAGCAGGGAATACGAACCTGGTCAGGAATGATCTTCCGCAGGGCGGAAATGACGATGTTGGAACAGATCAGCACGAAGGTGGCCGCAAGGCCCATGCCGATGCCGTTGGAAGCCATAGAGGTGACGGCCAGAGTGGGACAGGTGCCCAGGACAAGCCGCAGAACCGGGTTTTCATTCAGAAAACCGTTGGTCAGAATTTTCAGTTTGCTGTTATTACTCATCTTGTTCCACCTGCCTTTCAAGCGATCGCGTTGTACGCCTCAATGGCGGCGTTCACAGCGTTGTTCACAGCCCGGCTGGAGATGGTGGCGCCGGAATAGGCGTCCACATCGCTGCCCAGCACCAGGGCCTGAGCCGCAGACAGACCGTTATAATTGGCCCAATACTCGGCGTTCTCAGTAACGTTGGTACCAATACCCTTGGTCTCAGCAGACTCAGTGATCTTGATCTGCTTGATGGTATCGTCAGGGTTGAAGGCCACCATGACGGTAACCGTGCCGCCGTAGCCCTTGCCGGAGCAGGTAATGACCGTGCCGGTGCCGTTGTCGGCGGTGTAGACGTCGGAGACATTCTCCACTTCAACACCCTCCACCTTGGTGAAGGCGCCCTCGGCCTCGGGCAGTAGCTCGGCGCGGGCGGCGTTCTGGGCGGCGATGGTAGCCGCCTGAATGATGGGGGCAGTCACGCTGTTGGTGGCGGCCAGAGCCCCGGTGATGACGATGCAGATGACACACAGCACCACGATGGGCTTAAATACTCGATTCCAGTTGCTCATTTGCTCTCGCCTCCCTTTTTCACCTTGGCGATGCCCAGCTTATCCTGCCGGGTCAGCACTTCAATATAGGGCACCAGCAGGTTCATCAGCAGAATGGCGAAGGACACGCCCTCGTTCATGGTGCCGAAGTGACGGATCATCATGGTAATGAGACCCAGGCCGATGCCGAAGACCAGCTTGCCCTTCTGGGTGGTGGGAGAGGTGACATAGTCGGTGGCCATAAAGAAGGCACCCAGCATGAGGCCGCCGGACAGCAGCTGCACGATGGGGTCAAGGCCGAAGCACACGCTGAGCACAGCCACAGTGGCCAGATAGGTCACAGGAATGACAGGGCTGATGACCTTGGTAACAATAAGGTAGATGCCGCCGGCGATCAGGGTGATGGCGCAGGTCTCGCCCAGCACACCGCCGTGGTTGCCCAGCAGCAGGGTCACATAGTCACCGGCGCCCAGGTCGGCCACATGAGCCAGAGGGGTGGCGGAGGTAGCGGCATCCGCACCCTGGGGGAAGCCGTAGGTGGACATACGTCCGGCAAAGCCAACAGCCATAGCGATACGGCCCACGATGGCGGGGTTGGCAAAGTTATAGCCCAGACCGCCGAAGAGCTGCTTGATGATGACAATGGCGATGAACGCGCCCACGATGGGCATCCACCAGGGCAAGGTGGAGGGCAGATTGAAGGCCAGCAGCATGCCGGTCACTACAGCGGAGAAATCCCCCACAGGGTTCTCCCGGCCCATGAGCTTGCAGTAGGCCCACTCGAAGAAGACACAGGCCGCCACGGTGATGGCGGTGAGGATCAGGGAATTGACTCCGAAGATGATCACAGAGGCGATCAGGGTGGGCACCAGGGCCAGACACACCCGCTGCATAATCTTCTGGGTGGAGTCCGCGCTGGTAATGTGAGGCGCGGCGGTAACGATCAGTTTATTGGCCATTACTTTTTACCTCCATTCTTCATCATGATCTTGGCCAGGGCAATGGAGGGGGCCAGAGGCCGCTTGGCCGGGCAGACAAAGGAGCAGGTGCCGCAGCTCATGCACAGATCGGCGTTGAGCTCCTGCAGCAGCTCCACATTGCCCGCGTTATAGGCCTGGACAATCTCCTTGGCGGACAGGCCCAGAGGGCAGGCGTTGGTGCACCGGCCGCAGTGGATGCAGTTGGTGACCTTGGGGGTCTGGGCCATCTTCTTGGAGAAGGCCAGAACCGCGTTGTTGTTCTTCAAAATGGGCTGGTCCAGGCTGGCCAGGCAGTTGCCCATCATGGGGCCGCCGTAAAGGACCTTGCCCGGCTCATCGGTGAAGCCGCCGCAGAAGTCCATCAGCTCCTGCACGGGAGTACCGATGATGACCTCAACATTCTTGGGCTCCTTGATGATGTCGCCGTCCACGGTCAGACGCTTGGTGACCAGAGGCATACCGGTCTTTAAGTACTTGCCTACGAAAGCCACAGAAGTGACGTTCATAACAATTACGCCCACGTCAGAGGGCAGGCCGGGGAAAGGCACTTCCCGGCCGGTGCAATTTTCAATGAGCACCTTCTCAGCGCCCTGGGGGTAGCGGCAGGGCAGCTCCTTGACCTCTACGCCCTGGGTGGCCACACTCTTCATCTTGGCAATGGCCTCGGGCTTGTTGCCCTCGATGCCGATGATGCACTTGGGGATCTCCAAGTACTTCATGACCGCCTGGATACCGTCCATGATGAACTGGGTATCCTCCAGGAAGCAGCGGTTGTCCGAGGTGATATAGGGCTCACACTCGGCGCCGTTGATCACCAGGGTATCGATCTCGTCCAGGTTCTTGGGGGCCAGCTTGACCGCAGTGGGGAAACCGGCACCGCCCAGGCCGACCAGACCGCTGGCGCGGACGGCGTCCTGGAAGGACTTCAGATCAGTGACCACAGGAGGAGCGATGGAGGGGTCCACCTTCTGCTCCCCGTCGGGGATGATAACCACGGCGGTCTGCGGCGCGCCATTGGGCGCGGTGATGGTGATGATACTGTCCACAACACCGGATACGCCGGAGTGGATGTCGGAGGAGACAAAGCCCCCGGCCTTGCCCACCACGGAACCTACATAGACCTGGTCACCCTTGGCCACGGCGGGAGACGCCGGAGCACCGATGTGCTGACCCATAGACAGCACAATCTTAGAGGGCAGCGGCATTTTTACCGTTTCCAGGTTGGAAGTCCGTTTCTCGTGGGGGACACCCGCGCCCTGCGCGGATCGTTTGAGAAATTTGCTCATGTAAGATTTCGACCTCCCTATTCTGTTCTGCCGGGATTTGGAAGTACCCGTACCACACGGTTCTCCGCTCTTACAAAGCGGCAAAAAAACCGCTCTTCCCCTTGCGGCAGCGGATACATTCCTTGCGCCCGCACAGAACGGGCGCACGACAAAACCCGTCGCTTTCCCTTCCTTTTTCATCAGTGCGGAAAAGCGCCGGCTCTGCTTGCGGCAAATATCATACACCATCTTTCATAAAAATGCAAGATAATTTGCAGCCTTCATCCATTTTTCGCAAAAAAATCGGGTGCGGAAAACTCCGCACCCGTTTGCAAGTGTTTCTGTGTCCGTCAGCAGCCGCAGCCGTTGTTGCAGCCACAGTTGTTGCTGTTGCCGCAGCTGTTGCCGTTGCCGTTGCCGCAGCAGCACAGAATGACCAAAAGGATGATGATCCACAGGCAGCTGTTGCCGCCCCAACCGTTATTGCAGCACCCCATAATGAGTACCTCCTGATATGAAAGTTTTAAGAGGGCTGTCTGCCGCTCTCATTCCTATCATATGGCAGGAACAGAAAATGGGTGTCTGTTCTTCAGGAAATCTTTTCCGCGAAGGAACGCAGCATGGTAGCTACCTCGGCCCGGTTGGCGTTGTACTGGGGATTAAGGGTAAGTACACCGCCATTGCTTGCGCCGCTGACCACTCCTTCGGCCACCGCCCAGGCCATCGCCTCCTGAGCCCAGCTGCTCACCTTGTCCCGATCCTGATAGGCGTTTAAATCGGCGCCCTGGCCCATGCTCATTCCCATATAATTGGAGGCAAAGCTATAGAGCATCACCACCACCTGCTCTCGGGTGACCTGCATGTTGGGAGAGAAGGTACCGTTTCCCGTGCCTGCCGTCACCTCCTGGGACACCGCCCACTTTACATAAGGGGCATACCAGGCGCTGGCCGGTACATCGCTCAGGGACACATCCGCGCTGGCCATCTCCCCGGCCGGAGCTCCGGCCAGCTGATAGAGAACGGTAGTGAGCATGGCACGGGTCATCGGTTCCTTGGGGCCGAAGGTATGTTCGCTCATCCCGGAGAAGAGCTTTTTCTCATACACATAATTGACCGGCGCATAGTACCAGTCGCTCTGCTTCACATCCAGGAAGGGTGCCGCAGCAGTGTTTCCCCCCTCCACGGTGTAGCTTCCCTGTACCCCCATGGTGGCATAGCCGGACTGGATGGTGATATAAGCTGTGGTATCCTCTCCCACCAGGTAGCGGTGGTTGGCATTTAACGCAGCGCCGGAGGAGACCTCGGTCCCGGCGGTCACATCCACCACCGCACCGTTATGGGTGACGGCGGCATAGCCCTCCAGCATCAGGGCACCGCTGCCGGTACTCAGACAAATCCGCTGTCCATCATACCACTCCCGGCGCTGGAGGGTGTCACTGGACTGCCCGGAGGCAACGCTTCCCCCGCTGGTCACCTGTCCATGGACCTGATCCAACGTAGACTTCGCCGTATCATAGGTATCCTCAAGGGCGCCGTAGGCAGCCTCGGTCCCGGCTCGGAAGACCTGAGGCATAAAGTTCTCCACGAGATAGCTCAGGCTCACCGGTCCGTCCCCGGATACCGCGGCATAAGCTCCGGCCGCCAGCAATACAAAGGCCACGGCCAGCACCAGCGGCCTTAGAAATTTCTTCATGGCAGCTCCTCCTCTCTCTCCTCCGCCGTCTCTCCCTGCTGAGAGATCAGATAGCTCAGGGTCAGCAGACTATCGGAAAAATGGACCGACTCTACCACCACATTTTCCCGGCTGATGGCCAACTCGTGGTTGGTAAAGTTCCAAATCCCCCGCACCCCGGCATTGACCAGACGGTCGCACACACTCTGGGCCGCAGAAATGGATACCGTAAGCATACCGACACTCACTGGATGGGCAGCCACAAAGGCCTCCAGCTCATCGGCGTGGTAAACGGGCACTCCCGCAATCTTGGTGCCAACCACCTGCGGATTGACGTCAAACGCCGCCAACAGGCGGAACCCATTGCTGGAAAACTGAAAATTTTGAATGATGGCACGCCCCAGGTTGCCCGTGCCCATGACCACCACCGTATGGCCCCGGTTGATGCCCAAAATTTCTCCAATTTCCTCTTTTAAGCTATCCACCTTATACCCGTATCCCTGCTGACCAAACTCTCCAAAGCAGAACAGATCCTGACGGATCTGAGAGGCAGTCAGTCCCATGGACTTTCCCAGGGCACTGGAGGAGATCCGCACCACGCCGGCTCGCTGTAATTCCGACAGATGGCGGTAATATCGAGGCAGGCGGCGAATCACCGCCGTGGATACTTTCGCATTTCGTTTCATTCTACGCTCCGTCTCCCAGGCTCCGGGCCAGTACAGCCCAGCCGGTATAGCCGCCGCCCTATGAGGCGGTGGACTCTAATACAATACTTTGTTATTCTACCCCATCCCTCCCCGGCTGTCAAACTCTTTTCCCTGGCAGTGCACCCCTGATTTTCCAAAAAAATGGGGCATGGTACGTCTCCATGCCCCGTAACTTATCCAATTTAATTCCAAAAATCTGTCTTCTGCTTCAGTCCAATGGAAGAGGCCTTAAATACCGGATCCTTCCCCTCATGACGCTGCTGGGTATAGTCCTTCAGGGCCCGCATAGCGGTGCCGCCCAGAATGACGATGACCGGCAGGTTGATAATGGCCATACAGCCCATGAGCACATCCGCCAGATTCCAAACCAGGCTGAACTCCAGCTGCCCGCCCAAAAAGACCAGCACACAGGCAACCAGGCGGAACACATTCATGGCGCTGTTCTTTAAGGTATGTCCGGCAATGTAGTTCAGACAGCCCTCGCAATAGAAGAGGTTGCCCAGCAGAGTGGTAAAGGCAAACAGCAGCAGGGCGAACGTGATGAAATAGGGGCCCACGCTGCCGAAGGTAGTAGCCAGAGAGGCCTGCACCAGGGGAGCGCCGTTCAGGCCGCCCTTGATGTCAATGCCGGTGCTCAGGCACATCATGGCCGTGGCAGTACACACCAGGATGGTGTCAATGAACACCGAGAGCATCTGCACCAGGCCCTGCTTGACCGGGTGGGATACGCTGGCAGCGGCGGCCGCATTAGGGGCGGAGCCCACGCCGGCCTCGTTGGAGTACAGGCCGCGCTTAATGCCCTGCATAATGGCGGAAGAACCAAAGCCCACTGCTCCGCCGAAGATGGCCTGGAAATCAAAAGCGTCGTGGAAAATCCGGGCCAGTACACTGGGGATCATGTTCAGGTTCAGCACCATGACCACCAGGGCCATGAGAATATACAGCACGCCCATTACCGGCACCAGTACACCGGTGACCTTGACGATGCGCTTGCCGCCACCCAGCACACATACGGCAACCAGCAACGCCAGCACCGCGCCGCCCACCAGAGTAACCACGCTGTAGGTACCGCCGCCCAGGGTCACATAGCCCGCCTGCTCATAGAAGGCATAGCTGGTGAAGCTGTCCAGCAGGTTAAAGGAGGCCACCATATTGAAGCCGCCGGCATAGGTGGCAATGAGCACCACGGCGAAGATCACACCCAGCAGACGGCTGTGGAGGGCTGCCTCAATGTAATAGGAGGGGCCGCCGTAGCTGCCGCCCTTGGGGTCCTTCTTCTTATAAATTTGAGCCAGGGTACTCTCTACAAAGGCAGAGGCTCCGCCCACAATGGCGATGAGCCACATCCAGAACACCGCGCCGTAGCCGCCCACGGCAATGGCATTGGCCACGCCCACAATGTTGCCGGTACCCACCCGGCTGGCGGTGGACACCATCAAAGCCTCGAAGGCGGAAACGGAGTTCTCATCTTTGGATTTCTCCCCCACCACCCGGATGGATTCCGGGAGCATGCGCAGCTGGAGCAGCTTGCCCCGCAGGGTGAAGTACAATCCCACACCCAGCAGCATGATGATCAAGATATAGCTGTACATGGCGTCGCTGATTGCCAAGATCAGATTCAGAAACGCGTCATACATAGTTTTCTTCCTCTCTTTCTCTCTCTTGTTCCAATTCTCATGGTATCCCTCCAAATACCCGGAAAATTATATCATGGTTTCCCCTCTTTGGCCATAGCTTCTACATCAATCGCAAAATTTCTTTTTTCAGGCGGGCGATAATCCGCTTTTCTAATCTAGAAATATAAGATTGGGAGATTCCCAAAAGGTCAGCCACCTCCTTCTGGGTACACTCCCGCCGCCCGTCCAAACCAAAGCGCAGGGTGATAATATGCTTCTCCCGCTCTTCCAGCCGCTCCAAAGCCTGATGGAGCAGCTGCCGGTCCACATCCGCCTCCAGAGGCTGCACCACCAGATCCTCATCTGTGCCCAAAATGTCACTGAGCAGAAGCTCATTTCCGTCCCAATCGGTATTGAGCGGTTCATCAAAGGACAACTCACTTTTCTGGTTTGCTGTTTTCCGCAGATACATGAGGATTTCGTTTTCAATGCACCGGCTGGCGTAGGTGGCCAGCTTAATGCTTTTGGCGGGCTGATAGGTGCCCACCGCCTTAATGAGGCCGATGGTCCCGATGGAGATCAGGTCCTCGATGTGGATCCCGGTGTTTTCAAAGCGCCGGGCAATATAGGCCACCAGGCGCAGGTTGTGCTCGATGAGCTTGTTCCTGGCCCTGGCATCCCCTGCCTCCAGGCGGGCGATCAGCTCTGCCTCCTCCGCCCGGTCCAGAGGGGCGGGAAGGGTGTCGCTGCCCCCGATGTACATGATTTTACCCGGCTGGAGAAGGCCCAGCCGGGTAAACAGGCCAGCCAAACGGTTCATCCATTTGATGTAAAGCATTTTCCCTTTCATATTCCATCCTCCATTGGCCCGATCAGGGCCCGGTATCCGCCCCCGTCTGACACGGGGGTCGGCGACAGGGCCACCAGCACAGGCCCTCTGGCACATCCATCCACTTCCAGACTGTCTGCCCGCACCGCCAGCAGCAGCCCCCGGTCCACCCCCACCGAGCGGTAGGGCAAAAGGCGAAAGCGTCCCCTCCAGCGCCCCGTTCCCAGCCGCTCCAGCGCTCCGGCGGGATCCCGCAGATCCTCGGCTGTGGGTCGGCGGTCATGGGGAAAGAGATCCCGAGCAGCATCTCCCTCGGCCACCATCACCCCTCGTCCCGACACCGGGTCGGTGAGGGTGTTGCCTGTGTCCACCAGGGCAGTCAGCTCCACCCTGCGGTCTCCTAATCGAAGCACAGCACGGGCCAGCTCCCCGCCTGCGGCGGTATGCCGCCCCAGTCTGCGAAAGACCAGCGTGATCACCAGATAGCACACCGCCGCGGACAGCAAAACCATTTTGAGGTCCATGGACGAATAGAAGACCCCGCCTCCCAGAGACAGGCCGGTGCCCCCCATCAGTCCAATGGCTACCACCCCCCCTCCAAAGGCACAGGTAAGGGCAACGAATAAAATCCCCTGCCGGAGAAGCCTGCGGCTCCCCCCATAGGCCGCCACCATCATCAGCAGCGCTGATGCCGCCCGGCACAGAGGGTGGGAGAGAAAGGACAACCCCGGCGCGAAAATGGCCACCGCATAAAGTCCCCCCAGTACTGCCCCCAGGGCAAAGCGCAGCCGCCGCAGGGGTTCCCCCGCCAGCCGGGCGGCAGCCAAAAGGAGCAGATAATCTACAATGGCGTTGAGCAGAAAGAGCGTGTCCACATAAATAACCGTCATGTACCTCTCCCCTTTCCTCCACTTGTCGGCAGGCTGTCCCGCAGTCCTTATTATAGGAACCTCTCCGGGCGAAAGGGGCCGAAACCGGGATAGGGCTTCCCGTCATATTTTGATGGGCTTGCGGCAAAAACTTTTTCTTAATTTTGTTGGAAGATCCATTTGTTGCTCTTGTGCTTCTCATAATCTCATGTTATAATATCGTTAGACGATATTGAGATTCGAGAAAGGGGGAAGTGCGATGCCTGGACGGGATAAGGGCGGACTGACCGAGCCTATGTACTATGTGCTCATGTCCTTTCTTCACGGAGAGATGTGCGGCATTGAGATCACCGACTTTGTCTCACAGAAAACTGCCGGCCGGGTACGGCTGGGCCCCGGAACCCTCTATACCCTGCTGGCGAAGTTTCAGGAGGAAAAGCTCATTGAAGAAACCCAGGTGGACGGGCGCAAGCGTACCTACCGCATTACCGACAAAGGCCGGGATGCCTTCCGGGAGGAGCTGGAACGGTTAAAGGCCTGTGTGCTGGACGGAGAGGAGGAGCTGAGATGAAACATACCATCGTTCGCCTGATTCCCTTCGGCGGCTTTGATATCCCAGGTCTGGAAAGTTGGCTGGCGGAATGCTCCGCCCAGGGGCTTCGCTTTGCCGCAGCCATGGGGCCAATCGCTCTTTTTGAGCGCTCCACCCCCCTTCGGGTTCAGGTTCATCTGGAGCCCATTCAGGGCCCTGTAGCGGAAGATCCGGAACTAAACGCCATTTATGAGCAATCCGGCTGGCAATATTGGGGCATGTTCCGGGGCAGCTTCTTTGTGTATGTCTCTTCCGACCTGGACGCTCAGGCCCACACGGACCCGGACACACTGGACTACGCCTTCCGGAAATTTTTCCACTTCAAGCTTGCCTGCGGACTGCTTCTGCTTTTGGGAAATCTCCTGCTCTTGGGGCTCTACGGGCAAGGCGCTCCCTGGGAAATCGACTGGGTGTGTCTCCGGTACTACCCGGTGGAGACCCTGTCCGACGGTATGATCATTCCTTTCCTGCTGGCAGCACTGGGCTTTTTCTTCGTTGACCTATCCTACCTGTTGGGGCTCATTCATTTGCTGCGTTACCGCAAGGCGGTCAAAAACGGTACATCCCCCAGGGGCCACCGGGGGCTGGGATGGCTGCTGGCGGCGGGACTGCTCCTTCTGCTGCCCGTTCTCATCAACACCGTTCAGCTCTTTTCCGGTCTGGACTACCGCCCCTATGATCTGGAGGGCTCGGGCTTTGTCACCCTCACTGACCTGGAGGGAGCGGATTTCCGCATTCACCAGGATCCTTTCTATCACATGGATTACATCTCCCACCATGGGACTTTGCTGAACCCGGAACATTGGTATTTTCAGCAATACGGAAGCTTCAGCGCAAACCAGAGTCCTTTTGACGTGCCCCGGCTGGAAATCTCCATCACCCGCTATCCTCTGGAGATCCTTGCCGAACTACGCTGTGAGGAGTGGAGCCGGCAGTACATCAACGGCTCGGGAGACTACGAAACCTTGGAGGCCGCCTATGGGCTGGATGAGATCCGCTATGCCCCACGGGAGAAGTGGATCCACACCAATGAGCTGACCGGGGAAACACGCACCTTCCTGCCCGGCGGGATTTTTATCCTGCGCCGGGGAACCACCGTCCTCTTTGCCGACTACTACGGAGAACAGAACCTCCTGGACTATCTCCCCCTCTTTGCCGCAACCTTTGACGCTTTGTAAAGGAGGCGAGCCCCATGATCGTAAAAAAATGGCTGCCCTACCCCATATGGGATTTTGCCGGGATCGAACACTGGCTCAATGAGCAGGCCCAAAAAGGGTACCTTCTCAACGGCTGGCCGGGGTGGTCCTTCATCGGACGGGTGCCCTTCCGCACCGATCCGGACGCCCCCCGCACCCGCTACCGCCTGGACCCAGGGGTGGATCTCATCGGAGAGCTGGAGCTGCAAAACCGGATCTCCAGCTATCAGGAAGCCGGGTGGCGGTATGAGGGTAAGGCAGGAAAGCTTTACGCTATCTACAGCTGTGATGATCCTCAGTCCCCCGATCTTTACAACGATGCCTTCAGTATGGCCCTGGCCATGAAACGTCAGCGCAAACGGGTGTGGTTCAGCCTCTTTCTCCTGATCCTCTGGCTGGGAGCGGCCTTCTGGGACGAGTGGGTCTTGCTCTTCACCCGGCCGGCATCCCTTTTGATGTCCATGATCCTGCGCTCAGATACCCTTCTTCCCATCTATGCCCTGATGGTAATCCTGGCTCTTTCGGTGATCTCCACAAATTTGGGTGTCTTTTGCGGCATCTACCGTACACAGTCCATCCTCAAGCGTGGGGAATGGCCGTCTCCGGGCCGTAGGAGCTACCCGGAGCTGCGGAGCTTGGCATTGGTCTTGCTGGCGACACTGGCGGCCGTGGGTTTTTTCCTTACCCTTCTCTGGTTCAACCCCTCTAATTCCCGGCGGCTGTCCGGACCCGAGGAATGGGCCTTCCCCCACGTCACACTGGAAGAGCTCATCCCGGCAAGTGCACAGATTCGTCTTTACAACAACCAGGAGCTTCTCCACTACGATGAATTATCCTGGTCGGCCCTGGCCCCGGAGCAGTACAATGTAGTCCAGGGGGGCGAGGTAACTCTTTCCGACGGGACAAAAACGGACACCCGGCTCTCTCAGGAACATGTGCGTGCCCTCTCCCCCGCTCTGGCCCGGCTGGTCTATGAGGGCCGGGTGGAGGAGCACCGCCATTCCCTGGAGCAGTACCGGAAAAATTGGGAAGAAAACACCCCGTTTATCCACGATCACACCAACGCCTTTGACTTTCTCCAGGAGGAGTCGCTCCCCTCCGTTCTGGATGGCCTGACCCGCTTTACTTACCAATATTCCGACACAAAAGCTGCCCACACGGTATATATCGGCCTTGTAGGAGACCGGATGTTCGTCCTGAACTGCTCCGGCGTAATCGATGCAGATACCGCTCTCTCCCTGCTCCTGGAACGGCTGGAAGCGGAGAGCTGATCCTATAAAATTGGCCTGAAAGGAGGCCCAAAGCATGAAATCCGTCTATAAGCTCACTCCCGTCTCCGACTACGATATTCAGGGGACGGAGAGCTGGCTTCAGGACATGGCCCTGCGGGGACTATATCTGAAAAAGTACCGCTCCCTGTTCTGCACTTTCACCCCCGGTCCGGCCCGGAAAACCCGGTACCGGATCGAACCCTGCCGCCGCGCCGTGGATGACGACCTGCCCTGCGACATGCTGGATCTCTATGAGGAATACGGCTGGGAGTGCGTGGGAGACATCAACCGGGAAATGCTCATCTTTTCAACCCAGGACGAAAACGCTCCGGAACTTCACACAGACCCGGCCATCCAGGGAGAACAATGGAAGAAACTTTATAAAAGAGCCCGGAGGGATACGGTCATAACTCCCCTGTTCACACTGTTTGTCATTTCGTGTGCAGGAGTTCTGCTTTTTGACCAAGGCATTCCCATCACCAACTTCATCACTTCTTCGCTTCTCCTCGTGGTGTTGCTCTGTATCTGCCTGTTGGTAAATATCCCCTCCGTATTTTTAAAAAAAAGGGACCTGGAGCTTATCCTGCAGCAGCTGGAGGACGGTACTCCTTTGGAGCACCGGGTTCCTTACCCAAAACGGAACCTAGGTTCCGCAGCATATTTCGCCCTCGTTGTCCTGCTGTGGATCGCGCTGATTTTGTCCCAATGTATCCTGCCCCTCACCGGGGGAAACCTGCAGGCTCTGTCGGCACTCCAGGACTTTCCCCTTCTGTCCCTGGCCCAGGTGGAAGGGGAGGATTTTGTCCCCTATACCATGGCCAGCAACGGCTATGTGGACTACGCCAACTTTGCCCGGCAGGAACATTATCTGCTGTGCTGGAACAGCTGGAAGGCGGTGCAGACCGGAGAATGGGACGAGGATGGGACCTGGAACCGGATGGAAGTCCGCTGGTATGATCTTCCTGCCCCTCTCTCCTTCCTGGCTCAGCCAATGGCTAAGGAGCAGCTGGAGCACTCCATGGCCCTGGACGAGGACATCTGGTGGGTTACCCCGGAGGACGAAATCGGCACTTGGCGCGTCACCCAGTACCCACAGGCCGGGGCGGACTATCTGGCGGTAGCCCACCGGGAAGGGACTTCCTTTCAGACCGCCGCCGCAGCTTTGGGCGACAAGGTCGTGCTGGTCCAATACACCGGCCACGGAGATTTAGCTAACCATCTGACCGAGATTGTTAACATGATCGCATGATTGGGAGGTGTCTTTGATGAAAACTGTGCAGAAGCTGATTCCCGTCTCCCTCTATGACATCCCTGGACTGGAGGCCTGGCTGGAGGAGCAGGCCAACCAGGGCCTCTTCCCCACTCACCTGGGGTTCTGGGCCACCTTCGAGGACACCGGCGTACCGGGCACCCGGTTCCGGCTGGAGCCCTGGGGCAAGATGGGAAACGAGCCCCCGCCGGAGCAGCTGGAGCTCTACCGCCAGGCGGGCTGGGAGTATAAAGCCATCCTCTGCCGTCCCTACGTTCTCTTTTACACCACTGATCCGGATGCGGTAGAACTTTACACCGATTGGGAAAGCCGGGGAATGTCCCTGGAACGGCTGGAGAAAGAGACCCGGATCTACTCCGGACTCCGGATGACCCGCTGGGTCATTTTGGCCGCAGCAATTCTGCTCTTTCTGATTCTCCCTAGGAGCAGCCACGATGTACAGCCCGTGAGCTTTGCCAGCTTGCCCATGGTTCTGTTACTGCTGTTTCATCCCGTAATCCTGCTGTTTTTACTCTGGGCAACTTTGACCTTCCGGCGTTGGCGGCGGAACCGGACTGCCCTGAAAAACACCTGCCGGGCTTTGAGAGCCGGCCTGCCGCCGCCTCCCTCCCCCGGTTCCAGCCGGGCCATCGTCCGGGAACAGCTCCTCATCCTGATTCTCATTCCCGTTCTTGTGATCGGTTGGATCCTGTTAAGTGCAGAAACCCACAGGGACCTGGCGATACCGGTGGAGGACTTTTCCCGTCCCTATGTAACCTTGCAGGAGCTGGAACAGGAACCGGTCTACCCCAGTGAGGAAGTATTTGAGGAGCACAGCATATTTGATGAGCCGGAGAATTACGCAGAAATAAACTTTTCCCTGCTCTCTCCTGTCTGGTACGCCGTCACCCAGGAGGGGTACAGTCCCACCCCCGGCGCCATGGAAAACGCCAATTCCCCCAACCCGGAGGGAGGCAAATACCGCTACGCACCCGACCTGGACATGACCTGTTTCCATCTGCTCATCCCCACCCTGGCCAAGCCTGTTGCACGGGCCCAGATGGACAGCTACCGCCTGGTAAACCTCTGGTGGGAATATGAGGAGATTCCTCATCCCGGCCTGGACTTTGTGATCCTGGCCACCGTAAAGGATGAACCCTGGCAGATGGCGGCAGTGGGCAAGGATGGCAAGGTCGCGGTGTTCCGCTATGCCGGAGTGGAGCGGCTGGAGGACCACCTGGACTTACTGTCAAAAATGGTGACATAGTCAAGTTTACTGAAACAAAAGGCTGTGACCAATACGGTCACAGCCTTTTTATGCTTGTTCTTCCAACAGTTTTTTTGCCTCTTCCCGGCTGTAGCAGCCATTGAGGACCTGCAGCAGGGCATTGGCACTCATGTGCTCGGGGAGGTTCAGCTTCCGAAGCAGCGCAAGACGCCGTTCCCCGCTGTCCGGCCGCCCGGTAAGTCCGGCGGCCATCAGGTCGGCTTTGGTAAGGGGGGCACCGCTCTGCTCCGATTGGGAACTCTCCTCCAGGAACGTAGCTCCGGCCCGGCGGAGGACCTCCTCCAACACCTGGGGCGGCATCCCCTCCACCCCCAGCTTGCCCTCTTTTCCCCGCTGGCGCTTGCGGCGCTCCTTGCCGTATACGTCGGGGATGTAGGCGTGCTTCACATACTGGGCCGGGATGGAACCCCGGATACGGTTTCGGATGACAAACCCTGCTCCGTCGGAGTCGGTGAGGACAATGAGCCCCCGGCGCTCCCCCGCCTTGCGCAGCAGGGCCATCTGCTCCGGGTCCTTGAAAATATGAAAGCCCCCCGTCTCTAAAATCAGGGTGTCCACCACCTGGGAGAGGGTATTTTTGTCATACCGGCCCTCCACCACAATGGCCTCTTTGATTTTCAGCATAGCGGCTTCCTCACTTCTTCACAGGGTTGGCCAGCTCCAACATAAGGCCGGTGAGCAGCTCCTTCCCGTCCTGTCCGGTAGACTTCATGGCCAAATCCACCTGGCCGCAGCGCACCACCGCCCGGCGGCACCAGGGAAGGCTGAAGCGTTTGGCACTGCGCACCAGCTTATCTGCCGGATAGGGCTTCAGGTTCCAAAGTCCGGCCACAAACTCTGTCCCTTTTCCCCGCTCCAGAGCCAGGCGGGCGGAGTAGAGCTGACGCATCTGCCGGCCCAGAGACCACATGATCTTAATGGGGGCCTCCTGCATTTGGAAGAGCTCTCCCAGCACCCCCATAGCCTTATCAAATTGACCCTCGCCGATGGCATCGGTCATACGGAAGACCACCGTATCCAGCTGGGGCGTGGCCACTGCCTCAATATCTCCCCAGGTGATATGGGGGCCTTTGGCATAAGCTGCAATCTTCTCAATCTCCCCAATGAGGTTATGCATAAGGTCTCCGCACAGGAAGATGAGGTCCAGAGCCAACCGGGAGTCGATCTCCTTGCCCAGGGCATGGAACCGCCGGCGCACCCAGTCCACCAGATCCCCCTGGTCCTGGCGGATGAAGTTGACCACCGTCCCGTGGGCCTTCAAAGCGGCAGCCAGCTTGGTTCGGGCATCTCCCTTATAATCAATGAGATCATAGACAAACACCACACAGCAGTACTCCGGCAGCTGAGAAAGGATATGGATATATTCCTCACGGTCCTTCTCCCCTGCTTTAAAGAGGTCATAGTCTGTGACCTGGATGAGGGTACGCTCGGCCATCATGGGCAGACAATCCACCGCCTCCTCTAAGGCATGGGGCGACATATCTTTGGCGGCAATCTCATGGAGATTAAATTCCCCCATCCCTCCAGACAGCAGCATCTCCCGCAGCCTGCCCAGGTAGTGGTCCCGAAGGTAGGTCTCCTCCCCGTGGAAAATATATAACTGCCCCGGATTCTTGCCGGACAGATCTTTTTTCAGCTTTTGGTAACCGGCAGTATCCGGCTTTCCTTTGGGCGGCATAGGCACGTCCTCCTGTTATTTCCTGATTTCTATGGTTCCGTTCCAATCGGTGCGGTATACCTCCGCCCCTGCTGCTTCCAACCGTTCCAGAGTCTCCTGGGCAGGGTGACCGTAGAGATTGCCCTCTCCCACGGAAATGAGTGCATACTCCGGCTTTATGGCATCCAGCAGTGCCTGGGTGGTGGAGGTATTCGAGCCGTGGTGACCGGCTACCAGCACCTCTGCCTGGGGTAAGCCGGCAAGCTTCAGGAGATTTTCTTCTCCTGTCCCGCCCATATCTCCGGTAATGAGCGTTCGGAAGCTTTCCCCATCCGCCAGGATGGAAAGGCCCCGCTCATTGGTCTCCCCGGTCTCCTCCACCGGCGCATAAACCTTGAGGGTCTGACTGTCCTCGGTCTCAATGCACAGGTCCTCGGTCACCCTGTGCACTGCAATGTTCTTCTCCTGGGCCAGCTTGAGAATCTCGTCCAACAGGGGACTGTCCTCCTCCGGCAGGAGAATGTTCTCCACCTTCAAGCGCTCCAACAGGCGTGGGACCCCATTGGCATGGTCATCATGGAGATGGGTCAGGATCAGGAAATCCAGCCGGCTTATCCCGCGGGTTTGAAAATAGTCGGCGGCAACATCGCCGGCGTTTTCCTGCCCACTGCCGCCGCAATCAACCAGAGCAAAGAGGTTCTTCTGACTCAGCGCCACGCTCTGACCCTGTCCCACATCCAGAACCGCCACATGCATATCTCCCATTCGGGCGTTGATTCCAACGGCAATCATGGACAGGGACAAGGTAAAGACACTTGCGTACAGGGGAATTCCCAATCTCTTTTTTCCTTTACAAATGAGCGCTGCCAGCAGCAACAGATAGACAAAAACGATCCATCCCCGGTAAAGCAAACACTCCATGGACAAAGCAGATACATTGGGAATGGCCAGCAGCCTGACCACGCCTTCCACATACCGCACAAGTCCTATCACCGGCAGAGCCAGGATCTGTCCCAGCCCCGGCAGAACGATGGACACCGTCCCCACCAGCAGCCCGCCCACAAAAATGAAGCCCACCGCCCAGAGGGTCAGCAGGTTCGCCAAAGGGGAAATGAGGGAACAGGTATTAAAATAGGCTGCCACCAGAGGCACCGTTAACACCGATGCTCCCAGAGTGGCCGACAGGGTGGAAACACCGAAACGGGGAATCTTCTCCAAACGCCTTCTTACCCCGCTCTTCGGCCATTTGTTCAAATGCAGCTTGCCCAGAAGCCAGTCCTGAATCTGGTCGGAGACCAGTGCGATTCCCGCCACTGCCGCAAAAGAGAGCTGAAGTCCGGTGTGGGTCGCCGCGAAGGGATTGAGAAACAGCAGCACCATCAGGGCAGCGCTCAGGGAGGTGGGAAGATCCCGCTCCCGGTTCAAAAGAGGCGCGATCTGGAGCAGCACGATCATCATGGCCGCCCGGTCCACAGAAGGGGTATGTCCGCACAGCGCGCTAAACACCACCGCCCACACAATGGTCAGTACCGCAGTGGACCGCCGCCCTCTGCCCCGCAGGGTAACCAATAGTTGGGCCAGAAAAGCCAGATGCATTCCGGACACCGCCACCGTATGGCTCATTCCCACCCGCTGCAAAGAACTGGTAAAGGCATCGGTAAGATTGTCCCGGTTTCCGGTCACGATTCCCTGGACAATGCCTGCCTCCTTCGTTGGAAAGGCGCGGACAATGCCTTCTTTCAGGGCCCTTGCCATCACTGCAGGCCAGTATTGGACCGCAATCCGGTCCGGACGGTCAACCTCCAGACGTCCATAGGCCTCACCCTGCAGGAAAATACCTTTGGCGGTGTAGTAGGTGATCTCCTCTCCGGAAAAGGTACGGTCTGCCAAAGTGCAGTGAGCCACCGTGGTGATTTCATCTCCAGGCCGCAGATTCGCTCCCTGCTCATCCACATAAAGAACCGCAAGCGGACGTATGAGGCCATCTGCCTCCACCCGTGCAGGCAGGGTGTAGCCGCCATAAGAAGCCTTTTGCGGGTAATCGGTTACCGTAGCATAGAGTACTACCGTCCGGTTGTCCAGCGTGACCGCAGGCTGAAAACACAGCTGGGTATAGGCCCAGGTCCAAAGAAAGCCGATCACAAGTCCAAAGGAGATCAAAACCAGACGCTGCTGAGCCATGGGCCATTTTCCCAAAGCAAAGGCTGCCACTGCCGCCGCAAGCGCACTCCCCGCCGCAAGAGGCAGCAGCAGCTCATCCAGCTCCAAATAGACAGCGGCAAAAATGGAGGCAGAAAAGGAAAATGCCCCTGTCGCCAGCACCCGCATGGACATTCTCCTCCTTCCCCTCCTGTTCGACTTAGAATACCACGATATGCCCTATTTTTCAAGCGCTCCTTGCTGCTTACCGCCTCCCTTGCCATTTTTCGGGAACTATGCTATGATAAAAGTTACTTTTAAAGCAAAATGGAGGTCTTTTCATGACCGATTTCTTTCATCTGGACCTGGAACGGGACGCCCTGTTGTCCCTTTCCTCCCTTGGGCTGGCCCATCTGGGAGACAGCGTATTTGAGGTAATGGTCCGCTCTTGGCTGATCCTTCAGGGCAAGGCCAAGGCAAAGGATCTGCACCGCGCCACGGTACAGTATGTGGCCGCCCCCGCCCAGGCCCGGCTGCTTCAGCGCATCCTCCCTCTCCTCTCCCAGGAGGAGGAGGACGTATTCCGCCGCGGGCGAAACACGGCCCCCCATTCCATCCCCAAGGCGGCCAGCCGGGGAGACTATCAGGCAGCTACCGGGCTGGAGGCTCTGTTTGGATGGCTCTATCTCCAGGGCCGGACGGAGCGGCTCAATGAGCTGTTTCACTACATGATGGACCAGGAGCTCCATCAAAACCCATAAGTTTGAGGTGATCACTCATGCCATTGGACGCACTTTGTCTGTCCGGCGTCATATCCGAACTCAATACCGCCCTGGCGGGGGCAAAGGTGGATAAAATCTATCAGCCCGGCCGGGATGAGATCGTACTGGCCCTGCGCTCCCCTGTCCAGGGGAATGTGCGCCTTCTTCTCTCCGCCAACCCTGCCCAGCCCAGGGCCCATCTCACCCAGCTCACCCTGGAAAACCCGGACAAGCCCCCTATGTTCTGTATGCTCCTGCGAAAGCACCTGTCCGGAGCCAGGCTTTTAACGGTGGAGCAGGTCCCGCTGGAACGGGTGGCACGGTTCCGCTTTGAGGCGCTCAATGAACTGGGGGACCGGGTAGAACGTGCCCTGGTGCTGGAAGCCATCACCCATAAGTCAAACCTGCTTCTTTTGGATGGAGACGGACGGATTTTGGATTGCATCCGCAGGGTGGACTCCGGCCTGGATCCCCATACGGGACAGATGGGCCGCATCCTTCAGCCGGGGATGTTTTACCGCCTTCCCCCTGCGCAGTCCAAGGCTGACCCACTGGCGTTGGACCGGGAAAAGCTGGAGCAGCTCCTGGCCCAGGCCCCGGAAGAGAGTCAGGCCGATCGCTGGCTGCTGGATACCTTTGGCGGTCTCTCCCCGCTCATCTGCCGGGAACTGGCCTACCGCGCGGGGGGAGAGACCGATGCACGCCTTCATCTTATGGGGCCGCAGGGCCGTGCACGGCTGCTGGATCAGGTGGAAATGCTGCAGAAACTTATAAGGGAAAACTCCTATACACCCACTCTGATCTCAATGGATGGGCGGGCAAAGGACTTTACGTTCCTCCCTATTTTGCAATATGAGGGGGCCGCTCAGGCAGAGCCTCAGCCCTCCTTCTCCCAGCTTCTGGATTCGTTCTATGAGCAGCGGGAACGGCTGGACCGGGTGAAACAAAAAGGCCAGGACCTCATCCGCTCGGTCAGCAATGCCAGGGACCGTACCCGGCGGAAAATTGCCAACCAGGAAAAGGAGCTTACCGCCACCCTGGACCGGGACCGGCTGCGGGAGCTGGGTGACATCATCACCAGCAACTTCTATCAGATGGAGCGGGGCATGACCCGGCTGCGGGCGGTGGACTTTTATGATCCAGAGGGGAAGGAAATTGACATCAAGCTGGACCCCCTCCTCACCCCTCAGCAAAATGCCGCCAAATATTACAAGGACTACAACAAGGCCAAAACCGCCGAGGCCATGCTCACCATTCAGTTGGAAAAGGGCCGCAAGGAGCTGGACTATCTGAACAGCGTGCTGGAGTCCATCGCCCTGGCCGAAGGAGAACGGGACCTTTTGGAAATCCGGCAGGAGCTTACCGACACCGGCTACCTTCGCCGGCAGGGCAAAGCCAGAGAGCGAACGAAACGTCTTGCCTCCAAACCCATGGAGTTTCGCTCCTCCACGGGCATGCGCATTTCCGTGGGCAAAAACAACACCCAAAATGACCTGCTCACCTGTAAGCTGGCCGGAAAGAACGACATCTGGTTCCACACCCAGAAGATTCACGGCTCCCATGTCATCCTGTGGACGGACGGCGGCCAGCCGGACCTACAAAGTCTCAATGAGGCCGCCATACTGGCCGCCTGGTTCTCCCAAGGCCGGGACAGCGGCAAGGTCCCGGTGGACTACACCCCGGTGCGCTATGTAAAAAAGCCCGGCGGAGCCCGGCCGGGCATGGTCATTTACACCACTTATGAGACGGCCCAGGTCGCCCCGGATGGGGAGCTGGCGAAACGGCTGCGGGTCAAATGATCGTTCCGCCTGTTTGCCCGCTTTCAACAGCACATCTTCTCCCTTTGCCAATATCTCATAAAACAGCAAATGTGATCGGACAATCGGGAGGTGCTTTCTATGGTAACCATTTTGAACCGCAGAGAATTGATTTTGACGCTGTCAATGGAGCGGCAGGCAGCTATCCGTGCGATCCTCAGTGCAAATGACATCGATTATAAAATTAAAACGACAAATCTTCAAAATTCCAGCCAACGAACCAGCCGAGGTTCGCTGCGGACGGATTCTGATCGCTCCTATGAGTACAAAATCTATGTTCATAAGAAGGATTATGAATACGCAAAACATCTCATTTCAAAATCAACGTAAGCCAAAATAGAGTACTCTCATTATGATGAGGGGGATCGTTATGATGGAACTGACCCGTGAAACCACCCGCATCTACGCTCTGGACGATTCCGGCAAACTGATTGCCGAAATCACCTTCCCCATGACCGAACCTGGCGTATACACCATTGACCATACCTTTGTTGCCCCCTCCCTCCGGGGCCAGGGCGCGGCGGGACAGCTGGTTCAGGCCGCGCTGGATCAGATCAAGGAAAACGGCGGGCAGGCAGAAGCCACCTGTTCCTATGCCGTCCGATGGCTGGAACAGCACTCCCAGAACTAACGGAAATGCCTCCGTTCTCTTCTGAGAACGGAGGCATTTTTATGTAAACTCATGTTCATGCGCTTTGAAAAACTCGTGATAGATCCGCACATGCTCCAGCTGGGTCCACGGCCGCACCGCCACAGGATCACCATCCAAATCGTAAATCCTGGCCCTGGGCATCGACAGCAAAAAGGGAGAATGGGTAGAAATGACAAACTGGCAGCGGTAAAAACGGACGCAGTCCAATAGAAAGCGCATCAGCTCCTGCTGGAGCTGGGGCGACAGGCTGTTTTCCGGCTCGTCCAGCAGATAGAGGCTGTCCTCCTGGATTTCCCGTGTGAAATAGAGAAACGCGCTCTCCCCGTTGGATTTTCCCGGTATGTCCTTCATCATGCGGCGTTTCACGTACTGAGAGCCGCTGCGGCGCTGGGCCTCCACCACCTGCCGCAGCCGGTCCACATCCTCCAGCGAACGCATTTGAAAATTGGCGTACCGGGCGTCCGTATACTCCTCCAAAAGCTCTCGGCGCCGGGTATCGATGTTCTCATTGATACAGCGAAGGTCCAGCAGATAGTCAAAAACATCATCGCTGGTAATGACCTTGCTCCCCGACTGCACTTGCGGGGTAAAGCTGCGGCTGACTTTCATATCGCACAGGGCAAGGTAACGTTCGAAAAAGGAGCTGCGGTTGAACACTGCCTTTCGTTCCAGCCCCAGCTTCTCTCCCATCAGGTTCAAAATGGTGGTTTTTCCACTCCCGTTGCCGCCGCAGAATATGGTGATTTCCTCCAGCTTCAATGGGGGCACCACCCGGTTCAGAAAGAGCCCGAAGGGATAGCGGCTGCCGTAACAGGTACGCTTGTTCTCGCTGTCACCGGCCAAAAAGCGGGCCTGCTGCTCCTCATTGGGCAGCTGAAATTCTTCCAAATAAACCATGTTCCTTCCTCCTGCACCAATGCTACCCCGGAAACAGTCCCAAAAACCGGACTGAAATGGTCAGCGCCGCATGAAAAACCATGCGGCGCTGTTTGTTTCCTCTTACTGCTTGCTCTTGATGTACTGGTCAATGGACTTGGCCGCGTGCTTGCCCGCGCCCATGGCCAGGATGACCGTGGCGGCGCCGGTAGCAGCGTCACCACCGGCAAAGATGTTGGGGCAGGAGGTGCAGCCGTTCTCATCGGCGGCTACGCAGCCCTTCCGGGTCTGCTCCAGTCCGGGGGTGCCGCCGTAGCTCATCTGGTTGGCCTTGGTGCCCAGAGCCATGATGACAGCATCCACTTCCATCTTGAACTCGCTGCCTTCCATCACCACAGGACGGCGGCGGCCGGACTCGTCCGGCTCACCCAGCTCCATCTTCACACAGGTGATGGACTGGACATGACCTGTCTCGTCACCCTCAATGGATACCGGATTGGTGAGCAGGTCAAAGACAATGCCCTCTTCTTTGGCGTGGTGGACCTCCTCCGCACGGGCGGGGAGCTCAGCCTCCGAGCGGCGGTAGACAATGTGCACATCAGCACCCAGGCGCTTGGCACACCGGGCCGCGTCCATGGCCACGTTGCCGCCGCCTACCACGGCCACTTTCTTGTTGTGGAGGATGGGGGTCTCCGCCCCTTCCTTGTAGGCCTTCATCAGGTTGATACGGGTGAGGTACTCGTTGGCAGAGTAGACGCCGATGAGGGACTCGCCGGGGATCTTCATAAACATGGGCAGGCCCGCGCCGGAACCGATGAACACCGCCTCGTAACCCCGCTCAAAGAGCTCGGGGATGGTGAGCACCTTGCCGATGACCATGTTGAGCTCGATATCAACGCCCATCTTCTCCAGGTTGGCCACCTCACGCTTGACAATGGCCTTGGGCAGACGGAACTCGGGGATGCCATAGCTCAGCACACCGCCGGGGGTGTGGAATGCCTCGAACACAGAGACCTCATAGCCCATGCGGGCCAGCTCCCCGGCACAGGTCAGTCCGGCAGGGCCGGAGCCAATGACTGCCACCTTGTGGCCATTCTTGGGGGCGGTGGCCACATTGGCCAGGCCGTTCTCTGCCGCCCAGTCGGCCACGAAACGCTCGATGCGGCCGATGGACACGGGCTCACCCTTGATGCCCCGGACGCACTTGCCCTCGCACTGGGTCTCCTGGGGGCAGACACGGCCGGAGATGGCGGGCAGGGCGTTGGCATCGGACAGGAGCTGATAGGCCCCGGCCAGGTCACCCTCGGCCACCTTGCCCACAAATTCCGGAATGGGGATGCCCACGGGACAGCCGCTGACACAGGGCTTGTTCTTGCAGTTCAGGCAGCGCTGGGCCTCGTTCTGCGCCTGCTCCAGGGTATAGCCCAGGGCAACTTCCTCAAAGTTGCGGTTGCGCACATTGGGGTCCTGCTCAGGCATGGGGGTCTTGTTCATCTGCATATTAGCCATTCATGGCACCTCCTCCCAGGCGGCACAGGTGCTTCTCCTTCGCCTTGGCCTCCTGCTCCTTATAGGTATTGTTCCGGGCGATGACCTCGTCAAAGTCCACCTTGTGGCCGTCAAAGTCAGGGCCGTCCACACAGGCAAACTTCACCTCGCCGTCCACGGTGAGGCGGCAGCAGCCGCACATGCCGGTACCGTCGATCATAATGGGGTTCATGCTCACGGTGGTGGGGATGTTGTACTTCTCAGTCAGCTTGCAGGCAAACTTCATCATCAGCAGAGGGCCGATGGCAAAGACGTGGTCAAACTTGACCCCGCTCTGAATAAGCTCCTCCAGCTTGCCGGTGACAAAGCCATGATAGCCATAGGTACCGTCATCGGTGCAGATGTGCAGGTCGGTGCAGGCCTTGCTCATCTCTTCCTCCAGGATGACGATGTCCTTCGTCTTAAAGCCGCCGATCAGGTCCACCTGGTTGCCCGCCTCATGCAGGGCGCGGGCCACCGGCAGTGCAATGGCACAGCCCAAGCCGCCGCCCAGCACAGCCACCCGACCCAGATCCTCCACGTGGGTGGGGACACCCAGAGGGCCCACAAAATCATGCAGGCAATCCCCCTCCTGAAGCTCATCCAGGGCCAGGGTAGTGCCGCCGATCTTTTGGAAAATCACGGTAACCAAATCGTTCTCCGCACTGGAGATGGTCAGAGGAATCCGCTCACCCTCTTCATCCACACGGAGAATGATGAACTGGCCCGCCTTGGCTTTGGCAGCCACCAGAGGCGCATACACCGAAATCTGACTGATTTCAGCGGTTAGCGTCTTTTTCTTTGCGATTTCATACTTTTTCACTGCTTCTCCTCCTTAATGGTTGCTCGCCGGAACCGCTCTTCCCGGCATCCTTTTCTCCATTCTTAATATGGAACTGCGGTTTCCCGCTCAGATCACAGATTTACCAGCCCCGATAGCGCCGCCGTTTTCCAAAGACAAAGCGCCGCACCAGAACGACCACCAGAGTGACCACCAGAATGATCACCAGCAAGGTCACCAAGGTAATCCAGTTGGGGTGTTTCAAAAGCTCGATGGGATTTAAGCTGTGGCTGACCTCTTTGCGTCCGTCACTGCTGGCATAGAGATCAGAAAGGCCATCCGGTCCAAAGTGCTCCAGATAGGCCGCCAGGGCGTACCACTCTTTGATCTCATTGCCATTTTTGTCCCGGAGGACCCGTGTAGAAAAGTCCGTAATGGGCGTACCGTTCTCATCCTTCGGGGTGATGGACAGCAGGCCAAAGGACTTTTCCTTCACGGTCCCCAGCATCTGGGCAGAGTACATCCCCGAGACCACCCGGTAGAGCTTGTCGTTTTCGATCTTGGTATCCACCAATCCGTTGAAAAGCTGTGCCTCCGTCACCCGGTTGAAAAACATCCGGTTGGTATTGAAGCTATACTGTATTCCAGCCATATAAAGCTGAGCCGGGGGCATCAGCGGAGTTACCGAGGCATCCACCTCAGCCACCGCTTTCAGTTCTTTTCCGGTGAGGTAGCAGGATACCAGCGGATAACCTGAGGTCCCGTCGGTCCCCACTCCCATGGACAGCACATCAAAGGCCTGGGAAACGGTAAGGTCCCCGGCATAAAGTGGGGCCCGCAGTACACCAGCTGCGCTCACGGTCACCGTCTCCACATCGGGACTGTCTGCCTCCAGATTTTCCACCGCCCAAAGATAGGCGTCAGCCACCAGTTCTCCTAAAGCATTGCCTTCCTGAACGCCAGACGTTGGGGTGGGCAGATCAAATCCCGCAGTGGTGAGGACTTCATCATAGCCAAAGCCGTACCGGGCCAGGTAGATCCCCCCTACCTGCCGCTTCCAGTCCTCTACCATAAGTGAAATGTCCTGATCTTCTGAAATGGTCTGGTCAATGGGCATCAAGTGGTAATCTACCAGTTCCTTCTCCCCTGAATCGTCCCAGCGGAGAGTGATGGAACCCAGGTTCTGGCAGTACGGCCCGGCGGAGACGATATAGGTATCCTCCACCAAAATAGGCTCCGCCAAAGTGGTGTGGGTATGGCCGGAGACGATCAGGTCGATCCCCTCCACTTTCTTCGCCAGCTGTTCGTCCTCCGATTTTTTTACAGTTTCATTGGTGCCCGAGTGAGACAGGCAGATAATAAATTCGGCTCCCTGTTTTTCCAAGGCTTCCACACAGCGGCGGGCATGTTCCACCCGGTCCCCCAAAGTAAAGCCCGAGGTAGGCGCGCAGTCATGGGAGTCCTCTCCCATCAGGCCGAAGATCCCATAGGTCACTCCGCCCCGTTCCAGAAGCATGTAATCCTGAACACCATAGGCAGCCATAGAGCGCTGGATGTCCAATTGGTCGGGATTGTCAGCAGACGGTTTATAGTTGGCCATGAGCAAGGCGGGCAGCTTGTCACCACTGGTGACGGCGGCGGCGAGCATTCGGGCAAAGCCCATTCCTCCGTGGTCAAACTCATGGTTGCCCACCGTGGCAGCATCATACCCCATAGCTCCCATGGTGCGCAGCTCTGCGGCCTGCGTGGTATAGAGGGTCTGGATGAGGGAACCGATGGAAAAGTCGCCTCCGTCCAGCGTCAGGGCATTGGGGTGCGCTTGGCGCTCCTCCTTCAATGCCGTCATCAGGCGGGCATATCCTCCCGTCTCCTTTCCCGTCCCGTCTCCCTGGGGCAGGAAATGAGAATGAAGATCGTGGGTAAAGAGGACGGTAGTTTCCCGGATTTCTCCCTCTGCAGCTGCTCCTGGAAGAAAGGCAGCAACACACAAAAGGACCAATAGCACAGCGGCTACGGCGCGAAATCGTTTCATCCCCTTCTCTCCTTTCCCACGGCAATGTACTGTATTGAACAATATTGTGCCACAAATCAGGCAAATGCGCAAGAGCGGAATCAGGGATTTCTCACCCGAATTCCGCTCTTGAACATACGATTTCCTATAAAAATCAACGAAACATATTGGCTCAGCGAATAAGGTCAAACTGCACCGGCTGCTCAAAGAGCTGGCGTACCTGTTCGCTCTCCCGCGTTTGGCCCAGGACCCACATCAATTTCGTAGCCGCAGCCTCCAAGGTCATGTTATATCCCTCAAGGAGCTGGTACTTCTCCTTGACCTGGTAACCCACCTGATAGACCGTCATATCACTGCCCTCATAGGGCACCTGGGTCATCATCAAAATGGTCTTGCCCTCTTCCAGCCAGGCCTCTATGGCCTGGGCCAGCGAACCCGATGCACCGCCGGGCAGGCCGCCTACGCCAAAGCTTTGTAAAATCACTGCCTCATACCGGTCCCGCAGGGCCTCCAGGGCATCGGCTCCCATACCGGGAATCAGGGTGAGCAGCAAAATCCGCTCCTCCAGCCGGTGGTAAAAAACCGGTCTGGACCGGTACTCCAGCTCGGCCAGGTAACGGATAAGCTTTCCGTCCCGGATCACCCCCAGCTCGGGGTAGTCCACACTGGAAAAGGCGTTGAAGCTTTTGGTGCGCTCCTTCCTCGCCCGAGTTCCCAGAATCACCTTGCCGTCAAAGACCAGGCTCACACCGTGGGAGCCGCTGTCAGAGGCATAGAGGAAACTGTTGTAGAGGTTCAGCCGGGCATCGGTATTTTCCAGGCAGATGGACTTTTGGGACCCGGTAATGACAATGGGCTTTGGCGAATACTGGATCAGGTAGGACAGGGCGGCGGCAGTATAGGCCATGGTGTCGGTGCCGTGGGTGATCACAAAGCCATCATACGCATCGTAGTGCTCCTCCACCGCCTGGGCCATTTCCAGCCAGTGACGCGGGGTAATGTTGGTGCTGTCCAGGTTCATAAGCTGGATGGCATCCACCTGACACAGCGTTCCAATGGCGGGCACATAGCTTAAAATCTCCTCTGAGGTAATGGCCGGGGTCAACCCCTGGCCGCTGTCTTTTGAGGCGATCGTCCCTCCGGTGGCCAGCATGAGGACCTTTTTCATGCGTTCTCAGCCCTCTACAAAGGTCTCAATTTCCCGGCGGTCGGAGAAATTGGCCGTCAGCTTTTCTGCCAGCTGGGCGGCGCTGAAGCCCAACGCTCCGGTGGGACAGGCGGAAACGCAAGCCATGCAGCTGATACACTTGCTGTCCTCCCACAGCAGAGAGCTTAGATCCATGGCTCCGGTGGGACAGGCTTTGGCACAGATGGCACAGCCCAGGCAGGTATCCCAGTCCCGGTCTTTGGGCACGGGTATCGCCTTTTTGGGGGCGGGGTTGGGATTTCCGGGCACCTGAGCCTCAGACCAGTTCTCCCCCGCCAGCTTCTCTTGTACCTTGCGGACCAGTTCCTTCAAAACCGCCTCGTCCTTCTCATCCGGACGCCCCATGCCCAGAGAGGGCGCAAAAATGTGGGGAGTAATCACCGTTGCTGCAGCGGCGCACCGGAACCCCCGCTTTCCCATCTGCTCTTTCATCTGGGCCAGCGCATCATCATAATGCCGGTTTCCATAGGCGGCAAGGAGTACACAAGGGGTATTTTCACCGGACAGGCCTTCCAGCAGCCCCGGTACCGCCGGGATCTGTCCGGCATACACCGGAAGTCCCAGTACCAGCAGCTCATCCGGACCAAAATGCCGCGCAGCACGCTCACGGCCCCCGAGGTCCAATGTTTCATAGTCACCAAACAGCCCGGCAACCAATTCTGCCGCCCGCTTTGTTCCGCCGCTGGGACTGAAATATGCACCGATGATCTTCATAAAAATGTTCCCCTTCCCCGCCTATCTCAAAGACACTGCAAGTATTTTCCGTAAAGCGTCATAGACAGCTCGTTTCCAATGGCATGGACATGCGCTTCATTGACCCAGCCTTCATAGAGCGCCAGCTCTTCCAGGCAGCCCACATACCGCCCGGTGCTATCCTGAATGTGTCGGATGGTCTGACCCGCCTCCAGCAGACTGTCTGCGGTACCGGCATCCAACCAGGTAAAGTTCTTCTCCAGGGGCACCACCTGGAGCTGTCCCCGGCGGAGATATTCCAGGTTCACATCGGTAATTTCCAGTTCCCCCCGTGCAGAGGGCTTTAAATTCCGGGCAATATCCATCACCTGGTGGTCATAGAAGTAAAGGCCCGGAATAATATAATTGCTCTTTGGGTAACGGGGCTTCTCCTCAATGGAGATGGCTCTTCCGTCCCTGTCAAACTCCACCACGCCAAAGGGCCGGGGATCCTCCACCCAATAGCCAAAAACCGTAGCGCCGCGGTCATTGGCGGCAGCCCGCTTCAGGGTCGCTCCCAGGGTGGGCGCATAGAAAATATTGTCTCCCAGCACCAGGCACACCCGGTCGTTTCCTACAAATTCCTGGCCGATGAGCAGCGCATCCGCAATGCCTCGAGCCACAGGCTGCTCCGCATAGGAAATTTTCAGCCCATACTGCTCTCCGCCGCCCAGCAGGGCCCGGAACGTGTTGGTCTCACCAGGAGGGACAATGACCAGAATTTCGGAAATCCCCGCCTGCATCAAAATGGCAATGGGATAATAGATCAGCGGCTTATCATAGACGGGCAGCAGGGGTTTACACACCGGCTTGGTCATGGGATAGAGCCGAGTACCCTTTCCGGCGGCCAGAACAATTCCCTTCATGGAGGGCCTCCTTTCACGGCATAACCGTTTCCTTATTTCATCCTTCGTTTGAAAAATGGGAAAAAAGAGCCGTTTTTTCTCCGACTCCCTTATTCCGTACCTTGAATTGTATCACGGGCAATTGGTATTTTCAAGGAAAAAAAGCAGGCTCTCCGGAGTTCCCGGAGAGCCTGAAATAATCGAAAGCCTTAACCCAGAGTGACCAGCAGGTCGTCGGTGTTCACAGCGGTGCCCACAGCGGCGGACACAGCCTTCACGGTGCCGTCCACGGGAGCGGAGACCTCGATCTCCATCTTCATGGCTTCCAGCACCACCAGCACGTCGCCGGCCTTAACGCTCTGACCCACGGAGCACTCCACCTTAAAGATGTTGCCGGGCATGGGGCTCTTCACAGCGGTCTCGCCGGCAGCCACAGCGGCAGGAGCAGCAGCAGGGGCGGCGGCAGGAGCGGGAGCGGGAGCCGGAGCGGGGGCAGCAGCAGGAGCAGCCACGGGGGCGGCCACAGGAGCGGCAGCCACGGGAGCGGCGGCAACCGGAGCAGCAGGGGCGGCGCCGTCAGCGGAGGCGATGGCCACCTCATAGGACTTGCCGTCGATGGTGATGGTGTAAGTGCCGGGGCAGTTATCACGGGCGCCCATCACCAGGTGGGGGGGCTGATAGCTGGCGGCAAAGGGCTGGATGGGACGGGCGGTGTACCCGGCGCTGGTAACAGCGGGGGTGTTGGTGTAGTACACGTGGCCCTGCCAGGCGGGCATGGGAGGCAGATCCTCCTTCTTGGGGGCGGCAGGAGCAGCGGGCTTCTTGGCAGCCTCCTTCTTGGGGAAGCCGGCCTCGCGGTCTTTGAAGAAGGCCATGGCCACCTGGGGGAAGGCGATGTAGCTGAGCACATCCTCGTCGCTCTTGGCAACGCCGGCCAGCTCCTTCTTGGTCTTCTCAAACTCGGGCTCCAGGGAGTCGGCAAAGCGGCCCTTCACCAGGGGGGTGTCGCCCAGGATCTTCTTCTGGATGGCGGGGTCAATGGGGGCGGGAGTACGGCCGTACTCGCCGCGGCAATAGGCCTTGATCTCCTTGCCGACCACCTTGTAGCGCTCGCCGGCCAGCACATTCTGCACGGCCTGGGAGCCCACCATCTGGCTGGTGGGGGTGACCAGAGGAGGATAGCCCATGTCGGCACGGACCTTGGGGGTCTCAGCCAGAGCCTCGTCCAGCTTATCAATGGCGTTCATCATCTTCAGCTGGGAAATGAGGTTAGACAGCATGCCGCCGGGAATCTGATAGTTGAGGCACTGGGTGTCGGTAGCCATGGAGATGGGATCCAGGGTGCCGTCCTTCAGGAAATCGGCCCGGACGCCCTTGAAGTAGTCGGCCATCTTCACCAGGACCTTGTCGTCCAGGTCCACCTCATAGCCCAGACCACGCAGGGCATAGGCCAGGGTCTCGGTGGCAGGCTGGGCGGTGCCGCCGGACATGGGGGAGATGGCGGTGTCCAGCACGTCGGCGCCGGCCTCAACCGCCTTCAGGCAGGTCATAAAGGCCAGACCGGTGGTGCAGTGGGTGTGGATGACCAGGGGCAGCTCAGGCACCGCGTCCTTGATGGCGGCGGACAGGTCATAGGCCTCCTTGGGGCCCATGATGCCGGCCATATCCTTAATGCAGATGGACTTGACGCCCATGCTCTTCAGGTCCTTGACCATCTGGACATTCTTTTCCAAGGTGTGCACGGGGCTGGTGGTGAAGCAGATGGTACCGGAGGCGTGGGCGCCCTGCTTGACCGTCTCGTCGATGGCCACTTCCAGGTTGCGCACATCGTTCAGAGCGTCGAAAATACGGATGATGTCGATGCCGTTTTTCACGGAATACTCCACGAACTTGCGCACCACATCGTCGGGGTAGTGCTTGTAGCCCAGGATATTCTGGCCACGGAGGAGCATCTGGAGCTTGGTGTTGGGCATTTTGGCCCGGATCTTGCGCAGGCGCTCCCAGGGATCTTCCTGCAGGTAACGCAGGCACACATCAAAGGTGGCGCCGCCCCAGACCTCGGCGGAGTAATAGCCGGCCTTGTCCATGGTCTCCAGAATGGACTCAAACTTGCTGTAAGGCAGACGGGTTGCGATCAGCGACTGGTTCGCGTCACGCAGAACGGTCTCGGTAAACTGAACTTTTCTCATGTTGATCGACCTCCATAGTGCTCCCCCGAGCAATTTTCTTGCGGGAGTAGATTATCGTCACTTGTTTTTTATTTTAGTATAATCTTCCCAAGAAAGCAACCCCTTCCCGTGGAATAATCGAGGCTTCTTTTTGGGTAATCGTGCTCTTTCGGACAGAGAAATATCTCCCCTGCCCCTCCTCTCTCCCCCCGTAAAAGGACAAAAAAACACCGCAGCAGATCGTGAGAAGCTCTGCTGCGGTGTTTACTTTTCTTCGTCAGCCGCACGCTGACCACATTCGGCCGTCACCGGTCGCTGCATACTTTGTCGTCCTCCTTGGCGCTGTAACCCTCAGCGTCAAAAATCAGATCGTCCACATCTACATCACTGCGAACTCTGGACCAAATGTTGTTGACGTCATACTTCGGCATCGTCATGCTTGTCGCCTCCTCTCTGTTTGTTTCAAAAAGGGTATAAAAAAGCCATCGTCTGCCAGACAAACGATGGAGGCTTGTGTATGGAGCTATCCTCAGCGGGATACAACACAGGAAATCCATTCGTCTGATTGGTAGGGGGTACGGTACTTAAC
Source organism: uncultured Oscillospiraceae bacterium (assembly GCA_944385035.1). GTDB lineage: Bacteria > Bacillota > Clostridia > Oscillospirales > Oscillospiraceae > Lawsonibacter. The sequence goes on along the minus strand of CALWVV010000010.1, from coordinate 42,705 downwards.
ATAATTCCAGCGAATCATTTTAGTGCTTCTCTCCCTCTTGGCAGTTTTGATCGAACAAGATTCTTTTCTTTCAAAGGCTGTAAAGGAATACCCTTTTCACCGGCCGCAATTTTACCGCGCAGGTCAGGAATATGAAATCTCGCAAAAAAATGATTCAGAAGCGAAAATTTCTTTTCCTGAGACAATAAAATCACAAAGCCAGGCCACTTTTGGGGCGTGCCCCAGTGGATATTGTTATTGTAAACCGATTCCATTTGTCTGTCAATGGATTTTGTGAATTTTAACAGAAATGTAACATTTATCTGGTAGCTTATTACACGGTATGCTAGATAAAAAATGGGCCTTTGCCTGTTTTCGTCAGGCAAAGGCCTATTCCTTGGGTTTTAATAGCAGATAGGGGTCCACATTCAGGGCTTTGGCGATGTCAAATAGGGTGTCCAACGAGATTCCAACGCTTCCCCGTTCAATTTTGCTAATATGACTTTGATCCTTATCTACCATAGCACCTAGTTCATCTTGGCTGAAATCGCGCAGGTTCCGATAATACATGATGTTCAGTCCCATCGTGCGATAAAGGCTATGATAAGACTCTTTCATGGGCCTCACCTCACTCTGGTTACAGTGTACACTTTTCATTTTCTTTTTATCAGATATTGAAAACCATAATTATGTAATTATAATCATATTAAGGCATTGAAATTATATAAATATGTAATTGAGGTAAAGACTATGAAACATCTATTTTCCAAAAGCAGCAAATTGGAACGGGTTCTGTGCATCGCCGCACTCATCACGGCGCTGATCGCCTTCTACCTTGTAATCCTCCCCAAGCTCATGTGCCCCCTGTGCCGGGGAATGACCAAATGGGACGAGCCCTATCTCTGGAGCGTCTCCACCGGCGCTGTCGTCCTCCTCTCCCCTTATGTATCGGCTCAGGAGGATTCCCAATGGGACTACAAGGGTTTGCTCCAGCAGTCCCTTCCTTCCCGGCGTCTTGCCTATGTCCGTCTTCCCGCCCACGCCAGTACCCCGCCCCGGTTCTGCTCTGACCACAGCAAATGCTGTTTTTCCAATCGTGAACTTTTGATCACCATTCTCAACTCCAACTCCTTCACCATTACTTACGCGGTTGATGTCCAACATGAAAACCCGGTGAATCATCTGAAGCCTGATACCACTCTCACCCCCAGCTTTAATCCGGAACTGGACTGCTGGGAGATGGAACTGCGCTGGTAGAAAACCCGCGCTGGACTTTTTCCCTTCTTTCCGCTAAACTGAAATGGAAATTTCCAGGGCGAGAATGCCCGATACAAAGGAGAATGCCCCATGGACCCCATGATCGAAACCCTGGCCCAAGAGTTGGGCCGCACCCAGCAGCAGGTGGAAAACGTGGTCAAGCTCATTGACGAGGGAGCCACCATCCCCTTCATCGCCCGCTACCGCAAGGAGCTTCACGGCTCCATGGATGACCAGCTTCTGCGCCAGCTCGCTGACCGGCTGCAATACCTGCGCAATCTGGACGCGCGGAAAGGCGAGGTAAAGTCCTCCATCGAAAATCAGGGGAAGCTCACCGACGAGCTCTCCGCCGCCATCGACGCCGCCGCCACACTGGCCGAGGTGGAGGACCTGTACCGCCCCTATAAGCAAAAGCGCCGCACCCGCGCCACCATTGCACGGGAAAAGGGCCTGGAGCCTCTGGCCCGGCTGCTGTTTGACCGGGGCCCGGCGGTGGTCCCCGACCAGGCCGCCCTCCCCTTTGTGGACCCGGAAAAGGGGGTCGAAACTGTGGAAGACGCCCTCCAGGGGGCCAGCGATATCATTGCCGAGGAGATCTCCGACAACGCCGACATCCGCAAGGAGCTGCGGGAGCTGTTCCTGCGCCGGGGTATGCTGGTATCCAAGGCCGCCCAGAAGGAACCCGAGGACAGCGTCTACCGCCTCTACTATGATTTTAAGGTCCCGGTGGGCAAGGCTCAGGGCTATCAGGTGCTGGCCATCAACCGGGGCGAGCGGGAGGAAATTTTAAAGGTATCGGTGGAGCTGGACCCCGAGACCGCCCATGTGGCGGTACGGCGCATGACCGTCCCCGGCGCGGCCGCCATGGACTTTGTCCGTGCGGCTGCTGACGATGCCTATGACCGCCTGATCGAGCCCTCCATGGAGCGGGAAATCCGCAATACCCTCACCGACCAGGCCAACGAGGGAGCCATCCACATGTTTGCCCTGAACCTAAAGCCCCTGCTCATGCAGCCCCCCGTCAAGGGCAAGGTAACTATGGGTCTGGACCCCGGATACCGCATGGGCTGTAAAGTAGCTGTAGTAGACGGAACCGGCAAGGTTTTGGACACCACCGTGGTCTACCCCACCCATGGCCAGCGGCAGAAGCAGGAGTGCATCGACAAGCTCTCCGCCCTCATCCGCAAGTACGGAGTGGAGCACATCGCCATCGGCAACGGCACCGCCAGCCGGGAGACCGAGCAGATGACCGTGGAACTCATCCGCAAAGTGGGCGGCGGGGTGTCCTACATGATCGTCAGCGAAGCGGGAGCCTCCGTCTACTCCGCCAGCAAGCTGGCCGCCGAGGAGTTTCCCCAGTTTGACGTAAACCTCCGCAGCGCCGTGTCCATCGCCCGGCGGCTCCAGGACCCCCTGGCCGAGCTGGTGAAAATCGACCCCAAGGCCATCGGCGTGGGCCAGTATCAGCACGACATGCCCCAGGCCCGCCTGGGTGAGACCCTGGACGGCGTGGTGGAGGACTGCGTCAATGCCGTGGGTGTGGACGCCAACACCGCCTCCCCTTCTCTGCTCCAGCGGGTCAGCGGCCTGACTGCCGCCACCGCCAAAAACCTGGTGGCCTACCGGGAGGAGAACGGGGCCTTCACCACCCGCAAGCAGCTCCTGAAGGTGCCGAAGCTGGGCCCGAAGGCCTTTGAGCAGTGCGCGGGCTTTCTCCGTGTGCCCGAGAGCAAAAGCGTGCTGGATAACACCGGCGTCCACCCGGAGAGCTACGCCGCGGCGGAAAAGCTGCTGTCCCAGTGCGGCTACACATTAGAGGATGTAAAGGCCGGAAACCTGTCAGAGCTTAAAGAGAAGGCAGAGGCCATCGGGCTGGAGCGGCTGGCCGAGCTGTGCGGCGCAGGCGCTCCCACTCTGGCTGACATCATCAAGGAGCTGATGAAACCCGGACGGGACCCTCGTGATGAGCTGCCGCCCCCCATCCTCCGCACCGACGTCATGGAGGCCAAGGACCTAAAGCCCGGCATGGAGCTTCAGGGTACCGTGCGAAACGTCATTGACTTCGGCGTGTTTGTAGACATCGGCGTCCACCAGGACGGCCTGGTCCACATCAGCAAGCTGCCCCGGCGGGTACGCCACCCCTCCGAGCTGCTCACCGTGGGGGACATCGTCACCGTTTGGGTCATTGAGGTGGACGAGAAGAAAAAGCGCATCAGCCTCACCATGAAAAAGCCACAGTAACGGTTTTGCAGCAATCAAAATCTCAATTTCTCATTCCCGCCCCTCTCCAGGGGCGGGAATATACAAAAATTGGGACTTTTTTGCAGAAAGTGCTTGACTGTAAAGAGCCTTGATACTGTACACTCAGGGCAAAGGAGGCGATTTCCATGACAATTAAGGAATTGGAACAACAAGTCGGCTTGCCCCGTGCCAGTATTCGGTTTTATGAGCAGGAGGGTTTTCTCTCCCCCCAGCGTCTGAAAAACAACTACCGGGACTATTCCCCCTCTGACGCCCATACATTAAAGAGGATCAAGCTGCTGCGGCAGCTTCACCTGGACTTGGACTCCATCCGCCGCCTGGAAGCCGGGGAGCTCACCTTGACCCAGGCGCTGGAGGAACAGCTTGCTGCCCTGGATTCTGACCGGGGTGCCCTGGACCGGGCCGGGGAGGTCTGCCAGTCTCTGCTGGCCAGCGGTACGGACTATCGGGCTTTGGACCCGGAGCCCTGGCTGGAGGAGTTGGAGCGCAGACCCGCCCCCAACGGTCCCCACCTGGAACGGCAGCGGGACAGCTTGGACAACACCCCGTCCCCCTGGCGGCGCTTTTTTGCCCGGAGGCTGGATACCCTGCTGTACGGGCTCCCCTGGCTGGCCATTCAGCTCTATGTCCTCCACGACTATCAAACGGCTGACCCGGTCAGTCCCGCACTCTATTATGCTGCGTTCATCATCCCCTTCGTCTTTGTACAGGTCTTTTTCCTCTCCTCCCTGGCACAGACTTTAACGGCCTTTGTGCTGGAGCCGCTGTTTCTCACCCTGTTCGGCACCACCCCCGGCAAGTGGATCATGGGTCTGGAGGTTCGCACCCCCGAGGGGGGACGGCTGACCTTGACCCAGGCCAGAAACCGCACCATGGCTGTGATTTTCCGGGGCGAGGGATTTTACCTTCCCATTTACAGCCTATGGCGCAACTACCGCTGCTGGCGTACCTGTAAGGACGGACAGGTCCTCCCCTGGGACGAGGATCTGTGCTACACTGCCCGGCCCAAAGGTCTCGTCTGGCGGATTCCGCTTTTGGCCGCCGGAACGGCCCTTGTGCTGCTGAGTCAGAACATTCTGATCAATGTAAGCTATCAGCCGCCCCACCCGGACAGGATCACCTCCCCTGCTCAACTGGCGGAAAACTATAATGCATTCCACATCCGCCGCGTCCCCGGCGCATCCGAAGACATCTTATTCAATCGGGACGGACAGTGGGTCATTGAACTGCCCTGGCACGATTCCCCCAACTGGGTCATTGACACCATTGAATTTTCTCCTAACAGCCCAGGGACTTCTTTCTCCTACACCGCTGTTCTGGACCCGGCAGTGCTGGAAGAGGAGGGGCGAAACTACACCCCCTATCAGTTGGACCAGGCCATTGACGATGATCTGATCCTGGCCCTGTCCTGCGCCGCCCGGCCCTGGCCCCTGCTCACCTCCAAAAATGAAATCGACCAAATGGAGCAGGAACTGGCAGAGCTGTGCTCCACCCCCCTTACGCCTCCCAACACGCAACTTGAACAGACCTTTTCCTGTGGCGTACGGGTGCAGGCGGAGGTAAACGCTCCGGGCTATGTGGGCATGGACGGCACCGCCGCACAGCTTATTTGGGGGGACCAGCCCAATCCCGCCCAGCCGATCACTGTCCGGGTCACCATGTCTCTAATTTGATATTTTTTCTATATCAACCTCTGTAAAGGAAGTTATCTTTATGCTATACCCGGCCATTTTTGATCTCCACTGTGACACACTCACCGCCTTTATGGATGTAAGTCAAGATACGTTTCTCAGCCTTGAACGTCCCGAGAGCCGTACGCAGGCTATGACGGCTCTCCGGTCCTGTGCGCAAGGAAACGATACCCTCAACGACCCTCGGCACCAGTTTGCGTTTTGTAAAATTCCCGCCGGAGTACGCTGGGCCCAGTGCTGCACTATCTTTGTGCCCGATTCGATCAAAGGCGCGGATGCGGCAGACTATTATACATTCCATCGGGACAGCTTTTCCCGCCAGATGAGCACGCTGGAGGGACTGCTCTCCCCCTGCGGGAGCGCCGAAGAGGTGGAGAAGGCTTGGAGTACCGGAAAAGCCGCCGCCCTTCTCACAGTGGAAAATGCCTCTGCCCTGGCGGGAGATTTGTCCAGAGTAGAGCAGCTGCGCCGGGATGGTGTGGTCATGGTGACCCTCACCTGGAACGGAGCCAACGAACTGGGTTCCGGCCACAGTACCGACGGAGGGCTCACACCCTTTGGAAAAGCGGCCGTACGGGAAATGGAACATCAGGGGATTCTGGCCGATGTATCCCACCTGAACGACAGGGGGTTCTTTGATCTGCTGGATGTATGCCAAAAGCCCTTTACAGCCAGTCATTCCAATGCACGGGCAGTGTGTCCTCACCGGCGAAACCTTACGGACGAACAGATTCGGGAGATGGTGGAGCGCAAGTGCCTCATTGGTCTCAATTACTATAATGCCTTTCTCCGCTCTGACGGAACAAAAGCCACTCTGGAGGACCTTTGGCGGCATGTAGAACACTTCCTGGAGTTGGACGCGGGAGACTGCCTGGCACTGGGGTCTGACTTTGACGGGGCGGATCTCCCCCCTTGCTTGAACGCCCCGAAACAAATTGTCGGACTGAAGGAGTTCTTCCGGAAAAAAGGCCTCTCCCCTACCCTGACGGAACAAATCCTATGGCGCAATGCCCTGGATTTTTTCAAAGCCAATGTAAAAAAATCCCCGGCCTGACGGCCGGGAATTTTTTTACTCTATTTTGTTTTACACACGCTTCCAGGCAGCGCCGCCGGGCATGTCGGTGATTTCGATGCCCTGCTGCCTAAGTTCGTCCCGGATACGGTCCGCTTCCGCAAAGTTCTTGGCCTTTTTGGCCTCGTACCGCTGGAGCACCAGGGCGTCGATGGCTGCATCCCCCTCACCGGTGATGGTGTAGCCCCCAGCGGACTGGGCGGACTTGGCCTTCGCCTGCTCTTCCCGTGCCTTGGCGGCCTTTTCCAACAGAGACAGGGAAAGGACCTGATCAAAGCTGTCCAGAATGGCCAGCTTGGTGGCCCCGTTGGTTTTTGCCTTCAGTGCGTCATAGACAGCGGTGACAGCCATGGAGGTGTTCAGGTCGTTGCCCACCTGCTGGCGGAACTTGTCCTTGTACTCTGCCAGCACTGCCTCGTCCACATCCCCGTCCTTGGGGTCCAGGGCGGCAATTTTGGCGATCAGCTTCTGATAGGCCCCGGCAGCGTTGTCCAGGTTCTCCCAGGAGAACACCAGACCCTTGCGGTAGTGGGACTGGAGGCAGAAGAACCGGTATGCAAGGGGATCATAGCCCTTTTCCTCCAACAGGGAGACGGTCAAAAACTCACCCTTGGACTTGGACATCTTACCGGAGTTGGTATTCAGGTGGTGAACATGAAACCACTGCTTGCACCAGGGGTGGCCCAGATAGCTTTCCGACTGGGCAATCTCATTGGTATGGTGGGGGAAGGCATTGTCGATGCCGCCGCAGTGGAGGTCCAGGTATTCCCCGTTATATTTCAGGGAGATGCCGGAGCACTCAATGTGCCAGCCGGGATAGCCCACCCCCCAGGGGGAGTCCCACTTGAGGGCCTGATCCTCAAACTTACTCTTGGTGAACCAGAGAACAAAGTCGTTCTTGTTGCGCTTGTTGGTATCCTCCTCCACGCCTTCCCGGACGCCTACAGCCAGGTCCTCCTCATCGTGGTCGTTGAAGACGTAGTACCGGTCCAGCTTGGAGGAATCAAAGTACACGTTTCCTCCGGCCAGGTAGGCATAGCCCTTGTCAATGAGGCCGGAGATGATCTTGATGTAGTCCTCAATGCAGCCGGTGGCGGGCTGGATGGTATCCGGGCGCTTGATGTTCAGCTTCCGGCAGTCCTCAAAAAAGGCGTCGGTGTAGTACTGGGCGATCTCCATGACGCTCTTGTGCTCCCGCTTGGCGCCCTTGAGCATCTTGTCCTCCCCCGTATCCGCGTCAGAGGCCAGGTGGCCTACGTCGGTGATATTCATCACCCGGTTTACCTCATAACCGTCATAGCGCAGGAACTTCTCCAGCACATCCTCCATGATATAGGATCGCAGGTTGCCGATATGGGCAAAGTGATAGACCGTGGGGCCGCAGGTGTACATCTCCACATGTCCGGGGGTATGGGTCTCAAATTGTTCTTTCTTGTGGGTGGCAGAATTATATAGCAGCATAGCGAAAACCTCCTACTATTAATTTAAAAGATTGTAAATGGTAAAAAGAAACCTGTTTTACGCTTCTATCTTGGCACGTTCCCCCAGATACCTTTGATCCAGCATTCTCTCCAAAAATTCCAGGCGCTGGGACAGAGCTTCGATGCGCTCCAGTGTGGGATTTTCCACGCTGGTCTGGTCCACTTCGTCGGCAAAATGGGTCGTCTTTCCGGCGATGCGTACGATCTGCGCGGGAATTCCCACGGCGGTGGCATTCTCCGGAACCTCAGTGAGGACCACCGAGTTTGCGGCAATGCGGGAGTTGTCCCCCACCTTGAAGGGACCCAGAATCTTAGCGCCGCAGCCGATGAGCACGTTGTTTCCGATGGTGGGATGGCGCTTTCCATGGTCCTTGCCGGTTCCCCCCAGGGTGACTCCGTGGTACATCAGGCAGTCATCGCCCACCTCAGCAGTCTCCCCGATGACGATGCCCATACCGTGGTCAATGACAAAACGGCGGCCGATCTTGGCCCCAGGGTGAATCTCAATTCCTGTCCAGAACCGGCTCCATTGGGAAACAAAGCGTGCCAAAAAGCGGCAGTGATGGCAGTATAACCAGTGGGCCAGCCGGTGATACAAGGTGGCGTGGACCCCTTGATACAGCAGAAAAACTTCCAGCTTGGAGCGGGCGGCAGGGTCACGCTTTTGGTAAGCCTCCAGCGTCTCCATGAGGGAACGAAACATAATATCCTCCTTTTCCCCAGAGCAGCGAGGCTCTGGACCATGTCAAATCAGACGCATTATATGGTATGTTCTGTGCTCTGCCCGCGCTCCGACATCGACAGGCCTCCCATACAGTCCGGCTGCTACGCAACATATCCAGCACCTCCTTTACGATTCTATGGGGAAAACGAAAACGCCTCTCATACCCGTTAGGGCATAAGAGGCGATGACTCGCGGTTCCACTCTCATTTCTTACTCATAAGACCGGTATCGGGGTCAAACCGGACGGCATTACCCGCCGCGCTCCCGGACGCACTTCACATCTGCCAGCCCAGGCCCCCTTTCAGCCGGTGAAGGGCCCTCTCTGTTTGCCGGGTAAGATGCTACTTTTCCGTTCTTTGCGCTACAATATAGTATACTATCATCCCTTTCAGAGAGTGTCAAGTCAAACCGTCTATTTTGCTCCAAAATCAGGAAAATGGGGGTTTGTCAACCAGAAGTTGACAAATTTCCAGCTTTCTTTCCTTGTCAAAGGTGTCATATTTTGGTATTCTGGACCTAAGAATGAACGCGGAGGCGAGAGCAATGACACTGGGAGAACGCATCGCTCAGGCACGCAAACAGGCCGGTCTGTCTCAGGAACAGCTGGGGGAAAAGCTCGGCGTGTCCAGGCAGGCTATTAGCAAATGGGAAAGCGGACAGACAAACCCTGACGTGGCCTACGTGGCGGAACTGTGCGCCTGTTTGGCATTTCCTCTGACTGGCTTTTGCTGGGATTGGAAAACGCCCAAGAATCCGCTCCCGTCCGTTGCCCAAACTGCAAGACCATCGTCACCGGCTTGGACAACTTCTGTCCCAACTGCGGGCACTCTCTGCAGGAAAAGCCCTGCACCTACACCCTGGTAGTGGCCCGCGAAGGGCATATCCCGGTTCAGATAGCGGAGGAGATTGTCTCTCTGATGAACTTTCATCTGCTTCCCGACAGCACTCTCATTGCGCAAATACAAGGCCGCGAACAAGTGATACAGCTGTTGGAGGAAAATTCCTATTTGCCCTTAGCGCGCGGACTTTCCAAAGACTTGGTGGAACGCATCATCGACAAGCTGTCCTGGTCAGACAAGGATGCGTTTCGCTTCTACCGCGACAGCGATTCGGCTCATCTCGATGAACTCAACGGCAAAGAGCCTATCCCGATGGCCCAACTGCAAAAAAAGAATGAGCCTATGTCTTTCGGGGGAATGGTTCTGGCCGTAATCGTAGGAGTCATAGCGGCCATCTTCCTGCTGGCACTGTTGTAGATGAACCGCAGGATATTTGACACCCTGGTGTGTCTGGCCGCCCTGGCCTTCTATCTGCTCAACCGTTCTCTCTTCTCCCCCGCTCTGGGGGGACACATGGGATGGTTTTTGACCTGTTATGCCAATGACATCTTTGCCGGAGCGGCCATTGTGGCTTGGCTGGATCTTCTTCTGGGCCTGGGACGGCTGGGAGAGGTCCGCTCCTGGAAACAGGTGGTCCCTTTTCTCTTGTTCTGCGGTCTTGTTTGGGAGGTATGTGCCCCCTTGTTCAAGGCAGATGTCGTTTTTGACCTCTGGGACTTTGCCGCCTATCAGGCAGGTGGTGCTCTATGGCTGCTGGCCAGCCGCCTGCCTGCTCATTTTACGGAATATTGAAGGGCCGCCGCGAATGATTCGCGGCGGCCCTCCTTATTCCACCGTCCGGTCAAACCGGCGGTAGTGGTCTCGGGTCACATCTATAAAGGTGCGGGCAGCAGGGGAAATAAAGCCATTTTTCTTATAAACCACCGCCAGAGAACAGGTAAGGGCGGGCTCCCCTACCGTGAAGCAGGCCAGACGGTCCAGATAAGGAGTGCGGGAAAGGCCGCTCTCCTGTAAAAAGGCAAAGCCCATTTTCTCGGTTGCCAGGTTGATGGCAGTGGTATTGTTAGTGGTCACCAAAATATTTTGAGGCTCTACACTGTGCACTGCAAACACATTATACAGAAGCTTGCTCAGCCGCCAGTCCGAAGGCAGCATGATGAGCCGCTCCCGCTCCAACAAGCGAAGGTCCGGGAAGGGTTTTGGTGCCTCATAGCTGCTCTCCAGCCCCTCCAACAGAGGGTGGTCCCGGTGTCCCACCAGAAAAACATGCTCCCGCATAACAGTCTCATAACTCAGCTCGGTGAGATTGTCGGGGATCTGCATAAGACAAAAGTCCACCACGCCGCCCACAGCAAGCTCCTCCAGTTCAGGGACTGGGGCTTCGTGTAAAATGACCTGCACATCGGGATAGTGCTCTTCAAATATGGGCAGCACCTCGGGCAGGAGCACCGACCCGCGCCAGGGGGACACGCCCAGATGGAGCACCGGCCGCTTCTTGTTGCGCAGATCCCGCAAATCGCTGACCAGCTGCCGGTCCAAATAGTCCTGCCGCTCCAAATAGGCATAGAAAAGCTCCCCTGCCTCGGTAAGCTTCAAAGGTGTATGGGAGCGGTCCAGCAGCACCACCCCCAGGCTGTTCTCCAGCTTGGCCAGATATTGGCTTAAATAAGGCTGGGACAGATACAGCCGTTCCGCCGCGTGGGAGATACTCCGCTCCTTGACAATCGTAATAAAGTATTCCGGGTTCTTGATAAACATAGGACACCTCTTCCTCCGTCAAGCCAACCGGGACACAGCGGGCTTGATATAGGTGTTTTATTATATCAAAAGAAAGCGGGCGCCGCAAGTACGGCACCCGCTGAGACAGCAATCTATTTTACAGCATGGTCTTGATGCGCTCCACCGCCTGGCGGGTCGCCTCTGTCTCACCAAAGGCGGTCAGACGGATGTAACCCTCACCGCTGGGGCCGAAGCCAGCACCAGGTGTAGTGGCCACATTGGCCTTATCCAGTACCAGGTCGAAGAAATCCCAGGAGCCCATGCCATCAGGCGTTTTCAGCCAGATGTAGGGGGCATCCACTCCGCCAAAGCACTCAAGTCCCGCGGCGCTCAGTCCCTCCCGGATAATCTTGGCATTATTCTGGTAGTAGGCAATGTTCTCCATGATCTGCTTGCGGCCCTCGGGGGTATAGATGGCAGCGGCACCCCGCTGAACCACATAAGGTACACCGTTAAACTTGGTCGTCTGGCGGCGGTTCCACATGGTGTTCAGCTTGACGCCTCCCCGTTCCAGCTCCTTGGGCACCACGGTGTAGGCGCAGCGGTTGCCGGTGAAGCCGGCCGTCTTGGAGAAGGAACGGAACTCAATGGCACAGGTCCGGGCTCCCTCGATCTCAAAAATGCTGTGGGGGATATCCTTCTGGGTGATGAAAGCCTCATAGGCAGAATCGTAGAGGATGACAGAGCCATTCTGATTGGCATAGTCCACCCACACCTTCAGCTGTTCCCGGTTGGCCACAGCGCCGGTAGGATTGTTGGGGAAGCAGAGGTAGATGATGTCTGCCTTCTCCTTGGGGGGCTCAGGAGAAAAACCGTTGGCCTCCACACAGGGCATATAGATGAGCTGATTCCACTTGCCCAGCTCCTCCTGGTACTCACCGGCCCGGCCGGCCATGGCGTTGGTGTCCACATAGACCGGGTACACAGGGTCGCACACAGCCACCACATTGTCCACCCCGAAGATGTCACCGATGTTGCCGCAGTCACTCTTCGCGCCGTCGGACACAAAGATCTCGTCCGCCTGGATATCCACTCCACGGGCGGCGTAGTCATACTGGGCAATGGCCTCCCGGAGGAAGGGATACCCCTGCTCAGGGCCGTAGCCATGGAAGCCCTCGGCGGTCCCCATCTCGTCCACAGCCTTGTGCATAGCCTCGATAACAGCGGGAACCAGGGGGCGGGTCACGTCACCGATGGACAGCTTGGTGATCTTCGCCTGGGGATGGGCAGCGGTATAGGCGGCAATACGCCGGGCTACCTCAGAAAACAGATAGCTGCCGGGCAGTTTTAAATAATTATCATTGATTTTCACCATGGGCAAACAGCTCCTTTGCCAAAACTTCGGACTTTATTATCTATGATGGAACCTGGATTGTCAAGAGGCGGCCTCCTGCCTCAACAAAATTCCCGGTATACAGGCCAAAAACTGTGACATACTATTCACAGCTTGCAAAGGAGTGGAGCATATGATCGAAGCGGATACTGTAAAACTGCTGCGGGAATGCGATGCAGGGGTAAAAATGGGGGTAGCCTCCATTGACGACACACTGGGGTATGTACACAGCGCCGAACTGAAACGCTGCCTGACCCAGTGCAAAAAGGAACACGAGATCCTAAAGGGCGAAATTCAGGGACTGCTTCACCAGTACCATGACGAAGGCAAAAATCCCAACCCCATTGCCAAAGGCATGTCCTGGATGAAGACCAACGTCAAGCTGGGGATGGACACCTCCGACCAGACGGTTGCCGAGCTGATGACCGACGGGTGCAACATGGGCGTGAAATCCCTGAACCAGTACCTGAACGAATATAAGGCAGCCGACGAGACCTCCAAAGACATCGCCAAACGCCTGATCCACCTGGAGGAGCGGCTGGCGGTGGATGTGCGGGGATATCTCTGACCCTCCCTTACCCACTTGCCACAACTGGGCCCCGTCCGTATGCGGACGGGGCTTTTTTACAGTTTGGATGCCCCTCCCCCGTGGGCAATGAGAAATCCCACGCTGCCGGAAACAAAATCCCGCAGCTGGGACAGGGCTGCCAAAGCCTCGGGCGAACTCTGGCCGCAGTTTCTGGCCATGATCAGAAATCCCAGCGCGGTCAGCCCGATGAGCCCTACGATCCACATCTGTTGGTTCAGCCTGTCTCTTTCCCGTTCTGTTTCCCCTTCATAAGGTGGCAGCGGGACCTCTTCTGTCCCGGTGGAAGCTTCCGCCGCCTCCATGCGGGCAGATGGCTGCGGCTCTTCCCCAATGGTAAAGCCGATTTTGGTGCGTGCTGGGGAGGCGGAGTTTTCCCCCTGTCTCTGGACTCCGCTACTGATGAAGTAGCCAAACACGGCGGCGGCTGTGGTACGGACCACCACATCCAGCTCGGTAGAATCTCCTCGCCCCAGCTCGTTGGCAAAGAGGTTATGGCCGGACTGCACCAACAGCACAGCCATAAAAGCCAGCAGCAGTTTGTCAGCCAGTGGGATTCGCCTCCATAACCGCCGGCGAGCCTTTCTTTTCTTCATGGGTGTTCCCCTCCTTCTCCCCATGCTATGCCTCCAGGTCCAGAAGGGAAACCCTGCTCCCCTCCCGCTTCTGTCAAAGCTTTGCCTTCCCTTATGGATAAAATGTGATACAATGGAGGTGAACATTTTTCAAAAAATTTTTTCCGGGTGAATGGTTTTCCCTCCCCCGGTCGTATTCATGGTGAAGAGCAATCTTACCAAACACACGAACGGAGGAATGAACCATGAAAAAAGCATTGCTTGGAGCCCTTACGTTAGCCCTTGTGCTCACCGCTGCCACCACCAGCGTCTTTGCCGCCGGCCGGGGCTATGGCCAGGGAGCCGGCACCGGAATCTGCAGCGGCAACGGCACATATTGCCGCTACACCGACACGGACGGCGACGGAGTGTGCGACTATATGGGCACCAACTGCCGCTGCACCGAAACAGACGGTGACGGAGTGTGCGACTATATGGGCACCAACTGCCGCTGCACTGACACGGACGGTAACGGAGTGTGCGACTATATGGGCACCAACTGCCGCTACACCGACACAGACGGTGACGGGGTATGTGACTATATGGGCACAGGCCGTGGCCAGGGGGCCGGATTCGTCGATGCAGATGGAGACGGACTGTGTGACAACCTGGCCGGTGGCCGCCCTATGGACGGCACAGGCCGCGGCCACCACGGAGGAAGACACGGATAAGGGACGGAGTTTTGTAAGATGCGCAGCGAGGAAGAGGCACGCAGAGCCATTGACCAATATTCTGACATGGTACGCAGGCTCTGTATGATCCACCTGAAAAACTATGCCGATACCGAGGACATATTTCAAACGGTGTTTTTGAAATATGTCCTCAGCAGCGCATCGTTTGAAAGCCCCGAACACGAAAAAGCCTGGTTCATCCGGGTGACCATTAACGCCTGTAAAGACCTGCTGAAAAGCTTTTTCCGCAAAAACACGGTCCCCCTGGATCAGATTCTAGAGCAGCCCGCCCCCCTGAAGGACCGGCACCGCGAGGTGCTGGAGGCCGTTCTCTCTCTGCCTGCCAAATATAAAGATGTGGTCTATCTCCACTATTACGAAGGATATACCGCCCCGGAGATCGGACACATTTTAGGGAAGAATGTCAACACCATCTATACCCTGCTCAACCGGGCAAGGCAGATTTTAAAGGAAACACTGGGAGGTGACACAGGTGAATGACGCGCTGAAAGAGGCCTTCGGCCAGATCCGGGCGGAACAGGCTTTGAAGGAAGACACCCTCTCCTATCTCTATAAACAGACCAACGGTTACCAGCGCGCCCGTGCCGCCGTCCCCTATTACCGTCCCCTGCTCTCTCTGGCCGCTTGCCTGCTGCTGGTGGTCTGCCTGGGACTGTGGCGTGCCTGGTTCACTCCTGTCTCGGTTATCAGCATCGATATTAACCCCTCTCTGGAACTGGAACTCAACCGCTTTGACCGGGTCATCTCCGTAGAGGGCTACAATGAGGATGGCCAAACCCTGGCCGACTCCCTGTCGGTGCAATTTCTCAACTACCAGGACGCACTGGAGGAGATCCTCAGCAGCGACACCGTGGCAGATTGCCTGGCCAGGCAGGAACTTTTGTCCATCGCCGTAGTAGACGATGACACGCAGCGCCAAGAGGCCCTTTTAGCTGGGGTACAGGCCTGTACTGCCGGCCACGGCCAAGCTCACTGCTATGCCGCAGACGGAGCAGAGCTGGAAGACGCCCACCACGCCGGATTGTCCTATGGAAAATACCAGGCCTACCTGGAACTTCTTGCCCTGGATCCGGAGATCACGCCCCAGCAGGTCCAAACCATGACCATGCGGGAAATTCGTCAGCTCATCGCTGACCTTTCCGCCTCCGACAGCGGCATTCAGGAGGAGAACATCGAAACTAGCCAGCAGGGTTCCGGGCCTCTGGAGCAGGGAAACAGTCCGGGCAGCGGCCATCACTATGGTCAGGGAGGCGGCCACCACTACGGGCGTTCAGCGGAATAACATTCCCCCTCTGAGAAACATCCTCAGAGGGGACTTTTATTTATAGCATATGTCAAAAATTATTCTTGACATATGCCATAAAAATGCTATGCTAATGGTAACCGATCAAAGGAGGTATGTTCATGGCCAGACCCCGTAAGTGCCGCCGGGTCTGTCACGCTCCTCTGTCCCAGGGCTTCGTTCCCACCGGTGAGGAGATGCCGGGACAGGAAATCATCCTGACCGTGGACGAGTACGAGGCCCTTCGCCTTATCGACCGGGAGGGACTCTCCCAGGAAGAGTGCGGCCTTCGCATGGCAGTGGCCCGCACTACCGTACAGCAGATTTACGCACAGGCCCGCAAAAAACTGGCAGACATGCTGGTGGAAGGCAGGCCCCTGCGCATTGCTGGCGGTGACGTTCTGCTGTGCGATGGTGCCCCCGGCGCGGGCCAATGCGGCGGCTGTTTCCGAGAAGCATTTCAGAGCATAACAACAAAAGGAGATCATACTATGAGAATCGCAGTTACCTATGAAAATGGATGTATTTTTCAGCATTTCGGCCACACCGAGCAGTTCAAGCTCTACGATGTGCAGGAGGGAAAGATCCTCTCCTCCCAGGTGGTGGATACCAACGGCAGCGGCCACGGAGCTCTGGCCGGCGTCCTAAGCGCTTTGGGTGTGGATGCGCTTATCTGCGGCGGGATCGGCGGCGGCGCCCGAACCGCTCTGGAAGCGTCTGGAATCAAGCTCTATGGTGGAGTGTCCGGACAGGCAGACCAGGCAGTAGAGGCTCTTCTGTCCGGGAAGCTGGAATTTAACCCCGACGTTATGTGCAGCCACCACGAGGAGCACCATGGCAGCGACCACCACTGTGGGGAGCACGGGTGCGGGGAGCACCACTGCGGACACTAAATTAAAAAAAAGCGGCGAAACGATGGCATCGTTTCGCCGCTTCTCTTTTATCGTTCCATTCCGCAGGGATAGCTGGAGGCACAGGCCAGACGCTCTCGGGTCACCATCTCATAAAAGCGGTAGCCCCCAGAGAAGTTATAGCAATCAAATCCGTGTTGAGTCAGAAGCTGGCTGGCCACATAGCTGCGCAAGCCCGTCTGACACATGACATACACCGGTTTGGCAGGATCCAGCTCTCCCAGCCGCTCCCGCAGCTCGTCCACCGGAAGATTGATGAACCCTTCCACATGGCCCCTTTGATACTCCCACGCGGTCCGGGTATCCAACAGGGTAACACTTCCGTCCCTGGGAAGGGAATCGATCTGCTGCCAATGAATCTGCTTCACTCTCCCCTGGACAATGTTTTCGATCATAAACCCGGCCATATTGACTGGGTCTTTGGCAGAGGAATAAGGCGGCGCATAGGCCAGATCCAGTTCTGCCAGCTCGGTGGCTTTCATGCCGCCGCGAATGGCAGTGGCCAGCACATCGATGCGCTTATCCACCCCGGTCCGGCCCACGATCTGGGCTCCCAGCAGGCGCAGTGTGCCCTTTTCCCACAGCACCTTCAGGGTCATGGTCTCTGACCCAGGGTAGTAAGAGGCGTGGTTTTCCGGGGATAACACCACCTTGTCATAATCAATGCCGGCAGCCTGGGCACTTCTCTCATTAAGTCCAGTAGACGCTGCGGTCAGTTCAAACAGCTTGATGACGGACGAACCCTGGGCGCCGGAATAGCGGCTATCCCCACCGCAGATATTATCCGCGGCAATGCGCCCCTGGCGGTTTGCTGGGCCGGCCAGCGCAACCACCGCCCGGTCCTTGGTCACAAAATGCTCTACCTCCACCGCATCCCCCACAGCGTAGATATCCGGCAGGGAGGTCTCCATCCGTTCGTTTACCCGGATGGCCCCCTTCTGTCCCAGCGTCAGCCCGGCCGCCTGGGCAAGTCTGGTGTCTGGGGTCACGCCGATGGCCAGCAGCACCATATCAGAATACAGGGGCTGCTCCCCTTCCAGCAGGGTAGTGACCTGTTCACCACTGTGCTCAAAACCCGCCACAGCGCTGCCCAGCTTCAGGTGTACCCCGTGGCTGCGCAGAAGTGTATGCAGCTGGGCAGCCATATCGTAGTCCAGCGGCGGCAGTACCTGGTCGGTACGCTGGACTATAGTGACCTCCAGCCCCAGCTCCCGCAGATTCTCCGCCATCTCCAGGCCGATAAAACCGCCGCCGGCCAGCACCGCAGATTTCGGCCGCTGCTGCTCCACAAACCGGCGAATACGCAGGGTATCTTCCACCGTGCGCAGGGTGAAGATCCGCTCCCCCTCCGCTCCAGCCAGCGGCGGCTGGGTAGGTCTGGCTCCAGGGGACAGCAAAAGCTTATCATAGTGCTCTTCAAACTGCTCCCCTGTCTCCAAATTTGTGACCGAGACGGTCTTCCTCTCCGGGTGGAGCGCAGTCACCTCATGGCGCACCCGCACATCGATCCGGAACCGGGCAAAAAAGCTCTCCGGCGTCTGGAGGGTCAGCTCCCGCTGGTCGGTAATGACACCGCCGATATAATAGGGCAAACCGCAGTTGGCGTAGGACACAAAGCCGGAGCGCTCAAAAATCACAATTTCCGCCTGTTCATCCAAGCGGCGAATGCGGGCAGCGGCGGTGGCTCCGCCCGCCACACCTCCAACGATTACTACTTTCATACCCTTACCTCACAATCTCTCCATGATAATCAATAATGCCGCCGATATTGGTCACATTGGTATAACCCATGTTTTTCAGCATAAATGCTGCCTGCCCGCTGCGGGCGCCGCTGCGGCAATAGACAAACAGGGGGACATTTCTGTCCGGCCACAAGCTGGGTGCTTTCTGGATCTCCTGTACATCCAGATTCCGGCTGTCCGGGATGTGCCCCTGAAGATACTCCTCCTGGGTACGCACGTCCAGCAGTACCCCGCCGTTTTGGGCCCGGTACTCCTCTACACCCCGGTCAATATCCGCTCGTTTAAAAAAATCAAATATTCCCATATAGATTCTCCTATGTTAATTTTTGTGGTTTGTTGATTTTATTTTATCAGGCCGCTCTCCTGTAAACCGTGACAAAGTCACCGAGAAAAAGCCCCCTCCGGCGCGGTATAAACCGCGCCGGAGGGGGCTTCAACGTATTACAAAATAATACAAATCAATCCGCCAGAACCCTCATTGATGATGCGCTGAAGGGTCTCCCGAAGCTTCACCCGCGCATCTTCCGGCATACGTTTGATCTTGGCGTTCAGATCTTCGTTGACCAGCTCATGGAGCGACTTGCCGAAGATATTGGCCTCCCAGATCTTGCTGGAATCTCCCTCATACTCTTGGAGTAAGTAGTGGATCATGTCCTCACTCTGCTTCTCACCGCCTACAATGGGAGAAACCTCCGTCTCAATATCTGCCCGGATCATGTGAATCGAAGGAGCGCTGGCTTTCAGGCGCACTCCATAGCGTCCTCCCTGCTTCATGATTTCCGGCTCCTCCAGCACCAGGGAGTCAATGGGGGGTACCACAATACCGTAGCCCGTCTCCTCTACCTCCTTGAGCGCATCGGCCACCTTGTCATAGGAGCGTTTCACACCAGCCAATTCGGTCAGCAAGGCCATCAGATCTCCGTCGTCTCCAATCTGGAAACCAGACTGCTGGGACAGCGTGTTATAAAATAGCGAGCGAGGAAGCTCCATGGCGGCAGCAGACACCCCAGTTCCCAAATCAATGGAAGAGATCCGTGCGTCACTGACCACTTCACAGTTTTGGAAGGAGCTCACGGCACTCTCTACATCCCGGATCCGGCGCAGGTTCTCCGTTCCCTCCCGGATGGCGGCATAGAGTGCCGCTTTGATGGGGTGCTCCTGGGGCAGCGCATCGACCCAGGGGGGAAGGAACAAATCCAGCTCCTTGACCGGGAACTCATAGAGGACATTTTTCAGGATGGCGTTGATCTCCTCCTGGCTCAGCTCCAGACAATTGACTGCCACACAGGTTACGTCATAGCGCTGGGCAATGTCCGCACGAATGGCCCGAGCCCGATCCGAATCCGGATAGGCGGAGTTGAGTACCACCACAAAGGGTTTGCCCAACTCCTTCAGCTCCGAAATGACCCGCTCCTCCGCTTCCAGATAATCCTCTCTGGGGATGTCGGTGATGGTGCCGTCGGTAGTCACCACGATCCCGATGGTAGAATGTTCCGAGATCACCTTTCTTGTCCCGATTTCCGCCGCCTCGGTCATGGGAATTTCATGGTCAAACCAGGGCGTGGTGACCATGCGCTCCTGCTCCCCTTCCAGCTGCCCGACAGCCCCTGGGACCAGATAGCCCACACAGTCGATCATACGCATCTGAAAGGCCGCGCCCCCATCCACTGTCACCGCCACCGCATCCTCAGGGACAAATTTGGGCTCCGCCGTCATAATCGTACGGCCCGAGCCGCTCTGAGGCAGCTCATCCCTGGCCCGCTCCCTGCGGTAGACGTTGTCAATATTGGGAATGACCAATGTCTCCATAAAGCGTTTGATAAAGGTGGATTTTCCCGTTCGGACCGGCCCCACGACGCCGATATAGATATCGCCTTCCGTACGCAGGGCAATATCCTCATAGATTTTGCGATCTTCCACTTGCAACTCCTCCTTCGGCCGCCCAAGCCGGTTGTTTCCCTACATTCTATTGGGATAAGCCGTGGAATATGACAAGCCGCGGGAAATTGCCCGTTGTTATGAAAAAAGGCCGCCCAAACTGGGCGGCCGAAGGCACTTTTATCGTGTGCTGGGGATCAGAAGCATTTTACCCAAAGGCAGTTCCTCTTCCTCCAGCTCATTGGCCTGGAGAATCTGTTCCGTGGTAGTCCCATAGGCCTTGGCAATATCCCAAAGGCCCTCGCCCGGCGCGGCCAGACGGAGAACCACAGACGGACGCTCTCCTCCCTCCCAGCTTCTTGCCTCTCCAAAGCGTGCGGCCGTCACAGTTGGAACCGCATCACTCACCGTAGTCAGGCAGGAAAACTCTACCGTGAAGCGCACCTCCACTCCCCCGGCCGCAGGAGCAGCAAAAACCTCCCCTGGACAGGTGCAATGGCAAACACACCGGGCATTTTCCGGGCAATCCAGCCGGCAGGATACAGGAATAGACCGCCGGACACACTGCGGCAGCTCATTCTCATCCAGATACAGTACACTCAGCCACGCATCTGTGGTGAGAACCAGCTCCTCTCCCTCCCGGCTTTGTTCCACCTTTCCCAATGCCAGGCGGGCATCCACCACCGAGCGGACCATCTCCCCCGTCTCCAGCAGTTCCCGGACCGCCTGGGGGCGAACCGACTGTTCCCACAACCGGCACAGCGGCTGGAGCTGTCGCTCCGTCTCCATCTGAAAGGCTGTGCTGTAGAGGTCCTGCAAAAGGGTCAAACTCCGCCGGCCCCGGACCTGGGCCTGTGCCAGCAGCTCCAGGGTCAGCTCCAGCTCGCGGCCGTCTCCGCCCTCTGTCTCCCACTGAAATCCGGTTACCTCTACCGCGGCTTGGCAATCTCCCTCCTCCGCAGCGCCGGCCATCTCCATAATCTGAGAAAATGGCATGGACTCGTGACTGGTCGTCAGTGTTCCTCCGGGCTCCTGTAGAAGCAGGTATACCTCCACCGCTCCTTTGAAGATCAGCTTACTGCCGATGAGCTTACTCTCGCTGCACACCGGCTCTACCCGGATCGCCAGGATCTGAGGTGGCTCTCCGCCGTTTGAAGGGAGGCGAAGCTGATCCGAAAATGTAAAGGGTTTTTCCTGGACAGAGCAAAGTTGGTAATGCTCACCCTGAAACTTGCGTTGACAGACTGCCCCCTCCTGCGCGTTTGCCGCACCGCAGCAGACACTCTGCTCCACTGGCTGGCAGGCTGTAACATCCACTGCAAGGTCTACCCGCAGCAGTACCTTTCTGGGATTCAGGGCCCGTGCCTCGGCGCAGCGCAGACGGGGGCTGGCCAGCACCACCCCCCGCTCCGTCAGGCCTGGAGCCTCCGCCTGGCAGGTAAATGGCAGGCCCACTTCCATACGCCGGAGCCCCGCCGCCCCCTCTGGCTGATATAGGATGACCGCCCGGACCATCCCTGTGACCTGAGCCAGCCCCTCTCGGGCCTGCTTGCCGCTCAGGGTCGCCTGGCCGCATACGTCCACGATCCGCAGGATGTCCGGACAGGCATCGGGCACGATACTCTCCAGCGTCTCTTCCTGGCACAGGGTAACCTGAGCCACTGTGTCATAACTAATGATGGTGTCTCGCTCAAATTCCAGTTCCATGGTGTCCTCTCCCTTTTGTCATGGTGTCATTCCGGGTTTGTGACACTATATGAGAGAGCCCACAGAGATATGTCCCGTTTGTCCTCTTTTGTCATTTCATTCCAAAAATTCTCCGCAGCAGCCCCCGCAGGCACCGGGGGGAACGGACCACTACGATACCCATGAAAACGCCTCCCCTCCCTTTTAGACTGACCGTCTCCGGCTACTCCATTATATGGCGGCGGGCGGAGGATGTGACACATGGGCTGAGCCGAAACTGCGGGATTAAACAGGGTCTGCCCCTGCAGGAAGGTAAAGTACAGGATCACCAAAATCACGGCCGGAGCCACAAACCGGATGATCCCCGCCCAGGTTCTGCGGATGGGGAAAGCATAAAGGCCGCCGGAGGTAATCTCCTCCTCTGCCCGCTTGGTGCCCAGCACCCAGCCGGTAAAGATACACATGAAGAACGCGCCCAGGGGGATCATCAGGTTGTCTGTAAAGCGCTCCATCACGGTGTTCATGGGTATCATTTGTACTCCGTTGGTCAGGTCAAACCAGGGCAAATTGATCCCACGGCTCCCGTCCTGAGACAGGGAATACCCCGCACTGAACAATGCCATGGGAACGGCAAAAATGGCCATAGCTTTTCCGCGGGTCAGGTGCCATTCCTCCGTCATAAAGGCAACGCAAGTCTCCAAAATACTCAGGGCGCTGGTGAGCGCAGCCAGAAACAGCAGCAGGAAAAACACCGCTCCCAGAATACGGCCTCCCGGAATTCCATCAAATACAGCCGGCAGAGCCATAAAAGCGAAGCCACCGCCCATCCCCAGTCCCTCTGCTCCCAGGGTAACAAAGACCATGGGAATGATGGCAAAGGCCGCCAAAATGGCAACCAGGGTGTCCAGGGCACAGATCACCGCGGCACTGGAGATCAGGTTCTCTTTCTTTGGCACATAGGAGCCATAAGTCAAAATGATGCCCATGCCCACGGACAGAGAAAAGAAGGCCTGGCCCAGTGCTCCCACAAAGGTGTCTCGGGTAATTTGGGAGGGATCCACCCGCAGCATAAAGGCAATCCCTTCCCCCGCCCCAGGCAACGTGACCGCGCGGACCACACAGGCAATGAGCAGCAGGAACAAAACCGGCATCAAAAACTTACTTACTTGTTCAATCCCTTTGGCTACTCCCTTCCCAATGATAAAGACGCAAATGCCCAAAAACACAAGGCCCCAGAGAAGAGGTTCCACCGGCTGGGAGATGAAGTTCACAAAGTAGTCCTGATAGGGTACCGTTCCAAAGGCCTGGTCTGTCCCATAGGCAACAATATACTTCAGTACCCAGCCGCCCACAATACAATAGTAGGACATGATGACAAACAGGGCAATCTGACCAATCCAGCCTACAAAAGCCCACTTTTGATGTAAGGCCCGAAACGCACCCACGGCATTTTTTTGGGTGCTTCGGCCAATGGACAGCTCTGCCAGCATGACCGGGAATCCAATCAGAACCACAATCAACACATAGCAAAGGATGAAGGCCCCGCCTCCATAGGCCCCCACTTTTCCAGGGAATTTCCAGATATTCCCCAGTCCAATGGCAGAACCGGCGGTGGCCAGAATAAAGCCTAAATTACTGACCCACTGTTCTCGCTCTTTCATGTAATCTCCCTCCAAATGTCTGTGGAAACACACACACTTTTTTCCAACAGGCTTGAAAAAAGCTCGTCGCAAGCGTAAAACGCTTGCGACGAGCTGGTACGGCTGAAGGGATTCGAACCCCCGACCTACTGGTTCGTAGCCAGTCACTCTATCCAACTGAGCTACAGCCGCATACCGCAAAGAGGTGTTCTCCTTGACAGCTCAGTTAGTATAGCATAGATATTTTGAAAATGCAAGAGGATTTTTCCATTTTTTAAAAAAAATTTATCTCATACTTTTTTTAGCTATTTTCCCTTCTTTCCTTCATTTTTTTGCATATTTCAACAAAAAAAATCAAAGATCCCTCAGATAATCTGAGAGATCTTTGATGATAATGTTTGAAAATCAGCCGCCGAAGACCTTGATCAGGAATCCAGCT
This sequence comes from uncultured Oscillospiraceae bacterium, assembly GCA_944385035.1. GTDB lineage: Bacteria > Bacillota > Clostridia > Oscillospirales > Oscillospiraceae > Lawsonibacter. The sequence goes on along the minus strand of CALWVV010000010.1, from coordinate 18,818 downwards.
GCAACAGCGGAACCGATCACGCCGGCCACATTGGGGCCCATCGCGTGCATGAGCAGGAAGTTGGCGGGGTTCTCCTTCTGGCCCACAATCTGAGACACACGGGCGGCCATGGGAACCGCAGACACACCGGCGGAGCCGATGAGGGGGTTGACCTTGCCCTTGGTGAGCACGTACATCACATTGCCGAAGAGGATACCACCGGCAGTGGACAGCATGAAGGCGAACAGGCCCAGGAAGACGATCTTCATGGTCTCCCAGGTCAGGAAGCTGTTGTAGGTGGCCTTAAAGCCCACGGACAGGCCCAGAGGGATGGTCACGATGTTCATCAGAGCATTCTGGGCGGTGTCGCTGAGACGGTCGCAGACGCCGCACTCACGGAACAGGTTGCCCAGCATGAGCATACCGATCAGAGGAGCAGTGTCGGGGATCAGCAGGATGACAAAGATGGTCACGGCGATGGGGAAGATAATCTTCTCCGTCTTGGAAACCGCACGCAGCTGAGTCATCTTGACCTTCCGGGCTTCCTTGGTGGTAAGGGCCTTCATAATGGGAGGCTGGATCAGCGGGATCAGAGCCATGTAGGAGTATGCCGCAATGGCAATGGCAGGCAAGAGCTCTGTTGCCAGCTTGGATGCCGTCAGAATGGCGGTCGGGCCGTCCGCACCGCCGATGACGCCGATGGCAGCAGCCTCACAGGGCTGGAAGCCCAGGAGCAGCGCCACCAGGAAGGCGGTGAAGATACCCAGCTGAGCAGCGGCGCCCAGCAGCAGGGACATGGGGTTGGCCAGCAGAGGACCAAAGTCAGTCATAGCGCCAATGCCCATAAAGATAATGGACGGGTAGATGGCGTACTGAACGCCCTGATAGAGGACCCACATAAAGCCCACAGAGCCGCTGTGCGTAGCTGCGTCATAGACGGGCTCGTTGAACAGGCCGGTCAGAGGCAGGTTGGCCAGCAGCATACCAAACGCAATGGGAACCAGCAGCAGGGGCTCAAAGCCCTTGGCGATGCCCAGATAGAGCAGCAGGCAGGCCACAGCAATCATAATAACCTGACGCCAGTCCTGAGGGAGGTAGGCAAAGCCAGAGCCTCCGAAAATTGCAATCAATACATCAGAAAAGAAACTCATACTTCACCCCTCCTCTCAACCGATGGTAACCAGCAGGTCATCGGTATTCACGGCAGTGCCCACCACAGCGGACACAGCCTTCACGGTGCCATCCACGGGAGCGGAGACCTCGATCTCCATCTTCATGGCCTCCAGCACCACCAGCACATCGCCGGCCTTCACAGCCTGGCCCACAGAGCACTCCACCTTAAAGATGTTGCCGGGCATGGGGCTCTTCACAGCGGTCTCGCCGGCTGCCACAGCAGCAGGAGCAGCGGGGGCGGCGGCAGGAGCGGGAGCCGGAGCGGGGGCAGCAGCAGGAGCAGGAGCAGCAGCAGCTACAGGAGCGGCAGCCGCAGGAGCAGCGGGAGCAGCAGAGATGTTCGTGATCCGGAAGGAATTGGGATTCATTCCGGACTCCTCAGCCACAGCGGCCATCATCACAGCTACCAGCTCTCCCTCATCCACAGCGGGAGCGGCAGGTGCTGCCGGAGCAGCCGGCTTGGGAGCTGCCTTAGGAGCAGCGGCAGAAGCGGCAGCTGCAGCCTTGCCCTCCACAGAGCTTACGATCTTGGAGATGACAATGATGACCAGGGCCAAAATGGCCAGCATCATGAACACCACAATCAGACCGCAGACAGCAACCAACAGGGCCTCGGGAATGGTTAACGGAGTAAACGGATCAAGAATCGCTTTACTAGGATTAGGCATTGATCATACCTCCCATTAACCCAGGGTAACCAGGAGATCGTCAGTGTTGACGGCAGTACCCACCACGGCGGAAACGGCCTTCACGGTGCCGTCCACAGGAGCGGAGACCTCAATTTCCATCTTCATGGCTTCCAGAACCACCAGCACATCGCCGGCCTTCACAGCCTGACCCACAGAGCACTCCACCTTAAAGATGTTGCCGGGCATGGGGCTCTTCACAGCGGTCTCACCGGCGGCCACAGCAGCAGGAGCAGCGGCGGGGGCGGCGGCAGGAGCGGGAGCCGGAGCGGGGGCAACAGCGGGAGCGGGGGCAGCCACAGGAGCGGCAGCCACGGGGGCGGGAGCGGCCACAGGAGCGGCAAAGGCGGGGGCAGCGGCGCCGGTCTTCTCTACGGTGACATTGTAGACCTTGCCGTTGACGGTCACATTGTAATTCATAGCTTCTTTTCCCCTTTACAAAAATAGTTTCAGCCGTAACAAAAGCCGATGGAAATCCAAGGACTCCTATCCCGGCCTACGGCTCTCATCCGGCCCAAAACTGGGCCGGATAGAGAACCGAAATTAGGAGTATTATAACATTTCAACGTCCTGGGTGTCAAGATTTGCCGGACTTAGGCCGGTATTCCAAACACTTTCTTTACAGCACGTCGGCAAAGGCCTGAATGGCGGTGCTGGCCTGGCCGAAGTCGCGCATCTGCTGGTCCACGCCCAGCTTGATGTGGGGGATGCCAGCCTCGTCCAGAGCCTTCTTCAGGTAGGGGTACTCCATCTCCTCGGGGTCACAGAACTGCTGCATAAACAGCACCAGGCCCTGAGCACCGGAGTCCTTGATCTGCTTGACCACGAAGTCAGCCCGGCGGTTCTGGTTGGAGAACTCATCATAGAGCAGCACATCGTAATCCTGGTCGGCAAACTGCTGGGCCAGAGCCATCATGGGATCGCCGGTCTCAGCGGCGTCCACCCGGATGGGACGGCTCTCATGGGCCACATCATCGGCCACAATGGCGATCTGGTTGTCGTCAAAGATCTGCAGCAGCTTGGGGTTGTCGCAGATAATGCCGGAGGTGAGGACCTTCTTGCCCTTCCAGTTGCAGGCGGGCAGCTTCTTCAGCTCGGCGTTCAGCTCCTCCAGCTTGGCGGTATGCTCGTCCTTGAGCATGAACCAGGCAGAGCGCAGCACGGCGGAGCGGTTGACGGCAGAGATCACATCGGGGTGCTCACCAGCCAGCTTCACAAACTCACGGCGGGCGGCGCGGCTGCGGTTATAAACCTTGATGGCGTTGCGCAGGGCATCGTCGGTGATGGCGCTGCCGGAGATCTTCTCCAGCTCAGTCTTGATATGCTGATACTGGTCCATGGTGAACTGCAGGCCGAAAGCAGGCTTGCGCTGCTGGGGATGGGCCAGGAAGATACAGGGCAGCTTGCCCTCCATGGCCACACGGAAGTTCTGGCTCATGGGGCGCAGGGTGTCACAGATGGTGGGGGTGATGATGCCGTCCAGGTCGTCCAGAGTGCCGTCCAACAGCATCTCCAGAGCCAGCTGAGCGATGGTGCAGTAGAAGGTGGCACAGTACTCCTTGGCCATGGAGATAGTCTTGCTGTTGCTGCCCCAGATGCCCATGGGCACCATGCCGGCGGCATAGACCAGCTCCTCGGGAGCGTAGTAGGGCAGAACGCCGATGACCTTCTTGCCCTGGGCCTTATACTCCTTGATCAGACGATAGGGGTGGGCGGAAGCCTCCGCGAACTCCTTCAGCATTACTTCAATACTCATCTCTTAGCCCTCCTTAGCAGCCTTGTTGGCTTCCATGGCCTCAACCAGGCCCTGGACACGGGTCTCATACTGGGCCTCGTTAAAGTTACGGGGATCGGCCTGGTCGCCGTCAAAGCCGGCGCAGGGAACACCCAGGTCCTCGGTAAAGCGGCGCTGCATCTCGGCCATGTAGCCGGACCAGGGCTTGCAGGAACGGTTGTAGTGGACCAGCACGCCGTCCACCTTGTTGTCCCGGCAGATGCCCTCACGCCAGGCAACACCCTGCTCGATACAAACGGAGTTGGGGGCCTTGTAGTAGGCGCGGACCATCTCGTCCATGTTGTTGTACACAAAGCCGAAGGCGGGGGCGTACACAACGGCGGTAACGTTGACGCCGTGCTCCTTCAGAGGCTTGAACAGGTTGGGCAGCTTGGGCCAGCAGGGAATGCCCTCAAACATGACGCGGTACTGCTCGGGGAAGGGCGTGGTGGTCTTGCCCACCTTCACGGCCTCGGCCAGGTCCTTCTCCAGCAGCTCGAAGGCCTCGGCGGCGGCCACGCGGCCACGGGCGGTCACCACGTCGGCCATGTGGTTAAAGAGGTCAAAGCCGCTGTAGGGGGCGGGCTTGTACTGCAGGTAGTCGCAGACACGCAGCCAGGCCTGGGCGGTGCGGTTGGCGTTGGCACAGGCCTCCTCAAACTTCTTCTCGTCGAACTTCTTGCCGGTCAGCTCCTCCAGCTGGTGGATGGCGTGATCGAACTGAGCCCGGACATAGGCCACATTGGTGTCGTGGACGTCCACGGTGTTGTTGTAGGGGATGTCGATCATGATCAGGGGGATGTTGCGCATACGGGCAATATTCTCATACCACTTGGTCATGCAGTTGCAGATGTTGTTGCAGCACAGCACAAAGTCAGGCTGAGGCATCTGCATCTGACGGTAGGGCTTGATGGCAGCCTTGCGCAGCTCCTTCTCACGGCCCTCGGGCAGAGCCTCGATCTCATAGATGTCATCCAGCACGGTGTAGGGCTGCATGGTCTTGGGATCCTTCTTGGGCTTGCCGGTCTCGGGGTCAATGACCACCTTGCCGTTTTCATCCTTCAGGGGCTTGCCGCTGTTGGGGTTGATGACATACTCACCGGTCTCAAAGTCAACCTTGCGGGAAGCGCGCTTGCCGGCGGCATAGGCCAGGCTGATGCGGGCGTAGCCGCAGATATCGTTGTCAAAGCCCAGGTCCTCGGCGGCCTTACACATGATCTCGCCGTCCCGGTTGGCGGCAATACCGGCAGCCTGGTTCTCAGGATACATCACGTCCAGGTCAAAAGCGGCTGCCAGCTCACAGGGGAACTTGGAGCTGGACCAGCCCACCAGACGGCCCTCAGCATGGGCCTTACGGGCGTCGGCATAGACGTCCTCAACCACTTTACGCAGCGCCAGAACGCCGGGGCTTACTTCTTTAGCCATTGTAATTTCCTCCTTACCGGAAAATCAATTTTGCAATCGGCCGCCGGGACAGCGGCCGTACTGTTTTACTTCTCTTTTTGAAATGCGCCGATTCCGGCAATCACCAGACCGATGACTGCCACCAAAACCGCAAACTCTCCCCTGCTCATCAGATCTCCCACACCAGGAAGCCATATCCCTGACAGCAGCAGAACCAGTGCAAACAAGATCAGTGCAATCCCAAAGAGAATCTTTTTCATCCCTTCTGCTCCTTCAGATATTTCTGATAGGCAAACAGGGCGGCGCCCAGAGCGCCGTTATACTGGGTGAGGGGTGAAGTGTAGATAATGTGGCCCAGCTCTTCCTCCAGAGCCTTGACCACGCCGGTGTTCTGAGCCACACCGCCGGTCATGACCACCTTGTCCCGCACGCCCACGCGGTGGGCAAGGCCTGCCACACGGGAGGCCACGGAATGGTGGATGCCGTTGATGATGTCCCGCTTGTCCGTATCCATGGACAGCTGGCTGATGACCTCGCTCTCTGCGAAGACCGTACAGGTAGAGCTGATGGATATATTCTTGGTGGACTGGGCTCCCAGTGTCCCCAGATCCTCCACCTTCACCTCCAGTACCCTGGCCATTACATCCAGGAACCGGCCGGTTCCGGCGGCGCACTTGTCGTTCATGACGAAGTTAGTCATGACGCCATTTTCAATCTGAAGGACCTTCACGTCCTGGCCGCCGATATCCACTACCGTGTGCACATCAGGGAACAGGAAGGATGCGCCCTTGGCGTGACAGCTCAGCTCGCTCATCTGCTGATCGGCCAGCTCCAGCATAGAGTTGCGGCCGTATCCGGTGGCCAGGACAAAGGCCATATCCTCCCGTGTCTTGCCAGACTCCTCCAGCACCTGGGCAATGGCCCGCTGAGGGCCGCTGGTGCCGGCACCCACTGAAATGAGGGACTTGGCCACGATCTCCTTGCCGTCAGCAAGCATAACGCACTTAGAAGCGGTGGAGCCGATGTCGATTCCTAAGGTGTAAATACTCATACGTTTTGTTGTCTCCTATGGGTGCCGGGCGGCGCAGTTCCGCCGCCCGGCAGGTTTGGAATGGATTTACTTCTTCAGATCGTCGTAATCCTTGATGGTACGGGGCAGGAGCATCTGGTGGAAGGGGCAGATGCTCTCGGGGTTCTGGTAGCAGGCATCCGTGAAGGCCACGATGTAGTTACGCATCATGGGCATATCCACGATCTCGTCCACCAGACCGGCCTGGGCACAGAACAGAGGCTTAGACTTCACGTCGTAGTCGTCGATGAGGGCGTTCATCTTGTCGATGGTGGGCTGCAGATCCTTGCCAGCCTTCTGGTCCTTGGCCAGACGGCCGGTGTACATGGCGTTGGCAGCAGTCTTGCCGTTCATGACGTTGATTTCCGTAGCGGCAGTGCCCAGAGAGAAGGCGTTGTTGTCGTTGCCCTGAGGGCCACCCAGGACGTAGTGAGCAGCGGCAGTGCCGCGGCGCAGCGTGATCTCCATCATGGGCAGTTTGCTGCTCTGGATGGAGTAGATGAGGCTCTGGCCCAGGCCCAGCAGCTCGGCGACCTCGGCGTCGTCGCCCACGTCAATGCCGGTGGTATCCTGGATCCAGATCATGGGCAGACGGTCACGGGCACACAGGGTGACGAACTCGTTCATCTTAATGAGGCCCTGGCGATAGAGCTTGCCGCCGGCGCCCATAGACTGGCCGTATTTGGCCATCTTATACTCGGGATAGTTGGGGAACACGCCCTGCTGGTTGGCGACCACGCCCACCAGAAGGCCGTCCACCTTGGCGATACCGGTGATCATCTCGGGGCCATAGCCCTTCTTGTACTCCATGAACTGGCTGCCGTCGAAGAGGCGGGCAATGACAGAGTACATATCGTAGGGACGGTTCTTGTTGTTGAGCACCAGGTCGTACAGCTCCACATCGGAAGCGGCGGGAGACTGGGGAGTATCCACACGGAAGAACTCCAGGTCATAGGAGGGCAGCATGTCCACATACTTCTTAATGCCCTCGATGACGCCCTCCTGAGTCTCATAGACCTCGCGGAAGAAGCCGGTCTGGCCATAGTGGATGGAGACAGATCCGGGAGGATCCGCACGCAGGCCCTTGGTGGCCTCGATCTGGGCCAGGGCAGCCTCCATATCCACGTGGGGCTTGGGGTTCATGCCGCCCACGATGCCGGCGCCGCCCACGGCCATATTGGCCTTCTGGTGGGCCACCAGAACGGTGGGGCTGATGGAGTGGTAGCCGCCGCCGGCGGGGTTGGTGCCGTGGATACCCACGATGACGGGGATGCCCATCTGGTTGAGCTCAGAGTTACGGTAGAAGGGAGTGCCGCCGCCGCGACGGTTGGGGTACACCTTCTCCTGCTGGTCCAGCTCCACGCCGGCGCACTCCAGCAGATAAATCAGAGGAATACGCAGACGCTTGGCGGTATCGCTGCCGCGCAGCAGGTTGTCTGCCTGGCCGGGCACCCAGGTACCGGCGTGCTTCTTGTTATCGGAAGCAATGACCACGCACCACTTGCCGTTGACGCGGCCCAGGCCCTTGACAATGGAGGTGGAACCAGTCTTGTTGTGCTCGGGGTTATAGAGGCTGTTCAGGGGGCACCAAGTGCCGGGATCTACCAGCAGGGCCACACGCTGCATAGCGGTGAGCTGACCCTTGGCGTTCATATCCTCGTCCTTCTTGCCGGCAGCCAGAGCATCCACCACGTGGGCGTGGATGTCATCCTCAATGGCACGCAGCTCAGCTACGTTCTCGGCGTTGGCACGGACGGGCTTGCCCACCACGGGCATGTTCTGGAAATAACGGGGCATGGAATAGTTACCCAATGCAAACTCCTCCTTTAAATTCTTGATCTGGAATATGACGCGCTGAGATGGCTGCATTCTGAACACTGGCACCCATACTCAGGTTCCGGCAAAGACTCTGCCGGAACCTGTACGGCCAGAAGCGGAATGTCCCATGGGATCCATCTCCGCGTCTCATCCTGTTCTTACTCCTTGGGGACCTTGATGAAGGCCTGGCCGGGGTCGATCTCCTCACGGATGACCTTGATGATGTCGGGAGTGGGGCCCTCAAAGAGCTGGGCACGGGAGACATCGATCTCAAAGCCGGTGTTCTCCTGGACCATCTCAGGAGTGGAGAACGGATAGTAGTAAGCCAGGTACATCCGTTTGGTCTGCTCGTCAAACTTCATGATGCCCAGGTCGGTCACCACCATCTGAGGGCCGCGGTTGCCGGGCAGGCCGACCTTCTCACGGCCGCCAGGGCCGTCCATCCAGCCGCAGGAGGTGATGTAGTCGATGTGCTCCATGAAGCGGCGCTTCTGGTGCTGCATCATGATGATGGTGTTGCAGTAGGTGGCGATGCCGTTGGCGCCGCCGGAGCCGGTGAACCGGGTCTGGGGCTTCACATAGTCGCCCTTGCCGTAGATGCAGGTGGAGTTCACGTTGCCGTAGGGGTCGATCTGAGCGCCGCCGATGAAGGCCACCAGGCGGTCCTCGTTGTGCAGCCACTCGTTGGCCTCAAAGCCCACGAAGCGCACGTTGGGCCACTGCACGGCGCAGTGGGCCATGAAGCGGTTGTCGCCCACGGAGCGGGGCACCTCCACGGGGGAGCAGTCCATCAGGCCGCTCTCCACGATGGGGTGGCAGGAGGGGCACACGGCCCGCTTGGCCAGGGAGGCGCCGATCAGGGGAAGGCCGGTGCCCACGATGACGATCTGATTCTCCTTGATGTTCTTGGCAATGGCGTAAGCCTGCATTTCCTGTTTGGTGTACTTGGTGTAATCAGACATTGTAATGTACCTCCCAACTCTTAGTGTCTGGTGGAATAACCCAGGTGGGGCTCGTTCTTCAGCCGCATCAGGCGGGAACCGCCGATCTTATCCAGCAGCTCGTCGTTGTCCTTCACGCTGTAGACCCACTTGTCCAGATAGTCCTTGAAGGTCTCGGGGATGGCGGTGCCGGCCTTGGCGTCCTCGGCGGCCTTGCGGGCCTTGGCGGCGGCGTCGGCCAGCTTGGCGTCCTCGGGCTTGGCGGCGGCGGCCTTCTCGGCCTTGACCGCGGCCTTCTCCAGCTGAGCCTTGGCATCCTCGGCGTCCTGATACTTGGAGGCCTTGTCGTACTCCTTCAGAGTGTGGGAATCGTTGTCGTAGTAGTTGTAGCACTGGGAGGGCCAGGCACCGTAGGGGCAGTGGACCACAGCGCTGACGCACTCACCAAAGATGCGGGTCAGAGTGGGATCGCGGCGGATGTACTCATCGCTCACCAGCTCCTCGCAGGTGACGATGACCTTGCGGGCAGCCACGGCCACGTCAACATCGTGGAACTCGTCGCCCTCGATGATGCAGGTGCCGTCGGGAGAGGCCTTCTGCACGTGGATGATGGCGGTGTCCAGCTTGGGTACGGGCACGGCCACGACCTTCTCGCCGGGCTTGAAGGGATTTTCAATCTCCACACACTTCAGGTCGTCCACCTTCTCCAGGGTCTTGCGCTGCTCCTCGCTGATGCCCCAGTACTTCATCAGACCGGAACCCTGCATCAGACGCACAGGCAGGAAGGGCAGGCCCAGGGAAGCGGCATGCAGCTGGAGCATGAGCACGTCCTGGGAATAGTCCTCGTAAACCAGCTCGCCCTTCTCGATGGCGGCGCGGAAACGGCGGGACACGTTGGTATAGCCGGAGTTGGCAGTGTAGCAGTTGATGTAGGTCTTTACACGACCCTCACCGATCATCATATCCCAGTCACCGCCGGCGGGACCAGCCCAAACGGTGAAGTCCTTCTGGCCCTGGCGCAGAATCTCAGCCACGGCCGCGTAAGGCTTGCGGTTCGTGGTAAAGCCGCCAAAGCAGATACAATCTCCGCTCTCGACGAACTTCGCCACGGCGTCATGCAGGGAATAAACTTTGTTCATGATAAAACCCCCATTACATTGATTTTGTTCTCTCTTTTGCTTCGGTTTTTAAGGTACGGTCCACGGGCTATTTTACAGTGCTTATTTTATCACATTTCTCATATTAGGTCTATCTGTAACTTAGCAAAAAGTTTGCATATATTCTCCTGGCGTGGTACAATAGCGAAAAGCAACCGATACCGTCGGATTTGGAGGGCCTCGATCCTATGACAAACGTAGAATTTCATCTGCAACTCAATCACAACGACACTTGGAACATGAGCCGGCTCCATTTCCACGACCATTATGAGCTCCTGCTTCCCCTCACCAGCCCCGGCAATATCTTTGTGAATGACCAGGTCTATCCCCTGCGCCGGGGAACCCTCTACCTCATTGGGGAAAATACCCTGCACCGCACCATGGCCACCGGTTTTCACGCCCGGTATGTGCTTCACATCAGTCACAAGGCCCTGGCCCAGCTGTCCACTCCCCAGACCGATCTGACCCAGCTGGGACAGGTGACCTTCCGCCGTTCTGAGCTAAATCCAGAGCAAATGACTGAGATTATTGAACTTTTTCAGGCTCTGGAGCGCAATAAAAATGATGGAAGCTTCGGCAGTGACATCCGCCAGACGGTGGCTCTTTTGAATTTGCTTCTCCGTCTGGCCCCCACGCTTAACGCCGCCACCGCCGGCGAGGCCATCCGCAACAAGGACTTCCTGCGGGTCTCCCCCATCCTGGACTATATCCGGGATAACCTGTCCGAGCCCCTCTCCCTGGACCAGATCGCCGGTCATTTCTACATCAGCAAGCACTATTTGTGCCGGATTTTCAAATCTGCCACCGGCTTTTCCGTCATGGAATACATTATCTACAGCCGGGTACTGAAGGCCCGTCAGCTTTTGCAGGACGGCATCAGTGTCCAGCAGGCGGGGGAGATGTCCGGCTTCTCTGACAACTCCCACTTTATCCGTACCTTCGGCCATCTCACCGGCGTCACCCCCGGAAAATATGCAAAAGAGTACCAATCGGGGGATCAGGTTCTCCTGCGAGAGAACTGGAATGGCTGACGAAAGGTCAATTTTATATCAATATCGGCCAATTCCACTTTTCGATGCAATTGGACAATCTTTGCAATATGAAACAAAATGCCGCCCACGGAAGCACTTCCGGTGGGCGGCGTTTTTCTCTCCCCTCCTGGCCATACGCGGCCAATCGGGCAGGTCAATCTCTGGGGCGGCGATAGAATTTTCCCACAACCTTCTCCGTGCGCAGCACATTGACAAAGGCTTTTTGGTCAACCTGGCGCACCTGGTGGGATAGGGAGCGAATCAGACTGTCCTCCACCACAGAATAGATCATGGTGCAGGGCGTGCCGTTATACATCCCCACCCCGTCGATGAGCGTGGCGGAATGGTGGGTCTGGCGGATGATTTCGCAGATTTCCTCCACATGGTCGTTTTCCGCCACAATCAGCAGCGTGGAACGGCGGCCATCCGGATCCATCATCCGGATCATCTGTGTGGAGGCATATTGGAACAAGATGGAATAGAGCGCTTTGTCCCAGCCAAAGAGCATGCCGGCAATCATCAGCATAATCACATTGCCGCACAGGATATAGTTCCAGGCGTCGATGTTCTTTCGCTCAGACAGGGCAATGGCAATAAAATCCGTTCCTCCGGTCGTGGCCCGCACATAGAGGCAAAGGCTGATGGCAAAGCCATTGATGAGTCCGCCAAAGATACAAATGAGCAGCGTATCCTCTGTGATGGCAATGGAGGGTACCAGATCGGTAAAAATACTGGTCAGAGCAATGGACAAGCAGGAATAGATGGTGAAGCGCTTTCCCACCAAAACAAAGCTGATGGCTGCGGGGATGGCGTTGAGGGTCAAATTGATGGGGGCAAAGGGCAGTTCCACCGAAAAATTCTCCAGACACACCCGCTGAATCAAACGGGTCACACCGGTAAATCCCCCTGGAAACAAATCCCCCGCCTGCACAAAACTCTTCAGGTTCAGGGCAATGATCAATGAGGACACCGCGATCACCAAAACGCGGATGAGCGTGTCCTGCCAGGTATTTTTCCCGCTGAAGGTATTCATAGCCCTCTCCTTATTCCGCCTGGGTCAGCACATCCAGATTCTTCATAAAATACTCCACACCGGAATAGATGGTCGTCAGCACAATAAGAGCAGTACAGATGCTGTTCACAACTGGGGGAATGGGCAGGAGCATAAGTACGATACATACCATGGTAGAGGCAGTTTTCACCTTCCCAGACCATCCAGCGGCAATGACCCGTCCCTTGTCCGCGGCCACCATGCGAAGACCGGAAACACCAAATTCCCGGATGATGACAATGAGCAGAGCCCAGGCAGGCATCTGCCCCACCTCTACAAACCAGAGCATAGCGGCAGTCACCAGGCACTTATCTGCCAGCGGGTCCATAAATTTTCCGAAATCGGTGATCTGATTGTAGTGCCGGGCGATATAGCCGTCCAGCGTATCGGTAATACTGGCGGCAGCAAAAATCGCCAGCGCCCAATAGTTGGCACCAGGTACATCTAAATAAAGAACCAGCAGAAAAGCTGGAATCATGATCACCCGCAGGATGGTCAGTTTATTGGCTGTATTCATAGCAAATTCCCTCGTTTTGTCTTATTATTCCTCAATTTCACCGGTCAAGTCCCCATCAGAGACCCCAGTAATCCGCACGTTGACAAACTCTCCAGCGGGGATCAGGCCGGCCGCAGTAAACAGCACCCGGCCGTCAATGTCTACCGAGTCGGCATAGGTCCGCCCCGCATAGCACCCCTCAGAAGAATCAAAGCCCTCACACAACACTTCCATCACGGTGCCCAGGCGCTGCTCGTTATAGTCATCCATAATCCGGGACTGAAGGTCCACCACCAGCTCTACGCGCCGCGCGGCAACCTCGCCAGGCACCTGATTCTCCATAGCCGCGGCCAAAGTCCCTTCCTCAGGGGAGAACTGAAATACTCCCACCCGCTGAAGCTTCTGCTCACGAAGGAAGTCACACAGCTCTTCAAATTCCGCCTCGCCCTCTCCCGGAAGGCCGCAGATCAGAGAAGTGCGGATGACCAGATCAGGCATAGCTTTGCGCAGCTTGGCAAACAGCTCTTCCAGCTCAGCTCTGGTATTGTGCCGGCGCATCGCCTTTAAAATACCATCGTTACAGTGCTGGATAGGAATATCCAGATAGTGGAGGATCTTCGGCTCAGCGGCAATGACTTCAATCAGCTCATCGGTGATGACCTCGGGATAGAGGTAATGCAGGCGAATCCAATGGAAGGGCATTCGGCAAAGCTCCTTGAGCAGCTGGGCCAGAGAGGTTTTTTCCTCCAGATCCAGACCATACCGGGTGATATCCTGGGCAATGACGATAAGCTCCTTCACCCCGGAATCGGCAAGCTTCCTGGCCTCGGCAAGCAGGGCCTCCATGGAACGGCTGCGGTAGCGGCCCCGGAGCTTAGGAATGATGCAGAAAGCACAGCCGTTGCTGCACCCCTCGGCAATTTTCAGATAGGCAGTATAGGGCGGCGTAGTCACCAGGCGCTCTCCATCTTCGTACGTGCGATGAATGTTGCCAAAGTGCTCCGCCTTTTCCCCGGCCATCAGCTCTTCCACCGCCTGCACCACGTCGGTGTAGCTGCCCGTTCCCAGCATACCATCAACCTCAGGCAGTTCCGCACGAATATCGTCGGGATACCGCTGGGTAAGGCAGCCGGTCACCAGGAGCTTTTTTAGTTTACCGGCCTTCTTCAGCTCTCCCAGCTCCAGAATATTGTCGATGGCCTCGCTCTTGGCCGATTCAATAAAGCCGCAGGTATTCAGTACCGCCACGTCAGCTCCCTCAGGATCTCCCGTGACAAGGTAGCCTGCCTTACGGCATAGTGCCATCATCTGCTCCGTATTAACAAGGTTCTTGGCACAGCCAAGAGATACAAACGCTACTTGATATGGCATTGCTCTCGCTCCATTTTTTAATTTCAATCATCCAGCACCGCACCATACCGGCGCAGGCCTTCGTTGATATCGCTCCAGCGGTAACCCCTTCGGGCCAGGGCGTCCGAGGCCTTTTTCAGGGCCTGCCGGTCCCCCTCCCGGCCCGAAAGCTTTTTGGCCAGAAAGTGGTCGATGGCCTGGCGAGGGTCCTGGGACTCGGCCAGGGCCTCCTCCCACAGCTGTCTGGGGATGCCCCGGCGGTAAAACTCATCCCGGAGCTTACGCTCCCCGTACCCTTTGGCCGAATAGTGCCGGGCCACCATACCGGCATAGGCGGCATCGTTGAGATACCCCAGCTCCTCCAGCCGGTCACAGATGGCAGCACTCTCTTGTTCCATGGCGCCCCACTCCCCCAGCTTGCGCTCCAGCTCCCGCCGGGACTGGGGTTTGCGGCTTAAAAGTGACAAGGCTTTTTCCTTTAAAGCGCTTCCTTTGGCTGCACGCTGCAGTTCCTCTGCCTCCTGATCGCTGAGCCGCTTTCCTGCATAGAGGGCAAAACGTACCACTTCCCCCTCTCCCAGCCGGAGAATGGAACCGTCCTCCAAAACTGCCAGCCACCGGCCCTCCACATGCTTAGAGGGCTTCAGTTCTTGAATCACCATAACCGGTTAGTTGGGCTCCTCTGTCCCATCTTCAAAGTCGTCGGCAGAAATGTCCACTGCGCGGCCTGCGGCTTTGGCGGCAATCTGGGCCTGCTTGCTCATCAGTTTGAAGGCATTGGCCCGCACCTCGGCCTCAATCTTGTCGGCCAGCTCAGGATTTTCACGCAGATACTGCTTCACCGCGTCCCGGCCCTGGCCCAGCCGCATTTCGCCCATAGAGAACCAGGAGCCCGACTTCTGCACGATGTCCAGTTTCACCGCCAGGTCCACCAGTTCGCCCCACTTGGAGATGCCTTCTCCATAGAGAATGTCAAACTCCGCCTCCCGGAAGGGCGGCGCAACCTTATTTTTCACGATCTTGGCACGGGTACGGTTCCCGATGATCTCGGTGCCGTTCTTCAGGGCCTCGATCCGCCGTACATCAATGCGCACGGAGGAATAGAACTTCAGTGCCCGGCCGCCGGTGGTCACCTCAGGGTTGCCGTACATGACGCCCACCTTTTCCCGGAGCTGGTTAATGAAGATCACCACGCAGTTGGTCTTAGCAATGGAGCCAGCCAGCTTCCGCAGAGCCTGGCTCATCAGCCGGGCCAGCAGACCCACATGGCTGTCCCCCATGTCTCCTTCGATCTCCGCTCGGGGCGTCAGGGCAGCCACGGAGTCCACCACCACCACGTCAATGGCACCGGACCGAACCAGAGCTTCACAAATTTCCAGGCCCTGCTCGCCGGTATCCGGCTGGGAGATCAGCATGGAATCAATATCCACGCCCAAGGCACGGGCATAGCCGGGGTCCAGGGCATGCTCCGCGTCGATGAAGGCCACTTCACCGCCCCGCTTCTGGGCCTCCGCCACAATATGAAGGGCCAAGGTCGTCTTACCAGAGGACTCAGGCCCGTAGATCTCAATGATACGCCCCCGCGGCACACCGCCGATCCCCAGGGCGATGTCCAGGGACAGAGAACCGGTAGGGATGGCGTCCACCACAATGCCGGTGTTCTCTCCCAGGCGCATGATAGAGCCCTTGCCATAGGTGCGCTCGATCTGGGCCATAGCGGTCTCCAGGGCCTTTTTCTTATCAGAAGCAGGCGTCGCCGCCTCGATGACAGGTTTTTTGGTTGCCATATTGCTCAATCCTTTCTTTCTCTCCGGCCCTGGGGCCGTGAAGGGCTCCGGCCGCCGGGGCAGCCTCCCCTTTTTCCTACTTAGGATAGGCTAGTTTCTGTCCATTAAAACGGACTTTATTTTTGTTCCACCGTCCGGTCTTTGAGCTGCCGTCAGCTGTTGATGGTCCCCTCCACCACCCGCCAGATTCCCTGGGTATCGGCAGTGGTTTTGATGTCCTCAAAGCCGTTCTGAGCCAGAATCTCCTCCACCTGCGGGGCCTGTCCAATGCCCACTTCAAAAATCAGCGTACCTCCCAGGCGCAAAGCAGACTTCCATTTGGCCGCAATAAAGCGGTAAAAATCCAAGCCGTCCTCTCCCCCGTCCAAAGCCATATGGGGCTCATAATCCCGTACAGATATGTCCAGCTGCGCAATGTCTCCAGTGGGAATGTAAGGGGGATTGCAGACGATCACATCAAAATCCCATAATGTGGAGCTGGGCGGCTCCATAGCGTTCACAGACAAGCATGTGACCCGTGCATTGAGTTCGTTGCGCCGCACATTCTGCTTGCACACCCGCAAGGCCCCCTCGGACAGCTCCCCCAACACCACCCGGCACTGGGGCGCATTGGCCGCCACCGCCAGACCCACGCAGCCGCTGCCTGCGCAAAGGTCCAGCACCCGAGCACCTTCTCCGGACTCCCTGGCTTTTAAAATGCCCCGCTCCGCCAGGACCTCTGTATCCATCCGGGGAATCAGGACATCATGGGATACGTCCATGGGCAAGCCATAAAACTCCCACTCTCCAATGATGTAGGCCACTGGCTCTCCCGCCAGGCGGCGCTGGACCAGCTCGTCCACCCGCCGCTCCAACTCGGCCGAGACATACAGGGACATATCCCGGTAAAGCTGCTCCCGGCTTTTGTCCGCGGCGTAGCACACAATCTCCCTGGCTTCCATCTGGGCGTTATCCACCCCTGCTTTTCTCAGGTGTGTACGGGTATCCAGAAACAGGTTATTATAGGTGGTCGCCATTTTCCTTCACCTTCTCCAACATTCTCTCTTTCTCACTTAAAGCAGCCAGACCTGTGCGGTCCTTTGTTCTGCCTTTGCTGCGCTCCAAGCTCCCCTATGGGCCTAAGCTCCGCGCTTCTTCTTACCATGCGTCGGTGCCCTTCTCCTCAGGTAATACCAGCTCAAGGGCCTTGATCCCTACCTCAATCATGGAATCGTCCGGCTCAAAGGTTGTAAAATTCTGAAGCCACAGGCCAGGCGCTGTTAAAATTTTTGTAATTGGTCCATCGTGACGGCCGGCCCACCGGTTAAACTCATAGCTGATGCCCACAATCAGGGGCAGCATAGCCAGATGGGCCAAAAAGCGCAAAATCGCATTGTGCACCGGCCAGATGGCAAAGACCACCGTGGACACCAAAATAGAGATGGCGATCACCATAAACAAAAAGCTGGTGCCACAGCGGGGGTGATGGCGGGGCTGCTTACGGACGTTTTCCACGGTCAGAGGCAGTCCAGCCTCATAGCAGAAGATGGTTTTGTGCTCCGCGCCATGATATGAAAAAACGCGTTTCATCTCTTTCATATGGGAACACAGGGCCAAATAGGCCACAAAAATGAGGATTTTCAAAACACTCTCTGCCAGATTCCGGGCCAGCATAGAATCCGTCACTACCGTAATGGCGGTCCCCAGCAGCGTGGGCAGCAGGAAAAACAGGCCAATGGACATGGCAAGTCCCAAAATCACTGCCAGTGTGGTAAAAAAGGCAGTGGCCTTTTCATTGCCCAGCTTACGCTCCAGCCAAGCTTCAAATTTAGAGGGTTCCTCTTCCTCCGCCCCCTCCTCAGGGGCAAACTCTGCCGAAAACATCAGGGCAGTCACCCCGTTATACATGGAATCGCAGAACGTGACGATTCCCCGGATCAAAGGGAGGCCCAAAACAGGATATCGGTCCTTGATAAACTTCAGTTCCTTCTCCTGGATCTCCAATTCTCCATCCGGCTTGCGCACCACGATCGACTGCTTTTTCGGTCCGCGCATCATGATGCCTTCAATGAGGGCTTGTCCACCGCACATCGTCTTAAATCCCTTGCCAGGGCATGTGGGGCAGCCCATCTGATTGTATTCTTGTTTTTCTTCCATGAAAATGGGTTCTCCTTATTAAAATGGCAGCTCTATTGTATCAAACGCAAAGGGAAACCGCAAGAGGGAATAGAACTTTCGTTCCATCCCCCTCACAGCGACTCCACAGGCAGGTGGATTTCTACCACAAAACCGCCCTCCGGGGCATTGCCGATGTCCAGCCGTCCCTCATGGCGGGTGACGATCTCCTCACATACAGCAAGTCCAATGCCGGAACCACGGGCCTTAGAGCTTCCTTTATAAAATTTATTTTTAATGAAGGGCAGCTCTTCATCCGGCACACCGGGGCCATAGTCCCGGATGCGGATCACAGCGTCCTCCCCTTCCACCCGGATGGACACATCAATGCGTTTGCCCGCCCCGCCGTGCTTGGCGGCATTGTCCAGCAGGTTACAGAACACCTGACGCAGCCGCTCGGGATCACCGGAAATGGGAATCATTTCCTCAGGGCAGTCGGTATAACGAAGCTCGATGCCCTCCTTCCGGAAAAACTCCGTATAGGTGTATACCGCATCCTCCAGCTCAGCCTTCAGATCCAGCGGTTCCACAGACAGCGTGAAGCGCCCGTCCTCAATGCGGGAAAATTCCAGCAGCTCCTCCACCATATTGGTCAGCCGCCGGGCTTCTGAGACAATAATCCCCATAGCCTTACGCAAATCTTCTGCACTGCGCACCTCTCCGTTCTGGATGGTCTCGGCCCAACCGGTGATGGCAGTCAGCGGAGTACGCAGCTCATGGGAGATGGAGGAAATAAACTCGGTCTGCGTCTTTTCCGACTGGCGGATCTTCAGAGACATATCATTGATGGCATCCGTCAGCTCCCCAATCTCGTCATCGTATTTCTTCTCAATCTGTACTCCGTAGCTTCCGTCGGCAATGACCTTGGCAATTTCGGTAATCCCCGCCAGCGGCTCCACAATGGAGCGCACAAAATACAAATTGGAAAAATAGACCATGGCAAAGATC
>CALWVV010000009.1 GCA_944385035.1 uncultured Oscillospiraceae bacterium | reverse complement strand
CGCATCAACGAGCTGACCGAGCACCTGAAGGTGCACATCCACGACAACCACAGCCGCCGCGGCCTGTACAAGATGATCGGTAAGCGCCGCAAGCTGCTGGACTACCTGATGGCCAAGGACATCGAGCGTTACCGCGCCATCATCGCCAAGCTGGGCATCCGTAAGTAAGAAGAAGCGCGCAGGATAGGCGTGCAGGGGAGCTTGGACCGGAGCGACGGATACAAACCAAGCGGGGCGAAGCCCGGCTGTTTGTGTCCGGAGTCCCAGGGAAAGCGACCCGGCCGCGCGCCCAATCCGCAGCGTGACAATTGTGTTTCATAGGGCAGCGTTTTACCGCGCTGCCCTATGTTCACACATGGATTAAGCCAAATTCGGAGCCAAACCGTTTTTTTAGCAGTTGAATGCGCGCCTGACCTGGGTTCAGACCCGGATTCAAGTGCTAAAAGGCTGTATGCGCTCCGAGCAATTTCAGAAAAGGAGTGTCAACATGTCTACTGTGATCAAGCACAAGCAGTTCCCTAACTTCAAGAGCTGGACCATGGACCTGTGCGGCCGTCCCCTGACCATCGAGGTGGGCAAGGTGGCCGAGCTGGCCAGCGCCAGCGCCCTGGTCAAGTATGGCGACACCACCGTGATGGTGGCCGTCACCGTCTCCCCCCGTCCCCGTGACGGCATCGACTTCTTCCCTCTGAGCGTGGAGTTCGAGGAGAAGCTGTACGCCGTGGGCCGCATCCCCGGCTCCTTCATGCGCCGTGAGGGCCGCCCCTCTCTGCCCGCCGTGCTGGCCAGCCGCCTCATCGACCGGCCCATGCGCCCCCTGTTCCCCTACGACTTCCGCAACGACGTGTGCATCCAGTGCACCGTCATGAGCGTGGACTACGACTGCTCCCCCGAGGTGGCCGCCATGATCGGCGCCTCCGCCTGTGTGAGCTACTCTGAGATCCCCTTCGCCGGCCCCATCGGCTGCCTGGAGGTGGGCTACTGCGACGGCCAGATCGTCCTTAACCCCAACCAGGAGCAGCGCAAGACCTCCCGCATGGACGTGACCGTGGCCGCCACCCGTGAGAAGGTGGTCATGATCGAGGCCGGCGCCGACGAGATCCCCGACGAGATCATGTATGCCGGTATCGTCAAGGCCCACGAGGAGATCCGCAAGCAGATCGACTTCATCGACCAGATCGTTGCTGAGATCGGCAAGCCCAAGATGGAGTACGACCACGCCCAGTTCAACCAGGAGCTCTTTGATAAGATCGTGGACGAGTTCATGGACGAGGCCAAGGCCGCCATGGACACCGATGACAAGAATGTCCGGGAGACCCGTTGGAACGCCATGATCGACAAGTGGCATGAGAAGTATCTGGAAGAGTACCCCGATATGGACCAGTTCCTGGAGGAGTTCACCTACAAGTTCCAGAAGAAGATCGTCAAGGCCTGGCTGCTGGAGGGCCACCGTGTGGACGGCCGCGCCAAGAACGAGATCCGCCCCCTGGCCGCCGAGGTGGGCGTGCTGCCCCGGGTCCACGGCTCCGGCCTGTTCACCCGCGGCCAGACCCAGGTCCTGTCCGTGTGCACCCTGAACACCCTGGCCGCCTCTCAGAAGCTGGACACCATCTGGGAGGAGACCGAGAAGCGCTATATGCACCACTACAACTTCCCGCCCTACTCCGTGGGCGAGGCCAAGGCTCCCCGGTCCACCAACCGCCGGGAGTACGGCCACGGCGCCCTGGCCGAGCGGGCCCTGGTGCCGGTGCTCCCCTCTGTGGACGAGTTCCCCTACGCCATCCGCGTGGTCTCTGAGGTGCTGTCCTCCAACGGCTCCACCTCCCAGGGCTCCATCTGCGGCTCCACCCTGGCCCTCATGGACGCCGGCGTGCCCATCAAGGCCCCCGTGGCCGGCATCTCCTGCGGCCTCATCCAGGACGATGACGGCGGCTTCACCACCTTCATCGACATCCAGGGCGTGGAGGACTTCCACGGCGAGATGGACTTCAAGGTGGCCGGCACCAAGGCCGGTATCACCGCCATCCAGATGGACCTGAAGAACGACGGTCTGACCCATGAGATCATCAAGGAGGCCTTGGACATCACCCGTGACGCCCGCTTCGCCATCCTGGACGAGATCATGCTCCCCTGCATCTCCGCTCCCCGCGCTGAGGTGAGCAAGTACGCCCCCAAGATGATCACCATGAAGATCGACCCCGACAAGATCCGCGAGGTCATCGGCAAGGGCGGCTCCGTCATCCAGAAGATCACCGCTGACTCCGGCGCCACTGTGGACATCGAGGACGACGGCACCATCCACATCGCCTCCCCCAACGCTGAGGCCTGCGACGCCGCCAAGAAGATGATCGAGACCATCGTCTTCGTGCCCCAGGTGGGCGAGCTGTACTACGGCAAGGTGGTACGCATCCTCCAGTTCGGCGCCTTTGTGGAGCTGGCCCCCGGCAAGGACGGCATGGTCCACATCTCCAAGTTGGCTGAGCACCGGGTGGAGAAGGTGGAGGACGTGGTCAACATCGGCGACATGATCTGGGTCAAGGTCACCGATATTGACGACAAGGGCCGCGTGAACCTCTCCTACAAGGACGCTCTGAGGGAGATCAAGGCCAAGAAAGAGGCCGGCGAGCCCATCAAGTAAATTTATCTTTCCCAGGGGACGGCTTTGGCCGTCCCCTGTTTTTTGTTTGCGGTTTTGTCCGCCATCCGATATAATGGAAGCAATCATAGAATGGAACCAACATCGCCTCAAAGGAGGAGTTTTGTATGCTGCTGAAGCTATTGGCCGTAGGAGACGTGGTAGGGGAGGGGGGACAGGACATCCTGTCCCGCCGGCTCTCCTCCCTGCGGGAGGAACTGGGGGCCCACTTTACCGTAGTCAACGGGGAAAACGCCTCAGGAGTGGGCGTCACCCCTGCCCAGGCCCGGCGGATGCTGGAGGCCGGGGCGGATGTGATTACATTGGGGAATCATACCTGGAATCGAATCCAGATCGGAGACTATCTGGACAAGGAACCCCGCATACTCCGCCCCGCCAATTACGCCGGGCGGGTACCCGGACGGGGGATGGGGGTCTATTCCTGCCAGGGAATGCGCATCGCGGTCCTGAACCTAATGGGCCGCCTGGAGCTCAATTCCAACCTGGACAGCCCCTTCAAATCCGCCGACTGGCTCTTAAACCGGGGCAATTATGACCTGGCGGTGGTGGACTTCCACGCCGAGGCCACCAGCGAGAAGGGGGCCATGGCCTGGTATCTGGACGGCCGGGCGGCCGCTGTGTGGGGCACCCACACCCATGTGCCCACCGCTGACTGCCAGATCCTCCCAAAGGGCACCGGCTTTGTCACGGACCTTGGCATGACGGGCCCCCGGCGTTCGGTGCTGGGGATTAAGCCCGAGCACTCCATCAACCTCTTTTTAGGCGGACTTCCCCGCCGGTATGAGGAGGCTGAGGGGAACTGCAAGCTGAACGCGTGCCTGTTTACTTTTGACACGGAGAAGAAAAAGTGCGTGGCGGTGAGCCGGGCGGACATTGAGGAGTAATGGTATGGTAAAAATTATTCACGGGGCGGACTTTCATCTGGACAGCCCCTTTTCCGGCCTCAGCCCCCAGCATTCCGCCCAGCGGCGCAGCGAGCTGCGGCAGCTGCCCCAGCGCCTGGCCGATCTGGCCCGGACGGAGGGAGCCGACCTGGTTCTCCTCTCCGGCGACCTGCTGGACGGAATGCATATCTACCGGGAAACCGTCCAGGCCCTGGCCCAGGCCCTGGGCTCCATCCCCTGCCCGGTATTCATTGCCCCAGGCAATCACGACCCCTGGTCCCAGCACAGCCTCTACGCCGGCCTTGCCTGGCCGGACAATGTCCATATTTTTTCCGCCCAGACCCCAGAGGGCATCGACCTGCCGGACTTGGGGTGCACGGTCTGGGGGCGGGCCTTCTGCACTTCCCATCTGGAGCGCTCCCCGCTGGAGGGGCTGAATGTCCCAGAGGATGGCCGGCTCCACCTGGGCTGTTTCCACGGGGATGTGGCCCCTCAAAGCGACTACGGCCCCATTACACGGGAGGAGATCGCCGCCAGCGGCCTGACCTATCTGGCCCTGGGCCACATCCACCAGTGCAGCGGCCTGCAGCGGGAAGGGGATACCTTTTGGGCCTATCCCGGCTGCCCCGAGGGCCGGGGCTTTGACGAGACCGGAGCAAAGGGGGTCCTCCTGGTGGCGGCGGAGCCCGGCCAGGTGACGGCCCGGTTTGTCCCCCTGTGTCAGCGGCGGTACGAAATCCTCTCTGTGGACCTGACCGGCGCTTCCCATGGGGCCACCGCCCTGCAAGGGGTCCTGCCGGAGGATGCCGCGCAGCATATTTTCCGCATCCTCCTCACCGGTGAGTGCGAGGCCCCCGATCTCTCCGCTCTGGAGCGTGCACTCTCCCCCCTGTGCTATGGCCTCACCCTCCGGGATCACACCCGCCTGCCCCAGAATTTATGGGCCCGGCGGGAGGAGGATTCCCTCACCGGGCTCTTCCTGCGCTCCATGTGGGAAAAATGTCAGGCCGAGCCGGATAACCAGCTCTATCAGCTGTGCGCCCGGTACGGCCTAGCCGCCCTGGAAAACGGAGAGGAGGGCCGTCTATGAAGCTGATCTCCATGACTGCCACCTTTGGCAAGCTGAACAAGGCCCATCTGGAACCCAAGGAAGGCCTCAATCTCATCTACGCTCCCAACGAGGGAGGCAAATCCACCTGGGCTGCCTTCTGGAAGGCCATGCTCTATGGCATCGACACACGGGACCGGGACAAAAAGGGCTATTTGGCCGACAAAAACCATTATCAGCCCTGGTCCGGCGCCCCCATGGAGGGGGAGATGCGTTTGGAGTGGAAGGGCCGTGACATCACCATCCGCCGGGGCCCACGGGGTAACACCCCCTTTGGTTCCTTTTCCGCCGTCTACACCGGCACCGAGGAGCCCGTCCCCGAACTTACTGCCGCAAACTGCGGCGAGCAGCTCACCGGGGTGGGCCTGCCTGTTTTTTCCCGTTCCGCCTTTTTGGGGGCGGGAGGACTATCCCTCACCGCCGCCCCGGAGCTGGAACGGCGCATTGCCGCCCTGGTCACCACCGGGGAAGAGGAGGTCTCCTTCTCCCAGGTGCAAAGCCGCCTGAAGGCCTGGCAGAATCAGCGCAAAGTGAATAAGAGCGTAGGGGAGATCCCCCGGCTGGAGGGAGAGATCGCCCAGGTCCGGGAGGACCTGGCGGCACGAAACGCCGCCTCCCTGCAGGCAGATCAGCTGGAAGAGCAGGTCCGCGCTCTGGAGGAGCAGCGCAGTCAGCTTCAGCAGGAGCAGCGCATCCACCAGGCCCTGGCTCGGAGCGCTCTGGAGAAGGAAATTTCCGCCCTGGAGCAGCGCTCTCACGCTCTGGCCGAGGAAAAGCAGCATCTCCAACAGGAACAGGCCCTCCACACCCAACTGGCCCGGCGGGAGCTGGACCTGCGGTATACCCAGGCCAAGGAGGCCCTCGCCTCTGCCTGCCAGCAGCTGGATGCCCTGCAGCGGGAATCGGAGCGTTGGGGCGCCCTCCCCGAAAAGGAGCTTGTAAAGCGGGCCCAGGGGGAACTTCAATATTTAAAAGTACTGGATGAAGAAATCAAAGCCGGGGAAGATGCTCTCCGCCAGGCCGAGGAGGCCTATGTCCAGGCCCAGATCGCCGCACGGGACAAGTACTTTGACGGACTTACCAGCGAGCAGGCCGGGGAGCAGGTAGAGCGCCAGGTGCACGCTGGGGAACAGGCCCAGGCCAAAGCCAAAGTCTGGACGCTGCGCGGAATTGGCTCCTTTGTCCTGTCCGCGGCCATCGTGGTCTTTTTCCAGGTCTATTTCTCCATTAACGTCGGGGTATACCCCAACGCCTGGTGGTTCTCCTACGGTCTGCCCGTTCTGGCCGTAGCTCTGGCCCTGTTCGGGGTCTACGCCCTGAGCCGGGGCAGGAAAGGCGCCCGCGGACTGCGCGGGGTGTTTGACCGCTATCAGGTCCAGTCCCAGGAGGAGCTCTCTGCCCTGGTCCGGGACTACGCCGCCCGCTGTCAGCAATCTGAGCATGCGGCTCAGCAGGTCAAGACCATCCGCGGCACCCTCAACGACCGGAAGGCCCGGCGGGAAAATAGCTGGACGGACATCATCCATTTTGTCCACACCTTTGCCCCGGAGGTCCAAAATGAATTCGGCTGCTCCGCCGCCCTGTCCCGCGCCCTGAACCTGGACCACGAGCTCTCTTCCGCGCGAGAACGTGTGGAGGAGCGCCGGCGCCGGCTGGACGACCTGGCTGCCCAGGGCGGCCGGGAGGCCGATGGCTCCGCCGCACCCCCTGTGCCTGTGCACACGCCGGCACAGACCCAGGCGGCGCTGGAGGCGGCGGCACGCCAGTGGGAACAGACGGACCAGGCCCTGAACCAGGCCCGAGGAAAGCTGTCCGCCCTGAAGGCAGAGGGGGAGGAGGCTCTTCCGGATTGCCCGGTCCCCCAGCGTTCCCCTCAAGAGACCCAGCAGGCCCTGGAACAGGTGCTGGTCCAACTGGAAGGGCTGCGTACCCGCCTGAACCAGGCCCAGGGCGCTCTGGCCTCCATGGGAGAGGAGGCCGTCCTCTCCGAGCGTCTCTCTGCGCTCTCGGAGCAGCTGGCCCGGCGCACACTGGAATATGACGCTCTGGAGCTGGCCATGAAAACCATGGAAGAGGCCAACGCCCGCCTGCAGGAGCGCTTTTCTCCCGAGCTCAACCGCCTGGCCGGGGAATACCTGGCCAGGCTCACCGGGGGGCAATATCCTTCCGTCAGCCTAAGCAGGGAGCTGGAGGGCTCTGTGCGCGGACAGGAGGATGTGCTCCCCCACAGCGCCCTGTACCTCTCACGGGGCACGGCGGACCAGCTCTATCTGGCTGTGCGGCTTGCCATCTGTCACCTGTGTCTGCCGGAACGTCCTCCCATCTTTCTCGACGATGCCCTTACCGCCTTTGACGACAGCCGCCTCCAGGCCGCCTTGGACCTGCTGCGGGAGCTGGGACAGGAGCAGCAGCTTCTGCTGTTCTCCTGCCACCGGCGGGAGCAGGCGCGGATGGCAGGCATCCCCGGCGTGACCTGTCTGGAGCTTTAGCGGGTTGCATTCCCGGAGAGAACCCGGTATAATACCCTTATCCTCATACCCATAAGGAGGCCCCATCAATGGACGAATTGAACGACCTGCCTCAGTCCCCGGAGCAGGAACAGCCCCGCCGAAAGGGCAACGACCTGTTTGAGTGGCTGCAGCTGCTCATGGGCTGCGTACTGGTGGCGGTAGTCCTGTTTAACTGCTTTGCCCGCCTGACCAGGGTGGACGGAAATTCTATGGACAACACCCTGAAGGACGGGGAGATGATGCTCATCTGGTCCCTGGGCTATCAGCCCAAACAGGGAGATATTGTGGTGCTCAACAAAACGGACCAGGTGACTGACCAGCTTCTCCACAGCAAGGCCATTGTCAAGCGGGTCATCGCCACCGGAGGACAGAGCGTGGACATCGACTACTCCACCGGCACCGTCTATGTGGACGGAGAACCCCTGGATGAGCCCTATATCAAAGAAGAGATGTATCTGCCCGCCAATCCCATGATGTACAATACCCATTGGGACATTCCTGAGGGGGCCATCTTTGTCATGGGCGATAACCGCAACGCCTCCACCGACAGCCGCCATGAAATGGTCGGTCCCATTGATGAGGACTATATCCTGGGCAAGGTAGTCTTTGCCCTGTGGCCTTTGGAAAAATTCGGTCCCATGTAATGCCTGGGGCCAGAGGACATCCCGGTCCAACGTCAGGTGCTCCCAATAAATTAAGGTGACTTATCCACTTTTTTATGTTAAAATAAACGCAACTGATTGAGTGAGGAGGCCTCATGGGCTATGTCCAACGTCGATAATAACCGCAGTCAGGCAATCAACCAGCTATTCCACGGGATCCTGACCCTGCAGGATGTTGACGAATGCTATCGCTTTTTCGGAGACCTGTTTACTGTGCAGGAGCTTGCCGCCTTTGCCCAGCGGTTTCAGGTAGCTGAGCTGCTGGCACAGGGCTACACCTATGACGGTGTGCGGGAAAAGGTCCCCACCAGCTATTCCACCATCACCCGCATCAACACAGAGCTGCGCTATGGCTCCGGTGGATATCAGCTGGTGCTGGACCGGCTCAAGCCGGAGCAAGAGCAGGAAGCCTCCCAACAGGCCCTGAAAAATTTTCCCTTTATTTGATCATGTAAAATCCCCGGCCAGCTTCGAACGCTGGCCGGGGATTTTTCTTATCGGTCAACCTGGATCACCGGGTCCAAAATCACCGGGCCGCCAATGTAAGCGGCGGTTACGGCTCCCTTTGTTCGCACCACAGCCGCCCGGACCACACCGGCAGGCTGGACATAGTCCCGCGCAAATTCTCCCTCCGGCAGCCCTTCACTCTGGGCCACCGCACAGGCCAGGGAACCCGAGCCGCAGCTCCCCTCCCAAACCAGGGTGTTGGCGGCGGGAACCTTGACCAAGGGGGTCATCTTTCCCGTCTCGGGCTCCAGGAAAATCACGCCGTAGGCATCCAGCCCGGAAATATCCTGAAATACCGGCTCCACCTGGTCGAAAAACGCCTGGCTGGGCTCTACATGCTCCACCACCAGGTGGGCGATCCCTCCCAGGTGGACCAGCTTTCCGGTCACGCCGCCCGCTTGCACCTCTTTGACCCACAGGGGAAGGGGCATCTCGGACCGGGCGGTACCCGCCTCCAGGTCCACATCCACGGTGACAGGGTGGTCACATCCGCTGACCTCCACCTGCACCTGCTTGAGGCCGCCATGTTCCTTGGCCATCAGCATCCCAAAGGCACGGGTGGCGTTGCCGCAGAACTCACCGCCGGCCATCTCCATCCGGCCCACACAGCCCTGCTCCGGCTGGCAGAGAAAGCCCACTTGCTCCCCATGGAGCTCTTCAATTTCCATCAGCCGCCCCGCCAATTCCGCACGCGCGGCCTTTTCAACGGGGTCCAGGACAAACAAGGTAATGTTTCCCGCCGGATTTGCCCGCAAAATGCTTACCTTCATGGTGTTTCTCCTCCGATAAAAATAGAAGCCCCCAGAGGAGAGGGGCCTGGGTCCCTCCCCTCCGGGGGCAGTTTGTGTTTTCTCTTACTGGAAGTCAGGCATATACTCCTTGACAATCTCCAGCAGCTCGCCGCTGCGGACCATCTTCTCCACCTCGGCGATGTCGGGCCAGATCTCACGGTCCAGCTCGAAGAAGGCAACCTTCTCACGCACGTGCTTGTACAGAGCCTCATGCAGGGGGGTGATGCCCTGGCCATGGGTGTTCAGGCGGCGGCGGATGTCAATGGCCTGGCAGGCAGTCAGCAGCTCCAGAGCCAGCACGGACAGGGTGTTCTGGACGATCATGCCAGCCTTGCGGCCCGCGGTGGTGCCCATGGACACGATATCCTCCTGGTTGGCGGAGGAGGGGATGGAGTCCACGGAAGCGGGGTGAGCGTAGACCTTGTTCTCAGACACCATGGAAGCGGCGGCATACTGCACGATCATGTAGCCGGAGTTCACGCCGCCCTCGGTGGTGAGGAAGGGGGTCAGGCCGTTGGACAGAGCGGCGTTGACCATACGCTCGGTACGGCGCTCAGAAGCGTCGGCGATCTCAGAGCAGGCAATGCCCAGAGTATCGAAGGGGATCGCCATGGGCTCGCCATGGAAGTTACCGCCGGAGATAACAGCCTCGTCCTCCAGGAACATCAGGGGGTTATCGGTGACGGCATTGAGCTCGATCTCAACCTTGTCCAGGACATAGTCCAGGGCGTCACGGACAGCGCCGTGCAGCTGAGGAATGCAGCGCAGAGCATAGGCGTCCTGAACACGGTCGTTCTGGCAGTTGTCCAGGATCTCGGAGCCTTCCAGCAGCATCTTCATGTTCTTGGCTACCAGCATCTGACCCTTCTGGCCACGGACCGCGTGGATGCGGGGGTCAAAGGCGTTGCGCAGACCGGTCAGGCCCTCGAAGGCCAGAGAGCCGATCACATCGCCCAGCTGAGCAGCGCAGATGGTGTCGTACAGGGCCAGGGAGCCCACGGAGGTCATGGCGCAGGTGCCGTTGGTCAGGCCCAGGCCCTCCTTGCTCACCAGGGTGTCCAGAGTCTTGATGCCGGCCTTGGCCATAGCCTCGGCGCCGGTCATCTTCTCGCCGTGATACATGGCCATGCCCTTGCCCAGCAGAGGCAGAGACATGTGGGCCAGAGGAGCCAGGTCGCCGGAGGAGCCCAGGGAGCCCTTCTGAGGCACCACGGGGTGGACGCCCTTGTTGAGCATCTCAATCATCATTTCCACCAGGATGGGGCGCACACCGGACACGCCCACGCACAGGGCGTTGGCACGCAGCAGCAGCATGCCGCGCACCACTTCCTCGGCGTAGGGCTCGCCAGTGGCGGTGCAGTGACTGAGGATCAGGTTGGTGGACAGCTGGTTGCTCATTTCCTTGCTGACAGCCACGCGCTGGAAGTCGCCGAAGCCAGTGGTGATACCATAGGCAACACGGCCCTCCTCAGCGATCTTCTCAGCCAGGGCGCGGGACTTCTTCATGGCCTCCAGAGCGGAATCAGCCAGCTCGACCGTGGCGCCGTAACGGGCCACTGCAACAAAGGTCTCCAGGGTGAGGCTATGCCCATCCAGGACAACGTGCTTTACTTCTTTGGGATTGTACATGACTGTGATGTCTCCTTCCTTGATCCGTAGTACGGATGGTAAATGATGGTTGTATTGAGTGGTTAATCATTGGAAACTCTGGTTCAGCGTGAAAAACCCGCCGAACCAGAGCTCCTTAATTCGGGATGGATTTAGATGAACTGAGCCACAACGATGGCGCAGATCATCAGGGGGATGTTGAAGTGCAGGAAAGTGGGCACGCAGGTGTCCCAGATGTGATCGTGCTGGCCGTCGGCGCTCAGACCGGACGTGGGGCCAAGGGTGGTATCGGAGGCGGGGGAGCCGGCGTCACCCAGAGCAGCAGCAGCGGACATCAGCAGGATGGTAGCAGCGGGGGAGAAGCCAATGCTCTCGCACAGAGGCACGAACAGCACGGCCAGAACGGGGACGGTACCGAAGGAGGTGCCGATACCCATGGTAACCAGCAGGCCGATCAGAGTGATCACGGTAGCGGCAATGATCTTGCTGCCGCCCATGGCGTGGATACCGGCCTCAACCAGAGCCTCAACGCCGCCGGTAGCCTTCATAACGTCAGCATAGCCGCCAGCAATCAGCATAACGAAAGCGATCAGGCCCATCAGCTGCACGCCGCCGGCCAGCTGCTCGTCGATCTCCTTCCACTTGATGGCGCCGAAGACGATCATGACCAGAATGCCGGCCAGAGCGGACAGAGCCAGGTCCTGGCTGAAGATCTGGACCACGACCACGGCCACGATGGCGACCAGGGTCACATAGTGACGGTACTCCAGCTTCTCGCTGACAGCATCGGAAGCGGAGGTGTCGGCCTCGAGCATCTGATACTCACGGGGCTTGCGATAGGTAACAAACACGGCGATCAGCAGGCCGATGAACATGGCCACGCCCAGAGACCAGTTGGCAGCAGTAACGTCGCTGACGGTCACTTCCATGCCGTTGGCAGTCAGGTTGTCAGCAATGATGCCCTGGAAGATCAGGCCGAAGCCGAAGGGGATGGTGATGTAAGGAGCCTTATGACCAAAGGCCAGGGCACAAGCCACGGCGCGGCGGTCCAGCTTCATCTTGTTCATCATGCTCAGCATGGGGGGGATGAGGATGGGAATGTAAGCAATGTGGATGGGAATCAGGTTCTGAGACAGGCAGGCGATGATGGTGATCATGCCCAGCAGAATCAGCTTGTTGCCGCCGATGACCTTGGACATCTTCTTGGAGAGGATGTCAGCCAGGCCGGTGGTGGCAATGGCGGTAGCGAAGGTGCCCAGCAGGATGTAAGCCAGGGCGGTGGTGGCGTTGCCGGCAAAGCCGCCGGTCAGGATGCCGAAGATCGTGGACTCGGTCTCGCTATAAATGGGAATACCGCCCACAAGGCCGCCGACCACACAGGCGATCAGCATGGACAGCAGTACGTTCAGCTTCAGCAAGCTGAGCACACACAGGACCAGGACCGATACGGTTACCGGGTTTAATAGGATTTCCATAAAATTGTTACCCCTCTTTCTTCTTTCCTCTTACGGTTGCTTTTTTCGAAACGCTCCGCTCCCTCATGCCCATCACAGCTTCTCCCATCCCAAATTGACGACTCCCATCGCCAAGAAGAAGTTTTTCCTAAACATGAAGGCCCCTCTGCGGAGGCGTCCCGCTTGCCCTTATCATAGCACGTATTTTGTGTTAAATCAACAAAAACTTTGGCGTTTCAAAAAAGTTATTTGTGCTCTATTTCAATTTTCCCCTGGTTTGTTAGCTTTCCATTGCTAGGTTGAATTAGTTCATGAAAGTTTTCTGTCATTTAGCTTGCTACATTTTTCTGCACAAAGTAGACAAAAACCACCTGTTTTTCCCATTTTATTTGATCTTTTCCCCAGCTATTTCTGGTAATTTTTGGGTTTCTGTCTTTTTCTGTTTTTCGCCCCGACCGTCTGAAACCGTAATTTTTCCAGAATTTTCGCCAAAATTATTTTATTCTTTTTTCACAAGCCTCCTTCGGCCGAAAAAAGAAAAGCGCCCCTGGATTTTATCTTGAAGGTTTTCTGTCCTCTATGCTATAATAAAAAAGTTAATATGCCGTATTGTACCTACCTTTTTGCGGGTAAGACTGACTGGGGGTGTCCACCAAATGAAATACAAACACTGGCAGGTGGCCGCTCCCTGTCCTGAAGATCAATCTGCTTTGGAGGCGGCGGGAGTGCCTTCCCTCTTGGCCGCCATCCTGTCTGCCAGAGGGATCGCCGATCCGGAACAGGTCCGCCAGCTTCTCTCTCCCAGAAAGGAACCCATCCTCTCTCCACATCAGATGAAGGATATGGACCGGGCGGCCGCCCGTGTGCGCCTGGCCTTGGAGCGCGGCGAGGTGATCGCCGTTTACGGCGATTATGATGTGGATGGGATCACCTCCACCTGTCTGCTGACCCGGTTCCTGCAGGAACGGGGCGGAAAGGTGCTTGCTTATATCCCCTGCCGGTTAGAGGAGGGATATGGCCTTAATCTGGAGGCCGTGCAGACCCTGGCCCAACAGGGAGTAAACCTCATTCTCACCGTGGACTGCGGCATCACCGCCGTGGAGGAGACGGAGCTTGCCAACCGTCTTGGGATGGAGGTGGTCATCACCGACCACCATACCTGCAAAGACGCCCTGCCCGCCGCCGCCGCGGTAGTGGATCCCCACCGCCCGGACTGCCCCTACCCCTTTAAGGGACTTGCCGGTGTGGGCGTGGCCCTGAAGCTGGCCATGGCCGTGGCCGGCCCGGAGCAGGCCGGCGCAGTTTTGGAAGAATATTGTGACCTGGCCGCCATCGGCACCGTAGCCGACGTTATGCCCATGGAAGGAGAGAACCGGGCTATCGTCAGCCTGGGGCTGTCCCGGCTCAATCCTCCCCGGCGGGTGGGTCTGGCCAGCCTGCTGCGGTGTGTTGGACTGGAGGATAAAGACATTACCTCCGTCTCCGTAGGATATACCCTGGCTCCCCGCATCAACGCCTCCGGCCGCCTCGGCCGGGCGGAGGTGGCGGTGGAGCTGCTGCTCACCCAGGACCCCGTTCGGGCCGACGAGCTGGCCATGGAGCTGTGCGAGCTTAACCGGGAGCGCCAGGGCCTGGAGGGCGAAATTTTTCACCAGTGCGTCCGCCACCTCACCGACGCCCCCCAGCAGGGGGCCATCCTCCTGGCCGGAAGCCAGTGGCATCAGGGCGTGGTGGGCATTGTGGCCTCCCGTTTGGCGGAAAAATACGCCTGTCCCTGCTTTATGATTTGTCTGGACCAGGGCATGGGCAAGGGCTCCTGCCGCTCTTGGGGGGGCGTCAATCTCTTCGAGCTGCTCTCCTCCTGCTCCCACCTGCTGGAGAACTTCGGCGGGCACGCCCTGGCCGCCGGCTTTACCGTGCGGGAGGAAAATATTCCCGCCCTGGCCCAGGCTCTTCGTCAGACTCTGGCCCAGAATTGCCAGGGGGCGGAGCTGCCCTCGGTGCTGGAAGTGGATATGGCCGTCCAGCCCCAGATGCTTTCGGTGGAGGCGGTGGAGGCCCTGGACCGGCTGGAGCCCTGCGGTACCGGCAACCCCCGCCCCATTTTGCTCCTGCAGGGGGCCCAGGTGCACACCCTGTCCCAGGTGGGCCGGGGACGGCACCTGAAAATGCGCCTGGAGGCCAGGGGCGTCAGCCTGGACGCCATCTGGTTTTCTGCCGACGCGGAGGAGACCGGGCTCTATCCCGGCTGCCGGGTGGACCTGGTCTTTTACCCTCAGATCAATGAGTTCCGGGGGCGGCGGGACCTCCAGCTCCAGGTGGTCGACCTGCGGGTGGTTCCCTCCCGTGCCCAGCTGGAGCGCGCGATCTATGAAAAATTTGTCCGGGGAGAGGTCCTCTCCGTTCAGGAGGCTCAGGTACTGCTCCCCAGCCGGGAGGATTTTGTCTGGCTGTGGCGGTGGCTGGAGCGCCAGTCTGCCGCGGGCAGCGTGGTGGAGGACACTCCCGTACGCATTGCCCGTGCCGTCTCCCGGTCCAGCCGGCAGCGGGAGGTACCCGCCCGCACCATGCTGTGCCTGAAGGTGATGGAGGAGCGCGGCCTCATTTACCTGACCCACCGCACCGACCGCCTTCAAATCACCCTGCGCCCGGTAGAGCGCAAGGTGGATTTGGAAGATTCTGCTCTTCTGAAGCGTCTGCGGAGCATTCTGGAGTGCGGCTCCCACCCAGACGCCCCACTTTCCTAACTCAACCGAGGTGATTTTATGGATCCCATTCTGGAGAGCTATCATGCCCTGGAACGAAAGGTTTCCACCTATACACCCAATTTGGATACCAAGCGGCTGTTTGACGCCTTTACCTACGCCGATGCCTCCCACCACGGCCAGCTGCGCAAAAGCGGCGAGCCCTATATCATCCACCCCATCGCCGTGGCGGAGATCGTGGCCGACCTGGAGCTGGACGTGGACAGCGTCATTGCCGCCCTGCTCCACGACTGCATCGAGGACACTGCCTCCACCCACGAGGAGATCGCCAAAAAGTTTGGACCCACGGTGGCCGAGCTGGTGGAAGGGGTCACCAAGCTGACCAGGGTGCAGTATGTCACCAAAGAAGAGGAGCAGATGGAAAATCTGCGCAAGATGCTCATTGCCATGAGCCGTGACATCCGGGTCATCCTCATCAAGGTGTGCGACCGGCTGCACAACATGCGCACCATGGAGTACCAGTCCCCCAAAAAGCAGCGGGAGAAGAGCCTGGAGACCATGGAGATCTACGCCCCCATCGCCCACCGCTTAGGTATGCAGCGGGTGAAGTGGGAGCTGGAGGACCTGTCCCTGCGGTATCTGGACCCCATCGGCTATAAGGAGATCGAGGACCAGCTGGCCGAGCGCTCCGCCGCCCACGAGGAATTTCTGGCGGGCATCCAGCACCGTATCCAGCAGCGCCTGAGCCAGGAGGGCATCCACTGCACCGTCTATGGCCGGGTGAAGCACATCTACTCCATTTACCGGAAAATGTACGCCCAGAACAAGACCCTGGATGAGATTTTCGACCTTTACGCTTTCCGGGTCATTGTGGACGACATCCCCGAGTGCTATAACGTCCTGGGCTGCATCCACGATATGTTCAAGCCGGTACTGGGCCGGTTCAAGGACTATATCGGCACCCCCAAGCCCAACATGTACCAGTCCCTCCACACCACCGTCATCGGCCGGGAGGGCATCCCCTTTGAAGTGCAGATCCGCACCTGGGAGATGCACCAGACCGCCGAGTACGGCGTAGCCGCCCACTGGAAGTACAAGCAGGGCATGGCCAACAAGAACCTGGGCACCGAGCAGGAATTTGAATGGGTCCGCAAGCTTCTGGAAAGCCAGCAGGACACCGACGCGGAGGAGTTTGTCTCCACCATGAAGGTGGACCTGTTTGCCGACGAGGTGTTTGTCTTTACCCCCAACGGCGACGTGGTCAATCTCCCCGCCGGCGCCACCCCCATCGACTTTGCCTATAACATCCACTCTGCTGTGGGCAACAGCATGGTGGGCGCCCGTGTCAACGGGCGCATGGTCCCCTATGAAACGGTCCTGAAAAACGGCGACATTGTGGAGGTGCTCACCTCCAAGTCCGCCAAGGGCCCCAGCCGGGACTGGCTGAAGCTGTGTAAATCCAACGAGGCCCGCAACAAGATCCGCCAGTGGTTTAAAAAGGAGCGCCGGGAGGAGAACATCGCCACCGGCCGGGCCGCCTTTGAGTCGGAGCTCAAACACGCCAAGCTCTCCCTGGCCGCCGTCACCGCCGACGAGGTCCTGCCCCACATTCTTCATAAAGTGCGCTGCGGCACATTGGATGAGCTGTACGCCTCCATCGGCTACGGGGGCACCACCGCCGCCAAGGCAGTGGCCCGTGTGCGGGACGAGATGCTCCGCCTGGGCCGGCTCCAGGCGGAAAAGGCCGCCGCCGCATCCAAAACCACTGCAGAGAGCGTGATCGTTCCCGGCACCGCCGCGGGCGTCCCTGTGGCTGCGGCCGGTACTGCAGTGAAGTCCGACTCGGGCATCGTCGTGGAGGGGCTGGGCAACTGCCTGGTGAAGTTTGCCAAGTGCTGTACCCCCGTCCCCGGCGACCCGGTGGTGGGCTTTATCACCCGTGGCTACGGCGTATCCGTCCACCGCTCCGACTGTCCCAACGCCGCCCCGGACAAGCGAAAGCCCGAGGAAGCCGACCGCTGGGTGAAGGTATCCTGGGTGGACAGCAAGCTGCCCAACTACAAGACCGCTCTGGAGCTGTCCTCCAAGGACCGGGACGGTCTGACCCTGGACGTGGCTATGGCCCTGTCTACCGCGAAGGTAAAGGTCAACGCCCTGTCCGCCCGCTCCATGCCCGACGGCCATGCCATTGTGAACATGGTGCTGGAGGTCAAGGACAAGGACGAGCTGGCCACCGTTATCAACAAGCTCAACAACATCCAGGGGGTCTACCATGTGGCCAGAGCCTCTGGCAAGTAACGAAACAAGGAGAAACTCTATGCGTGCAGTCGTCACCCGTGTTTCCTCCGCCAGCGTCACCATCGACGGGAAGGTAGAGGGGGCCATTGAACAGGGCTACCTTATTTTGCTTGGAGTAGGCCCCAACGACACCGAGGCCGTATGCGACAAGCTGGCCGAAAAAATCTGCAATCTGCGGGTTTTTGAGGATGAACAGGGTAAAATGAATTTAAGTCTGGAGCAGGTGGGCGGTTCCATGCTGGTCATCAGCCAGTTTACCCTCTATGCCGACACCTCCTCCCGCCGCCCCGGCTTTTCCAAGGCCGCCAAGCCCGACCTGGCCATCCCTCTCTACGAGCGGTTTATGGACCAGTGCCGCCAGCGGGGCTTTTCTGTGGAACACGGCCGGTTTGGCGCAGACATGAAGGTTGCCTCGGTAAACGACGGCCCGGTGACCATTTTATATGATACCGAACAGTAGGAGGGATTGCCCATGAAAGTAAACGTCATGCAGGTGGGCCCCATCGGCACCAACTGCTACATTCTGGAAGACGAGCAGGCCCATGTGGCCGCCGTCATTGATCCCGGAGACGAGGCCGAGCGGATTTTGTCCGTCATGGAAAAGGAAGATGCCCAGGTGGAGTATATCCTGCTGACCCACGGCCACTATGACCATACCACCGCCGTGCCCCAGCTCCACGAGGCCTGGCCCCAGGCCAAGATCTACATCCACCAGGCCGACGCCAACGGGGCAGGCAGCCGCCTGTTCCCCCTGGCCGGACAGGTGGAGGGCCTGCTCACCTATGACGAGGGAGACACCCTTCCTCTGGGCAGCCTGACCATTGAGGTCCTGCACACCCCCGGCCACTCCAAGGGTTCGGTCACTTTAAAGGCGGCAGACGTGCTCTTTACCGGGGACACCCTCTTTGCCGGCGACTGCGGCCGCACCGATCTGGCCGGAGGCAGCTATGAGGAGATCCTCTCCTCCCTGAAGCGCCTGGGCGGGCTGGAGGGCAACTTCCACGTGTTGCCCGGCCATGGGGGCACCTCCACTCTGGATCAGGAGCGCCGGTTTAACCCCTATATGCGGGAGGCTATGTCCCGTTGAAGCTCTATTTTTACACGGATGCCGCTCTTTGGCAGCCGGAGCGGTATCATTACGCCGCCGAGCAGATGATGCTCACCCTTTTCCCTGGAGAAAAGCCGGAATACCCGGCCCAGCCGCCCCATACCCTGGAAGAGGAGCCCTTTGCCTGCTTCTCCCTGTCTCTGGATGGGGAGGAGGGGGTGCTGCGGGCTTCGGTCCAACGAAACGGCGCCCAGGCCCAGGGCCAGTCCCGCTTTCCTGCCCATGAACTGAAGCAGCCCCCTGAGGCGGTCTACCACACCCTTCAGCATGCCTTGAAGCTGGCCTTTTACCAGGCGGGGGTCACGCTGCTGGGGCAGGAGCCCCCCTGGGGGGCCCTCACCGGGGTGCGCCCAGTGAAGCTGCCCACCCGCTCCATGGCCGCCGGGGCCTCCCCGGCCCAGGCCCAGGAGCAGCTGGAGCGGGAGTACCGGGTGTCGCCCCAGCGCGCCCGGCTGGCGGTGGACTGCGCCAAGGCCAGTCTGGCCGTCCAGCGCTCCCTTCGGGAGAGGGAGGTATCCCTCTACATCGGCATCCCCTTCTGTCCCACCCGGTGCGCCTACTGTTCCTTCGTCTCCGCCGATGTGGGCCGGACCCTGAAGCTGGTAGACCCCTATGTGGAGGCTCTGGAGGAGGAAATCGATGCCATGGGCCGGCTTCTCCGGGAGCTGGGCCTTTCCGTGCGCTCCTTTTACATGGGCGGCGGCACTCCCACCACCCTGTCTCCGGAACAGCTGGAGGGCCTGCTGGGCCGCTGCCGCCGGGTTTTGCCCCTGGAGGGCTGCACCGAATACACCGTGGAGGCAGGACGGCCGGACACCATTACCTGGGAAAAGCTGCAGGTGCTGAAGGAGCAGGGCATCGGCCGTATCTCCATTAACCCCCAGACCTTGGAGGAGCCCGTCCTCCAGGCCATCGGCCGGCGGCACACCGCCCAGGATATTCTGGAGGCCTACGCCATGGCCAGAAAGGTGGGCTTTGCCTCCATCAACATGGACCTGATCGCCGGACTGCCCCGAGACAGCTTTGCGGGCTTTTGCCGCTCTCTGGAGGGGGTCATGGCCCTCTGCCCGGAAAACATCACCGTCCACACCCTGGCCCTGAAGAAGGGCTCCACCTTGATGGAGCGGGGCGGGGCGCTGCCCTCGGGGGAGGAGACCGCCCATATGCTGGACTTCTCACGGGAGAAGCTGTCCGCCGCGGGCTATCTGCCCTATTACCTCTACCGGCAGAAGTATATGTCCGGCTCTCTGGAAAATGTGGGCTGGGCCGTGCCGGGCACGGAGAGCCTTTATAACATTGTGATGATGGAAGAGCTGCACACCGTCATCTCCCTGGGCGGGGGCGGCGTGACCAAGCTCATCGAGCCAAACAGCGGGAAAATTCTCCGCCTTACCAACCCAAAATACCCCCACGACTATCTGTCCGCACGGGAAAAGCTGGCACAGCAGCGGGGGGAAATTGCCGCCTTTTTTGCTCCCTGATGGGGCGGCAGATCGGAAAGGAGCGCCTATGGCTTACCAACTGCAGGAAATCAACAAACGGATTCAGAGCGATGTAACGGAATTTCTGGCCGAATGTGACCAGGCCTATCACCAGCGGGTCTCCCTGGCCGCGGACAAAATTCTGTCCAATCTGGACAAAAGCCCCATTGTGCTGCTGTCCGGCCCTTCCGGTTCGGGAAAGACCACCACGGCTATGAAAATCGCGGAGGAGCTCCAGCGCCGGGGCGTGGGCTCCCGTGCGGTGGCCATGGACAACTACTTCAAAACCCTCAACCGAAAGACCGCGCCCCGCACGCCCGAGGGCGACATCGACTACGAGTCCCCCCTGTGCATGGATATGGAGCTGCTGGACCAGCACTTTTCCGCTCTGTCCCGTGGGGAGGAGATCATCATCCCCAAATTTGAGTTTGCCCGCCAGATGCGAAACGACTCGCTGGGCACGCCCATGAAGCTGGAAAAAAACGAGATCGTTATTTTTGAGGGCATCCACGCCCTGAACGACGACATTGCCGGCCGCCACCCGGAGGCCACCAAGCTTTATATTTCCGCCCGCTCCAACGTCAACGAGGGGGCCATCCTCCGCTTTAAAGGCACCTGGATGCGCCTGACCCGCCGGGCCGTACGGGACTATAGCTTCCGGGGCACCGAGGTGGCCGAGACCCTGGACATGTGGGCCAACGTCCGCCGGGGAGAGAAGCTCTATATCTCCCCCTTTAAAAACCGGGCGGATATTATCTTTGACTCCTCTCTGCCCTATGAGGTGTCGGTGATGAAAAACTACGCCGTCCCCATTCTCCGCAGCGTTCCCGAGGACAACGAGCGCCATGACGAGATGCTTCAGCTGGTGGACGCTTTCCAGTATTTTGAGGCCATCGACCCCGCCCTGGTGGCCAAAGACTCCCTGCTGCGGGAATTTATCGGCGGTGGGAGCTACAAATATCACTGAGCGGCCAGCTCCCTTTTTCCGATTCCAAACTATTTGGAGTGATCTCTTTGACCTATCAACCTACCTACAATTCTCGGGACGAGCGCTATAAAAGCCCCTACGGGGCCGTGTCCTCCGGGACCGCGGTTCGCTTTTCTCTCCGCCCGCCCCGTGCCGAGGGGTTTTCCCATGCCGCTCTCACGGCCCGGTTTGAAAGCTGGGACAACAAAACGGTGACCATCCCCATGCCCTGGCAGGGCTTTGAGCTGAGTCAGGACGTCTTTTCCACCCAGCTGGACACCCAGGACTATGTGGGCCTGGTGTGGTACTCCTTTAAGCTGGAGCGTCTGGACGGGCGCAAGCAGGAGCTGGGCCCTTATCAGCTCACCGTGTACGACGGTTCCCAGGCTGTCCCCACCTGGTTTGGAGAGGGCGTCACCTATCAGATTTTCCCCGACCGCTTCCGCCGCAGCCGTATCCCCGACCCCACCGGCCTGGTGGGAGGCCGCACCGTCCACCAAAACTGGGAGGAGTCCCCCGAATACCGCCCCGACCACAAGGGAGAGGTGCGCAACCGGGACTTCTTCGGCGGCGATTTTAAGGGTGTGATGGAACAGCTGGACTATCTGAAAAGCCTGGGGGTAGAGACGCTGTACTTCAACCCCATCTTTGAGGCGGCGGAAAACCACCGCTACGGCACTGCTGACTACAGCCGGGTGGACCCCATGCTGGGCACCAACGAGGACTTTTCCCACCTGTGCCAGGAGGCCCACAAGCGGGGCATGCGGGTCATGCTGGACGGTGTGTTCAACCACACGGGCTTTGTGAGCCGCTACTTTAACGGCGACGGCTTCTATCCCGATGTAGGCGCCAGCCAGAGCTGGGACTCCCCCTACCGCCCCTGGTTCAACTTCATCCAGTGGCCCAAGAAGTATGAGAGCTGGTGGGGCATCTACTCCCTGCCCGCCGTCAACGAGAGCAATCCCGACTACCGCAATTTCATCTTTGCCGGACCGGACAGTGTGGTGCGCCGGTGGCTCCGGGCGGGAGCGGACGGCTGGCGGCTGGACGTAGCCGACGAGCTGCCCGACGACTTTGTCCACGGCATCCATCAGGCCGCACGGGAGGAGAAGCCCGACGCTGTGGTCATCGGCGAGGTGTGGGAAGACGGCTCCACCAAAATTGCCTATGGAGTGCGCCGCAAGCACATTCTGGGCGGCCACTGTGACGGACTGATGAACTACCCCCTGCGCAGCGCCATTCTGGCCTTCTTCACCGGCGGGGGAGGGGAGCACTTTGTGGAGAGCATGGAGACCATCCGGGAAAATTACCCGGCCTTTGCCTTCTACTCCGCCATGAACTCTCTGGACACCCATGACACCCCCCGTTTCCTCACCCTCATGGGGGCGGGCGGGGAGTACCGGGACCAGTCCAAAGAGTGGCGGGCCAACTTCCGTCTCTCTCCCAAGCAGCGCCGCCGGGGTAAGGACCTGCTGCGGGCGGCCAGTCTGCTGCTGTTCTGCTTCCCCGGTTCCCCCACCATCTACTACGGAGATGAGGCGGGTATGGAGGGCTTTGAGGACCCCTTCAACCGCCAGACCTACCCCTGGGGCCATGAGGACCGGGAGCTGATGGACTGGTACCGGGCTCTGGGCCAGGTGCGGAAAAAGTACCAGGCCCTGCGCCGGGGCTCCATCCGCTACGTCTACGGCAAGGGGCCCCTGCTGGCCTTTGTCCGCCGGGAGGGGAAGCAGCGCCTGCTGTGCGCCTTTAACGCCAGCGAAACTCCCCAGGCCATGTTCCTGGAGGGGGAGGGAAAACCCGAGGCCATCCTGGGCCGGGCCAATGTGGAGATGGAGGAGAGCGGTTTCTCTCTGACGGTGCCTCCTCAGTCGGGCGTTCTCATGGAATTAAAATAAAACCCCCAATCCCTTGCGGGACAGGGGGTGCAACCACAGATTGACAAGCTGTAAGGGACGGATGGTAGCCACTTTCCGTCCCTTTCCCTTATACTGGAAACACCAAACCAAAGGAGGTGGCCGCCATGACCCTGGGCCAGCGGATTCAGGAACTAAGAAAACAGCATAACCTCTCCCAAGAGGCCCTGGGGGAGAAGCTGGGGGTCTCCCGCCAGGCCATCTCCCGGTGGGAGATGGACGGGGCCGTCCCCGAGGTGGACAAGCTCATTGCCATGAGCAAGCTCTTTGGCGTTTCCCTGGACGAGCTGCTGGGGCTCAGCAAGCCCGCCCGGCCGCAGGTCAGGCAATGGCCCCGGCGAAAGCTGGTTTCCGCGGCTGGTTTGATCGTAATTTTGCTTCTCTGCGCCCTTCCTTCCCTCCTTCTGTGGCAGGAAAACCAGTCCCTTCGCCGTCAGATTGCAGTTTCCGCCGCCGCCTCTGAG
This sequence comes from uncultured Oscillospiraceae bacterium, assembly GCA_944385035.1. Classification (GTDB taxonomy): domain Bacteria; phylum Bacillota; class Clostridia; order Oscillospirales; family Oscillospiraceae; genus Lawsonibacter. The sequence continues at coordinate 78,247 of CALWVV010000009.1, read as the reverse complement.
CCATACGTCCCCTGTGACGGCCGTCGTCTGTTCCAGGACTGGGATGTCTCCTTTGGCCACATCTCCATGGGCTTTCCCCAGGCCAGAGGCAGCGAGGATTTGACCATTCGGTTTTCCTTCCAGCTGGCCGAGGGGCTGAAGGGTTGGAAGGTCACCGGTCTGGAGACCAAAATCGAGGGCTATGACCCCTGGGGGGAATATCCCGACGGCACTGAGGTGCCCAAGGACAAGCGCCAGTGGGAGCGGATCGAATATCTGCCTGTGAAAACGCCCCTGTTCGGGGACAGCCGTGCCACGCTGACTCTGCCCGACTACGGCGGGGAGGTAGTAACGGTGGCCGCCATCGAGCTGCGGGAGACCGGCACCGGACGCACCGCCACCATCGAGAATTTCCTCACCATCGGCACCGATGCCCAGCGGGGAAACAACTTTACCGTCAGCACCCTCTCCATTCAGGAGCAATACGTTCCTTGCGTTGCTGATCTTCCCCTTTCCGTGGCCAGACAGGTTCCCGGCTGCCAGCTGGAACTTTCCTGACCGCAGAAAAAACCGCCGCAGTGGGGCCCTTTCCCACAGCAGCACATATCCTTCCTTCCAAGATTCCACACAGGAGGTGTCTTAGATGACCCTGGGCCAGCGGATTCAAGAATTACGAAAGCAGCAGAACCTCTCTCAGGAGGCCCTGGGGGAGAAGCTGGGGGTCTCCCGCCAGGCCATCTCCCGCTGGGAGATGGACGGAGCCGTCCCCGAGGTGGACAAGCTCATCGCCATGGGCAAGCTTTTTGGGGTGTCCCTCAATGACCTGCTCCAGGTAGAGACCGGGGACGCCGGGCCGGAACCCAAGATCGTACTGGCCCTGCCCCGCCTGTGGCGTGTGGGGGTCATCATCCTGGCTCTGCTGACCCTCCTGTCTCTGGGGACTACCGCCTATCTGGGCTGGCGGCTGGGCGGGGTAGAGCAGCAGCTGGCGGCGGAGCAGAACGCCCTGGACCCAGAGCAGCCCCTGGTGGCCGACTTTGATCTGGACGTGAGTGTGTGGGGAGATCAAACCCACATTGACTACACCTTCTATCTCACCATGGCCCGGCAGGTGGAGGGGATGGAGGTCTCCCTCCAGCTGCTGGACGGAGACGGCCAGGTCCACACCCTTCCTCTGGAGGTGTTGGAAGGGACCATTTACACCGGGTACACCTATCTTTCCTTCCCATCCGGGCACACCCTGACCATCAGCGCGGTCTTTCAGGATGCCCAGGGTATCGCCTATACCCAGCCGCTGGAAGAAATTCTTGTCTCCTCTGATTCCAATTGGCGGAGCACCGTTCTCTGGGACACGCTGAATCATACTCTGGGATAAGCGAAATATTTTCCTGCCCCCCGCAGCACAAAGGGCCGCCGGATTGTCCGGCGGCCCTTTTCGTTCCCTTGATTATACTGTGATGACCTGCCCGGAGGCCAGGTACTGAAGCTGCTCACCCATGCGGTCCTTCAGGTATTGGAAGGGCTCCTGGCCCGTGCAGTGGCAGGTGTAGTAGGCCGTCTTGTGCGCCCGGAGCACATGGGCCGCCTGGTCCAGGACGGGGTTTCCCTGGGGCGTGACCTCCTGCTTCATAAAGTGGAAGCCCCCGATGAGCACATCGGGCTCCAGCCAGTCCATGATGTTCAAAATCCCCTTGTGGGAGCAGCCGCTGATGAGCACCTTTTTCCCCTTCTCCCGGACCATCAGGTACTGCTCATGGAGAAATTGGTCGGGCTTTTGTTCCCCGTCCCGCTCCTCCGTCAGCCCCGCACTGTCCAGCGGGTATTTTTTTGGCTTTTGATTACAGGAATACAGGGATAACTGGTCATCCAGCTCCAGAACATCCTCCACAAACCGCAGCCGTCCATTCTCCCGGAGGGCAGGGTCAAGCCCGATGTACTTGCCCACCCCGTTGTACCGCTTGCCAAAGGCGTGGGCGCTGAGGTAGATGGGGGCGTGGTCATTCACTTCCAGAAAACGGGCCAGACCGCCCCCGTGGTCGTAATGGTCGTGGGAGAGGATAGCCAGCTCCACCTGGGACAGATCCACCCCCAGCCGCTCTGCGTTGTCTGCAAAGGCCCCGGAGGCTCCGGTGTCAAAGAGGATCTTGTGCCGGTCGGTCTCCAGATAGAGGCTCAGACCGTGCTCCGCGGCAAAGGCCGGCTCATAAGGGGTGTTTTCCATGAGCGCGTAAATCTTCATGGTGTTTTCCTCCCAACGATTACTGCTTCAGCCGCTCCAGGCGGTTCATAAGGGCTTGGGCGGCCACGCCGGTGAAAAGTCCGGCGATGATCCCTGCCAGAACCAGGTAGGGGAGATAGGCCAGCACCGTCCAGGTCTTCATCACTGCCGCTGCGGCCAACAGCTGACCCAGGTTGTGAAATACCCCGGCCACCGGACTGCACAGCCAGATCTGCCTGTGGTCCAGCATCTTGCGCAGGAGAAGGAGCACGCACCAGCTGAGGAAACCCCCGGCGGCGGAGTAGATGAGGGTCATCATCTGCCCGGAAAACACCGCCCCCAGAAAAATCCGCCCCGCTAACATCATCAGGGTATCTCCAGGCCCCAGGGTAAACATGGCGTACACAGTGACGATGTTGGCAAGGCCCAGCTTGATGCCCGGCACGATGGTGACCACCGGCAGCTGGGCCTCCACCATAAAGATGGTCAGGGCGATGGCGGTAAGCAGGGCCAGGCGGGTCAGGCGCCCCACTCCTTTAACCGGCTGCGGCGTCAAAGGCGCTCCCTCCCCCCACGATCTCGATCATCAGCTTGTGGGGCAGACACACCACCGGGACGGTGCCGTCGGAAATAAACCCCTGGCTGACGCATACCTGGTCGGGGCAGTCCGCCTCGCTCACCCGGATGCGGCCGGGCTCCACCAAAATGGTATTGCAGCCCCCCTCGCTGTCCACGGTAAAGGAGTAGCTCTCCTCCACCTCATCCAGAGGAATCTCCTCCAGCACTTCCCCGTCCAGGGTGATCCGGGCCACCGGGGAGGCGGGCTGCTCCCTTTGCAGCAGAAGAAATCCCACCGAGAGGACCGCTGCCGCCAACAGCAGGATCAAAATGATCTTGGCGTTTTTGCTCATGTCAGCACCTGTACCTCCCGGTCCTCATAGCCCTGGGCCAGGGAGAACCGCTCGTCCATGCCAGGGGTTACGTATAGGGTCCCGTCCTCCGTAACAAAGAGGACCTCAATTTCCAGCTCCGGGTGGTCGCGCCAGAACTGGGCGCCTTCCTCCAGGCCCATGACAAACAGGGCTGTGGACAGCCCGTCGCACACAAGGCCCGAGGGACCCACCACCGTCACCGAGGTGAGGCCGCTGCGGGCGGGGGCGGCGGTGGCGGGGTCTAAGATGTGCCAGTAGGTCTCCCCGTCCTGCTCAAAAAACCGCTGGTAGCCCCCGGAGGTGCCTACTGCCAGATCGGTGAGCTCGATCACTCCCAGATAGCCCGCTCCCGCCGGGTCCTGGACGGCGATGCGCCAGGGGGAGCCGTCGGGCTTGGCGCCCACGGCCATAATGGTGCTCTGGCCCAGGTCCAGCAGGGCGGTGTGGACGTCGCAGGCGGCCAAAATACCAGCCAGGGTATCCGCAAGCTTGCCCTTGGCCACCGCCCCCAGCTCCGCCTCCATCCCGGCGGGGAGGGAGACAAACCGCCCGCTCTCCGTCTCCTCCCCCAGGACGATGCGGGTATAGTCGATCTTCTGGGCCAGCTCCGCCAGCTCCTCCGCAGCGGGCACCCGGTAGTCTCCGGAGATAAAGCCCCAGGCCTCCACCGCCGGGTAGGCGGTGATATCCAGGGCCCCGCCGGTAAGCGCGCACAGCTCTATAGCCTCCCGCAAAAGACTGGCCGTGGGGTTGTTGACCTCTGTTGGTTCCCCGTTGGCAGCGTTCAGACGGTACAGATCACCCTGGGGATCGGTGGCGGAATAAAAGCCCTCCAGCCACTTCACTTCATACTCCAGCTCTGCCAGCACCTCTTCCGCTGTCTGGGTCAATCCGTCGCCGTAAACGGTCAGGGTCATAATGGTGTCCATGGCGAAGACCTGCCTGTCATGCTTCTCCGGCTGGCGCTGGCAGCCCCCTAACAGGGTCAGGGCCAGGGCCAACACCAGAGCCAGACCTTTTTTCCAATATCCCGCCCTCAGGACCATCTCAGAGTACCTCCCGGTACATGGCCGCCGCGTCTGCCTTGCCCACATTGTCGGCCACCACCAGCACCTCCACCTTGACGGTGTTGGTACCGAATTTCAGCTCCAGCTGGTCGCCCACCTTCACGTCATAGCTGGCTTTCACCGGCCGGCCGTTGGCGGTGACACGGGCATTGTCGCAGGCCTCGTTGGCCACGGTGCGGCGCTTGATGAGCCGGGAAACTTTCAGCCATTTATCCAATCGCACAATGATCGCTCCTATTCTAACACATAAGCGGGGGACGCCGTGACACAGCGTCCCCCGCTTTTCTTGGAGATTACTTGGACACAGCGTCCTTCAGAGCCTTGCCGGCCTTGAACACCGGAGCCTTGGAGGCAGGAATGGGAATGGCCTCCTTGGTCTGGGGGTTGCGGCCCATGCGCTCAGCGCGCTTCTTCACCTCAAAGGAACCAAAGCCCACCAGCTGAACCTTCTCTTCCTTCTGAAGCGCCTCAGTAATGGCCTCGATGGCGGCGGTAATGGCGGCCTCGGCGTCCTTCTTGGACAGCTCCGCCTTCTCGGCCACGGCGGCAATCAGTTCGGTTTTATTCATGTCATTTTTCCTCCTGTACATGTTGGCAGTCTTTCCCGGCTGCCGCTGATCTATACTTAAAGCCCTGGAATCAGGGGGCTTTTAAGTTGTCGTTTGATGTTTGGGCGCGCTCTTCCCATTTGGCCTTCTGCCAAAGCCGTTCCAGCTCAGGCACATCCAACCCGGTTAAGGGTCCGCCTGCGGACTGCTCCACCCGGCGGAACCGCCGGATAAATTTCTCACAGGCCTTTTGGAGGGCGGTCTCACTGTCCACACCGGCAAACCGGCCTACCTTCACCGCAGCAAAGAGCAGGTCGCCCAGCTCCTCCTCCACATTGGAGTGCTCCCTCACCGCCTGCCGAAGCTCCCCGACCTCTTCGGACAGCTTGTCCAGGGCAGGGGAGACCTCCTCCCAGTCAAAGCCCGCCTTTCGGGCTTTTCCCTGGATTTTCTCCGCCCGCATAAGGGCGGGCATGGCTCGGGCCACGCAGTCCATGGCATCGGCGGTGGTGCGCTGGCCCTTCTCCCGGCGCTTCTGGGCGTCCCAGGTACTGAGGGCCCCCTGGGCGTCCTCCGCCTCCACTGCGCCAAACACATGGGGGTGGCGGTAAACGAGCTTTCGGCACACACCGTCCACCACATCGTCAAAGGTGAACTGTCCGGCCTCCTGGGCCATGCGGGCGTGAAACACCACCTGGAGCAGTACGTCACCCAGCTCCTCCTTCAGGTTCTCCATGTCTTCATGGTCAATGGCGTCGGCAGCCTCATAGGCCTCCTCCAGCATGTTCTGCCGGATGGACTGGTGGGTCTGTTCCCGGTCCCAGGGACAGCCCCCCGGAGCACGCAGGGTCTTCATAATTTCCAGCAAATCATCCATCTGATACTGGGCGTTACATTGAGAATTTACCACAGTTCCTCTTCCTTATCAAGCTATTTTTCTATTTTCCACAGAAAAGAGGGGGAAATGGCTCCACTTCCCCCAGTTTTCCCTATAATGTGGAAATTTATGTCAAATTCTCAGCAGCTTCGCAATTTTGTCCCCTTTGGGCATCAGGGCCAGGTCCTCCCGTGACACGGCCCGCAGCGCCGCCACCAGCACCACATACACGATCATAGCCACGCCGATGGCGCCTAAGGTGGCCACCGCGTTGCCCATCCAGGTGATGACCCGCTCGGTCTCTCCATCGGGCACATAGGACAGCACCCGGTACAATAGGCCATACACCGCCCAGGCCGCCGCACCCATCATGGCCGAGGCAAGGAAGGGTTTTAGGAAGATGGGGCCAAACTTGGGCCGGTGGGGGATGACCCGTGCGATGATCGCCAGGTCGAGGATCAGGCACAGGGCAAAGCACAGTACGCTGCCCGTGGGGGCTCCGTAGATGCCGATCTGGGCGGTGCCCACCAGGTTATAGTTGGTGACAATTTTCACGATTCCGCCCAGCACCATGACGATGACGGGCAAAATCACAAAGCCATAGGCCTGGAGCACCGAGTTGCACACCAGGGTCACACAGGAGAAGATAGCCGTCAGCCCCAGGGTGGACAGCAGAGAACCGGCCAGCTCCGCATTGAGGCTGGCAAACAGCAGCCGGACAATGGGCGTGCCCAGCACAAACAGGCCGATGCCCATGGGGAAGGAGAGCAGGGCGGTAATGCGCAGGGCAGAACCGGAGATCCGGGCCGCTCCTTTCCGGTCACGGCGGGCCAATCCGCCGGAGACGGCGGGAATCACCGAGGCGGTGATGGCGGCCATGAGGGAGGTGGGCAGGTTATAGATGTTGATGGCACCGGAGTAGTTGCCATAGAGGGTGCGGCTCAGGTCCTGAAGCACCTCGTCCACGGCCAGGGCGGCCGTCTGGATGGCATTGGGATGCTGGGCCGCTGCGGCGGCCTTCAGCTGCTCTGTCAGCGTGGTCATGGTGACCTGTGCCCCCGCGCCCATGGCCTGCTTCCAGGCGTCAATGGCATCCTGCAGGGGGGCAAAATCCGCCACCCCCGCGTACAGGGCCCAGCTGCTGGGGTCCTCCAGCAGCACCTTCTGCACCTGTCCCTGGACCAAAGCGGAATCAATGACGGTCACAATGCCCACCATGGAGGAGCTGAGGGTGATGGGGATGGCGATCTGGAGCAGCTCCTTAAGAATCCTGCCCGCCGCTTCCGGCTCATCTCTGGACAGCCGGGGCTCCTCCAGGTTCTTTTTCACATGGTGCAGGGCCATGTAGACCACTGCAACCACGGTGCCCACGGTGACGCCGGTGATGGCGCCGGCGGCGGCGTTGCTCTGTCCCGCTCCGCTTTTGATGAGCCAATAGGCCAGACCCAGACCCACCACCAGCTTGCACAGGGCCTCGATGATCTGGGAAATGGCGGTGGGCGCCATGTCTCCGTGTCCCTGGGCATAGCCCCGGAAGGCAGACAGGCAGCCCACACACACCACCGCCGGGGCCAGCGCCCGGATGCCGATGGCGGCCTTGTCGTCGTTCATCATGCCCGCCAGCATCTCCGCCTGGAAGAACATAACGAGGAAGGAGATGCCTCCCAAGGTCAAAAACACCGTCAAAGACAGGCGGAAAATCTTGCGCACCTGGTTTTGGCGCCCCAGGGCATTGGCTTCACTCACCATTTTGGACACCGCCACCGGCAGGCCTGCGGTGGAGATGGTGAGCAGCACGGTATAAATATTATAGGCGTTGGTAAAGTCCGCAGTGCCCTGCTCTCCAATGATGTTGGTCAGCGGAATTTTATAGAACATCCCGATGACCTTGACCACCAGAATACCCACAGCCAGAATGGCCGCGCCGCCAAAGAAGGTGTTTTGCTTTTGCCCGCTCAGCCGGCGGGGCGGAGAATTACGCTGGGCCATAGGAAGCCTCCTACATCAACCAAAAATAAGGGGCAGGGCATAGTTCTCCACCTCGGAACGGATCTTTTCCAGGTCCAGGGTGAAAAACTCTCCCTTTTCATATATGATCTTGCCCCGTGCCATATTCATGGACACATCGCCCCCCCGTGCGGCAAACACCAGGTTTTCCTCCACATCGTGGCAGGGGATCAGGTTGGGGCGGTTAAAGTCCACCAGGATGAGGTCGGCCACCTTCCCCGGCGCTACCACGCCGGTGTTCCGGCCCAGGGCCCGTGCGGCGTTCACCGTGGCCATCTCCAGTGCCTGGCGGGCCGTGACGGCCATGGGGTCCCGGCTGACGCCCTTGTGAAGCATGGCGGCCAGCTTGATCTCCTCAAAGAGGTCGGCGCTGTTGTTGGAAGACACCCCGTCGGTGCCCAGGGCCACATTGACCCCGGCCTTTAGCATCTGGGGCACCCGTGCCACGCCGGAGCCCAGCTTCAGGTTGGACACGGGGTTGTGCACGGCGGTGACATGCTTTTGGGCCATGATGGCCATGTCCTCGTCGCTCACCCACACGCAGTGGGCGGCCGTGCCGCCCCGCTCCCATACGCCATACTGGTCCAGAACGGCCAGGGGCGTTTTCCCGTGGCGCTCCAGACTCTGCTCATGCTCCAGCTTGGTTTCGGAAATGTGCACATGCATGCCCAGCTTGTTCTTCTGGGCAAAGTCCGCGGTCCACTGCCACAGGGGGGCACTGGAGGTGTATTCCCCGTGGATGGAGGCATCCACCAGGATCTGGCCGTCTCCCGCTCCGTGCCACTGCTGCATAAGCTCCTGCTGGTTTCGGCAGTCGGTGCACTTGTCAGGGGAGAAGTCCTTGGGGTCGCCGAAGTAGAGCCCGCCGCAGGAGAGGTTGGCGCTGATGCCGGCGTCCATCACCTGCTGGGCGATGGTGCCGGTCTTCATATACATATCCACAATGCAGGTGGTGCCTGTGGCGATCATCTCCGCCAGGCCCAGGGCCGCCCCGGCGGCCACTGCCCGCTCGTCCAGCTTGGCCTCGGCGGGGAAAATATAGTCGCTGAGCCAGTGCTGCAGATCATGGCCGCCGCCATAACCCCGCATGAGGGTCATGGGCACATGGGTGTGGCAGTTGATGAGGCCGGGCATGAGCACCTGGCCCTTGCCGTCCACCACCCGGTCAAACTCCCCCTGGGGACGCTGGGTCCCCACAGAGGCGATGGTGGTCCCCTCCACCGCCACATAGGCGTCCTTCAGCAGGGGCTGGGCGGGGTCCATGGTGAGAACGGTGACATGTTGGAACAGTACAGACATAGTAAAACTCCTTACAGCTTCTTCAGGCAGGCACGCACCAGGCCGGAAAATTTCTCCCGTGCGGCCTCAGCGGCATCCAGCACCTCTTTTTCGGTAAGGGGCTGGTCCAGAATACCGGCGGCCATGTTGGAGAGCAGGGTCAGGCCCAAAATCTCCATGCCGCAGTGGCCGGCCACGATGGCCTCGGGGGCGGTGGACATGCCCACCGCATCGCCGCCCAGAATCCGGGCAGCCCGGACCTCGGCAGGGGTCTCGTACTGGGGGCCGTAGCAATAGAAGTAGACGCCCTCCCGCAGGGGGATGCCCATCTCCTTGGCCGTCTGGCGGGCCAGCTCCTGCAGACGCAGGGTATAGAGGTGGGACACATCGGGGAAGCGCTCGCCGAAGGCGGGCAGGTTCTCGCCCCGGAGGGGGGACTCGGAGAAGAGCTTGATTTGGTCGGTGATGAGCATGAGGTCACCGGCCTCCCACTGGGTGTTCACACAGCCGGCGGCGTTGGTGACGATCAAGGTGTCGCACCCCAGCAGGCGCAGCACCCGCACCGCATAGGACACGTCCTCATAGGAATAGCCCTCATAGTGGTGCATGCGGCCCTGCATCACCGCCACCTTCTGGCCCTCCAGGGTGCCGAACACCAGCCGGCCCTTGTGGCCGGGGGCGGTGGAGGACTTAAAGTGGGGAATGTCTCCGTAGGGGATGGCGATGGGGTTTTCCACCTCGTCCCCCAGATAGCCCAGGCCGGAACCCAGCACCATTGCTACCTTGGGGACAAAATCCCCCAACTGACTGCGGATGGCCTGTGCGCTGGCCTCATACTGTTCCATGGTATACTGCATGTTTTTTCCTCCTTAAAGTGCCTGGCCGCAGGTGCGGCAGAATTTGTCGCCCTTCCCGCAGGGAGCGCCGCAGGCGGGACAGGTCTGGGCCTGGCGCAGGTCTGCGATCCGGGCCTTTACCTCGGCAATTTTCTCTGCAAGCTCATCTGCTTTTATAAGAAGCTGGGTCACCGGGTCACCCTCAGGGGCCTGCCCCTTGTGGGTGTCGTACATCACCTGGCCCAGCTGGCGCATAACCTCGTTATAGTCCCCGTTCAGGTCAAACAGCTGCACATTGAGCTTGGCCACATCCACCATCTGGCCGGCCTTTTTTCCGGCCACACGGGCAGTGTCGGCGGCGGCATCCGCCGCCACGCTGGCGGTTCCCCGGATTCGGTCCAGCAGATCCTTTACCTTGTCGTCCATACCTGCGCGCTCCTTTCCAGTATTCAAATTTTCCTTATAATTTCACCAAGTGTGGATATATTTTACACCAACCGCCCCTGGAATGCAACCGAAACCGGGCTGGAGACGGCCAGGCCCACCTTTTTCATTGCTATTTCCCCCAATGGGTGGTAAAATAAAGTGATATGGTATGTCGTGAAGGTACACGCGCTTTGGGAATGCAGGAACCAAATTGGATCGGAACCATCCCGAGATAAAAAAAGGGGGCCTTTTTATGCGCAAGCTGATCATTGACAAGTCGGCGGTGAAGCACAACCTCTCCGTCATTAAGGACCGGGCCGCGGGGGCGGCCATCTTTGGGGTGCTCACCGGCGACGGGGGCGGAGCGGGCATCGTCCCCCTGGCTCAGCTGCTGCGCGCGGAGGGCATCGGCCGGTTTGCCGTGTCTGAGGTCAAAGAGGCCGAGAAGCTGCGCCAGGCGGGCTTTGTGGACGAGGAGATTTTAATGCTCCGCTCCACCACCGACCGGGAGGAGCTGGAGCGGCTGGTGGACCTGAATGTGGTGTGCACCATCTCCTCGGTGGACACGGGCATGGCCCTCAACGCCCTGGCGGAAAACCGCTCCACCGTGGTGGACGCCCACATCCAGGTGGACACGGGCATGGGATTCGGCGGCTTTCTGGTCAGCGAGCCGGAGAAGATCCTGCTGGCCTACCGCTCCCTGCCCAACGTGGCCCTTTCCGGCATTTACACCCAGCTTCACGCCGCCAAGCTCAAGGACGTTCAGGCCCAGCAGCAGCTGGAGCAGTTCTCCCAGGTGCTGGATGTCATTCACAAGGCCGGGTTTGAGACGGGCCTTGTACATGCGGCGGGCTCCTTCGCCCTGCTTCACAACGACGGCGCCCGGCTGGACGCGGTGCGGGCGGGCTCGGCCATCCTGGGCCGGTGCCGGCGCACCAAGGATGACCGGCTGAAAACCGTGGGCTATGGGGAGGTCCCCCTGGCGGAGGTGCGGTGGCTGCCCAAGGGCCACATCATCGGCACCGACCGGCCCATCGTCCTGAAAAAGCCCACCCGTGTGGCGGTGCTCCCCGTGGGCTACCAGAACGGCTACGGAGTCACCCGTCCCAGAGAGAGCGGCTTCTGGGCCTTTTTCCACGCCTGGCGCCGGAACAAACACCGCACCGTGCGCATCGGCGACCAGCGGGCCAAGCTCCTGGGCCCCATCGGGGCAGGGGAGACCCTGCTGGACGTGACCAACCTGAAGTGCTCCAGCGGCGATTTGGCCATTTTCGACCTGGACCCCCTGTTTGCCAAGGGCTGCCAGATTGAATACCGATAAGCTCTCACAGGTCCCATCCTGTATGACAACTACTACAACAAAGGAAGTTATTCTGTTATGAATCAAGCCCTTCCCTTCCAGCCCCTTCTCTTCGGCGGCGACATCAACGTATACAGCGTGGCCCGTGCCTTTCACGAGGCCTATGGGGTGCGCTCCATTGCCTTTGGCAAATACCCCTCCTTTCCCTGCCACGGCAGCGCCATCATCGACTACCGGGTGTGCCCGGAAAACGAGGATATGGATGCCTTCCGCCGGAATGTAGAGGCGGTTTCCCGTGAGTTCCCGGACAAGAAGATCCTCCTGCTGGGCTGTGGCGACAGCTATGTCCAGCTGGCGGCCCACTGCAGGGACAACCTGCCGGACAATGTCATTGCCCCCTACATTGACGGGGAACTGCTGGACACCCTGATCAACAAGGAGAAGTTCTATGAGCTGTGCGACCAGCACGGGGTGGATCACCCAGCTACCTTCATTTACGACAAGTCCATGGGCCACGACTTCTCCCTTCCCTGGGGGCCGCCCTACATCGCCAAGCCTGCGGACTCTGTGGCCTACTGGGCCTGCGGCGACCACTCCCTGGCCAAGGTGTACATCTGCCAGAGCTGGGAGGAGCTGCTTGAAAGCCTGGACCATGTCTACGCCGCCGGCTACGCCGACCACATGGTGCTCCAGGAGTTTATTCCCGGAGACGACAGCTACATGCGGGTACTGACCAACTACTCCGACCACAATGGCAAGGTGAAGCTCATGTGCCTGGGCCACGTGCTTCTGGAAGAGCACTCCCCCCACGGCATCGGCAACCACGCCGTCATCATCACCGAGCACGATGAGGCCCTGGAGGAGAACATCAAAGCCCTGCTGGAGAGCCTCCACTTTGTGGGCTTCTCCAACTTTGACATCAAGTACGACCGCCGGGACGGCAAGTACAAGGCCTTTGAGATCAACTGCCGCCAGGGCCGGAGCAACTACTATGTCACCGGGGCGGGGCACAACATCGCAAAGCTGGTGGTGGAGGACTATGTGGAGGGGAAGGAGCTTCCCTTCCGCATGACCAAAAACCGCTCCCTGTGGCGGATGGTGCCCCGGAAGGTGGCCTTCAAGTTTACCCCCAAGAAGTACCATCCGGAGATGCGCGCCCTCATCAAGGCAGGGGCCGACTGCCACTCCCTGGTCTACTCCGGGGACAGCTCTCTGAAGCGCCGGATTCGGGTGTGGAAAAACCACCTGGGCAACATCAAGCGCTTTGACCAGTACAACAAGGTACCCAGCGAGGATTAAACTATGAACAAACGTCTCGGCGTCCTGGGCGGCATGGGGCCCCAGGCCACTAACACCTTTTATCAATTTGTCATCGACCGCACCGATGCCCACACCGACCAGGAGCACGTCAACGCCCTGATCCTCTCGGACAGCGACATGCCCGACCGCACTGCCGCCATTCTGGGCAGCGAAATGGCCCGGCAGGCGGTCTACTCCCGCCTGCTCTCCGACGCCCGTCTGCTGGAGTCGGCGGGCTGTACCGCCATCGCCGTGCCCTGCAACACCTCCCACTTTTTTCTGGACCGGGTGCAGGAGCAGATCTCCATTCCCATTCTCCACATGATCCGGGAAACTGCCCGCCTGCTGGCCGCCCAGGGAAAAAAGCGGCCTGGGATCCTGGCCACCGACGGAACCATCCAGACTGGCCTATACCAAAAGGAATTTTCTGCTGTGGGAATACAGGCGGTCATTCCTTCTCCCCAGGCCCAGGAGCTGGTCATGTCTCTCATTTACGACGACATCAAAGCCGGGCGGGACGGCGACCCCCAAAAATTTGCCGACATCCATCAGGACCTGCTCAGTCAGGGCTGCGACTGCGGGGTGCTGGCCTGCACGGAGCTGTCCGTCTTTGCCGACAAGCACCACCTGCCTCCCTTCTACACCGACGCCATGGCCGTGCTGGCCGAGCGGGCCGTCCAGGCCTGCGGCAAGCCCCTGCGCCATATTTTCATCAAATAAAAGAGGTGCCCTATGGTACACACACTGAAGGAATATCTCGCCCTGCTGGAGAAAGAGAACCTGCTCTCCGCCCCCATTTCCCCGGAAATGGACCAAAATTCCCCCATTGCCCTGGTCTCTTACGACTCCCGTGAGGTGGTGCCCGGCACCCTGTTTCTCTGCAAGGGCGCCCACTTCAAGCCGGAATTTCTGGACATGGCACGGGAGAAGGGGGCCATTGCCTATGTGAGCGAAACCCCCTATCCCCAGGCGGGACTGCCGGGCATTTTGGTCCATGACATGCGCCGGACCATTGCCCCCCTGGCCGACCTCTTCTACGACCACCCCTCCGGGCGGTTAAAGGTCATCGGCCTTACAGGCACCAAGGGCAAATCCTCCACCGCCTATTACCTGAAGTATATTCTGGACGAGTATATGGCGGAAAAAGGAGGGCAGGAGAGCGGCATCGTCTCCTCCATCGACACCTACGACGGGGTGGAGCGCTTTGAGTCCCACCTGACCACCCCCGAGCCTCTGGAGCTCCAGCGCCACTTTGCCCACGGAGCCCAGTCGGGGATGGAGTACCTCACCATGGAGGTGTCCAGCCAGGCCCTGAAGTACCACCGCTCCCTGTGTACCGACTTTGCCGCCACCTGCTTCCTCAACATCGGCTACGACCACATTTCCCCCATTGAGCACCCGGACTTTGAGGACTACTTCTCCTCCAAGCTGAAGATCTTTGCCCAGGGGGCCGTCAACTGCGTCAACCTGGACTGCGAACACGCCGACCGGATCCTGGCCGCAGCCCAGGGGGCCGGAAAGCCGGTCTATACCTTCTCCCAGAAAAACGAGCAGGCAGACGTCTTTGCCTCCCAGGTGCGCAAGCGGGGCAACGACATTCTCTTCCGGGTGCGCACCCGCCGCTTTTTCCGGGAGTTCCGGCTGACCATGCCCGGCCTGTTCAACGTGGAAAACGCCCTGGCTGCCATCGCCGTGTGCGAGGGGCTCCAGATCCCCGAGCGGTGCATCTATGTGGGCCTGATGAAGGCCCGTGTCCCCGGACGGATGGAGGTCTACTCCAACGCCGACGACACGGTCATCGCCATTGTGGATTACGCCCACAACCGCATGAGCTTTGAGACCCTGTTCCGCTCTGTCCAGGCGGAGTACCCCGGCCGCCGGGTGGTCACGGTCTTTGGCTGCCCCGGCAAAAAGGCCCTGGACCGGCGAAAGGATCTGGGGGAGATCTCGGGCAAGTACTCCGACCTTGTCATCCTCACCGAGGAGGACAGCGGGGAGGAGGACACCCTGGACATCTGCCGGGAGATTTCCCAGTATGTGGCAAAGGAAAACTGTGAATATTCCATCGAGCCCAACCGGGGAGAGGCCATCCGCCAAGCCATTCTGGGCTGCCATGCGCCCTCCGTCCTGCTTATCACCGGCAAGGGGGCGGAGACCCGGCAGAAGCGGGGCAACCAGTATATCGACACTCCCTCGGACGTGGACTATGTCCACACCTTTCTCCAGGAATACGACGTGCAGCACGGCCTGGACGGCATGGAGAAGGTGCGAAACCTGCTGTCCATTCTCCCCATCCTCAAGCGCCACGAGGGAAAGACCGTGGTGGTAAAATACGGCGGCTCGGCCATCGGGGCAGCGTCCGACCAGGACACCACCCTCCAGGACGTGGCCGCCCTGCGGATGGTGGGCATGCGGGTGGTGCTGGTCCACGGAGGCGGCAAGCACATTACCGCCCTTTTGGACAAGCTCCAGGTACCCACCCACTTTGTAAACGGCTACCGCTACACCGATGAAACCACCCTGGAGACCGCCGAGCTGGCCCTGTCCGCCCAGGTGAACAAGGCCATCGTGGCCGACCTGGCCCGGCTGGAGGTGTCCGGCGTGGGGATCTCCGGCAAGGACGGCAGTCTCATCACCGCCGCGGTGAAGGACCCCGCTCTGGGACGGGTGGGGGAGATCACCAAAGTCAATCCCAAGGTATTAAATACCCTCCTGGACGCGGACTTTGTTCCCGTCGTCTCTCCCATCGCTCTGGGTGAGGACGGGGGGAGCCTCAACTGCAACGCCGACGACGCCGCCCGTGCGGTGGCCGAGGCCCTGGGGGCCGAGCACCTGGTATTCCTCACCGACGTGGGAGGCATCCTCATCGACAGCCACAACAGCAAAACCGCGGTGGACCGCATGGACATCAAGCGGGCGGAGGAGCTCATCGATACCGGGCTCATTGCCGGGGGCATGGCCCCCAAGGTCCGGGGCTGCGTCCATGCCATCCGCGCCGGGGTAGGGGAGGTCTCCATCCTGGACGGCCGGGGGGAGCATGCCCTGCTGCTGCACATGCTGGGCCAGCGCTCGGCGGGCACTACCATCACCGGATAAATCCCATGGAAACAGCGGCAAAATGAAATTTTATTCTGCCGCCTGCGGGCGTCAGAACTCCTTGCAGCAGGACTTTTCAATAGGCTTAAAAAAACGGATGGCGTTTGCCATCCGTTTTTTTGCCTTAATTGTCGTGGAAGAGCCGATAGCCCCCGTTGGGCAATCCCATCTCCTCCAGGCAGGCCAGGGTGTGCTTTGCCTGGGGCGTGACGGCAATGGTGCAGTCCTCATAGAGGATAGACTTGGAGCCCTCCCGGTCTGAGGTGGGGCTTCTGCTATCCGTCTCAAAAACCCAGGTAAACTCCAGCTTCGGGTTCATGTCGCCCTGGCCGGGGTCGGTGAAGAGGGTGTGTACGCCGATGTTCCCTTCCTCAAAGTCCAGACGCACCGCCTCCCACAGCTTGCGCAGATCGGCAAGGGACTGGTCCTCCAGGAAGAGGGTCCCAAAGTACTCCTCCTTCTCCTGCCAGACATCCACAAGATAGGTCTGGGTAAGCTGGCCCTGCTCATAGTAGTCAAAGTTATACATCTGCTCGATGAGTTCCCGGTCCTCCAGCATCCCCTGGGCCCAGCCGGTGAGGGTATCCGGATCCTGGAGCTCGTCTTTGTAGACCGGAATGCTGGTATAATTTCGGCTGATGGTGGAACCGTTTTTCAGGGTGTAGTCGATATTGAAATAGATATAGTCGTCCCCACCCACCTGCTGGGCCCGGCCTTTCTCCTCCACAGCCTTCTGATGGAGCTGGGTGACCATTTCAATCAGCCTGGGGTCGCTGGTGTTGTCAAAATGCAGCCGTCCGTCATCATAGGGGTAACCGATGTCTCCGTAGAAGTAGACCTTTTCCACACTGTCCACACTGGGCACCCGCTTCTCCACCCCAAACAGGTCGAAAACGCACACCGCGCACAAAAGGCCCATCACCGCCACGGCGGCCACGCCGCCCTTCCAGGCCTTCCACACCCGGAAGGACTTTTTCAGCAGCATTTCGGCGGCAAAGTAGCCCACCGCCGTCCAAAGGAGCACGCAGACAATCAGCCCCGTGGGGGGATCGTTGCGCCAGTTGAAAAAGCTTGCCGTAAATACGCCCAGGCAAAGGCCGGAGCACAGGGCCACACCATACTTGAAGATGGGCCGCACCACCTTCACCGACACCACATCGCCCGCACTCTCCACATGGCGGCGGCGGTAGACGCTGAGAGCCGCCAGGGCGAACAGCACGCCCACCCCGGCATAGACCGCCACCATGGTGGGGGAGGCCAGGTGCCAATCTTCTACCGTCATCGTACGATCAGAAAAGCTGGTCAATTCCCACCGGCAGGCCTCGCTCAGGGCATAGACCGGAGTGCAGCAGGTCACCCAGAAGTTGTAGTAGCTGGCGTTATATCCGTAAAAGAACTGCCGCAGGAGCATGGTCACCAGATAGTAAACCACATAGACCAATCCGTTGAAAATCAGGTAAAAGGCGGGCAGGGCCAGGATGTGCCCGGTAAACATGGCGCAGAAGCTGGCAAAGGAGAAGAAGAAGATGCACACCCCCGCCTGGATCAGCAGCACCACCCCCAGGCTGGGGACGGTGAGCGCCCACTGTCCCGAGGGGATCAGGATCAGCTCTGCCGCCAGAGTAATGACTCCCACTGCCGCCAGGGGCAGCAGCAGGAAGGACAGGCCCGCCAGATACTGGGTGATAAAAAGGCTCTCCCGCCGCAGGGGCAGGGCGTGCATCATGCAGGCAGAGCGGGTGGAGTAGAGATACCCGAACACCGCCATGGCCGCCAGCACCCCGAAGGCGCAGGCCAGCCACACCCCCGGAGTCAGCAGCTCACCCAGCCGCTGGGCATCCTGATAGATGCTCTGCCGGGCCTCTCCCATGCTTCCACTCCAGCGCAGAATCTCAAAATAGTTGTTGAGCATACGCAGGGGAATCAGGAACATCCAAATGAGGCCCCACAGCCCCCACAGGGGCCAGAACCGGGCCAGGGACTTGCGGTACAGGGTTCCATTAAAGCACGATGTCCCGAACGCCATAGTCCTCACCTCCCATTTCATAAATAAAGATCTCCTCCAGACTCAGGGGCAGCGCCTCCATGAGAATGGGGTTATATTGCGCCATACGCTTGCGGATGTCCGCAGGATTGCCCCGGACGATGAGGGTATAGACCCTCCCCACCTGAGTGGTGTGGAGCAGGTTCAGATCCTCCGGCAGCTGGGGCAGCTGGCCGTCGGCAAAGGCGATCTGCAGCTTGACCACATTGTCCTGAAGGTCGGTAAGGGAGCGCTCCAGCAGCACCTTTCCGTGGGACAGCACCCCCACATGGTCACACACATCCTCCAGCTCCCGCAGGTTGTGGGAGGACACCAGCACCGTGGTCCCCCGCTGGGACACGTCGCCCATAAGCAGGGACCACACCTGGCGGCGCATCACCGGGTCCAGGCCGTCCACCGGCTCATCCAGCACCAGCACCTCAGGATTGCAGCACAGGGTGAGCCAAAAGGCGCTCTGCTTCTGCATGCCTTTGCTGAGGCGGCGGATGGGCTGCTTTTCATCCACCTCGGGGAAGGCCTCCTTCAGGGCCTCGTAGCGCTTGTTGTCAAACTGGGGATAGAGCCCCCGGTAAAAATGCATCATATCCCGTGTGGTGGCGGAAGTAAAGTAGTAGAGCTCGTCGGGAATGGCGGCGATCTTTGCCTTCACCGCCGGGTTTTCATACACCGGCTGCCCATCCACCAGCACCGACCCGGAATCCGGGCGGTAGATGCCCATAATGTGACGGAGAATGGTGGATTTTCCCGCTCCGTTGGGGCCCACCAGACCGTAGATGGAACCCTTCTCCGCATGCATGCTGAGCCCGTCCAGGGCCCGGAACCCATCAAAGGTCTTGACCACATTGTTGACCTGTATCATCCGTTTTTTCCTCCCTCCAAACGGCCGATCCTGCCGCGCAGCTCCTGGCCCTTGACCCCCAAAAACAGCAGCTCCGCCGCCGCCTGGTCAAAGACCCGGTATAGCTCGGTGCGCCGTCCTTCATCCACTCCCGTATTGGGGGCGGCAAAGGAGCCCTTCCCCGGCACGGAATAGACATATCCCTCCGCCTCCAGGGCCTCATAGGCCCGCTGGATGGTGTTGGGGTTGATGGCCAGCGTCCCGGCCATGGTCCGCACGGAGGGAAGCTTTTCCCCCTCCCGGATGACGCCGGTGACCATCAGACGGCGCAGCCCGTCTTTCACCTGCTCGTAAATGGGTCGGGCATCCCGATAATCCAAATGGAGCATGGTTTCCTCCTCTCTCCGGGATTTCCCGGTTTTACGCGCTCCGCCCACAAAGGTGGAGCGAACTGTACTAGCTGTATTAGTACACATAGTATATTTCATCCCGGCGGCAAATGCCATTAAGGTTTTCTTAAGGTTTTCTTATCTTTTTCTTCCCACATCTTTCACTTCCCCTTCTCCCCAATCCTGTGATACAATAGCCCTAATCTCAAAATGTTTTGCCGCCCACCTGCGGGGAAGCGGCAGTAGGAGGATTTGCCATGTACAACTGCATTGGTTTCATCGGTACCGGGAACATGGGCAGCGCCATTGCCACCGCCGCCGCCAAAAGCGGCCTGGCCGGGCGTATTCTGCTCTCTAACCGCACCCCGGCCAAAGCCCAGGCTCTGGCCCAGGAGCTGCCTGGGGGAGGGGAGGCGGCGGACAATGCCGCCGTGGCCCAGGAGTGCCAGCTCATCTTCCTGGGGGTCAAGCCCCAGATGATGGCCGGGATGCTGGAAGGCATCGCCCCCATCCTGGAGCAGCGCCGGGACCGTTTCATCCTGGTGACCATGGCCGCCAGCCTTACCTGTGAAAAGATCCGGGCCCTGGCCGGGGGAAACTATCCCGTCATCCGCATGATGCCCAACACTCCCAGCGCTCTGGGCGTGGGGGTGGTCCAGTACTGCGGCCTGGACGTCGCCCAGGAGGAGCTGGACGCCTTTGCCGCCCTTATGGCCCCGGCGGGGCTCATCGACCCGGTGCCGGAGTCCCTCATTGACGCCTCCAGCGCTGTGTCCGGCTGCGGTCCGGCCTTTGCCTACCTCTTTTTAGAAGCTCTGGCCGACGGCGGAGTGGCCTGCGGCCTGCCAAGGGACAAGGCCCTGCGCTACGCCGCCCAGATGGCGGCGGGGGCGGCCCAGATGGTGCTGGAGAGCGGCAAGCACCCCGGCGCGCTGAAAGACGCGGTGTGCTCTCCCGGCGGCACCACCATCCAGGGGGTGCGTATCCTGGAGCAGCGGGGCTTCCGGGCGGCCGCCATGGACGCGGTCATTGCCGCCTATGAGAAAACCCTGGCCCTGGCCAAGTAAAAATCTCCTTATCTTCGATCAAACACACAGGGGGTTTCGTTTATGAGAATTGTGGTGAAGGTGGGCACCTCCACCCTGGCCCACGCCACCGGGCGGCTGAACATCCGCCATGTGGAGGAGCTGGTCAAGGTGCTCTCCGATCTGAAAAATGCGGGCCATGAGATGATCCTGGTCTCTTCCGGGGCCATCGGCATGGGGGTGGGCAAGCTGAACCTCCCCGGCCGGCCCGCCGACATGCCCACCAAGCAGGCCGCCGCCGCCGTGGGCCAGTGCGAGCTCATGTACACCTATGATAAGCTTTTTGCCCAGTATAACCACACCGTGGCCCAGATCCTCCTCACCAGTGAGGACGTGGACCACCCCGACCGGCGGCAGAACTTTGAAAACACCATGGCCCGGCTGCTGGAGCTGGGCGCGCTGCCCGTCATCAACGAAAACGACACCATCGCCACCGAGGAGATCAAGGTGGGGGACAACGACACCCTGGGGGCCATTGTGGCCTGCTCCGTGAAGGCCGATCTGCTGGTGCTCCTCTCCGACATTGAGGGGCTCTACACCGCCGACCCCCGGAAGGACCCCACCGCCCGGCTCATCCCCGTGGTGGAGGAGGTCACCCCCGAAGTGGAGGCCCTGGCCGGGGGCGTGGGCTCCAGCCTGGGCACCGGCGGCATGGCCACCAAGCTCCGGGCCGCCAAGATGGTCACCGCCGCCGGGTGCGACATGGTGATCACCAACGGAGAACATCCCGATCGCCTTTATGACATTGCCGAGGGCAAGGCCGTGGGCACCCGGTTTTTGTCCAGGAACAAGGAGGGAATCTGACATGACCACACAGGAACTTCTTTTGCAGGCAAAGGGAGCCAAGGGGGCCATGGCTCTGGCCGACACCGCGGCCAAAAACCAGGCCCTGCTGGCCATGGCGGATGCCCTCGTAGCCCATGAGAGCGCCATTTTAGCCGCCAATGCCCTGGACCTGGAGGCGGCCCGTGGGACCATCTCTGCTGTCATGCTGGATCGCCTGGCCCTCAGCCCCCAGCGCATCGCCGGTATGGCCCAGGGCATTCGGGAGGTGGCCGCCCTGCCCGACCCGGTGGGGGAGGTACGAAGCCGGGTACAGCGGCCCAACGGCCTGGTCATTGAAAAGACCGCTGTCCCCATGGGGGTCATTGCCATCATCTACGAGTCCCGGCCCAACGTCACCTCCGACGCCGCCGCCCTGGCCCTGAAGGCAGGAAGCGCCTGTGTGCTGCGCAGCGGCAAGGAGGCCCACCGCTCCGCCGCCGCCATTGTAGACGCCCTGAAGGAGGGCCTTACTCAGGCCGGCCTGCCCGCCGCTGCCCTCCAGCTGGTGGAGGACACCTCCCGCGCCTCCGCCAACGAGCTGATGGCCGCACGGGGCCTCATTGACCTGCTCATCCCCCGTGGGGGCGCGGGTCTCATCCGGGCCTGTGTGGACAACGCCGCCGTCCCGGTGCTGGAGACGGGCACGGGCATCTGCCACATCTATGTGGACCGCTATGCCGACCTGGACATGGCCCTGGCCATTGTGGAAAACGCCAAGTGCTCCCGGCCCAGCGTGTGCAACGCCGCCGAGGTGTGCCTGGTGGAGCGCTCCATTGCCGGGGAGTTCCTGCCCCGGCTTCATAAGCGCCTGGTGGATGACCGCTGCGCCCAGGGCCTGCCCCCCGTGGAGCTGCGGCTGGACGAAACGGCGGCCGCCATCATTCCCGGAACTCCGGCCGGAGCCCAGGACTTTGACACCGAATTTCTGGACTACATCCTGGCCGTCAAGGTGGTGGACGGGGTGGAGCAGGCGGTTTCCCACATTGCCGAGCACTCCACCGGCCACAGCGAGGCCATTGTGACCGGGGACGAGGCCCGTGCAAAGGCCTTCCTCCGGCAGGTGGACTCCGCCGCCGTCTACTGGAACGCCTCCACCCGCTTTACCGATGGGGGCGAGTTTGGCCTGGGCTGTGAGATGGGCATCTCCACCCAGAAGCTCCACGCCCGCGGACCCCTGGGACTGCAGGAGCTGTGCACCTATCAGTTCCTCATCAAGGGGACGGGACAGACACGGTGAATTTGTAAAAATTTATGAAATGACATTTGAACCACTTTGGTGTAAGATGAAGATAGAACAATGGGCTTGCGCCCGGAAAGGACTGATTCCAATGAGCCTGAAAATCCGTGAGCATGAATTCTTGGAACTGACCCGCGAACTGTTGGATTCCGACCTAGTGCGGATGATGGGCCGATGGAAACACCACGGTCCCGTCACCACCCTGGATCACTCCCTGTTTGTGGCCTACAATTCCTACCGTGTGGCCCGCTTTCTCCGTCTGGATGCCCATGCCGCCGCACGGGGAGGATTGCTCCATGACCTGTACCTGTACGATTCCAAAGATAAATCCGCCCATCCGGGCAACCAGTGCTTCGACCACCCCCGCTTTGCCGCCCGAAACGCCGCTCGGGTCACCAAACTCACCCGCAAGGAGGAGAATATCATTCTCTCTCACATGTGGCCGCTGGGAGGTGCCCTGCCCCGGTCTCTGGAGGCCTGGCTGGTGGACCTGGTGGACACGGTCTGCGCCGGACTGGAGTTGTCCCGGATCTGCCGCCCCTCCCGCCTGCGGGAGCGCCTGGGGGTACGTCCGCTGACATCTGTCTGCTAAACACAAACAAATGGCCGCCTCTCCCACACAGGGAGGGGCGGTTTTTGCAATATTTCACAGATTTTCACTGGTTATATTTGGTTTCTTGACATTTTGAAAAATTTTGGATTGTCATGGAAAAAGACAAAATAATATGCTATAATGAACACAGTTAATTTTTTGCCCTTTTTCGGGGCGTTTTGATCAGGAGGAACCATGAAAGACTACCAAGCCGCTTTTCAGGCAAAGCGGGAACAGCTGCTTCAGTCCGGCGTTGTGATGATGGACCCTTCCAGCGTCTATGTGGAAGAGGAGGTCACCGTCGGCCCCGGCACCCTGCTGCTGCCCGGCACCATTCTCCGGGGCAAGACCACCGTGGGCGCCAACTGCCAGCTGGGCCCCAACGTGATGCTCACCGACTGCCAGGTGGGGGATAACTGCACCATCAACGCCTCCCAGTGCGAGGAGAGCCAGATCGAGCCGGGCTGCCAGATTGGCCCCTACACCCACATCCGGCCCCACTGTGTGGTGGGGGAGGGCTCCAAAATCGGCGCCTTTGTCCAGCTGAAAAACTGCAACCTGGGCAAGGGAACCAAGATGGCCCATCTCACCTATGTGGGCGACAGCGACGTGGGCGACAACTGCAACTTCGGCTGCGGTACCGTCACCTGCAACTACGACGGCTTCCACAAGCACCGCACCACCATCGGCAGCAACGTCTTTGTGGGCTGCAACACCAATTTCGTTCCCCCGGTGAAGATCGGCGACGGGGCCTTTATCGCCGCCGCCACCACCGTGACCGAGGATATCCCGGTGGACGCCATGGTCATCGGCCGCAGCCGCCAGCAGGTGAAGGAGGGCTGGGCGGCAGCCAACCGGGAGAAAAAAGGAAAAAAGTAACGTTGTGGACAAGATTCCACCGGCAATAGACCCATCCGCATATTTACAATGGGCGGCAGATGCTGCGCCGACCCAAAAAAGATTTGGAGGATTTCAACTATGATTGCACACGGGAAGGACATCAAGGTTTTCACCGGCAATTCCAACCCCAAGCTGGCCAAGGACATCTGCATGGAGCTGGGCATCCCTCTGGGCAACTGCGAGGTAGGCAGCTTCTCTGACGGAGAGAATTTTGCCTCCATCTATGAGACCGTCCGTGGTTCCGACGTGTTCGTCGTCCAGTCCACCTGCTCCTTTGTGAAGGACGGCAAGCCCGGCACCGTCAATGACGCGCTCATGGAGCTGCTCATTATGATCGACGCCCTGAAGCGTGCCTCCGCCGGCCGGATCACCGCTGTGATCCCCTACTTCGGCTATGCCCGTCAGGACCGCAAGACCAAGCCCCGCGATCCCATTTCCGCCAAGCTGGTGGCCAACCTCATTACCCAGGCCGGCGCCGACCGGGTGCTGACCATGGACCTGCACGCCAACCAGATCCAGGGCTTCTTTGACATCCCCGTGGACAACCTGCTGGGCTCCCCCATCTTTGTGGACTACTTCAACCGCAAGTTCAAGGACAACAGCGACGACACCATGGTCGTCTCTCCCGACGTGGGCTCCGTGGCCCGTGCCCGTGCCTTCGCCCAGAAGCTGGGCATGCCTCTGGCCATTGTGGATAAGCGCCGTCAGAAGGCCAACTCCTCTGAGGTCATGAACATCATCGGCGACGTGAAGGACCAGCACGTCATCCTCCTGGACGACATGGTGGACACCGGCGGAAGCCTGTGCCACGCCGCCAAGGCCCTGGTGGAGATCGGCGGCGCCAAGGACGTCACCGCCTGCGCCTCCCACGGTGTGCTCTCCGGCCCCGCCGTCCAGCGCATCACGGACAGTGTCCTCACCGAGGTCATGTTCCTCAACACCATTCCCCCCAGAGAGGGCCTGCAGTGCGACAAGATCAAGTACATCTCCGTGGCTCATATGTTTGCCGAGGCCATCAGCCACATCTACATGGAGACCTCCGTATCTCCTCTGTTCCTGTAAGAACCATTTGATGACGCCAGCACAGGGGCGGGTAGCTTTACCCGCCCCTGTGTTTTAAGCATTAAGCGAGGAAAGACTATGCTGTTTAAAAAAGATTCCGGGGGAGCCGGCTGGCTGCTGGTGTGTCTGGGCAACCCTGGGGACAAGTATGAAAACACCCGGCACAATGTGGGGTTTATGGTAGCCGACGAGATCGCCGAGCGGCAAAAGAAACCCATCCAGAAGCTGAAATTCAAGGCCCTGACCAACCTTTTCACCATTTCCGGGGAAAAGGTGCTGGTGATGAAGCCCATTACCTATATGAACCTGTCCGGGGAGGCCGTGCGCCAGGCGGCGGATTTTTACAAAATTTCCCCTGACCACATCCTGGTGGTCTCGGACGACACGGCCCTGGCCGTGGGCCGGCTGCGCATCCGCCTGAAGGGTTCCGCCGGGGGCCACAACGGCCTGAAAAATATTATCCAGCACCTGGGCACCGACCAGTTCCCCCGTCTGCGGGTGGGGGTGGGGGAGAAGCCCCACCCGGACTATGACCTGGCCGACTGGGTACTGGGCAAGTTCCAGGGGGAGGATAAGAAGGCCATCGATGCCGCCGTCAAACGGGCTGCTGACGCGGTGGAGTGTATCCTCAGCGAGGGCCTGGACCGGGCCATGGGGAAATTCAACGGCTGATTTCCCGGCGCAGGGGCCAATCCTTCCAAAACAAAGAAAATTTTATTGCTTTTTCTTTCACGCTCTGCTATGATGACAGAAAGAGCGGATTAAAATCAGGGCGCTCAGGCCGGGCGCCGTTATCAAACGACTGGAGGTAAACACTATGAAAGACATTTATGTTGTTAGCTGCTGCCGCACCGCCATCGGCTCCTTCGGTGGTTCTCTGAAGGATACTCCCGCTGCTGATCTGGGCGCGGTTGTCATTAAGGAGGCCCTCAATCGGGCCAACGTGAAGCCCGAGCAGGTGGATGAAGTCATGTTCGGTTGTATCCTCACCGCCGGCCTGGGCCAGAACGTGGCCCGCCAGGCCGCCCTGAAGGCCGGTGTGCCCACCTCCGTCCCCGCCTACACCGTGGGCATGGTGTGCGGCTCCGGCATGAAGTCTGTTATTGAGGCCGGCCGTACCATCGCTGCCGGCGACGCCGACATCGTGGTTGCCGGCGGTACTGAGAATATGTCCGCCGCCCCCTATGCCATCCCCGCCGCCCGCTGGGGCGCTCGTATGGGCGACAACAAGATGATGGACACCATGATCAAGGACGGCCTGTGGGACGCTTACAATAACTACCACATGGGCACCACCGCTGAGAACATCTGCGACGTGTGGGGCATCACACGGGAAGAGCTGGACGAGTTCGCCGCCTCCTCCCAGAACAAGGCCGAGGCCGCCCTCAACTCCGGCCGCTTCAACGACGAGATCGTCCCCGTGATGATCAAGAAGAAGAAGGAGACCGTGGAGTTTAAGGTGGACGAGTTCCCCCGCGCCGGCGTCACTCCTGAGAGCATCGCCAAGCTGCGCGGCGCTTTCCCCGTAGGCCCCGAGGGCGTGGAGGACGAGATCGTCCACACCTTTGAGCCCACTCAGATCCACGAGGCCGACGCCAAGAAGCATGTTCAGCGCGTCACCGCCGCCAACGCCTCCGGCATCAACGACGGCGCTGCCGCCATCATCCTGGCCTCCGGCGAGGCTGTGGAGAAGTACGGTCTCAAGCCCATGGCCAAGCTCATTTCCTGGGGCCAGGGCGGCGTGGATCCCAAGATCATGGGTGTGGGTCCCGTTCCCGCTTCCCGCCAGGCCATGGAGAAGGCCGGCCTGAAGATCGAGGACATGGACCTGGTGGAGGCCAACGAGGCCTTTGCCGCCCAGTCCATCGCCGTGGCCCGTGAGCTGGGCTTCGACATGAGCAAGGTCAACGTCAACGGCGGCGCCATCGCCCTGGGTCACCCCGTTGGTGCTTCCGGCGCCCGCATCATCGTCACCCTGCTCCACGAGATGCAGAAGCGTGACGACGCCAAGAAGGGTCTTGCCACCCTGTGCATTGGCGGCGGCATGGGTGTTGCCACCATCTTCGAGAAGTGCTGATCGCTTCCCAATTGATAAAAAAGCGCCCCGGCTTTCGCCGGGGCGCTTTTTCTGCTTTGGAACACATGGCCTTGCTCCAAAAACGAAAATCCCGGCGCCTGCTCCAAGGCGCCGGGGTTCCCGTTGAAAAAGAGGATTAAAATGAAACGAACTGTCTCTTGCAGATGTTATGATACGGGAAAGTTATTAACAATTCCATCCCCAGTTGTTACAAAAGAATTAAATACATTCCAAAATTTCCGAAAAACCAACCTTCGCAGCAAAAAGTTTTCCACATCTTCCCCCACAATGGAGGAAAGGCTGATGGAGCGACCCATCAGCCTTTCAAGAAATTGGAGGATAGAATGAAAAGATGTTCTTGCCTTGCGAGTATGAGTATATCCAAGAATCATTAAAAAAGTTCTCTGCAAATGTTACAAAAGAATTAAATCTTTTCCTCAGCGCAGAGTTTCAAAAAAGCGCTGGAGAATCTCCTCGCACGGCCCGGTCAGCGGCCCCTGATAGATCCTGGGATGGTGGTTGAAGCGCTCCTCAAAGAGGTTCAGGACCGACCCGCAGCACCCGGCCTTTTCATCTTTGGCTCCATAGCGCACCTCTTCCACACGGGCGTTGATGATCCCCCCGGCGCACATGGGGCAGGGCTCCAGGGTCACATAGAGGGTGCAGCCGTGCAGCCGCCAGCTTCCCGTCCGCTGGCAGGCGTCCCGAATGGCATCCAGCTCCGCGTGGGCGGTGGCATCTCCATTGGCCTCCCGGCGGTTCCGGCCCCGGCCGATGATCTCTCCGTCCCGGACAATGACACAGCCCACCGGCACGTCCCCGTCCGCCTGGGCCTCCTGGGCCAGCTCCAGAGCCTTTCCCATATAGTATTCGTGGTCCATTTCCCTTCTCCCGCCTTTTTTGCTGTTTTCTCCAGTGTACCCTATCCCGCCGTTTTTCGCAACCGGAAAGCGGGAGCTTACTTGTACTGGGCGCAAAATCGTGATACAATAGCCAGCGAATTTAGAGACAGAGGATTTTCGCCTATGACTACCTATTTTGCCGGAACATTTGATATTGCCGTCATCGGGGCGGGACACGCAGGCATCGAGGCTGCTCTGGCCGCCGCCCGGATGGGCCTTAAAACCCTGTGCTTCACCGTCAATCTGGACGCGGTGGGCAACATGCCCTGCAACCCCGCCATTGGCGGCACCGGGAAGGGCCACCTGGTCCGGGAGCTGGACGCCCTGGGGGGTGAGATGGCCCGTGCCGCGGACAAGGCCTGCATTCAGTACCGCCTTCTGAACCGGAGCAAGGGCCCTGCCGTCTGGTCCCTCCGGGCCCAGGCCGACCGCCGGGAATATCAGAAAATTATGAAGCACACCCTGGAAAAGCAGGAAAACCTGTGGGTCAAGCAGGCAGAGGTGGTGGAGATCCTCACGGAGAATGGAGCCGTGTCCGGGGTGGTCACCCACACCGGAGCCACCTATGCCGTGAAGGCCGCCGTGGTGGCCACCGGCACCTATCTGGGGGGCCGCATCGTGGTGGGGGAGGTGGTCCGGGACTCCGGACCGGACGGCCTGTCCGCCGCCCTGCCCCTGACCCAGAGCCTTCTGAAGCTGGGCTTATCCATCCGCCGGTTTAAAACGGGAACACCCCCACGGGTCAACGCCCGGTCGGTGGATTTCTCCAAAATGGAGCTCCAGGTGGGGGACGAGGACGGCCAGGCCTTCTCCTTCCAGACCGAGACACCCCCAAAAAATCAGGCGGTATGCTACCTCACCTACACCAACCAGCACACCCATGACATCATCTGGGCCAATATGCACCGTTCCCCTCTGTTTGACGGCACCATTGAGGGAGTAGGCCCCCGGTACTGCCCCTCCATTGAGACCAAGGTGGACCGTTTCCCGGACAAGGAGCGCCACCAGCTGTTTATCGAGCCTATGGGCCTGGACACCGAGGAGCTGTACATCCAGGGTTTTTCCTCCTCGCTGCCCGAGGAGGTACAGATCCAGATGCTCCACACCATCCCCGGCCTGGAGCAGGCGGAAATGACCCGGTGCGCCTACGCCATCGAATATGACTGCGTGGACCCCACCCAGCTGGAGGCCACCCTGGAAGTCAAGTCCGTCCCCGGCCTCTACGGGGCGGGACAGTTCAACGGCTCCTCCGGCTATGAGGAGGCCGCCGTCCAGGGGTTCGTGGCCGGGGTCAACGCAGCCCTGAAGATTTTGGGCAAGCCTCCCTTTATCCTGCGCCGGGATCAGGGGTACATCGGCGTGCTCATTGATGACCTGGTGACCAAGGGCACCAATGAGCCCTACCGGATGATGACCTCCCGCACGGAGTACCGGCTCCTGCACCGCCAGGACAACGCCGACCGGCGGCTCACCCCCCTGGGCTATGAATTGGGCCTGATTTCCCGGACACAATATGAAGCGGTGCTGGAAAAGTACCGCATGGTGGACAAAGAGGTACAGCGCCTGGAGCGCACCGGCACGCCCCCCTCTCCCGAGCTTAACAAGCTGCTGGAGGACCGGGGCGAACCCCCGGTGAAGGACGGGGCC
The DNA here is from genome assembly GCA_944385035.1 of uncultured Oscillospiraceae bacterium. Lineage (GTDB taxonomy): Bacteria > Bacillota > Clostridia > Oscillospirales > Oscillospiraceae > Lawsonibacter. The sequence continues at coordinate 48,786 of CALWVV010000009.1, read as the reverse complement.
CGGCTCAGCGACCTGCTCCGCCGCCCCCGGCTCACCTATGCCGACCTCACCCCCTTTGACCCTCAGCGGCCCCAGCTTCCCCCCAAGGTCGTCAGCGAGGCGGAGATCACCATCAAGTACGCCGGCTACATCGACCGCCAGCTGCGCCAGGTGGAAGAGGTCAAGCGCCTGGAGGAGCGGCCCCTGCCCCCGGACCTGGACTATCTGTCCATCTCCGGCCTGCGTCTGGAGGCCCGGCAGAAGCTCTCTGCCATCCGGCCCCGGAACCTGGGCCAGGCTAGCCGGGTGTCCGGCGTGTCCCCCGCAGATGTGGCGGTCCTGATGGTCTATTTGAAGCAGGGGGAGGAGAGAGGAGGCAGCGCTCATGGAACTGAGGCAAATTAAGGGAAACACCTGGGTGGCGGAGGCCATGGAGCTCATCCCCTTCTATAAACTGGACGAGAGCCGGTGTATCCTGCTGGATACCGGACTGTTGGAGGAACGGGAGGAGCTGGAGCAGGCTCTTTTGTCCCAGGGCCTTCGCCCGGTGGGCGTTCTCTGCTCCCACGCCCATGTGGACCACTGTGGAAACAGTGGGTATTTTCAGCAGAAATACGGCACAAAGATTGCCCTCACGGCTCCGGAAGCCGCCATGTGTGCCAACATTTTGACCCTGAAATGTTACTTTCTCACGCTGCCCCCGGATATGGTCGCTCGGGAATCCTCCTGCATGGTCCACACCCCCGATGTGATCATCCCCCCAGAGGACGGGACCTTTTCCTTCTGCGGAGCAGACTTTCAGATCCTCCACACCCCCGGCCACTCCGCCGGGCACATCTGTACCATTACCCCGGACCACGTATGCTACACCGCCGATGCCCTGCTCAGCCACGAAATGCTGAAAGCAAAACTGCCCTATAACCTCAGTCATCAGGCCGCTGCAGACAGCCGGGAAAAGCTCCGGGGCCTTTCCTGTGCGCAGTATATCATGGCCCACCGGGGAACCTGTTCCCAGGAGGAGCTGGAGGAGCTTGTGGACGAAAACCAGGCCCTCCTGCGCCGCCGGGCGGAGGAAATTCTCTCCCTTATCCACCGGCCCATGTCCGCCAGCCAGATCAATGAGGCTGTGTGCATCCAGGACGAGCTTTTTACCAAAAAGCCCCGGCGGGCCCTGCGCTTTGAGCGCAACATCCGCTTCTTTGTGGAGTACCTCACCGACCGGGGACTGCTGGAGACCATCTGCCAAAACGGCATCGTCTATTACCGCCGCCCGGCAGAAGGGGAAGAACCTTCCACCTGATGGTGTGGACACCGGAAATTTGTCCACAACTTGTGGTAGTTTTTCCCGGTTTCGGGGAAAATTTCGGGAAAGTCTTGCAATCTATCCACATTTGTGGTACAATCTTCTGTACTTCCGGGCATTTCCGGTCAATTTTGTGAAATACTTGCCCCCCAGGGGCCTTGAAAGGAACGAGAACAAATGGAAACGCTGAATCTGATCCTTACCATCGTCCAGGTCCTGTGTGGGCTGGCTGTCATCGCTGTGGTCATGCTCCAGTCCGGCAAGAGCGCCGGCCTGTCCGGAGCCATTGCCGGCGGCGCCGATACCTTCCTGTCCAAGAACAAGGCCAAGAGCGTGGATGCCAAGCTGGCTAAGATGACCAAGTGGGTGGCCATCGTCTGGATCCTGCTGACCCTGATCCTGTGCATCATCTGATAAACGTTCAAACAGCCCGGTCAAAAGACCGGGCTGTTTTTTATTCTTCCAAATCATGTGCCCCGGCCAATGGCCGGGGCACGTTCCTTGGTTATTTCATATCGTGGCGGTTGAGCAGACTCTGCTTAATGTCCCACAGCTTCTGGCTCAGGTCCACATAGTAGTTGTGGGGATTTTCAAAGCGCTTGACCTCGTCCCACAGGGAATCCACCTGCCGTTGGCAGTAGGCCCGGCTGGCCTGCAGGTCGGGGACCTGATAGACCAGCTCGCCCTTCTGGAAAATGGGCACCATCAGTTCCCGTGCTTCAATGTTGGTAAAGGTCTTCCGCTTCCAGGTGGCATCGGGGTCAAAGAGCTCCAGAGGCGCGTCAAAGTCAAACTCCTCATCGTGGAGGCAGATGAGGTCCGCCTCCGCCTTTCCGGTGTCCTTGGAGAAGATGCGGTACACCTTCTTGAAGTGGGGGGTGGTGATCTTGGCGGGATTTTCGCTGATCTTGATCTTGGGAATGATGTTCCCCTGGTCATCCTCAATGGCGGCCAGCTTATACACTCCGCCGAACACCGGCTCACTGCGGGAGGTGATGAGCCGCTCGCCCACGCCGAAGGAGTCGATCCGCGCCCCCTGGCGCACCAGATCCCGGATGATATACTCATCCAGGGCGTTGGACACCACGATCTTGCAGTCGGTCAGACCGGCATCGTCCAGCATCTGCCGGGCCTTTTGAGACAGATAGGTCAGATCGCCCGAGTCCAGCCGAATGCCGCACTTGGTGATCCCCTGGGGGAGAAGGACCTCCTGGAAGGCCCGGATGGCGTTGGGCACACCGGATTTCAGCACGTTGTAGGTGTCCACCAGCAGGGTGGCATTGTTGGGATACAGCTGGCAGTAGGTTTTAAAGGCGGTATACTCATCGGGGAACATCTGCACCCAGGAGTGAGCCATGGTCCCGGTAGCGGGAGAGCCGTACCGCTGATCGGCCATGGTGCAGGCGGTGGCGGCGCAGCCGGCAATGTAGCTGGCCCGTGCACCCAGCAGGGCTCCGTCCGAACCCTGGGCCCGGCGGGAACCGAACTCCGCCACAGGCCGCCCCTCCGCCGCCCGGACGATCCGGTTGGATTTGGTGGCAATAAGGCTCTGATGGTTCAGGGTGAGCAGCACAAAGGTCTCCACAAACTGGGCCTGAATGGCGGGGGCCCGGACGGTGAGAATGGGCTCGTTGGGGAAGACCGGAGTCCCCTCGGGCACCGCCCAGATGTCGCCGGTAAATTTAAAGTGTTTCAGGAAGTCCAAAAACGCCTCGTTAAAGCAGCCCTTGCCCCGCAGGTACTCCAGATCCTCCTCATCAAAGCACAGGTCCTGAATGTATTCCACCACCTGGGCAAGGCCGGCGGCGATGGAAAAGCCACCCTTATCGGGGACGGAGCGGTAAAATACATCAAAGTAGCAGATGCGGTCTTTCAGGCCGGTCTGGAAATAGCCGTTGGCCATGGTCAGCTCATAAAAGTCGCAGAGCATGGTAAGATTGGTTTTCGCTTTCATCGCGGAAAGCCTCCTTCAAGGGGGGGTGACAAGACACCCGATTTTGATTTATTATACCCTTTGCCAAAAGAAAAGGCAAGGAAAAGCATAAAAATCCCCTGCAGCCCCCCTTTCCCGCTGGGGGGAGAGTGGAAGTGTTCCGGCTTTCCCTTTCGGCCAGACCGCCTGAAATGATCAAACGCCCCGTATTTTATCAGCATAAAATACGGGGCGTTTTTCTTACTGTTTCTTCTTGGAAGCCTCGCGCATCCGTTCGCCGTGGTCCAGGATCCGCTTGCGCAGACGCAGGTTCTCAGGGGTGCACTCCAGCAGCTCATCATCTGCCAGGAACTCCAGGCACTGCTCCAGAGACAGGGTCCGGGGAGTCACCAGGCGCAGGGCCTCATCGGAGCCGGAGGCCCGCATGTTGGTCAGCTGCTTCTTCTTGCACACGTTGACGGAGATATCCTCGTTCTTGGGGGTAACACCCACCACCATGCCGGCGTAAACAGGCGTGCCCGGACCAATGAACAGGCTGCCGCGCTCCTGGGCATTGTAAAGGCCGTAGGTCACGGCTTCGCCGGTCTCGAAGGCCACCAGGGAGCCGGTGGAACGGCGGCTGATCTCGCCCTTCAGGGGCTGGTAGCTGTCAAAGACGGAGGCCATGATGCCCTCGCCCTTGGTGTCAGTCAAAAACTCATTCCGGTAGCCGAACAGGCCGCGGGAGGGGACCAGGAACTCTACCTTCATCCGGTCGCCCACAGGATTCATCTCCAGCAGGTCGCCCTTGCGGGAGCCGATCTTCTCCATCACCGCGCCTACACAGTCGGCGGGGACGTCCACCACCAGGCGCTCCACAGGCTCGCACTTCACGCCGTCGATCTCCTGGTAGAGCACACGGGGGGGAGAGACCTGAAGCTCATAGCCTTCCCGGCGCATGGTCTCGATGAGAATGGACAGGGACATCTCGCCCCGGCCGGCCACATTGAAGGAGTCGGTGGAACCCTCCACCTCGGTGACCCGGAGGGACACGTCCTTCATGGTCTCCCGGAACAGTCGCTCCCGCAGCTGGCGGCTGGTGACAAACTTGCCCTCCCGGCCGGCAAAGGGGGAGTCGTTGACGGAGAAGGTCATCTCAATGGTGGGGGCGGAGATCTTTACAAATTCGATGGGCTCGATGCACTCGGGGGCGCAGATGGTATCGCCGATGGTGATCTCGCCCATGCCGCTCATGGCGATGATGTTGCCCGCCTCCGCCTGCTGCACGGGGACCTTGGCCAGGCCGTCAAACTCATAGAGGGTGGCCGCCTTGGCCTTCTTAGCGGGGGCATCGGGGTCGTGGTAGTTGCACACAGCGATCTCCTGGTTCTGCTTAATGACGCCCCGCTCAATGCGGCCGATGGCGATCCGGCCCACAAACTCGTTGTAGTCAATGGAGGAGACCAGCATCTGGAAGGGGGCCTCCAGGTCCACCTCGGGGGCGGGGATATACTCCACAATAGCGTCAAACAGGGGCTTCAGGTCGCTGCCGGCCACGTCAGGCTGGACAGAAGCGGTACCCTGGCGGCCGGAGCAGAAGAGCATGGGGGAGTCCAGCTGCTCGTCGGTGGCATCCAGGTCCATCAGCAGCTCCAGCACCTCGTCAATGACCTCGTACACCCGCTGGTCGGGGCGGTCGATCTTGTTGACCACCACGATGACCCGGTGGCCCAGCTCCAGGGCCTTGCTCAGCACAAAGCGGGTCTGGGGCATGGGGCCCTCGGCGGCGTCCACCAGCAGGATGACGCCGTTGACCATCTTCAAAATGCGCTCCACCTCGCCGCCGAAGTCGGCGTGGCCCGGAGTGTCCACAATGTTGATCTTAATATCGCCGTACTGTACAGCGGTATTTTTGGCCGTAATGGTGATGCCGCGCTCCCGCTCCAGGTCGTTGGAGTCCATGACCCGGTCCACCACGGTCTGGTTCTCTCGGTATACGCCCGACTGCTTGAGCAGCTCGTCTACCAGGGTGGTCTTGCCATGGTCGACGTGGGCAATAATTGCTACGTTTCTCAGTTTTTCATTCCGCATGGAAGCTGCACCTCTCTTGGATTTCTCAACGATTGGCTATTATACCTCTATTTTCTCCAAAACGCAACCAGGAGAAGAAAAAAATTATGAACCAGGAACCTTTTTGCCTCTTTTTCGTCTGTTTCCCATAGAAGGACCTGTTCCATGGATTTCAAGAATGGAAAAAATGTTCGAATTTCTCTTGACATTATGGAACGTTTGTTGTATTTTATAGCCAGAGGCACGAATTTTGTTGTAAGATGTCAGAATAGTCCGTTTTTTCGGACTATCTTTCCCATAAAATTTGGTCAAAACGAAACGGAGGGATCTCGCATGAAAACGGTCTACTACGCCACTTCCAATTTCATTCGCCATGAGGGCAATCTGGTGGATTTGTCTGAGTTCCGCCGTAAGCTCGCCCTGACCCAGGAGGGGAGCCTGGCCCCCAAACTGGAACGCCCCAGACCGCCGGCTCCGGTGCAAAAGCCCCAGCTCACCCTTTTGCCCTCCACTGGAAAAAAGCGCGGCCGACGCCGGGAATGGGCCGCCTGGGTGCTGGACGCCTGTGCCAGTCTGGGTGTGATCGTCATGACCCTCTCCTTTGCACTGAACCTCTTTTAAGTCCGGCTCCCCTTCTTCCGTTTCGTAATTCGTTATAGTCTGGACAAGATTTGTTAAAAGAATGCCGGGAAAACCTCCCGGCATTCTTTTTTTGTACAATTTTTTCCACGCTTTTTGGGCAAAGGGGTTGACGGCAAAAATAAATTTGTGTATAGTATTGTTACCGTTTTGTAACTCTTATTGCAACTTTGTCATTTTTTCTTTGACAGAAGCGAGGTAACCCCAGATGGAACAGCTTCAGGCGCGGCTTCAGGAACTTGCCGCCAAACTAAATGAAACATTTACCTCCCTTTGGGAGCGAATTGACCAGTCCCCCCGGAAGAAAAAGCTTATGCTCTACTACAAGGTAGGCCGGGAGTGGTCCCGCATCCACATTCGCCGCTGGACCCACCTCTTTCACGGGGCGGCGGCGGGCAACCGGGCCGTAGGCCCCATTACATTTATTTTGGTCTCGGCTGCCTTAGGCTCTGCCCTTACCCTGACCACCCTCTATTCCACCAGCTATGCCGTGGTGGTGGATGGGGAGCAGGTGGGCGTGGTGGCCGATCAGAGCATTGTGGACCACGCCATCGCCACCGTGGAAAACCAGGGCTCCCAGCTGCTGGGCTATGATTACCAGGTGGAAGCCCAGGTGGATTATGAATTTGGCCTTACCTTAAAAAGCGATCTCAACGACGAGCAGACCATCCGCAATTATTTCTATGAACAGCTCAACGAGGTAAGCGATGAACTGCGGGCCTATGAAGTGGTGGTGGACGGCCGCGCCATCGGCGCGGTGAAGGATGAAAACTCCCTGTCCAACATGCTGGATGATCTGAAGGACCAGTACACCACAGAAAATACCGTAAAAACGGAGTTTGTAGAAAACCTGCAGGTGCGTAACGTCTATGCTGTGGAGGACCTGATGACCACCGACGAGATGCGCCAGGCCCTGGAGGCCAACTCCACCGGCGAAACCACCTATACGGTGGAAAAGGGCGATACCTTCAACGCCATCGCCTATGCCAACGACATGTCCGTCAGCGATCTAAAGGCCCTGAACCCCGGCATCGACATCAACCGCCTGATGATCGGGGACGTGCTGAACGTAAAGGAACAAATCCCCACCCTCTCGGTCCAGACCCTGGACCACGAGGTTTACACCCAGGCCATTGAATGCCCGGTGGAAACCGTGGAGGACAGCTCCATGTATAAGGGCGACAGCAAGATCATTACCCAGGGGGAGGAGGGCGAAGCCCAGATCGAAGCCGATGTGGTCTATGTGAACGGCTACGAGCAGGAACGGACCATCATCAGCTCCACCACCCTGCGGGAGCCCACCACCACCGTCAAGGCCGTGGGTACCAAGGAAAAGCCCAAGACGGCCTCTACCGGCACCTACAGCTGGCCCACCTCCAGCCGCCGCATCAACTCCTACTTTGGCGGCCGCTATCTTTATGGCTACTACGATTACCACTCCGGCCTGGACATCCACGCCACCTATGGAGAGAAGATCAAGGCCGCCGACGGCGGCACCGTTACCTTTGCCGGCTGGAAGGGCTCTTACGGCTACCTGGTCATCATCACCCACGACAACGGGGTCCAGACCTATTACGCCCACAATTCCTCCCTGCTGGTCTCGGCCGGTGACAAGGTCTATCAGGGCCAGGCCATTGCCAAAGCAGGCAGCACCGGCAACAGCACCGGCGTGCACTGCCACTTTGAGGTCCGGGTGCGGGGCACCGCGGTAAACCCCCTGAACTATTTGCGATAATCAAAAAAAGGATGGGCAAAGGGCTACTCCTCATAGGGACATCTTGACACGAAACCAAGAATGACCGATTGAGAGATGCTCTGGGGTGTCACCCCAGACGAAAATGGGAAAATAGCCGCAAGTCACGAAAAGTGGCTTGCGGCTATTTTTTATGTCAATGTTTCAAAGCGACCAAACGATTAGAAACCATTCAAATATTTTGGTGGCTTTTTCAGGTGACCTGTGGTATGGTGTCTTGCTATAAAGGGGGCAGGACATATGAACGACACTTTGAAACAGCTCTACAACAGATTTTACACGCCACTTCCCATGACAGAGACTGAGCAAGAAATTGAAGATTGTCACAAGCAGCTCATCGAGCGATTGGAAAAGCCAGAGAGAAAACTGGTGCTGCGGATCATGGATAACCAGGGCCTGATTGCGGAAGGACGCTCCATGGACAGTTTCTACTGCGGGTTTAAATTGGCATGGGAACTGGCATACGAATTGAATCACTTTGAGACGGACAGGCATCCCTTTCCAGCGGAAGAAGCGGAGAGAGATGCCTGATTTTTATGCGGTCAGGCGTACAATGCTTTTGGGCGTATTGCAATTTCATCATCTCTGATCTTCTCCATTTTGAGCAGCAACATTCTCTGGACTTCTGAATCCTCTCTCGGTATTGTGTGTTTGCAGCCAACAAAATAGAGAGGGGAGGAACACTATGACACAAGTTCACATTACCAGATGCCAGTACTGCGGCTCGCAAGACATTGGGGAAGGCTGGCAACACGGCGAAGCCCTGGTCACGTTCAAGTATCACGGACTGCTGGGAAATCGCTTAAAATACCTGATTTGCCGCCGCTGCGGAGCAGTGCTGTACCAGTGTGTGGCAGAACCTCACCGGTTCCCACAGGCAAGAAGATAACCTTACAGCGCAGGAGAATGGAATGTCATGAAGAAAAGTTTAAAGTGTATATCCCTCCTGTGCCAGCGGCAAAGCCTCCATACAGCATACAAAGCCCACAGCGGTATCTGCCGCTGTGGGCTTTGTTGTCTACGTATTTCCTGTACAATAGCAATATCATTCCAATGGGAGGATTTTTATGAAGAAACGTCAATTGACACAACAACAAATCCGAGCATACGCCCATCATCTTCAGATGGAGGAAAAGAGCGGCGCAACCACGGAAAAATATCTGCGGGATATCCGGGCGTTTGCCTGCTGGCTTGATGGTCGTGACATCAGCAAGGAACTGACCTCGGAATGGAAAAGTCACCTTGTATCCCAGGACTACGCCCCGACCACAGTCAATGCCATGCTCTCTGCCCTAAACAGTCTGCTGGAGTTTCTCGACCTGCGGGAGTGCCGGGTGAAGTTTCTGAAAATCCAGCGCCGCCTGTTTCGGGATGCTGACCGTGAACTGACAAAGGATGACTACCAGCGGCTTCTGAACACGGCCCACAAATTGGGACGGGAACGGCTGGAACTTCTGGTGGAGACCATTGGAGCCACCGGTATATGACCAGAAAGAATCGTACCCCGGAAGAAAATGCCCGACGAGAGAAGATTCGCGAGTTGCTGCAGATGGCAAACATCGGCAGTATGGATGACATTCAGAATCTGTTCAAGGAAACCATTGCCGAGTTTATGGAGAATGGACTGGAAGCAGAACTGGATGATGAGCTGGGCTACAGCAAATACGACTACAAGAACAAGGACACAGACAACAGCCGTAACGGCCACAGCAGCAAAACGTTGCGTACCAGCTTTGGCGAAGTAGATGTGTCGGTTCCCCGGGACCGGAAGGGGGAATTTGAGCCTCAGGTACTGAAAAAGAACCAAACCAGCATCAGTCAGGACATTGAGGAGAAGATTCTGTCCATGTACGCCAAGGGCATGACCACAGGTGACATTGAGACCCACATCCAGGACATCTACGGCATTTCTGTTTCAGACAGTACCATCAGCCGGATCACCGACAAGATCCTGCCCATCGCTAAAGAGTGGCAGCAGCGGCCACTGGAGTCCATCTACGCTGTGGTATTTCTGGATGCCATCCACTACCATGTCCGCAGCGAAGGACAGATTGTGAAGAAAGCAGTGTACATTGCCATTGGAGTCAATCTGGATGGCCGGAAAGATGTCCTGGGGATGTGGGTTGGTGAAAATGAGAGCGCCAAGTTCTGGGCAACTGTTCTCAATGGCTTGAAAAACCGGGGTGTAGAGGATATTTTCATTGCCTGCACCGACAATCTGGCGGGGTTTGACGCGGCGATTCATGCTACCTTCCCCCAGACCGAGATCCAGAACTGTATCATCCACCAGCTGCGCAATTCCAGCAAGTATGTGTCCTACAAGGACCTGAAAGCCCTTATGACCGATCTGAAGGCGGTCTATGCCGCCGTGGATGAGCAGGCAGCCCTGGATGCTCTGGACGCCATTGGGGCGCGCTGGGACAAGAAATACCCGAAAATCTCCCAATCCTGGCGGTCCAACTGGGCCAATCTCAGCACCTATTTCAAGTACCCCCAGGAAGTGCGCAGGCTGATCTACACCACCAACGCCATTGAGGGTTTCAACCGCCAGCTGCGCAAGGTGACCAAGTCCAAGTCCGTCTTTCCCACCGATGACAGCCTGCTGAAAATGCTGTATCTGGCTATGATGGATATTACGAAAAAGTGGACTGGACGGCGGCAGGACTGGAGCCTGATCCATGCACAGATGGCTATCTACTTTGCCGAGCGTATGCCCGAGTAACACCGCCGGGGCCGGATACCAAGGGCAGATGAACGACTCCGCCGCCCTTGACATCCACCCCCACCGGCATTATGTTGTTGAAAAGCCGGCAGCCGGATTTTCTCGGCTACCGCCCTGAATAAATTTTGCTCTATTCGCACCTCAAATGGTGTTTACACGGAATTTGGGATTGACCCGTAATTTCCCAATAATTCCAAACCTCTGTGAACGGCACCAGTGTCATACCCTCTGTCCAAAGCAACTTTCTCCATAGAAAGGCCCAACTGTTCTTGCTGCCGTTCCAGATGCCGCAAAACCAAGAGGCTTTCTTTTTCATTTGCCGGGAATACGTCTACTCCTGTAACAATCCCATGCTTACAATCTACGGTCGCTTCCATGAGGTATCCCACACCTCGTTTGCTCCCGTGGTGGATATAACCGCACTCAGGATCTGTTGTGCTTGTTGTAACCTTTTTAGTAACTGTATGGCTCGGCGGTTTCTTAAATCCCGGCTGTGATGCAAGTTCTTGGTCCAGATCGTCAAGATAGCTCTGCATACTCTGCTCGACTTCAACTTCTATATCGATCCAGCTGTTCCTTGAAACTTCAGCGGGGATATAGCTGCCATCGCAGGCCATCTCTTTGCCGTCTATCAATTTCTGTTCCATGCAGCACCGGACAATTTTCAGAAAGATCTGTTGGAACAAGCTACTCTCATTCCACTTGCGTACTCTTGTTTTGCTGAATGTAGAATGATCCGGTATCTTTTCTCCAAGCTCAAAGCCACAAAACCAACGATAAGCAATATTTAGCTGAATTTCCTGGACAAGTCGGCGTTCTGACTTGATTCCGTAAAGGTATCCTACCAGCAACATTTTGAACATACTGACAGGGTCAACAGATGGGCGGCCATTTGCAGGGTAATACGGTACCACAAGATCGTAAATAAAGTCAAATGAAACCAGCTGATCGATTTTCCGAAGTAAGTGATCATTTGGGATCAATTCTGCTATATCCAGAATTACCATACTCATCTGACCGCTCTGCCGTCCCATCATGCTCCATCCCTCCCTTATTTTAATTATACCATAGGAATGGTGTATTTGGGACTTTTGTCAACAGGTCCCTTATTCTACCTTATCTGTATTTGAATAGAAGTTTCGGGCTCTAAAAGATGAAAGATGGGAGCATTTATACACCTATAAATGAGATGCTGAATCTTGACATTTAAAATGTCAACCAATATAATTTTACAAAAGGATATGATGTTATATAATATAATAAAAATGGAGGGATATCTATGGTAAAAACAACGGTTATTAATGCAGAGCTTTGCCGGGCGATGGTGGAGGCCCGGCATGGAGATGCAATCGTCTTGTGTGATGGGAACATGCCCATTCCACCAAAATGTTCAATTATCGATCTTTCTTTGACGAGGGGAGTACCTACGATGATGCAAGTTATGAAGGCCGTGCTCAATGATATGGTGGCAGAGAGGTATGACCTGTTTTCTTTGATGCCTGAATACAATCCAGGCATGGCAAAGGCCATTCAAAGTCTGCTGAACCCCTTGCCGGGCGGCACAGTAGACCAGAGAGAACTAACAGAGATTATGCTTCGGGCCAAAGCGGTTGTACGCACAGGGGATATGGGGAGCTGCTGTAGCATGGTACTATATTCTGCTTCAGGGATGGAGAAGTATGTGGAGCGGTTTACACTTAGTTTTTCAGAAAAACAGGAGGAGTAAAGGATGGAAGAGAACTATAGTGCTTTGGTGGAGCAAAACGGAGAAGGTGGCTTTAAGTCTTATCGAGTCCCAGGATTGGTGACTGTGTCCAATGGTGAGGTACTGATTTATTATGAGGGGCGCGGAGAGGAAGGAGACTGCCGGACTTTGTTGGGACGGCGTAGCCTGGATGGTGGGCGAAGCTTTTTACAACGGCAGATTTTGGTTCAGCGACAGGGGGCAGAGCTGATACATAATCCCTTGATGATTGCAGGGCCAGAGGGTCGAGTTTGGTTGTTTTGGTGCCAGGATTACCACCGACTGTTTGTGCGGGAAAGTTGGGACAACGGAGAACATTTTGGACCGACTAAGGAGCTTACCCAGGTTATAGAAGGTTTTCGCTCAATCTGGCCAGTGACGCTCTGGGCCATATCTCCCGGACACGGTCTCTTTTTGAGAGAAGGGAGGCTGGTGATACCATTGTGGCTGAGCCGGGGGAAAAACGCCCACCTTCCCGCCTGTTTTGCCTGTTTGTTCAGCGATGATCTGGGTCAGAACTGGAAGTGCGGCAGTATAGTTCAAGCAGGCGAAGGGATAGGAGATCCTACGGAAGCTTCGGTGGCGCAGAGAGAGGATGGTATGCTTTTAGCCACATTACGCCATGAGATTCCTGGTGTACGGCTCAGGGCATTTTGTCAGGGCAGACCTGAGAAGTGGAGCCGACCTTGGCTGGATCAAAACCTGCCTGACCCAGTGTGTTCCGGGGCTCTGTTAGCCTTAAAGGATGGGCGTTTGGCTTTTGCTAACTGCGCCTGGGGAGATGAGGCTGCCTTGGAACGGCAGCGACGGGGAGAGTCAGTACGCTGGAGCCTGGATGCACGGCAGAATCTAACTTTGCGTCTGAGCGCAGATGGGGGAAGTACTTGGTCCCGAGGCATCTGTTTAGAGAGAGAGGGAGGCGGCTGTGATCTGGGGCAGACAAAAGATGGGAGCCATATACTATGCTTTTATGAACAAGGCTGGTCTGATGGCAACTGTATTTACAATAAAACTTTGACGGTAGCTGGAATCCCGTTGTCATCCTTTGGATCGGATTAACGGAGGAAAGGTAATGCGGGGCTGTGGTGTTGGTCGGTGTGAGAGAAGCAGATATTCTGCTTCCTTTTTTGCAGTCTATTTCTTTTATTACGGTGGTTATTGTATTTTTTCGAGCTATATGGTCATGTATTTAACCAATAAGGGATACAGTGTGACACTGTGTGGTCTCATCACCAGTTTAACGTTAATTGCTAATCTGATAACCGAACCAATAGGTGGATATATCACAGATACGTTCCTATCTGCCCGCCGATTTTTAATGATGTGTGTAGGTATCATCGGGGTTTTGTGTTTGTTGTGTACCTGGGCGGCAGATATGCCCTGGTTGTATTTCCCCGCTTTGGTAGCTACGGCCGGTGTAGCTTATCCATTTAGTCAACTGTTGGATGCCTGGGTCAATTGCAGCCGGGAAGTTGATCCAGGACTAACTTACAGCCGGATTAGGGCTGGGGGCTCCATCGGCTTTGCGCTGTCTTCTCTTGTGGTGGGAGGATATTTGAAACGGTATGGGTGGGACGGGTATTTTTTGCTTCAAGCAGGTTTCTTTTTGACCATGATTCCCTTCTTGTCTGACCTGCCTGACATAAAACCGGGCAACCGCAGACGGGATACAGGCGGTCCAGGTATGTCTCCCCTCTGCTGCATCAAGACTGCTCTCAGGGAACACTCTTACTGTATTTGTTTACTGGTATGTACGGTGTATTGGTTTAGCCATCGCCCGGTGGGCAGCTACCTCTCTTTAATTGTGGAAGAGAGATCGGGAGGGCCTGGAACTTACGGAGCGGTGTGCGGTATGGGTGCAGTCGTAGAATGTTTAGCCTTGCTTGTAGTGGCCGTTTACCAGAAAAGAGGTAAGCTCTCCCACATTGCCTGTATGACTGGGGCATTGGTATCGGGAATAATACGCCCGATGTGTATCCTGCTGCTGCCGGGGGTGTGGCCATTGTATTTGGGGCAGCTGCTTCAATCGGTTAGCTTTGCACTCTTTTACGTAGGTAGTGCTGAGTGGTTTACCTGTGTTTCCTATCCTTATATTCGAATTTTTTCCATCTCTGTGGGGTTGACAGCAAGTAGTGTCGGAGGGACTATTGCGGCCAATTTATTGGGCGGATTCTTATGTGACAGGTTAGGGACAGATGTATTGGTGTGGCTTAGCTTAGCAATCAGCGTGGGGAATATTCCCTTGTTCTTTCTCATGGGACACGGGTGTGTTAGAAGGGAAGAGTTGTAGAAGAAAGGTTAAGAAATTTTCACATAATATTCGGTTTTTTAAATTTTTTCAAGTTAAAGCGATGAAGCGAAAGAGAAAATGATGAAAGAATTGTGAAAGTCTACGATTTTGAAAAAAACGTTTAAAGCCACTTGCATTTTTAAATTGCATTTGGTATTAATATATTATAACAATATAATATAAATTAAAGTTGTGTTAAGTACGCCTGCTGCTGAAGGAAGCGCTTCTCAATGTATAGATATGAGAGTATGGGATACGATTCCAACATCTCCAAGTGTGGCTGGAGAAGCTTGCTACCTGGGTGCTCAGTTGGAATCAAAGTTCAGGGGGAAAGTTCATGGTAAAAGTATTGGGGTTGGGGGACAATGTCTGCGATGTCTATCTTCACACAGGCATCATGTATCCCGGCGGTCAGGCACTGAACTTTGCGGTCTATGCCGCTCAAATGGGAGTACAAGCGGACTATATGGGAGTGTTTGGCCAAGACGAGGTAGCCGCACATGTGCAACAGACTCTAGATGAGAAGGGAGTCGGACACAGCCATTGTCGTAGTTGGCCAGGAGAAAATGGATTTGCCCGGGTTACTCTGGTGAATGGAGATCGAGTGTTTAAAGGAAGCAACCGAGGCGGTGTGCTTCAGGAACACCCCATTGCCCTGGAACCCAGCGACATGGAATACCTCGCTTCGTTTCAGCTCATCCATACCACAAATAATGGCTTTACCGACTCACTGCTGCCCATCCTTCACACCCTACCTTCTATGGTGAGCTACGATTTCTCCTATCGCTGGAATGAAGAGGACCGGCTGGCGCGGGTCTGTCCCTATGTAGACTTTGCCTTCCTCTCCTGCAGCGATCTTGACGAGGAAGCAACTCGAAATCTGTGTCTGCGCTTAAACCAAATGGGCTGTGGGGTCGTAACTGCCACTCGGGGCAGCAAAGGCGCCACCGTCTATGACGGCGCACACTTCTACCGCCAACTCCCTCATCTGGTGGAACCAGTAGACACCATGGGCGCAGGGGACAGCTTTGCCACCGCTATGCTGATCCACCTGTTGAATGCCATGGAGCCGGAGCGGCGCACCAAATGGGACAGCGAACTGTTCCGGGCGGGAACCATCCCCGCTGCATTGGACCAGGCAGCCCATTACTCCGCTCAGACCTGCCTGACCCACGGGGCCTTTGGCTGTGGGACGCCAGTACCCGAATCAGTGCGAGCCCGAATCTATGAAGGGGGGTAATCGTTACGATCGGTCGAGACCGCATTGCTCTGGGCAGCTATCAATATTTGCGCTATCCTTTGGAATATTTTCTGGACACAGCGTCAGAGCTGGGCATGAGACAGGTGGAATTATGGGCAGCTGCCCCCCATCTCTGCCTGGATACCATTACTGCCCAGCGGTTGGACCAAATTGCCCGGGAACTCCGGGTCAGAAATTTACAAGTATGCTGTCTCACTCCCGAACAGTGTGTCTACCCCGTAAACCTCGCTGCCGAGGAGGAAGAACTTCGCCAATACAGCATACGTAACTTCCAGCGTGCGGTGCAGGTTGCCCAGGTACTGGGCTGCCCCAAGGTGCTGGTAACCGCAGGTTGCGGCTATTTCAACCGTTCTGTGGAAGCGGCCTGGGCTCGCAGCGTGGACAGCCTGACACAAATTGCCCAGTTTGCCCGTCTGCATGGAGTCTATCTGGTTTTGGAAACTCTGACGCCGCTGTCTTCCAACCTGGTCAACACACCATCCCAGCAGCGCCAAATGATTGCACAGCTGCCGCAGGGATCGGTCCGTGCCATGGTAGACTTGGGGCAAATGGTATTCATGGGGCAAGCACTGGAAGACTACCTGGCCCTGGGGGCTCAGTTAGACCATGTCCATCTTCACGACTCCCATCCCGCCATCCACATGGCCTTGGGAGACGGTGACCTCCCCTTGGCCGACTATCTCACCCGCCTGGAGGAGTGGGGCTATCAGGGAATGTATGCCTTAGAGTGCAATGACCCACGTTACCGGCAAAATCCTGCCCTGGCCGACCGGCGCAATATCGCCTGGCTTGAGGCAAACAAATTTTTGTCTTCCAGGTCTTGACAAGCCCGGAGATTTGCGTTAACTTATCTTTAAAGGAAATATAATGTTATATGACGATATGATTTGCCGTCCTGTGGTCACTTAATCTGCAGGCCTATGAAAAACCAATTTTAAACGAGGTGAACGCACATGTCTTATATGATCGGCGTGGACGTAGGAGGAACCTTTACTGATTTTTCTGTCTTCAACCAGGAAACGGGAGAATTATTTAACTACAAAGACAGCTCCACACCGGCAGACCCCTCCCGTGCCATTGTCAAAGGCGTGGAAGATGTCCTTGCCATAAAACAAGCCAGCCCTGAGGAAGTGAGCTACCTGGCCCATGGCACCACCGTGGGAACCAACGCCCTAATTGAAAAGAAAGGCTGCCGTCTGGGACTCATCACCACGAAGGGCTTCAAAGATCTGATGGAGATCGGCACACAGCGCCGTCCCTCTCTCTACAACCTTCAAACGCAAAAGCCCTATCCTCTGGTTCCCTCTGGTCTCAATTGTACCGTCACCGAGCGCATCCGTTATGACGGCACGGTAGAGACTCCCCTGGACGAAGAGGAGACCCGCCAGGTAGTACGTTACCTGAAGGCACAGGGCGTGGCCGCCATTGCGGTATGCACTCTGTTCTCCTTTATCAATCCCGTTCATGAACTGCGCATTGAGGAGATCATTCACGAGGAGTTCCCCGAGGCCTATGTCACCGTATCCAGCAAGCTGGCCCCTGAGTTCCGGGAATTCAGCCGCATGAGCACTACCGTTATGAACAGTTACCTGGGGCCGGTCATGGAGCGTTACGTCAACAACTTCCGGGATTCCATCGCTGATATTGGCATCGGTGTGGAACCTTATGTCACTCAGTCTAATGGGTCTATTATCTCCATCAAAGAGACCATCGATTGCCCCATCAAGACGGCTCTCTCTGGTCCTTCTGCCGGAGTCATTGCCGCTGCCTATATCGGTAGACAGTGCGGTGCAGATAAGATCATTACCTTTGATATGGGGGGAACAAGCGCAGATATTTCCCTTATTGAGAACTTTACGCCCCAGGTATCCAACGAGCGCTATGTGGAGGGTTATCCTGCACGCATCCCCATGATCAACATCATCACCATCGGCGCCGGCGGCGGCTCCATCGCCAAGATTGATGACGGCGGCGCTCTGAAGGTAGGCCCCAAGAGCGCGGGCGCCACTCCCGGCCCGGCCTGCTACATGCGCGGCGGCGAAAACCCCTGCGTCACCGACGCCAATATCGTTCTGGGCAAGCTCAACCAGAAAAAGATACTAGGCGGCCGGATGGACGTGGATATTGAGCTGGCCAAAAAGGCAATTCGGGAAAAGATCTGTGACAAATCTGACCTTGATCTGAACCGGGCAGCCAACGGCATCATCACAGTCGTTAATTCCAACATGGTGCGTGCCATCCGCAGCGTGTCGGTGGAAAAGGGCTACGATGTGCGAGAGTTCAGCCTGATGGCCTTTGGCGGAGCTGGTCCGCTCCACGCCTGCGAGGTGGCCAAGGAGCTGGGGATGTCAGAGGTGCTCATCCCGCCTCACCCCGGTACCCTGTGCTCTTTGGGTTTGCTGCTGGCCGACACCAAATTCGACCTCTCCAGAACCAAGGTCCTCCGGGGCGAGGTGACTAACTTGGATGCCATCAATGAACAGTTCGACCATATGGTGGACCAGGGTACCCAGCTACTGGATAAAGAGGGCGTGCCCGCTGACCGGCGCTACTTTGAGTATTATGTGGATATGCGTTATCAGCGCCAGAACTTTGAAATCTGCATTCCCGTTCCCGCTGGAAGGATGACTGAGGACACCTTGGCCAATGCCCTGGCCGATTTTCACGCCGAGCACAAACGCAGCTACGGCTACTGCAAAGAGGAGGCTCCTGTCCAATTTGTCAGTTACCGGGTATCCGCCATCGGTGTGATAGACAAACCAGACCTTCAACCGGCTTCTCTCCAGCCCGACGCCCCTTTGCCCCAGCCCATTGAGCACCGGAGAGTCCTTTTCCAGGGGGAGCTGGAGTATGTAGATACCCCGGTCTATCAGCGGGAGAGTTTTTTGCCTGGCCAGTCCATCCCAGGACCCTGCATCTGTGAGCAGATGGACACCACGTTGGTGGTACCCGTTGGATGGACTATCCACATAGACGGATACCACAACCTGAAGATCCATAATGACGAGGTGAAGTGAGATGGCAAAGAAAATCGATACCGTCACCGTAGAGGTGGTCCGTAACCTGCTCATGTCTATCGCTGAGGAGACCTATGGTATCATCGTGCGCAGCGCTTATTCCACCAACATGAAGGAGCGCCGTGACGTGTGTACAGCTGTGATTGATCCCGACGGAAACAGTGTAGCCCAGGTTGAGAGTCTAGCGGCTCTTTTGGGTTCTATGCTCAGTGTAGTCCCCAACATTTATGAGAAATTCGGCCGGGAAAATGTGCATCCAGGGGATATGTTCATTGCCAACGACCCCTATCATGGCGGCGGCAACCATTTGCCAGACATTGTCATCGCCGCTCCTGCCTTTGTGGGAGACAAGCTAGTGGGCTGGATCGCCAACATTGCCCATCACTCGGATATTGGGGGTAAGGTACCTGGATCCACCTCGGGTGATGCTGATAGCCTCTTCCAAGAAGGAATCCGTATCCCTGTGATTCGTATTCGGGAGCGGGATCAGCTCATCCCAAGCGTACTAGATTTGCTGTTGGACAACACGCGAGTTCCCCAGGAACGAGAAGGGGATCTGACAGCTCAGATGTCAGCTAATCTCATTGGGGTGCAGCGTATCCAGGAGGCTTACAGGCGCTATGGTGACGACTTGGAGGCCTGTATGAAAGAATTAGTGGCCTATTCCGAACGTCGAGTTCGGGCGGTGGTGGCCACGCTGCCCGACGGGGAGTATTCCTATACTGACTATGTGGATGGCTGCGGTGACAAGTATCCTGATCCCCTGCCCATTCGAGTGAAGATTACTGTGGCTGGGGATAGTCTTACTTTTGACTTCACTGGTACCGCCCAGCAAATTAAGGCTCCAATTAACGTGCCTTATCCCTGTACCAAAGCGGCAGTCTTTTTCTCTGTCAAGGCTCTAATGGGGGATGATATTCCAGCCAATGAGGGGATTAATCGGGCGGTAAATATCATTGCGCCTAAAGGGTGCATCGTTAATCCTACGGAACCCAGCCCGATTGGAGCTCAAATTGATTGTTGCCAGCGTATCCCTGACGCTATCTTCGGCGCGTTGGCCCCCATCTTCCCTGACACCGCTGTTACTGCGGGTAACGGCGCTTGTACCACTACCATTCTGGCTGGCGAGGGAGCCATCGGCACCGACAGTGTGTTCATCTTTCACGAGGTTATTGCCGGGGGTGGCGGTGCCTCCCGGATCTTCGATGGGCTCTCAGGTGTACAGGTAAACATGACCAATACATCCAACATGCCGATCGAAGCTACCGAAATGGAATTTACCAAGATTCTTGCCAGAAAATATGAACTTAAGACGGATACTGGCGGGGCGGGCGAGATGCGGGGAGGTTTGGGTATTGAGCGGGAACTGGAGGTTCTCCAGGACGACGTGCTTTATACTGGCCTGGGTGACCGGCACAAGTTCCACCCCTGGGGCCTCCAGGGCGGAGGTGAGGGAGGCGTGGGCGCTTTCTATCGAGTATCCGCTCAGGACGGCAGCGTTACCCGCATGGGGCACAAGACAACCAGTCTTCCTTTGAAGAAGGGAGACGTGATTCGGGTGATTACTCCCGGCGCCGGCGGATATGGAGATCCCAAAAAGCGCCCCGCAGCCAAAGTGCTTCAGGACGTGGTAGAGGGAAAGGTGTCCCTCCAGGCTGCAAGGGATCAGTATGGCGTAGTAATTACCAATGAAGATGGAATCCATTATGCTATAGATGAGCAGGCCACCTCGGACCTGCGCTGATGGAAGAAAGGAATGATAGAGATGATCAAGGGAATGCAGGAAGTGAACGAGGTCATGGCCAAGGCCAAGGCCGATCTGGATGCGAATGGAGGTCTGAAACAGGTAATCTTTGTAGCCTGTGGAGGTTCCTTTGCCTCCTCCTATCCGGCCCGTTATCTACTTAATCAGGAGAGTAGCCTTCGAGTCCAAGGCTATAACAGCAGCGAGTTTGTTCATGCAACGCCCAAGTCTGTAGATCAGAATACCCTGGTCATTGGTACCTCTACAAAGGCGACTCCTGAGACGGTTCAAGCCCTTCAGGTGGCGAAAGACAAGGGGGCTGTGACCATTGGTCTGTCCGGTTACGCAGATTCCCTCACCGCTCAAACCGCTCGTTATTATGTCACGTATTACCACGCTGACGAATGGTACCAGGATCCTTCTTTGGTTCACTGCAATAGCCAGGGCACTGCTCTGAAGATCGCCTTTTGGCTTTTGAAAGAATACGACCACTATGCCTACTTTGACCAGGCAATGGAAGCCTTTGAGAAGATGAGAGATATTTACGGAGCTGCGTATGCTGCTGTCAAGCCTCAGACGGCTAAGTTTGCCATGACATATAAGGACGACCAGGTGTGGAACGTGATGAGCAGCGGCGCAGCCTGGGAGGTAGCTTATTCCGACGCCTTCTGCTTCTTCCAGGAAATGCAGACTGTTCACTGTGTCCCTGTACACTCTGGGGAGTACTTCCATGGGGCTTTTGAGACCTGTGACAAGGACCTGGCAATCCTTCTGTTTAAGAGTGTGGGACGTACCCGACCTCTTGATGAACGGGCTCAGCGGTTCCTGGACCAGTTTGGAGGTCACCATTGG
Source organism: uncultured Oscillospiraceae bacterium (assembly GCA_944385035.1). GTDB lineage: Bacteria > Bacillota > Clostridia > Oscillospirales > Oscillospiraceae > Lawsonibacter. The sequence goes on along the minus strand of CALWVV010000009.1, from coordinate 27,500 downwards.
GTTATTGATGCGGCTCAACTTGGACTAAATCAGTTAGATGAGCATGTGGCCGAATATTTCAATGCATTGTTGCTGCACCCTATTTCGAAGCAATTTATTGCCGCTATGGGAGATGTCCGGATGCACCCCATGTCCTATCGACGCTACATGTGGAAATTTGACTATTAATCTAGGAATTACGAAGATGTGTCAATAGCAATAAAGTGGGGTTGCCTTGCGGGGAGAATCAGAGGGCACGGATACTCACAACTTCCGAAGTGGAAGGCGGATCTGCATTTTTCTCCATGTACTATTGCAAAAATTAAATTCTAGTGTTATAATTGTTCATAGTAAATATAATGTTATGATATGAATTAAAGTTTATGTGACAATATAACCTGATGTTTGTGAAGTGGGAGACAGAGCCGCGTTGGCAACATATTCTGTGTTACCTGCAGGAAGGGAACATTCCTATTCCTGCGGTGTATGTCAGTGTCCTGTCGCAGAAGAGTAAGCTAGGAAAGGTAGGCTAGTATGAGGAAATATGTGCTGAAAAGGCTGATCATTGCCATTCCGACATTCCTGGGAATCACGTTGTTGGTATTTGCACTGTGCTACAACGCGACCGGGAGCCCACTGGAGCTTTTGCTCAGCGACCCAAACATATCTGAGGCGGAGGTGGCCCGCCGGGCGGAGGAACTGGGACTGAATGATCCCTTTCATATCCAGTATTTCTCCTGGCTGAAAAACTTCTTCTGCGGAAATTTGGGGTACTCCTACCGTACCAACCAGGCTGTGATGGAGATGCTCATGGAGGCACTTTGGCCCACTGTGCTGCTGACCTTATCCGCAGTTTTGGTGGCGTGCCTGATTTCTTTCCCGCTCGGAATCCAGTCCGCCCGCCATCAGAACGGCATTTGGGACACGATTTCTTCCGTATTTTCTTTCCTCTCTACCTCCACCCCCAGTTTTTTCCTGGCGCTGGTCTTTCTGAGTATATTCTCCGTACATTTCGGGTGGCTTCCCATTGGAGGTATGTATGATACGGGAAAGGATGCGACTTTCCTGTCCCTGCTGCGGCATTTGATTATGCCTGCCTGTGTGTTAGGCAGCACGCTGATCGGCAGCCTGATCCAATATATCCGCAGCAGCATGCTGGAGGTGATGGGAGAGGACTATGTGCGTACGGCGCGCTCCAAGGGCCTGAAGGAACGTGTGGTAGTCATTAAGCATATCCTCCGCAACTCGCTGATTCCAGTGGTAACCTATCTTGGCATGGAGATCCCTCTGCTTATGGGCGGCGCTGTGGTGACAGAGCAGGTGTTTTCCTGGCCCGGGCTGGGAAACCTTATGCTGAAATCCATCAATTCCCGGGACTATCCTGTGATTATGGGGGTCACTATCATCACGGCGGTGGCGGTGCTGCTCTTTAATCTTTTGACCGACCTCTTTTACGGGGTGCTGGATCCCCGTATCCGCCACAACTGACCCACAGACGCAATGCTCATTGTCCGGAGGTGTGTAGCTTGACCCAAAAACGAACAGAGTGGCGCAATTTTCTCAAGCGCTTCCGTAAAAACAAACTGGCGGTTTTCGGTCTGATCGTCTTGGTGCTGATTACTTTGGCCGTGCTGATCGTCCCGCCCTTTCTGCCATACGATGAGGCCCAGATCGATGCGGCAGCGTTTAATTCCCCACCCAGTGCACAACATCTTCTGGGCACAGATACAACCGGAAGAGATGTGCTGGCCAGACTGCTCTATGGCGGCCGGGTATCCTTGTTTGTGGGTGTGATCAGCACGCTGATCAGCGTGGTCATCGGAATTCCCCTGGGTCTGCTGGCCGCTTTTTACCGGGGCTGGTTTGAGACACTGGTCATGCGGGCCACCGATATCTTCATGACCATTCCTTCCACGATTTTGATCCTGTTTCTGGTTTCCATGTTCGGCCCGTCTATTGTCACAGTCACTGTGGTGATCGGGGTGCTGGGATGGACAAAGTTTGCCCGTCAGATCTATGGTACGGTCCTTTCAGTCCGGGAAAAAGACTATGTGGAAGGCGGCAAGGCCATTGGCCAGCGAGACAGTGTAATCATTACCCGGTACATTCTGCCCAATGCCATCGCTCCCATTTTTATCTCCATCACGTTCCGGATTGCTTCTGCTATCATTCTGGAATCCTCCCTCAGCTTCCTGGGAATGGGAGTTCAGATGCCTGCCGCATCCTGGGGCAATATGCTCTACAATGCCCAATCGATTTCGATTTTGAAAAATTGTCAGTGGATGTGGCTGCCGCCCGGGCTGGTGCTGATGCTTACAATCCTGAGCATTAACTTTATTGGCAACGGACTGCGCGATGCCTTAGACCCCAAGACCTCGATCCGTTAAGCAGCGTATAACCAATCCGTTTGGGTTTCTGTGTAGCAACACAACAAAATATATGTTTGAAAAGAGGTAAGATTGATGAAAAAGAAACTCTGTGCCCTGTTAGCGTCTGCTCTGGCATTGAGCCTGGTTCTGACCGGCTGTGGAAATTCTTCCGGTTCTGCCCAGTCTTCTGCCAGCTCCTCTGGCAATACCTCCCAAAGCGAAACTGCCTCCGGCCCCAAGGATGAAGTGGTCACCATGGCCATCATCTCCACCTGGAATACGCTGAATATTTACAACACCTCCGGCAACTACGGAAACTGTGTGGCTGACCAGATGTTTGAGCGGCTGGTTACCTGCACCCATGATGGTGAGTATCTGCCTCGCCTGGCCGACAGCTGGGAGATGTCCGATGACCACATGAGCATGACCTTCCACCTCAACCAGAATGCCACCTGGCATGATGGAGAGCCCGTCACCGCTGATGACGTGGTCTTTACGCTGAAGGCCGTGACCAGCGAGAAGATGGACAACTATTACCGCTCCAAGTTTGTGTGCGTGGGCGGGACCAACAGCGACGGTATTTGTGCCGATCCCTCTCAGCTCCAGGTGGAGGCTGTGGACGAGTACACCGTGAAGATCGGTCTGAGCACGCCCAAGGATGAGCAAACCGTTCTCTCCATTCTGTGCAGTTTCTTGTATGTTCTTCCCCAGCATATTTTAGATACTGGGGACTATTCCTCCATCAACGATTCTGATTTCTGGTCCGCTCCTGTGGGTGCCGGTCCGTTCCAGTTCGTTCGGGAGACGGCCGGTGAGCAGCTGGAGCTGACCGCTTATGAGGACTACTATCTGGGCTGCCCGGATTTCAAGACCTTCGTGATCAAGGTTGTGCCCGCCGCCAGTCTGACCGCCGGTCTGCTGAATGGTGATATCGATGTGGTCGGTGCCGGCAGCATCCCCCTGTCTGACTGGGAGACAGTCAAATCCAGCGACAATCTGGTGGCGCAGTCCATCACTTCCTACTCCTATCAGTACATGCAGTTTAATCTCTCCGAGGGCAACGACACCTTCCAGGATGCGGCGGTCCGCACTGCGTTTGACAAGGCCATTGACAAGCAGCTCATGGTGGATCAGCTGATGGCCGGCGAGGGCCTGGTGGCCGTGGGTCCCATGCCCGAGTATCATCCCTACTATAACGAGGACCTGGTGCCCAACACGTATGATCCTGAGGCGGCCAAGAGCGAGCTGGAAGCGGCGGGCTTTGACTTTGACCGTACCTATACCCTGCTGGTTCCTCAGGGGAACCAGGTACGGGAGCAGTCTGCTCTTATTATCCAACAGAACCTTAAGGATATCGGAATCACGATCGAGATTGAAACCTATGATTTTGCCACAGTTCTGGAGATGATGCGTAACGGTGAGTTTGATCTGGGACTGCTGGGCGGTGGATCTAACATTGATCCTTTTGAGAGCGCAGTTATTTTTAAACCGGGCAGCGCCCAGAATTACTCCCTGTTGACGGACAGTAAGTGGTATGATTTGGCCGCTGCGGGCGATTCTCTGGTAGACTTTGATGAGCGCAAGGAGGCGTTTGATGCCTTTCAGGCTGCTCTGGTAGAGGACCAGCCCTATATCTGGCTCTATCATCAAAATAATCTGCAGGCATATTCCAAGCGTATCGCAGAGATTCCCATGGATGACTTCATTTGGTATAACTACGAGGTTTGGACCTGGAAACTGGCGTAACCGGACGGATCTCACTATAAAGCTATAATCTGATTGGCATCTCTCTGCATCCTGCAAGGGATGCGGAGAGATGCCTGCTTTCTTCAGCGCAACACCGCCATACACAGAAACGGAGGTCCTCCTATGAATGATGAGGAAATTTTGCTGGAAGTAAGTGGACTGAAAACCTATTTTAAAGACCGTAAGGGGCAAGTCCCGGCGGTGGACGGCGTAGATTTTACCCTCCGTAAGGGAGAGACGCTGGGGATTGTAGGGGAGTCGGGATGCGGCAAGAGTGTGACGTCCATGTCGATCCTCCACCTGCTCCCGCCGGGGGCACAGATTGTGGGCGGCACAATACGGTTTAAGGGGCGGGACATTACCCACCTTCCGCCCAAGGAGATGGCAATGCTCCGAGGCAAGGAAATCGCCATGATTTTCCAGGAGCCGATGACCAGCCTGAACCCCGTGTACACCGTAGGCTGGCAGATCAGCGAGATGATCCGCCAACATGAAAAGATGTCGCGCAGCCAGGCGCGGGAGCGTGCCATTGAGATGCTGCGCCTGGTGAATATTCCGGCTCCGGAGAAGCGGGTGGACGAGTATCCCCACGAGCTTAGCGGCGGAATGCGCCAGCGGGTTATGATTGCCATGGCGCTGTCCTGCAACCCGGAATTGCTGATTGCAGACGAGCCCACCACTGCCTTGGATGTAACCATTCAGGCCCAGATTCTGGACTTGATGCGCAATTTGAAAAAGACCTTGAACACCTCCATTATGATGATCACGCACGATCTGGGGGTGGTGGCAGAAATGAGCGATTATGTGTTGGTCATGTATGCGGGTATGGTCATGGAGTACAGCGATGTAACCACGCTCTTCGACCGTCCGCTTCACCCTTACACACAGGGCCTGATGAAGGCGCTGCCTCGCCTGGATGACCCGAAGGATGTTCTTTATGCCATTGACGGCACGGTTCCGAGCCTCTATGATCTCCCGGCCGGTTGCCGTTTCTGGCCCCGCTGTCCCTATGCCACAGAGCGCTGCAAACAGGAGATTCCGGAGCTTTATCACGTAGGCGACAGAAAGGTGCGCTGCTTCCGCTATGAAAACGGCTTAGAGGAGGATGTCCACAATGAGTGAATATTTGCTGGAAGTCAAGGAACTAAAAAAATATTTCACCACGAAGGGCGGATTCCTCTCGGGACCTAAGCGGGTGGTAAAGGCGGTGGATGGAGTCTCCTTTCAAATCAAAGAGGGAGAGATTCTGGGAATCGTTGGGGAGTCAGGATGTGGAAAATCCACATTGGGACGCACGATTCTGCGTCTGGTAGAGGCGGATTCCGGTGAAATCCTGTTTGATGGGACCGATATCCGGGCACTGTCCCGGGAGGAAATGCGCCAGATGCGCAGCAAGATGCAGATGATCTTTCAGGATCCAGGCGCCTCACTCAATCCCCGTATGACGGTGGGAGAGCAGATCCGGGAGCCGCTGGAGCTGTTTCAGCCGGAGCTTACCGGTGAGGCACAGCTGGAGCAGATCTACCGTCTGATGGATATGGTGGGCATTGACCGCAGCTATCTCAGCCGATTTCCCCATGAATTTTCCGGCGGTCAACGCCAGAGAATCGGAATTGCCAGGGCGCTGGCAGCCCATCCCAAGCTGGTGATCTGCGATGAGCCGGTGAGCGCTTTGGATGTGTCGGTACGGGCACAGGTGCTGAATTTGATCAATAGTTTGAAAGACCGATTCCACCTGACCTACATCTTTATTTCCCATGATCTTTCCGTGGTGCACCACATTTGTAACCGGGTAGCGGTGATGTATCTGGGACGTATTGTGGAGCTGGCAGACAAGGATGCCTTATATGCCAAGCCGCTGCATCCCTATACGCGGGCGCTGCTGTCCGCCATCCCCCTTCCCAATCCCACGTCCCATCGGGACCGAGTGATTCTGCAGGGGGACGTTCCCAATCCGGCTAACCCGCCTGCGGGGTGTCATTTCCACCTGCGGTGTCCCTATGCCGCTCAGTGCTGTGCCGAGCAGGCGCCTGTTCTGACGGAGGTAGAACCCGGGCATTATGTGTCCTGCCATCGGGTGCTTTCCGGTGAGCTTCCGCAGCCAGTGTCTTATGTGGCGGCCGCCCAGACCGGAGAACCTTAGCAGAGAAATGGAGGAAGCAACCATGATTGACCATGAAGAATTGGTGCAAAGCATCGAAAATAAAAGAGAACAATATGTCCGTGTATCCAGTCAGATCTGGGACTATGCGGAGACCTGTTTCCAGGAGCACCGCTCTTCCAAAGCCCTGGCGGATCTCTTGGAGCAGGAGGGATTCCGGGTTCAGCGAAATGTAGCGGGTATGGAGACGGCTTTTGTGGCAGAAGCCGGCTCCGGAAAGCCGGTGATTGGTTTCCTGGGCGAATACGATGCGCTGCCCGGGCTCAGTCAGAAAGCGGATTGCGTAACCCATACGCCTATTCAAGAGGGCGGCGCCGGTCACGGCTGCTGTCACCATATTTTGGGTACCGGCGCGTTGGCGGCCGCAGTGGCACTGAAGGAGTATATGCAGCGGCATAATCTGCCGGGAACCGTGCGCTACTATGGCTGCCCCGCAGAAGAGGGGGGCGCTGGCAAGATATATCTGGCCAAGGCAGGCCTTTTTGACGATGCGGACTGCGCCATTACATGGCACCCCTGCGATGATAATAATATCTGGTCCATGAATTTTATGGCCATTCAGAATCTCCGCATCCGTTTCTACGGCGTTGCGGCGCACTCCGCCTCCCAGGGACATTTGGGACGCAATGCCCTGGAGGCTACCGAGCTGACTGGGGTGGGTTCCAATTATCTGAGAGGCCATGTGGAGCGGGACGTGTGCATCAACTATGCCGTTACAAATGCCGGAGGCCCTGCCCCGAATGTCATTCAGGACTATGCAGAAATGGTCTATAATATCCGGGCCTATACCCATAAGAAAGCAGTGGCAGCGGCTCAGTGGGTAGAAGACATTGCCAAAGGAGCCGCCATGATGAGCCGGACCCGGGTGGAGGTTCTTTATGAGGGCGGCCTTTCGGAGCTGATTCCCAATCGAACCCTGGAGCGGATCGCCTATGAAAAGTTTTTGGAAGTAGGGCCTACTCCGTACAGCCAGGAGGATCTGGAATTCTGCACGAAGATTCATGACACTTTCCCGGCTGGAGCGGAGGAGAGTACGTGTAATAACCTTTCCTACCTCTATGGGAAAACGGCTCAGCAGTTGATCCCTCAGATCAAGGGCAAAATGATCAACGACATTATTTATCCCTACACGGAGATCCCCCATGCCAAATATGGGTCCACGGATGTGTGTGATGTCAGTTGGTTTACTCCCACCATGCAGGTCACCACAGCCTGCTATGCGAAAGATACTCCGGGTCATTCCTGGCAACAAGTGGCCCAGGGAAAGCGTCCGCTTTGCTACAACGGTATGATGACTGCGGCAAAGGTAATGGCATTAACGGGGGCTGAGTTAGTTGTCTGCCCGGAAAAGGTGCAGGCGATGCGGGAAGAGTTTCATAATGCTATGGAGGGGCGTGTTTACGAGTGTCCGCTCCCTCCCAATGCGCATCCTGGCCGGGAAGAATAAAGTCACTAGTTCAGAAATAAAAACCGGACTGTATTTACTACAGTCCGGTTTTTACATATTTACTGGTCCGATATAGGGGAAGAACCACTCGTGGGGCAGGAAAAGACTGGGTTATAGATGAATCCCTAAGGTAGTGTCAACATTCTTTCGCAAATTTAGTTTGCAGTCTCTGGAATAAATGAGGTCAGCCAGCAATAGAGGCATCCTCAAGGACCGCCTCCAAGTGCTTCATGTTCATGTACTTCTTGTTGCCCCACTGAGTACCGGCCACATGGCGCAGCCGGGCACAGACTACCAACATGGACGTATTCTCATGGGAGACAAAATCGAAGGCGGTGTGGGAAGCAGCCCAAGAACCGCCGCAGCCCACAAAATATACCGCTTTTAATCCTCCGCGCTGGTCCAGCGCATTTTTGGCATCCCGAATAATAGAAACGATATTCTCCTGCAGCATATCTCCAACCTTCTTTCTTTAAGTTCAGCCCACAACAGAATACTGGCCATCGTGTCCCTCAATCTGCACGCCGTAATCCTGCAGGGCGCCTTCAATAGAGACTTTACCCTCCATAACATCCTGCAGCACACGCTCTGCAGGCCGCTTTTTGGGATCGCCGACACCGCCCGCGCCAGGTGTGAACACCCGGATCACGTCCCCCTTCTTCAGCGGATACCCCGTGGTCTTGGCACTCAACTGCGTTACTTCCCCTGTGGCCGCACTGATGTGGAAAAATGCGCCCGGCTTTCCGTCCTTGCCGCCTTCCATACCCCACGGGGCAAAACGCTGACGGTCTCCAAAGCAGTTGACGGCAATGCCGTCACATGTCACCATGTACTCGCGCCAGATCCCGCAGCCGCCTCGGAATTCGCCGGCTCCGCCGGAATCCGTCCGAAGCAGGTATTTTTTCACCATGATCGCCGGGAATTCGCCCTCCGTTGCCTCAATCGGCATGTTGGATGTGTTGGTCAGATAGACCTGCACGCCGCTTAAGCCGTCATGGATATGGCTTGCCCCCGCTCCACCAGCAATGGCCTCATGGCAAATGAAATACTGATCCCTGCCGTTATTGGATACCTGGCCAAAGAACACGCAGGTCGTGCACGCGCCATTGCTCGCAGCAAGCGCCCGCTTGGACAGCACCCCATTCAATGCGCCAAAAATAGCATCGGGTACGCGCTGGTTGGCATCAATGGTCAAACCCACAGCACAGGGTTCCTCCGGATTGACAATGGAACCCTTTGGCGCAATGATGGTCAACGGGCGCAGAATCCCCCAGTTTGTGGGGAGGTCCGGGTTGATCAAGGCTTTCATGCAGTAGATGACCGAGGCTAGCAGCGCAGGATAGGGAATATTAATTGGCGCCATGACTTCACTGTGGGTCCCGGTGAAATCAATGGTCATCTCATCCCCCGAGACCGTCGCGGCGACGTTGATGTTGATCGGGTCTGGATACAGTGTACCGCAGCCATCCACATAGTCGACCGCCGTGTATTTCCCATCCGGGATCTGGGAGATTGCCGCCCGCATCAGCCGGTTGGTATAATCCAGCATCTCTGCCATGCAGTCCAAAAGCGTATCCCCATATTTTTCATAGGCAGCCTGCAACTTCTCTGTCCCGATCAAGTTTGCCGAGATCTGCGCCGTCAAATCCCCCATGCGTTCGTCCGGCGTCCGCGTATTGTTCAGGAGCAGTTTCAGGACATCGTCGTTCACGGCGCCATCTCTACAGATTTTGATGACAGGGATCCGGATCCCCTCCTGAAACAGGGAATCCGCATCGCCCGATGTGCTTCCAGGGACCTTCCCGCCAATATCCGAGTGGTGAGCGGTATTCCCCACCCAGCCAATCAACTTTCCGTTTGAGAAAACCGGGCCCACCACCGTGATGTCCGGCAGGTGATTGCCGCCGCCGTGGTAAGGATCGTTGACGATAAACATATCCCCGGGGTGGATATCCTCCGGATGATACTGACTGACCACACTTCTGGCCGCAAACAGCAGCGCCGCCAGAAGCATCGGAATGCTGGATTCGACCTGAATCACCACATTGCCGGCGGGATCCATGATTGCCGTCGTGTTATCCCGCCGTTCTTTGATATTGGTGGAATACGCGGACTTGATGATAACCGTGTTCGTCTCTTCAGCAATCGACATCAGCAGGTTGCGGACCACTTCTACGGTTACGGGATCAGCCTGTCTCTTATGCATTTTCCTTCCCCTCCTCACCATAGGTCACTTTAAGATTTGCAAAGCCATCTGTCTCTACATGCCACTTTGGCGGGATGACAATCGTCGTATCCATCTGCTCAATGATCGCGGGCCCAGAGATCTTTGTCCCAGGCACAAACGAGTCTCTCTGATACACATTGGTCGGCATATAGGCTGTTTCATTTGCAAACAGGACCGGCCGGCTGTCTACCGGCACCGGAGCCGGCGCATGTTCATTCACAGGCTCACCATGGAGTTGCGGTTTCTCCACGGTACCAATGGCAGATACGCGGAAACTGATCAATTTGACCGGTGCGTGGTCATTCCGGTAGCCATACGCCTTCTTATGGGCAGCGTGGAAGTCCTCAATCGCCTTCTTCAGGACATCGGCTGTGATGCACAGCCCCTGCAGCGGGACAGTAATCTCATAATTCTGCCGGTCATAGCGCATATCCAGCGACAGTTCAAAGGCTCTCAAGTCCTCAGAAATGCCTTCCTTCGTCAACATCTTCCCGCCCTCTGTCATCAGATCCTCAAAAATCTGCTGCGCTTGGGGCAAGACCGCCTCCGTGGCATCCATAATGCTCGTACGGCAGAAGTCGAAGCGCGTATCCGCCATCAAAAGGCCCAGGGAGCACAGGGTTCCCGGAGAAGGCGGAATCAGCACAGACTGAATCCCCAGTTCCTGCGCCACCTCGCAGGCGTGCAGCGGCCCGGCTCCGCCGAAGGCCATGAGAGAAAACTCACGGACATCGTAACCCTTTTCTACAGAGACCACCCGAATCGCGCGCATCATGTTGGAGTTGACAACAGAGATGATCCCGTTGGCTGCGGCCTCCATTGACAGCCCTGATTTGTCGCACAGTTCCGACTGAACGGCCTGCTTGGCCAAATCCAGATAAACATCCATCCGGCCGCCCAGGATCTTCTTCTGATTGAGTTTTCCCAACAGGATGTTGGCGTCGGTCACGGTCGGGCGTGTGCCGCCCCGGCCGTAACACGCCGGCCCCGGCTCGGCGCCGGCCGACTCCGGGCCGACTTTCATGATGCCGCCTGCGTCAATCTGTGCAATCGAACCGCCGCCGGCACCGATCGTAATAATATTGATCATGGGGATCCGGGCGGGATATCCCTCCACCAGGCGCTCGTTGGAAATCTGCGCCTGGTAGTTCTCAATGAGGCTGATGTCGGCGCTGGTGCCGCCCATGTCAAAGGTAATGATCTTGTCGCAGCCGCACTGCCGGCCGATATTTGCCGCCGCAATCACGCCGGCGGACGGGCCGGACACCGCTGTTTTGATGGGGCTCTCCGTCGTCTCTTTGATGGAGATGATAGAACCGTTGGACTGCGTGACATAGGGCTCCACCTTGATCCCGATGTTCTTGACAGAGGTCTCAAAGTTGTGGACATACTTTTCCATTACCGGGCCGAGGTAGGCATTGAGAACGGTGGTGCTCATTCTGGGATACTCACGAAATTCAGGGACCAGTTCACTGGAAATCGTGATGTAGGCTTCCGGATACTCCTCTTTGATGATCTCCTTAATCCGCTTCTCATGGATCGGATTGAGGAAAGAAAAGAGTGTGGATACCGCAATCGACTCCACCCCATTGTCCCGGAACAGCCGGACCACATCCCGCACCGCACTCTCATCCAATTCCTGTACAATATGGCCGTCATAGGCAATCCGCTCCGGCACCCCCCGGCTCATTCCGGGAAGGATCAGCGGTTCCGGCTTTGTTCCCAGCGTGTCGTACATAAAGGGGCGCTTCTGAATACCGATCTCCATGATATCCCGGAACCCATCCGTTGTGATAACGCCTACCTTGGCACCCTTCTTTTCGATCAACGCGTTGGTGGACACTGTCGTACCGTGCGCAAGATATGTAACATCGTCCGTAGACGCGTGCTCCATCTCCAGCACTTTCTTGATGCCTTCCACGATGGCAATCGAGGAGTCCTTGTTTGTTGAACTATGCTTGAAATGGAACAACTTCCCCGTCTCGTGGTGGAACACGGAAAAGTCTGTAAACGTCCCTCCGACGTCAACACCAATCATATACCCCATTGCATCTGCCTCCTTGTTGGCGCTCTTTTATCAGGCGCATCCTTTTTCCCAATGTCGTTTTATTCGCCGAGCAGTTCTACAATATATTTGCGGATCTTGAGTCCGTCAAATTCCACAAAATAGATGTCCTGGGCGGCTCCACCCGCAATCTTCCCATTCTCCACCGGAAGTACGCAGTGGTTCCCGCACAGCATGGATTTCAAATGGCCCGGAGCATTCCCGCTGCAGGTGCCGTAACTGGGGAGCATATGGGTATGCACATAGTCCCCATCTGTTGGGATGATGCGTTCCAGCGTCTGTTCAATATCCTTCTCCACACAGGGTAGGCTTTCGTTGATCATAATGGACGTGGTGGTATGGAGAGAGATAACGAAAGCCAGCCCCCGCTGCATCCCGCTCTCAGCCACATCCTGCTGCACCTGCTTGGTAATCTTGATCATCTCGAATTCTTCTCTGCTGCGGACCTCGTGGGAAAATGTCTTAATCATCATAGCGTTGCTCCTTCCTCCCCAGGAATACGGCGGCGTTTTCTCCCAAGATCTTATTCAGCACGTCCTGCCGAATCGGAAGTTTCCGAAGGCCTGCCATCGTGCGGACCTGCCGGAAGCGCGGCAGGTTGGAACCATACATGACCTTGTCAGCCAAATTGTTCTGCAGCCAGCCAGGCGCCATGTTTTTCATGAAAATCTGATCAAACCAGTTTACAGGCGAGTCCATAAATACCGTAGCGGTATCGGTATATACATTCCTGTACTTCAACACCATCATCACCGTCTCGTCGATCCACGGCCAGCCAAGATGGGCCAGGCAGAAGCGCAACTGCGGATATTCAACCGCCACATCCTCATACAGAATGGGCCGGCCATATTTGGAGGGAGAATCCGGTTCCCAACTGAACCCGCTGTGAAACATGATCGGCTTCTGAAAATCACAGCAGATCTGGTAGAGCGGGATCAATCTCTGGTCGTCGGGGTTCATATGCAGGTGGGACAAATTCAGTTTCAGCCCCTGGAGCCCCATGGAGCCAAATGCTTCTTTCAGCCTGTCCGCCGCCTCGTCTGTTCTGGGGTCGACACTGGCAAACCCGACAAATCGATCCGGAAACGCTGAAACGATCTCACTGATCTGCTGATTACTGACAATAGGCCTCCCCATGTCCGCAGTGTAATCCTCACCCAGCAGCACTGCCTGGTCGACACAGGCGTGATCCATAACTGCAATGACCTGTTCCATAGGCACCGCAGAGGACTTGTACACGCCAAAGGCCTTTTTGCGAAATTCCAGTTGCCCAGGCTCTGTGCAAATCTGTCCAAAAAGCACCGGGTGGACATGCATATCAATAACCATTTCTTCCTCCTTATGTTTCGGGTGTGTGATATGGTTTAAAAATCTGTACAATCTCAGCCGCTTTTGCCGCGCCAGCCCTCATGGCCTCCGGGATAGTTTTCCCCTGCAAAATGCCACTGAGAAAGCCTGCGCCGAATGAATCGCCAGCGCCCACGGTATTTACGATATTATCCGCTTTGATGCATGGTTCACGATAAAATGTGCTGCCGTCATAGGCCAGGGAACCCTGTTCGCCAAACGTCGCCAGCAGTATTTTTGCGCCAAGGCCGCAGCCCATGCGCAGAAGTTCTCTTACTTCCTCTGTCTCCTCTTCAAAAGAAAAAATCCCATATTGGATATTCCGCAGGATCTTGGGAACATCCGGATGTTGATACCGCTTGGAGAAATCAAAATAAATCTGTGTGCCCAACTTGCGCATGTCTGGAAGAAGATCTGTTACATGCCAGGACAAATCCGTGTGGATAACCTCCTGCTTTCGGATAAAATCCATTTCCTCCCCAGTTGGCTGGTAGCATTCTGCTACACCGCGCTCTGTGTGGTAATGTACCCGGTCGGTCCCATTCATGCGCATTTCCACTGTCGGCGTGGTACCGCCTTTTACTATGCGGACGTGGGATGTATCCACATGCTTTTTTTCGCAAATATCCAGAAGCATCCGCCCGTGGTCATCATTTCCGACTGCAGCAATCACCGCCGGCTCTATATCCGGCATCAAATCCATTAAATTGAACATCAGGTCAATGCCATTTCCTGTCGGGTACCGGACCCCCAGGTTCTGGTACACGTCCACACAGACAAACCCAACTGCCGCGAATTTCATATCTAACCCCCTTTGCTTGTTTGCATGCATGCGGCGCTCCGCGGAGCGAACGCACGGTTCCATCCGATGCTCTTTCCGTCGGAGCGCCGCATGTCCATTTCTGCTTGTCAGTTCACTTTTTCTCTCTTTGCTTACCGTTATTGATACTTCAGAACCTGCTCCTGCTGGAAGTTATATTCCTCCAGATACTCATCCAGGTTGTCCGCCATCACCAATTGGCCGGGAACATCGTATATTTCTTCCGTCGGTAGGTTACCCTTTGCCGCTTCCACAGCAAGTTCAAAAGCCTGGCTACCGATGGCAAAGCAATCCTGAGCCGCAAAAGACCAAACAATGGTATTGCCTACACCCTTTTCCAACTCTTCGACAAATGCCAGCCGTTCTGGAACTGCTGGGATCGTAGATGTTCACTTTCTGCCCATCGATGAAGATTTCACCGCTGTCCCCCTGGATTGCACCGGCTAAAATCCGCATCAATGTGGATTTTCCGGCGCCATTTTCTCCCATCAGGACGTTGACCTTTCCCTCATAAGCGGTAAAAGATACGTCCCGCAATGCATGCACGCCGCCAAAACTTTTAAAAATGTGCTGCATTTCCAGTGCTTTTTTATCTGCCACCGTGCTTCCTCCCATTCTTCAGCGCATTCCTTTTTACCACGCCAGTATCCGCTTCGTCATAATCTGAAGCGCCCTCCGCGCATCTGTCACATACCTCCGATCATCGAACTGAACCATCATGGACGCCCCCTCAAAGTGCATCCGCCAGTCCTCCGCCAACTTCTTCACATCCCAGATGCCGTCTCCGGCCACCAGATGCCCTCCCGGCCCGTCAAACAGAATCAGCAACGCCAAATTCTCCTTGCCAACACTGCGTTCCAATCCCTTGACTGCCCCGGCGTTCCCCATGATCTCGTCGCTGGAAACCGCAAATTTGATTGCGCTGTTTTGAAAAATCGGGAATCCCTCTTTGCCGGCGTTATAGCCAGCGCACATCAAAACAGGCGTAATCCCTGCCGCCGCCATTTTCTCGAAAACCGGCTGATAAAATTCCTCCGACCGCCGCAGCGCCTGATCCCGGTCCTCGTCCTCCAACGCCGCACCCGGGTAGAGGAGGATTCTCCTTGTCCCCACGGCCACACAGCAGTCAATGGCCCGGAGCAAGTAGTCTTTTGTCCTGCATTTGGAATTTCTGTCTGCGCTGGCTGGATTCAATCCATATCCGGCCATCTCAGGATAAAAGGCGGAAATCGTTATCCCTGCCGACTGAAACCATCCCGCCTTTTCCGCCCATGTGCGCGTATTTCCATACAGGGGGCACACATGGGGGACGCCGCCCCATAAAACGCAATCCGACCATCCCGCCCTTTGAAGGGACTGAACGGTATAGGGAAGGGAGTTCTTGGAAAATGCCTTTGTACAAATGGAAAAATATTGTAAATCCACCGCTCACCCCTCCCAACAGCGCAGGGCTGCCACGCATTGCTGCAGCGCATGATGGGGATCTCTGGCATATCGGCCGTCGTTGATTTCAAGGGTGATAGGCCCCCGGTATCCACATGCCTGCAAATCAGCGTAATACTGCTGCAGCGGGAGGACTCCGTCCCCAAAGGCAAGATGTCCCTGCGGTCCGCCGTCCATCATATGTACGACAAAAACCTTATCGCCCAGCGCCTGGAAGTAATCCGACACGTTTTCCCCGAATACACTCATCTGGCCCAAATCCAATACAGCGCCAAAGTACGGGTTCCCGATCTCAGATACGGCCTTTTGCACATCCCCGACACAGTTGAGGAGATTGGAACTCTGGATTGTCAAATGTTCCAAAGCCAGACGGACCCCCAAAGTTTCCGCTCTCTGCGCCAGCAGCGCCAGGGAATCTACGGACCGCTTCCTGGCCTCTTCCTTTGGGCGGTCCCACATACCCCAGCCCGGCGACAGCAGCATGACCGGCGCCTCTAACTGTGCAGCGATCCAGATATTCCTCTCAATATAGGCTATGCTCTCCCTGCGGACCTCATCATCTTCCGATGCGATATTGTAGGGATAGGCCAATATTTCAGGGGTGTACGCCGTAACAGACAAGCCCCGCTCCGCCAATTTCCGCAGAGTGCTCCTGATGTACCCCCGCGTCTGCACAGTAGGGATCGAAATGCTGAACGCCGCCCCACAGGTCGACTTTCGTCAAACCCAACGCCTCCATACTGTCCAAAAAGAATTGGAATGTATAACTTGCATAGGCGTTGTTCATCACAGAGAATACTTCCCTTATCTTTTCAACGTCCATCTTCTGTTTTCACTCGCCCAGTTCCGACACGGCAATACGGGCCAAACCGATTCCACGGGGATATATGCATCCGTCCTCTGCATTCCAGTTGGTCTCATAGATGCAAAGGATCTGATCCCCGCACACAGCCAAATCGCTGTATCCCCCTTCCTGGGCAATCGGTATCCCCGCTGAAAATGTCTGGCCCTGATCGTCACTGACCCGGAGCGTCAGATTTTTCCGCGCATCTTCACTCCAAGGATATTTGCTCAGCCCGCGTTCCCACCGCTCCTGAGCGCCCGGATCGGCATTACAGCAGTTGCAGAACAGGATGCGTGTACGTCCGTCCTTCTGCAGGCGCTGTAAAGACGCATGGCAGATGGGATCAGGCAGATCCGTTCGGAATTGCAGCGTATGCCAAGGCCCAACGCCTCCGGCGCTCACAGCAAAAGCCCGCGCCCGGCAGGTCCCATCATGGCGGACTGTGGCCAAGACGTTGCCGTTGTCTAATTCCACGATTGCTCCCTCGTTGGGATTGACGATGGGTGTTTCCGGACGGTTCTGCAGCATCGCCCCGATCTGTACCGTCTGGAACCCGTCGTCTGAATAGATATTGGCAAACGCGGAGGGTTTGTGCCCATCTCCCCCGGTTGTAAACCAAGTCGGAATCAGGATTCTGCCATTTGACAGCCGCACGCAGTGCCCTGATCCGATTCCAAATGCGTTCCACGGGTATTCTGATTCCGCGCGCCATAGCATGCGGGTCAAATCCCTTGGCTCTTCCCAAGTCAACCCGTCCTTGCTTCTGGAACACCACAACTGCCGATATTGGATATTCCAAAAACTATAAAAGATGCCGTCGGCATATGCCATCATCAGATTGTGCACCATTCCCGTAGCGCCGCCAGAGAAGAGGACATTCCGGTCGCTCCAGGTGTTGCCGCCATCTGTCGTCATCCGATAATACAGAGTCTGGCGCGCAGGGGGCTGGTGTCCTGATGCTCATAATAAAGAATCGCCTGAGATCCTCCGTCAGAGACGATTCCTGGCCGCCGGTACAGATCGGCGTTCCGGTCCGATTTCTCCAGTAACATTTCGCCCCTCCTTATATCTTGTTATAAATAATTATGGAACATTATATAATCCATTGTCAATATAATAAACTTTCATAAAATTGCGCCGTTCTTTTTATACAATTAGCACAGGCCCCTCTTTGATTCCGAGGCATTTTGCAGACCGGACTGGAGCGTAAATCCCCCGTCTTTCTCCCCATGTCCCCGTGCCTGCCCTTCAAGGCCTTCTTCAAACCGGGCTCCTCTGCCATACATACGCCGCTTTTTCTCCTCATAGAAGGGGGAAGGGAGCCGGTGCGGATGTTAACCATCCGCACCGGCTCCCTCTCTTTTCCAGCAACGCTATCTGTCCCACCCGGCGCGGGACCTCCCCGCGCCTCGACCTGCGGCCCGCAGATCAAGCAGGCCCGCCATGCCGGCTGGCAACGTCCTCACCCATGCCGCCCGCCTCGGCCGGCACTCCTTCTCCAGCCTCTTCCGCTCCCTCCTCCAAAAAGTGCAGGAAGAAGGTGATTGCCAGCAAATCGGCGCACCCGCCGGGGGACAAGTTCCGCCGGATCATCTCCTGGTCGAATTCGCGCACAGCCCCATCGGAGGGGCCGTCGCCTTCTGACAGCAGTCTCGCCGCCTGTTCCGCGGCCCAGTGCCGTCCCTCCATCCCCCCACGGGCCACCAGATTGGTGTCTGCCGTCTCTTGCATCAGCGCCAAAAGCGCGGTGACCCCCGCTTTTTCCAAAGTCGCCCCGCGCCCAAGAGCGGCGCGGAGGGCCGGCAGCCCCACATGCTGCACCGCAGGGAACCCATCCGCCGCCTCTCCCCGGGCCCCCCGCAAACCGGCGCTCACATAGAGCCGTTCTCCCTCCGTCCGGGCAGCGCTCCGCGCGAGGAAGGCGAGGTCTTCCTCCACCGCCGGGGATACCATCTGCCGGCACATCTCCAACACCCTCTGCGCCTCCCGGCAGGGACCCTCCGGCGTCCAGAGCCGGCCAGCCGCCCCCAGTATGCACCCCAGGGAAAAGATCAGCCCTTTATGGGTATTCACTCCCTTCGTGGCGCAAAACATCGCCTTCTCCGCCCGGAGTCCGGCCTCCCGAAGCCGCCGGAATGTCCTGGCCGGCGGTTCCCCCGCTGTCTCCTGGCCGATCTCCACCGCCTTTTTGAAATAGGGAAGCAGCGCCGTGGTGCTGTCCATGAACGTAAACACATCCATATCCCTATGGCTGCCGTTATTCCAGCGGTCCACCAGGCCGGGCTTCGGCGTGGTGCATACCTCATACAAGAGGGCACGCCCAGCCATCGCCGCAAGGGTCTCCCGGTCCCGCGCGGCGAAGCAGCGGGACAGGATGCCGTCGGTCTTCTCCTGAAGTTCCTGGACGGCATGGATGCGCCGGGAGGCGCACCCCTTCCCGCGCTGCCCGCAGATCAGGCAGGGGCGGGGCGGAAAGCCCAGGTCCTCCCGGCTCAATTTCCCCCCTCCGGGAGCCAGCACATCCAAATCGAACAGCCGCCCCAGGGCATCACGCTCCTCGATCTCCATGCACACTTCTTTCAATTGCCACACCGGGCCGTCCACGACCCAGAGGGCCTCGCACCCTGCAGCGGCGGCCCGCTCCTCGCAGAAGACGACCGGGAGCCGCGCCGCACCCAGGGCGGCAGCCAGCCGCTCCTGCCCCTCCCGGAATCCCCGGCAGATCACCGGGGACTGTTTGACCGGCCCGGCGATATTCATGCAGAACGATACCACCGGGCGTCCATACTGCGCCAAAAGTTCCCTCTGCCTGGCAGCGCGGCTGTCACGAGCTGCCAGCAGTTCCTGTAATGTAACGGTGCTTCCCATAAATCCCCTCCGCAGCCCAGCCATCCGCTGTCACGCTGCTTCTATCATAGCACGGCTGTCAACGCCGCCTCCCGCAGTTGCAGAAAAACAGATCCAGCGGCATGGGCGCTGCCCATGCCGCTGGAAACCGCCCCGCCGGGCGGCCAGCCCTGCGGGGCTCCATCAAAACTCCCTGTTCTCCGCCTGGCCCCAGCCGATGGTCTCCTGTTCCGCCTCCAGCAGCCGCTGGTAAGTCTGGTCCAGCAGGATCGAGAGGCTGTCACGGATATGGCCCACAGTCGAGAGATACAGGCGCCGCAGACAGGTGGGGTTACCTTTGCGCTCATCCACTCTTGCGTCCCGGCACAGGTGCCGGATGCTGTCCGACACATTGGTGCGGCTCAAGGGTGTGCCGCCGCGGGTCACAAACACCGGCCCGCTGCAAACCCCGCTCCGGCGGGCATAGTCCTCCAGTTCCTCCTGCAGGGGCTCGGGGATCCGCATCGCCACCTGCTTCCCGCCCTGGCGGAAGGAGAGGCTCCCCCCCTCCACCGCCTCCACGGTGACGCAGGGAAGCTGCTGGACGGTCAGCCCCGTGGTAGCAAAGAGTTTGATCAGCAGGTAAGTCCGCTCCTTCCCCAACGTCCGGGCCGTCTGGAGCATCCGCAGGTACTCCCTGCGGGTCAGTTCCGGAGGGGCCACGTCCCGGGGCGGCTCCAGGAAAGCGGAGGTCTGCAGTTCCCTGTGGCCCAGGAAGGCAAAAAAACTGTTGGCAACGGACAGGGCCCGGTTCACCGTCCTGGGGGTATACCCGGAGGCCAGAAGCCTCCCCTGCCACCAGCCCAGGGTTTCCCGGCCCAGGGGTTTCCCCTCCGGCAGATCCCGGTACAACTGCCCCAGGCTCGTGCGGTAATTCTGGATGGTCTCCTCCGTTCGATGCCGGACCCGCAGGTCCTCCAGGTACGCCTCCGCCTGCTGCTGTGTCATATGCAGTACAGCCTCCTCCGGCATAGGTGCTCCCCTTTCTCTCTGTCTGGCAGTATGCGGATAAAAGAGGCCCCGGCGCTCTGCTGTGGGCGCCGGGGCCTCCCGGTCATCTGTTCCCGTGTCCCGGGGCATCAGCCCTCATAGCGGGCGATGCGCCACAGCACAGCGGAGATCTCCGCGCGGGTGATGTAGTCGTCGGGCAGGAACTCCCGCTCGTCATCCTCGTTGATGGAGCCCTCCACGATGCCGGCCTCATACAGAGCCAGGATCTCCGGGTCCTCCGTGTCGATGAAGGGGGAGCGGATGTCGCTGTCCTCCAGCCCAAGGCCCCGGGCCGCCACGCTGGCGTACTCCTGGCGGGTAATGGGGTCGTTGAGTTCGATCACCAGGTCCGCATCCACCAGTCCGTCGGCCTGGGCGGCGGCGAGATAGCCGCTGGCCCAGTGCTCACCAGTGGGGGCCTGCTCGCTGTAGCCCACAGCCAGCAGGATGGCCTTCAGGGCCTCGCCCCAGGTCACATTCCCCCGGGGCTCGAACACATAGCCGGGATAGCCGTTGACCACGCCGTTGATGGAGAGGTCGCGGACATACTGGTAGTACCAGTCGCTGCGGTCCTGGCGCATGTCCTCATACACCGGCCACAGGTCCTCATACAGGGCGTAGACGTCGGTGTCGCGGGTGAAGCGGTACTCCTCCAGGTCGATCTCTTCCAGTTCATCGTCCTTGTTGAGGATGGCCCAGCCGTACACCTCATAGTAGGCGTCCGCCGGCTCCACGCCGGGGATGTCGTCCTCGGGGATGCGGGTGGAGCGGAGGGTCACCACCACAGAGCCGTCGCTCTTGGTGCGGGTGCCCTTCTGGGCCTCCAGGATGTAGCCGACGCCGGCCACAAAGGTGATCTCATCCCGGTCGCTGCTGGAACTGCTGCTGGAACTGGGACGGCTGGGCTCGGGGGCGCTGAAGTCTCCATCCGTTCCTGTTCCTGGATCATAGGGCGCTGCCAAAGCAGTACCGGCAATTCCTAACGACATCGTCAGTGCAAGCGCAGCAGCAAAAAATCTTCTGATTGCTTTGTTCATAATAAACCCTCCACTGTCGTCCTGTCCGTGCGGCGCTGTGCGCCGCACGGACAGGTTTTGAATCAAGGATTGTCGATTTGCACGAGTGTGATACCAGGACCTTCAGCAATTGCGAACATCTTGAAACTACCGGTCAGACGGGGGTAAGAGATCGTGTAGCGACCTGTGCTGCCGCTCCGGGTCATCTCGCCGCGATAAGCAACCTCACCATATGCCGCATAGTCCGCATAGGTCTTGAGCGAATCATCCCTTACATAGATCACGCAATAGAGTTTGCAATCCGTAGGCAGATTTGCAGGCGTACTATTTCCATCCTCATCAAGATGCAGGATGGTAACCGTGGCATTTGTAGCATTGAACGCATCATAACGCACAGTATAAGCATCCTTCACAACTGGGATGGTGATTTTAATAGAGCCCTCCTCCATCCAGTAATTCTGGTTACCGATAGAGATGGTCGCGGTAATCTCACCATCCGCATCATCGTAACTTGCCTTACTGATCTGGAGATCCAAATCCTTTGCGGTGTGGTTCAACAACTCTGCCAGGCCGCCAATGCCGTTGTATTCGCCAACTGTGATGTAGGCCTCCAGGAACGCCTTCAGAGCATCTGTATCCACGTTGCCGTTCTCGACCACATCGCCGTAGTAAGCGCTGATCGTGCTATCCAGGTTCAGCGTCACCGGGCGCTGGTAGATGTTCTGGGTGCCCTCGTCGAGATCAACATCGTAGTTCCGGAAGTCGCCTTCATCCATCATGCTGTCGATGACATAGTCCTCCATGCTACTGTCGATCTTCGTGTCGTAGACACCGTCTGTCTCGAACTTCAGGTTGGCGTCCTCGCCGATGCCGCGGAGGTTGCCCTCGGAGAACTGAACCAGCCAGTCAAGGATCGCCACCAGGTCGTCCACGTCGTCGCCAGGAACCCAACCGGTAACATCGAATCCCATGGCCCAGTTGGGCTCGCCGTACATGCGGACGTTGGCGTCCTCAAGCATTGCGCTGGTGTCGAAGTCCTCACCCTGGGCGGGATAGTCGCCCTCGGGGTTCACGGAACCGCTGGTGATACCGATCTCGCCATCGTAGGAACCGGTTTCGATGGTCAAAGCCTTCTTCTCCACGGTGACCGCGTTGGCATCGCCGCTGGTGTTGGCCTCGTACTTCTTGTAACTGACGTTGTAGTTGATGTTCTCGCGGCCAGCCACCAGGATCTCGTACTCGCCCACATCCAGGTTGTCGTAGGCGTCGGTCAGGGAAACTGCCAGGCCGTTAGAGAGGACATCCGCACCACCAGTATCCTTCCCTTCGGCACTCCAGAGTTTCTTCACGTCCTTCGTACTGGTGCCGTAAGTGGTCGTCACAGCATTGGGATCAATGGTGACTTCCCTGTCGTTGATGGTGAACAGGCCGCCGTAGGTCTCGGACTGGTAGAGCGTGTCAGCCTCGGCCGCCTTGCCGGTGACCACATAGCCGCCCACGTCGGTGTGCGCACGGTTGTCAACGTCAATGGTCGCTGTGACCTCCTTGCCCATCTCGTCCACCGCGTACACTCTGTTGGAGGCGTAATTGTATTCGCTGCCAATGTACACGCGGTCCAGGCTGAGCACTTCCACCTTGACTTCCTTCTTCAGGGCTGTCACTTCGATCTCTGTGCTGATGGCCTCCGTGCCGATGCCGCGGGTCAGGGTGATGGTGAACTCACCCACGCCCTGGATGGTCAGCAGGCCGTTTCCATCAATCCCAGCAATCGTGCTATCGCTCACTTTCCAGGTCAGCAGGCTGGAGTCGCTGATAACGTCGTCCACCTGGTTGCCGTAGGCGTAGAGCTGGATGGTATCGCCGTAGTAGACGATGTTCTCCGTCGTCTCCGTGCCGTTGTCGGGCAGGCCGTGGATGGCCAGGGTGGGCTGGGGATCCTCAGCCGTCACGGCGTACTTGCCGGCCACATAGGTGATGTTGTAGTTCTTCGCCAGGGCAGAGGACGGGGTGATGATATAACTGCCAACGTGATCCTGCGCGAAGTTGTCCCAATCGGTGGCAAACTCGGGCTGGATCTGCACATCCCGCAGGGAGGTGTCGGGCGCCACGCCGTCGGTGGCCAGGCCCTCATAGGTGGCCACCATCTCAGGATAAGCGCCGTACTGCTGCCGCTGCAGTTTGTCCGCGGTGATGGTCAGGTCGGCCTTCCCGATGGTGAAGGTGGCGCTGACCTCGTGGGCGGTGTAGTTGGCCGTCTCACCCACATGGGCGGTGACGGTGTAGGTGCCGGCGTCCGCCGGGGCCTGGTAGTCCACGTTCACGCCGCTCGCATGCTCGCCGATGACGGCCCTAATGGAGAAAATAGGAAATATGCTTGCGAGCTTTCTCTCTTTATGATATAATCATCATATGAAATAGGACATTATAGACTTATTTTGTAATGTTATATGGTCGAATGTTACGGGAGGCGAAATCGTTTGGAGAACACCTTAAATCCTAACAGCATCGTTCCCCTGTATGCCCAGATTGTGGAGCAGCTGCAGCGGGACATCCAGTCTGGATTGTATAGCCAGACTGGCCGTTTGCCCACAGAAGAGGAATTGTCGAACAAGTACAACGTCAGCCGTATAACGATCCGTCGTGCAGTGGACGAATTAGTGAGTCAAGGTCTAGTGGAAAAAAAGCAAGGGAAAGGTACCTTCCTGTGTTCGCCGAAGTTCACCCGAGGACTGGGATCTGGGCCTATGAGTTTTACTGAGATGTGTGCAGCCAATGGTTTAGAAGCCCGTGCCAAGATACTCGAAGCGGGGATCAAAGCGCCTGAAGCAGCGTCTGTGCGGGAGATGTTAGGACTGAACCCGGGAGATCCGGCTGTCCGAATCTGTCGGTTGCGGTATGCGGGCGACAAACCGCTGGTAATGGAAGATAATTATTATCCACTTGAATACGCATACCTGCTCTCTATTGATTTAGAAAAGGATTCCACTTATCGTTATCTTAGGGAGGTTAGAGGGATTGAACTGCGTTCTTCTACGATGCGTCTAAGTATCGTGCGGGCAGATACAAAACTCGCCAAACTGTTGCAGGTCTCCAGAAATGCGCCACAGTTGGAAATGAAAGGACGAGTCGTTCGACTGGACGATGGACAAACCGTGCATAGCAGTTATCAAATCGGGTACGGTGAAAACTTTGAGATTATAGTCCGGTAATTAATTTTTATTGATTTGAAATAGAAACATAGGAGCACGCAGTGAGAGGCTATGCTTTTTGTTGCGTGCTTTTTATTTGTTAAAATGGAGTGAGGGATAAATTAACTGAGAAAATGTAAAAACTTAATATAATAATATTAAAATAACTGTCTATTAGCGCACAAAAAAGTGATTTGCCCAGAATACCAGGTGTTGTCCTACCGCACCACTAACCGGGATGGCTACCGGGAGTACCAAAGCGACCCAAAGATCTGCGCAAGCTGTCCTACCCGCCACCTGTGCACCCATTCCAAAGACTGTGTCAAAACGGTACAGCGACATATCTGGAAAGACTACGAGGACTTAGCCGACGACGTCCGCTATACGCCAAAATACCAGAGGCTTTACAAGCGACGGAAAGAAACCATTGAACGGGTCTTTGCCGACGCTAAGGAAAAACACGCCATGCGTTATACCCAGTATAGAGGCTTGGCCCAGGTGTCCAACTGGGTGAAGCTTAAATTTGCTGCCATGAATCTGAAAAAATTTGCCTGTTGGTTGTGGAAGGAGAAGCTTGCTCCATTTGCCGTTATCCTTCTTTGGCCTCTATACGCCAGAAACCCGGCTTATGCTTGACGCATATGCCGGGTTTCTCGACAGGCTGAGGGAGGGACCGGAATTTCCGGTCCCTCCCTGTTGCTTTTTGGCTACCCTCTGGGATTCCTTTCATTTGCTGTGTGCAGAATATAATGCACACGACGCAACGCCGCTGTTTTGCACAAAAACCCCCGAATCAACTCCTTTTCATCCAGCCATGTAAACTGGGGTGAACAGTGCCCTATCTCTCTGCTGGCCTCCCGGCGTGCGGCTTGAATCGCTTCCTGGATGGAGAACCACTGACCGTAAGTGCCGCCGTTCAACTGCTTTCTCAGCTTTCGGATGGCGCTCTTATACGCCTTCTCCGCCCCGCTGGGGCCGTTGTAGTTCAGCCGGATGGCCAGTTCCTGAAAGGTCATTCCCTGCTCATTGGGCTGGCCAATCCCCAGATAACAGCGCACCAAGTTCAGTTCTCTGGGACTCAGTACCTCCTCCATGCGCTGGAGAAGCAGCGTCCGGCGCATGAAATGGTCATAGGCTCTGGCGGGATCACCGCCAAAACTAATATCGAAGACACGATCACCCAGTGGCTCGATCTGGAACACAGTGCGATATTCCTCCAGCAGACGCTTGGCCACTTTGACGGAGACTTCCAGCTTCTCTTGAATGGCGGTCAGAAGATCTGATTCGGTGTCCTGCTCGTGTGTGGCATAGAGGAACGCCACCTGGCGCAGCTGGTAGTAACGGTCCAGCGGGAAGGACAGAGAAAAAGAACTTTGGGCGGCGCAGTCCTTCATGGCCGTTTCAATGGCGGGCGTGGCGTAGGTCAGCAACCTGGTTCCCATGGACACATCGAACCGCTGTGCCGCGTCCAGCAGTGCCAGTGCCCCCTCCTGCTTGAGATCGTCCACCAGAAAATCCTCAGAAAATTGTTCGCAGTAGCTTGTGGCCAGCATGGTCAGGTATCCCTCGTTCTGGGAAACCAGAAGTGAAGCGGCCTCCGGATCACCGTCCTGTATGCGCTGGGCAAGTTGCTCGTTGCTGGGACAGGTAGCGTCACAGAGGTACATACTCATGGCTTGTCCTCCTGGGCAAGGCGTGCTCTCGCCTGAGCATAAAGCGTCTCCTGCTCCATGTCGTGGACATAGTCTCCAGCGGCATAGTCGTTGTCCATAAGCGCCCGGTCCCGATAGGTCTCTGCGAGATACAGTGCTTCTCGCCGCAGCTCATCGGAAATTTTTCCTCTCTGGTGATGTTTGCGGATGGTGTTGGTACGGGTGCTGAACAGACGGTAGACAGGATGCTGTTTGTTCTGCTCCTTCTGGTGCATCATGGCGCCGTACTGACGGCAAGTGAGACGATGATCCTGGGGAGCCATACCGTCACAGTATTTCGGGACATGAGCGGTGGTCGTCAAAAAATAACGATGGCAATTCTGGCAAAAGCTTGGGCCATGACCATGCTGAAAACCGTTTTGGAGATCAAATACATAAAAGTCAATGAGGCGCTTGCAGATCACCTGCTGCACAGAAATCCACTTCTCTTTGTCGTGGGGATCCTGAAGATAGGAAAAACCAGAAATCAGACGGGGAAAGGAAAAGAATTCCTCCATTTCGCCAAAAGGCATACGGTCCGTTATGTCCAGAAAGTCGTTGTCCAGATCGAAGCAGGTGTGCGCTGCTTTTGCAAACTCACTCTCTGTCCGCCGCTTTAACCTGCGAAGATATCTTTTCTCAAAGGCACGAATAAGCAGGCAAAAATTATAAATTGACACCAGAATCTTCAAAATCTGGTCGCTGAACATCAAAAGACGGTAGGGAAGATGATCTTCTGAGATATCACAATCGCGATCAAAGCAATCCCCGTCCATAGCCTGATTAAATTCCCTCCATGCAAATTCAACATCGCCACAACAAAAAGGCGGGCAGGTACAGATCCAGGAGACAGCTTTATGCATCAGCGGACGAAGCTGTGCCAGCACATCTCTTCCTCCGTCCTTTTTCAAAGCAGCGGCCTGGGACACAAGGGGAGGCAGAGCAATAATGTGCTCTAAAATCGGGTCATCGGCTTCACCAGCAAAATTCAAAATCTCCGCAGCAAAATAACCGGCCGGAAAAGACTGCCCTTCGTAGTACACCCGATCTTTCCAGCAGTCCAAAGTGAAGGTGTCAAATGTATTGAGTTGATCCGTTCCAAACTCCATAGTAAGGCACCTCTGTCCTATATCTCTTTTTGCCCTGTCTTGTGATATTCTCATTTTATCAAAACTCCCAGAATAATCAAGTGAAAGGAAAAATCCCTTTCCCGGAAGCGCTCACTGAGGTGGGCGCTTTTCATATTCAGAACAAGGAGGAATTGACTATGAGAAAAAACAA
>CALWVV010000008.1 GCA_944385035.1 uncultured Oscillospiraceae bacterium | reverse complement strand
CAAGAAGGAGCTGGACGTCAACGGCGTCGGCTACCGTGTGGCCAAGGAGGGCAACAAGCTGGTCATGAACCTGGGCTTCTCCCACCAGGTCACCGTTGAGGAGGTCCCCGGCATCGAGATCGAGGTTCCCAACCCCAACAAGATCATCATCCACGGCTGTGACAAGCAGCAGGTGGGCCAGTTCGCTGCCGAAGTGCGCGAGAAGCGTCCCCCCGAGCCTTACAAGGGCAAGGGCATCAAGTATACTGACGAGGTCATCCGCCGCAAGGCTGGTAAGACCGGCGCCAAGAAGTAAGAAGGAGGTGTGCCACTATGATCAACAGACCCGATACTCGTTCTCAGCGTATCAAGCGCCACAAGCGCGTGCGTGCTAAGATTTCCGGCACGCCCGAGCGTCCCCGTCTCAATGTCTTCCGCAGTGAGACCAACATCTATGCCCAGATCATCGACGATGTGAACGGCGTGACCCTGGTTTCCGCTTCTTCCCTGGAGAAGGACTTTAAGGTAGATGGCACCAAGTCCGATGCCGCCAAGCAGGTGGGCATCAATGTGGCCGAGCGTGCCCGTGCCAAGGGCATCGAGAATGTGGTCTTTGACCGCGGCGGCTATGTGTACCATGGCCGTGTGAAGGCTCTGGCCGAGGGCGCCCGCGAGGGCGGCCTGCAGTTCTAAGGGAGGAGGAAGAATAAATGCCTAGATTTGAGAGAGAGCCCAGCGAGTTCGTTGAGAAGCTGGTCTATCTGAACCGTGTTTCCAAGACCGTCAAGGGCGGTCGTGTGGCCAAGTTCTCCGCCCTGATGGTAGTCGGCGATGAGAAGGGCCGCGTGGGCTTTGGCCTGGGTAAGGCCGCCGAGGTGCCCGAGGCTATCCGCAAGGGCATCGAGGAAGCCAAGAAGAACATGATCACTGTGTCCCTGTCCGGCACCACCATCCCCCACGAGGTGATCGGTGAGTTCGGCGCCGGCCGCGTGCTGATGAAGCCCGCCGCCGCCGGTACCGGCGTCATCGCCGGCGGCCCCGTCCGTGCCGTGATGGAAGCCATCGGCATCAAGGACATCCGTACCAAGTGCCTGCGCTCCAACAATCCGCAGAACGTTGTCTCCGCCACCTTCGAGGGCCTGAAGGCTCTTCGTACCCCCGAGGAAGTGGCCCGCGTGCGCGGCAAGAGCGTCGGCGAGATCTTGGGTTAAGGAGGGCTAAAAATGGCTAATCTGAACATCAAGCTGGTCAAGAGCCTGAACGGCCGCATCGCCAAGCACAAGGCGACCGCCGAGGCCCTGGGCCTCCGTAAGATCGGCGATACCACCGTACAGCCCGACAACGAGGCTACCCGCGGCAAGATCGCCCACATCGGCTACCTGCTCCAGGTCACCGAGGAAAACTAAAAGGAGGCGCGAGAAATGAATCTGCATGAACTTTCCCCCGCCGCCGGCTCCAACACCAAGGCTTACCGCAAGGGCCGCGGTGCCGGTTCCGGTAACGGCAAGACTGCCGGCCGCGGTCACAAGGGCCAGTGGGCCCGCAGCGGCGGCGGTGTGCGCGTCGGCTTTGAGGGCGGCCAGATGCCTCTGGCCCGCCGCCTGCCCAAGCGCGGTTTCCACAACATCTTTGCCAAGCCCCTGGAGGCTGTCAACGTCTCCGTTCTGGAGAAGTTTGAGGACGGCGCCGTGGTCAACGCCCAGGCGCTGCTGGAGAAGGGCGTTCTCTCTAAGTGCGAGTACGGCGTCAAGATCCTGGGCAATGGCTCCATCACCAAGAAGCTGACCGTCCAGGCTTCCGCCTTCTCCGCCTCTGCCAAGGAAAAAATCGAAGCTGCAGGTGGTAAGGCGGAGGTGATCTGACCATGATCGAAACGATCCGCAATGCTTGGAAGGTGCCTGAGCTGAAGAAGAAGATGCTCTTTACCATTATGGCGCTTCTGATCTTCCGTCTGGGCTCCGCCATTCCGGTACCCTATATTGATTCCGCTTCTCTGGAGACCTATCTGTCTACCCAGAGCGGGACCATTCTGGGCCTGATGAATGCCATGAGCGGCTCCGCTTTCTCCATGGCGACGGTCTTTGCCCTGTCCATCCAGCCCTATATCAACAGCTCCATTATTATTCAGCTGTTGACCGTGGCCATCCCCGCTTTGGAGCGGCTGGCCAAGGAGGGCGGCGAAGAGGGCCGCAAGAAGCTCGCTTCCATCACCCGTTATACCACCGTGGCCATTGCCCTGCTGCAGGGCTTCGGCTACTACACCCTGATCAAGAGCTATGGCCTGGTGAACGGCGGCACTCTGCCTGCCTTCTGGGTGGGCGTGGTCATCGTCCTGTCCTTCACCGCCGGTTCTGCCTTCCTGATGTGGCTGGGTGAGCAGATCACCGAGTTTGGCATCGGCAACGGCATTTCCATCATCCTGTTTGCCGGTATCGTCTCCCGCTTCCCCCGGATGGTGTCCGACACCATCACCGGTGTGACGGTTTGGAACAACCTGAACAGCGGCGCGGTCACCGAGGATGTGCTGGTGGATGCCGGCCTGACTGCCGAGCAGGCTGCCGAGCAGATCAAGGCCATGCAGGCCCAGGCTCTGGCTCCCTGGCTGATCCCCCTGATCATCATCGGCATGCTGGCTCTGGTGATCTTCATTGTGTTCATCTCCAACGCGGAGCGCCGCCTGCCTGTGCAGTACGCCAAGCGTGTGGTGGGCCGGAAGATGTACGGTGGTCAGTCCACTCACATCCCCATGAAGGTGAACATGAGCGGCGTTATGCCCATCATCTTTGCCCAGTCCATTGCCTCTCTGCCCGCCACCATCGGCGCTTTCGCCGGCTGGACCGTGGAGAGCGAGGGCTTTGGCGGCAGCCTCATGCGGCTGTTTGACACCAGCAAGCTCTTCTACAGTGTGCTCTACTTCCTGCTGATCGTTGGCTTCAGCTACTTCTATGCCACCATGCAGTTCAACCCCATTGAGGTGGCCAACAACCTGAAGAAGAACGGCGGCTTCATTCCCGGCTTCCGTCCCGGCAAGCCCACCGCCGACTTCATCACCAAGGTGCTGTCCAAGATCACCATGTTCGGCGCTCTGTACCTGTCTGTGGTGGCCATCGCCCCCATTGTCACCGGTAACATTGTCAGCTACCACTCCCTGGCCATTGGCGGTACCTCCGTCATCATCGTGGTGGGCGTGGCGCTGGAGACCGTGAAGCAGATGGAAGCCCAGATGCTCATGCGTCACTATAAGGGCTTCCTGGAGTAAGGAGGGAACGGCTTATGGGTATGAAACTAATCTTGTTGGGCGCCCCTGGCGCTGGCAAAGGAACCCAGGCCGAGATCCTCAGTGCGAAGCTGGGAATCCCCACCATCTCCACCGGAAACATTCTCCGGGCTGCCATTAAGGACCAGACCCCCATCGGAATGGAGGCCAAGTCCTATATGGACGCCGGCAAGCTGGTGCCCGACTCCGTGATCATCGGAATCGTGGCCCAGCGCCTGGAACAGCCCGACTGTCAGGCCGGCTTTATTCTGGACGGGGTGCCCCGCACCATCGGCCAGGCGCAGGCCCTGGATGCCGCAGGCATTACCTTCGACCACGTGCTCTCCATTGAGATTTCCGATGAGGAGATCGAGGAGCGCATGGCTGGCCGCCGGGTGTGCCAGAGCTGCGGCGCTCCCTATCATGTAAAAGCCAAGCCCCCCAAGCAGGAGGGCGTGTGCGACAGCTGCGGCGGTCCTCTGGTTCAGCGGGACGACGATAAGCCTGAGACGGTGCATCACCGCCTGGAGGTTTACCACGCTGAGACGGAGCCTCTGAAGGGCTACTATGCGGAGAAGGGAATCCTCTCCCCTGTGGACAATCAGAGCACCATTGAGGCGACCACCGACGTAATCATGGAGGCGCTGGGGATCTGATGGCGCTGGAAATGATTTCATTAAAATCCCAACGGGAAATTGAGGCCATGCGCCGGGCTGGACGGATCACCGCCCAGGCCCGCGCCCTGGCCGGCTCCATGATCAAGCCGGGGGTCACCACCCACGAGATCGATACTGCGGTGCGCCGCTTTATCGAAAGTCATGGAGCAAAGCCCTCTTTCCTGGGCTACGCTGGATTTCCGGGTTCGGCCTGTATCTCGGTGAACGAGGAGGTCATCCACGGAATTCCAGGCCCCCGAAAGCTGAAGGAGGGGGACATCGTCAGCGTGGATGTGGGCGCCTTCATCGGCGGTTTCCACGGCGACTGTGCCGCCACCTACGCCTGCGGGCAGATCAGCCCCGAGGCGCAGAAGCTGATCGATGTGACTCAACAGAGCTTTTGGGAGGGCATCAAGCTGGCCCGCAAGGGCTTCCGGGTGTCCGACATTGGCCACGCGGTTCAGGAATATGTGGAGGCCAACGGATTTTCTGTGGTTCGCGACTTTGTGGGCCACGGTGTGGGCGCAAAGCTCCACGAGCCCCCCGAAGTGCGCAACTTCGGCCCTGCCGGCCACGGTCCCCGGCTTTTGCCTGGGATGACTCTGGCGGTGGAACCTATGGTATGCGCGGGGGACTGGCAGGTGAAGGTGCTGGCCGACAAGTGGACCACCGTGTCCCTGGACGGCTCTCTCACCGCCCACTATGAAAATAGTATCCTCATTACGGACGGAGAACCGGAGATCCTGACGGTTACTGAGGATGGAGCCTATGTATAATTACACAGGCCAAGTCGTCCGTGCTACCGCCGGACGAGACAAAGGGGATCTGTTCTGCGTGGTTGGAATGGAGCAGGAACGTCTGCTTCTGGCCAACGGAAAGAGGCGCAGAGCTGCCCGCCCCAAAGCGAAAAAGCTGGGGCATGTGCAGGTGTTCTCAGAGCAGGAATATGACCACCCCACCATCCAGAAGCTGAAACAAGGAGAACCGGTGTCAGACCGGGAACTGAGACGGGCGCTGGCCGCCTTCAAGGAGGGATTTAAGCTTGGCTAAAGACGATATGATCGAGTTGGAGGGCGTCGTAACGGAGGCCCTGCCTAACACCACATTCCATGTGGATATCGGAAACGGCCACATCATCCTGGCACATATTTCCGGCAAGCTGCGCATGAACTTTATCCGCATCCTGCCTGGAGATAAAGTGACCATTCAAATGTCGCCCTACGACCTCACCAGAGGCCGTATCACCTGGCGATCTAAGTAACTATCAACGACCGCGTTGTTTCGTTGGTTTGGAGCCTTGCCTCCAAAATGGCGGCCACAGGCCGCCCCGCGCAGCGTGAGCCCAGCGTCAGCGGGTCACGGTGCGAGAGGAGGAGCGGCATAATGAGCGAACCTTCCCCGCAGGGGGAGGCGAGGGATGTGAAGCCCGCGACGACGAGACGACGACGGGGCCATTCAGGCATTCATAGGAGGTTTTAACAATGAAAGTCAGACCGTCCGTGAAGCCCATGTGCGAGAAGTGCAAAGTCATTAAGCGCAAGGGCAAAGTCATGGTAATTTGCGAAAACCCCAAGCATAAGCAGAGACAAGGTTAATTGGAGGTGCTGTAAAAAATGGCTCGTATTGCCGGTATTGACCTGCCGAGAGAGAAGAGAATCGAGATCGGCCTCACTTATATCTACGGCATTGGGCGCACCAGCGCCAACAAGATCCTGGCCAAGGCTGGGGTAAATCCCGACACCCGCGTGAAGGACCTCACCGAGGACGATGAGGCCAAGCTGCGTGAGGTCATCGCCCACGAGTACACCGTGGAGGGCGACCTGCGCCGTAATGTGGCCATGGACATCAAGCGGCTGACCGAGATCGGCTGCTACCGTGGCATCCGCCACCGTAAGGGCCTGCCTGTGCGCGGCCAGCGGTCCAAGACCAACGCCCGTACCCGCAAGGGTCCCAAGCGTACCGTCGCCAATAAGAAGAAGTAAGGAGGGATACACATGGCTGCTAATACCAAGGCTAAGAAAGTGGTGCGTAAGCGCCGCGAGCGTAAGAACGTAGAGAGGGGCCAGGTGCACATCCGCTCCTCCTTCAACAACACTATGGTCACCGTCACCGATTCCCAGGGCAATGCCCTGAGCTGGGCTTCCTCCGGCGGGCTCGGTTTCCGTGGCTCCCGTAAGTCCACCCCCTTTGCCGCTCAGACTGCCGCCGAGACGGCTGCCAAGGCCGCTATGGAGTATGGCCTGAAGACCGTTGAGGTCTTTGTCAAGGGCCCCGGCGCCGGCCGTGAGGCCGCTATCCGGGCTCTGCAGGCTGTGGGCCTGGAGGTCACCCTGATCAAGGACGTGACCCCTGTTCCCCACAACGGCTGCCGTCCCCCGAAGCGCCGCCGTGTCTGATCGTGAAAAGGAGGTTTTGACAGATGGCTAAAAACATGCAGCCCATTGCCAAGCGGTGCAAGGCTCTGAACCTGTCCCCCGCCGCCATGGGCTATGACAAGAAGACTACCAACCGCAACCCCAAGGGTCAGATGCGCAAGAAGCAGTCTGAGTACGCCATGCAGCTGACCGAGAAGCAGAAGGTCAAGTTTGTCTACGGCATCATGGAGAAGCAGTTCCATATGTACTATGAGAAGGCCTCCCGCATGCCCGGCAAGACTGGCGAGAACCTGCTGACCATGATCGAGCGCCGCCTGGATAACGTGGTGTATCGTCTGGGCTTTGCCAAGACCCGCCGCGAGGCCCGTCAGCTGACCACCCACGGCCACTTCACCGTGAACGGCCAGCGGGTGGACATCCCCTCCTACCTGGTGAAGGCCGGTGACGTGATCGAGGTGCGCGAGAAGAGCCGCTCCTCCGTCAAGTTCAAGGGCTTGCTGGGTGAGGACGCCCCCGTGGTCAACCTGCCCAAGTGGCTGGACCGGGCCAAGAATACCCTCCAGGGTACCGTCGTTGCCATGCCCACCCGGGAAGATATTGACTTCCCCGTGGAAGAGCACCTCATCGTCGAGCTGTATTCTAAGTAATTTTCTCTGCCTGCTCCGGCCAAAATTGGCCGGAGCGGTCAGCCCAAACAGACTTAGACAACCCTCAGATATTGGTGAGCTGAATGAAGCGGCGCAGGAGCGCCGCCGAGAAAAGGAGGGTATCCTAGCATATGGTAGAAATTGAAAAGCCCCGCATTGAATGCGTGGAAAACCCCGGCGATGCCTCTTACGGCAAGTATGTGGTTGAGCCCCTGGAGCGCGGCTACGGCACCACTCTGGGCAACTCCCTGCGCCGGATCCTGCTGTCCTCTCTGCCTGGCACCGCGGTGACCTCCATCAAGATCGCCGGCGTCCAGCATGAGTTTACCACCATCCCCGGTGTGAAGGAGGACGTCACTGAGATCGTCCTGAATGTGAAGGGAATCATTGCCAAGCTCTACTGCGAGGGCGTGAAGACCGTGCACATTGAAGCGGCCGGCGAGTGCAAGGTAACGGCCGGAGACATCAAGGCGGATGCCGATGTGGAGATTCTCAATCCGGATCTGCACATTGCCACCCTGGGTCCCGATGCCACCTTGTCCATGGAGCTGACCCTGTCCCACGGCCGGGGTTATATCCCCGCGGACAAGAACAAGTCCGCTCAGTCCGTCATCGGGGTGATCCCCGTGGACTCCATCTACACCCCTGTGCGCAAGGTCAACTACACTGTGGAGAACACCCGTGTGGGCGACGCCACGGATTATGACAAGCTGACCCTGGAGGTCTGGACCAACGGGACCATCGATGCCCGTGACGCCGTCTCCCTGGGCGCGCGCATCCTCTGCGACCACTTCACCCTGTTCACCGATCTCAGCGAGACCATGGGCAACAAGTCCACGGTGGTGGAGAAGGCGGAAGCCCAGCGGGATAAGGTGATGGAGATGACCATCGACGACATGGACCTGTCCGTGCGTTCTTACAACTGCCTGAAGCGGGCCAACATCAACACGGTGGAGGATTTGATCTCCAAGACCGAGGAAGAGATGATGAAGGTCCGGAACCTGGGCCGTAAGAGCCTGGAAGAGGTCATCAACAAGCTGGCTATGATGGGCCTGTCCCTGGCCAGCGAGGACAACAACCAGTAATAGATCTTAGGTTTATTGCAAAGGGCAGCGAGGAAGGTATGTAACGTTCCGCTTCCCGTGCGGCATTTGCCGTCCCGGAGACGGGTGCCCCGGCCTTTGGCCAAATGAACGAATTTAAAAAGGATCTCGCCACGCGAGGTCGAAGGAGTGTTTCTCATGTCTCAGAAGAACCGTAAGCTGGGCCGTACCAGCGATCAGCGTCGTGCTATGCTCCGTGCCATGGTGACCTACCTGCTGGAGAATGGCCAGATTAAGACCACTGTTACCCGTGCCAAGGAAGTCGCTCCCGTGGCCGAGAAGATGATTACTTTGGCTAAGGACAACACCCTGGCTTCCTACCGTCAGGCTCTGGCCTTCGTCACCAAGGAGGACGTGGCCAACAAGCTGTTCAAGGAGATCGGGCCCAAGTACGCCGACCGTAACGGCGGCTACACCCGCATTGTCCGCATTGGCCCCCGCCGCGGCGACGCCGCCGAGATGGCCATCATCCAGCTGGTGTAATCACAAATGGTGTATAAATCCCGGTCCGTTTGGACCGGGATTTTTATTGCCCCTTTGTATGGGGCAGAGGGGACAGAAACGGAGGCTGCAGAAAGAAAGACTTTTTTTGACCGGCTGAATTTGCTATAATGACAGCCAGAAACCACGCAACATTGGGAAAGGAATTTGCCTATGAAGATCATCGATGCCCACCTCCACCTTTTTCCGCAGGACGAGGCCTGGGCGGAGCGGACGGCCCAAGCTGTTGGACACCACAACAATTGGGACCACCTGCGCAAGGTATACGGGGAACTGAATTTTGTCCACGGGGTGGTCATGGGCAACCGCAGCCTGGAGCCAGCATACCACCAGTACCCTTCTGACCTATTCCACTACTGCATCGGCCTGGACAGTGTACTGATGGATAAGGGGCAGCGGGTTGTCCCCAATTTGTATGAAAAGGTGGAGGAAAATCTGAAGCAGGAGGCCTGCTGCGGCGTAAAGCTTTACCCTGGATATAATAAGATCTGGCTGTCGGATTCCATATATACGCCCATTTATGACCTGGCCGCGCGCTATGATAAGCCGGTGGCCGTCCATATGGGGCTGACCGCTCAGCGGGGGGCCCATCTGAAATACTGCCATCCCCTGGCCTTGGATGAGGTGGCAGCGGACCACCCCAAGACCCGCTTTGTCATGTGCCACTTTGGAAACCCCTTTTTGGAGAGTGCGGCTGCGGTGGTGGAGAAAAATGCCAATGTAGCCGCCGACCTGTCCGGTCTTCTGGAGGGCCGGGTGGATCTGGAGCAGTATTTTCAGCAGCAGGCAGGATATGCAGGGCTGCTGACCACATGGCTGACCGCGATTGGACAGTGGAAGGATATTCTGTTCGGGACCGACTGGCCCATTGTCAATTTGGGAGAATATGTGGAATTTATCCGCCGCCTGGTGCCGCAGGAGCATTGGGAGGACGTCTTTTTTGCCAACGCCAACCGGATTTACGGTCTGGGACTGTAAAAAAACCGTGTCTGACAAATTCGTCAGACACGGTTTTTTCGTTGGAAAAGAAGTCAGGACTCCCGTGCCACAATGACCCGGACCCGGCCGCCCTGGGAATCCTCCTTGTCGTACCAGGCGGTGAGGGTGAAGTCACCGTTCTGGGCACGGCTCAGACTGGACAGGAAGTATTGGCTGCCCCGTTGCTCGTAGACCACCACCTGATCGGACAGGGTATACTTCCGGTTGCCGGCAGCAAACTGATTGCCCACGATCTGGCCCGGCTCGGTAGCGGTGAGAGAATACATCCGGTCGGGGTTGTCCGCCTCGCCCAGAACCTGAATGGGACCGGTGACTACCCGGAACCGAGTGGTGGAGTTGGGGATGGTATAGGAGGTGCCGCCCACATCATAGCGGTAGGTGTAATATTTGTGGACCCCCTCTCCCTGCTCTTCCAGGAAGGTAAGAACACCGTATTGATACATATCCCCGGTGACCTCCTCCAGAATCAGGGTGTCGATCTGACCCAGACCATTCAGGGAGTAATAGCGGACCATGTCTCCGGTGAGATTGATACCGGCCAGGCGAGTGGGATAGAGGGTGATGCCGTACTTGCCGCTCACGTCCAGAATTTCCACATCCTCGGCAAAGGTGTACTTGCCCAGCTTGGTGCCGTCGGCGCTGACCTTGCCGGCGAGGGAGTCGGAAGAAAGCCCGCGCAGAGAGACCTCATTGTTCTGGTTGACGCTGGCCCGGACGACGCTGCCGGCTTGATAGGCGCCCTGGCACTGGTATTGATAGGTCTGTCCATCGGTGGCCAGCATGGTGACAGTCTGGGCGGTGTAGGTGCCGCCGTTCCCGTCCGGGTAGGAGGTTTTTTCTACCGAGAGGACCAGACCCACCCGGTCTCCGGCGCTGGCGCTCACAGCGGCCACAGCGGCCACGCCGCCCGTCCGGCCCAGCAGCAGCGTGACAGTGTCTCCCAGGCCGTACTGTCCCAGATCGGACAGGGCGTAGGCGGCGGAGGAGGTCTCAATGGAGTAGGTGCGCCCGGCTACGGTCACAGAGGTGGGATTGGAGGCGGAGGGCTCCAGGGCCTGGATGGGGCCGGTGATCTTCTGGGTGTAGGCCCAGACGGTACCCATAGAGGCGTTCCAATAGACCAGGTCGTAGTCCTGAATGTCAGACAAAGAGACATAGGCACCCCCGCGGATGACCTTGGAAGGGGTGAAGGGAAGGGCGGACTGCCAGCCCTGCTGTGCCACTACCGGACCTTCCATCGCCCCATTGACCAGGGCGAGCAGGTCCACCTGGCCCGCGCTGTTGAGGGAATACCCCAGGGTGGTGAGATAGGCTGCGCCGTCCTTGGTGGGGGCGGAGAGCAGGTTGTAGAAGAGATACATGGCATCCTGCCGGGTGAGCGGGGCGGTGGCAGAGGCGGCGGAGACGCCCCGGTCCAGCCGCAGGCTGCGGTAGAGGGCTAACTGCCCTGTGGGATAGGCACCGGTAAAGTCCTCCGGGCCATAGCCCAACAGCGGAAGAGCCATGGAGACACCCTCCGCCAGGGTGATTTCCTTGTTGGGACGGAAGGTGCCGTCACTGTATCCGGAGACAAGGCCCTGGGAGACTGCCGCCTCCACAAAGCCGGAGGCCCAGTGGCTCCGGGGCACGTCAGGATAGGGAGAGGTGGCCGCCTGGCCGATCTGGCTGCCGCCGGGGGTGGCCCGGACCAGCATAGTGACAAATTCCGCACGGGTGACCCGGCTGGAGAGATTCAGATTCCCCTGGTCATCGCCGGAGAAAATGCCCAGGGCCGAAAGTGCCTGCAGGGCATCCTCCTGGGGCACCGAAGCGGGAGCGGCTAGGGCGGGAAGGGCCAGTGACACGCTGAGGCTCAGGGCCAGGAGAAGTGTGAAAATCCGTTGTTTCATTCCAAAAACCCCTTTTCAAATGGAACTATCCACATGGTTTTGTTTCGATTAGAAGAAGCCGATCAATCGTAGCGCAAAGCGTCAATGGGATTGAGTTTGGCGGCCTTGTTGGCAGGCAGGTAGCCAAAGAGAATTCCGATGCCCACCGACACACCGAAGCTGATAGCTACCGAAGCAAAGGTGGGGGTAGCGGAGAAGGTGGCGCCGTTCATCTGGGCGGACAGAGAGGCCCCCAACAGAGAGCCCACCCCTGTGGCCAGCAGGTACCCCAGGCCGATGCCCAAAAGGCCGCCCACAGCAGAGGTGGTGCCTGCCTCGATGACAAACTGGCGGCGGATGTCCTTGCGCTTGGCGCCCAGGGACTTGCGGATGCCGATCTCACGGGTGCGCTCAGTGACGGACACCAGCATAATGTTCATAATTCCGATGCCGCCCACCAGCAGAGAGATGGCCGCAATGGCCACCAATACCCCGATGGCTACGCCCATCATGGCGTTGATCATATTGGCCTGCTCCTCCATGGTCTGGATGTAGTAGGCCTCCGGGTCCTGAAAATAGGAAAACAGGTACTGGTCAATGACCTGCTTGGCGGCGCTGGCGGTGGCGCCGGAGGTGCTGGTGAACATATAGAGGGTCACATACCGCTCTCCCATGATCTCCAGGGCGTTCTCATAGGGGATGTACAG
Source organism: uncultured Oscillospiraceae bacterium (assembly GCA_944385035.1). Taxonomy (GTDB): domain Bacteria; phylum Bacillota; class Clostridia; order Oscillospirales; family Oscillospiraceae; genus Lawsonibacter. Next base: position 92,361 of record CALWVV010000008.1, on the reverse strand, counting down.
CTGATCGTCCGCTCCCCCCTCCTGCATGTTCTCCTGCACCTGCTCCAGCACCCCGATGACGGTGTAGCGGTTACCGTCAATGGAGAGGGTCTGTCCCAGGGCGCTGCCCTCAAAGAGCTCCTGGGCCAGATAGGCGCCGATGACGCACACGTTCTGCCTGCGCGCCACATCCAGGGCGGAGAGAAAACGGCCCTGGGCCAGCTTTTCGCCCCCGTCAATGGTGGAGCGGCTTACGCTGTTGAACATGACCTCGCTGACGCCGTACAGCTTGCTCTTTTCCAGCTTTTCATCGCCCCGGCGGATCATGGGTTGGAGGCTTACATAGGGAGAGACTCCGGAAAGTACGTCCGGGTGCTCCTCCACCAGCTTGTACATATCGGCCGGGTCCAGGTCCATGGTGCTGCCGTCTCCCCTGCCCCAGGTGTAGGTGACAATGGTGTTGATACCCAGCTTGGCCACCTGCTCATCGATCATCTTCTGGACTCCGTTGCCCAGGGACAAAATGACAATGACCGAGGCCACGCCAATGATAATGCCCAGCATGGTGAGGATAGAGCGCATTTTACTGGCGGCCAGGGACTTGACGGCCAGACGGAAGGATTGTCCGTAATTCATGGGCTGTCCTCCTCTCCTTCCCCATCGCTCCCTGGCTGTACCACGGCACGGGGGTCGTGGGCGTCGCCGTCGTAGATAATTTTTCCGTCCTGGAGGCGGATGATCCGGTCGGCCCGGACGGCAATGGAGTTGTCATGGGTGATGAGGACTACCGTGTCCCCCTCCCGGTTGAGCTTTTTTAAAAAGCCCAGCACCTCCCGTCCCGTGCGGGAGTCCAGCGCACCGGTGGGTTCATCAGCCAGAATGACCGAGGGGCTGCCCGCCAGGGCACGGGCAATGGACACCCGCTGCTGCTGGCCGCCGGAGAGCTGGCTGGGCAGGTTCTTGTGCTTTTCCGCCAGGCCCACCCGTTCCAGGGCGCGGATGGCCCGAGCCCGGCGCTCGTCGGCGGGAAGGCCTGCATAGAGCAGGGGGAGCTCTACATTTTCCAGCACAGACAGCTTGGGGATCAGGTTGTACTGCTGGAAAATGAAGCCCAGCATCTTGTTGCGGATCTCCGCCTGCTGGTCGTCGTCCATGGTGGACACATCCACCCCGCCCAGGTGGTAGGACCCGGAGGTGGGCACGTCCAGACAGCCGATGATGTTCATGGCGGTGGATTTGCCCGAGCCGGAGGAACCTACAATGGCCACAAATTCCCCCTGGTCAATGGCAATGTTTACTCCATCTAGGGCGTGGACGGTCTCCTCCCCCATCTGATAGATTTTGTAGACGTTTTTCAGCTCAATGAGATGGTTCACCGGTCATCAGCCTCCTGCTGCCACAACTGCGGTACTGCTGCCGGTGCCCAGACCGGCGGTGGACTGGACGGGAACCAGGACGACCTCCCCCTCCTCCAGTCCGTCGGTGACCGATACATACTCCTGATCCCCGGAGCCCAGGGTCACAGTGCGCCGCTGGGCCTTGGAGAGGTCCACCACCGTAGAGCCGTCCTCAGACAGGGTCCCCGGCCCGGCTACCAGGACGGTGCCGTCGCTGTCCACGGCGGACACGGGGATACACAGAGCGTCCGTTTCCTGGGAAATAATCACCTTGGCAGACACATTCATGCCGGGGTTCAAATCCCCAAACTCCTCCAGCACGATGGTCACCGGGTAGGTGGTAAAGCCCTTTGTGGTGGTGCCGTTGATGCTCACCGCGTCCACAACGCCATAAAATACCTGGTCAGGCAGGGCCTCGGCGGTAATTTCCACCTTCTGACCGGGGTGAAGCTGGCTGATGTTCAGCTCGCTCACGTTGATCGGCAGCTTCAGGCTGCTCAGATCAAAGATAACGGCCAGTGCACCCGATTCCATGCCGTCCAGCTTATCCCCCGCCTTAAAATTCTTTTCAATGACGGTGCCGGAGATGGGAGAGGTAATGGTGTAGTTTTCCAGGGCATCCTGGGCGCGCTGGAGGGAGAGCTGGGCGCTCTCTACCCCCATGGCGGCGTTGGCCAGGGAATTTTGGGCGCCTTCGCCCCCGATGGCGGCTACCGCGGCGCCGGCGGTGACCTTGGAGCCTGCGGTCACATAGAGGTCAGTAATTTCACCAGAGGCCTGGGCCGTCACCGTCTGACGGCTGTTTGCCTGAAAATTCCCGCTGCCGGCGCAGGAGAATTCCCCAATGGTGGCGGTGGCAGACTGTGCCGTGGTCAGGGCGCCGGGGTTGGAGACCCGGATCTGCACCTGCCGCACCAGCGCGCCGCCAGCTCCCACCAGGTCGGCCGAGGAGACGGACTCCACGGTACCTGGCAGGGTCTCCAGCGTACCGGAGAGGGTGACCTGGGCACTCTGGCCTGGGGTGATGCTTGCCGCGTCCGCGGACTGGAAGGGCAGGGAGAGAAGCATGGTAGAGGTGTCGGTAATATCGGCGATGGGTGTGCCGGGGGACACCAGATCTCCCTTCTGGACATGGATGGTCTGGACCACACCGGAAGCGGAGGCACGGGCGGTGAGCCCAGCGGCCACCGTGTCATAGGAGAGCTGAGCCTGGCGCAGGGCAAGCTCGGCCTGGGCAATGGCGGCCTGGGCCTCCTTTGCATCCAACTGGTAGAGAAGCGCACCCTGTTCAATCCAGTCCCCCACCTCAAAAGGGGCCTGGAGGATCTCACCGCTGGTCAGGGCGCTGACCTGGTAGGACTCGATGGGGGTCACCGCGCCGGAGCCGTCCACCGAGATGGTCAGATCCTGCCGGAGGGCGGAAACGGGTATGTATTGCCCCCCGGTCAAGACGGAGGGGTCGGCCTTTGGCCGCAGAAACATCCACCAGAGGACCACCACGGCCACCACGGCCAGAAAAGCCCACTTGATCCACTTTTTCTTCTTTTTGGGCAGCTTGAGAGAAGGCCCTGTTTCCTCCCGTGGGAGCAGGACCTCCTCCGCCTTATTTGCCTGTGTCACATCCATATCATGTTCCCTCTTTTCACAGCTGGTTTCAGTCTAAACGGATCGATGGCTATTGTACCGGGTAAATCTTATATCCAGGGTAAGAACCGTTAAAATTTTCATTAAATTTTTCAGCTTACCCTACACCCTCCACTAGGTGGAAGGTCAAGAGAAATTTGCCAAACGGACAAAAAAACGCGCCGGAGCCTGGGAAAGGCTTCGGCGCGTTTAAGCAAGTTGCAGAGATGATCAGTCCAGACAACTGAGAATGGCCTGTGCCACGCCCTCCTCGGCGTTGGAGGGGGCGATGCGGTAGGCGGCGGCCTTTACCTTTACCCGCCGGAGGGATCCAGAAGGGTGCCGTCCAGGTCCAGGGAAATCAGTCGAATCATAGTGTTCCTCTTTCCTATGGTTAAAAAATTGGGCCGCAGGCGGGTGGGGAAGCTTAGAAGAAGAGCGCTCCCACCTGATAGACCAGCAGGGAGACCACATAGGCGCAGCCCAGCTGCCAGAAAATGGAGAACCAGGCCCATTTGGGGCTGCCCAGCTCCTTAAACAGGGTGGACACCGCAGCCACACAGGGGACGTAAAGCAGGATAAACACCAGCATGGAGAAGGCGGACAGGGGGGTAAAGCCCACCATGGCGGCGGCCACCTGACTGCTGGTGGCAGTGAGGGAGAAGCCGTAGAACATGGACAGGGAGGAAACCACCATCTCCTTGGCAATAAGGCCGGTGAGCAAGGCCACAGCGGCCTGCCAGTGGCCAAAGCCCAGAGGGGCAAAGAGGGGGGCGATCAGGCTGCCCAAGGCGCCCAGCATGCTCTGGGAGGTGTCCTCCACCATGTGCAGGGAGAAGTCAAAGGACTGCAGCAGCCACAAAATGACGGACATGAGCAAAATCAGGGTACCGGCCTTGATCAGGAAGCCCTTTACCTTCTGCCACACATGGGTGAGCATGTTGCCCAGGGAGGGCAGGCGATAAGGGGGCAGCTCCAGCACAAAGGGGGCGGGCTCGCCCACAAAGAGGGACTTTTTAAAGAAGAGCCCCGAGAGGATGCCCACCGCCATACCGATGACATAGAGGCCAAAGACCACCAGCCCCGCCCAAGGGCCAAAGAAGGCGGCGGAAATAAGGCCGTAGACCGGCAGCTTGGCCGAGCAGGACATGAAGGGCACCAGAAGGATGGTCATCCGCCGGTCCTTTTCATTTTCCATGGTGCGGGCCCCCATAATGGCGGGCACCGAACAGCCAAAGCCCATGAGCATGGGGATAAAGGCCTTGCCGCTGAGACCGAAGCGCCGCAGCAGCCGGTCCATGATAAAGGCGGCGCGGGACATATAGCCCGAGTCCTCCAAAAAGGACAAGAACAGAAACAGCAAAGCGATCTGAGGCAGGAAGGTGAGCACGCCGCCCACCCCGGCGATGATGCCGTCGCAGATGAGGGAGACCAGCACGTAGGAGACCCCCAGGTTCGCCAGTGCGGTGCCAAGCCAGGTGCCGAACAGGCCGATCCCCTCCCCCACCAGGTCGGAAAGCCAGGAGCCGAAGGGGCCGAAGGTAATGACAAACATCACCAGCATGGTGCACAGGAACAGGGGGATGGCAAAAATGCGGTGGGTGACCACCTGATCGATCTTTTCCGTCAGGGTGAGTTCACCGGGCTTTTGTCCCTTGATGACCGAGGCAGAGACTACCTTTTCGATGTACTGGTAGCGGCTGTCGGCAATGAGGGTCTCCCGGTCGCCCAGGTCGCTGGAATTTTCATACTCAGCCACAATGGCGCTGAGCTGCTGCTGAACGCCGGCAGGCAGGTGCAGGGCTTCTTGTACCAGCTCGTCCCCCTCCAGAAGCTTGATGGAGGCCCAGTGGGCGGGCAGGTTGGCCGCGTAGGCGTAGTCGTGGATGAGCTCGCCCATGCGGTGGTGAATGTCGTGGGTATAGTCGTCATAGAGGTCGTCGGGCTCCATGGTAAAGCCCAGGTGCATCTGCCGGTGGGCGGTGTGCAGAAGCTCCTCCAGGCCCTCTCCGGTCCGGGCGGTGATGGGGACCACGGGGATGCCCAGCTCCTTGGACAAGCGGGACACGTCGATGCAGTCTCCGCGCTTTTCCACCTCGTCCATAAAGTTCAGGGCCAGGACGGTGGGCCGCTCCAGCTCCAGCAGCTGGACGGTGAGATAGAGGTTTCGCTCCAGGTTGGTGGCGTCCACAATGTCAATGACACAGTCGGGCCCCTCCCCGATGATAAAGTCCCGAGCCACGATTTCCTCCATGGAGTAGGGGGACAGAGAGTAGATGCCGGGCAGATCCACCACGGTGAGTTCCTTGTCACCCAAGTGGGCGGTGCCCTCCTTCTTTTCCACCGTGACCCCAGGCCAGTTGCCCACATACTGGTTGGAACCGGTCAGGGCGTTGAAGAGGGTGGTCTTGCCGCAGTTGGGATTGCCCGCCAGGGCAATGCGCATGGGGCGGCTGTCGTGTGCGGCAGAGTCATACCGGGCTCCGTGGGCTTCCAGCTCATGGGCGTGGTCGTTCATCTGCCGGCGTGCCACCTCCGGGTCGGGGATGTGGCGGGTCATGGCGCTGCGGGCGGAGTGGGAGGAGCGCCGGGGCTGGCCCATGGTGATCTGGGCGGCATCCGCTTTCCGCAGGGACAGCTCATAGCCCCGGAGACTGACCTCCAGAGGGTCGCCCAGGGGAGCCACCTTTGTGACGGTGACCTGGGTTCCGGGGGTCAGGCCCATGTCTACCAGACGGCGCTTGACCGCCCCGGACTGGTTGCCCACCGAGAGGATGGTACCGCTCTGGCCCGGCTTTAAATCGTTTAATGTACTGGATGAGGAGCGCTTTTCCATAACTTATCGTCTCCTGTGCTGCACGGATTACAGATATGCGTACCATGCTATTGTAGCGGATAACCCTTGATTTTTCAAGGGATTTCCCGGTGGCAGGCGGAAAGAAAACAGGGAAAATAGGTCCCCCGAAGGGGCACTTTTGTGGGAAATTTGCACACACAGAGGCAAGCCGCAGCGGCATAAAAAATGCCCGGAACGCTCTGGCTCCGGGCGAACGGGTCAGCCGTCCAGACGGGCGGCCAGGTCCTCCATATAGTTGGCGGGGGCGTTTTCAATCTGGCCCGCATCAAAGGCAGCGGCCAGGGTGGGGTCGATGGGCAGCTTGGCCAGCACAGGGACCTCCAGCTCGGCGGCTACCTGATCCAGGTGACTCTCGCCGAAAATGGTGTGGCGCTTGCCGCAGTCGGGGCACTGGAAGTAGCTGTAGTTCTCCACCAGACCCAGGACGGGAATGTCCATCATCTTGGCCATGTTCACCGCCTTGGTGACGATCATGGACACCAGATCCTGGGGAGAGGTGACCACGATGACCCCGTCCACGGGGAGGGACTGGAACACAGTCAGAGGGACGTCGCCGGTGCCCGGAGGCATATCCACAAACATATAGTCCACATCGCCCCAGACCACTTCCTGCCAGAACTGGGTGACCACACCGGCGATGACGGGGCCGCGCCAGATGACGGGGTCAGTTTCGTTGGCGGTGAGCAGGTTCAGGGACATGAGCTTGATGCCTCCGGCGGTGACGGCGGGGTCGATGCCTGCGTCGGTACCGGTGGCCTTCTGGTGGATGCCAAAGGCGGTGGGGATGGAGGGGCCGGTGATGTCGGCGTCCAGAATGGCCACCTTGCGGCCCTTTTTGGCCATGGCTACTGCCAGAGAGGCGGTAACGGTGCTCTTACCGACGCCGCCCTTGCCGCTGACCACGGCAATGACCCGCTTGATGCTGGACATGGCGTTGGCGGGAACCCGCATGTCACGGGAGGAACAGTCGGCACTGCAGCTGGAGCAATCGTGGGTGCAATTTTCAGACATAGAGGAACATCTCCTTGTTGTAAGTTACATGGATATGAGAGTAAGGGCTCTCAGCGCACCAGGGTATTTTCCGTGGGCGCCTCGTCCCGGTTCTCCTGGGAAGAAAAGTAGTAGGACAGAATATCAGCGGCCATAGCGCCCAGTTCAGAGCCGCTGCCGCCCCGCTGAACCACCAGGGCCACGGCCACTTCCGGGTCGTCATAGGGGGCAAAGCACACGAACACGGCGTTGGCCTCTACCTGGCCGTCCACCTGGGCAGAGCCAGTTTTGGCGCCTACCTGGAAGGGCAGGCCCACAAAGTGGCGGCTGACAGAGCCATGGGTCGTCAGGGCCAGCATGCCGGCCTTGACGGCCTCCAGGTTTTCGTCCTGAATTTCAATGGTGCTCAGCAGCTCCGGCTCCTTGGTATAGAGCACCTGGGAGAAGTCGCTGGACTTGACCTCTTTGAGCAGGTGGGTGGCACGGCGGGACCCCCCGTTGACCAGGGTGGCAATGTAGTTGGCCAGCTGGATGGGCGTGACCTGAGTACTCTCCTGGCCGATGGCCACGGACAGAACGCTGCCCTCATACCAGGTTCCGCCCATGGATTCGGTATATTCGGGGCTGGCCATGACGCCTGCGCGCTCCTCCAGCTCCAGCCCGGTTTTTTGTCCCAGACCGAAGCGGGTGGCGTAGTCCACCAGCGTGTCAATGCCCAGCAGACGGCCGACCTCGTAGAAGAAGTAGTTGCAGGAGACCTCGATGGCCTCACTGACATTGATGGAGCCGTGGTTTCCGCCGTTGGTGTTGTAGATCCAGCACCGGGGTTGGGGGCTGGAGTAGTGTTTGTAGATGCCCTCGTCCTTGATCTCCGTGGTGGGGGTGATGATCCCCTTCTCCAGTCCGGCGATGGCAGTGATCATCTTAAAGGTGGAGCCGGGAGCAAAGGTGCCCTGAAGGGCCCGGTTCAGGAGGGGCAGCAAGGGATCGGCGGCGTACTCGTTGAAGTTGGAGTTATACTTGGCCGGGTCAAAGGTGGGATAGGAGGCGCAGGCCAGCACCTCGGAGGTGTCCACGTCCAGGACGACGCAGGCCCCGCCGCCCACCGCCTCCTCCACGTCGATCTGGGGGATGGCGGTGGCCAGGGTGTTTTCCACATAGGCCTGGAGGTTGATGTCCAGGGTCAGCACCACATTGTCGCCCGGCTCCGGCTCCTCCAGCCAGGTCTCCGAGACGATTTTTCCCGAGGTGTTGCGTTCCACGGTCCGTACGCCGGAGGAACCCCGGAGGTAGGACTCAAAGGCCTGCTCCACCCCTCCCCGGCCCACCGTGTCGTTGAGGGAGTAGTCGGGCACTCCGTCTCCGTCCAGGTCCAGAGAGGTGTAGTACTCCACCTCCCCGGAATAGATGGGGGTCACCTGGCCCAGCAGATGGGCGGCGTAGGTGGTGTGGTACTGGCGCACAGTGGTGGGCTCAATGATAACACCGGTCAGGGAGTGTTCCTTTACCTGGGTGATAAAGTCAATGTTCACATCCTGGGCAAAGACATACTCGTTGGCCACATAGACATTGCTGGAGCGCAGGTTCAGCTCATAGAGGATGCCCGCCAGGGCACGGGCATCCTGGGCGGACATATCCCCGATGTTTAAAACGGGGACCGTTTGGTCGGAGCTCTCCTCCACAGCGCCCTCCCCCTGAATGTCCCAGTCGGCGCACATCATACCCAGCAGCTCCAGAGCAGTGGGCAGAGCGTCCGGCTCCGTTTGCTGAGAGGTGTCGGCGGATTGGGACAAATCCTTCCCGGTAAAAAAGGCCTTGATCTTGTCCCAAAGGCCCGGTTCCGGCGCGGCGGGCTCCTCCCCCTCCTCCGGCTCTTCCGGAGTCTCGGTGGGGTCCTCGATCCAGCCGTAGTAGACCGCCAGCCGCCCCAACCGGGTGAGGGACTGGACCGTGTTCCCCTCCTCGTCGGTGGAGGTGGTGAAATAGGGGGTGTCGGTGGTAAAGGTGAAGGGAGCGGATTTGGAGATGGGCAGGTTGTCGGTCCACTCCACGCCCTCCTCCTGGGAAATCTCCATCAGGGACAGGAGGATCCGGTTGCGGTCCTCCTTCATCAGGGAGGTATCCAGAGAGACCTGGTAGACTACCTTGTTAGAGACCAGCACCTGGCCGTTTCGGTCCAGGATTTGGCCCCGGACAGCCTCCACCGTCTCCTGTTCGGCGATCTTGTTCTGGGCCTGGCGGGCATACTCTTCGCCGTTGTTGATCTGAAGATCGTAGAGGGTGGCGCCCATGCCGGTGAGCATCAGGGCCAGCAGAAGCACCATGACCAGGGCACGGCGCTGAAATTGTTTGGGATTCATGAAAGACCTCCTTTCCAGAGGGGCAATGGGAAACGGGAACCGTCAGGCCAGCTTTGTTCCGCCGACCTTGTTGAAGATGGCCCGGAACAGCAGCCAGATGAGAGGGGTCCAGGCCAGGGAATAGAAAAACTCCGGCACGGCTACATGGAGCATGTCAGGAAGCTGGGCGGTGTGGACCAACAGTCCACGGGCAAGGCGCAGCCCATCCAGGGCACACAGTACACCCGCCGAGCAGATAAGGCATCCGGGGTAAGATTGGCTGAGGGCATATTGGGAGACCGCCCCCATGAGCATCCCCGCCAGGGCCATGCCAAAGACCAGGCCGCCAAAGCCGCCGGGATAGGTGAGCTCCCACAGAAGGCCTACTCCCATTCCAAACCCGGTGCCGGCGTAAGCTCCCTCCAAAACAGCCACTGCCGCCGCCGCCAGGGGCAGCAGCATGGGGGAGATCCCGCCCAGAGGGTACCGGGGAAGGATGTAGGCATCCAGCAGCCAGATGGGCAGCAGGCCCAGGCTGTACACAAACCACTTGTGGAACAGATCGCGTCGCGTCATGTGAGCTCCCTCCTATTCCACAATGGTAAAGTCCTTAATGACAAAGACCTCAATGAGAGAATCCAGCTTTGCCAGAGGGGCTACCACCGCGTAGCGGGACTGGCCGGAGGGGTCGGTAAAGACCCCCTCCACCTGGCCCACCACCAGGCCCGAGGGGAACACGTCCCCCTTGCCGGAGGTGACCACCTCGTCCCCGGACACCAGCTGCGCCCCCTCTGGGAGGTAGTTGAGCTTCATCTTACCCTGGGTCATGAGGGCAAAATCCCCCTCCAGTACGCCGGCGCTGTAGGTGCGGGAGACGATGCCGCCCATCTCTGTGTCCGTGTTGATGATGGTGGACACCGAGGACCAGTTATAGCCCACCTGGGACACCACGCCCACCAGGACGCCGGTTTCCGTGATGACGCAGTCCCCTACCTCGATCCCGGCGGAGGAGCCCTTGCTCAGGGAGAGGAAGGACTCCCAGTTGTAGGTGGAGCGGGCGGTGACTTTGGCAGACTCAAAGACAAAGTCCCGGCGCTTTTCCTGCAGATCCAGCAGAGAACGAAGCTGCTCGTTTTCCCGGCTGGCCTCCTGGCCCTGACGCACCGCGTCCTCCAGCTCAGCTACCTGTTTGCGCAGGCTGTCCAGCTCCTCCTGGAGCTCGCCGTAGTGGAACACATAGGCGTAGACCCCCTCCGCCCAATCGGCCACGGCCGCGATCGCGCCCCGGACCGGGGCGGTCACCGTATTGGCAACATTGGACAGAGGGTCGGCATTCCCGCCCAAAAAGGCGGAGCCCACCCCAATGAGAATGGACAGCAGCAGGGCAATGATCAGCAGAAGAATTCCGTTTTTGCGCAGAAAATCTTTCACAGCTTAAAGCTCCTTCTTTGCGGCCATGGCCAGAGCCTCCACCCCGAAACCGGACAGGATCTGGCTCAGCCGGCATACCGGCAGCCCCACCACATTGTAGTAGTCTCCGGAGATGCCCTCTACCAGGGTGCAGCCATAGCCCTGGATGCCGTAGGAACCAGCCTTGTCCATGGGTTCGCCGGTGGAGATGTAGTGGGTGATATCCGCCTGGGTGAGAGGGCGGAAACGGACGGTGGTGGCCTCGTGCTGGGTGATGGACCGGCCCTGCCAAGAGACGGTGAGGCCGGAATAGACGGTGTGTTCCCGGCCGGAGAGCCGCTTGAGCATGTCCGCGGCGTCTTCCCGGCTGCGCGGCTTGCCCAGGACGGCCCCATCCACTGCCACCACCGTATCTGCGGCAATGATCAGGGCATCCGGGTGGGCGGCGGCAACTTCCGCCGCCTTCTGCCGGGAAAGGGCCTCCACCAGCTGCTCGGGGGTGAGGCTGGGGTCGGCGCGCTCCTCCCCTTTTGCGGGGATCACGTCAAATTGGGAGATCCCCATCCGCTCCAGCAGCTCCCGCCGCCGGGGGGATTGGGAGGCTAAGATGATGTGCATGGCCTCAGCCCTCCATCTGGGCGTCGTCCGGGCCGCCGGCCAGGGTGCCGCTGACCCGGATAGAGTGGCCCCAGAACATCTCGCCGTCCTCAAACCAGAAGGTGAAGCCCCCCTGATCGTCCACCTGGATGGCGTCCAGCTCCATGCGCCCCATAAAGTCCTGAGGGGTGATCTCCTCCGGAGCCTCATCCGCCTCTTCCCCGTCCTGGGCCCACTGGTTGGCAAGGTCCGTGAGCTGCTCAGCGGCAAAGGTGCGCACCCGCTGGTCCCAGCTCTGGGCGTCGGAGAGCAGGGCACGGGCCGTATTCTGGGCGGCCTTCATGGCCTCGGCCTCGCCCTTGTCAAAGTCCAGGCGGACCGTTCCCTCCAGCCAGTCTACCTCGGCCTCATACCAGCCCACCTGGCGGTTGAGCACAAAGGTGCCCAGCCCGTCCACATAGGTGCTTTCGGGCTTTTTCTGCTCCTCCAGAATGGCCTTCAAGTCCGGATCGAAGGCAGGCTGGGGCAGGTCCACCATGAGCAGCCGCTTTCCGTCCAGCGAAAGTCTGGCCCGGAACTTGATGATAAAATCCGGGGGGACCCGCTGGCGCAGATAGCTTCGCAGGGTGTCATCGCACAGGGAGACCAGCCCGATCTCCTCCTGATGGATCTCGGGGCTGTCCTCCTCCATCCAGGCGGTCAGGCCGATGGAGGCCTCCCAAAGTCCGGTGTCCTCCTGCTGCACGGCGCCAAAGCCGCTGGGGCCGGTGACGGCCAAGATGTCCAGCTCCTCCGGGGAAAAATCGGCGGCAAAGGACTTGACCGCACTGCTCTCGGAAGAGGGGCTGGGCTTGGGGGCTTCTTTTTTCTTAAACAGTCCAAACATGGTGCATTACTCCTTTATTTGCCAGTGGAACCGAAGCCCCCGGCCCCCCGCTGGGTCTCGTCCAGGTCGTCGGCCATCTGGATCTGGGCCTGGACCACGGGGGTGATCATCATCTGGGCGATGCGGTCTCCGGGCTTTATGGTAAAGTCATCCTTCCCCGAGTTCTGCAATCCCACCATGATTTCCCCCCGGTAGTCGCTGTCAATGACGCCCACGCAGTTGGCCGGGGCGATGCCGTGCTTAATGCCCAGACCGCTGCGGGCGAAGATCAGGGCTACATATTCCGCCGAGGGCAGGGCAATGGCAAGCCCGGTGGGGATGATCCGGCGCTCTCCGGCGGGGATGGTCACCGCCTCGTCCATGCAGGCGTGCAGGTCCATGGCCGCCGCGCCCGGCGTGGCGTAGTAGGGCAGGGGGATTTCGTTCCCAATTTTAGGGGAAAGGGCTTTGATTTTCAACTCCATAATCATAAACTCCAACTTAAATTTTTATAACGGGGCCTCCACGTCCACCAGGCGCAGGTAGCGCCGCAGGGGATATTCTCCGTCGTGGCACTCCCCCAGGAAAGGTTCGGACATATGAGCGGCGGTGGTGATGCGGGTCACTCCCGCACGGGAGAGCCGCTGGCAAAGCTCCCTGCGCTCCTGGGGCGGACAGAGCAGTCCCACCGTCTGAAGCCGTCCCCGCTGGGAAAACAGGGCGGCAGCAAGCTCATTCCGGGGTAGGCACTTCACCAGTACATTGCCGTGGAGGGGAGACAGCTCCAGCGCCCGGTCGGGGCACAGGGTGACCGAGCAGCCCCTCCCCTGAAATACTTCGGCAGAGCTTCCCTCCACCGCCAGCTCCAGCCGGTGCTCGTAGCCGTGAAGGGTGGCCATGGCCGCCTGGCCGGGGGTCTGGTGTCCCTGGGCCGCGGCCCGTTCCAGAATGGGGAGAAAGCTCTGACAGAAGTGCCGGGCCCGGTCCAGGTCGGCGGTGTCCAGATAGATGACCTGGCAGGAGGAGCACAGCAGTCCTCCGGTTTGAATGATGTGCCCGGCCAGCGCCTCCAGCTCCTCTCCCCTGCCCTCGCCGGACAGGTAGGCAAAGCTCAGCCGGTGGCCCCACTCCATGAGCTTGCACCCGGCAGGGGCCATGGCGCGCATGGCCCGGATGGCTTCATCCCCGCCCCAGGTCACGATGCCGTCCGACAGGTTAGCCAGGGCCTGGAGGGAAGATCGGTCGCTGGAGGGGATGGAAAAGACATACACATAGGGGGCAAGCTTAGGCTCGGTATCGGTGAGCAGCTTCAAAAGGGCCAGGGACAGCCCCGAATCCCCCGAGGGAAGTTTTAGCAAATTGACGTTGCCGGTGAGCAGGCCCTCTACCACACTGAAGGCGGGCAGGCCGTCCAGATTTCCGGCAGTGATGTGGAGCAGCGTGCCCAGAGGGACAGCTGCTGTACGGCCAAAGGGCCGGTCTTCGACCGAGAGAAGCCCGCCCGTCTCCACAGAGAGCTTATATTCCAGGCTCTCCGGACGAAGCAGGTAGCGGTATTGCTCCAGGGCGGAGAGCAGCTGGGGGGTGGCGTACTGGGCGATGAGCCCATCCAGCTCCCCCCGGTCCAGCCGTTCCAAAAGCCGCTGACAGGCATCGATGACTACTTTGGAGGTCAGCGGAGGCTGAGAACGAACGGCAATCAGGTCCTCCGGCAGCCGCTCCAGCACCTGGGGCAGCTGCTCCGGCGGGAGGATGGTTCCCTTTGCAAAGATCAAAACCCTTCCCCCTTTCCCAAAATCTGGGCGGCCCCGGCGGCGCAGGTCTGGATGTCGCTGAGCCCCACCCGGCCCAACAGGGTCAGATAGGGGGATGAGATGCCGCAGCCGCACGCCTCCCCAGGCGTGAGATAGCCCAGATCATCGGTCATGACGCTGGTGGTGGGGGTGGCGTTCATCAGGGGCGTGATGAGATTCACCAGCCCGATGCGCCCCATGGGCAGGGGCTCCAGGGTGTTCACATCCCGGATGATCACACGGGAATAGATGGGGATGTGGAAGTGGTGGTGCTTACAGGCGTTATAAAAAATGGGGTGCTCCACCGCGCCGAAGGATTCGTGGATGGCCTCCTCCGGGATGCCCAGCACCCGCCCGGCCAGGTCGTAGAGCACGGATTTTTCCACCTGCTGGGAGTAGTGCTGCTTCCAGCCCCCCGCCAGCAGGATTTTGGAGCCCTGGGGAAGCTTCACACGAAGGCCCAGCTCCTCCATCCGCTTAAGACCGAACCACAGGTAGGAGGGAAAGCCCACGATCCTTGTGGGAAAGTGGGAGCGCCCCAGCTTTTCCAGGGCCTGGGCCACCCCATCCAGGTCGGGGACATAGCCTCCGTCCACATACTGAAGGGCATAGGTCCGGCTGATGGGGGGAGAAAAATAGGTCAGGCCGTACATGGTGCGGGTGACCCCGGTGCGGTTGGATTTGTGGGGCTTATAGCCCAAAATCACACAGTGGGCGGGCATTGGGGAGATAAGGCCGTGCTTCCAGCCCAGGCGGAGCACCATGGGGGCCTCGGCAAAGACACAGCCCCAGTCAAAGCCGATCTGACTAAATTTCCCGCTGGTGCCCGAGGAGGTCACATACATGGCCAGGCGGCTGCGGGACATGGAGAAGATAGCGTGGCGCTTATAAAAGAGGGTGGGCAGGACGGGAATCTTGGCCAGGTCCTCTATGGTCTGAAGCTGGTCGGGGGAAAACGGAAGGGCCTGGGCAATGGAGCGGTATTCGGGACAGCGCTTTAGGTGAAAGGCGCAGTTTGCCCGCACCGCCCGGAGAAATTTCTCCTGGGTGCCCTCCAGGTCATAGGGATGGGCGGACCAGAAGAGCCTCTGCCGTTCCAGCATAAGAGCTTCCCCCTTTCCAAAGGTTACTCTACGTCCCGGTAGTAGAGCCCGCGGGTGTAGTCATTGGGCTGATAGCGGCCCTGGGAGAGGTAGCGCTCCAGGACCTGGACGCACTCGGCGGCGTTTTCAGTGGTGAACATCAGCCGGGCAGCCCACAGCCCCAGCCGCTGCCAGTCGGCAAATTTATCCGCCAAAAAGACTTTTTTGGAATTATAGATCTCATTGCGGCAGCCCCAGGCCTTGACCACGGGGAAGCGCTCCCCCTTCCGGTCGGTGAGCAGGTTTACATTGTTGCAGGTGTGCTGGCCGGAGTGGTTGTGAATGATGCAGTTTTCCATAATCATCAGAGGCAGGCGGCCATAGGCCACAAACTCTGTGGGAATGGTTTTGGACAGGTCCCGGATCTGGGCCAGCTTCAGCTCGAAGGAGGCGGTGGCGGAGATGAGCCCCAGGCGTTTGAGCTCCTTCATGGTCTGGCTGTTATAGGCCCCCAGGCCAAAGTCTCCCCGGACCTGGAAGCCCAGCTGGGATGCCCGGCGGATGGAGCCCAGGTTGCCCGCCAGGGCTTGGGTGACCCCCAGGCTGCGCAGGGCGACCAGGTCCTGCTCCAGCTGGGGCAGCTCTTTGTCGGTGCAGATCCGGGGCATAATGACCGCCAGGGGGACCTTCGCCTGCTGACAGCGGCGGACCAGGTCGGGATTGGCGGCGGCCACATCGGCGGGGAGGTAGACAAGGGCGGGGCCCAGCTGCAAAAGCTCGTCGCTGAACTGCTCCGCCGTGCGCAGGGAGACGGTGAAGACCGGGGGCTGTTTGGGATTTTCGTACCGGACCCCGGGGCGGAAGGGTTCCTTGCGCCGCTGGGGCAGGGCCTGACGCTGGGCGGACAGCTCCTCCAGGCAGCGCCGGCGCAGATCGTTCAGGGCGGACAGGGGCAGAGACAACCCCTCCCCCACCTTGGCGGTGGCCTTTTCGCAGGCATAGGGGGTGCCGCCGGTGCGCTGGAGCTGCCCCTCCACCTTTTCCCGTGTGAGGGGGACATTCCGGGCGGCCTCCGGGATGGGGCCCTCCACCCGTGCCACGTGACCCTGATGGTCCTCGGCGGCCACTTGGGCGGCCTCTCCCTCCTCGATGAGAGCATAGAGGCGTACCGGCTCCTTGCGGTTTTCTCCGTTTTCATAGGTGGAGCGGGCCTGGGCAAAGAGCTCCCGAGGCTCCTTCTCCTCCTGGCGGGTTCCGAACATGTCCGGGCCGGTGCGGCCCATGTAGTATCCGTCGGTAAAGCCCTGGCGGGAAAAGGCCTGGGCCAGAATTTCGATCTCCTGGGCGGTAGGCTCCCGGCCCTCCTTGATGGCGCGGGCGTAGATGCCGGTGACGATGGCCACATATTCCGGCCGCTTCATCCGCCCCTCCAGCTTCAGACAGGCCACCCCCATCTCCGACAGCTCCTTCAGGTGGCCCGCCATGGACAGGTCCTTCAGGGACAGGGGATATTCGTTGGCCTGGCCGCCCCAGCCATATTTCAGCCGGCAGGGCTGGGCGCACAGCCCCCGGTTGCCGCTGCGGCCTCCAATGACGGAGGAGAAAAAGCACTGGCCTGACCAGCACATGCACAGGGCCCCGTGGCCAAAGACCTCGATCTCAATGGGAGCGTGCTGGCAGATGTAGGCGATCTGGTCCCGGCTCAGCTCCCGGCCCAGCACCACACGGGTCATTCCCAGGTCGGCGCAGGCCTTGACCCCGTCCAGAGAGTGGATGGTCATCTGGGTGGAGCCGTGGATGGACAGGTCGGGCACCGTTTGGCGGAGCATCCGGGCCACGCCCAAGTCCTGGACGATGACCGCGTCCACCCCAATGTCGCTGGCGTGGGCGGCCACCGCCGCCGCGCCGGGCAGCTCCCGGTCGGTAAGCAGGGTGTTGAGGGTAAGATGGACCTTGCAGCCCCGAAGATGGCAGTAAGAAACGGCCGCCGCAGCCTCTTCCCAGGTGAAATTCTTGGCGTTGCGGCGGGCGTTGAAATCCCCATATCCCAGATAGACGGCGTCCGCCCCGTTTTGAACGGCGGCGGTCACCGCCTCCATGGAGCCGGCGGGGGAGAGCAGTTCCAGCATGTGAGCGCCTCCTTTGGCAAGTACGGTGAACAGGTCGCCCGGAGGGGCGACCTGTGTTGGAAATTATTTGCGGGTGCTCAGCTTGAAGATTTCCCGCTTGGCTTCCGACAGCTCCAGCTTCAGCCGGTTGGCATCCTCCAGGTTTTCCTTCACCTGGCGGCGCAGGTCGTCGCTGGCCTGCTGCTCTTTCAAAAACTGGTCGGCAATGTTCATGGCGGCCAGCACCGCGGCGTCCGCCTGGGACAGGCTGCCCGATGAAATCTGCTTGAGCTGCTGATCCACAAGGTCGGCACACTTGCGGACGTAGGTCTCGTCCTCCACGGCAACCATGGTATATTCCCGTCCGGCGATGGTGACCACTACTTTGTTCCTCATCACGATTCCTCCCAAACTGGTTATCTCTCTGGGCCCATGCCCCCAGCTTCATTCTAGTTGGAACCATTATAACACAGCCCCCCACATTTGAAAAATAGATATTTCATGAATTTTGCTCTTTCTTTTCAAAAATCCGCCGAAAATTTCAGACGCCGCGCCAAGGATGGGCGGGAAGGAATTTTGCTGTTTACGCCGGGAAAATTTTGCGGTAAAATGGAACAACAGCCAAAGCAGACCATGCGGTAAAACACAGGAGAGGAGGGGGTCCCCATGGCACATACGCTGCTGCCCGGAGAGGTGCTGGCCATGACTGGCCAGGCGGTGGACCGGCTTTTGAAGCTGGGAGATGGGGATGCCGCCCTTCTGTACCTCCATCTGCTGCGCCACGGCAGCCTGTCCGGGTTGAAGTGGACCCAGGACCGGCTCCAGGCCGCGCTGGAGCGCCTGCGCTCCCAAGGGCTGGCCCCCGCCCAGGAGCTCCCACCGCCCGAGCCCCCGGCCCAGGAGCTTCCGCCCCCGGAATACGCCACCGAGGAGGTGGCCGCCGCCCTGGCCGACCGGGCGTCCCTCTTTTCCGCCCTGGCCGACGAGGTGGAGCGGCGGCTGGGGAAAAAGCTGTCCGCTCCGGATTTGAAGAAGCTCTATACCCTCTATGACCACCTGGCTCTGCCCCCGGAAGTGATTTTGATGCTGGTGGGCTGGTGCATCGAGGAGATGGAGCGCAAGTACGGCCCCGGCCGCCGGCCCTTCCTGTCCCAGATCAGCAAGGAGGGCTTCGTCTGGGCCCGGCGGGGGATCGACACCATGGAGCGGGCGGAGGAATATATCGCCAAGCTCACCCGCCTGCGGGGACGGGAGGCGGAGGTGCTCCGCCTGCTGGATATCAGCCCCCGGCCCCTGGTGGAGCGGGAGAAAACCTACATTGCTGCCTGGGATGACATGGGCTTTGAGGACGAGGCCATCCGCATGGCCTATGAGAAGACTGTGCTCAAGAAGCAGTCCATGGACTGGGGCTATATGAACGGAATTTTGCGCCGCTGGCACGAGAAGGGGCTGCATACCGCCGCCGCCATCCAGGCCGGCGACCGGGACCCCAGACCCGTCCGGGCCGGCGGCCAGGTGGACCGTCCGCCTACGGCGGACCAGGACCAGCGGGTGCGGGAGGATATGGAACGCATGCGCCGCCTGATGGAAGAGATGAAGCGGGAGGAGGGCTGAAGCCATGGCCTATGACGCCAATATTTTACGCCGGGCCACCGACCGGCTGGAGACGGAGCGCCGCAGCCGCCAGGAGCGGCTGGAACGGCTGCGCAGCCAGGCCTATGAGCGCCAGCCTAAGCTGCGGCAGCTGGAGAGAAAGCTCCAGGCCACCATGGCCCAACTGGTGGCCGCCACCCTCCGCCAGGGGGGCGACCCCGTCCGGGCGGTGCAGGAGATCCGGGAGCATAATCTGGACCTGCAGCAGGAGCGGGCTGTGCTGTTGGGCGCCCTGGGGCTGCCCAGCGACGCCCTGGATGACAAGCCCGCCTGTCCCCTGTGCGGGGATACCGGCTGGCAGGGGGCCAAAATGTGCCAGTGCCTGCGTGCGCTCTGTGCCCAGGAGCAGATTCAGGAGCTGTCCAAGCTGCTGGATCTGGGAGAGCAGTCCTTCGACACCTTCCGGATGGATTACTACAGTGAGACACCCTATCCCGGAAAGGGCGCTTCTCCCCGGAAGAACATGGAGCTGGTCTATGATGTGTGCCTCAACTATGCCCGGAAGTTTGAAAGTTTTCGGTTTAAGGATCTGCTGATGTCCGGAGCGCCGGGGCTGGGAAAGACCTTCCTGTCAGCCTGCATTGCACGGGACGTTTCCGAGCATGGATATTCGGTGGTCTACGACACGGCGGGCAATATCTTTGCCCAGTTCGAGGCCAAAAAGTTCCTGCGCTCCAGCGCCGACGGCCAAGATGCACGGGATGAGACCCGCCGGTATCTCAACTGCGATCTGCTGATTGTGGACGATCTGGGCAGCGAGCTGACCACCCAGCTGACCCAGGCGGCCCTGTATGAACTGATCAATACCCGCCTGGTGGCCCAGCGGCACACCGTGATCTCCACCAACCTGTCCCTGGAGGAGATCGCCAGGCGCTACAATCCCCAAATCGCCTCCCGAATCGAGGGGGAGTACCATGTGCTCCACTTCTTCGGGGACGACATTCGGATGCTGAAAAAGAAGCGGCTGTGATCCGGCTGCGAAAAAAGAAAAACTGCGGAGGATGTTCCATGCCCTATCTGATCCTGACTGTGGCCCTGGTGGCCCTGGACCAGCTGGTCAAGTTCCTGGTCCTAGAAAACATTGCCCCAGGGGCCCATGTCCCCTTTCTGCCCCACATCTTGGAGCTGACCTATGTGGAAAATACCGGGGCGGCCTTTTCCCTCTTTGAGGAACATACCTGGATTCTGGCCCTGATTTCCCTGGTCATGTCTGTGGTACTGGCTGTCGCCCTGTGGAAAAACTTTTTCCGCCACCCGGTGGGAAAAGTGACCCTGGCCCTGCTGCTGGCCGGGGCGGTGGGCAACCTCATCGACCGGGTGTTCCGGGGCTTTGTGGTGGATATGTTCAATGTGCTCTTTATGAACTTTGCCGTGTTCAATGTGGCGGACATCTGCGTGGTGGTGGGGGGCATCGCCGCGGCGGTCTATTACCTCTTTTTCATGGACAAGCTGGAGCCGCGGGAGAAGGACCATGACGACCATCACCCTGCACACTGACCGGGAGGGGGAACGGGCGGACGCCTTTCTGGCCCGGAGCGTCCCCGACCTGACCCGCTCCGCTGCCCAGAAGCTGCTGGAGCAGGGAATGGTGAAGCGAAAAGGGGCTGCCCTGCGGAAAAATGACCGGCTGAGCCTGGATGAGGAGCTGGAGCTCACCCTCCCTGACCCTGAGCCCCTGGATGTGGTCCCCCAAAACATCCCGCTGGACGTGGTCTATGAGGATGCTGATGTGATCGTGGTCAACAAGCCCGTAGGCCTGGTGGTCCACCCTGCCCCCGGCCATCCGGACGGCACCCTGGTCAACGCCCTGCTCTACCACTGCGGCGACTCCCTGTCCGGGGTCAACGGCGTGCTGCGGCCGGGGATCGTCCACCGCATCGACCGGGACACCTCGGGGCTTATCATCGCCGCCAAAAACGACCGCGCCCACCTGGCCCTGGCCGAGCAGCTCCAGGACCACTCCCTGGCCCGCACCTATGAGGCAGTGACGGTGGGGGGACTGAAGGAGGACGAGGGCACCGTGGACGCCCCCATCGGCCGCCACCCGGTGGACCGGAAGAAGATGGCCATTGACCGGAAAAACGGTAAGCGGGCGGTGACCCACTACACTGTTTTGGGCCGCTACCCCGGCTATACCCATGTGCAGTGCCGGCTGGAGACCGGGCGCACCCACCAGATCCGCGTCCACATGGCCTCCATCGGCCACCCCCTCCTGGGGGACGTGGTCTATGGGAGCAAAAAGCCCTGGCCGGGCCTGGCCGGGCAATGTCTCCACGCCCGGAAGCTGCGGTTCATCCACCCCACCACCGGCAAGCCGGTGGAGGTGGAGTGTCCCCTGCCCGACTGGTTCCAGGCCGTACTGAAACAGATCGACAAATAAACAAAGGCCCGCTGTCCCAATCTGGAACAGCGGGCCTTTTCAGCGCACAATGATATTTTCCGAAATCTCACACAGGGTCTGGGCTGCTTCCATGTCAAAGCGGCCGCTGCGGGCCACATCGCCCAGAGAGATGACCCCCACCAGCTTGCCGCCCTCCACCACGGGCAGACGGCGCACCTGGTGCAGGGACATAAGCCTTGTGGCCTCCCGGCAATCATCCCCTGGGGCGACGGTGGCACAGCTGCGGGTCATAATGTCCCGCACCGGGGTCTGGGCCGGGTCCTCCTCGGCGGCAATGCACCGCAGCACGATGTCCCGGTCGGTGACCACGCCCCGAAGCCGCCGGTCCTCTCCGCACACTGGGAGCGCGCCCACATTGTGCCGGCTGATGAGCCGGGCGGCCAGGGCCGCGGAGGAGCCCGGCTCAATGGTGACCACACTGGGGTTCATTAAATCTTTTACCTGCATCATAAAACCGCCCTTTCGGTAAAAATTGGTTTAATGCCAGTGTAACCGAACGGGCGGCTTCTTATACTTCTTTATGCCCGGCCCAGCCAGGCGGCGTACTCCTGGGCGGGAGATACCCGGCCCACGGCGGACAGGGAGGCCTGGTCCATGGAGAACATGTCCCCGGCCAGGTCCCGGAGCTGCTCTCGGGTGACAGCGTCATAGAGCTCCACCAGCTCCTCGGTCTCCCGGATCTTGCCGTACAGCAGGGCGGAGCCCCCCAGGTGGCTCATGCGGGCCTGGACCGATTCGGTGCCCATAAGCAGATTGGCCTTGGCCTGCTCCCGCACCCGGTCCACCTCCTCCTGGGTGGGGCCGTGGTCGGCCAGGTCGGCCACCACATTCCGGGCCAGGTCCAGAGCGGCGCGCTCCTGCTCCTGGTTGAGGCCTACATAGATCCCCAGAAGGCCGGTGTCCTGGTGGTCGGCCACATAGGAGTAGACGGTGTAGCACAGCCCCCGCTGCTCCCGCAGCTGCTGAAAGAGGCGGGAAGAGCAGCCGCCCCCCAGCAGGGCGTTGAGCAGGGCCACCTGCTGCCGGCGCTCGTCCAGGTAATTGGGAGCGGGAAAGGCCAAAATCAGGTGGTTTTGCTCAATGGCCTTCTTCTTCACGGTGACGGCGGGGCGGTAGGATACGGGGGTGATGGAGGAGGGCTTTCCCGGCTCCAGGGAGGCGAGCAGATCGGTGAGAGACTGCACCTGCCCCTGGGTAAAATTCCCCGCCAGGGAGACCACCAGGTTGCCCGCGTGGTAGTGCTGCTTCTGCCACCGGGCCAGCCACTCCCCGGTCATGTGATTTAGGGTGGACTGGCGGCCCAAGATGGGCCGGGCCAGGGCAGTACCCTTGTAGACGGCGGCAGACAGCCGCTCCGCCACCAGATCCTCCGGGGTGTCCTCATACATGTCGATCTCTTCCAGAATGACCCCGCGCTCCAGGGCCACGTCCTGCTGGGCAAAGCGGGAGTGAAAGAGCATGTCCGACAAAATATCCAGCCCCCGGTCCAGATGACTGCCCAGGGTGCGGGCGTAAAAGCAGGTGTGTTCCTTGGTGGTGTAGGCGTTGACCTGGCCGCCGATGGCGTCCATATCCTGGGCGAGCTGCCCGGCGGAGCGCCGGGCAGTCCCTTTAAACAGCATGTGCTCAATAAAGTGGGCCGCGCCGTTTTCGGAAGGCGCTTCGTGGCGGGAGCCCACTCCCACAAAAAAGCCCAGGGCGGCGGATTGAGCCTGGGGCAGGTGCTGGGTCAACAGCCTGGCCCCGTTGGGCAAGTTGATCTGTTGGTACATAGAGACCTCCTGGATGACAGCATACGTTTGGGTGCAGTATAGCACAAAAAAACCCTTGCGTCCATGGCGGAAAAATTTTGCCAAAAACGTATAAGGGGCAAAGGCCTTGTCCACAATAGCCTTCGGAGGTGGTTTTGTGAAAAACCAAGGCTTTATGAGAAAGCTGGGCGACTTCATGCTGGGGAAAGGGTTCTACATCGTCCTGTTCCTGTGCGTGGCCGCCATAGGGATTTCGGTCTACTACCTGATCCAGACCGTCGCTCTGGATACCGGCATCTCGGCCCAGGCGGGCGGGGACGCATCGGTGACCATTCCCGACCAGAGTGTGCAGCGGCCGGTGACCCCGGTGGCTCCCCCGGTGCAGGAGAGACCCTCGGTCACCCAGGAGACGCAGACGGTGGAGCCGGTACAGGAGGATGATCCGGAGCCGGTCAAGCAGACCCAGGAGGAGCAGGCGGCCCAGACCCAGCAGGAAGGTACAGTGTCCGATGTATTTACCTGGCCGGTGAAGGGAGCGGTCCTCCGGGACTTCAGTGTAGAGACGCTCTCCCTGGACCCCACCATGGGGGATTGGCGTACCCATGGCGGTCTGGACATTGCCGCCGCCCAGGGGGTGCAGGTGCTGTCCATCAGCGCGGGGACGGTGGCCCAGGTCTATGACGACGATCTGATGGGCACCACCGTGGTAGTGGACCACGGAGGCGGCCTTCAGTCCTGGTACAGCAACCTGTCCGCCGAGACCGCCGTGGCCCAGGGAGACCAGGTGGAGATCGGCTCGGTGCTGGGTACCGTGGGAGGAACTGCCATTGCCGAAGTTGGGGTGGAGCCCCATGTCCATCTGGAGACCATTCTGAACGGAGTCCAGGTGGACCCCAAGGAGTACCTGGACTGACTGTCTGGTGCCTGTAAACAAACCCCGCCCGGAAAGACTTCCGGGCGGGGTTTTGTTATTGGTCCAAAATCGTGGCGCGGATCCGTTGGGAAAAGGCCTCCAGCCGCTCCTCGATCCCAGGCAGGGCCATGGCCTGACCGGGGAAATTGGCTGTCTCAATGAGAGCAAACTGAGGGGGCAGGTAGAAGGACTTGTTCATGTTCATGGCGGAGATGACCTGCCGGGCCAAAATATCTCCCCCGGAGTAGCCCGATACCACCAGGGCAAAGACCGCCTTGTCATAAAAGCGGGTCTGGCGGAACAGGGCGGTGAGGCGGTTGATGAAAGCGGTGAGGTTGGCGGAGAGGGCATCGTTATAATTGGGGCACAGCAGCACCAGGGCGTCCGCCTCCCGCACAGCGGGATAGACCTCCTCCTGCATGACGCCTCCATAGAAGCAGCCCCCACGCTCGCCGAAATGGAGGCACATGGTGTAGGGGCAGCCGGAGCAGTCGGACAGGGTGCCGTTGCGAAGGCCGATCTCCCGGATGTCGCAGCAGTCCTCCAGAGAGCTTTTTACCCTGGCCCACAGGGCCATGGTGTTGGAGGTGTGGTGGCTGGAGGCGTGAAGGGCCAGAAGCTTTGGCCGGGGACGCTTGGGAAAGGTCTCCCCCAGCAGCCGGTCCACCAGTTCCCTTGCGGCGGCGCGGTAGGCCCCCATGAGATCGGTATCCAGATTTTTGGCCTGGACGGCAAAGTTAGCCAGGGAACCGGTGCCCTCCACCAGGGGTCGGCCCGGCAGAGCGCAGCCGGAGCGGTTTACAGCCAGGGCCAGTTCGGCCCCCACCGACTTGGTGTAGAGCTCCCCTGCCCCGTCCACAATAAGTGCGGCGGTGCAGCCCTGGAGCAGGTTGGGCCGGGTGCGCAGCTGGAGGAGCAGCCGGGTATACTCCAGGTTGATGCCCGCCTCCCCCAGAGGGACGGCAAAAAGAAGCTTCTCTCCCGATACCTCCTCCAGCTCCTCCGCGCGGCATACCGTGCGGAAGTCCCGGCCCTCCAGGGCATGCCGCAGCACCCCTTGCAGGCGCATATCCGCCCAGGCGGCGTCGGGAGTGGGGTGAATGACAACAAGGGACATAGGGTCACCTTCTTACAAAATGGACTTCAAATGCTCTGCGGCTTCCCGGATGTGGCCGAATAGCTGGTCGGGGATGTGGGGCAGCAGCTCCGTCTCCACCCCGGCGGGGGTGTAGCGGTTCTTGACCCCCATGCAGATCCCGTCCAGGAACACCGACCCGCAGTGCCACTGCCCCCGGAGGGTGAGCAGCAGGGACAGGGCGCCGGAGGACATGGCGGGGGCCACATAGGGCTTAAAACCGATCTCCCGCATGACCAGATTGGCGGTGACCGTCTTTTGGGTCAGCTCCTGGGAGATGGCCTCGTCGTAGTGGTCGATGGAGTTGGCAATGAAAAGCCCGGTGCCGTGGGGGCCAAAGGAGCGGCCTTCCGTCAGGAAGGAGGCGAGTCTGGGATCCCGCTTGGCAAAGTAGGCCGCCCGTGCGTTCATTACCCCCAGGCCGAAGCCCTGGACCTGCTCAGGGCGCAGGCCCTTGCCGTCAAAGACGCCGTTTTCGTCCTTGTTGCTCTCCAGATAGGCGGTTTTAGCCAGGGGGTCCACCGGGTCGGACACGGCGCACCAAAGCCCCTGGAAGTGGGCGGCCCGTGCCAGCTTGGCGTAGTGGGCCACGATTTTGGCGTTGTTTTCAAACTGATACATCCGCACGTCCTTTACCTGGGAGCCCACAGGGGGGATGCCCTTAGAGGCCACAAAGACGAACATGTCACAGTCGAAAAGCTCCTCGGGCTTGACCACCTTCACTTCGGGGAAGGCGTCGTAGTCCCAGGGCAGGGCGATCTGGCCCATCTCAAACTCCCACCGGGCGGTGATCTGGTCGGAGAGGTCGCAGATGCCGATGGATTCGATCACGTCGCCCCCCAGAAGCTTCAATCCCGTGAGCAGGGTGGAGCCCACGTCTCCGATGGCCAGGATGTTGACCCGCTTTTTCCCCGCCTTGGGGGCGGCGGTGAGGACCTGCTCCCAGCCGGTGCGGTTTTGATTGACGGCAGTGAGACGGCCCTCCCGGATGGCGGCGGCGACGGCCGCGTCCACCTGGGTGTCCGGCAGGCGGGAGGCGTCCAGACTCTCCAGCGTGTGGCCGGCCTCCAGCTGGCCGGGGTGCGTTACCTTGAAGGAGCCCCGGCCCAGTACCGGGTCTCCCCCCACCAGGGCGTAGAGGGGGCCTTCGGTGACGGGGGAAATTTCTGCTCCAAAGCCTTCCATAGGGGTGAGAGAGACCAGATTGCAATCCTGATAGCGGTAATAATACATAACATCACCTTTTTGTTATTGGTTCTGGCGCAAAAGCTGCTCCAGGTCATTTTCCAGATAGACGGAGGCGGACAGGTTGGGGTCGTAGTGCAGGCAGGTCCCTTTATCGGGGCACAGAGGCAGAATGACCGCCTCAGCCAGCCGGGACAGGGTCAGGTTCCGGCCGTAGAGGATGCGGTATTCCTGCTCCAGGGTGCGGATGACGTCCAGGGAGCTCTCCAGGCAGGCGCGGGACAGGCGGAACACCGCTTCCCGGCCGCACTCCTCCCGGTAAGAGGGGGTGGCGTAGGGGAGGATGTGGTTGATGCCGGGGAGCATCCCAGGCACCGGGGGATTGGGCCGGCGGACGGTGTTGCCGCCGATGAAGGGGAACAGGGTGGACTCCACAAACCACTGCCGCAGGGTGGGCAGGTAATAGACGCTGTCCACCGGCCGCTCCCAGGCGTTCATCAGGTCCTTGCCGTAGCCGGACAGCACCCCCACCAGCACCATCCGGATGGGGACCCCCTCCCGGCGGAAGATGGGGTCCAGGGCCTTGAAGCGGAAGCCTGGGTGCATAAGGTCGTCCACCAAAATGACCGGCCGGTCAAAGGATTTGATGGTGCGGATCTGACTGGCGATGGGGGCGTAGTAGGGGAAGGGCTCCATGACGCTTTCGGACAGATCGGGGGAGAACACCTTGTCCGTGTGGATGGTTTTGGTCACGGTGTTGGGCACCATCTTGCCCCGGAGGAGCTTGCCGTAGGGCACGCACATGTTTTCGCCCAGTACCCGTGGGGAGGTGGGCACAGCGGGGACATTATTATAGGCGGTGATCTTTTCCAGAAGCCGCTGGTGGATCATATCGGCGGACAGGGTGAGCACCACCGAGCCGGGATAGAGCTGGGCCAGGGCGGCCTGGATGCGCCGGTGTCCCCGGACCACAGCGGACAATACCCTGGGGTTTCGGTTGAGGGGGTCCTGGATGGTCGTTTCCAGATTTTGAATCAGGACGGTGGGGGCGTGCATATCCGTCTCCCAGATGGGGAGCGCTCCCTCCCGAGCGGCAAAGCCAAAGCGGGAGAGCACATCCTCCAGCAGGGGGGAAATGGTGTTGTCATAGGGAGCATAAATGGCGTAGACACAGGACTCCTCCAGGGCTTTGGCCAGCAGCTCACACAGCAGAAGCTGATGGTAGTCCTTGTGCCGGTCGGAGGTGTCGGCGGCAAGAGAGGTGACCATCAGCACCTTGCCGGAGGCGCGCAGGCGGATGTGGTTGGCCAGCTCCGTATCCCCCAGAGCGGCAAAAAGCTGGGAGGTGGACAGGGAGCGGTAGCTCACATAGCCCAGTGTGGCGTGGGAGTGGCTGTGACGCAGTACGAGGACGCTGTCCCCCTGCTGGGCGATGGCCGAGCGGAGGACCTCCCGGTCCGGCTGACCGGCGGTCAGGCTGTCCAGCAAAATGGGGTCGGGGACCCCCAGCCACTGAAACTCCAGCTCGCCTGCATCCAGCATGGGCTTGTTCTGACTGTCCCGCAGGTACAGGCCATTTTGATAGATGAAGTCCTGAATGACTGGGTCCACCAGACTGGAAATATCCCGGTTCAGGTCCACATTTTCCCGGATACGGGTGGAGCTGATGTCCTTCAGATGGGAGGGCAGCTGCAGCCGGATCACATCGCCGGTGATGGGCAGGTCACGGGGCAGTTCCTTTTCCCCCGCCCGGCGGAAGATGATGTGGTTCATCCGGTGGATGGAATAGGGCCGGGAGGGGGCCTGGTAGGAGGAGGCGTTGGCCACCACATCGCTGCCCACCACGATGTAGACCTCCTGGCCGGGGAAGAGCTCCAGCAGATGGCGCAGGTTGGCGGGGTTGGCGATGTTCACGGGGATGTCATCGGGGAACAGGTGGATATGGAAATCCCCCGCCACCGACATGTTGACGATCTGCCGGCGGATCAGATGAGGCTGGGCCTTTTTGGACCAGGAGAACTCGTCCACGGCCAGATAGACCTCAAAGCCCAGACTGCGGATGGCGTGGACAATGCCCTTGTGAGACAAGGTAAAGGGGTCAAAGGTGCCGGGGAAGAAGGCGATCTTCCGGGGGGGCTCAAAGGTAAAGGGACCGTGATCCAACCGCCGCAGGGCAATAAAGCGGTTGATGTGGGCCAGGGCGGCGGCCCGGTAGAAGAAGGTGAGCCCATCCTGCCGGGGGGATTCCTGGATGAGGAACAAGAGCTTGCGGTAACACAGGGAGAACAGCCGGGCTTTCTCCTCCATGCTCAGCTGGGGGGAGCTGAAGAGAAGCTTACCGATGACCAGCAGGGCCTCCTGGCGCACGGCCTCCCGGTAGTGGGCCAGACCCTGGAGCAAAAGCCCCAGCAGCTCCTGGCGCCGGGCCTCATAGGCGGCGGTGTCCTCGGAAAAGCGCTCCCGGTAGGCGGGGTAGTGCTGGAGCAGGATGCCCACGGTGTTCAGAGCTCCGGCCACAGCGGAGTTATTGGGGGAACCCAGCAGGGACTTGAGCCACAGCACCTGCTCGTCCAGCTCGCTGGGGTGGAGGTAGAGGGCGGCCTCCCCCAAATACTGGGGGATGTATTTGGAGATCTGGTACTGGCCCATCTCCAGGCCCTTGCCCAGCTCCACCACCACCTCGTTGCGCTGGTCCCGGCGCAGGGAGGCCAGGGTGCGCACCAGGGCGGAGCCGGCGGTGTGGCGGACCACCACCCGCTCAGACACCTTGACCAGGTTGGAGAAGTGGGTGGCGATGTGGAGGATGTGGGCCTGGGCCCCGTGGTCCACCTGGTCCCGGAGCAGGTCCACACCGGCCACCTTGACGATCCAGGGGGTGGCGATCTTCAGGTTGTCCAGGAACACCTCGCTGGTGATGTCCGTCTGGTAGAGCAGCTCCTCCAGGTCGGACACATCCTCCCCCGCCCGGCGCAGGATCTTGCTCTTTAAAAACACGGTGGTCAGCTGTGTCCCCTGGACGCTCCGGGCGATTTCCACGATCCGGGCCATCTGGGGGTGGGAGCGGGGGATATTGCGCTCAGTCTCCCGCAGGAACTGAAGGGCAGCGGTGGTGAGACGCAGATCGTCCGAAGCGGCAAAGTGGGCGGCAAAGTGGATGAGCTTCTCCCGTGTCTGCTCCCCGTAGTGCTTGGGGGGCAGGTAGCAGGCCGCATCCAGCAGGGTAAAGGCGGTGTCCGCGTCGGTGTGCTCCGGGTCGTCATAGTAGTGCAGCAAAGCCCCCAAAAACCGGGGGATGTCCCCGGCACGGGCGTGGAGCAGCATGGACTCCACCACCAGCTTCAGGGTGTAGCCGATGTGGCTGCGCTGCTGCTGGGTTGTCTTGTGGTCGGGGAAGATGATCATGTCCAGATACTGGCTCCACAGGGTAAAGGGGACCTCCTCTGCCGGGTCGTTCTGGGCGTCGGCGGGGACCTCCTTGCGATAGACCAGGTGGAAGCGGGCGATGATCTGGCCGATGAGGGCGCCGGCCTGGCGGCGGATGTCGCCCTCACGGTGCATCAGCAGCTCATAGAGGAAGGTGAGCGCCTGGGTCTTTTGGCGCACCGACAGGTAGGTGAAGTACTCCTCAAAGACGTTGAGGTAGGCACGCAGCTGCTGCCAGCTCTTCACCGAGCGGGCCTCTTCGATGATATTGCCGAACTTCTGCTCGTTGGAGAGCATGTGCATGAGCTGAAGGTTGTGCTCCACCGACAGGAGAATGAGGCTGTTGAGAGTCTCCTGGGGGTTCATGAGGGCGGTGTCCTTGTGGGGCAGAGGGGGCTGGAGCTGCCCGGTGAGATCCACGTCCACCCCCAGGGAGCGCATGTAGTCCTCAAAGTCGTGGAGCTTGCCGTAGACAAATTCATACCGGCGGCGCTTTTTGGAGTCCACATTGTCCAGCTTGGACAAAATCACCTGGAAGGATTCGTCCAGGGGGAAGAGAACGGTGATCTCATTGCCGTCCTTGTCCCGCTCCTGCTTGGAGCGGAAGTCCGCGTAGATGAGCAAAAGGGACTCCACGGACAGGGATTCCAGCTCCAGATCCCAGGTGGAGTGGTTGGAGGCAATGTGGCTGATGGAGTCCATGTTCCGCTCCAAAAGCCACTGGTCCGTGTAGTAGTAGTGAAGGTAGGGCACCCGTTCCCCCGGCCGGCAGCCGAATTTCCCCACGTCGTGGGCAGCGGCAGCGCCGGAAATGAGGGCCAGGTCCACCTCCACTCCGGCCTCCTTCAGGCCGCGGGCGGCGGTCATGGCGATGTAGTGGACCCCGGAGATGTGGCTGAGGGTTTTAAAGGGAGTGAATTCCAGCCCCAGGCGCATAAGCTCATAGAGAAACTCCTCCCGCCAACACCAAAGGAAACGGCGGTATTCCCGGCCCAGGTCATAGGAGGAATATTCCTCCTCGGTGAGGAACTGAAAGTCCATCATGGGATCGAAGGGCAGGGCGGCGCGCTCATGGTCCAGCAGGATCTGCAGGACTGTGAGATAGAACCGGGCGCCCGCCTCGTAGGGCTGGGCATCTGGGACAAAGCCGTTTTGCGGGAACATGGTGCGGCAGATGTATTGGTAGCAGAAGAGGCCCCAGCCCTGCTGGGGCGGCTGGGGACAGAGATTGTCCAGAATCGGGGCGCATACCTGTAAAATCTGGGTGCAGCTCAGGCGGGCGCGGATGGGAAAAAGCGCGGAGAGACCCTCCGACCAGCCGGGGGTTTTGGTCAGGGCCATGGCGGCCCGGCGGCTGGAGACGGCGGTAAATTTTCGGGAGACCAGGGCCTCCACAATTTCCCGGTTAAGCTGCCGGATCAGTTTATCGTTCACGGATACCACCTCAGCTTGTTACAAAAGTGGGGACGAGGCTATCTTACATTTAGAATAGCACATTTTTTCCCCGAAGAAAAGGAAGAAACAGGCCCCGGAAGGAATTGTTTCGGGGCCTGTGCCATTTGCTATCTGATTTTTCCCAATATGCGCAGGCTGACCACCCGGCCCATGACCGCCCCCAGCAGCAGAATGTTGCAGCACAGGTAGAGCCACACCAGCAGAATGATCAGCGAGGCCAGGGAGCCATAGACCAAAGCGTACCGGGAGGAGATGCCGATAAACCAGGAGAACACCACCGACGCGGCCACGATGGCAAAGGAGGCTACCAGGGAGGAGAGGAGCACCACCACCCGCCGCACTTCTCCACGGGGGGTGCCGGTACGGTAGACGATGAGTACCAGCACCATGACAAAGCAGAAAAGAAGCAGGTAACGGAGCCATACCCACAGCTTAGACAGGGCCTCCAGGGGGAGCAGCCGGGCGATATAGTCAGGCAGGTGGGACTGAAGGAGGGTAAAAAACCAGTCGCCGGTGAAGATGACCACCACGGAGAGATAGACCGTGAGCAAAAAGAGCAGGGACAAAATCACGCTGGCGGCCAGGCGGCGGAAGGGGTGGACCACCTCCCGCTCGTAGAGCTGGTCCATGGTGAGCAGCAGGGTGCGAAGCCCCGCGGAGGCAGAAAAGAGGATGGTAAACAGGCTGGCCAGCAGCAGGGCGGGAGACTGGATGTCCGCCACATAGGAGAGGTAGTCGGACATAATAGTCAGCACACCTGTCGGGAGCAGCTGATCCAGCGTGGTGAGAAACTGCTCCAGATCCAGGTGGAACAGGCCGATGAAATAGTTGACGCATACCAGCAGGGGGAACAGCGTGAGAATTAAAAAGTAGGACAGGGCCGCCGCAGACCGGGATACCCCCACCCGGCCATAGAGGTCGGCCATCTCCAGCGCGAAGGAGACGGGGGAGAGAGAAAGCCATTTTTTCACCGGGCGGACCTCCTTTCCAATAGCAATATATTCTATTATACCAGATTTTTGCCGGGAAAAGGAGGGAAAAAGGCAACGAAAAAAGCCGTCTGCAATCAGACGGCTTTCCACGCGATCAATATAATCAGGCCAGCTTGTTCAGCTTGATGGTCATATTGCTCTTCTTGTTGGCGGCATTGTTCTTGTGCAGCAGACCCTTGGCAGCGGCCTTATCCACAGCCTTGACGGCCACCTTGTAAGCGACATCGGCCTCGCTGCGGTTGCCTTCCGCCACCGCGGCCTCAAACTTCTTGATGTCGGTCTTCAGCGCGGACTTCGCGGCCTTGTTCTGCGCAGCCTTGGTCTCGGACACCAGCACGCGCTTCTTGGCAGACTTAATATTCGGCAAACCAAACACCTCCTCCGATTTTCATCGTTAAATTAGGCGCAATGCGCCTGTGCAGATTTGTATTTTACCATTGGTTCAAGAAAAAATCAACCGTTTTTTCAAAAAAATTTTTGTCTGCGGGATAGTTTTCCTGCTGCGGCAAAAGCTAGGGGTAAAGCGGGAAGCATTCCACAAGATATGGGATTAGGAGGAACTGACATGCAGATACGCCGCACAGACCTGGCCCTGGAGGCCAGGGAGCTTTGGCAGGAGAGTGCGGGAGAGACCACCAGGCTCTCCGGAGTGGAGGCCCACGATGGCCTGCGGGACGGTATCCCGGTGACCACGGTCCGGGTACTGGATGAGCAGGGGGAACAGGCCCTGGGCAAGCCCAGGGGCTGCTATGTCACCCTGACTTTGGAGGGGCTGGAGCGCCGGGAGGAGGACATTTTTCAGCGGGCAGTCCAGGCGGTGGCGGGGGAGCTCTTTGAGCTGATGAAGGACATTCCGCCCCAGGGGCTGGTGCTGGTGGCCGGGCTGGGAAACCGGTCCATCACCCCCGACGCGGTGGGACCGAAGGTCCATGAGCAGACCCTGGTCACCCGCCACCTGGTCCAGCGTCTGCCCCAGCAGTTCGGGGCCCTGCGGCCGGTGGCCTCCCTGGCGGCCGAGGTGCTGGGCTCCACGGGGGTGGAGAGCGGGGAGGTGGTGCGGGCAGTGTGTGAAAAGATCCAGCCCGCCTGCGTCATTGCGGTGGATGCCCTGGCGTCCCGGTCGGTGGAGCGGCTGTGCCGGACTATCCAGCTCTCGGACACGGGGATCACCCCCGGCTCGGGGGTGGGAAACCACCGCCTGGGGCTCAATCGGCAGACCCTTGGAATTCCGGTCATAGCGGTGGGCGTGCCCACGGTGGTGGACGCTGCCACACTGGCTGCCGATTTGATGGGGACCCAGGAGCTGCCCCGGCTGGGCCAGGGGCGGGAGCTGTTTGTGACCCCCAAAGACATCGACAGTCAGGTGGCCGATCTGGCCAAGGTCATCGGCTATGGCATAAACCTTGCCCTCCAGCCCGGAATGACGGTGGAGGAGCTGGAACTGCTGCTCAGCTAGTTATCCAAAGGCCAGAAAGAAAAAAATAATGGCCAGGTTAAAGGCATAGACCACCAAAAACCAGAAAAAACGGCTGCGAAATCCAGGGTGCAAACCGCTCACCTCCTTTTTGTCCGCCTTCTAGTGTAGTAACAGGGCGGGGATGAATATACCGGGAAAAATGGGACAGAATAACGGTAATATTTGGGCAGAACGCGAAAGGATGTGATCGTATGGTGAAAGGGATTACCCGCCAGGTCATTTTAGTGAAATCTCCCGATCCCCGTCTGTTTGAGGAGGCCATCTTTATTGTCAAGGAGGAGGCTCTAGCACGGGAAGGGGTCAGCGCGGAGCGGGTGCTGAAAGAGGCACGGCAGGCTGCCGACGGCTATCTGAAGCAGGGAAAGGCCTGGAACCGGCGCCTGGAACGGCTGCCTGGTGCGGCCTGGGCAGCGGTGGGCGCCGTGGCAGCCTCGGCGGGCTGGTGGCTTTGGCTGTTTGCCCTGTAACCCCAGCGGGAGGGGAGCATAGAATGGTGTGGAAGGGGGCAGCGGCAGCCCCTTCTACCTCCTTTGTATATACGGTGACTGTACCAATGAGCCGGATTTTTTTATTTCCTCCTTATTCCATGGACCCTGACGACCCGGTCGTCAGGGCCTTTTTTTGCGGCTTTAAGAAAACCTTAATGAAATCCTCATAATTCCTTTAGAGGAAATATCGCAGCTGTATGGTATGCTTCCATACAGTTTAAGGGAACACGTTCCCAAAGGAGTGAATGAGCATGGCGCAGCGGATGAAGACGACGTTGTGTGCCCTGGCTCTGGCTCTGGCGCTGCTGGCGGCCTATGTACAGGAGTGCAGCTGGACGGGAGAGCCGGTCATGGAGCAGAAGTCCGTGGAGACTGCAATTATGGTAATTTCCCTGCCTTGACATGTGGGAGAGCGAAGGAGGAGCACGATGGAGGAAATATTAGCGGTAACCGATTTGAAGAAAATCTACGGACGGGGCGGGGCGGTGACCCGTGCCCTGGACGGGGTGTCCCTGTCTTTGGAGGCAGGAGAATTTGTGGGGGTCATGGGGCCTTCGGGGTCTGGAAAGACCACCCTGCTCAACTGTGTGTCCACCATCGACCGCCCCACGTCCGGGTCCATCATCATTGACGGCAGGCAGCTCACCGGCCTGAAGGGCAAGGAGCTGGCCAAATTCCGCCGGGAGCGGCTGGGCTTTATTTTTCAGGACTGCAACCTGCTGGACACCCTCACCGCGGGAGAAAACATTGCTCTGGCCCTCTCCATCACCGGGGCCCCGGCGGGGCAGATCCCCGGCCGGGTGCGGGAGATGGCCGGGCTGCTGGGGATCGAAAACTGCCTGGAGAAATACCCCTATGAGATGTCGGGAGGCCAGCAGCAGCGCTGCGCTGCCGCACGGGCCATGGTGACCCACCCGGCCCTGGTGTTGGCCGACGAGCCCACCGGGGCACTGGACTCCAAAGCGGCCCGGCTGCTTCTGAACTGCCTGGAGACCTTGAACCGGGACCTGGGGGCCACCATCCTTATGGTCACCCACGACGCCTTTACCGCCAGCTGCTGCGGGCGAGTGGTGTTTCTCCGGGACGGGCAGATCTTTTTGGAGCTGAAGCGCGGCGGGGATGACCGCCGGGCCTTCTTCCAAAAGATCATCCGGGTGGTGACGGAGATGGGAGGAGAGATGGCAGATGTTCTCTAAACTGGCCATACGCAATGTGCGCCGGTCCTTCCGGGACTATGGGGTCTATTTTCTCACCCTCACCTTCGGGGTATGCCTGTTTTATACCTTCAACGCCGTCAAGGGGCAGGGGGCCATGGCCTATCTGGCTCAGCGGGAGCACCCGGCGGTAGCGGTCATCCAGATTCTGGTGGATGTGTTCTCCGTGTTTGTGGCGGTGGTGCTGGCCTGTCTCATCCTCTACGCCAACCGCTTTCTCCTGCGCCGGAGGAAGCGGGAGCTGGGGACCTATCTGCTGCTGGGCCTGTCCCAGGGGCAGGTGTCCAGGCTGCTGTTTCTGGAGACCGGGGTCATCGGCCTTGTGTCCCTGGGGGCCGGGCTGGCGCTGGGGGTGCTGGCCTCCTTTGGCCTGTCCGCCCTGACCCTGTCCATGTTCCAGATTGATCTGGCGGGGATGCTGGCCCTGAACTTTTCCATCCAGGCGGCGGGGAAAACGCTGCTCTCCTTTGGCCTTATTTTTCTGCTGGTGATGGTGTTCAGCGGGGTGCGGGTGTCCCGGAGCCGGCTCATAGACCTTATCTACGGCCAGCGGAAAAATGAGGTGCTGAAGGTGCGCTCCCTCACTCCGGCGGTGATCCAGCTGGCGGCGGGGATTCTCTGCCTGGCGGCGGCCTACGCCACCCTGCTCACCTTTGGCATGGCCATTGCCGTGGCGGTGCTGCCCATCTGCATCCCTATGCTGGCCCTGGGGACGGTGGGAACGCTTTTGATTTTCCGCTCCCTGTCCGGCTTTGTGATGAAGCTGGTCCAGGGGCGGCCCAGCCTCTACTACAAGAACCTGAACCTGTTTACCCTCCGCCAGTGGCTGAGCAAGGTGCACACCACCTACCTGGCCCAGACGGTGGTATGTATTCTCCTGCTGCTGGCTATCGGCATTACCGCAAGCTCAGTGGGCCTCAACAACACCATTGCCTCCCAAAGCAGCTACCAGGCCCCCTTTGACATCACAGTCCAGAACCTCTCCGGAGAGGAGGAGCTGGTGGATGTTGACCAGGTGCTGGGCGATGCGGGCTTTGATACCAAAGAGAAGCTCTCCTGGAGCTACAGCACCGTGTTTTATTATAACGACCCTGAGGTGACTGGCTTTGAAAACGCCAGCGCGGCCCTGCGGGTGTCCGACTACGATGCCCTGCGGCTGCGGCAGGGGAAGCCGGCCTACAGCGGGCTGCTGCCCCACCGGGCGGACCAGCTGGAGGAGGAGCTCACCACCGGCAGCCTGGGACTGAGCTATGTACTCATCCCCGATGAGATGGCCCAGAAGCTCTCTCCCTGCCGCCAGATCTGGTCGGCGGACTATGCGGGTGATCCGGAAGCGACGGAAGAGGAGCTCATGGACACCATCCAGTCTCTGGATGTTTCCTTTGCCTCTTGGATCACCACCCGGCTTAACATTTACCAGGATCTGATGGGCAGCAAAATGCTGGCGTTGTTCCTGGGGCTCTATCTGGGCTTTACCTTCCTGCTGGCTGCGGCGGCGGTGCTGGCCCTGCAGCAGCTGAGCCAGGGGGCGGACAACGCAGGGCGGTATGCCCTGCTGCGCCGGCTGGGCGCGGAGGAAACGCTGGTGGCCCGGTCGGCCACCCAGCAGGTGGCCTTGGCCTTTCTGCTCCCCCTGCTCCTGGCGCTGGTCCACAGTGTGGTGGGCATGAAGGCGGCCAACGACCTGATCGCCACGGCGGGAAAGGTGGACAGCGTCTCCAGCAGCGCGGTGACCGCCCTGGTGCTGGTGGTGGTCTATGGAGGCTACTTCCTGGCCACGGCGCTGGCCTGCCGCCGGATGGCAAAAAGTGCATAACCAGGTGCGGGATGGACCGGGGAAACTCATGTTTCCAGGTCCATCCCTTTCATTTTGAGGAAAGGACAGGGGGCAAAAAGCCTCAAATTTGTGGAAAAAATCTCTATGCAGACCGGGACGGAATGATTATAATAATACGGTTCTTTGGAAAGGTATGAAAGAGGCGGGGCGGTGTCCCTGCAAAGAAAGGAGAAGCTATGACCAAAAACTTAACGGTGGGCAGCCCCATGCGGCTGATCGTGGGCTTTGCCCTGCCCACCCTGTTCGGTATGCTCTTTCAGCAGTTTTATAACCTGGTAGACACCATGATCGTGGGTAAGCTGCTGGGGGCGCAGGCTCTGGCCGCTGTGGGTTCCACCGGCTCCATCAACTTTTTTGTCATCGGCTTCTGCATGGGCGTGTGCAACGGCTTTGCCATTCCGGTGGCCCAGCGGATGGGGGCCAACGAGCCGTCCAAAATGCGCCGGTATGTGGCCAATGCCGCCTACCTGGCTGTGCTCTTTGCCCTGGTGCTCACCGTGGCCACGGGGCTTTTGTGCAAGGACATCCTCACCCTGATGCGCACTCCCGCTGATATTTTTGCCAACGCCAATGCCTATATTTTTGTGATCTTTATGGGCATTCCCGCCACCTTCCTCTATAATCTCCTGGCCGGGGTGATCCGTTCCCTGGGGGACAGCAAGACGCCGGTTTACTTCCTCGCCCTGTCCTCCTTCCTCAATATCTTTTTGGACTTTGCCCTCATTTTGTGGTTTGACGCGGGAGTGGCCGGGGCGGCCATTGCCACAGTGGTGTCTCAGGGGATCTCCGGTGTGGCCTGCCTGCTGTATATGCGCCGGGCCTACCCCATCCTGCGCATGACCCAGGAGGAGCGAAAGCTGGATCTTCACTCCTGCAAGGTGCTGTGCGCCATGGGCATCCCCATGGGACTGCAGTATTCGGTGACCGCTGTGGGCTCCATTGTGCTGCAGTCTGCCGTCAACACCCTGGGCAGCCTCTATGTGGCGGCGGTGGCCGCCGGGGCAAAGCTCTTTCAGCTCTTTGCCTGCCCCTTCGACGCCATGGGAGCCACCATGGCCACCTACTGCGGGCAGAATGTGGGGGCCTGCAAGCTGGGCCGTCTGGGCCAGGGCATCCGAGCCTGTGCCCTGCTGGGCCTGGGCTATTCTTTGATCGCCCTGGCGGCCATGCTGCTCTTTGCCCCCCAGTTTTCCATGTTTTTCCTCAACCCGAATGAGGAGCAGCTGGCCTTGCTGGTAAAGCTCACCAGCCAGTATGTCATTACCCTCACCGCCTTCTTCTTCCCCCTGTCTCTGGTGAATATTGTCCGCTTCTCCATCCAGGGCATGGGATACAGCACCTTTGCCATCCTGGCCGGGGTGCTGGAGATGTTTGCCAGAACGGTGGTGGGTCTGTGCCTGGTGCCTGTATTTGGGTTTGCCGCCGCCTGCTTTGCCTCCCCTGCCGCCTGGATCTGCGCGGACCTGTTTTTGGTGCCGGCCAGCATGGCCTGTATTGCAAGGCTGCGCAAGCTCTACCCCAGCGTGGAGGAAGAGGCGCTGGAGCTGCGGAACAATCCCGTGTAAGACCAAAGCTGCCCGGCCCTGGATATGGGGCCGGGCAAAAAATTTTTTTGGATCCTGTCACCAAATGGGGAAAAATAGCATCCCTATGATTAGGTAAGCTGTGCGGGTAACATAATTCTTAAATTTTTTTAAAAATAAAACGGCGCCCCTTGCCGAAGGGAAAGGAAGCCGATATACTAGACTAGAATCACCATCGGGGAGGGAATGACCCTGGAAGAGAAATATTTGAGTGTGTCACGGGAGCGGCGGGAGCCCGACCCACGCCCGAGACAAGCCCAGCGGCGGGCGCGGGAGCACTGGGAAGAGCCCCCCGGAAGACGGAAAAAAGCGGCCCGGCCGGCTGCTGCCCGGCAAAAGGCAAAGCCCAGGCGTTCTCGGGCGGCGTCCATCGGTCTGGGCTGCTATAAGGCCCTGGTGGTGGTGTCCGCCCTCATTGTGGCGGCCTACATCGGCCTGCAGCTGATGAGCAAGGCCCCGGAGCAGAAAGCTCCGAACAATACGCCGGACACGGATCCCGTTCCCGTGGGAGACGTCAGTGCGGATACCAGCCAGGAGGACCCCAGCGTCCTGAAGCGCAGGGAGGGGGTCTATAATATCTTCCTGGCGGCCACGGACGTGGAGGGCTTCCGCACCGACACCATGATGGTGCTCAGCTACGACACCGTGGAGCAGAAGGTGGGTGTGGTGTCCATCCCGCGGGATACCATTACCCAGCGGGAGACGGGGAAGAACCCGAAGCTGGTTTATGGCTCGGGCGGCGTGGAACGGCGGATCGAGGAAATCTCCGATATGCTGGGGATCGTCATTGACGGGTATGTGAAAGTGGACATCAACGGCTTTATTGCCCTGGTAGATTACCTGGATGGGGTGGACTTTTATGTCCCGGTGGATATGAACTATGACGACCCCGTTCAAAACCTGCACATCCACTATCAGAAGGGCATGCAGCACCTGAACGGCCAGCAGGCTATGGAGGTGGCCCGGTACCGCCATGACAATAACAATCCCGATGGCACCCCCGGCCCCAACCAGGACTATACGGATGTGGGACGGACCAAGACCCAGCAGGAGATTCTGATTGCCCTGGCCAAGAAGGTGCTGGCCTGGGACAGCCTGACCAAGATCAACGGCTTTGTGGAGATCTTCAACCAGTATGTGGAGACCGACCTCACCCTGAACAACATGCTATTCTTTGCCCAGAAGGCCGTGGACCTGGATGTGAACAGCGGCGTAGAGACCGCCACCCTGGAGGGGCGGGGCGATGCCATTTACCAGGGTTTCCTCTGGTGCTTTGAACTGGACGAGGAAAAGACCGTTGAGACGGTGAACCGCCTCATTAACCCCTATGGCCGGGCGCTGACGGCGGAGGATATGAACCTTATGCCGGCAGACAGCTACTATCAATATTAGGAAAGAACCCCCGCAGCCTGTTTGGCTGCGGGGGGATTTTTTTCCACAAAACAGGCCGGACATGTGGAATATTTATTCCACGCCTAGGGTCTGGATGAGCAGGTTGCGCAGGGAGATGGCGCTCTGGCGGTTCATGACGATGGAGGCCACGGGATCGGCGGCGGGGGTGGAGATGTTCTCCATGCCCTTGGAGGTAAAGGTGATGGCGTTCTCCATATATTTATAGGCGATGTCCAGGGTGACCTCCAGGATCTCCCCGTCTTTGTCGGATACCTTGCGGATGCCGAAGGAATTGGCGTATTCAGGCTTCATGTTGTGAAACTCCTTTTTCGTAAAATGTGGTGGTATAGCAGAGCGCCTCGCTCTGTCCCGGCGCCAGGCGGCGGATGCCCGTCTTGTCCCGAAGCTCCCGGCCCATAAAGATGCCGTCTGGGAGGGTGGACCAGGGCTCGATGCACACATACCCCGTGTCAAAGGGCTTTGCCTGGGTCCAGAGCCCCAGATAGGGGAAGTCCGGGAAGGTGAGGCCCACTCTGGGATTGCCCTGACGGTCGCACAGGAGGGCCTGAGCCTGGGGCGGGGTGTCCAGAATCATGGTGTCCAGGCCAAAGGTGGCAGGGGTGAGGGGCAGAGCGGAGTTTTGCAGCGCGATCTCCTCCCCCTTCGGGGTGAGCATGAGGTCCTTGTCCATGCCGTAGAAGCGGACCTTGTCCACACCGGGCAGGCGGACAGAGTAGTCGGCCATGGTGAGCCCCTCCCCTACCGGGACCCGGAAGCCGTCGTGGGCACCCAGCTCATAGAGCATCTCCTCCTGGGAGCGGTTCGTGACCCGGTGGGTTTTGGTAAGCTGGTTGTCCTTCAGGGAATACGTTACCGTCAGGGTAAAGGCAAAGGGGTAGACTGCACGGGTCTGGGGGGTATCGGTAAGCTGGAAGGAGACATGGTCCCCTGCCCGCTCCACCACCTCAAACGCCATATCACGGGCAAAGCCGTGGGTGGAGATGGTGTAGGGTGTGCCGCGGAGCAGATAGGTGCTGTCTTTCAGCCGGCCGATGAAGGGAAACAGAATGGGGGCCCGGCGGGCCCAGATGTCTTCCCTCCCCTGCCACAGGTACTCCTCGCCGTCGTTGGCGCGGATGGAGGCGAGCTGTGCGCCCAGGGAATCAATCTCTACAGTGAGCGCATGGGATTGAATGGTAACAATCATGGGTGCGAGCCTCCCTTCAAATGCCGTCCGTCCAGAACCGCTTCCACCAGGGTCTCCCCCTCATAACACAGTTTCAGGGAGAAGAAGGGCGTATCCCGGTGGATGAGATCCAGAAAAATCGCATCCCCCTCCCAGTGGGGAATGCGGAGCAGCTGGTCATAGGGCAGCCACTCCAGCTCCCCCTCGTCGCACTCTTTCAGTGTGCCGGTAAACTGGTCGGCGGTAAAAAGGTGCATATACTCGGTGGGCCACCGGTCGGAGACAAAGGTGACCAGTCCCCGGTACTGGTAGCGGGTAAGGGTAAGGCCGGTTTCCTCCCAGACCTCCCGGAGCAGGCAATCTTCGGGGCTCTCCTTGTCCTCGAACTTTCCGCCGATGCCGATCCATTTGTCCTGGTTCAGGTCATTTTTTTTCTTGACCCGGTGGAGCATCAGATAATCCTCTCCCTGGCGGATGTAGCACAGTGTGGTGTTGATCACAGGCATTCCCCCTTTGTAGGCAGTATAACACGCCCGGCGCCCTGGGGCAACGGAAAAATCAAAGCGGCGCGGGGTTCTCCCCGCGCCGCGGAAATTAGGAAAAGAGCTCCGCATCCATCAGTTCCACCCATATGGTATGGGAAACGCCCTCCCGCAGATAGGTCAGCTCCACCTGGTCTCCGGGCCCCAGCGTTTGCTTGAGCCGCACCAGATCTTGTGTGCTGGAGATGGACTGCCCGTTGGCGGCCACCAGAATATCCTCAGCCCGCAGGCCCTGGGCATAGGCATCGCTGGTGGGGTCCACATCCAGAAGCTCCAGCCCGCCTTCGGGGAGCTGGACAATGGAGACCGTAAAGCCAAAGGCGGCGGTGCGGATCTCCTCTCCGGCGATCAGGTGGTCGGTCACGTATTTCACACGGGTAGACGGGATGGCAAAGCCCAGGGACTCGGCCGAGCCGTCATCGGCAATGATCTTGATGGTGTTGATGCCCACCACCTGGCCGTATTGGTTGAGCAGAGGGCCGCCGGAATTGCCGAAGTTGATGGCGGCGCTGGTTTGGATGAGCACCATGGTGGAGCCGTCCTCCATGGTCATCTCCCGGTCCAGAGCGGAAATGATCCCGTCGGTAAAGGTGCCTCGATACCCCAGAGAGTCGCCTAAGGCGGATACAGACTCTCCGCATACCAGAGCGTTGGAGTCGCCGAATTCCGCCGCAGGCAGGCCGTCCACATCAATTTTCAGCACGGCCAGATCCTCCTGGGCGCTGAACCCCACCAGGCTGGCGGGGAAGATGCGGTTGTCACTCAGCTGGACGCGCACATCGTTGGCTCCGGCCACCACATGGGCGTTGGTCACGATGTAGCCGTCGGAGGAGAGGATCACCCCGCTGCCGGAGCTGAAGTAGACGTCGGAGTAGGCCTCGATAGAGACCAGGGACTCAATGGCCTTACTGTGGACCTGGGAGAGGGACAGAGCCTCGCCATGACTCTCATTCAGAGTGAGGGTAAAGCCGGTGCCCGTCTCAGCCTGGGGAATATCCGGGGGCTGGTTGGTGTTCTGGGTCTCCTCCCGCCGGTAATTCTCCTCAGAAAAGGGCTGCGAGGAAAACAGGGAGGCGGGAGAGAAATACTGGTCCAGAAAAATGGTTACCGCACACAGGGACAAAACCAATACCACAAGCCCTGTGACCCACGGCCACCGGGGCCCCCGGCGCCGGGTCCGAAGGACGGGGCGGGACGTCTTTTGGCGGGGAAGGGGAATTTGTACCGGCGGAGGGGGAGAAAAAACCGGGGAGGGCTGTTCCCAGGGACCGCCCTGCCACAGATCGTTTTGATGATGATGCTCCATACATTTCCTCCCAGTGGCCCAGGGCCGTAAGATCAAGCAACGGTGATTATGCCAGCGTCAGTGTAAAGGTGAACTGGGTCACCCCATCCTCGCTGGTGACATTGATGGTCTCTTTCAGGTTGCCCAAAATCGTTTTCACAATGTACAACCCCAAACCAACCCCCTCCCGGTCCATGGAGCGGGAGTAGTCCGCCTTGTGGAACCGGTCAAAAAGCAGGGGGAGCTCCTCCGGGGGAATGGTGGCCCCCAGATTGCGGATACAGGTGACAGCCTTGCCGTCCTTCTTCGTGATCTGGACGGTGATGGTAGTGCCCGGCGCGGCAAATTTGGCCGCGTTGTCCAGCAGGTTATAGCATACCTGGGTGACCGAGTCGGGGTCGCCCCATACCATCAGCTTTTCTTGGGGCATCTGTACGTCCACATCCAGGTTGCGGCCGGTAATCTTGCTCTCCAGGCTGATGAGCACCTGAGACATGGTCTCGGTCAGATCGAAGGTCTCCTGGGCGGTGATGGAATTCTCCGCCAGGGCGTTGAGCCGGGACAGATCCAGCATCCGCCGTACCAGGCGGGAGAGCCGGCGGGTCTCGGACACCACGATCTGAAGGGATTCCCGCTCCCGCTCGGGGGGAATGGTTCCGTCCAGAATTCCCTCGGCAAAGCCGGAGATGGTGGTCATGGGGGTTTTCAGCTCGTGGGAGATGTTGGCGATAAATTCTGCACGCTGGGTCTCCACCTTCTCCAGGGAGTTGGCCATGGCGTTAAAGGCCTCGGCCAGGGTGCTGATCTCGTCGCAGCGCCCCTCGTAGCTGGTGACCCGCACGTCAAACTCTCCCTGCCCAAATTTTCGGGCAGCCTCTGCCATTTCGTTCAGGGGCCGGGCCTGGTGGGCGGAGGTAATGGTACTGGCCACCACAGAGATGAGCAGCACCACCACGGCGGAAAAGAAGAAAATGGTGGCGGTGGCCGACCACATCTGAGAGAGGTTGGAGGCGTCGGCGGAGACCAGGACCAGGCCCTGGTTGACCGTCTGCCCCAAAACGGAAATGTTGATGGGCAATCCGGCGGTGTACCGGCGCTCGGGATAAATTCCTTCCAGGCTGGTCAGACCAGCATAGGTCCCATGGCTCAGCACTTGGTTAGTGACGGAGGCGGGCAGAACGGCATTTTTATAATCATAAATTTTGGAGCCGTCCGTGGCGTAGAGGATTTCTCCGTCCGGTCCGGCGACGATGACAAAGGAGTCGGAGATCAGGGCGATATTG
Source organism: uncultured Oscillospiraceae bacterium (assembly GCA_944385035.1). Lineage (GTDB taxonomy): Bacteria > Bacillota > Clostridia > Oscillospirales > Oscillospiraceae > Lawsonibacter. Next base: position 48,126 of record CALWVV010000008.1, on the reverse strand, counting down.
GCCACATAGTTGCTGTAAAGCTCGTCCTGAATGTCCCGGTATTCCTTGTAATACAGGGCGGTAAAGCCGGCAATATACCCTGCGTTGCGCTCCATGGACTCCCGCTTTTCTGAAATAAGGTACCGGTAGGACAGCAGCATAAAAGCGGCGGACAGGAGCGTAAAGGACAGGATCATAATGCCCACCATCATGGTCAGCTGACGCTTATAGAGAGACCGCAAAACGCCTCACCTCCTTAACATGGTATTCGGAACGGAAAATCAAGAGGCAGGGCCCACCTCAAACTTATAGCCCACGCCCCAGACGGTTTTCAGCCGCCACTGGTCGCTGACATTTTCCAGCTTCTCCCGCAGGCGCTTGATGTGCACGTCTACGGTGCGGCTGTCGCCGAAGTAGTCAAAGCCCCAGACCTCGTCCAGAAGCTGGTTGCGGGTAAATACCCGGTTGGGAGAGGAGGCCAGATGGAACAGCAGCTCCAGCTCCTTGGGCGGGGTGTCCACCCGCTGGTTGTCTACCAGCAGCTCATAGGAGTCCAGGTTGATGACCAGCTTGTCAAAGGAGAGCTTTTTCTCTCCAGGCTCCTCCTCGGCGCCGGTTCTGCGCAGCACCGCATGGATCCGGGCCAGGACTTCCTTCATTTCAAAGGGTTTTACAATATAGTCGTCCGCCCCCTGTTCCAGACCGGCCACCTTGTCCTCGGTCTGGCCCTTGGCGGTGAGCATGATGACGGGGGTCTTCTCCGTTTCCCGGATCTTTTTCAGTACAGACCAGCCGTCCATAATGGGCAGCATGATGTCCAGCAGCACCAGATCGGGCTGAAAGGAGCGAAACAGCTCCACTCCCCGTCCTCCGTCCTTGGCTACCTGGGTCTCAAAGCCCTCCTTCTCTAAATAGAGGTGGAGCAGCTCTGCGATATTTCCGTCGTCTTCCACGATCAAAACCTTTTTGGGCATAAGTGTCACCCCATCCTAAGTAATTTATAGTTTATGATACCGCAATTATTATACCGCAAAAGGAACGTCTTGGGTGAATAATTTGTGAATTACGGGGTGGAGGAGGCTTTTTGGTCTCCTCTTCCGTCCACATAGGAGTGGTCCACCTGGATCACCGCGTAGTACCGGGGGGAGAGGGCGTGGATGGCCTGGGAGAGTTCCTCGCATACCTGGTGGTCCGTCAGGCGGAAGCCATAGGGGACCACCACATCAAAGATGATATTGGTATGGATGGGGCCGGCCGTCATCCGGAAATCGTGGGTGGACAGCGCCGGGTCCAGCTTCTTGGCAAGGGCATCCACCTGGGCACGCAGGGCAGAAGTGCTGTCGTCGCAGACCACGGGGTCCATATGAATCACCGTCTCAATATGGTGCTTGGCCTTCAATTCCCGCTCAATGTGGTCGATGATGTCGTGGATCTCCAGCAGGTCGCCGTCGGCGGGGACCTCCGCGTGGAAGGACATCATGGCCCGGCCGGGGCCGTAGTCGTGATAGACCAGGTCGTGGATGCCCAGAATGTGGTCGTGGCCCAGCACCAGCTTGTCAATGTCGGCGGCCAGCTCCGGGTCCATAGGCCGGCCCAGAAGGGGGTCCAGAGTGTCCCGAGCGGCCTCCCAGCCGGTTTTTAAAATGAAGGCGCACACCAAAAGGCCGGCCAGGCCATCCACATGGAGCTGGAAGAAGTGGCACAGCAGGGTGGACACAAGGACCACCCCGGTGGAGAGCGTGTCAGAGAGGGAGTCGGCGGCGGTGGCCTGCATGGCCGTCGAGCCGATAGTTTGCCCCAGAGCCCGGTTAAACCAGAACATCCAGAACTTTACCAGGATGGCGGCACACAGGATGCCCACCGCCAGGGGAGAAAATTCGGGCGTGGAGCCGTGGAGCAGAGAGTCCACGGCGGAGCGGCCCACCTCCACCCCCATCAGGAGAATGGCCAGGGAGACGATCAGCCCGGCTACATATTCCATTCTTCCGTGGCCAAAGGGGTGCTCTGCGTCCGCCTCCTGTCCGGCCAGGCGAAATCCAATGAGGGTGACCACGGAGGTGGCTGCATCGGAGAGGTTGTTGAGGCCGTCCGCGGTCATGGCCACCGAGGCGGTGAGCAGCCCTGCCAGCAGCTTGCCGGCGGATAACAGCAGGTTGAGAAAAATACCCATTCCGCCGGCGATTGTTCCGCACCGGCGGCGGACCTGGGGGGAATTGGGGTCCTCCCCACGCAGGCAAAGCTGAAGAATCCTGTTCACGGGAAACGTCCACCTCGCAAAGAAAAATTGTGAGCAAAGAATTAACCATTATTATGGCACGAGGCCCTGAGGCAAGTCAAGCGGGAATCCGCCGTCCACCCCGGAAACATTCACAAAAAGTTCATTTTATAGTCATGGTTTTGCCTTATTCTTAGTCTATGATGTCATTGTAGCCAAGTGAACAAGACATATCTCTATTCTCTCTCTCCTTTACAACACACAGGCAAAAAGCCCCGGTCAGGCAGCCGGGGCTTTTTGTCGCAGCTGGCGGCACAACGTTAACAAAAAGTTCACGAGAAAGTCACGATTTTGCCTTAAATTTCATTTATCATATGCTTGTAGCAAAGCTACAAACTGTATCTCCCATTTCTCCCTCTCCTTTTACAACACACACAGGCAAAGGGCCCTGACCGAATGGTCAGGGCCCTTTGTCGTGCTGGGGGTGAAGGGGGAGGAGGATTATGATTCAATCTCCATCATCTTGGCTACCCGCCGGGCGTGGCGGCCTCCCTCAAATTCAGTGGACAAAAAGGTGTCCACAATGCGCTCGGCCAGCATGGGGCCCACGATCCCCGCGCCCATGGCCAGCATATTGGCGTCGTTGTGCCGGCGGGTCATCTCCGCGGACAGCACATCTCCGCACAGGGCGCAGCGGATGCCCTTGACCTTGTTGGCGGAGATGGAGATGCCGATGCCGGTGGTACAGATGACGATGCCCCGTTCGCACTGGCCGCTGGCTACCGCCTCGGCGGCGGGCTTGGCAAAATCGGGGTAGTCACAGCTGTCGGTACTGTTGGTGCCGAAGTCCTCGCAGGTAATGCCCTTCGCGGCCAGATAGGCTTTGATGTGCTCCTTGAGCATATATCCTCCGTGATCGGAAGCAATGGCAATCATATCAGTTTCCTCCTGTACTGGTTCCTGTGTAAGGAACGGAGTTCTGATTCTATTTTAATCGATTTTTGCAATAATTGCAAGGAAAAAAGCATGTCCCTCCGGCTGAATGACCGGAGGGACATGCGTTTGGGAAAAAATCAGACCATCAGGGAGCACACCAGCTGGGTGTACCCGGCGGGGTCCTCCAGAGGCAGATCGGCCAGGAGCAGAGCCTGGGCGTACAGCAGCTTGGCGTACTTGGCTACGGTGTCCTGGTCGCCGGCCTCCACGGCCCGCTTCAGGGCGGCAAAGGGGGCGGCGTCGGGATTCAGTTCCAGCACCCGGTCAGCCTTCATGTGGGCGCTGCCCTCCACCTTGCGCATATACTTTTCCATCTCCAGAGAGACGGGGCCGTCGGCGGTGAGGCAGCAGGCGCCGGACTTGAGAATGGAGGAGATGCGCACTTCCTTCACCTGGTCACCCAGGGCTTCCTTCACGGCATCCAGCACATCCTTGCCGGCCTCGGCCTTCTCCTCGGCGGCCTTCTTCTCCTCCTCGGTCTGAGGCAGGGCGTCCTCCTCGTTGACGGACTTGAACTGTTTGCCGTCAAGTTCACCCAGGGCCTTCATCACAAAATCGTCCACATCCTCGGTGCAGTAGAGGATCTCATAGCCCTTGTCCAGAATCCGCTCCACCTGGGGCAGCTTTGCGATCTTTTCCACGCTCTCGCCGCAGGCGTAGTAGTAGAAGGGCTGGTCCTCGGGCATACGGTCTTTATAGGCGGCCAGAGTGGTGTTCTTCCCCTCCTTGGAGGACCAGAACAGCAGCAGGTCCTGGAGCACATCCTTGTGGGCGCCGTAGTCGGCCACCACGCCGTACTTGATCTGGGTGCCGAAGGCGCCCCAGAACTTCTCGTACTTCTCCCGGTCGTCCTTTTGCATTTTCAGCAGCTCAGACTTGATCTTCTTCTCCAGTGCGGAGGCGATGACCTTCAGCTGGCGGGTGTGCTGGAGGACCTCACGGCTGATGTTCAGGGAGAAGTCAGCGGAGTCCACCACGCCCTTGACAAAGCGGAAGTGGTCGGGGAGCAGGTCGGCGCATTTGTCCATAATGAGCACCCCGGAGGAGTAAAGCTGCAGGCCTTTCTGGTACTCACGGGTGTAGAAGTCATAGGGGGTCTGGGCGGGGATATACAGCATGGCCTTATAGGTCACCGCGCCCTCGGCACTGGTGTGGATGACGGCCAGGGGGTCCTGCCAGTCGTTGAACTTCTCCTTATAGAAGGCGTTATACTCCTCGGGCTTCACCTTGGACTTCTGACGCTGCCACAGGGGCACCATGGAGTTGAGGGTCTTCCACTCCTTCACCGTCTCCCACTCAGGCTTGTAGTCCTCCCCGGCGTCGGCGGGCTTTTCCTTCTGGCGGTAGTCCTCTACCTCCATGACGATGGGGTAGCGGATATAGTCGGAGTATTTTTTGATCAGCTCCTGTAATTTATAAGTCTCCAGATACGGATCGTAGTTCTCCTCGTCGGCGTTGGGCTTGATGTGCATGATGATATCGGTGCCGGGGGCGTCCTTCTCGCAGGGGGTGATGGTGTAACCGTCGGCCCCGTCGGACTGCCACATAAAGGCCTCGTCGCTGCCCCAGGCACGGGACACCACGGTTACATGGTCGGCCACCATAAAGGCGGAGTAAAAGCCCACGCCGAACTGACCAATGACGTCAATTTTGTCGGCGGCCTTGTCATCCTCGCTGAGATTGGCCTTGAACTGGCCGGAGCCGCTGTGGGCAATGACGCCCAGGTTGTTCTCCAGATCTTCCTTCGTCATGCCGATGCCGTTGTCGGACACGGTGAGGGTGCGCATCTCCTTGTTGGGGACGATGGTGATCTTCAGGTCCTTGCGCTTCACATCCACGCTGTCGTCGGTGAGAGACTTGTAGGCCAGCTTGTCCTCTGCATCACTGGCGTTGGAGATAAGCTCCCGGAGAAAGATCTCCTTGTGGGTGTAGATGGAGTTGACCATCAGGTCCAGCAGCCGCTTGGATTCGGCCTTAAACTGCTTCTTTGCCATGATTTTTGATTCCTCCGTGTATAGTAAAGTTTATTTATAACAATTAAAAGAAATAACGTTAGCACTCATAATTCTTGAGTGCTAACGTTATCATAGCGCACTTGTTGTAAAAAAGCAAGGGTGTTCACAGTTTTTTTACAGTTCCGCCTTAACCGGGCAGACCAGCATAGGTGCGGCGGATACAGGTCCCGGTTTGGGGCTGATAGTAGGAGATGCAATTGTCCTGGACGACCTCAATGAGCCCGTTGACCAGATAGCAAAAGCTTCCCGTTCCGCCAGGCAGGGTATAGAACTCGTTTCCGTCCCGGTCAAGGATCCGCCATTCCGGTCCCTGGGGGATGGCGAACAGCAGGGGGCCGCCCTCCCGGGTGCCGTCCAGCGGGGTAAGGTCTCCCTTTTGAACCGGGATCAAAATGTTTCCCTCCAGGTCGGTGACGGCGAAGATGCTGCCCTGTTCATCCCAGCTGAGGAAATAGACCCGGTCGCCGCCTACCACCGAGGGGTAGTCGTCCTGGGGAATGGGAGAGGGAAGGGTGTAGGACGTCTCACCCAGAGAGAGGGTGATGGTGCCGTCCTCATGGGACACAGGGGCCCAGGAGAGGGACTGGTTCCAGTAGGCGTCCCACCCGGTAAACCACTCCTCGGCGCTGGTGGTGGAGACTTCCCCGGTGGCGGGGTCCAGGAAGCGGGCAATTTGGTTGGCGTCTCCGTAGGTGCCCAGAAAGAGCAGGCCGTCCTTCCACTGGACGGAGCCTGTGGCGTCGCCGGTAAACCAGGGGATGGCGTTCGGGTCGTCGATGCCCAGTTCGGCCCAGGTAAACTGGCCCGTTTTTTCCCCGGTCTGGGCGCTGATCAGGGTCAGACCCTCCCCGTTTCCGGCGGCGATCCCGTCCGGGTAGGGGATGACGCCCCAGTACTGATAATCGGTCCACCAGCTGCCGTCCTGGGCAGCCAGGGCCACCAGGGTGCCGGTGCCGGGCCTGCCCCGATCGGGATTGCCCTGAGTCAGGATGTAGACGGGGAGAGAGTGGTCCTGGCGCTGCCCCTGGTCATCCAACTGGGAGTAGCCGCAGCGGGTGATGGAGGAGCACACCGCATCCATGACCAAAGTGCCGTCCTGGGTCATCAGCCCATAGAACCAGGTGGGCGAGGTATAGGCGGGCTCCTCCTCCCACCAGGCCAGGGTCAGGCCCTGGCTTCCTGCAAAGGGAAGCAGGGGGCCGTAGGAACTGCGGGGAATGAGCTCAGGGGTATACTGCTCGTAGAACCGCCCCCCTACGGCGGGGAGAGCATCTTCTTCCTGGAGAACAGACCAGTCGGTCTGGACGTTGGGGCCGGCGGGGAGCTGGGATGTGCCGCCCGTTTGGGGGGCGCACCCAGCCAGCAGGACCCCGGCCAGGGCCAGTGCGGCCCATTTGCCACGGGGCTTCATCCTACTCCACTCCTTCCATAACGGGCACATAGCCCTCCATGGCTGCCAACTTCTGGCCCTCGGCGCCCAGCACCCAGTCGTAGAGGATCCGGGTGGGACTGTCGGAGGGGGTGTTCTGGTCAATGGCTACATAGTAGGGGTTCAGGAAGGGATAGCTGCCGTCCTGGATGCTCTGGGCGTTGGGGGTGACGCCGTCAATGGACAAAACCTTTAGCCCCCGTGCCATCTCCATATCGTTGGCGTAGTAATAGACGGTAAAGCCGATGGCGGAGGGGGTGTTGTCATACTGCCGCACCGCATCGATGAGCCCCTGCATGGAGTCGGGCACCCAGGCCTCGGGGGCTTCCATGGGGCTTTGGCCGTCCATGACCAGCTTTTCAAACATGGTCTGGCTGCCCGCGCCCTGGTTGCGCTGGAAGGGGACGATGTCCAGGCTGCTGCCGCCCACCTCTTTCCAGTTGGTGATCTCCCCGGTGTAGATGTCCCGCACCTGCTCAGAGGTCAGGTTGTCCACCGGGTTGTCCTCGTTGACCACAAAGACCAGGGCGTCCGTGGCAAAGGGGGTGTAGAGCCAGTGCCCCTCCTCCTGGAGCTGGGCCAGCACCTCGCCCTCCGGCTCTGCCGCCAGCACCAGGTCCCGCTCTCCGGCCATGAGATTGCGGTAGGACTGGGTGGTGCGGGAGAAGCTGACCAGATCGGCCACCTGCTCGGGCGCCTCCCCCAACAAAACGGCGCACATGGCCTTGGCCAGGGGGACGGTGGAGGTGGAGCCGTCCAGCCGGGGCAGGTTTTCCCTGGTAAACACAAAGGGGGCCTGGGAAGCGCTGGACGCGGGAGCGGAGGAGGCGGAGCCTCCCTGGGCAGTTTTGGGGGAACAGGCGGTAAGGACCACCGCCAGGGAAAGGGCGGCGGCTATGCAAGATAAGACACGTTTCATCATAAAGTTCCTCCTGTCAGGTGGAAAAAAGGATCGGCCCGTGGGAATCTGTTCCCACCGGGTAAGCTTATTATAGCAGGGGGAAATGCCGGTTATCATCACAAAATCTCTGCAAATCAGCTACAAATCAGTGACAAATCCTTAAGAATTCTTAAAACATAAAAATTACATTAAAAACGGTCCCAGGGGTTGACAAAGAAAAATGAATGTATTATTGTACTAGATACATAATACAATAATACAAACGAGGAGGCGCACCTATGGATTGGAAGCTCACCGATGACCGGCCCATCTGGCTCCAGCTGACGGAACAGATGACCCGGCGGATCATCACCGGGGTCTACCCGCCGGGGAGCAGGCTGCCCTCGGTGCGGGAGCTGGCCGCCGAAGCGGGGGTCAATCCCAACACCATGCAGCGCTCCCTGGCCCAGCTGGAGCAGGATGGCCTTGCCAAAGCGGACCGTACCGCCGGGCGCATGGTCACCCAGGACACCGCGGTGTTGGAAGCTGTCCGGCGCTCCCAGGCCCGTGTGGTGATGGAACAATATTTTCATGCTATGGCGGAACTGGGCTATACGCCCGATGAGGCCACGGCACTGTTGAAGGAGGAGAAGCTATGAGTGAGCAATTGATTGTCTGCCGGGGGCTGTCCAAAGCCTACGGCCGCAAGACGGCCCTGTCCGGCGTGGATTTAGAGGTAGGCCGGGGGCGGATCGTGGGCCTGCTGGGCCCCAACGGGAGCGGCAAGACGACGCTGATCAAGTTGATGTGCGGCCTGCTCCAGCCCACCACCGGGGAGATCGAGATCGGCGGTTTGCCCGTGGGGGTAGCGACCAAGGCCCAGGTGAGCTACCTGCCCGACCGGATGTACTTTGCCAACTGGATGCGGGCGGTGGACCTGTTCGACCTGTTCCGGGATTTTTACCGGGATTTTGACTACGAAAAGGCCATTGCCATGTGCCGCAGTCTGGGGGTGGAGCCTCAGGACCGGCTGAAGACCATGTCCAAAGGCATGAAGGAGAAGGTGCAGCTGGTACTGGTCATGGCCCGGAAGGCCCAGCTCTATCTGCTGGACGAGCCCATTGCCGGGGTGGACCCTGCGGCCCGTGATTTTATTCTCCACACCATTTTGACCAACTACAATGAGGAGGGCACCGTCCTCATCTCCACCCACTTGATCTCCGACATAGAAAAGGTGCTGGACGAGGCTATTTTCCTGAAAACCGGCAAGGTCATGCTCCACGATACGGTAGACCATATCCGGGAGACCCAGGGGAAGAGCGTGGATGCCCTGTTCCGGGAGATCTTTCGGGCACAGCCGCTGGAAGGAGGGGAATTCTGATGTTGGGAAAGTTATTAAAATATGATTTCCGGGCCATGTGGAAGCAGTTTTCCATGATCTGGCTGGTAGCGCTGGTCATTGCGCTGATCAACCGCTTTACCCTCCCCTTTAACCAGGGCGGCAACAACGGCGTTGGAGGAGAAAATGAGCTGCTGGCCGTGATCACCATTACCGTGTTTATCGGCGTGATGTGTGCCATGTTTGTGGTAGCCATGGTCTTTGTCCTCACCCGGTTCTACCGGGGCCTGCTGGGGGACGAGGGGTATCTTATGCACACCCTGCCGGTAAAGACCTGGCAGCTGGTGCTCTCCAAGCTCATCTGTGCGGTTGTGGTGACGGTCATCAGCGTGGCGGTGTCCATCCTGGCTATGTTCCTGATGATGCCCATCAACTGGATCGAAGTATTCGACATGGAGCTGTGGAAGAGTCTTGTACAGGGGCTGCTGAAGCAGCCGGACGCCCTGCTGTATCTGGCAGAATTTTTCCTGCTGTGCGTGGTGGCCCTGGTGCTGATGATAACCATGGTATATTTGTCCATGGCCCTGGGCCATCTGTTTTCCCGCCATCGGGTCTTGATGAGCGTGGTGGCTTTCTTTGCCCTGGACATCCTGGGGAATCTGGTCATCGGCCTGGTCAACGAACTGGGTCTGCTGGGATTTTTGGACAAACTAGCGGTGTGGGGCGGCCACACAGGCTTTTGGGTGGGAATCAGTCTGATGCTCATTCCCGCTGTGCTGATGTTTTTGGCCACCAGCTATCTTTTGAAACACCGCTTGAATCTGGAGTAAGAAAGAGGGAGAACGATGAACGCCTGGCCGGTCTTTACCATTGCCTTTGCCGCTGTCGTGCTCCAGGCGTGGATCAGCCGCCGGGGGGAGCGCCACTGGTACATGGGCTGCATTGTCCCGCTGATTTACGGAGGGGTAGTGGCCTGGATGTTCCGGGGGGAGGATCTGCTGCTGTCTTTGCAGATCATCCTGTTCGGCGCGGTCATTCCCATTTTTCTGCTGCTCTCCCTGCGCAGAAAGGAAAAAAGGGAGCAAACGGACGACAGTCCTTCGGAAACGTGAAAAAAGCCGCCCGGCACATTGGTGCCGGGCGGCTTTTGATCAAATTCGTTACTTGTTGTAAGAATCAAAGGAGTCCAGAATTTCCTGACGGGGAGCGGGGGTGAGCAGGGAGACCACCACAATGGCCAGCAGGGCACAGGCAAAGGCGGGCAGGAGCTCGTAAATGTCCCAGATGCCGCCCATAGGACGGATCAGGAATTTCCACACGAAAATCATTACGCCGCCTACCACCAGGCCAGCCATAATGCCCTGGCGGTTGCTGCGCTTCCAGAACAGGGCACAGAGCATGGCCGGACCGAAGGTAGCGCCGAAGCCGGCCCAGGCAAAGGACACGATCTGGAACACATTGCTGTTGGGATCAGCGGCCAGGAAAATGGCGATCACCGCGATGCAGATGACCGTAAGCCGGGCGATGCGCATGTTCTGCTTTTCCGTAAGCTTAATGCCGAACACGTTCTGCACGATGTTTTCGGAAAAGGCGGAGGAGGCGGCCAGCAGCTGGGAGTCAGCGGTGGACATGGTGGCGGCCAGGATACCGGCCAGGATACAGCCGGCCACAATGGCGGGGAAGATGCCATAGCTGGACAGCAGGTCGGACAGGCGGACGATCACCGTCTCGGTGGCGCTGCCCTCCAGGAAGGGGATGCGGCCGGCAGAGGATACGGCGTGGCCCACGATGCCGATGAGCACCGCCACCCCCATGGAGATCACCACCCACACGGAGGCGATCCGGCGGGAGAGCTTCAGCTCGTTTTCATCCCGGATGGCCATAAAGCGCACCAGAATGTGGGGCATTCCAAAGTAGCCCAGGCCCCAGGCCATCATGGAGACGATGCGGATCATGCCATAGGGCTCGGCACTGTTGGTGGCCGCGTTGTAGGTCTGGCCGAAACTGAGGTAGCCGGGCAGGGATTTGGCATGCTCCAGAACGGCGCCCATGCCGCCGGCCTGCACGATGCCAAAGGTCACAATGATGGCCAGGGCGATGGTCATGATGATGGACTGAATGAGGTCCATGGTGGCCACGGCGCTAAAGCCGCCCACAGAGGTATAGCTGATGATGACGATGGCGCCCACCACTACGGCGGCCATGTAGTTCCAGCCAAAAAGGCTGCTGAACAGCTTTCCGATGGCGGCAAGTCCCGAGGCCACATAGGGGACAAAGAAGATCAGGATAATGAGTGCGGAGATGCACATGATCACCGGCTTCTTTTCGCCGTAGCGCTTGGAGATGAAGCTGGGGATGGTGATGGCATCCAGCTGTACGCTATAGCGGCGCAGCCGCCGGGCCACCAGCAGGAAGTTCAGGTAAGTGCCGAAGGCCAGGCCGATGGCGGTCCAGCTGGCATCTGCCACACCGCTGAGATAGGCAAGGCCGGGGATTCCCATGAGCAGATAGCTGCTCATGTCCGAGGCCTCAGCGCTCATGGCGGTGACCAGAGGGCCCATGCCGCGGCCGCCCAGATAGAAGCCCTCAGAGCTCTTTTTGGAGCGCCGGCCGATCATAACGCCGGTGAAAATGACAAGGCACAGGTACAGGATAATGGTACCCATGATGCAAAATTGGGAAGTGGTCATACATTCTCTCCTTACTGACGGCGGGGGCCGTCCATACTGCACACACATATCATCCGGGGAATGTATCCGTTGCGGATGACAGTGGGAGCATTATAGCACAAAGGAGAGCAGAATGAAATACAGAACATAGTGTAGAATAAATTCTGTACTATATTCTGTAACATTTGAAAATAATATTGAAAATTCAATAAAAATTAACTGTACATTTCTTGAAAAATAAATCGAACAAAAAGAAAAATTTTAAGTCGCTGTCCGAAAATCACGAAAAAACCGGGGCATCATAGAGGCCCCATACTGCAGCAGAGAATAATCCCCTTCCGATAAACACCAGTCATAGATGAGGGCCCGCTCGCACAGGGCGTAGACCCGCACCATCTCATTGACGGTCACATCGCAGCGCAGCTCTCCCCGCTCCTGGCCCTGGAGGACGATCTGCCTTAAAAGCTTATAATAGGTCCGGTTGTGGTCCAGCAGGTGCTTGTCTCCACGGGTAATGAGCTGGGAGGAGTAGAGCCGGGCCAGCAGGTCCAGGGAGACGGAATTTTCGATCATGGCGAACAGCTCCCGGTTTAAGTACATGAGCTGGTCAAAGCGGTTCTGATCGGGGTCCATGGTCTGGGAGAGCTCCTCATACTTCTGGTCAAAGAGGTAGGAGACGGTGGACAGCAGGGCGTCCTTCCCCTCAAAGTAGTGGTAAAAGGACCCACGGGAGGTGCCCGACTCCTCGATGATCTCCTCCACAGTGGTGTCGTCGTAGCCCTGGCGGTAAAAGAGCCGCCAGGCCGCCTCAATGATGCGCCCCTTGGTGTTTCGGGTGTTTTTCTTGGCCATTTCGGGCACTTCCCTTCCAAAAAAGCCCTGTGCAACTGCTGGTTGCCCCAGATTCCAGGAGAACTTGGTTGCCAAATCCCCCTATTTCCCCTATCATAGCATCAAAGAAACCCGAGGAAAAGAGGAAAATCTATGACCTTGTCTGAAAAAATCCTCCACCTGCGCAGCCAGAAGGGGTTGTCTCAGCTGGAGCTGGCGGAACAGTTAGGAGTGTCCCGGCAGAGCGTGAGCAAATGGGAGACAGGCCAGTCGGTGCCCGACCTGGACAAGCTTATTAAGCTTGCCGACCTGTTCGGCGTCAGCGTGGATGAGCTGGTGCGGGAGGGGGAACGGCCCCAGCCGGAGCCCCAGCCGGAACCCCAGGTGATCTATGTCCGGGAAAAGCACAGTCTGACCGGAACCCAGCGGGCAGGCATCTGCGCGGAGGCCGCGGGCCTCATTTTGGCCCTGCTGGGGGTGGCGGGATTGGGCGCTCTTTCCACTTTAGTGGGGGTGGGCCTGCTTCTCCTGGGCCTTCCGCTGCTTTTGGCCAAACAGCACCCCTGGATCATCCTGGGCTGGATGGTGGTGGGGATCAGTCTGGCGATCTTCAACCCCCATACCTCCGTCGCCCCCTGGGGCCTTGTGGGAGGAGTCCAGAGGATCTGGGTCTACCTGGCGTTTGGCGAGCGGTACATCAGCTATTTGCTTGGGGGCCTCATCGGGATCGTCCGGGGGCTTTTGACCCTGGTGCTGCTTGGACTGACCTGGCGGGCCTGGAAAAACCGAACATAAAAGCGGGGGCGGCGGTCAGCCGCCCTCTTTCTTTGCTGCGGGGCGAGGGAGAGGTTTACATCTTCCCGCACCTATGATAAAATGACTGACACTGATTCAAACAGGAGGCGGCAGTATGGCCGGCTACTTTTTCCCCATGATCGCCCGGATGCGGTACATCAACCGCTGGGGCCTTATGCGCAACACTCAGCTGGAAAATATTCAGGAGCACTCCCACATGGTGGCCGTCCTGGCCCATGCCCTGGCGGTCCTGGAAAACCGCTATTTCGGCGGACAGGTGGACCCCGGCGCCGTGGCGGTGGCCGCCCTCTACCACGATGCCAGCGAGATCCTCACCGGAGACATGCCCACGCCCATCAAGTACGACAACCCCGACATCCAGAGTGCCTACAAGCAGGTGGAGTCGGTGGCGGAGCAGAAGTTGCTGTCCATGCTGCCCCAGGAGCTTCGGGAGGATTTTGATGCGGCCATCACCATCCCGGACCCACAGGTCCGGGCGCTGGTCAAGGCGGCGGACAAGCTCTCGGCCTACCTCAAGTGCGTGGAGGAGGTCAAGGCGGGCAACAACGAGTTTAAAAAGGCCAAGGAGCAGACCTATTTCGCCCTGTGCCAGACCCAGGTGCCTGCCCTCAGGTACTTTATGGAGCACTTTTTGGACGGGTTTGAGCTGACCCTGGACGAGTTGTCTTAACCCATCCATTGGATGGAACGTATTTAAAATGAAAAAGGAAAGGATTCGAAGTATGAAAGCCATTGTCACTGTCATCGGCAAGGACCGGGTGGGCATCACCGCTGCGGTGTGTTCTCTGCTGGCCCAGCACAACATCAACATTTTGGACATTAACCAGACCGTCTTGCAGGAGTATTTCACCATGGTCATGCTGGTGGATACCTCCGCCTGCAAGGATTCCATCGGGGAGATGGCCGACCTTCTGGAGCAGGCCGGCAAGGAGCAGGAGCTGTCCATCCGCATCCAGCGGGAGGACATCTTTAACGCTATGCACCGAATCTAAGCGGGAGGTCAACTATGCTCAACCAAAGTGAAATCATGCAGACCATCCAGATGATCGACCAGCAGCATCTGGATGTGCGTACCATCACCATGGGAATTTCCCTGCTCTCCTGTGCCCACAGCGAGGTGAAGGTGGCCTGTGACAAGGTCTATGACAAGATCACCCGCTATGCAGAACATCTGGTGGCCACGGGAGAGGCCATTGAGAAGGAATTTGGCATCCCCATTGTGAATAAGCGCATCTCCGTCACCCCCATCGCCCTGGTGGCCGCCGCGGCGGAGACGGACAACTATACCCCCTTCGCCCAGGCACTGGACCGGGCGGCCAAAACCACCGGTGTGAACTTCATCGGCGGCTTTTCCGCCCTGGTGCAGAAGGGCATGACCAAGGCCGACCGGATTTTGATCCAGTCCATCCCCGAGGCCCTATCTACCACCGACATTGTGTGCTCCAGCGTCAACGTGGGCTCCACCAAGGCGGGCATCGACATGGACGCGGTGGCCCTTATGGGCCGGACCATCAAGGACCTGGCCCAGGCCACCGCCGACAAGGGCGGCTTTGGCTGTGCCAAACTGGTGGTATTCTGCAACGCTGTGGAGGATAACCCTTTTATGGCCGGCGCCTTCCACGGGGTGGGCGAGCCGGAGAAGGTCATCAATGTGGGCGTCTCCGGCCCCGGCGTGGTCCACCACGCCCTGAAGGCCGTGAAGGGACAGCCCTTCGATGTGGTGGCCGAGACCATTAAGAAGACCGCCTTCCGCATTACCCGCATGGGCCAGCTGGTGGCCCAGGAGGCCTCCCGCCGCCTGGATACCCCCTTCGGCATTGTGGATTTGAGCCTGGCCCCCACCCCCGCCATCGGGGACAGTGTGGCCCGGATCCTGGAAGAGATGGGCCTGGAGGTGTGCGGCACCCACGGCACCACCGCCGCCCTGGCCCTTTTGAACGACGCAGTGAAGAAGGGCGGTGTTATGGCCTCCTCCTCGGTGGGCGGCCTCAGCGGCGCCTTTATCCCCGTCAGCGAGGACGAGGGCATGATCGCCGTAGCCGCCTCCGGGGCCCTGACCCTGGACAAGCTGGAGGCCATGACCTGCGTGTGCTCCGTGGGCCTTGACATGATCGCCGTTCCCGGCGACACCACCGCCGAGACCCTCTCCGCCATCATTGCCGACGAGGCGGCCATCGGCATGGTCAACTCCAAGACCACCGCTGTGCGTATCATCCCCGCCCCCGGCTGCAAGGTGGGTGACACGGTGGAGTTTGGAGGCCTTCTGGGCTCTGCTCCGGTGCAGAAGGTCCACCCCTTCTCTGCGGCGGATTTTGTGGCCCGCGGCGGCCGGATCCCCGCCCCCATGCAGAGCCTGAAAAACTGATTGCAGAGAAAAACATCCGCCCGACTCCATCGGGCGGATGTTTTTTACCAGAATTTTTTCTTTTTCATGATCCACAGACAGATCACCACAATGACCACGCTGAGGGCAATGACCGCGGGATAGCCGTACTTCCACCCCAGCTCGGGCATGCCGACAAAATTCATCCCGTACCACCCGGCCACCAGGGACAGGGGGAGGCACAGCGTGGTGACCACGGTGAGGATCTGCATCACCCGGTTTTGCCGGATGTCCACCTGGGCCTGAAAGAGTTCCCGCACCTGGAGGCAGTACTCCCGCAGCAGCTGGTCCTCGTCCCGCAGACGGCCCAGACGCTTGACGGCCAGATGGAACAGCCGCCGCTCGTGCTCGGTGAAAAAGCCGCTCTCGTTTTCTTCCAGCTCGCAGACCATGTCCCCCAGCTGGGAGTGGTAGCGGTACCAGTTCATGGCCTGCTTGCGCAGGGCGGTAATGGGGGCGCTGAAGCGGTCCAACGAGCCGGCCAGGACGTCATCCTCCAACTGGCTGAGCTGGTCCTCCAGCTCCTCCAGATGGTGGTGGTCTTTTGAAATGAGCAGTTCCAGCAGTTCATAAAATACCCGGCCCGGCCCGTTTTCCGTCCAACGCTTTTCTTTGGCCAGGTGCCCGATGAGAGAACGGGCGGCACCGCAGTCATCGCACAGGACCATGTGGCGGCCTGTGAGCAGGTAGCCAAAGGCGATGGGCTGTCCGTCCTTGGTTTTCCGGGGGGTAACGACGGTGCCGCACAGGCAGTCTCCCCGCAGCTCCGCCTTGCATACCCGTGCGTCCCGAGCGGGAGGCGTGTGGGGAAGAACCGTCTCCAGCCCCGGCAGCGAGGGGGTGTGGGACAGCTCCTCGCTGGTCAAAAGGGTGAGGGTGCATTCTTCCGGCCCGGCGGGGCGCGTAAAGGGCTCCAGTGTGGGGCCCAATCGATATGTCTCCATGTGCAAAACCTCCCTGTCCGCCTGCCTTTGATGGGAAAAAGCTAGGATTTTATTGTATCACAGCATGGGAAAATGGCAAGGGGCACTTGCCCAAAACCAGGGGCTGTGCTATGATAGGGGACAAATGTTTGGAAAGGAAGCGGCGAAGATGTACATTGATCCCACCCCATACACCACCCGGCCCACGGATGACCGCATTCCCCAGGAGCTGGCCATTTACGACCGGCTGGAGGAGCTGAAGATCCCCTATGTCCGGGTGGATCACGACCACGCCGACACCATTGAGATCTGCCACCAGGTGGAACAGATTCTGGAGGGGAAGATCTGCAAAAATTTATTTCTCTGCAACCGCCAGCAGACGGAGTTTTACCTGCTGATGATGCCGGGAGATAAACCCTTCAAGACCAAATACCTCTCAGCCCAGCTGGGCTGCTCCCGGCTGTCCTTTGCCGACGACGGGCACATGGCCGAGTTTTTGCAGACCGTCCCCGGTTCCGTGTCCGCTATGGAGCTGCTCTTTGACACCGAGCACCGGGTGCAGCTGGTCATTGACCGGGAGCTGATGGCTGATGAGTTTATCAGCGGACACCCCGGCATCTCCACCTCCACCCTGCGCTTAACACGGGAGGATATGCTGAAGTTTGTCGCCTCCACCGGCCACGAGCCCATCTACATCGACCTGCCCGACCCCAGAAACGAGGAATAAGAAAAACGTCCGGCTTTTCATAAGCCGGACGTTTTTTATGCCTTTTTTCAAGCCTTGCGGAGAATGCCCATGGGGGTGCACTCCTCCCCCTGGCCCAGGGGGTTGTCCCCCAGTGCCTTGGCCAAAAAGTCCATGGAGGGGGATTTTTCGGAGAAGCCCAGGATGTTGGCGCCCAGGTCGTTGATGTCCACAATGGCCACCGGGTGGCCCAGGGCCTGGGCCAGCTTTTTGGAGGTGCCCATGGGGTCGGCCGGGGTGAGCACCACATAGTGGTCATAGGGCGGGATGGTGCCCTCGGTGGGGCCGTCAATGCCGCGGGCCTTGGGGCCTGCCACAATATAAAACCAGCCCCGCTTGCCCAGAATCTTGCCGATGATGCTGCAGAAGGCGGCAAAGAGGATCCGGGGCGTGCCGCACTCCTGAAGGGCCATTTCCATGGTCTCGGGGATGCCCAGACCAATGCCCGCGGGGGTCTTGGTCACATAGCGGCTGAGGGTGACGGCCAGCTTCCGGGGTTTGATGTCCTCCATGGGAATGGCCCGGCTCTGGGTGCAGGCCACGGCCTTTTCGGAGATAAACAGGATGTCGCCAGGCTGCATCTTGTCCTTGGGATATTGGTTGACCACATCTACCATGTTGTCGTCCTTGGTGATGAGGTGGGTTTTCACCGGAATGCGCAGATAGTCCACTCCGTCCACGGTACGGACCAGGTTTTTTCCGGGATTGGCGGAATAATTGTCGTGCTCGGGCATGATCTAGTTCTCCTCTCAACGGGGCGCAGGTGCCCCGGTTCAGTTTGTCCAATGCGGGCTCATTATAGCACCCTGTGGACAGGGTTTCCATCCCCTGTGGAAAATTTTTATAAATTCCCCCGGAGGCAGCCCCCGTCCACCCCGGAAATGTCCACATTTCTGAGCTGATTGTGGAGATTTTCTCCGCTCTCCGCTGTCACTTCGGTATACCGGGTGGTGTAGCCCCGCCATGCTCCATCCCGCTGCTGCTCAAAGAGAACCTCCAGCGTTTGCCCCACAAATTGGTCCAGATAGGCCCGTTCCATAGCCTGGGCCACCTGGGCGGCACGATGGGCGCGCTCCTCCTTCACGGACTTGAGCACCTGGCCGGGCATTTTGGCCGCCGGGGTGCCTGGGCGCTTGGAGTAGGGGAAAATGTGCATGGCGGAGAAGGCACACTTCTGGATGAAGTCCAGGGTCTGGACAAACTCCTCCTCCGTCTCCCCCGGAAAGCCCACAATAAGGTCGGTGGTGATGGCGGGGGCGTCAAAATACCGGCGCAGGAGGGCGACGCTCTCGTAGTACCGGGCGGTATCGTACTTGCGGTTCATCCGCTGCAAGGTGGCATCGCAGCCGCTCTGCATGGACAGGTGGAAGTGGGGGCAGAGGTTGGGAAGCTTGGCGGCACGGGAACAGAAGTCCCCGGTAATGGTCCGGGGCTCCAGCGAGCCCAGACGTACCCGGCAGCCGGGGGCGGCATCGCACACGGCCTCAATGAGGTCGATCAGCGTGGGACCATCCTTCCACTCGTGTCCCCAGGAGGAAATTTCAATGCCGGTGAGCACCAGCTCCCGGTAGCCCTCGGCGGCCAGAAGGGCGGCCTGCTCCCGTGCCTTGTCCAACGGCAGGGAGCGGATGGGGCCGCGGGCATAGGGGATGATGCAGTAGGAGCAGAAGTTGACACAGCCGTCTTCCACCTTCAGCATGGCACGGGTCCTGCCCTCCAGACCGCCGGCGGGCAGGATCTCAAAGACCCGGCGCTCAAAGGCGTTGTCCAGGGCGGTAATGGGCTGGCGCTCCTGCCAGGTTTGCTCCAGCAGCTCCACAAAGCCCTGCCGGTCCCCGGTGCCGGACACCAGGTCGATGGACAGCCCCTCCATGTCCTGGGGGTGGGTCTGGGGATAGCAGCCGCACACGGCGATGATGGCATCGGGGGCGGTCTTCCGGGTGCGGCGGATGACCTGCCGGGACTTCTTGTCGCTGACGGCGGTGACGGTGCAGGTGTTGATGATATAGGCATCAGCGGGCGACTCAAAGGGGACCAGAGTGTGGCCGCGGGCGCTGAGCAGCTGCTCCAGAGCCTGGGTCTCGTACTGGTTCACCTTACAGCCCAGGGTATAAAAGGCGATCTTCATGGAGCCACCGGGTGCTGGGGGACCACGGCACAGATGACCAGGTCCTCCTCACCGTCGTTGATGAGGCTGTGGCTGTGGCCCATGGGGCAGTAGTGGCAGCTTCCGGCGGAGAGGGGCTCATACGCCCCGTCGTACAGGACCTTACCCTTGCCGGAGAGGATGAAAATGATCTCACTGTTGCCCTCGTGGGTGTGCAGGCCGATGGAGCTGCCTGGGGCCAGACGGCCGTTCATGATCTTGTTGTGCTCGTCCTGAAATACCTTGTTGAAAAATGTCCCTTCCCCACCCTTAAAATTCGAGTGGGTGCTCTCTTCCATGGCGTCAAAGCGAATGAGCATGGTTGTTGTCCTCCTTTGTATGTTATGCCGGAGGGGAATCCGGCTTCGTCAAATCTTCGGGAAGCAGTTCCATGAGCTGCTCACGGGTGGGCTGGTCCAGCTGGGCCACCCGGTCGGACTGGCGGGAGACGGCCTTTTCAAAGAGATTGCGTACGTCCCGTGCGTTGCCGAAATTCTCGTCCCGGCTGGCGTAGAGGGCCTGGAGCTGCTGTTCCATAAGCTCCTCGGCGGCCTGGGACAGGGCGTAGCCGTTCTTTTTGCACATGGAGCGGAAAATGTCCATGAGCTGCTCTCCGTCGTAGTCCTCAAAGAAAAAGTATTTGTTGAACCGGGATTCCAGGCCGGGGTTGGAGTGGATAAAGGCCTCCATAGGGCCGGTATAGCCGGCTACGATGACAATGAGGTCCTTGCGGTGGTCCTCCATGTTTTTGAGCAGCACCTCAATGGCCTCGTGGCCAAAGTCATTGGCGCTTTCCGCGTTGACCAGGGCGTAGGCCTCGTCGATGAACAGTACGCCTCCGATGGCCTTCTGCACCGCCTCCTGGGTTTTCAGAGCCGTCTGGCCTACAAAGCCCGCCACCAGGCCGGAGCGGTCCACCTCAATGAGCTGCCCCTGGGAGAGGACCCCAATGGCGTGATAGATTTTGGCCAGCAGCCGGGCTACCGTGGTCTTGCCCGTGCCGGGGTTGCCCAGAAAGACCAGGTGGAGGGACATGGGCGGCACGGGCAGCCCCGCCTTCTCCCGGAGGTTTCGCACCTTTACCAGGTTGATGAGGCTCTTTACGTCCTGCTTCACCTTCTCCAGGCCGCACAGGCTGTCCAGCTCTGCCAGCAGCTCCTCCAGGGTGGGCTCCTTCTCCTGGGGCGCTTCCTGGGAGGACTGGGGTTCAGGCTGCTTCTGGGTGCTGGGAGCGGCGGGGGCGGGCTGGACCGGGGCGGAGACAAACTGGTCTGCCTTCAGGGCGGGACGCTCTCCCTTCAGCCCGTCTTTCTCACACAGGGACAGCAGAGCGTCGCTGCAGGCGTTGACGAATCCGGCCTCGCTCTCGCTGACTACCCCGTCCACCGCCGCGAAGAGCAGCAGAATGAGCGTGAGCTGGTCGGTAAAGCGCCGGGCCAGGGAGGTGCCCCGCATACGGTCGTACCGGCGCAGATCCTCAAAGAAGGATGGGGGCTGAAAAAGGTCAAAATTGGCCACCCCGGTGGCTACCTCCCAGTAAAGCGCGGAGGGCACCGGGTTTCCCTGGGACCAGATGGCGTTATAAAACTCCACATGGCGGGGGGTGATGGAGCTGGCATTGTCCGCCTGCCAAACTCCCAGGGCATACTGGCGCATATAGCCGTCCACCTGGCGGCTGAAGCTCATGCGAAGAGCCGGGTCTGGGATCAGTTTTCGAAAGGCGGTTGTGGCCTCGCTGTACTGCTTGTGGACCTCGCTGGGGGTCATGGGTTCGCCCATGATGCTCGCCTCCTTCCTGGGATTTCTGACCGTATTATTATATAAAAAAGAGAAAAGCCGGTCAAGGGAAGATGAGGAGTTTACATAAAGATGTAAACTTTTTGTTATTTCGACTTTTTCCGTTGACGGGATTGCAAAATCCCTGTAAAATAAACAACGTATATCCAAATGCAACATGGAGGAACTGATTATGGCAGATAAGCAGAATTCGTCCCCCCGCGACAGTGGAGCCAAAAAGGCGCCCCCCCGGCGCAATGATGTGATCCGCTGTGAAAACTGCGGGGAGGACTATGCCATCACCTATAAGCGCTGCCCCTTCTGTGATGAGCGCCCCGGCCGGGCAGGGGGAATTGTGTCCGGCGGCCGGCGGGTGGCCAACACCCGCGGCGGCGGCTATGGTAAGCCCATCAACCCCATCCAGGTGGCTGGGCTCATTATTTCCCTCATTGTCATCGTTGCCGCACTGGTGATCGTGGTCCGCTTCATTGGCGGTCCTCTGCTCAGCGGCAAGGGCGGCACCAGCTCCGGCCAAAGCTCCGTGAGCACCAGCCAGAGCAGCACCAGTCAAAGCGGCACCAGCCAGGGCGATGCCAGCCAGAGCGGCAGCCAGGTGGGTACATCCTCTTCCGGCCAGAGCGGCAGCGCTTCCCAGTCCGGCGGGGTGGAGGTGGAGTCCATCACGCTGAACGGAACGGACTACACCCTGCAGTATAACGAGACCTTCACCTTTGTGGCCACGGTCACGCCCGAGGGAGTGGAGGAGCCTGTGGTCTGGACCAGCAGCAACCCTGAGATCCTCACCATCGACGACAAGGGCAACGTCCAGAACATCAACACCGGCAGTGAGCTGGAGCGGGTCACCGTTACGGCCACCTGCGGCGGTATGAAGGCGGAGTGTGTGGTCTTCTGCCGGGCCCAGAATCCGGGCACCAGCTCCGGAGAGAGCGGCACCGGCACCTCCGGCGGCAATACCGGAACTTCCGGCGGCAGCACCGGCACAGTGACCTCCGGCAGCAAGGGCACCATTGTCAACGCCGGCGGCGGCCTCAACATCCGTTCCGGTCCCGGCACCAGCTATGACAAGGTTGCCAGCGCCCAGAACGGTGCGGAGGTCACCATCCTGGGCGAAGAGAATGGCTGGTACAAGATCAAGTATAACAACACCGACACCGGTTATGTGTCCAAGGACTATGTGTCCGTAAGCTAAGCATAAGTACACCGGGCGCTGGGGAACGGCAAGTTCCCCGGCGCTTTTTTGTGTTCTTGCATTTGCCGGAAAGTTGGGGTAAGATAGGGACACTGAAGCATTTTGGGAGGATTCGTTTATGCGGGATGGATTTGTAAAGGTTGCCGCCGGAACGCCGGAGATCCGGGTGGCGGACTGCGCCTATAACGCCAAGCAGTGCATAGACCTCATCAGACAGGGGGCGGAGCAGGGGGTCAAAGTGCTGTGCCTGCCCGAGCTGTGTCTGACGGGCTACACCTGCGCCGACCTGTTTTTGCAGGATACCCTTCTGTCCGGGGCGGAAGAAGCCCTGGAGGAGGTGCGCAAGGCCTCAGAGGAAGTGGACATGCTCATCGCAGTGGGCCTGCCAGTGCGCAATAAGTGGGATAACAAACTGTATAATTGCGCGGCAATCCTCCATGGAGGAGAGCTTTTGGGATTGGTTCCCAAGACCTATATTCCCAATTATGGGGAGTTTTATGAGCAGCGCTGGTTTGCATCCCGTGCGGGAATCGCGGAAACCATCGACCTGTGCGGCCAGTCGGTGTGTATGGAAGCGAATGTGCTGTTCCAGTGCGAGAGCATGCCCAATCTGGTGATCGGGGTAGAGATCTGCGAGGACCTCTGGGCCCCCGAGCCCCCGTCCACGGCCCTGGCACGGGCGGGCGCTACCCTGATCCTCAACCTGTCCGCCTCCAACGAGACTGTGGGCAAGGCCGGCTACCGCCGCTGCCTGGTGTCCGGCCAGTCCGGGCGTCTCATGTGCGGCTATGTGTACGCCGATGCCGGAGAGGGAGAATCCACCACCGACCTGGTCTTTGCCGGGCACAACCTGATCGGGGAGAACGGGACCATTTTGGCAGAGAAGCGCTTTGAGACGGGACTGACCATTTCGGAGATCGATGTGGACAAGCTGGTCTATGAGCGCCGGAGAGTCAACACCTTTACCAGAAGTGACCAGGAGATCTGGCGCGGTTCCTTTGAT
Source organism: uncultured Oscillospiraceae bacterium (assembly GCA_944385035.1). Lineage (GTDB taxonomy): Bacteria > Bacillota > Clostridia > Oscillospirales > Oscillospiraceae > Lawsonibacter. The sequence continues at coordinate 24,771 of CALWVV010000008.1, read as the reverse complement.
TTGCAGCTGGAGGACACCGTCCTCACCCGGCCGGTGGAAAAAAACCCCTTTGTCCCCGCCGACCAGGGGGACCGGGATGCCCGGTGTCAGGAGATCCTGACCATTGCTGCTCTGGGGCTTAAGAGGCGCCTGGCCCATACCAACGCCAAAACCGCTGTGGTGGGCCTGTCCGGCGGCCTGGACTCCACCCTGGCCCTGCTCATCACCGCACGGGCCATGGATCTGCTGGGCCGTCCCCGCACGGATATTACCGCCATCACCATGCCCTGCTTTGGCACCACCAGCCGCACCAAGTCCAACGCCCAGATCCTGGCCGAGCGCATGGGCACCACCTTCCGGGAGATCGACATCGGCCCGGCGGTGAAGGTCCACTTTCAGGACATCGGCCAGTCCATGGACGACCTGTCCGTCACCTTTGAGAACGGCCAGGCCCGTGAGCGCACCCAGGTCCTCATGGACGTAGCCAACCGCTTCGGCGGCATGGTTATCGGTACTGGAGACCTGAGCGAGCTGGCCCTGGGCTGGGCCACCTACAACGGGGACCACATGTCCATGTACGGGGTAAACGGCTCCATCCCCAAGACCCTGGTGCGCCACCTGGTGGCTTACTACGCCGACCAGGCGGAGCCTAGCGACCCCAAGCTGGCTGCCGTGCTCCGGGACATTCTGGACACCCCAGTCTCCCCCGAGCTGCTGCCCCCCAAGGAGGGGGAGATCGTCCAGCGCACCGAGGACCTGGTGGGGCCCTATGAGCTCCACGACTTCTTCCTCTACTACGCCGTCCGCTGGGGCTTCCCGCCTAAAAAGGTGTTCCGCCTGGCCATGGCGGCCCTGGGCGAGACCTATGGCCGGGAGACCATTTTGAAATGGCTTCATAACTTCTACCGCCGCTTCTTTGCCCAGCAGTTTAAGCGCTCCTGCCTCCCCGACGGACCCAAGGTGGGCTCGGTTACCCTGTCCCCCCGCGGCGACTGGCGGATGCCCAGCGACGCGGTGAACGCCCTGTGGCGGAAAGAGCTGGAAACTCTGTCCTGAATATACGTTCCTGCGGCCCCCTTTGGGGCCGCTTTTTTTATGGGAAAATGTAAAGCTGGCTTGACATAGAACAAGGCAAGTGCTATACTGCGAAATGTAAAGGAAGCTTTACTTTTTGAGGGGGTGTTCCATTGACCAACAAAATTGCCCAGCTGCGCAAGGAGCGCCGCATCTCTCAAGCGGAGCTGGCCGACGCGGTGGATGTGACCCGCCAGACCATTATTTCCCTGGAAAACGGGCGGTATAATGCCTCCCTGCTGCTGGCCCACCGGATTGCCAAATACTTTGGCCTGACCATTGAGGAAGTGTTTCTGTTCGAGGAGGAAGAGGAATGAAGACAAGCGGTTGGAAGGGAAAGGCGGCCTACGGGGCACTGCTCCTTTTGGCTCTGCTGAAGGTGACCCTGGTGCCCAATCTGCAAGGGGCTGGGCTATACCAGCCCATGAAGGCTGGCATCACATCCCTTGGATGGGTTTTGGCGGTGTATCTGGCCTATTGGTACAGCAGAAAAAAGCGCTGGGAGAAGGCGACGCCGGAGCAGCGCCGGGACATGGAGAGGGCGGAAACGGACGAGCGCAACCAGTTTTTGTGGGGGCAGGCGGCCTATTACTCCTGGCAGGTTATGCTGTTTGCCCTGGCGGCAGCGGGCGTGGTCATGTCCATGTTGGACTGTACGCCCGGGATGCTGGCGGTTGCGGTGTTGTTTGGCGTGCAGGTGCTGTCCTATTTTGGAAAACTGCGTGCGCTGAACCGGAAATTTTAAGCGGCCCTTGCGGCACGTCGCAGCCCAGATAAAGCGTTTTTGCTTGAGGAGGAAGTGGGATGAAAAAACGCACACAGGAACGGATTGCGTTGGCAGTGGTGATTTTGTGCATCTGGCTTTCCAATATGGTGCTCCCCAATCTGGACCTGAATGAAAGCCTATACCAGGCGTTGAAAAGAGGTCTTGGAGGGATTTCCGGGGCTGCCGTGGGCCTTTGGGTGTTTTATAAAGACGGCAGAAAGCGCTGGGAAAAGGCCGGACCCCAGGAGCGGCGGGAGATGGAGCTGAATGAACTGGATGAGCGGAACGTGGCCATCCGGGAGAAGGCGGCCGCCTTTGCCTTTGATGTGTCCTGTGACGGGCTTGTGGTGTTGTTTTTCCTTATGTCCACCCTGGAGTGTACGCTGGGAGAATATGGTGTGCTGGCGGTACTGGTGCTTCAGCTCATCGCCTATGAGGGACGAAGTGTTTGGCTGAAAAAGCGGATGTAAAGCGGGTTTGCGCGGAAAGGATGGAAGAAATGAAAAAACCGGCTCAGTGGAAGATCACGCTGGCCTGGGCGCTGTGCGTGGGCGGATTTTTGTACAATACCTTCGTCCTGGATTTTCCCGGTTCTGAGATTTACCAGCTCAGCCGCACTGCTGCACGGTTTCTGTCCTATTTGGGGCTGAGCCGAATCTGTGCCTGGAGTTTGGCAAAGGACCGCTGGGAAAAGGCCTCGCCGGAGCAGCGGCGGGACATGGAGCGGGAGGACCGGGACGAGCGCCTGCAGATGATCCGGGATAAGGCGGCCTATCAGACCTGGAAGTATATGGACTGGGTGCTGCTGGCGGGAATGGCCGCGATGCTGGTGCTGGGGTGCCGGTATGGAGTCATCGGTTTTGCGGCGGCAAATCTGGCCAACAGTGTGCTGTATGCCCTGTCATACAGCCGCCTGTCAAAAGAGTATTAGGGGGGAGAAGCTGTGAAAAAAGGATGTCGGAAACCTACGGCGGCGGAGTGGATCTTTTGTCTGCTGCTGATCCCGGTGGGCGTATTTTTTTCCGACGGAGCCCACTATGTGGGAACCTACTCCTGCATAGGACTGGGCGGGGGGATTGGAGGCCTGATCGGTCTGAGCTGGCGGCTTCACAGCTACAATAAGCTTTCTCCCCAGCGCAAGCGGGAAGTGGAGCTGGAGGAGCGGGACGAACGGAATATCGCCATCCGGGAAAAAGCGGGAAGTGTTACCTGGAAAGTGTTGATCGCCGGCCTGCTTGTGACGGCAATGATTGCTTCCCAGTTTGACTTTACCATCACTCTGGTATGCTATGGACTGGCGCTGGCAGGCCTGCTGGTCAACATAGCGGCCGAGCTCTGGCTGAGAAAGATAATGTAGGGGGGATCCGCATGAAAAAGCACAACAATTTTTTGCCCGCCCTGGCCCTGGGCCTTGCCGTTGGGCTGGGCGTGGCGGCGGCCGTTCTGGGAGAGCGGCTGTCCGCCCCAATCAGCGGGATCGCCTTCGGTCTGGCCGGAGCCATCGGCGGCCTGTCTGCCTCCAAGCTCATCCTGGCCCACTTTGACCGAACCTGGACCCCGGAGCAGCGCCGGGAAATTGAGCGGGCGGAGCGGGACGAGCGCAATGTGGCCATCCGGGAAAAGGCGGCCTACTCCAGCTGGTACTGGACCTTGTATCTCCTGTGGGGGCTCTTTTTCCTGACCCTGATTCTGCGGGGCGGGATGTATACGGCCTTGGTGTCGGTGGCCATCGTGCTCCACTGTGTCTTTTACATGGTGAATATGAATCGGTGGATGAAAAAGCTATGAGACGGCTGGAACTTTCCATCACCCCGGAGTTGGCCGGAATCAAGGTGGACACCCTGCTCAAGCGGCACCTCCATCTGTCGGGAACGGTGGTGCGGCGGATCAAGTGGCTGCCTGACGGTATTCTGGCAGACGGTTTCCGGGTCAATACCCGTTTCTGCCCCCAGGAGGGGCAGGTGCTGTCCGTGCGCCTGGACGACCCCGAGCGCAGAAGCGGCATTGTGCCCGCCCCTGGGCCGCTGGACATTCTCTATGAGGACGGGGACATGGTGGTGCTGAACAAGGCCCCTGGGGTGTCCGTCCACCCAGGGCCGGGGCATTTTGATGATACGCTGGGTAATTTTCTCCTTTATCATTACGATTTGGAGGGAGAAACGGCGGACTTTCACCCAGTCCACCGGCTGGACCGGGGGACCTCCGGCCTGCTGGCGGCGGCCAAGCACCCCCACGCCCAGGAGGTGCTGAAAAACCAGCTCCATACCAAAGCCTTCCGCCGGACCTATCTGGCCGTCTGCGAAGGGGTGCCGGAGCCCGGCGAGGGGACCATCGAAGCGCCCCTGGGGCCAAAGCCCGGCTCCCTGATGGAGCAGATGGTGCGCCCCGACGGGAAATTTGCCCGTACCCGGTATAAGGTGCTGGGAACCTATGGGGGGCGGGCCCTGGTGGAGCTGGAGCTGGATACCGGCCGCACCCACCAGATCCGGGTCCATATGGCCCACATGGGGCACCCCCTCACCGGGGACTTCCTCTACGGACAGGAGGACCGGACGCTCATCCCCCGCCCTGCCCTCCATTCCGCCCGGCTGGAGCTGTGCCACCCGGTCCATGGGGAACAGATGACCTTTACAGCGCCTCTCCCCCAGGATATGGAAAAACTCATGCAGTCCAGCAAACTTTTTTGATCTTTCCCCGTCCCTTGTGGAAAATTCCCTAGAAATCAAACAAGCCCTGTGGTATACTTGTAGGCAGAATCACCTAAATTTCCTGACGGGAGGTTATGAAATATGTCCTATAAAGATACGTATGAAGCCTGGCTCAACAGCCCCGCCCTGTCTGCTGAGGAAAAGGCTGAGCTGGAGGCCATCCAAAATGACGAGAAGGAGATCGAGGGCCGGTTTTTTGACCAGCTCTCCTTTGGTACCGCCGGTCTGCGGGGCACCATGGGGGTGGGCCTGTACCGGATGAATGTCCATGTGATCCGCCATGCCACCCAGGCCTTTGCCCAGGTGGTGCTGGAGGAGGGACCGGAGGCTGCGGCTCGGGGCGTGGCCATCTGCTTTGACTGCCGGAATAACTCCGACGTCTTTGCACGGGAGGCCGCCTGTGTCATGGCGGGCAACGGGATCCCTGTGCGCCTGTTTGAGTCTCTGCGTCCCACCCCGGAGCTGAGCTTTGCCATCCGGGAGTACGGCTGCATCGCGGGCATCAACGTCACCGCCAGCCACAACCCCAAGGAATATAACGGCTACAAGGTCTACTGGGAGGATGGCGCCCAGCTGCCCCCCAAGCACGCCGACGAGGTGGCCAAGAAGATGAAAGAGCTGGACGTGTTTGCCTGCGTCAAGACCATGGACTACGACCAGGCCGTGGCCGAGGGCAAGATCGTTCTCATGGGTGCGGAGACCGACGAAAAGTTCCTGGCCAACGTGATGGGGCAAGTCAACGACAAGGCTGTGGTAGAGCAGGTGGCCGACACCTTTAAGATGGTCTACACTCCCTTCCACGGCACCGGCTACAAGCTGATTCCCGAGGCCCTCAAGCGCCTGGGCCTCAAGCATGTGATCTGCGTGCCCGAGCAGATGGTCATTGACGGCAACTTCCCCACCGTGGCCTCTCCCAACCCGGAGAATCCCGAGGGCTTCTATCTGGCGGTGGACCTGGCCAAGAAGGAAGGGGCCGACTTTATCCTGGGCTCCGACCCCGATGCCGACCGGGTGGGCATCATGGTGAACACCGGCAGCGGAGAGTTCAAAGTCATCTCCGGCAACCAGACGGGCGTTTTGCTGCTGGACTATCTCATCGGCGCCAAGAAGCGCACGGGAAAGATGCCCGAAAAGCCCGTGGCCCTGAAGACCATCGTCACCACCGAAATGGCCCGGAAGGTGGCCGAGGTCAACGGCCTTGCCTGCTACGACACCTTCACCGGCTTTAAATTCCTGGCTCAGAAGAAGGACCAGCTGGAGAACAGCGGCCAGGGCAAGGTGATCTTTGCCTATGAGGAGTCCTACGGCTACATGCTGGGTGACTATGTCCGGGACAAGGACGCGGTGACCGCCAGTGTGGAGCTCAGCGAGATGGCTGCCTGGTACGCCAGCCAGGGCATGACCCTCTATGATGCCCTGCTGGCCCTGTATGAAAAGTACGGCTATTACAGTGAAAAGACCCTGAACCTGGTGATGCCCGGCCTGGACGGCCTGAAGAAGATGGCCGACCTGATGGCGCAGCTGCGGGAGAAGCCCCCGGTGGAGATTGCCGGTGTGGCGGTCAAGGAGCAGAAGGACTACCAGGATGGTAGCGTGGTCTGTGTGGCCGATGGAACCAAGACCACCATGGAGCTGTCCGGCTCCAACGTGCTGCGCTATGAAATGGCTGACGGAACCAGCCTCATCGTCCGGCCCTCTGGTACCGAGCCCAAGGTCAAGGTCTATATCCTGGCCAATGGGGCCACACGGGAGGAGGCCGACGCCAAGACGGCCCAATACGCCGTTTGGGCGGAGAGCCTGAAGAGATAATACAAAAAAGCTGTGCACCCAGGTGGGTGCACAGCTTTTTTATAGCCGTTATGACCTTATGAATGAAGGGTTTCGTTGGCAATTTGAATGAACCGCTCCCCAAAGTGGGACAGATAGCGGTCCTTGCGGTAGCCCGCCACCAGCTTGCTGAAGGTGGAGGGATCGGTGAGGGGAAAGAGGTCCACGCCGGCCGACCCCGGAGAGGGGACCGGCAGGGCCCGGAGGAAGAGCTCCGGGCAGATGGTGATGCCGATGCCCGCCTCGGCCATGGCCAGGGTGGTGACGGTGTTTTCCGTCTCCAGAATCAGGTTGGGCTTAAAGTAGTAGCGGCTGAAGTACTGGTCCACAATATTGCGGGTGCGGTTGCCCCGCTTAATGAGCACAAAGGGGGCGTCCCGGAACTGGCTGATGTCCGCCCCCTGGGTAAACTGGGCACGGATGCTGTCGGTCTGGGCGCCGAACAGGCGGTCGGTAAAGGTTTTGGGGACCACCATGACCAGCTTTTGTTCGGTTAAGGGGACCGTATTGACCCCATCCATGATGATGGGCTGAAAGCAGATGATCAAATCGGTCCGGCCGTGGGACAGCTCGTCCTCCAGCTGGATGGAGTTGCCCTCAAACAGGGAAAACTCCACCAGAGGAAATTCGCTGTGAAATTTGGGCAGAATGTCCGGCAGCAGGGCCAGTCCGCAGGTGTGGGAGATGCCCACCCGGAGCACTCCCATGTACTGGCGGTTGATGTCGCCTACTTTGGATAAGTACTGGCTGTGCAGGTCTAAAATCTGGGTGGCGGTGTCCACCAAAAGGTCTCCTGCGTAGGTAAGGGACAGCTTTGGAGAGCGGGTAAAGAGTTTGACCCCCAGCTCCCGCTCCAGGTTGCCGATGTGGTTGGACAGGGACTGCTGGGAGATGTACAGCCGCTCGGCCGCTTTGGTGATATTGAGCTCCTCCGCCACAGTAAGGAAATATTTCAGGTGTTGAAAGTTCAAAGGGAACCTCCTTTTTTTGCAAGACCGCCCGGACAGGTTCAAAAGCACAGGGCGAAGTAAACGCTGTACAAAGTATACCACAGCCATTTGGCTGTGGCAACCCTCAACAAAAAGATACTTCCCAAAAAGGTTCAAATATGGCATAATACTCAATAGAAAAGCTCCTATAAAAGGGCAAAAGGCCCTACATGATAGAAAGGAAGGAAGATGTCTTATGAAATGTCTCATCATTGACGCCGTCTCTCCCGCCATTGCCGAAGAACTGGGCAAGTATATGCAGGTGGACACCAAGATGCTGCCCACCCAGGCCGAGCTGGCCGCTATGATCGGGGATTATGATGTCCTGATCATGCGCGTGGACCCCGCCATCAACAAGGAGATCCTGGACGCCGCCAAGAACCTGAAGGTCATCGGCGTGTGCTCTGTGGGTCTGAACCACATCGATCTGGACACGGCCAAGGCCAACGGCATCCAGGTCTTCAACGCTCCCGGCCTCAACGGCAACGCTGTGGCGGAGCTGACCATCTCCAAGATGCTGGATATCTCCCGCCACACCATCCCCGCCAACTACGATGTGAAGGTCAACAAGACCTGGGACAAGTATAAGTTCGTGGGCCGCGAGCTCCGGGGCAAGACCCTGGGCGTGCTGGGCTTTGGCCGCATCGGCCAGCGTGTGGGCGAGCTGGCCCACGCCTTCCTGATGGACGTGGTGGCCTATGACCCCTATCTGCCTGCCCATGTGTTTGAGGAGCAGCACGCCAAAAACTGCACCATCGACGAGGTGCTGAAGGTCTCCGACTTTATTACCATCCACATGCCTCTCACCCCCGAGACCAAGGACCTCTTCAACGCCAAGTCCATTGCCGAGATGAAGGACGGCGCTGTGGTGCTGAACATGGCCCGCGGCGGCATTGTCAACGAGCAGGATATGTATGAGGCTCTGAAGTCCGGCAAGCTGGGCGGCTATGCCACCGACGTGATGGAGAACGAGCTGGCCGCCGGCGGCCTGACCGAGGGTGCTGGCTTCGACTCCCCCCTGTTTGAGTGCGACAACTTCGTGGTGACCCCCCACCTGGGTGCTCAGACCGTGGACGCTTCCCGCGACATCGGCCAGCACATCATCGGCAAGGTGAAAGAGGCCCTGGATCTGAAGTAAACCGTTTTTCCGAAGGCGGACGCCCCGCGGGGCGTCCGCCTTTTTTGCCAAAAATACCCTGGAAGGGGCTGTCCTTCTTGCGCCGCAGGGAAGAAAACGGTATAATAAAAAGGACTTTTAGGATGGAAAGGCGGTTGACGCTTATGAACGTTCAGAGACAGCGGGAGGAGATCTGTGAAGTCTGCCATCTCCTGTACCAGCGGGGATATGTGGTGAGCAACGACGGAAATGTTTCCCTGCGGGTGGAGGCGGATAAAATCCTTATTACCCCCTCCGGTGTGGGCAAGGGCCGCATAACCCCGGAGATGCTGGTGCTGTGTGATCTGGAGGGGAATGTTTTGGAGGGGGACCGCTATCCCTCCTCCGAGAGCAAAATGCACCTGATGGTCTACCGGGAACGGGAGGACGTTATGAGCGTAGTCCATGCCCATCCCCCCATGTCCACTGCCTTCGCCATCTGCCGCCGCCCCCTGAAGGAGCGGTATTTGTCCGAGATGGTGGCGGGGCTGGGAGAGGTGCCGGTGACGGAATTTGCCATGCTCTCCACCAACGAGGTGGCTGACAGCGTGCGGCCCTATGTGCATGACCACAATGCTGTGCTGCTGGCCAACCACGGCTCTCTGGCCTGGGGGCCCACCCTTCTGTCGGCCTTTGACCGGCTGGAGACAGTGGAGCAGACCGCGAAGATCTATTACTACGTCAGCCGTATGGGCGGCGGCGTGGAAATTTCCCAGGAACAGGCGGACACCCTGCGCTCTATGGGGGACTATTACCGCAAGCTGGCGGGCAAGCGGGAATGATGGGAGGACAGCGTATGGAACATACCTACACCGCCCAGGAGGTCATTGAGCTGCTGGGGATGGTTCCCCACGAGGAGGGGGGCTGGTACGCCTTTGTCACCGCCAGCGGAGTTTCCCTTCCTGCCGGTGCAGTGCCCGGAATTGGGGGAGCGCGGGACAGCTGCAGTATGATTTACTACTTGCTCCAAAAAGGTGAAATCTCCCGGTGGCACCAGCTGCGCGCCAGTGAGGTCTGGGCCTGGCACATGGGGGGCAGCCTGGAGATGACCCTGGGCGGGACAGGGGATGCCCCGCAGCCGGAGGGTACCCTTTCCCTGGGCCCCCGGCTGAGTATGGGAGAGCGGCCCCAGATCCTGGCCCCGGCCAACCAGTGGCAGACCACCCGCCTGGTGGAGGGGGACTTTGCCCTGGTCTCCTGTGTGGTGGCCCCCGCCTTTCACCAGGAGGACTGCCTGCTGCCGCCCAAGCCCCTGGACAATGAGATCTACGGCTGACAAGGCTAAAACATTGCGGGCCCGGAGCCCGTCCAATTTATGAAACAGGAGTGATTCCAATGCCTGAGGATATCCGGCAGGTAACCCATATTGATAATGTCCGTCTGGGAGAAGATGAGCGCAGCGTGGTCATCATTGACCAGAGCCAGCTGCCCAACCGGACGGTCTATTTGACCCTGCGCACCCCGGAGCAGCTGTATAACGCCATCAAGCTACTTCAGGTGCGGGGGGCGCCCGCTATCGGCATCTGCGCCGGCTATGGCACCTACGCCCTGGCCCGCCAGTGGGAGATCCGGGACCCGGCAGCATTTGCCAAGGAATTTCATCACTGGAAGGAGTATCTCAACTCCTCCCGGCCCACCGCTGTCAACCTGAGCTGGGCCCTGGAGCGCATGGAGCGGGTGGTAACGGAGCACGAAGGCCAGAGTGTGGAGGAGCTTTTGGAGCTGCTGGGCAAGGAGTGCCGGGCTATCCACCAAGAGGACATTGAAATGTGCCGGGCCATCTCTGAGTACGGCCTGTCTTTGCTCAAGGACGGGGACGGAGTGCTCACCCACTGCAACGCCGGTCCCCTGGCCACCTCCCGGTACGGCACTGCCCTGGGCCCCCTGTTCCTGGGCAAGGAGCAGGGCATGGACCTGCATGTCTTTGCTGACGAGACACGGCCTCTGCTCCAGGGGGCGCGCCTGACCTCCTATGAGCTGCAGAAGGCGGGCATTGACGTGACCCTCATCTGCGACAATATGGCCTCCATTGTGATGAAAAACGGCTGGGTCCAGGCCTGCTTTGTGGGCTGCGACCGCATCGCGGCCAACGGGGACGCCGCCAACAAGATCGGCACCAGCGGCGTGGCCATCCTGGCCAAGCACTATGGGATCCCCTTCTATGTTCTGGGCCCCACCTCCACCATCGACCTGAACTGCCCCGATGGGGACCACATCCCCATTGAGCTGCGGGACCCCGATGAAATTCGGGAGAAGTGGTACGCCGAGCCCATGGCTCTGAAGGAGGTCAAGTGCTATAATCCCGCCTTTGACGTGACCGACCATACCCTGATTACCGCCATTGTGACGGAGAAGGGCATCTGCCGGGCTCCCTTTGAGCAGAGCCTCGCGGAGCTTTTCCGCTGATCGCCGGGGAAAAGAAGGGCGCAGAAGAGAGAAAAGACGGGATTGAAACATCTTTGTGGAAATTGTGTCTTGCCAAATTGGCGCTCTGATAGTAGGATTATTATATTGTCGGTCTGAAACGCCTGGGGCGCTATAAAAGAGGGTCCAAGGAAGGCCGGCATGGACCGGGGAATATGCCCCGGACCTGATATTTACCAAGATATCAAGGAGGAAACGAAACGATGAAACGTAGCAAGAAACTGCTTGCCCTGTGTCTGGCCATGGCCATGACGTTTGCGCTGACCGCCTGCGGCGGCGGCAGCAAGAGCAGCACCAGCCAGTCCGGCAGCGCCCAGAGCGGCTCCGCCGCCCAGAGCCAGCCCGCTGGGGATGCTGAGGGCCTGAAGATCGCCATCGTCACCAGCCCCAACTCCGTGGATGACGGCTCCTTCAACGAGGACAACTACAACGGCGTGCTGAACTTTATCGCCTCCCGCGGCGACATTGACACGGTCAATCCCATTCAGGAGACCAGCGGTGACACCGCCGCCGTGGCTCAGCTGGTGGGCGAGATCGTGGCTGACTATGACGTCATCGTGGCCACCGGCTTCCAGTCCGCCGGCATCGGCCCTGTGGCTCAGGACAACCCCGACAAGTACTTCATCCTGGTGGACACCTTCCCCTCTGACGCGGAGGGCGTGACCATCGAGGAGGGTCTGGACAACATCTATGCTATGCAGTTTGCCGAGCAGGAGAGCGGCTTCTTCGCCGGTGTGGCTGCCGCCCTGGAGACCCAGAGCGGCAAGGTGGCCGTGGTGACCGGCCAGCCCTTCCCCTCCAACGTGAACTATCAGTATGGCTTTGAGTCCGGCGTGAACTACGCCAACAAGCACCTGGGTGCCTCCGCTGAGATCGTGGAGCTGGCCTCCTATGCCGGCACCGACGTGACCAACACCAACGTGGGCGGCAACTACACCGGCAACTTCTCTGACGAGGCCGCCGGCAAGACCCTGGGCGAGGCCCTGATCCGTGAGGGCTGCGACATCATCTTCGTGGCCGCCGGTGCTTCCGGCAACGGCGTGTTCGCCGCCGCCAAGGAGTCCGGCAACTGCAAGATCATCGGCTGCGACGTGGACCAGTATGATGACGGCGCCAACGGCGACAGCAACATCATCCTGACCTCCGCTCTGAAGAACATGGCCATCAACGTGGAGCGTCAGCTCAACGCCATCGTGGACGGCACCTTCCAGGGCGGCAACTACACCCTGACTGCCGAGACCGACTCCACCGGCTATGTCTCCGCCGAGGGCCGTCACCAGATGTCCGCTGAGACCGTGGCCACTCTGGACGAGCTCTATCCCCAGGTGAAGGACGGCACCATCATTCCCGCCGCCAACTTCAACGGCTATACTCCTGAGGAGTTCCCCGGCCTGTAAGCGGGAACCCTTTGGGTCTTAACCCCTAAGCTGTAAATTCGGGGCGCTCCGTTGCCCGACTGTTTAGTCCCGGCGGAGCGCCCCCTCTTTTCTTTTTCCTCGAAGCCCGTACGAAAACGCCGGCGTTCTGATCCCAGTCCGGGCACTGGATTGGGATGAGAACACTGGCAGGACCAGAGCGAAGGAGTGTGATATGGATGGCGGACGAATACATTGTAGAAATGCGGCACATCACCAAGCGGTTTCCCGGCATTGTAGCCAACGATGACATTTCCCTGGGCATTAAAAAGGGCGAGATCTTTGCCCTGCTGGGGGAGAATGGCGCGGGAAAATCCACGCTGATGAGCATGCTGTTTGGAATGTATGAGCCGGATGAGGGGGAAATTTACATCCGCGGCAAGCGGGAGCACATTACCTCCCCCAACTACGCCACGAAGCTGAATATCGGAATGGTGCACCAGCATTTCAAGCTGGTGAGCAACTACACCATTGCCGAGAACATCATCCTGGGCATTGAGCCAAAGCGCCGTTTGGGTATTCTCCCCGTGGTGGATATCAAGGGCACCAACGAAAAGGTGGCCCAGCTGTCCCGCCAGTACGGCCTGGAGGTGGACCCGAAGGCGAAGATCGAGGACATCAATGTGTCCACCCAGCAGCGGGTGGAGATTTTGAAGATGCTCTACCGGGAGGCGGAGATCCTCATTTTTGACGAGCCCACCGCCGTGCTCACCCCCCAGGAGATCGACTTCCTGCTCCAGATCATCCGCAGCCTGCGGGAGGGTGGAAAAACCATCATCCTCATTACCCACAAGCTGGAGGAGATCAAGCAGGTGGCCGACCGCTGCGCCATCCTGAACCGGGGCAAGCTCATTGACATCCTGGATGTGGCCTCCACCTCCACCCAGACCATGGCCAACCTGATGGTGGGCCGGGAGGTGGACTTTGTGGTGGACAAGTCCCCTGCCAAATTTGGCGGCGAGGTGCTGCGGGTGGAACACCTCACGGTGAAAAACCGGGACAACTTCCCGGTGGTCAAGGACGTCTCCTTCTCTGTGCGGGCAGGGGAGATCTTTGCCATCGCCGGCGTGTCGGGCAACGGCCAGGTGGAGATTGCCGACGCGGTGGCCGGTATGGCCCAGGCGGCGGAGGGGACCATTACCCTCAACGGCATCGACATTACCCACATGGATATCCGGCACCGCACGGACCTGGGCATTTCCTATATTCCGGAGGACCGGCAGAACATGGGCCTGGTGCTGGACTTCACCCTGGAGGACAACCTGGCCCTGAAGACCTACTACAAAGAGCCCTTCTGCCATAAGGGGATTTTGCACCATGAGGCCTTCAGCCAGTACGGAGAGCGGCTCATCGAGGAATATGATATCCGTTCCGGCCAGGGGAAGGACACCATCGTGCGCTCCATGTCAGGCGGCAACCAGCAAAAGGCCATTGTAGGCCGGGAGATCGAGCTGGCCTCTCCCCTGATGATCTTCGTCCAGCCCACCCGCGGCCTGGACATCGGCGCCATTGAGAACATTCACCGCCAGATTTTGGCGGAGCGGGACAAGGGCCGGGCCATTTTGCTCATCTCCCTGGAGCTGGACGAGATCATGGGCCTGGCCGACACCATCGGGGTTATTTTCAGCGGTGAGCTTTTGAAAATTGCTCCTGCCGACACGCTGACCACCAATGAGGTGGGGCAATTTATGATGGGGGTGAAGCAGAATGAGGCGGGCTAATCCGGTCACCCGCGGCGTCTTGTTCCTGATGGGCAACGAGCGCCGCCAGCGCATCACCATCCCGGTCTTTGCTATCCTCCTGAGCCTCATTGCCAGCTCTATTGTGCTGCTGATTTTGGGCGAAGACCCCATCGAGGCCTTTATCAGCCTGCTGCGGGGGTCGGGAATCCTGCCCAAGGAGGCCTACGCCGCCAAAAAGAGCATGCTCACCGACTTTCTCAGCTTGCTCAACGCCTGGACCCCCATGCTCTTCGCCTCCCTCTCGGTGGCGGTGGCCATGCGGGCGGGACTGTTCAACATCGGCGTGTCCGGACAGATGCTCTGCGCCGGATTTATTGCCACCATCACCGTGGGCTATACCGAGACGCTGCCCGCCGTGGTGGCCAAGCCCCTGGTGGTGCTCATCGGCCTGGTGACGGGAGCTTTGGTGGCCTCGCTCATTGGCTTTTTAAAGCAGCGGTGGAACATCAACGAGGTGGTTTCCGCCATTATGCTCAACTATATTATCCGCTATATCGTCAGCTTCTTTGTGAAAACCACCATCAATAACCCCTCCACCCGCCAGTCCTGGCCGGTGAGTGCCACGGCCCGCCTGTCCCTGATGGATACGGAGCTGGGGGGGCTCAAGATGGACATCCCTCTGGGCATCATCCTGGCGGCGGCCGCGGTGATTTTGGTCCATTTCCTGTTTACTAAAATGAAGCTGGGCTTTGAACTGCGGGCCATTGGCGGAAACCCGGTGGCCGCCAAATACGCGGGAATCAACGTGGGACGCAATACCATTCTGGTCATGGCCATCTCCGGCGCCCTGGCCGGTCTGGCCGGCGTCACCTATTACCTGGGATACTTTGGCTCCATCCAGCCCGATGTGCTCATTTCCACTGGATTTGACGCCATCGCCGTGTGTATTCTGGGTAACTCCAACCCCATCGGCATCGTGTTCTCCTCCCTGCTCATTTCCATCATTGACAAGGGCAGCACCTATCTCCAGTCCTCCATTGGGGTGCGCCAGGAGATCGGCGCGCTCATTACCGGCCTGATCCTTCTGTTCTCGGCCTGTGGGGCCTACATCGCCTATCTGGTGAACCGGGGCCGCCAGCGGGAAGGGGATGCCAAAAAACTGGCTGCGGGCACCGACGGAAAGGAGGCCCAGGCATGACCTATTTGAATACCATTATCATTGATGGCCTCTCCTTTGCCCTCCCCCTGTTTATCATGGCCATCGGCGGCATCTACTGCGAGCGCAGCGGCGTGACCAACCTGGCCATTGAAGGCCTGCAGGGCATGGGCGCCTTTGTGGGAGCTCTGGCGGCCACCCTGGTCTCCGGGATGTTCGCCGCAGACAGTCAGGCCCCCATGTTCATTGCCATGGCCTTCTCCTTCCTGGGCGGCGGACTTTACGCGGTACTCCACGCGGTGCTGTGCGTGAAGTTCAAGGCCAACCAGGTGATCAGCGGCGTGGTCATCAACATTTTGGCTACCGCCCTGACCACCTTCCTCACCAGCGAGATCTCTACTGCCCTGTTCGGTGCGGCTTCCAACCGCTTCCGTCTGACCACCTCGGTGCGCATGACGGTGCCGGGGCTCTCTGAGATTCCGGTGCTGGGGGCGGTATTTACCAACATCTATCCCTTTGAGCTGGTCATCATCCTGGTGGCTCTGGTGGCCTGGTATGTGCTCTATAAAACCCCCTTCGGCATGCATCTGCGGGCCTGCGGCGACAACCCCCACGCGGTGGACGCCGCCGGCGTGGAGGTGAGCCGGGTGCGGTTCATCGCCGTGATGATTTCCGGCGCCCTGTCCGGATTGGGCGGCATCTGCTTTGCCTACTCCATTTCGGTGCAGTTCTCCTCGGCCATCTATATGGGCTACGGCTACCTGGCCATTGCCGGACTGATTTTTGGCAACTGGCAGATCATGCCTACCCTGGCCGCCTGTCTGATCTTCGGCTTTGCCCGCTCCGGCGGCTTTGCCCTGACCCAGGTGATGGAGCTGCCCTCCGCCTTTACCGATGTGTTTATGACCCTGCCCTACATTGTCACCCTGTTCCTGCTGATCTTCTTCTCCAAGAGCAACCGGGCGCCCCGTGCTCTGGGTGAGATTTACGACAAGGGGAAGCGGTAATTTCTTCTGTGGAAAATCAAATTTGCCGGAAACCGGCCTGTCCTGGAGTTCAGGACAGGCCGGTCTTTTTGCCCCAAGAACAGGCGGAGATTTAACGAAACATTTATCCCCGGAATATTGACAGGGCTGGGAGGGGTGCCTATAATTATGACAGATTGTCATGCGACAGACTGTCATAAGAGGGGGATTCTATGCCTACCAGTACCTATTTCCGATTACCCCAGGAGAAGCGGGAGCGTCTGATGACGGCTTGCTGGTCGGAGATCACCAGGGTTCGTTTTGCGGATATGTCGGTCAACCGGATTATTTCCCAGGCGCACATTCCCAGAGGGAGCTTTTATCAATACTTTGCCGACAAGGAAGATATGATCCGCTACCTGTTAAACGATATGCAGGAGTATTTTGTTCAGCTGCTCCGGGGAGTGCTGACGGATTCGGACGGAGACCTGTTTGCCATCCCGGTAAGTGCCTTTGAGCAATTTATGGACCAGGGAAATACCAATCCCATGCTCAGGCAGTTTATCCGGGTGCTGCAGCTCAATCCAGGCTGGGATACCCAGGCCTTTATGACCGCCCAGCCGGGGCTGCTCCCCGATTCCCTGTGGGAACTGGTCGATCCGGCTGTGATGAAAAAGCCGGACCGGGAGTATGCCGAGCATGTATTTCATCTGCTGTGCGCGGTACTGGCCTACGCGGTGGTGGGCACCCTCCAGGATCCGGAGGGATGGAAACGGCAGTGTGAGATTTTAAAAACCCGTGTGGCTATGATCAAATATGGCTGCGCCGCCGGAAACGGTGAACGAAACAAGGAGGAAACGGCCCCATGAAAAGACAATTGACGGCACTGCTGGTGGCCATGGCGGTGGCCCTGTCCCTGCTTGGCGTTTCGGCGCTGGCGGCGGACAGCTCCGACCCGGCCCCGGAGGCGGTGGAGACGGAGACAAACCAGCAGCCGGACACCAGCCCGGCAAAGGAGGAAGTCCCGGAGGAGAGCTCCCCGGAGGAACAGACGGCAGGAGAGGAAGCTTCGGAGGAATCCGAAGAAGAGGAAACACCGGAGGAGTACATACCTGACCCAGTGGGTTACATCAGCTTTGAAAACCTGGAGCGCCGCCTGCGGGAGAATAACCTGACCCTTCTGGCCCTGGAGGAAAACGTCCAGGCGATTGAAGTGATCGACTATGACGTGATGTATGAGACCCTGCGGCAGAATCTGAACAACATCGCAAGCGCCCAGTGGACCATGATTCTTTACGGGATGGGCGAGACGCCCGAGGCCAAGGCCCTGGAACAGAGCTATGACGCCTTGCGGGAGACCTTTGACGCGCTGAAAGAAGGAGAATTGCAGAAGGACAACGAGGATGCCCTTTGGCAGCTGAGAAGCGCCCAAAACCAGATCGTGATGGCCGGGGAGAGCCTGTACGTTGCCATTATGGAGATGGAGCAGAACGCGCGGAGCCTGGAGCGGAGCCTGGCGGCCCTGGACCGCTCCCTGGAGGAGCTGGAGCTGCGGTATGAGCTGGGGCAAATCTCCTCTCAGACCCTGAAGCAGACCCAGGCATCCCGGACATCTCTGCTCAGCAGCAAGCAGACCCTGGACAGCAACATAAAAAATTATAAAATGCAGCTGGAGCTGATGAGCGGCGGAGAACTCAAGGGCACCATCGAGCTGGGTGAGCTGCCGAAGGTGACCAACGAGCAGCTGGCGAGCATGAAGCTGGAGGAGGATCTGGCCGCGGCTAAGGAGGCCAGCTATAACCTCTATGTGGCCGAGCAGGAGCTGGACGAAGCCCAGGATAACGCCAAAGGACAGGCCTCGCTTTATGGGTACCGGGAGGAGCGGTATGAGGTTCAGTCCGCCAACCACCAGTGGCAGGCGGCCCAGTATAACTACGATGCCACAGTGCAGAATTTTGAAATTTCCTTCCGCACCCTGTATCTTCAGGTGAAGGATTTTAAACAGGTGCTGGACGCCGCAAAGACGGCTTTGGCGGTGGAGCAGGACAACTACGCGGTGGCGCAGCTGAAATATGAGCAGGGAAATTTGTCGAAAAACGACCTGCTTGAGGCGGAGGACAAGGTAAAGGAAGCCCAGGAGACGGTGGACGGCGCGGAAAACGACCTGTTTTCGGCCTATAACACCTACCGCTGGGCTGCGGATTACGGGATTCTAAACTGATGGAGGAGACATACCCATGAAGAAAACACCGATGGTTTCCGCGGCCCTGTCTGCCGCGCTGCTGCTCACGCTGACCGCCTGTCAGACGGGGGGCGAGAGTACGTCCGGTTCCAACAATCCCCCCGCCGGAGTGGCCGTCCAGGTCGCCCAGGTGGTCCGGGATACCATTTCTACCCAGAACAAGGTGTCCGGCCGGGTGGTGGCGGACGGACAGGAGTCGGTCTATGTGACGGCCAACGCCGAGTGTGTGGCCGTCTATGTGGAGGCGGGGGACGAGGTCACCGCCGGGGAAAAGATCTGTACCCTGGATATGGCCAGCACCCTGTCTTCCTATAACGCGGCCAATATCAGCTATCAGTCCGCCATCCAGAGCTACCAGGACCAGGAGGCCATTTTTGACAAGCAGATCGCTCTGGCGGAGAAAAATCTCAATGATTTAAAGGCCCTGTTTGAGATCGGTGCCGCCTCGCAGGCGGAGATTGATTCCGCCGAGCTCAATCTGATGACCGCCCAGGCCAGCAAGGCCTCCACCCTGGCCCAGCTGGAGGCGGGAATGCAGAGCTCCAAATCCAATGTGGAACAGCTGGCGGCAGTGCTGGAAAATGTGGACGCCGGGGGCAATGTGATCGCGCCGGTGTCCGGAACGGTGGTGACCCTCAATGCGGCGGCGGGGGGCTTTGTGTCTGCCTCCATGCCGGTGGCTGTCATCGATGGGGTGGATACCATGAAGGTGGAGGTATCGGTCTCTGAGGCCCTCATCCCCAAGCTGGCCCAAGGAGATGAGGTGGACGTGTCCATCAGTTCCCTGGGGGTGGACACCGTGGGGACCGTGCGGAGCATCCAAAAGAGCGCCAACGTCCAGACAAAGCTCTATACCGTCACGGTGGGCTTTGAGGAGGATATTGAGGGGCTGCTGGCCGGTATGTTTGCCGATGTGTCCTTCCGCACGGAGACCTCTGAGAATGCGGTCGTGATTCCCTCCCAGGCCATTTTGACCAGCAGCAACGTGTCCTATGTCTTTGTGGTGGAGAACGGCGCCGCCCGGTATCAGGAGGTGGAGACCGGCCTGAGCGGCAACGGCGTCACGGAGATCACCAGTGGTCTGGAAGAGGGCCAGCAGCTTGTGACAGTTGGGCAGGACTATTTGTCCGACGGCGACGCCGTCCGGATCGTATCCGGGGAGGGCTGAGACGGGTGAGCATTGCAAAGTTCTGTATCAAGCACAAGGTGACCACCCTGATGGCCTTTATTATGGTCTCCATCTTCGGCGTGGTCTTTACCACTCAGCTTCAGATGGCCCTCCTGCCCGATGTGGAGGCCCCGGCGGCTGTGGTCATGTGCTACTACAATGGGGCCAGCCCCCAGGACATGGAGGAGCTGGTCAGCCGGCCGCTGGAGTCGGCCATTATGTCGGTAGCCGGCGTGGGAGAGGTCAGCTCCACTTCCTCGGAAGGGGTCAGCCAGCTTCAGATCACCTATGTGGACGGGACGGACCTGGACATCGCGGCCACCAAACTGCGGGAGCAGTTTGACCGGCTCTCCCTGCCCGACGGGGCGGGAGACCCCATCATTGTCAACATCAACATCAGCGACCTGCTGCCTTCGGCCATCATCGCCCTCATGGGCGATGACCTGGCCAGCATCCAGGCCATGGCGGAGGATACCGTAGGCCCTGCCCTGGAGCGGGTGGAGGGCGTGGCCCAGGTGAGCATCTCCGGCGGCGTGGAGCAGCAGATCGCCGTGGAGGTGGACTCCGCCCGTGCGGCGGGACTGGGCCTGTCCAACTCCTACATCGCCCAGATGCTCTCCGCGGAGAACCTCCTTTACCCCGGCGGCGACATGCAAAACGGGAGTGAGAGCCTTACGGTTACCACCGACGCCAAATTCCAGACGGTGGAGGATGTGGCTAACCTGATTCTGCCCTTGCCCACGGGAGGAACAGTGCGCCTGTCCGAGGTGGCAAACGTGGCCCTTGAGACCACCGACCCGGATACCGTTGCCATGACCGACGGCTCGGCCTGTGTGGTGCTCCAGGTGTCCAAGCAGTCGGGCGCCAACGAGGCGGCCACCGCCGACGCGGTGGTGGAGGCCATGGAGAAACTCCAGGCCAAAAATGCTTCCATTCAATATTCGGTGCTGTACACCGCCTCCGACTACATCAATATGGCGGTGAACGCCGCGCTGGAGAATATCGCCATGGGCGTGGTGCTGGCGGCCATTGTGGTGTTTCTGTTTCTGCGCCGCTTCGGCGCTACGCTGGCCATTGCCGTGTCCATGCCGGTGTGTATCCTCACGGTGTTTGTCCTGATGAATGTCTTTGACCTGACCCTGAACATGATGTCCCTGGGCGGCATCGCCATGGGCGTGGGCATGATCGTGGACAACTCCATTGTGGTATTGGAAAATATTTACCGCTATTCCGCCGAGGGGCACAGCCGCATGGAATCCTGTGTGGATGGGACGAAGGAGGTCCTGACCTCCCTCACCGCATCCACCCTGACCACGGTGGCGGTGTTCCTGCCCCTGGGCCTCACTGGAGGCATGGCGGGCATGCTCTTTGACGACTTCTGCCTGACCATCTCCTTCCTGATCCTGGGGTCGTTGGTGATCGCGGTGACACTGGTGCCCCTGCTGTGCTATTTCCTGCTGGATGAGGAAAAGGTCCGGGCTCAGGCCCTGAAAAAGGCCCAAAAGAAGGCGCAGCGCCAGGAGACGGGAAAACAGGGACTGGCCAGCCGCTTAAACCAGCTTTATACCAGGCTGCTGGATTTCTTCGTTCACCATCTCTGGGCGGGCATGCTCACCTCTGTGGCCTTGGTTGTGCTGTTTGCCGTGACCTGCTTGTCCACGAAAATGGTGCTGATGCCCGAGATGGACCAGGGCATGGTCTCTGTCTCTGTTTCCACCCCCACTGGCTCGGAGCTGGAGGAGACCACCGCCATTGCCGACCGGGCGGTGGGGATCGTCCAGGAACATGTCCCGGAGCTGGAATCCATTTACCACATGACCCAGCCGGAATCCTCCTCCATCAACCTGGTGCTGGTGGATAAGTCCCAGCGCGGCCGCAGCAGCGGAGAGGTGGCCAACGATCTGCGCCCCCTGCTGGCGGATATTGCCGGGTGTGAAATTACCATAAACGCCACCGATATGACCGCCATGCTGGGCGGCGGCAGTGATATCAGCGTGGAAATCACCGGCAACGACTATGAGACCCTGATGATGATTGCGGGCGACCTGAAGGACCAGATCTCTCAGCTGCCCGACGCGGTGGATGTGTCCACCTCCATGGCTAAGCAGGTGGAGCAGGTGACCATCACCATGAACCGGGAGGCCGCCTCTCAGTACGGGCTTACCGCTGCCACGGTGGGCGCGGCGGTCCGCTCGGAGCTGTCCGGCGCCACCGCCACTACCGTCACCATTAATAACAAGGAGCTGGATGTGGTGGTCCGGGGAGACGGTATGGCGGCGGAGAGCCTGGATGCCCTGCGCTCCATGGCCATTCCCTCCTCCTTTGGGGGGACGGTGCCCCTGTCCGCTGTGGCCCAGGTGGAAGTGGAGCTGGCACCCCAGAGCATCAGCCGGGTCAATCAGACCCGCCAGGTGACGGTGACCGGCGATACCATCGGCGGCAATACCACTGCCATTACCAATCAGATCCGGGAGATCCTGAACGGCTATACCCTCCCCGACGGCTACACCGCGGAGATCACCGGCGCCTATACGGACATGATGGACAGCTTCGGCGATCTGCTGCTGGCCTTGGTGGTGGCGCTGGGTCTGGTGTACTTTGTGCTGGCCTCTCAGTTTGAATCCTTCCTCATGCCGGTCATCGTGATGATGATCCTGCCGGTGGCCTTCAGCGGGGCACTGTTTGCCCTGCCCGTCACAGGCCGGGATTTGTCCATGATCTCCCTGGTGGCGCTTATTATGCTGGCCGGTACCGTAGTCAACGCCTCCATCATCCTGGTGGACTATATCCGCCAGCGCCGGGAGCGGGGGGAGAGCCGGGAGGAGGCCATCCTCCACGCCTGCCCCCTGCGTATCCGCCCGGTGCTGATGACCACCATCACCACCATTCTGGCCCTGGTGCCCATGGCTCTGGGCATGGCCGAGGGGGCGGCGGAGATGATGTCGGACATGAGCATTACCATGATCTCCGGCATGACCATTTCCACCGTCATTACCCTGGTGTTTACGCCGGTGTATTACTCGGTCATTGATAACCTCAGCCATATATTCTCCAGAAAAAAGAAACCCAAGACCCCTTCCGTCCAGCCCGTTCCCACGGCTGGGGATGACCAAGGAGAATAAGATAAACGGGAACCCTCCGGATATTCCGGAGGGTTCCCGCTTTTTATTCATAGAGAAATCCCAGCTGTTCCAAAGCCTTTCGTACCCGGTCGGCGCTGCGCCGGTCCCGGCAGGAGACGGTGTGCAGGTGAAGCCCCTCGGTGAGCTGGGAGAGGGGGACCGCGTCAGATTGGCGGCAGCGGTGGATGAACTGGGATACGTCATACCGGCTGGAGACGTGAATAGGGGCGGTGAGCTGGCCGTAGACCGGGTGCTCCACAATGACATCCAGCACAGTGCACCCCTGGTCCACGATGGCGTTGAGCTCCTCCTCCATTTGGTCGCAGCGGTGGCGGCAGGCAAAGGTACACACCACGGCACAGTCCGCCTTGGGGAGAAGATATCCCCGCGGGGTGGCGGTGATCTCCAGACCTCCGGCCCGCAGCAGGGCCACATCGCCCACTATGATCTGCCGGCTGACCGACAGCTCTTGGGCCAGGGTGGTGGCACTGATGGGGGCATCGGCCTGCTGAAGCCGGCGGGCTATTTCCAATCGTCTCTGCTGGGCGTCCACAAAAGATCCCGTTCCTTCCCTGCCGGCCATTTTGCAGCCGGGCGTTTTTTTTAGTGTAACATAAATCAAAAAGCGGGGCAAGGTTGACGTTGTCCAAAGAAAGAAATAAAATAACCACAAAGGGACCTGAGACAGGGACCGGAAGAAGAGAACAGGAGGATGACGAAATGAAGGGATGGAAACGAGTCCTTGCCGTGGCTGGAGCGGCGGTGATGCTGGCGGCGCTGGCTGCCTGCCACAGTGTAGCCAAGGACGCCACCGTCTTTATCCAGGGGGAACTGGATGCCACCTATCTGGGCAAAATCAATGAGGAGTACCTGAACGTGGTGGAAGATATGACGCAGGCAGACGCCCAGGCCAAATATGACTATAACCTCCAGGCGGAAGGAGAGTACCTTTTGAGCTACCTGGGGGTGGAGCTGCCCACGGACGCGGTCTATCAGCGAGCTGAGGAGATCGTGGGGGAGATCTATTCCCACGCCAAATATACGGTGGCGGATGCGGAGCTTTTGAAAAGCGGGGACATTGCCGCCGAGGTCACCATCTCTCCCATTGAGATCATGCCCCTCATCCCGGAGGAGTTTTATGCCGAGACCTGGCAGAACGTGAAGCAGCAGGCCGGCGTCAGCGATGACCAGGTGGCCATGATGAGTGACGAGGAGTACCAGGTGCTGGATGAGCAGTATGCCATGGCGCTGCTGGACAAGCTGGAAGGACTGATTGGACAGATCACCTATGGCACCGACCAGACCATCCTGCTTCAGATGAAAGAGGACGAGGAGGGCTACTACTCCCTGGTGGAATCTGGGATGCAGAAGCTGGACGAGGTCATGATCGACTATACCGGCGCATACGCCTGAGACAGCCGCCGCATATAGGAGCCCGGTTCACAAGAAGACCAGGTCCCCATTTTCAAAGATTTCAGCTCTTTTTCCTGGGAAATTGGAACAGCACTTGACTTTTTTGGCCCGCAGCCATAAAATAAACGGTACGGAAAATTATCCCCATTTTGAATATAAAGGAATGAGACGATATGGCCCAGAACCCCAACAAGAAGCAGGTGGAGCAGATCACCGACATGGAGGTGGACTTTGCCCAGTGGTACACCGACGTGTGCAAGAAGGCGGAGCTCATTGACTACTCCTCCATCAAAGGCATGTTTATTTACCGCCCCTATGGCTACGCCATCTGGGAGAACATCCAGGCCGAGCTGGACAAGAGATTCAAGGAGACGGGCCACGAGAATGTGTACCTGCCCATGCTGATCCCCGAGTCCCTGCTCCAGAAGGAGAAGGACCACGTGGAGGGCTTTGCCCCCGAGTGCGCCTGGGTCACCACCGGCGGCAGCGAGAAGCTGGAGGAGCGCTACTGCATCCGCCCCACCTCTGAGACCCTGTTCTGTGAGCACTATAAGAACATCATCCACTCCCACCGGGACCTGCCCAAGCTCTATAACCAGTGGTGCAGCGTGCTGCGCTGGGAGAAGACCAGCCGTCCCTTCCTGCGCCACCGGGAATTCCTGTGGCAGGAGGGCCACACCATGCA
>CALWVV010000007.1 GCA_944385035.1 uncultured Oscillospiraceae bacterium | reverse complement strand
ACCTTTTCCGTGCCCTTTTCCTTATTGTACCATATTTCTCCCCCATCTTCGACTTTGTCAACAGACCCACTTTGTCCCGCAGTTCTTCCTTCTTGCCCTTATTGAAGAACCACAGGGAGCAGGGCAGGCTCTTGGTATAGAAAAAGTTGTTGCCCACGCTGACCATTACGTCCACATGGCCGGTCTGCACCAGCTGCTGACGGATGTCCTTATCTTTACCCTGACTGTCGGTGGCGGAGGAGGCCATGACAAAGCCCGCACGGCCATGCTCATTCAGATAGGCGTAGAAGTAGGAGATCCACAGATAGTTGCCGTTGCCCACCTCTTTGTTCTTATTGACAGAGGGCAAACCGAAGGGCAGCCGCCCAGCGCTCTGAGCGGACTCCGACTTCACCTTGTCCACATTGAAGGGGGGATTGGCCATCACATAGTCGCACTCACCCGCCAGATTATGGGCATCGTGATAGAAAGTGTTGGCCTCGTCGCCCGACTTTACCACGCCGGTCAGGCCGTGGACCGCCAGATTCATCAGGCACAGCTGAGCATTGTACTCGACCTTTTCCTGTCCATAAAAGGTCATGGCAGAGTTGGCCCGCATGCCGGCATGCTCCACAAAGTCGCCGGTCTGGACAAACATACCGCCGCTGCCGCAGGCCGGGTCCAGCAGGACGCCTTGGGTGGGCTCCAGTACATTCACGATCATCTTGACCAGGGACTTGGGGGTAAAGAACACGCCGTCGTCCTGGGCGATATTCTTGGCAAATTTATTGAGGAAGTACTCGTAGATCCGGCCCACAATGTCGCCGCCCACTTCGTCCAGGGCGCTGTTGTTGAAGATTCGCAACAGTTCGGCCAGCAGTTCATCGGAGAACATGGTGTAGTCCTTGGGCAGCACGCCGGAGAGCTGCTCACTCTGCTGCTCCACCAGTTCCATGGCGTTGTTCACCACTTCGCCCAGGCTGTTCATGACCTCGCCCCGCCAGTTGGTCAGCCCGGCGGCGGGGATATTCTCTGGCAGTTCCACCAGATAGGCATACTGGGCCTCACGGGGAAGAAACAGTGCGCTGCGGGAGGCAAAGTCACTGGCCTCCACCGGCAGCACCCGTCCGCCGCGCATGGGACGGTCCTTCAAAATCTCAGCCTCTACCAGTTTGAAGCGGCTGTAAGCATAGCGCAGGAAGATCAGGCCAAGGACGGGCATACAATATTGGTTTGAGGTCAGCTTGGAGCCTGCCCGCAGCAGATCGGCGGACTCCCACAGCTCAGCTTCTAATTTACGAATGTTAATCATGTTTCTCCTCCGGGATATATTCCATAATGTCGCCAAAGTCAGCATCGATCGCAGCGCAGATCTTTTCCAGTACTGCAAGGGTAACTGCTTCATCACGGCTTAGTTTTGTCATCGTGTTGGGGGCAATCCCAGCTGCTTTTCGCAGGCTTACCTTACTCATCTTTTTGTCGATCAACATTTTCCAAAGTCTGTTGTATGAAACAGCCATTTGCGTGTCCTCCAGGATATAAAATTTGATTTAATTATAGCAAAACATATCGTCATATACAAGAAAATATCGCATACTCTTGCGATAATTACCTCGGGCGCAAAACAAGCAAAATAAGCGCAAAAACAACTGCCCGGCCTGTTCCACTTACAGGCCGGGCAGTTCCTTTATCTGGGATGCTTTATCTTTGATAACACTGTACTAAAAAGATAGAGAATGAATACCCCGTGTGTCGGTTGATGAACAATCAAAGGGAGAAGAGTTAGGTTGTTGACGAGGCGATTCACGGGCTTTTGTCGATGAAGGCAGCAAACTGAAACATAAGAGAAAAGCGAAGATAGCAGGAAGTTAACTTAACTTTCTTTCGGAAAGTTAAGATTATTGACTTCTAATAGTTGAGATTCTCAAAAGGAAGTTAACATTTCTGCGGCAGATCAATAAAACTATTATTGCGAGACTATGTGTCCTAATCGCCGCGCTGACCACACAACAAGCCACAGACATGGTTGGAACAACCGGAAATCCTGCGTTTCAAAAGTGCTGGAAAGCAATTTGCTCGGAGTGGAAATGCCCATAAACCACCGAAAAATATTAGAAAAACGAAAAATTTTGCGTTGGTAAGGATGAGGTCGGCAGTTCGAATCTGCCTAGCAGCTCCAAAAAGCCTTGAAAACTTCGGTTTTCGAGGCTTTTTTGTTGCAATTTTCGATTTTTTGGTGTGGGTCAAAATGTGGGTCAACCAACTGACCCACACCGTGACCCACACGCGGAAAGGGTAGGAAAGAGCTCAAGCGTACTGGGTAGGAGGAGTTTCTGTTCGGTGCGCCTTTTTCTTTCTGCTTATATGACCTAATCTATAAAACTGCCAATGGGTTGAACTGTTTTGTCCTGCATTTTCCGTGTGGCGTAGGTGTAGGTGTAGGTGCGGAAGGGAATCCTAGAATTGCATTTTATAATTCTATGTTTTAAGAGATTTTGGGAATAGGCTTGCACACTTTGTAAACATGGAGTAAGATATGGATACATGAATTCGTATTTACCCTATTTTTAAATATAGAAAAGGATGTGGCAGGGAATGTATTTGTCTGGGCTAAGACTAACCCGCCCTATCAAAGGATTCGAGAAATTGGATTTGCGAGGGCTTGGTCCAATGGTTCTGCTTGCTGGCAAAAATGGATCAGGTAAGTCCAGACTGCTGAAGCTTTTGATACAATATCAAAAGGCCCAAACTAAAAATCAACGTGGAGAATACCTTTCTGATGAAGAGAAGGAGATACTGGACTGTATCTTCCCAGAATTGATAGGAGAAGATGGGCGAAAGATTGGAATTCAAGAGTATACTAAGATTAACTTCTTAAATTATTCCCAGTATGATGTGCCGCTACAGCTTCCTGATCGGTTTCCTACATATGTGATTTCCCAGGCCAAAGAAAATCTGGCCAAGTGTGATTTTGAGGAATCGGCTCGAGATGCATTGTTATACTTGAAATATCTGGTTAAACACTATAAGTACGATTCTGCTTCTGGCGGTGAAAATGATCTGGAGGCATTTAACAGATTACTGGAAGTGCTATTGGGACAGAGGTTGACCAGCCTGGACGGAGAACCCTCCCTGTTTGGATTGCCACTGAATGGGATGCAGCTTTCGCCAGGGCAACAGTATTTGTTGCGTATGTGTGTTGCCTTACACTGTAACAAAGTAATAGGTAATTCCATATTGCTGCTGGATGAACCGGAGACACATCTGCACCCGGACGCTTTGCTCAATTTAATCCGCGAGTTACAAACACGGTTTCAATTGGAACAAATTTGGATAGCAACCCATTCGGTGGCTTTACTGTCCAGATTTAATGCGTCTGACATCTGGCATATGAGAGAACAGACAGCAAAAAGGCTGGGAAGTAAGTCTGGGCCTCTGATGGAGAGTCTGCTGGGAGAGGAATCACAGCGAGTTCAGCTTCAGGATTTTATTGGAACGCCGGTGTCCTTTGCTTGTAACGAATTTGCTTATGAGTGCCTGTGGGAACCACCGACGGAGTCCTATAAAAGTAACGATCCTCAAGTGGCTGTTACACTGGAGGCAGTTCTGTCAGGTTCGTCTGTGCAGCACGCTGTTGTAGTGGATTTTGGTGTGGGGCAGGGCCGTTTTTTGGATGGTGTGGGCATGGATCATCCGGAACGTTTACCACAGTTGGATTACTATGCGTACGATAAGTTTGATACAGATAAAAAAATTTGTCAGGCGGTCATGGTCAAGCATAATGTTGATAAGGCTCGATATTTTAATGATGCGAAGGCCCTTGAGGCAGAGCTAGAGCAAAAGGGCAAAGCTACCCATGTGTTGCTAATCAATGTTTTGCATGAAATCCCACCAGAGGAGTGGCCTGAAAGCTTTGCTGTCATTGCGTCGTTTTTACGTGATGGCGGAAAGCTTATTTTGGTCGAGGCCGAGGAGTTGCGCTTTGGAGAGAAGCCCTATATGGAGGGCTTTTTGGTGGTACAGGAACCAGCTGTAAAATTATTGTTGAAAGGGGCTAATGTCCAGTGTGACCACTGTGAGCATCCTTATGAGCGGGTAGTGCGCTATCAAATTCCAAAGGAGCTATTGGATAATGTGGATTCCACTTCAGTTAATGCTGCTGTAGAGGAAATTGGTCGTATTTCTTTAGAGAAAATCTATCAGCTGCGGAAGGAGAGCGGTCAGAATAAGCAGTGGTTGTCAGGTATCCAGTTGGCTTTTTGGACGCACCAGTATGCCAATGTACAGCTTTTCCGGCACTCTCCCAGTGGGGAATGCACAAAATAAGCCTGTGCATAAAACCGTATGAAAAACTTTCCACGGAAGTTGGATCACAGAGAATCTTTGTTTTCATTAATTTTATAATAAAGGGGTATATACTATGAAAAAAAGCTTGGTTATCGATGCGGAGACCATTATTGTGAACCTACTGCGGGAGGATAAAAAATACTATGTAGATATCGACCGCATCGACCAGCTGTGCAGCTACATTAAGGAACAGCTTATCCAGGGAGATTATTTTAATAAATATCAAACAGTAGTTTTTGATGTAAACTTTGATGCGATTGCCCGTACGGTGCAGTACCGGAGCAATATTTTTGATTTAGTAGGCGATCGTATTTACCTAAAGTGTGAACGGGATCAGCTTCCCAATATACCCCAAACAAACGACTGTTTACGGAAAATGATTAGCGATTTTGTCGAACGAGCCGCCTGAGCTTTTTGTGCAGGAGTGCAGCTATGTTTGAGATACACGATACTAAGGCGTTTATGGATTCAGTCCACGGGTACATCAATATTCCTAAGCTGTTTGTGGAGCATATCATTGATACAAAAGAATTCCAGCGGCTGAATTTTGTGGATCAGACAGGAATGCGACCGGTTTATCCCGGTGCCAAGCACACCCGTTTTATTCACTCTCTAGGCGTATATTATTTAGGCCTTCGGGCGGCGGACGCATTGCTGGACAATTTTAAAGAGAACGCTCATTGGAACATCCGCAGCGATGACACTTTATATGTATTTTGGGCCAAGAATAAGGTCCTTTTTCTGCTGGCCTGTCTATTACACGATATTGGCCATGCACCATATTCCCACTCTATGGAGAAATTTTTCGTAGAGGGGAAAAACGGGGATAATCTACACAGTACTCTTGCGGATGCCTTAGGACTGTCCAAGATGGGGGTGGAATATACCGCTATGACCAAAGCGGGTGCCCATGAGCAAGTCAGTGCACTGATGGCATTGAAAATCTTTCGCCAGCCAGTTGGCCAAATTTTGGACAGCCTAGGAGAAAGCGATTATCCTCAGATTCAAGGATATGGCTATTCAGAGTATCAGCAGAGACCGCCACGGATAGACAGTTCAGACCTAGAGGAGGATTTGCGCTTTATTGCCCGTATGATTTTGGGGTTGAAATACACAGACTACCGCCCCGAATATCAGATACGGAACTGTTTTATTGAATTGCTCAACGGGAAGAATTTTGATGTGGATAAGCTGGACTATATCATCCGAGACACAAAAATGTCGGGTATCAGCAATATTTCTTTGGATGTAGAGCGTCTAATTAACTCGTTGACGATCGTTCCAATTACCAATTTTCATGATTTTGATTTTAAGCAGCCGTTTTTTGCTTCGTCTGTGTTTTTGCTGGATATGGTACCATCGGATAGCGCCGAGCTTGTGATGGCTGGAGAGATAGATGCTCCACTGCAGCTATGGGATCAACAAGTTACATTGGAGCCAAATACACAGTTTTCCATGTATGGATTCAGCCATGTACAGGATGCGGAAACAGCGGGAGCGGTGGTGCAGTTGGCCCATCATGGACAATTTTCTGGTGACTCTCAGATTAGGCATATGGAAAACAGTAACTATAGGAAGTGTAGTCCGGATCCAGGCGGCGGGAATATTCTGATTCCATATTCACCAAATGCGGAGGTTTATACGTTTGAGAAAGCCAAGGTTATCAACAGCGCATTTAGCTTTACAACCTGCAGAACTGGGGCGACTCTGACTGTAGAGGGAAGCGCGGGGCTGAAGTTGATTGCCCGAGATGAGAGTGAGCGTACGGTACTCAGTTCCGCCCATTTTACTGGCAAATTATCGGGCCGGGTAAAGAGACTGTGTATATTGGATGATCAACTGGATAACATGATTCCTGCGCCCAACGCCTACATAAGTTTTGCGCTGGGGTTTAAGAAACAGGCCGTAAATATTATTACCAATGTGATGGATGCAAGGGACTACCTTTATCTTTGGATATATGCCCACCATAAGGTGGTCTATTATGCTAACTATCTGGTCATAGAGTTGCCCCGATTGGCGTATACATTGCTGTATAAGCAGCCTGACATAGGCTTGGAGGAATGGTTCGACTATGAGAGGTTTGTGACCGACGGCTTAGATGAACCTGCACTGCTGGCCCTTATCCGAGAGGCGAACAGGGAGCATTGCCGCTGGAAGAGAGAAGAGCGTGAGTCGGAAGAAGCAGAACAAAAGATTCATCAGAGGTTCGAAACGCTCTATGAGGAATTTTTCTCTCGGCGGTACAAAAAAAGTGTGTACAAGTCTCTAGCGGAATACGATATATTTTTTCGTGATTTTACACCAGAGGAAAAGCTTAAGCTTCGACAGCAATTGCCAAAGGAAACAAGTATAGACCCGACTGCAAAATATATAAGTGACCCAAAGTATGGGATCTGGGATCAAGAAACACTGGAGAAAAATCAGGTTACAACACTGGACTGGTTGGTATGGGTCGATTCATCTTATAGCAGAAAAATACTAGATATGAGCAAAGTATATATTTGTTTCCGCCAAGATGTGCTGAATGTAGAACGGATTCCCATTGTTCGTAAGGAACATGGAGATATCCACAGCTACATGAACTATTTCTATCTTTACTACCACCCAAAGCAATCTGTGAAACCATCGGATATTGAACAAGAGTTAAAAGCTTATTTTGGCAGATTAGTGAAATCAAATTAAGTGAGCTGTATGGATGTTAAATCAGGGCTTCCTATATTTGAATGATGGCTTGAAAAAGAGAGCTTGTGAAGGGCAATACCCAATAGGGTTACTGACAGTTTCACATATTAGAACTTTGTTTTTTCGCTGTATTTTACCGATTTACTTGTGGTCAACTTTCATAATTTTTCGAAACTTGTTTTGTTTATTGTTTGTTTTGAAGAGTAGAGGATTTTCACTGATCTATACAAATCAATTCAGAAAGATCTGGATGGTACCAGGCAGATCCAAAGCACAGGATCTGCCTGGTGTTTTTGGATTTGGATATCTACATACTCTGAGCCATAAAAATCTCTATTAACGCTGCCTCATCCTGCTTTTGCCGTGTGGCGTGGGTGTAGGTGCGGAGGGTGAACCCGGCGTCGTAGTGACCCAGCATGGAGGACACCGTCTTGACATCCACGCCGTTCTGGAGGGCTGTGGTGGCGAAGGTATGCCGCAGGTCGTGGAAGCGGATGTGGGGGAGTCCTGCGTCCTTTAGGATCTTCTTGTGGAGGTTGACCACCGAATCCGGATGGTACATTTCCATGGTGATAGGGGAGGGGAACAGGTAAGGACTGTCCGGGTGTTTGTCGTGCTCCTGGATCAGCAGATCCACCGCCGCCTGTGGGATGGATACCAGTCTCACTGAGTTTTCTGTCTTAGGTCGAGTTAATTCCAGAGAGCCGTCCGGGTTGCGGACATACTGTTTGCTGACCGAGATGGTTTTGTTCTGGATGTCCACATCATCCCACCGCAGGGCTACCAGCTCGCCCTTCCGTAATCCGCTGACCAATTCCAGATAAAACATGGGAAGCAGGTCTCGGGCTTTGGCGGCGTCCAAGTAGGCGTGCATATCTTCAGAGGGCAGAATCTGCATCTCGATCTTTCGGGGCTTGGGGGCGATACAGTCCTCGGTGGGATTCCTGGGGATGAGCCGTTCCTTCACCGCCCGTTCCAGGGCGGCGTGGAGCATGAGGTTGACGCTGCGGACGGTCGTGGTGCTCAGTCCCTCTGTTTCTCCTTTTCCAACATGTATTCTGCCGTCCTCCAATAACTCCTTGTAGAGTTTCTGCAGGTGCCGGGTGGTCAGTTTCTTTAGTTTGATACTGCCAATCCGGGGAATAGTGTAGCGTTCGATGATGAGTTCATACCGGTTTGCTGTGGCGGTACGCACATTTGGTTTGGCATAGAGCTCATACCAGGTGCGCAGCCATGTGGCTACGGTGTACTCATCAGCTGCCTTGCTGACCTCTACACCTTGGCACTCCGCCATAGCTGCTTTGAGTTTATCTTTGACCTCCGCTTGTGTCTTGCCCAGCACATTCTTGATGATCCGCTTGCCGGTCTTGGCATCATACCCGGCGGTGTATCGCCCTTCCCAACGTCCGTCCTTCCGCTTTCTGATACTGCCCTCTCCGTTAGCCCGTTTCTTTGCCATAAGGTATCACCTCCTGTTCTGCTGCCTTGCGGGCCCGCTGTTCTTCTTCGTGGTCGAAAGAGTACAGACCGTCTGCCGCCAGCTCTGTGAAGTCCGGCT
Organism: uncultured Oscillospiraceae bacterium; assembly: GCA_944385035.1. Classification (GTDB taxonomy): domain Bacteria; phylum Bacillota; class Clostridia; order Oscillospirales; family Oscillospiraceae; genus Lawsonibacter. Next base: position 111,286 of record CALWVV010000007.1, on the reverse strand, counting down.
GCTGAAAGAACCGCTGGTATAAAGCGGTCATGTAGTCATTCATCGTGTGTCGCCTCCTTTGCAGCAACACACAATACCAGCTTTCTCGATGGATAGCCATAGGGAATGGGCAGAGTTATCAGAACAGTAACAATTTAGATTCGTTCTTTGTTCAGAGGACAATATCTTTGGTAACAGCGTAATATTTTTGGAAAGGCTTTTATCTTTGTTTTCGACGCAAATTTTGAGGGGGGTATCTGCTGTAACCCCGGATCAAATCCCTCGGCACTAAGGATACAGGAAATCACGACCCCGGAAGAGCAAAATTTTGTCTTTTACGACCCCGCCGCGCAAGCGCTGAAACTGCCCGCACTGCGGGCAGTTGTGGCTGAGCGGGGGGCGTTTACGACCCCGGCTCTTTCTATCTGCTTTTTTCGTCCTCCGTAAAGCCATCGAAATTGGCCCAAACCGGCCCCAAAAGCCCTTGGTGGGCAGGGACTTTGCCCTGCCCCGAAGGAGGGCACACAGCAGCACACATGGTCAGACACGGTGTTCTCATGCACTCTGATTCTTGCTGGGTGGAACGAACTTCACGCCGGATGTCTCAGCTTTCCGCAGCGATTGCTGTTGGGTTGCTGCTTGGTCCAGCGCATACAATTACCAATTATGGAACCGATCTATCAAATTTTGGATCAGCAAAATGGTGTACCGGAGAGAGCCGTTGCGCTTGAGTCCGGCCCAGGTGATGGCATCGGTGGGCTTTGTGGTGATGAGACGGTACTCCCTTCGTGTGAGCAGAGATCTATTTCCTTGGCTTCCCTTGGGGACAACGATACGCTTGCCGATTCGCAGGGAGGGGAAGTCTGCTTTCTGGACCAGCTTATACCGTAAGTCAATCCTGCTGCGTTTTGAGGATATGCTCCTTCAATCAATCCCTCAGCTTGTGCTTCTTCCCGTTGTTCCGCTACCGCCTCAGGAGACACCACAATTGTATAGCCGGACTGTGGGGCACTGTCTACCGCCTCCTCCAGTTCCGTTTTCGCTTCATCGACAGTTTTAGGTGTGGATTTATTTAACTCATTTGTATTTTCTTCCTCAGTGGGCACATCCTCCTGTACTGCCGGAGTTTCAGAAACCTTTTCAGATTCAGTCCATGTAGGAGCGGCTTCCTCACTATCACTTTCTGATTTTTCTCCAGTTTCCGGTGCGTTTCCAATTGTTTCATCAGCCTGAACCATGTCTTTTTTCAAACAGTCTACATCTTTTAGATGTACTGTGCTTGTGGTTTTTTCCGTCTCATTGGCCACACCTTTGCTTCCAGTGGCCATTGCCATAACGGAGAAAAGGCAAATTACTCCGGCTGTCAATACAATCAGTTTGCCGATTGCCATATTCAGTTTCTTCTTCATAGATACATTCACTCCCTTTGATTAGAAATTTCTACTATACTTTCTGCCATTTCCAAAAGGGTTTCTTCATCGACAGGAGCTTCCAAAATAAACTGAAGCTCTGCATGTTCATCTACCCAGAAAAGATAGCACATATCATTCTCGTCGCTTTGGGGAAGAAGCACCCCTTCACAATCATTGACCGTTACAACTTTTTCGCGAACACCTCCAGTATGAATACGCAATTCAGCACCTTGGAACATGTCCCCATAGGTAAGCACAATTTCATGGCCACAATCATCCTGATATACAATTTTCCGGTAAAGTTCAAAAAGAAATTCAGTATCATCTGCTTGCTCATAGCCCATGGGCAAATCTTCTATTTCATATTTTGGCAGGCTCTTTGTTCTCGTCTCTCCGGTAAAGATAAACGAAAGTTCACCTTGCTCAGTCCATTGAATCCACCATTTTTGGATTGCCGCTTTGACAGAGGGGATCATAATTGTAACAGTTCCAACCAGAAGCAAACACGCCGCTATCCCGGATATTCTGCAAAAATACTTTTTCCGTCGTGACCATTTGGCGCAATTTTTGATATTCTGCATTTCATCGAACATATGACGCACAGATTGTTGATACTCCTCTGAAACGGGGATGACAATATCAGACGAAAGTTCTTCCTGAAAATCATTTCCTATTGCATCTAACAGAGCACCGCATATCAATTGATCAAGTTCATAATCAGTCATTCTTTCACCCCCATTTCCTTCAATCGTTTCTTTAACATTTCTCTGCCACGGAGGACTCTCATCCCAACCGCCGACTCACTTAGCTTTAATGCCTGTGCAATCTCGCGGTTTGTAAAACCTTCCACAAATTTCATTTCCAAAATGGTTCGGTATATCTCGGGCATACTTGAAATCAATTCTTGAACGGAACCTATTTGCAAATTCTCATCTTCCGCTGCGGGGTATTCCTCTGCCCATTCGTTCAAAGAAACACATTCTTTCTGTTGTCGAAGCAGTGATATCGCTTCATTTTTTACAATACAAATGAGCCAAAAGGATAACCGTTCACGGGGGATTTCCCGAACCTTATCCATATTTCGAATTACTTTCAGCCAAGTATTTTGTACTGCATCTTCTCGTTTTTCAAAATTGTCTGGAAAATACCGGGCTGCAACGCGAAAAAGCAGCGAGTTATAGGCTTCATATAAGGTCTGAATAATGATCTCGTCACGCTGTCGCCTTTCAAAAAATGGGATCAGAACAACACCCCCTTTATATCTTTCATTTGGAGCTCCTTACACGAATAAGACGCTTTTCAAAATGATTCTATCACAAATCCGCAAAAATTTTTGATACCAAAGCTTTCAAGTATGTATGCAGCGGCCCGTAGGGGTAAACAGCAGGGGATCCTGCCGCTGCGGCCTCTTTCTTTGTTTTGCGGGTTAATTTTTAATACGCCTGTCCCCTGAATTTTAGCTCCATGACCGCAGGTTAAGGGGCCTATCTTGCTCCCCAAAAATTTGAGCCATTGAAATGCAGGCTGATGCCTTCTCAGATCAATGGTATAATGAAAACACAAAACGGCCAGGGGACGAATCCTTGCGCATTTGCTGGACTTCCAGAGGCGGTTGTAGATCAGATTCTACCTGGACAATATACAGTTGTCCCCATTCGATAAGTTGGAGGAAATCTCATGGTAATTTTTGATCAAGACAATGAACAAATTATTTTGAGAGACGGACGGTATTATTTACAAAGCGATGTAGGACATTTTGTGCCTGAATATTTGGAGATCGAAATTTCAAAAGAGGATGCCGATAAAGTCATGCGGGATGTCAAGTACGCGATAAAACTCGTTCTGGACTATCAGAATAAACAGTGGGGGCTGATTTAAGAGGAGCCTCCCACTTTGGTTTTTAGAGGCTTTTTCCAATCCTCTGATGAATCTTTGCTGCTGTAGTCCTCCGCATTGCGTCTGTCACATGGGCATAGTGGTTCCAGCGCAAGCAGCTTATCAGCCCTTCGCCATCGGACAAAAAAACAGCACCTCCGGAGTACCCGGCGGTGCTGTTTTCCTGTATATACGTGAATTATAATATTTCACCTCTTGAACAATGATATTCGCAGTGGATTCCCAAATCGTCAAGATACTCCTTCAGGGTAGAGTTGGGGCGGGAAAATTCAAACATCTCAGCGATGATAGTTTCCGGTTTTTTCGCGGAATTTTTGGAGAGGGAGGCCAGCAGTTTTTCTGCGTCCTCTCCCTCCAGGATGTAACTGTATGCGGAGCCGTCCTGAATAAAACGTTCTCCGTCATCCACCAAAGGTGTCATACCGGAAATAAACAGCCGTTCTCCCTTTGCCTCGACCCGCAGCCAGGACAGAGGGGCGCCAGTCCATGTGGCGCCCCCCCGCCCGTAGAGAGCGGTCAAAAGCGGATAGTGTATCATGGCAATCCTCCATTCAGTTCCCAAAGGGCATGCCCTGCTCGTCGTACGAATCGAATTGGTCCAATAGCACCGGGTATGTCATCGTATGTTCTGCGAGCTGGTGGTAGAGCGGATGCTGTTTCAGGTCGTATTTCCGAACAGCTCTGGGAGTACTTCCCCGCTCAAAGAGCCATGCTTTGCCCAGGGGCATGTTCAAAATCCCCCACTCAGGCTTGTTGGCCTTGTTTCCAATGAAACGTGCGGTTTCCAGACTTTGACCGCCCAGGTACAGCAGATGATCGCAGTTGTCGATGATGGTCATGGCTTTGGAGTGGCCATAACAGCTTTCCAACTGCGTGACACTTTGGAGCACCGCGCTGACGCTGATTTCCCGGCTGCGGATGACAGCAATGATCTTGTCAAAGTCGGGAATATTCAGGTTGGCGAAGTCGTCCAGGTAGAGCCGCACCGGAATTTGGAGCCGGTTGTCCGGACGGCTGTCTGCCTCCGCAATCAGCGTCTGAAGGGCTTGGGTGTAAAACAGCGAGGTCAGGGGAGTGAGGGAAAAGTCGCAGTCACTCACTTTCACAAATACCGCTGTCTTACGGCGGGATATCTCCGCAAAATCCAGCTGCCGGGGGTTCAGGAACAGCTTCTCTGCTCCGCTGAAACCAAAACTGGAGAGCTTTTGAGAAAGGATGCCCAGAATGGAGCCGTACATTTTATCGGCTTTCTGGCAGAGCTGGAACCGTCTCCAGCGACTGGCAGCAAAGCTGGTTGGATTCAGGCCAGACAGCTCCAGCATGAGAGTGTCCAACACCTGTGGCGTTCCCACCTCATCAAACAGGCGGGTGACACTGGTTAGATTTTGTTCCTCCGGGGGCAGGCACTCCAGCGTATAGGCCACCAGCGCCTCCATCATGTTCCGGGTGATGAGCTCCCAGAAAGGCTGACGGGGATCGTCGATGGGGACCAGCGCTGCCGAAATGGTCAGGATATCCTGTTCGTGGTAGCAACCCCGCGTTTCATCCCATCGGATAAAGCGAAAGGGGTTATATCCACACGGGGAGTGGAACAGGTCCGTGAAATCCAGCTCCATGACCTGGAAGCCCCTCCGCTCCAGCAGAGGGGCCACCTGCTTGCAAAGGCTTCCTTTGGTATCCGTCACAATGAAGGATTCCTGGGTATCCAGCAGATTTGGCAGGACATAGCTGCGGGTTTTTCCACTTCCGGTAGGCCCGATAATGAGGTCGTTGTTGGCCAGTCCGGTCTCCCAGGTGTTGTTGTTGACGGAAATGCCTTCCGCCAGAATGCGGAAACTGTTGTGATTCATGTTAATAACCCCTTTCTTCGTTTTCTTTTGGTATCAGGCTGTCGATGACAGCGTCTGCCAGGCCGAATTCAACGGCCTTCTCAGCCTCGAACCAGGTGTCCTTGCGGCTTACCTGATAAATCTGCTTCAAAGTCTTGCCGGTATGCTTGGCAAGAATGCTGCAGATAATTTTGCGGACACCCATCAGGCGTGAACTCTTTTCCTGGACTTCCAGTGCACTGCCGGAGACTCCGCGGGGCACCAGCGGGTCGTGAATCAGAATTTCGCCATGCTGCAGGATTTCCCGGCGATTTCCGGCGGAGAAGAGGAGCGCCGCCATACTGGCTGCTGTACCGACACATACCGTCCGGATGCTGCATGGGATTGCCTGCATGACATCATAGATGGCAAGTCCCGGATTCACCTGTCCGCCGGGGCTGTTAATATAGATTGTGATTTCTTTGTCCGGGGAATCGGCGGCCAGATAAAGCAGCTGGCTGTTAATGGAATCAGCGGTATCACGGTCAATCTCCCCGGATAACCAGATTTCCCGGCGCTGAAACATGATGTCCTCGGGGCTGATGCAGTCCGACCCCTGGCTGGTTTCCCGGAGAATCCGGGGTGAAAATCGCATATAATGCATAATTTATTCCTTCCTTTCTTTGTTTTGTTCCTGTGCTTTTTTGATTGCGGCAAATGGTTCGACAAGCGTCCAATATAGGAGCTGTTTCTGCTCCTCGTCAACAAGCTGCTCCGCCTGTATGACAAGGTCAATTACGTCCTTGCGCTCCTGAGCGCTACTTCCATATTTGCGGATATGCGACTGATAGACCTGGTCGTATTTTTCCGTTTCTCCTGTTATTTCGCCGATTGCGTCGAAAAAGTTCATATCGTACAGACCAACGGCCACAGGAAAGGAATATGTGCCTCGGGCAAGCTGCAGGCGTTCCTCAAGAGGAACCAGCCGTCTTTTTTCTGTTTCTTCGTGGTTCATGTTTTTGTATCTCCTTTCTTCGCGTCCCATATGGGACTGGCCAGCAGAAGGAGCTCCGTCGTGAACTCCTCGTCGTTCGGGTCAATCATGGCGGCGACCTCCTGATAGGTCGGGTTTTGCGTCAGCTCCAGTCCAAGGTGGCCAAAGAGCGTTTTCCATTTGGTGGAGCGGCCGAAAAACGCCTTGATGGGTGTGTTTCCCCATTGCTGAATCACACAGGGGCAGTATTCAGACTGGCTGACCCTGCCGCGTTTTGCGGTCTTGATTCGCTCGGACAGGGGGATTGGATGTACCGTCACAGTCATGGTAAACTCACCCCCTTTCCAGAGCGGAATTCTGGCGGTCCGGCCGGAAGGGCCGGACCTGTCTCGGCGCGGGGGCGGCTTTCTTGCTGAGGAGATGGACGCTCCTCGCGCTGAGACAGGTTTTCTGTGTGGGACAGCCCTCTTTATCCAAATAGTAGCTTGTCTGGACCACATAGCGGACCGTAATGCGGTCCCCTTTGCGCAGGGCGGAGTAACAGTCGGTTTTCCTCTTCGGGACATAAGCGACCAACGTTGCAGTATGATTCAGTTGGTCGTTGTTGAGGTTTCCGGTCCGGGACTCCACGTTCATCCGGAACAGGTAGGTGCGGGAGCCATCTCGGTTGGGATAGGCGAGCGGATTGGCACTCAGCGCGCCTGTAAGCGTGCCCCACGCGCCAAGATATTTCGGGCGAAGGGAGCTTTCGGCCTTCTGGGAGCGGCTGTTGGAACTGACTTGATGAGTTGCATTTACGTTCATGGTAATTACCTCCATTATAGTTTTGTTGATCAAAGTGGAATGGTACTGAAATAATTCCGATGATGCTTACGGCTTGTGAAAGGCTGATGTTGATTGTGGTGTGCCGGCACGTCCTCGCCCACGGCCGGCACGGTGGCTTCCGTCGGGTTTGTTCCCGACCGGCACAACATTTTTATGGAGAGACCGCCGGCGAGAACACGCGGCCGCTCCTGGAAGCCATGTGGACCTGAAACTGGAGCGTGCGCTCCAGCCCAGGCTGGGTGGTTGATTTACCATCATGTCGGCGGGCGCGGATTGGGAGGCGGCTTTCCGCCGCTCGGCTCGCCGTTTCCCGCCTTGCCGTGGAAATCGCCGGACGGCTCCTCAAGCGGCGATAGCAGTGTGGCGATGTACCGGTCCACTTCCGCCGAGGAGGGTGTCTCCAACATCATCTGGTGGAGATAGGAGCGGGCGGACGGCTCGTCCCAGTGGCCCATCTTCCGGAGATTGTGGAGTACCGTCACGGCGTCCACCGAAGTGGCCTGCTGACTTAGAGACCGGATACTCAGGAATATCTCCCGGTTCCGCTGGATGGAGAAGTCATCAGGACTCAATTTGTTCAGAACGTTCGGAACGCAATTGGGGTCAATGAGCATGGAGCCAAGAACGCCCTGTTCCGCTTGCACGCGCTTCGCCTGTTTCGATGTATACATAATGAGCACCTCCATATAAATTGATTGTTACAGGCAATGTTGTTGACTGGTAGGAACCATATGAACGGAACTGAAATCCCTCCTTTCGCGGCGTCTGCCCGTCCGTTCTCCGGCAGCACTACTCACTTCACATTTGCAACCGGCAGGGCGCTAGCCCTGCAGCCGCCGGCGGTAGGCGGCGGCCTTCCCGTACCTACCACGTCCATGGTTTTGACCGGCAGGGGGCCTGAGCGCCCTGCAGCCGCCGGCGGTAGGCGGCGGCCCCGTCTCCACCATGTTCATGGTTTCTCCCGGCAGGGCGCTAGCCCTGCAGCCGCCGGCGGTAGGCGGCGGCCCCGTCTTCCATGTCCATGGTTTCCACCGGCAGGGCGCTAGCCCTGCAGCCGCCGGCGGCACGCGGCGGCCCCCGTCTCCACCATGTTCATGGTTTCTCCCGGCAGGGCGCTAGCCCTGCAGCCGCCGGCGGTAGGCGGCGGACCCGTCTCCACCATGTCCACAGTTTCTCCCGGCAGAGCGGTAGCTCTGCAGACATGGTAGCCATCCCGTTGGTATGGAGCGCCCAAAAAGGTTCTTGATACGTGCCGACCGTCGAAGAGCTCCGTCCCGTGCCGTTAGGTACGGGCAGTCAATTATTATTTTGCCGCGAAGCGGCAAAGACCCGCGGGGCGGGCCGGCAAATGCCGGCCCGCCCCGCGGGTCAATTGATTGGGGGGGTGTAAAAATCTAATTTAATCCCCCCAATACTTATTTACTTATATAAACGAAAAAATGAAAAAACCCTTGTGCTGCAATGGTTTTAAAGAGGATAAAATATTGATTTTTACATTTTTATATTTTTATTTTACCTTTTTTCATATGAAAATCACGCTTTCCACATGGAACTATCTGCAAAATGTAATAAGTGAAAGCGAAATACCCTATGTTTCCCGTGCTGTTGTAAACCACACGCCAAAGCCTTCTTCTGCGGTCAGCGGCTGATACTCCACTGGCTGCAGCAGCCCGCTTTTTTGCCAGCCCTCCAGCATCCGGACAATGGTTTGCTGTACAGCTTGAGCCACCGGCGTGAAATCCTTGGTCCCTTCCTCGGTATCCGGGATGATGCCCAGGATCCAGAGAAGCCCCATCTCATGTCCTTCCTGATCCCGCTTCAGCAACCGGATTTTCTGCTCGGTTACCTTATTGTCCGGATATTTCAGCACTTCCAATTCCTGAAGCAGGTAATGCCGCAGAAGCAGCGCCCGGTCTGTGTTGTTGCGGCGGTTTTTGCTGTCCTCGGAATCATTCCGCAGACTGGAAAGGGGAATCTGGAGCAGCTGCCGGTGATCCGCGGCGTACTGGTAGAGGGGCATGGCTTCGCCGGAAAGAAACTGAAATTTCAGTTTTCCATGGTCATCCGTCCAGGAGATGGGCAGAAACGCCCCTTCATAGAGATCCCGTTCCACCTGATGATCGCGGTCGGCAAGAATCTGGATCTGGACCCCGGCCAGTTTGGTCAACCTGGACTCCAGGTCCCCACGCCGTTTTTCCCCCACACGCAGGCTGGGTGAGCCGGACATCAGCCGGGCGATCGTCTCCGCCTGAAACGCCTGCCGGGAGCCGCTGGACATCAGGGTATAGGCCGCGTTGGCCACTGCCATGTCCATGTAGGACAGATCCTCGCTGATGAAATACTCCGCGTAGTCATCCGCGTCGCTGGGGCGGCGCACCCGGATTCCAGACAGCGAGACCTGGTTGACACACCCGGAAAGATCCCGGTACTTCCGCAGCTCGTTGGCGATTTTGCAGTTGTTCATTACAAAGTGATCCATCTGCCGCCAGCCTGTTTTCTCCCCCATACTCTCACCCCTTGAGACGACGGGCCCGCTGATGGAACCCGTCGTGGTATTGTACTGGATAAGCGCTCAGCGCCTGCCGCAGTTCCCGTGCACGGGAGGACATGGAGGCCCCGGCGCCGTCCGGCTGCAGGAAGCAGGAGCTGTCGCTGTAAAAATGAAGGGGAATGTGGACCCCATCCTGGCCATACCGCATCTTTAAAACCGTCAGCTCCAACTCCCGTGGTCTCCGGGCCTTGGCCGCGTCCAGCGAAAAATTCTTTTTATTGATTTCCTGATATTGCATCCCTAGAATCACATCGGCGGAGTACTCAATGGAACCCGATTCCTTGAAGCTGTCCAGGGTGATGGGGCGGTTATAGCTGACCCGGTTCAGGGCGCTGATCAGCAGGATGATAACACCCATCTGATCCCGCATCTTACACAGCTCCCGCACATTGTCGTCCACGATCTGTTTATCGCTGGCGTGGAGTGTGTTTTCCTGGGGGGCCAGGATCTGCAGGTAGTCCACCACCACCATCAGGGGAAGCCCGCTGTATTGCTGGCTGTGGGAGTCGCGAAAGGACTGGATACACCTCTGAATCTCGCCGATATTGGTCAGTCCCGGCCCCTGTTCGTAGAGATACAGATTAGCGCTTTCCCGCTCTACCTGTTCTCTTGCCTGGTCGATCCGCTCCCACTCATGCCTGGAGAGGCCGTGTGCCTTTTCCGCGTTTAACAGATCGGCCACCTGGAGGCCGGCTCCACGGTGAAGAAGGAAATCGGCCCGGCTGATAGACTTGGCTGTAATCCAGGTCCGGTTCATCTCAAGGGCGAAGTAGAGCACAGGAATTCCATGTCCGGAGAGATGACACGCGATCTGGAGCGCGAGGGTGGACTTGCCCAGACCGGGGACAGCGCCCAGTACATACAAACCGTTGGTAAGTCCGCCGCCCAGGCTGCGGTCCAGCTCCGGGAACCCCGTGGAGACACGGCGTGAGGCAATCTCTCCGATATGATCTTTTGAGAACAGCGCCGCGCAGTCACGCAGGGAGCGATGTTCCCAACTGGCGCTCTTATTTTGCTTGTCCAACATGGAATGGCTCCTTTCGAAAAAGTTATCCAGGACCCTGATTTGAGATGTGCGGAACATGATTTGGAATGATTCCGAACGGCACTGGCAAAACCACAGCCATTCAAGACGTGCCGACTGACATTATCAAAATAGCGTAATTGGAATCCTCTATAAACTGAATATTAGCATATTGGTTGGGATGAATCAATTGCCAACGGTGCATCCTTTTCCCATGCGGCCTGTTTGCGCTGGGCTCGCATGGAAGTATGCAAGCGCACCAGATCGGAATGGTTTCCGGCCCGGTGCGCTTTTTTCTGCATTACATGACTTGTTCCAAGATGATAACTGCCCTTTTCTCCTCAGGTCCCGGAAGATGGAGCCAAGGGCCGGCCACAACGGGCACAGAAGCGGTCCCCCAACTGGCAGGGGGAGCCGCAGAAGCTGCAGAGCAGGCTCTGCCGCCCTTTGACCTCCTGGCCGCACTTGGGGCAGAAGGCCGCCCCGGCGGGCAGAGGAGTGCCGCAGTGGACGCAGAAGGCGGGGGCCTCCACCTTGCCGGCGGGGCCGGTGGGCGGAGCCGGTTGGACGGATTGGAGGTTCTGCCGTACCAGGTCGGCCACCGCCGCCCCCATGGCCGCTCCCACGCCCATGCCGGCCATACCGCCATCGCCCCCCAGTTGGTCCGCCGCCCGGCCCAGGATGTTGTAGGTCTGGGCCTGCTGATAGTTATAGTTGAGCGCATCCATCTTCTGCCGCTCACTGAGTACCGCCTTCAGCCGCTGGACCGTGGGGTCGTTCTCGGGGGCGTTGATGGAGTTGATGAAAAAGTTGACCAGCCGGATGCCGTAGGCGGCAAAGAAATCCTGGAGCCGCTGGGCGATGCGGTCGGAGAGCTCGGCAATGCGGGCGCTGGCCTCTACAAAGCTGATGCCCTCCTCGGTAAGGGCAGTGGAGAGCCCATCGGTAACCCGGCTGCCCACCAGCCCCCGGAAATAGCGGACCAGATCGTCGGTGGTATAGGCGTGGGCAGTGCCCACCAGTTTTTCCATAAACAATGCCGGGTCCTGTACCGACACGCCGTACTGCCCAAAGGCCCGGAGAGGGATGATGACCTGATACACCGGGTCCTTGAGCTGGATGGGCACCTGGGTGCCCCATTTGATGTCCAGAATACTGCGTTGATTGACATAAAACACTTCCGCGGCAAAGGGAGATCGTCCCCCGAAGGGGAGGTTGACGAGGGCGCTCAGGATGGGCAGGTTGTAGGTGTCCAGTGTATAGGTACCGCTCTCAAAGAGGTCGCAGATCTGCCCCTCCCGGACAAAGACCGCCGTCTGGGCCGGGCCCACTACCAGCTGGGAACCGCTGGTTATGTTTTCCTTTGGATGCTTCCAGACCAGGGCCTCCTGGGGGCCGTCAAACTTGATGACTTGAAAAATCGCCATAAAACCCGCCTCCTATCGAATGAGAATCAGGCCGTCCCGGTCCTCCACCGGGCTGTAGTCGGGGATGGGATTGCCGGAGAGATTCAGGTAGGTCAGCCCGGCCAAGTCGGAAAGGGGGGCAAGGTCACCCACACTGTTGCCGGACAGGTCCAGCCAGGTGAGGCCGGTGAGCCCCGAAAGGGGGGTAATGTCTGTCACCCCGCAGTTGGAGAGATCCAGCTCCTCCAGGGGAAGGCCCTGGAGACCGCTCAGGCCCACCAGGGAGGTGTCGTAGATGGCGTAAAAACTGGTCTCGCCCCGTAGATCCAGCCGCCGCAGCCGGGTGAATCCCCCAAGGGGGGAGAGGTCGGTCTCGCTGCGGGTGAAGTAGAGGGTGAGCTCCTCCAAATGGGAGAGGGGCAGCAGATAGCTCAGATCCTTGGTGGAGAGGAGCTCCAGAGCGGTAAGGGCGGTGAGGGAGGCCATATCCGCCTGGCTCTCAAAGGCCTCGTCGCTCTCCAGCACCAGCTGGGTGAGATTGGTGAGCCCACCCAGCTCGGGCACCTGTTCCACCTCGTCATTGCTGGTAAAGGTGAGGGAGGTGAGACCGGTGAGGTTGGTGAGAAAAGCGGTGTTCCTAACTCCGGTATCGTGTACCGACAGCTCCTTGAGTCCGGTGAGCCCCGCAATCGGGGAGAGGTCGGTGATCGCCTGCCCGGTCAGGGAGAGACTGGTGAGCTGGCTCATTTGGGCCAGGGAGGCCACGCTGGTCAGACCGTCGTTGTCGGCCAGGGTAAGGGAGGTGAGTCCCTTCCGGGCGGGCAGCACGGAGAGGTCGGTGAGATCGGTGTTGGTGAGGTTCAGGGATTTCAGGTTGGGCAGGGCATCCACCCCCGCCAGGGAGGTAAGCGGGCTGTTGAGAATGGTCAGCTCCTCCAGATTGGCCAGACTGGACAGGCCGGTAAGATCGGTAAGGGTACTGCTTCCGGTGGTGAGGGCGGTGAGGTTGGGCAGCAGCAGTTCTTCGGCGCCCACCTGCTTCTCCCGCACCTCCAGCCGCAGCAGCCCGTGGAAACAGAAGAGACCCAGTCCATTGCTCAGGTTACCCCCCTCCACCTGAAGGGTGACAGCCCCGGCGTCGGTACCGGCGGGGTCATAGCCGATGGCCACGGTACGGCCTCCGGAGAGGGGGTCCTCGCTGCCGATGGAGAGGTAGGTGATGTCCTGAAGGTCGGCCAGGGTGATGAGACTGGCGCTCTTGCCCAGCAGCAGCTCCAGGGCCTGACGCAGGGGAGAGCCGGGCATAAGGGTATCCAGGGGGGTGTCAGCCACCTGAGAGAAAAGGGAGCTCTCCCCGGACAGGGCGTCGCTCAGCAGGGCCAGCTGTACCGCATCCATCTCCCGGCCATAGCTCCGGAAGGTCTCCACGCACCAGCTGCCGGTCTCTTCGCCAGGTGCCTGCTTTACCAGTAAAAAGGCATGATGACAGGCCATCTCCGTCTGGCCCTGCTCCAGATAGCTGGTGATGACCACCGGATAGGAATCTAGATCGGCGGGGTCCTCCTCAATGGCCGTCAGGGCGGCGCTGAGCCCGCCGCCATTTCGGCCAGCATCCGCCATGTTGATCAGGCTGACCGCCAACCAGCCCGCCCCCAGCAGTGCCAGCAGGAGGAGCAGCAGCACTCCGGCACGGGCCCGCCGGTTGACAGGCTGCGCCTGGCTCCCGGACGGGGGCTGAGACGGCGCCTGCGGCAGAGGACTGCCGCAGGAGGGACAGTACCGCTCCCCAGCGTCCACCACGGATTGACAGTATTCACATTTCACCGTTGTCTTCATCCCAATACCCCTCTTTGTTGTTCGCAAAACTACGGTATCTTCCCGTCCGGGTCTCATATGGCCCGCAGGCGGACCGTTCTGCCTGGACAGAAGCACACCCATGGTGTTCCTGCCTGCTCCAGGCATGCCAGTGAGTGCGCGATGATTCCTGTTTTATTGCGCTGATTTCTGAGAAAAGCCAAAAATACATTAAATCATTATATCAAAAAAGTACTTTCGTGACAACTATCGTCCACGGATGAGCCATTTTCCTGGAAATTGCAGAAGCCACCAACAGCCGCGACTATACAACGGCAATGGATATGAAGCCTGGCGTTGGTTCAATGAAACAGAGCATGGGAAAAGGCGCGGACAGCCATGTGGTTGTCCGCGCCTTGTTTGAAAGGGCTTTTATCTTTGCGCTGCGATGTCGATTTTAAAGCTTGCTTCGTTCACCGTGCCTTCGTTTTTTCATGTTCAAAACAGGCTTCTTTTAGTTTTGTGTAGACATGAGAGACTCACTGAACTGCTTTAACGTTTCTGCCCAGCGGGTAATATTGGAAGAAGAAAAACTGGATGGAATCCCGCTGATACATAAAGCACCGATTGCCGCTCCCGTCTGATCCACAAGTGGGACGCCCAGAGTGGCAAGTCCCACCCGAACTTCCTCGTTGCAGAAGGCGTATCCATACTGCTGGACTGTCGTTAGATCCTTGTGCAGCGCAGCCAGAGATGCCGGGGCATTTGGCCCATAAAGAGAGGCGCCGCGGGACTCCCACAAAGAAGCCACAGCTTGGTCTGAGCGGTAAGCCAGCATACATTTTCCGGCAGCACTGCACCACATCGGAAGCCGTGTACCAGCCTGAGGCCCTCCGCTAAACGATGAGTGGTTGGAAGTCATAACGCACATCATATCAGATTGATCCGGCAAAAACAGATGGGCGGAGAGATTAAGCTCTTCCGACAAACGGTCCAGAAACGGTCTGGCGGTCTGCACAAAAGGACGGTGCTCAACAGAAGCGCTGCCATATTCAAACAATCTTAATGTCAGCTTGTATGGGGAGCTGTTGGAATGACGCCATTCGGTATACCCCAACGCGTATAAGGTATGGAGCAGACGATGTACGGTACTGTTGTGCAGGCCGGTTTTTTCGGATAAGGCCATTAAAGATAGACCCTCTGGATTTTGGGCAAGGATTTCCATTATCTGAAATACACGCTCGATGGATTGAACGGGTTTATAAGTTTTTTCTACGGTTTCTGCGGTTTCTACAGTTTCTACGGCTTGGTTTTGCATACGGCACCAACTTTCACTATTGTAATCGAGTAGATGACGCAATAATCCAATTTAATTACCTTTAGTATATCATATAAAACAAAAAATGGAAACAAGAAAAAATTGATATTTAAACTTGACAAAAAGAAGAAGTGATTATATACTATGACTAAAATTTCACGATGTAAAAAAACTATTTGAAAATATGGAATTTTAATTTTATAGAAAAGAAATAAAATTTTGTAAAATGAAATAAGAGGGAGAAAAATGGAGTACAACTACTTGGGCGGTACAGGGCTTAAGGTTTCCCGCGTTTGTATGGGCACCATGACATTTGGATCCAAAATGCCCCAGCAAAATGATGTGGACCGGGCAGTAGCTCTGGCAATGGATACGGGCATCAACTTTTTTGACACAGCAGACCAGTATGTGGATGGAAAAAGTGAGGAGATGCTGGGAAAGGCGTTGGGAAACCGGCGTAAAGATGTGGTGATCGCCAGCAAGGTGGGTTACCCGTGCATGGAAAAAAAGGAATTCAGCCTGTCCCGCAGCAGCATTTTGGACGGAGTGGACGGATCGCTGAAAAGATTGGGAACAGACTATCTGGATATCTATTATCTGCATTCCCCCGACTATAATACTCCGCTGGAGGAGTCTTTGGAAGCACTGAATGATGTGGTTCGGCAGGGAAAGGTACGCTACGTCGGCATGTCGAACTATGCGGCCTGGCAGATGTGTGAAGCGGTACATATTTGCAAAAGGAACCGTTGGGCGGTGCCTGTGGTATCGGAAACCTGCTATAACGCCCTGACCAGAGGGGCGGAAAATGAGCTGGTCCCGTTCCTGCGTGAGAAAAAGATCGGCATGACGGTATTTAACCCCTTGGCCGGGGGCATGCTGACGGGGAAGCATAAACGGGGTGTGCCCACGGTTGGGACCCGGTTTGAAAACCCCAATTATCAAAAACGCTATTGGAGAGAGGACAACTTCAAAGCCATTGACCAGTTGACTCAGCTTGCGGACCGTATGAATACCACGCTGCTGTCACTCTCCTACCGCTGGTGCCTGAGCCAGCCGTGGGTAAGCAGCATTATTACCGGTTTTTCCAACCTGGAGCAGCTGCAGGCCAACTTGGCGGCCATGGAAGGCGGAGCGCTGCCGGAAGAAGCGCTCAAACAGTGCGACGAAGTATGGGAATCCATCAATGGTGGACGTGTACAGTATAACCGCTAAAACAAACTGGAATTTTATAGCTGTTTTAAAAAGAGCGGCAATAAAATAAAAAAATGGAGGTATGACAAATGAAAAGAAAGATTTTTGCGATTGCACTGGCAGCAGCAATGTCTCTGTCTTTGCTGGCCGGCTGCGGAGGGACAAGCACATCCGGATCCAGTGCGTCCGGCAGTGAGGCTGCTTCCAGCGGCTCCGAGACAGAGCTCAGCTATCCGGAAAAGAACATCAGCATCATTTTGCCTTATGGCGCGGGCAGCTCTCAGGAAGCCCTTCTGCGTGTGGCCTGCCAGTATGTAGAGGACAATTACAACTTCAAGCACTCCTTTGTGATCAGCAACCAAGAAGGTGGCTCCGGTGAAATCGGCCTCACCTCTGCCATCAATGCTCCCCACGATGGCTATACCCTGGCCATGTTCCATTCTCCCCATATCGCCCTGCCTCTGGTGCGCGGTGAGGCCTGTGCCTTTACGCTGGACGACTGGGCGCCCATTTGTAACTTTATGACGGATCCTTGCGCCTGGCTGATCAACAGCGAGGATAAGGAGCGTTTTTCTGATTTCCAGAGCCTGATCGACGCTGCTTTGGCGGCTCCCGGTGAGATTACCGTTGGCTGCGGCGGCCTGAACACCTCTGAGGGACGTCTGATCAAGCAGATTCAGCGTGAAACTGGAGCCGAGTTCAAGATCGTTCCCATTGACAACGATGCTGAGTTCGTATCCATGCTCCGCGGCGGACACATCGATGCTCTGGTTACCCAGGTGGGCGACACCATGGCTGCCATTGAAGAGGGCGTATTTATTCCCCTGTGTGTTGGCACCAGCGAGCGGATCAGCACCCTGCCCGACACTCCGACTCTGATGGAGCTGGGCTATGACATCGAGGCCTATTCCATGCGTTCTCTGGCTGCTCCCTCCGACATTCCTTCTGAGATCTATGACCTTCTGTGCAAGGCTTTTGATGAGGCCATGCAGTCTGAGGAAGTTCTGGCCCGCGCTGAGGAGCTGGGTGTAGAAATTGACTATAAGACCCCTGACCAGATTCAGGAGATGTGGGATTCCATTGACGAAGCCAACCGTGCCGAGTGGGCTGTGGAACCCTGGGAATAATAAAGTAAGGACCTAAATTCTAACAGGATGTACAGGGCGTAGCATGGTCGACTTGATATGCACACCATGCTGCGCCCTTTTACGGCTGAACAGAAGAACGATTTCTGTTGAGAAGGAGGAACCCATGCAGATTTATGACTTTGTGATGGCCGGATTCATGTATTTGGTCAGTGCTGTAATGTTCTGGCAGATGAAGGAAATTGATGCACCGGATTCCCGTGTGCTGCCTACTGCAGTTGCAGTGATTCTAATCGTCTTGGCCACTGCCCTTATTATCACTCGTCTGGTTAAGAAAGACACAAAAGATACTTATGATTTTAAAAATTCTTCCCGTGGCGTAATTATGCTGGGAATTCTGTTGGTATTTGCGCTTTGCTCTCAGTGGTTTGGATTTTATGTCTGCACACCATTCTTTTTGCTGGGCGCTATGCTGTTTTTGGGGCAAAGAAATAAGAAAATTCTTATTTTAGTGCCGATTTGCACCACAGCGTTGGTGGTTATCCTGTTTCGGTTTATTTTCCAGGTGTCCCTGCCCGAGGGCACGATTTTCAACATCTTTAATTTGCTGTAAAAGGGGGGGAGCTTGTGTCTATTGAATATTTAGGTGCGATTTTAAACCCCGAGGTATTGCTTTGGATGGTCATTGGCTCTGTGGTAGGCGTCATTTTGGGGGCGCTGCCTGGTTTGGGTCCGGAGACAGGAATTGCGTTGTTCCTGCCCCTCACCTTCTCCCTTGACCCTGTGACCGCTCTGGCCTGTATGGGTGCGATTTATACATCCGGTGTATTTGGCGGAAACATCACTGCCATTTTGATCAACACACCGGGCACCCCGGATTCTTTATTCCTGACCTGGGACGGTTATCCAATGACCAAGCGCGGCCAGGGCGGACGCGCGATCGCAATCTCTACATTGGGCGCCTTTGTAGGCGGAATGGTCGGATCCCTGGCCATGCTCTTCGGAGCATCTGTGGTGGCCCAGGCGGCTGTGGCCATGGGGCCGTTGGAGATGTTCCTGATCACCATGATCGGCATCTGCGTGATCGTCAGCTTGACACAGAAGTCTATGCTCAAGGGATTTATCAGCGCGGCGCTGGGCTTTGCGGTTGCTTTTGTGGGGACCGATAACTTCACAGCCGAGCAGCGGTTTACCTTTGGGCGAGTGGAGCTGTTTGATGGTGTGCCTCTGATGCCGGTTATCCTGGGCATGTTCGCCATTTCCCAGATGCTGCTGCTGGTGGTTACCGGCAAGGATAAGATCACGGAGATCCCGCCTGAGACAAAGGAAAGCAGACGGGCCTCCAAAAAGGACCGGCTGAGTGTGAAGGCGGTTGCGGGTTTGATCGGTCCCATGATTCGTTCCTCTGTGATCGGAACTCTGATTGGCATCGTTCCCGGCGCCGGCGGAACCACGGCTTCCGGTTTGAGCTATGAGATTGAAAAGAAACTATCGAAGCACCCGGAAAAGTATGGCGATGGCAGCGAAGAGGGCATTGTGGCCGTTTCCTCTGCAATCAGCGGTGTGGTGGGAGGCTCTCTTATTCCTCTGATCACGCTGGGTATCCCCGGCTGTTCCACTGCGGCCTTGTTCCTGGGCGCGCTGATGACCCACGGCCTGGCTCCGGGCGAGCGGCTGTTTACCAGCAATGCAGGCATTGTCTACCCCTTTATGATCAGCATTGTGTTGGCGCAGTTTTTGGTGCTTTTTGTGGGACTGGTGTGCGGCCGTCACTTTGCCAAGCTGACATTGGTACCCAACTCTGTGCTGATCCCCATCATTCTTGTTTTTACCATCGTAGGCGCCTATACCACCCGCAATATGACCTTTGATGTGGTGCTGATGCTGGCATTTGCACTGATTGCATATTGTTGGGAAAAAATGGACATCCCTGCCTCTCCCTTTGTCCTGGCGTTTGTGCTGGGAGCAGGGGCAGAGAGCCGTTTCCGCCGGGCTCTGCTACTGCTGGAGAGCGACATGATCCATACTCTGTTCAGCCCAATTCCTTTGCTGCTTCTGGCGATCAATCTGTTTTTGGTTCTGTGGCCTCTTTACAGCAAATTTCAGGATTGGCGCAAAGCGAAGCAGACCGTGGAGAGTAAAGAGTAATCATTGGTTAAATTTTTTAGGAAAGGGTAACAAATTATGCAGACTATGACAAAACGCGAACGAGTAATGGCTGCCATTGAAGGAAAAGAGGTTGACCATATTCCTCTTAGTATGTGGTATCATCTCCCCCAATATGATCAGGATCCCATTGCCTTGGCGGAGGAGCAGATCCGGCTGGCCAAACTGTATAACCTGGATCTCATCAAGATGATGCCCTTTGGAAACTATGTTGCCCAGGATTATGGCCTGAGTGTGGACTTTTTCTGCACAAAAACCCAAGCTGCCTTCGAGCGTAAGTTTGGCATTGAGAATGCGGAGGAGTGGAAGCAGCTGGAGCCCCTGCCCGCTACTTATGGAACCTATGGTAAGCAGCTTCAGCTCTCTCAGCAGATGAGCAAGCGGTTAAAGGAAGATATTCCGTTTGTGCAGACCATTTTTACGCCCATAACGGTGGCCAAGAAGCTGGCTGGCCCCAGAGTGTTTGATGATATGCGCAATTATCCGGATTATCTGCACCAGGCACTTCAAGCCATTACCCAGACGACCATCAATTTTGTAAAGGCCAACATTGAGGCCGGTGTGTCTGGCTTTTTCCTGGCCACCCAGTGTGCAAGCAGCGATTACATGACGCGGGAAGAGCATGCGGAGTTTGGAGAAAAGTATGATCTGCAGGTAATTCAGGCCTTTGCCGATGTGACCCCCATCAATATCCTGCATATCCACGGCCCCAATACTTACTTTGAGGAGCTGACCAAGTATCCGGTCAACTGCATCAATTGGCACGATCGCTGGGTGGCGCCGGATATGGCCCAGGCCCGCAAGCTCACGGACAAGTGCCTGATGGGCGGCATGAATGAAAAGTGGCTGGAGCATGCCAAATACGAGGATGTTGCAGAGCACCTGCAGCAGGCGGTAGAGGCAGCAGGCCGGCAGAAACTGATTCTTGCCCCAGGGTGCTGTGTGGAAATGGATACGCCTGAGGTGAATCTGCTGGCGGCTAGTGTGGCGGTTCAGAGTCTGTAAATCGAAAGCTGTGGGAATGGAGAACGTCCATTCCCGCAGCGCAGCAAAGTAATTTAAGAAAAAGGTGAACGTTTTTGGTATGAACTCAAATTCCATTGAACAAAAATATCTGCGTATTTTAGAGACAGAACTTCAGCCAGCGCTGGGGTGTACAGAACCGATCGCGATTGCCTATGCCGGGGCGAAGGCCAGAGAGGTGTTGGGAGCCTTTCCGGATCGGGTAGAAGTTTGCTGCAGCGGCAATATCATCAAAAATGTCAAGGGAGTTAACGTACCAAATTCTGGAGGAATGAAAGGGGTAGAAGCGGCAGCGCTCCTGGGCATTGTGGGCGGTGTCGCCGAGAGAAAGCTGGAAGTACTTCAGCAGGTTGGAGAAAAGGATATTGAACAGGTGCAAGCGCTGCTGAAACAGAACATCTGCACCTGTCTGCTGAAAGAAGGCGTAGCCAACCTCTATGTGGAAATGCGCCTGTTCCGCGGCGATGAGCAGGCCTGCGTTATTTTGCTGAACCAGCATACCAACATTGTGAAAATCGAGAAAAACGGACAAGTTCTGTTTTCCGCCAACGAAGATGAGGAAATGGATGACTTGGAGCAGGATAAAGATGCTCTGAACCTCCATGATATTCTTCAATTTGCAGATACGGTAGAGATCGAAAAAGTACGTCCGATCCTGCAGCGTCAGGTCGAAATGAACCTGGCCATTGCAAATGAGGGAATGGAACATCCCTATGGGGCACAGATCGGCCGGACGCTCCAGAAGATTTACGGCGACCAGGATGTGCATGTCCGTGCCCGCATGATGGCAGCGGCCGGCTCCGATGCCAGAATGAATGGCTGCTCTATGCCGGTGGTGATCAACTCCGGCAGCGGAAACCAAGGGATCACGGCCAGCATGCCGGTCTGGGTGTATGCCCAGGAGCTGGGTGCAGGAGAAGAGAAGCTTTACCGGGCTCTGGTGGTAAGCAATTTGGTAGCACTGCATCAAAAGCATTACATCGGCCGTCTGTCTGCTTATTGCGGAGCGGTGAGCGCAGCCGCAGGCAGCGCAGCGGCGGTGGTGTATTTGAAGGGCGGAAATGAGCGGCAGGTCGCTGCGGCGATCGTAAATACGCTGGCCACCATAAGCGGAATGGTGTGTGACGGGGCAAAGGCCTCCTGCGCTGCCAAGATATCCGTGGCTGTGGAGACCGCTATGATCAGTGCGGATATGGCGATGGCCGACTATCAGTTTGAACCGGGCGACGGCCTTGTGATGGACGATATTGAGCAGACGGTGCGCGGGATCGGCCGTTTGGGCCGTGTCGGCATGAAAGAGACCGATATTGAAATTCTCAAAATGATGATAGGAGCCTGAGACAATGGATACACCGATGCGTGTGACGATTCTTGGACTGGGACGTGCGGCACGGGCAACTGCAGGCTATCTGATGGAAAAGGGCTGTGCTGTTACCCTGTGGGGCCGCAGCGGTGCGGAGGTTGAGAAGCTGGCGCGGGACGGCATCCAGATTACCGGCGCCTGTGCGGGACACTATGCCCCCAACGTAGAGAAAGAGCTGAAGAAAGCCGTTCAGGGTGCAAAGTGGATTCTGGTGCAGACCGTCGCCGCTGGGCATGCCCCCATCGCACATCAGCTGTGCGGCTTGCTGGAGGAAGGGCAGAGGATTCTGGTTTTCAATGGCAACTGGGGCGCTTATGAGTTTTGGAAAGAGCTGGGGGAAGAGGCCGAGCAAAAGAAGGTCGAAATTGCAGAGACGGGCTCCCAAATCTTTTTGGCGGACTATGTGGGAGAGGCGTGCCATATCAAGAGCATAAAAAAAGAGATTGCTCTGGCTGCCGTCCATGCTGATTGCGGGAAAATGATGTGTGAGGAATTGCAGGAACTGTTCCCGCAATTTATACCCGATCAGAACGTTGTAAGCACATCGCTGAATTCCTCCAACCCGGTGATGCATGCGCCCATTGCGCTATTCAACATTACCCGCATGGAAAACGGAGAGGATTACTCATTTTACGCAACTGCCGCCACCCGGCTGACGTTGGCCGCGGTGGAAAAGGTGGATGCGGAGCGGTGTGCTGTGGCACGGGCGGTGGGCGTCAGCCCCATGCGCTGTGTGGACATTATCAACAGCTTTTGGCCGAACAAGTATGAAACTCTGTATGACGCGGTGAAGAACAATGATGCCTATTTGTCGGGGAAGGGACCGGTAACCATTCAGCACCGTTACATCGAAGAGGATATTCCCTTTGGGATCGCTCCGGTGGCGCTGCTGGGCAAGCTCTATGGCGTGGAAACCCCCAATATCGATGCCATGCTGAGTGCCTACCGGTGGCTGCTGGACGTAGACTTTTTAAAGCTTGCGCCCAAATTTGACGTAGATGCGGTAAAGAAACTGGTTTGTCTATGATCCGGAACAGAAAGGAGAATTTAAATGGACATGAAGGCGTTTTCTTTGGAGGGAAAGGTCGCGCTGGTGACTGGCGCAAGTTATGGCATCGGGTATGCCATTGCGGCTGGAATGGCAAAGGCCGGCGCTACCATTGTGTTTAATGACATCAAGCAGGAGCTGGTAGACAAGGGACTTGCCGCATACAAGGAAGAGGGCATTGAGGCCCACGGCTTTGTGTGCGACGTTACGGATGAAGAAGCCGTGCAGAAGATGGTAAAGACCATCGAGGAGCAAATCGGCGGAATTGATATTCTGGTAAACAATGCCGGCATTATCAAGCGTATTCCCATGTGTGAGATGAGTGCCGAGCAGTTCCGCGCGGTGATCGATGTTGACCTGAATGCTCCCTTCATTGTGAGTAAGGCGGTTATCCCCTCCATGATCCAGAGAGGGCACGGTAAGATCATCAACATCTGCAGCATGATGAGCGAGCTGGGGCGGGAGACGGTTTCCGCTTATGCCGCGGCAAAGGGCGGACTGAAAATGCTCACCCGCAATATCTGCTCGGAGTATGGCGCGTTCAACATTCAGTGCAACGGCATTGGGCCTGGCTATATTGAAACCCCCCAGACCGCTCCCCTGCGTGAGCGCCAGGCGGATGGCAGCCGTCATCCCTTTGATCAATTTATCATTTCCAAGACGCCTGCGGCCCGTTGGGGCACGACCGATGACCTGGTGGGGCCTGCGGTATTCCTGGCCTCTGAGGCTTCGAATTTTGTCAATGGACATGTGCTGTACGTAGACGGCGGCATTCTGGCCTATATTGGAAAACAGCCGTAAGGGAAGCTGACAGTTCCACTCTCTCTGTTGGCTCTCCAAATCCTCGAAAACTTCGGTTTTCGAGGATTTTTTTGAAATTTACCGTGTCTTGTGGGCGAGGGATCCAGGAATGGGGATCGCGTTCGGAATAGGCCGTGTGCCGGAAAAGGACCGTTTTAAGATTTTTCAGAAAAAATCCTGCGGTTTTTCCGCACTTGATTGACAGGAATTTAGCTTAGTGCTTTAATAAAATAAGATAAGGGCCGGCTCAAACCGGCAGAAGGGAGCAGGTATATGAAGAAAACAGGGAGACGGCTGGCAGGGCTGCTGATGAGCCTGTGCCTGCTGGTGGGGCTGCTGCCCGCCACCGTGTGGGCGGGAGAGTCCGGAGAGACCACTTACGGTGTGACGCTGAACTACGAGGAAAGCCTCTGTACCGTGACAGCATACGAGCTGTTCATGGGTGAGGATGGGTTTAATGACCCGAGTAAAAATAAACTGCTTGTGACCGGAGACGGAGGCACGGTACAGGTGCCGGAGGGCACATGGCTTCTGTTGGAAATTTCCAATATCCAGTCAGGGTACCGCATTGGCTCGGTCATACTCAACGGCGCAGACCGTACGGAAGGGTTTGTCAACGGCGGTTATGGCTCGTTATCCTTCAAAACCCTGGCCCAGGACTACACCTTAACGGCAAGAATGGAAGAAATCCCCGACCCCCTGCCCTCGGTTACGGCTGTCACCCTTTATACCGATGCCGCGGGAAATGAGCCTGCCCAGGACAACATCAATTATACTTCGGAAAATAAAAACGACAAACTCTACGGCATAGCTTCCTTCAGCGATAGCCAGAAGCATCCGAACTACTACGCCACGGGACAGTGGCAGTACAGCACGGACGGCACCACCTGGCATAATACGGAAACCTGGGGAAGCAACCGGTTTGACTTTTGGCCCGGCTGGGGCAATCACAAAGAACTGGATTTTTTAAATGCAAGCTATGACCTGCGGCTGATGGTAGAGCCGCAAGACCTCTATACCACCGGTGCCCCTGTGTACTCCAATATCATTCACATCAATGGGGGGGCCAGCTCTCAGGAACACAGTTGGAGTGACTGGGGAATCCGTGAGCAGCCTACCTGTACGGAAGAAGGGGTGGAACAGCGCGTCTGTCAGGACGAGGGCTGCGGCGCTGTGGAGACCAGGCCCGTCCCTGCACTGGGACATAAGCTGAGCTATACAGCAATTAACAATGGCACCACCATCCAACAGGTCTGTGACAACGGCTGCGGCCACAGCGCTACGGGGACTCTGGCCGCAACCAACTATTCCTATACCGGGATACCGCAGGGGGTATCGTTCGTTTCTTTCGGAGAGTGGATGGGTCCTTACCCGAAGACCTGGGAAGCCAACAACGACTATGTAAATGCCGGTGAGAAGACGGTGTACGCTGAAATCGGAGGCGTTACGATAAGTTGTTCCTACACCATTTTCCGAGTGGAGGACTACACCGTGACGCTGGGCAACCTGGAGCAATACAGCAACAACGTGACCCCCGTGACATGGACGACCGCCCCGCCGGATGAGACCGCCCAGGCCACCGTGGAGTATCAGGTCACCACCTCCGGAACACCGGAGTGGACCACCCAGCTGCCCACGGCTGCGGGCAGCTATCCCGTCCGCGTCAAGCTGACAGACAGCCAGAACCTGGAGCTGAAAACCGGCGATGAGGCTTATACCACCGGTACCCTGACCATTTTGAACCGTCCCTCGGGCGGTTCTTCCGGCGGCTCCAGCTCCTCCGGCAATAAGACAGAAACAGAGAGAAACCCCGATGGGTCCACCACCACCACGGTGACCCGGCCCGACGGCACCGTGACGGAGACTACGAAAAACCCCGACGGTTCTCTGGAAGTGGTGGAGACCAAAAAGAACGGCACTGTGACCACCACCACCACCGATCCCTCCGGAAACAAGACGGAAGTGGTGGACTATCCAGACGGCTCCAGCAAGACCACCATCTCCAACCAGGATGGCTCCTCTTCCACCACTACGGTGGATGAGGATGGCAGGGGGGAGACACAGGTCAAGCTGCCCGCCGCCGTGGTGGAGGACGCCGACGGCCAGGCCGTAGCCCTGCCCATGCCCCAGGTGCGTGCCACCGCCGACCGGGAGGATGCCCCCGCTGTTATCGTCGATCTCCCCTCCGGCAGCTCGGCCAAAGTGGAGATTCCGGTGCGGCAGGCTGGTCTTAGCACGGTGGCGGTGCTGGTAAAGGACGACGGCACCGAAAAGGTCATCAAGACCAGCCTGACCACAGAGAACGGCGTGATGGTCACCCTCTCCGACGGCGACACCGTGAAAATCGTGGAGAATGCCAAGTCCTTTGCCGATGTCCCCCAAAGCTACTGGGGCAGCGAGTATATCGACTTTGTCACCAGCCGGGAGATTTTCTCCGGCACACAGGAGGACCGCTTCTCTCCCGAGCTGCCCATGGACCGGGCCATGATCGTGACCGTGCTGGCCGCATTGGACGGCGCGGACACCAGCTCCACCGGCGGGGCCTGGTATGAGGCCGGGCAGCGCTGGGCCATGCTCAACGGCATCTCCGATGGAACCAATATGGATCAGCCCCTGACCCGTGAGCAGCTTGCGGTCATGCTGTGGAACTACGCGGGCAAGCCGGAATCCAGCTACAGCCTCACCGGCTACCCCGACTGGACTTCCGCCAGCGACTGGGCCGCCCAGGCCATGGCTTGGGCCGTGGAAGAGGGCCTTATCTCCAATCTGAACGGCGCCCTGGCCCCCCAGGGCACCGCTACCCGTGCGCAGGTTGCCACGATCCTCATGCGTTTTGTGGAGAATATGGCCTGACCTTACAAAAATAGACGGCTTCAGAGCCTGGTGTTCCGGTTGCCCCTGAAAGCAACAGCGTTTAGGGAGAAAGGGAATTGCCTGAAACAGGCGATTCCCTTTCTCTTTTTCTTGCGGACGGTATTTCTTACGATGAAATGTAAACTGTCCCGGCAGCAGGGAACTTTTTGAAACGGGATACGTCTGATGGAGTAAGGAAACCTGCCGCCCAGCGCGGCAAAGAAAATAGTCAGCTTGGAAGGAGTTATCACGATGAACAAAAAAATCCCTGCCCTGGTACTCACTGGCGCCCTGGCCTGCGCCCTGGCACTCCCCGCATGGGCCGCCGATGCTGCGGCTGTGGTGCCCATCAGCGCCCCCGGTTTCTGGGGAAGCGATTGCCCCGCTCCCGGACAGCGTGCTCTACTACGGCACTGTGGAGGAGATCGGTAAGAACGCAGACGGTGGCATTGCCTGGCTGCGCATGACGTCGGAGCGGTACGGCGAGTATGTGATGAACCTCTCCGCGGATACCGTTTGGATCGACAGCGGCCGATATACCGCCAGCGATCCCTCCGGCCTCCAGCAGGGTGAAAGCCTTTATGTGTTCCACAGCCCGGTGGAGACCCGCTCTCTGCCCCCGCAGACTGCGGCCTTTGCGGTGGTGCGCAATATCCCCATGGATGCCGGATGTGCCTGGTACCATGAGGTGGAGTCGGTGGAGCAGAAGGATGGCCAGCTGACCATTACCACCGACAATGGAGGCCTTTTGATTTTTGCCGACGAAAGCACGAAGCTCTCCCGCTATGAGGGGGAGGAAGCGGCTGCCCTGGAGGACATCCAGGCAGGAGGCCGGATCATGGCCTGGTACGGCGCTGTGACCGACAGCCTGCCTGGCCAGACCCATGCGGTACAGCTCATGCTGCTGCCTGGGCAGGAGGAGGCACAGGCCCCGGAGAGCACGGACACGGTTACACGGGGAGAGCTGGCAGTCCTGCTGTATGAGCGGGTCGGCAAGCCCCAGGTGCAGGGCGATGGGATCTACACCGATGTGCATGACGATTCCCCCTGCTACCAGGCCGTCCGCTGGGTAACCGGCCAGGGACTGATGAGCGGCTATGACGACGGAAGCTTTGGACCGGAGGATGCCTTGACCCGTGAGCAGCTCATGGTCATTTTGTGGAACTATGCCGATAAGCCCATGCTGATGGACTATCCCGGCCTGACCCAGTATAGCGATGCCGGCGAAATTTCTCCCTTTGCCCAGTCTGCCATGGCCTGGGCCCACCAGAAGGGCTATGTTTCCGCCGAGGAAAATGGCCTTCTGAACCCCCAGGGTGCCGCGACACAGGAGCTGTTGGACGCTGTGCTGGCTTCCCTTTCATAACAGAAACCGATCCAGCGGAAAAGCGCCTGCGCAGAACCATTCTGTGCAGGCGCTTTCTCATTTCGCCGGGTGGGCGAGATGGCAGGCAAAACAGGTTTCACATGCGTGCGGAAACCATATCTTAATACCGTCTTAATACACACCTTCAGACATTAACACTCCCTTTAAATAAAATGTAGATAATAAGAGTATAAAGAAACGATAAAGGTGTGTTAAGAGGTGGAGGCTTATGTGGCGGCTTTTACATAAGAACAATAAGTCCCCGTTTCGGATTATTATATTGGGATTTCTGCTGGTCATTTTAGCGGGAAGCATTCTTCTGATGCTTCCGGTGTCATCCAGGGCAGGGGAAAGCACCCCCTTTTTACCGGCGCTGTTCACGTCTACCTCCGCCGTTTGTGTCACGGGGCTGGTGGTATATGATACGGCGACGTACTGGTCGGAGTTTGGCCAGGCGGTCATTCTGTTATTGATCCAAATTGGCGGGCTTGGCGTCATCACGGTAGCGGGTACGCTTGTGATCGTGTCCGGCAGAAAAATTGGACTTATGCAGCGCAGCACCATGCAGGAAGCCATTGCGGCGCCCCAAGTGGGCGGGATTGTACGGCTGACCGGATTTGTGTTTAAAACTGCCCTGGCAGTGGAGCTGTTGGGAGCGGGGCTGCTTCTTCCCGTGTTTTACCACGACTTTGGGGTAAGGGGGATTTGGTATGCGCTGTTTCACTCCATCTCCGCCTTTTGCAACGCGGGGTTTGATTTGATGGGGGTAAACGCCCCGTTTTCGTCGTTGACGGGCTATGCGGACAACCCTGTGGTCTCGATCGTGATCGCATTGCTCATTGCCATTGGCGGCATTGGCTTTTTGACCTGGGAGGACATCCGGACAAACGGGCTGCATGTTCACAAGTATCGCATGCAGAGCAAGGTCATTCTTACGGTGACGGGTATGCTGATTCTGCTTCCCACCATCTATTTTTTCCTGTTTGAATTTTCCCAGGCGCCCATGAGAGAGCGGGCCCTGCTATCCTTCTTTCAGGCCGTTACCCCCAGAACAGCGGGGTTTAATACAGCGGATTTAACCCTGCTCAGCGAGACCGGACAGTTTGTGATCCTCATTCTCATGCTCATCGGCGGTTCGCCGGGGTCCACTGCGGGCGGTATGAAAACCACCACATTGGCGGTCCTGCTGGCAAATGCCCTTGCAGTGTTCCGGCGCAGAGAACATCCCGGCTTTTTTAACCGCCGGATATCAAACGAAGTCGTATCCCAGGCAGCGACGGTTTTGATCATGTATGTCATACTGTTTTTGACGGCCGGGCTGGTCATCAGCCGGGTGGAGGACCTGCCTGTTCTCACCTGTTTGTTTGAGACGGCATCGGCCATTGGCACCGTGGGGCTTTCCCTGGGTATTACCCCGCAGCTGAGCAGTATGTCCCATCTGATTCTCATCGCACTTATGTTTTTTGGACGGGTGGGAGGCCTGACCCTGATTTATGCAGCCCTGTCGCGTGTACAAGGCAGCAGCGCCAGACTTCCCCAGGAACGCATTACCGTAGGGTAACGGGATCAAGGAGGAGTTATGAAAACAGTTTTATTGATTGGCTTAGGCCGTTTTGGACGCCATATTGCCATGAAACTGAATGAATTGAATCACCAGGTCATGGCCGTGGACAAGGACGAAAACAGAGTCAATGCGGTGCTTCCCTTTGTCACCAATGCGCAGATCGGCGACAGCACCAACCAGGAATTTCTCGCTTCCATCGGCGTGCGGAATTTTGATGTATGCATCGTAGCCATTGGCGACGACTTCCAAAGCTCTTTGGAGACGGCCTGTCTCTTAAAGGAGCTGGGAGCACAAAAAGTGGTCGCACGGGCGGAGCGGGACGTTCAGGCAAAATTTTTGCTTCGCAACGGCGCAGATGAGGTGGTCTATCCGGAAAAGCAGATGGCCATATGGACCGCCATCCGCTATAGCTCCGATCATATTTACGACTATATTGCCCTGGGCGATGACCACGCCATCTTTGAAATTGAAGTTCCCGGCAGCTGGATCGGGAAAACCATTGGAGAAATCGATGTAAGAAAGCGATACCATGTTAATATCCTGGCCATTAAGCAGGATGGAAAGTTTGCAATGACCGTTATTACCCCGGAAACATCCCTTCCGGAACACAGCACGATTTTGGTCTTAGGTACGCAGCGGGATATTCAAAAGTGTTTCCACATATAGCGCACCGCCCTGCGGGGGAAAGGAAGTGGTACCATGATGGAAACTCTCGTTTTGCTGGGAGGATTTTTAGCCTTTGCCCGATTCATCTATTATGCCATTTCTGAACTGGATTTTTGGAACCATACCAAACTCCATTGAGCCTTTGCACAAAAAGAGGACCGTCCGGCACCGGGTGTATTGGAAGCGCCGTTGCTGGAAAACTTTGCGAGCCGAAGGCATCGCATTGTGCTATAATAGTCCTGCCTGAACGGGGGGTGTACGGACGGTATGACACGGCCCAGACAAACCGCAGAAAAGAAGGCGGGAAAGCTCACCATTTTTGCAAGCTACTATTCCGGTGCCGGGAAAAGCTTTGCCATGCTGCAGGCTGCCAAGGCAGCCAAAGCGGCGGGAAGGGATGTAGTCATAGGCCTGTCCCCCTCCTGCCGGTGGCCGGAGACCCAGGCTTTGGCAGAGACCTTTGAGAAACTGCCCTGTAAAACGGCCGCCCACGGGGAGGGGACAGAGGAGGAACTCGACCTGGATGTCTGTTTGAAACGGCTTCCGGAGCTGGTTTTGATCGAGGATCTGTCTCACCGGAATACCGGTGACGCGCGCCATGTAAAACGCTGTCAGGATGTGGAGGAACTGCTGAGAGCGGGTGTGGACGTCTATACCACACTGGACGTGCAGCATATTGAGAGCATCCAAGACACGGTTTTTTCCATTCTGCACACGTCTGTGCCGGAACGGATCCCGGACCAGGTATTTGACCGGGCCGCCCAGGTGGAGTTTGTTGATATCGAGCCGCAGCGGCTGCAGCAGCGCCTGCGGCAGCAAAAGGAAGAGGGGGCTGTTTCCGGCTGCTCCTTGTCCCAGCTAAGCGCCCTGCGGGAAATGGGCCTGCGCCGCTGTGCGGACCGGGCCGCGCTATATACCCAAATCGGCCGCCGGGGCATGGAGTATCGTGCCCGTGAACACATCCTGGTGTGTCTTTCTTCCGCGCCCTCCAGTGAGAAAATCATACGCATGGCCGCACGGATGGCCGGTGCATTCCACTGTGGATTTACTGCGCTATTTGTGGAGACCAAAGCAACGCAGTGGCTGGCTCCGGCGGATAAAGAACGCCTGCAGGCCAACATTCGTTTGGCCCAGCAGCTGGGGGCATCGGTGGAGACGGTTTATGGGGACGATGTGGCCGATCAAATTGCCGAGTTTTCCCGCTTGTCGGGGGTGACAAAGATCGTGCTGGGCCGCAGCGGAGCGCCCCGGCCCTGGATCGGCAAAGCAACGCTGACCGAGCGGCTCATCGAGCTTACCCCCGAATTGGATATTCACATTATTCCGGATAACAGCTTGACCAATCAGATTTCCAGAACCCACCGGGACATTGTGCACATGCCGGCCTTGTCCCTGCTCGATCTGTTGAAAAGCGCACTGATTCTTGCCTTGGCCACGCTGATCGGGCTTTTCTTTTATCATTGGGGCCTCACCGATGCCAATATTATGACCCTCTACATTTTAGGGGTCATGTTGGTGTCTGTGTTTACCCAGAGCTTCGTGTGCAGCCTGATGGCCTCCGCCGCAAGTGTATTGACCTTCAATTTCTTTTTTACGCAGCCCCGGTTTTCCCTGCATGCCTATGACACGGGATATCCGGTGACTTTCCTGGTGCTGTTTCTGGCATCCCTTCTGACCGGCTCTTTGGCATCAAAGCTAAAGTCCCATGCCAAGCGCTCGGCCCAGGTGGCGTGGCGCACGAAGCTTCTGTTTGAAACCAACCAGAATCTTCAAAAGGCACGAAGCCAGGAAGAAATCATTTCGGTCACGGCAAAGCAGCTGCTGAAAATATTCCAGCGGGATATTGTTGCATACCGGGCAAAGGACGAGCAGCTTATGGCTCCGGAGATCTTCCTTGTGGATGACACAACATCTGCCGCCCGCTACACTGCCCCAAAGGAGCAGGAGGTGGCCCGGTGGGTCCTGACCAACAATAAGCGGGCGGGTGCGGGAACCGAGACCCTCTCCGATGCCTGCTGCACCTACCTGTCTGTGCGCACGGGGCAACAAATCTATGGTGTTGTGGGCATTGCAGCCTCGGATAAGCCGCTGGATTCCTTTGAGGCGAGCATTCTGCTCTCTGTTTTGGGAGAATGTGCCCTGGCGCTGGAAAACCAAAAAAACCTGGAAGAAAAGGAAGCGGCCGCCGTGTTGGCGAAAAACGAACAGCTTCGGGCCAATTTGCTGCGGTCCATTTCCCACGACCTGCGTACGCCGCTTACCTCCATCTCGGGCAATGCCAGCAACCTGCTCTCCAACGGGGACTTGTTTGACACCAAAACAAAAAAACAGATGTACACCGATATTTATGAGGATGCTATGTGGCTCATCAATCTGGTGGAAAATCTGTTGTCGGTCAGCCGCTTGGAAGAGGGACGGATGAAGCTGCACATATCCACGGAGCTTATGGACGAACTTGTGGCCGAGGCACTTCGCCATGTGGACCGGAGAAGCGTGGAGTACCGCTTGCATGTGCAGAACAGTGACGACTATCTCCTGGCGCAGGTGGATGCGAAGCTCATCATTCAAGTACTCATCAACCTGATGGATAATGCCATCAAATACACGCCGCCTGGGACAGAGATCGACATCGGGTGGCGAAAACAAGGCAATTTTATTTTTGTGTCCGTAGGGGATTATGGCCCAGGCATTTCCAGCCAGGCAAAGCCCCATATTTTTGAAATGTTTTACAGCGCCTCCAATCAGATTGCCGACAGCCGCCGCAGCATGGGGTTGGGATTGGCGCTGTGCAAATCCATTGTCAATGCCCATGGAGGGGAAATTGTGGTCGCCGACCAGGTGCCCCATGGTGCGATCTTTACATTTTCGGTCCCGGCGGGGGAGGTTGAGCTGCATGAATAAACCGTTGATTTTGGTGGTGGAGGACGATACACCGGTCCGCAACCTGATCACGACCACACTGAAGGCCCATGATTACCGGTTCCTGACGGCGGCAAATGGGGAATCTGCTGTTTTGGAAGCGTCTTCCCACAACCCGGATATCATTTTGCTGGATCTTGGGCTGCCCGACATGGATGGGATCGAGGTCATTCACAAAGTCCGCTCCTGGTCCAACCTGCCGATCATTGTCATCAGCGCGCGCAGTGAAGATACAGATAAGATCGATGCCCTGGATGCAGGTGCGGATGACTATCTGACCAAGCCGTTTTCTGTGGAGGAACTGCTTGCCCGGCTGCGGGTGACCCAGCGGCGGCTGGCGGCCCTTCAGGGAGGAACGGCAAATCAGGACGCAGTGTTCACCAACGGAAAGCTGAAGGTAGACTATGCCGCCGGCTGTGCCTTTTTGGATGGCCAGGAGCTCCATTTGACCCCCAGTGAATATAAATTGCTGTGTTTGCTGTGTAAAAACGTGGGAAAAGTGCTGACCCACACCTTTATCAC
Source organism: uncultured Oscillospiraceae bacterium (assembly GCA_944385035.1). Lineage (GTDB taxonomy): Bacteria > Bacillota > Clostridia > Oscillospirales > Oscillospiraceae > Lawsonibacter. The sequence goes on along the minus strand of CALWVV010000007.1, from coordinate 77,712 downwards.
CCAGCAGATCTGGGGCAGAAGCTGGGAGAACGATGTCGCCTCTCTTCGTGTGTTTATGGCGACGCTGCGTAAAAAGCTGGAAAAAGAACCCGGCTCTCCCCAGTACATTCAGACGCACATCGGGGTTGGATACCGCATGATGAAGGTGGAATAGCGGGCGCAGCAGAACCATCCCCCAACAAAACCAAAAGGCCTCCGGAGGATACCCTCCGGAGGCCTTTTACCTTCAAACTGGGGCAGCGGGATATCTGGGACAGCGGCGTCCGCCTTACACATAAGCTGTGCTTGTCCGGTCCAAACTAAGCCGAACCCCCAGTACAAAATGAGGAGGAAGCACATGGAATCCATTTGGTCTCAAAGCTGTCAGATCCCAGGCAGAGAACCGCTGTCTGGCAATGTGGAAGCGGAAGTGGCGGTCATCGGCGGAGGAATGGCCGGTATGCTGACGGCCTTTGCCCTACAGAAGGCGGGGCGCAGCGTGGTGGTTCTGGAGGCAAACCAGATCGGCAGCGGCCAAACCCGGAACACCACGGCAAAAATTACGTCCCAGCACGGTATGATTTATCAAACCCTCATCCAGACCATAGGGGTGGAGGGGGCCCGGCAATATGCCCAAGCCAACCAGTGGGCCGTCGGTGCGTACAAAGACATGATAAAAGACCATCACATTGACTGCGCCTTTGAAGTGCGCAGCGCCTATGTCTATGGAAGCGACCCCGATGTGCTCCAGCAGGAGGCACAGGCGGCCCGGTCCCTGGGGCTTCCCGCCTCTTATGTCACGGAGGTGGGGATTCCGGCCCCTGCCGCAGGAGCTGTAAAATTTGAGGACCAGGCGCAGTTTCATCCGCTGAAATTTCTCCGGGCGGTCTCAGAGGGACTGACCGTCTATGAGCACACACCGGTCCAGACCGTAGAGGACGATCAATTGATCACCCCCAATGGAAGGGTCAACGCCAAGGACATTGTCTTTGCCTGCCATGTCCCCTTCCTGAATGTCCCTGGCATGTATTTTGCCCGACTCCATCAGGAGCGCTCCTATGTTTTGGCCCTGGCCAACGCGCCAAAGGTGGAGGGCATGTATATAAGCGGCGAGGAAGGCGGCTGGTCCTTTCGAACCTACGGGGAGTTTTTGCTGCTGGGGGGCGAACAGCACCGTACAGGAGAGAACAGTTCCGGCGGGCGCTATGAGCGCCTGCGGCAAAAGGCCAGGGAGTGGTTTCCCCAAAGCCGCGAGGTGTGCCACTGGTCAGCTCAGGACGGGATTACCCCGGACAGGGTGCCATATATTGGCCGTTATTCAGCCAGCCGGCCCAACTGGTATGTGGCTGCCGGCTTTCAAAAGTGGGGGATGACCACCTCTATGGTGGCGTCCAAAATCCTCCGGGATCTGATTTGCGCAGCAGATAATCCCTATGCCCAGGTCTTTGACCCAGGACGGTTTCAGGTGTCTGACCTTCCGGGAATTGCGGCAGAGGGCGGGCAGGCGGTGAAGGGCCTTGTCAAACGGTTTTTTCAAATCCCGGCCGAAGCGGCGGCGGATATCCCCGCGGGGCACGGGGGAATTGTCTTTTTGCATGGAGAAAAGGTAGGAGTCTATAAGCAGCCCGACGGGACCATCCACCCAGTGGACATCCGCTGCCCCCATCTGGGCTGCCAGCTGGAGTGGAATCCCGATGAGCTCAGCTGGGACTGCCCTTGTCACGGCTCCCGCTTTGATTATGACGGGAAGCTGATTTCAGGGCCGGCCCAGGAGAATATTTCCCGGTAGTCAAACGCTGGGGCACTTTGTGCAGGGGGCTTCTTTTCCAGAGAGGAAAAGAGTGGTATACTCACGCTATCAAGGTGCCAAATCTCTACCGGGCAAGGGAGTGGGGACGCAGCTCCGGCAAAAAAATTTTTTAAGGCTGCAACAAAAGCAGGGAGCCAGCTGTATATAAAGTGTCACAGAAAACAACATGAATACAAAAGAAAGAAGGATGATGATCATGTTGACAAAAAAGACCTTTACTGTAATGTTCTCCCTGGCGCTGGCTGGAACCATGGCGGTTCCTGGATTTGCGGCCCAGGCGCTTCCGTCTCAGATGCCGGAATTTGTCCCCCAGGGGGTTATTTCCAGCCAGGTGACGCCCTGTGTCAACGAGCTGCCGTTGGCTGAGGAAGAAGGGCCGCTTACGCGGGCAGAGCTGATTGCGGCCCTCTACGAATGGGAAGGAAAACCCACGGTCAATTATGCAATGGACTATACCGATGTGGCCCCTGAGGATGCATATGCGCAGGCCATCTGCTGGGCAACCAGTGAGGGAATTGCCGGCGGTTATGGAGACGGGACCTTTGGCCCTGGGGATGGGGTGACGCGGGAACAGATGGCGGTCATTCTTTACCAGTATGCCCAATACAACGACCAGGGCTTTACCGGCGCCTGGGCGTTTCCCCTGGGCTATGCGGATGCCAGGGAAGTGAGCGAGTTTGCCTATGAGGCTGTGTGCTGGGTCACGATGAAGGACATTATGGGCGCGGTGGAAGACGATCAGTTTGCACCGGGCAGTGAGGTGACCCGCCAGGAGGCTCAAATCATTCTGCAGCAGTATGTCCAGGCGACAACGCCGGTGGAGCATATGATGTAACCTTACAGGGCCACACGGAATTCTTCTGTGTGGCCCTGGGGGATGAAGGGGAAAAACGATGTGCAAATGAATGTGTTTTACCGTAGAACCTGGGCTTTGGGCTGGCTGGCCAGTGGAATAGGCGTCTCCTGCCGCTTCCCCATCGGCGGGTGGTTCCGAAGACTCTATAGGGCCGAGACATGTCCGCCGCAGGAGACAAGCCTGTCCCTGGAACGGGAGGAGATCAACCAAAAAGCCCAGGGACTTTTGACAAGCTATGGAAACCGCATTCTTCGTTTGGCCTACTCCTACCTGCACAACATGGAGGATGCGGAAGAGATCCTGCAGGACACCTTGCTCCAATATCTCAAGGCCGCGCCGGTGTTTGAAAATGAGGCGCACGAAAAGGCATGGCTTTTTCGTGTGGCGGGAAATTTGAGCAAAAATCGTATTTCCTATAACAATGTGCGTTCCACCGACGAACTGAAGGAAACCTTGGCAGCTGAGGAGCGGGAGGACCTCTCCTTTGTATGGGAGGCGGTCAAGGAACTTCCGGTTGCATACCGGGAGGTGATCCACCTTTTTTATTACGAGGGATGTTCCACCGGCCAGATTGCAGCCATTTTGCAGCAGAAGGAGTCCACGGTGCGCTCCCGCCTTATGCGGGGACGGGAGAGGTTAAAGCTGATTTTGAAGGAGGGGTATGATTTTGAGACAGGCGTATAGAGAAATCATGGACCATATTGCAGTCACAGAGGACATGAGCGCGCGAATTCTTACCAACCTTCAAAATGCGGACATTTCCCAGGCAAAGGGGAGGGCCCGGACCCTTCCGGTGCGGTTTCTGGCAGCGGCGGCCTGTTTTGCGGTGCTCCTGGCTGGCGCCATTGCCCTGCCCAATTTCGTAACGCTTTCTCCAAGTGAGAGCCTGCCTGGAGTGCAAACCGGTGTGCCGGACAGGACGCAGGCGGCCTCGCTGGAGGAGCTGTCCCAGCTGGTTGGCTTTGTGGTGGAGGGGATGGGAGAGCTGCCCTTTTCCGTGGTGGAAACCAGGTACACCGCGTACAACGGGGCGCTGGCTGAGGTGACCTACCTGGGCGAAAACCAGAGTCTGACTTACCGCAAGCTGGCGGGCAGCGCAGACCCGTCCGGGGATTATACCGCCTATTCCCATGAGCTGGTTTTGGAGCTGGGAACGGGTACGGTGACCCTGAAGGGGGAGGCGGGGCAATATTGCCTGGCCCTCTGGCAGGACAAAGCGTATTCCTATTCCGCCAACACTTCCCAGGCCTATTCGGAGGCGGAGTGGACAAACATGCTGGAAGCGGGATAGGAGGCAGTCCTCTTCCGCCAGGGACGAGCCCCTTTGCGGGGCGCAGGATTTGAGTTCCATCCTCCAAAAAACACTCCCGCCCGAAAGGCGGGAGTGTTTTTTGGATCGGTTGAGAGCAGCCGGGCTGCCCAAGGTGGCTTTGCGCAGCGGCAAAGATTTATTTGGTGGCGCAGGCCTGGGCTACAATCTCACCCACGCCGCTGAGCACCGCGGTGGGACGGTAGGCGTAGGTTTTAAGCGTCTCCAACGTGGACACGCCGGAGAGCACCAAAACGGTGGACATGCCGCTTTCCAGGCCGGAGATGACGTCCGTGTCCATCCGGTCGCCTACCATGACGGCATCGGCGGAGTGGCAATGGAGCATCCGAAGTCCGGTGCGCATCATCAGCGGGTTGGGCTTTCCGCAGAAGTAGGCCTGGGTCCCGGTGGCCATTTCGATGGGGGCTACCAGAGCCCGGCAAGCGGGGGCGATGCCGTTTTCAATGGGGCCGGAGACATCGGAGTTGGCCCCGATGAGCTTGGCGCCGTGCAATACCAGGTTGGTGGCCTTTGTCAGAGTGTCCAGGGAATAGGCGCGGCCCTCGCCCACCACCACATAATCCGGGTTGACGTCGTTCATGGTAATGCCCGCATCATAAAGGGCGTTGAACAGGCCGGCTTCCCCGATGACAAAGGCGGAACAGCCGGGGGCCTGCTCCTTCAAAAAGGCGGCGGTGGCCAGGGCGCTGGTGTAAAAATGCTCTTCCGACACATCAAGTCCCATGCGGGCCAGCTTCTGCTGCAGCTCCTTAGGGGTATAACCGCTGTTGTTGGTCAGAAAGAGGTATTCCTTGTTTTCGTCATGCAGCCACTGAATAAACTCTGGTACGCCGGGCAAAATGCGGTTGCCGTGATAGATCACGCCGTCCATGTCGCAGATAAACCCATGCTTTTGATTGAAATCAAGAATATGTTCCATATGTCCTCCTATAAAAGCAGCAGCCTGTTTTTTTCTGTTATGGAAATGCCCCTGAAGGGGTTGTGTACTGGGGCAACTCCAGTATAGCAACCGGCGGGCTGGTTGTAAACAGGGGAGCGGGAATGATGGGAGGAATTCCCCATCGGGTGCTTTGCGGCGTTGAGGGGGATGATATGGAAACGATATGTACCACCGCTTGAACAAGCGGTGGTGGCGGGTTACAGGGTAATAATCGACTCGCAGCAGCGATAATCGGTATCGATGCTGTTGGCCAAAAAGCGAACTTTTAAGGTGCGTGAGGAGCACATGTCCCGGCAAGATACGCTCAGATCCTCCGGCAGGACGAACCGAATGCACTTGACCAAGATATCCCGGCACATGGGGGAATCGTGGGCGGGAATGGTCATGGCTTTCATGCCCCGCTGGTGTTCCAGGCCGTCCTCGTCTACCTCGGTGAGAATGGCCGCCAAGGCCACCCGCTTGCCGGGGCAGACATGCTTGAGGGTCACATCCATCTGGATGATCTGCCCCTGAGACTGCAGGTAAACGTCTCCCAGGTCCACAACGACAGAATCCTGGCAGCACTCTGCAGTCAAATCCACCGGCTCAGGGCATGCCTCGGGATATACCACAATGTCGCATGCGACCGTCACGGTAGGCTTTGGAAAAACCACAAGGTTTCCTTCCTGGTCCGAATAGGTGATGGATTCATTGACCAGTTTGGTCCCGGACTGCTGACTTACATGTTGGATAAAAAAGTCCAGGGTTGCGCTCTCGCTGGAGGTTACCCCCAACTGAGGAATCGTCCAGCGCAGGGAGCGGGTGTCCAGCATGGTGGCCGATCCCTTTGTGGGAGAGGAAATGCTGGTAATGACAAAGTCCGGGTTGACGACTTCGTCAATGACGATGTCAGTGGCGCCGGGCTGGGAGATGTTGGCGGCCAGCTCAGCAAACAGCTCCTCCAAATCAGCGGCATCCGGGGTCACCGCCACATGAGAGGCGTCTGGATCGGTGGCCCAGCTGTTCAGAGCATTGATATCCAGACCGTCGGAGCCAATGAGGCCGATGCAGTAAATGATAATGCCCTGGGCCCTGGCCGCCGCCGCCACAGGGGCGGGAGGCAGCCCGGTGGTGGTGTTGCCGTCCGTAAACATGACCATGACCTTGGCGTTGGGAGATGCGGGGTCAAATAGCTCAGTGGCCTTGAGAAATGCGTCTGCATGGTTGGTGTTGCCGGCAGCAGTCAAAGAATCCACAGCGGCTTTCAAATTGTCCACTGAGGTAATCAGCTGGGTGTTTGCCATGGCGGTGCTGGCAAAGCTGACAATCCCCATCCGGCTGCCGGAACCGATCTGGCCGTCCTGGTTGCTGTCGGTGGCCTCGTCAATGATATCAATAAAGGTTTTGGCTCCCAGCTTCAGGTCGGCCAGCGGAGAGCCGATCATACTGCCCGAGCGGTCTAACACAAGGACAATATCCGTGGGATTGGAAACAATATCCGGCGCAGCGGTCAGCGCCAGTGTCACTTTCGCACTGCCGTCACAGGCAATGCGGTCGGTGTTGATGACTTTATTGGAATTTGTAACACCCATGTGTGTTACCTCCTTCTGGGAATCGCTCCCGCATCATCTTATGTATGCGGTGGGCCGATGGTCCCTGTCAGAAAAGCGGGGCATGTCCAAAGGGGGCGTATTGCGGTCTGCCTGCGTCCCCAAACGGGAAGGATACCGGCAAACAGGATCCCAAAGAGACCGGCGCATATGGGGCAGCCTGACGTTTTAAAGTGGGAAAATGTGAAATGCCGCACCCAAATGGACTGTCAGCAAGGACCTGGATAAACTTGGTGCAGCAAATTTGAAACAGAAAGTATGGCATTTTACCGCATTTGTTTTGTGGACAGACAGGAAAAAGGATGGTATAATAACACATTGATTGAATTCCTGAATTTTACACGCATAGCTGGGGGAAGTTCTGAATGAAGGAAAAGAAGATACGCGCCGGGCAAAGGGATGTCCAGCGCGCTCAATTTGTGCATAAGCAAGAAGAGACCACCGGCCCTCTGGAAACGTGGTTCCCTGTTTGGTATTCCATTTTGCTCTTCCTTGCCATGACCATACAGACCAGCAACATGGCATTGATTTTAGGGGGACTGGCCATCCTTCTTTCTCTGGGAAGGAATGCCAGGACGCAGATACGGTCAAAGGCTGGGGTGGCCTTGCTGGGGTTTGTGGCATTTTTGCTGCTGTGTACCTTGGGAAGTGTCTACACAGATTTCGGCTCCTACGCCATTAAGGAGATTCCCAAGCTTCTGGCATCGGGATCGCTGGCTCTTCTTTTGGTGGCCAGAGGACGCCGGTCTTCCGTCCGGGGAGTGCTGTGGGGCTTTTCCGGGGTGTGCAGTGTCATTTCCCTGCTGTGTATGGACCTGGCCTGCAGCGGACCGCTGTTTCGGGGGTTTGCGTCTCTGGCTGGAATGCTGGGGGCCAATACCTATCTGTCCCTGGGAGAGGAGATCCTGATCAGCGGGGGCCGTATGAACGGCATCTACAATGACGCCAACCTGACCGGCAGTTTGCTGGCACTGGCGATTTTTGTGGGCGTCTATCTCATGGTAACCGGACGAAACCGCCTGGAGCGGCTGGCAGCCAGCCTGCTGGCCTGCGTCTCCGTGACTGGATTTGTGGTGGCGGTAAGCCGCGGCGCTATGCTGTGCTTTGCTGTGTCTGTGCTGGCCTATTTGCTCCTTGCGGGGAAGGAAAACCGTATGAAGGTGTTCTTTTCCCTGTTGTTTTTGGGAGCGTGTGGGCTGGCCTCCGGTGTTGTAGCTTCCTCCTTGCTGACGGCCGGGTCCACTGTGGGCACCTGGCTGGGAATTCCCGGTGGATTGCTGGCTTGGCTGCTCTTCGAGTTTCTGGGCCGGGGTGCAGCGAAGGTGCTGGAGGGCAAGGGCCGGTGGATCGCGCTGGTGCTGGTGGGGGCGGCAGCTCTCGGCGTGGCTGGTGTGTTCTTTGCTTTTTCCCAGACAGAGCCCTATGTATTTACCGAGGATAGTTATCTCTACCGCGGCGTGGATGTGACCGCCGGAGAGAGCTATACCCTCACCGGAGACTGGGACAGCAGCGATGGGATCACAGTGCGTGTGTACGGTGCCACCCGTGAGCAGACCATGCTGGGAGAAACGGAGGACTATTATTACGGTCCTTTGAGCGAAGCGGCCTTTACTGTGCCGGAGGGGATCAGCCGTGTGCTGCTCCAAGTGAGGGGCCCCGTGGGAGTGGAGATGCGCAGCCTGTCCCTGTCCGATGGGACGCAGATCCCTATGGCATACAAATTCCTGCCGGATACGATTGTAAACCGTCTGCAGCAGAATCTGTTGGAGGACAGCAGCTTCCTGCTTCGATTCCAGTATGATATTGACGGGATGAAGCTGTTCACCCAGTCTCCGCTGATCGGCCATGGATTGGGTTCCACAGATGGCCTGCTCAGCTCCGTGCAGCTTTACTATTACGAATCTCTCTACCTGCATAACCACCTGCTGCAGGTGATGAATGAGACAGGCCTTATCGGACTGTCCGCGTTTCTGGCGTTCCTGTTGGGGTGCGCGTGGCTTTTGGTCAAGCGGATGCGTACCGACAAGGGAGACCTGCTGGCCCCGTCGCTTTTGGCCTGCTGGGTGATGATGAACCTGCACGGACTTATGGAAATATCCTTCTCCGTCCGAATGTATCAGTGTGCTGCCTTTACGCTGCTTTTGCTGGCGGTGGTGGCGTATCAGGAGCCCGTGCAGGGCAAGAAGGGCTTCTGGATGGGCGTGTGCGGTCTGGCAGGGATGCTGTTGTGGATGGTGGTCACCGCGGCTTTGATCCTGGGCAGTCAAATGGCGCAGAAAGAGTTTCAGAGCATAGACAGCAGCAATATGAGCTATAGCGAGTTTATGAGCACCATGAGCCGGCTGGATTGGATGGATTGTTACACCGATCAGGATTATAAGGTCAACATGATTGCGGCCGGCCTTCAGCAGGGAGGACAGAGCGGACTGGAGATAGCTCAGCGCTGTGCGAAGAAGCTGATGGCAACCGAAGAGTTTGATGCCTGCTACAGGGCGGCATATTACTATTATTTGCCCCTGGGTGACCTGGAAGGATTTTTTGCGGCCCTTCAGACGGGCCTTGTGCAGGAGCGGGCCAATGCAAAGGCATGGAACAGCGCGATGAAGCTGTGTTCCACGGTGTTTATGCAGCTGAATGAGACCCAGGTGAATGACTTTGTAGATGGAGTCTTGGCCATTCAGACGCAGATGGAGCAAGCAAATGAGGTCCTGATCTCGGATGTTGCACTGGACGCAGAAAACCAGGCCCTGGTGGATGCGGCTCAGTCGGTGCGTGAGCAAAACCTGCAGGGACTGGAGGCATATTTGAACCTGGCAGCAGCCATTGCAGCGGTTCAGAACGGATAATAATCAAAGGGATGGCCTTAAATGGCCATCCCTTTTTTCACATTGATTTCAAAATGCCGGCTGCATAAAGGCAGCCGGCATAAGAAAGAACGTTAACCAATTTTAGTTGTAGTCCGGGTAATGGTATGATCAGGAACCTCTACATCGTCCCCTTGCAGCCGGTTCACTTCCTCCGGCTCATGGAAGGTGGGGACTGCCTCGTGGAGAGCCCGGCGAATGGCAGAAGGGCTGTTCTCTTCCAGGGCGGCGCGCAGCAGCTTTAGCTTATGCTCCATTTCCCGGGGAGTAATGGCCGGCTGGCGCTCAATAAAAATCTGGCTGTTTTCCGTCTGCTCAATATCCCGGCTGGCGATGAGCAGCTCCTCATAAAGTTTTTCACCGGGGCGCAGGCCGGTTTCCACAATCTCGATGTCCCGGTAAGGCACCAGCCCGGACAGGCGGATGAGGTTTTCCGCCAGATCCAAAATTTTCACTGGCTGCCCCATGTTGAGGACGAACAGCTCGTTCTTTCTGGCTTGCGCTCCTGCCTGGAGCACCAGCTGAGCCGCCTCCGGAATGGTCATAAAGTAGCGGATAATACGCTTGTCCGTTACTGTGACAGGCCCGCCTGACGCAATCTGCCGCTTGAAGAGGGGAACCACCGAGCCGTTGGACCCCAGTACATTGCCGAAGCGTACGGCCACATAGTCGGTGGTGCTGTAGCCCTTCATGGACTGGAGGATCATTTCGCAAAGGCGTTTGCTGGCCCCCATAACGGAGGTGGGGTTTACCGCTTTGTCAGTGGAAATTAAAAGGAACTTTTCCACCTTGAATTCGTTGGCAGCGCGCACCACATTTAAGGTGCCGAACACATTGTTTCGGATGGCCTCCTGGGGACTGGTTTCCATAAGGGGGACATGTTTGTGGGCGGCGGCGTGGAATACCACGTTGGGGCGGTAATGCTCCATGAGCTGACGCACACGCTCCAGGTCCCGGACAGAGGCGATCTCCACCGACAGGTCCAGCCGCCCTCCATAGCGGTACAAAAGCTCCTGCTGAATGTCGTAGGCGTTATTTTCATATATGTCCACGATGATCAGCTTGCGGGGGTCGTGCTTGACGATCTGCCGGCAGAGCTCGGAACCAATGGAGCCGCCGCCGCCGGTGACCATCACCGTTTTTCCCTCCAAAAAGGCATCCACAGGAGCGGGATCCATCACAATGGGGGGACGGCCCAAAAGGTCTTCGATCTGTACTTCCCGGAGCTGGCCGCGGATGGGTTTGCGGTCAATGAGCTCCATGGTGCTGGGGAGGGTGGAGATGTGGATGTTTTCCAGCTTGGAGAGGGACTGGAGAATTTCGTGACGGCGGTTTTCGTTTGCGGAGGGGATAGCCACAAAAACATTGCGGATACCCAGGGCTTTTAGTCTTGCAGGGGCCTGGGAAATAGAGCCCTGGACCCGGATGCCGTGGACTGTTTTATGAATTTTGGCAGGATCGTCGTCAAAGAAGCACTCCACCCGGAATTTGCTTTCGTGGTTGCTGCGCAGCTCCTCCAGCAGCTGGAGGCCGGCGGAACCGGCGCCCACAATTGCCGCCGAGACCTGATGGTCGCCCTTCCTATAATGGACGTGATTGCGGTACAGGCGGTAGGTAAAACGGATCAAAAGCATGCCCAGCACCCACAGTCCGCCGATGGCAGTCAGGGTAATAAAGGAGATGATTACCCGACTCATCAGGGTGCGGGCGACGATTTCATAAATCAAAAAGCCAAAGAAGGCTGCCAGCAGCAGGGTCATGTACTCTCGGCTCTCCGCATACCGCCATAGACTGGCATAGGTGCGGAAGATAAGCTGAGAAATGGTAACACAGGCGTACATGACTGCCAGATGAACCGCCAGATATAAAAGCCGTCCAGGCAGGTTTTCGTGGAACCAGTGAGAAAAAAACAGGCAGAACAGCGTAGCGGCCAAAAGGATGACGCTGTCACAGGCAAACAACAAAAAGCTGCGGAAAAATTTCACGGAAAAACTCCTCCACTCTCACATCAGTTGAACAAACAGGGGTTCTGCGTTCAAACCCGATTCATCATAGCATATCCGAAGAGAAAAGAAAAGGGGAGAATGTATCCAAAATAGGCCGAATTTGTATTTGCAATGGGAGGAAAAAAGGTTTTTGCCCCATGTTGTAGGGAGGGGCCAGAGAGCGGTTGCGCGGGGGGCGGTTTTGTGATACCATCAAATCACACTTGCTCCACCGGTGTGGGTGGAGGAGGACAAGGAGGCGAATTATGGAGCTTGCACAATATTTTCCGGTGTGGGATCAGCTCACAGCGCAGCAGCAGCAGACGCTTTTGGAGTCGGCCAGCCGGCAGAATGTGAAAAAGGGAACGGTCCTTCATAATGGCGGGGCCGATTGTACCGGGTTGCTTTTGGTTTGCTCCGGGCAGCTGCGGGCCTACATCCTTTCAGAGGAAGGGCGGGAGATCACCCTTTACCGGCTGTTTGAAATGGACATCTGCCTGTTTTCTGCCTCCTGTATGATGCACAGCATTCAATTTGACATTACGGTAGAGGCGGAGCGGGATACCACGTTCTGGCTGATTCCCGCCGAAGTATACAAGAACATGATGGAGGCATCCGCCCCCCTGGCCAACTATACCAATGAGATCATGGCCAGCCGGTTTTCAGAAGTGATGTGGCTGATGGAGCAGATCATGTGGAAAAGCTTTGACCAGCGCCTGGCTTCATTTCTGCTGGAGGAGGCCGGGCTGGAGGGAAGCAACCAGCTGAAGCTGACCCATGAGATCATTGGAAACCATCTGGGCTCGGCCCGAGAGGTGGTCACCCGTATGCTGCGGTACTTTCAGAATGAGGGGATGGTCAGGCTCAGCCGGGGGACCGTGGAGCTTGTGGACCTGGAAAAGCTGAAAAATCTGGCCAAAGCGTAAAAATCTCCTGCCCGCTGGCGCGGGAGAAATTGCCGGACTGGAATTTGATCCGAACCGAAAAAAGCTATGGGATACCCGCAAAAAGGCGTATCCCATAGCTTTTGTTGTAAGGGGACGAAGGGGGCGTGCTGGGGCTGTGTGCGAAAAAGGACCTTACACGGGGAGAAAGACCCAGAACGAAACGCCGCCGGGGCGGTTTTCCACCCCGCAGCTGCCCCCGTGAGCCTGAGCCCCGGCCCGGACAATGGCAAGTCCCAATCCGGTGCCGCCGCTTTGACGGCTGCGGGCCTTGTCCCCCCGATAGAAGGGCTCGAAGAGGTGGGGCAGGTCCTCCTCCGGGATGGAGGGGCCGTCGTTGGAGACGGTGAGGCGTATGCCTCCTTCCTCTTGCCTCAGGGTGACCTGGATCGGAGTGCCGGGCGTGGAGTGACGCAGGGCGTTGGAGGCCAGGTTGTCCGCCATCTCCCGCAGCCGCTCCCGGTCCCCGTATACCATCAGCTTCTCCAGCTCCAGAGATAGGGTAAGGTGCTTTTGTTCCAACTGGAGGGACAGGGGGGCCCATACCTCCCGCATCAGGACGGCCAGGTCGATGGGTTCCCGGCGAAGGGAGGTGCCCGCCTCCAGCCGGGAGAGCTCCAGCAGGCTGCCCACCAGCCGGGCCATACGGTCACTCTCCTCCAGAATGATGTCCAGATATTCTTCCCGCTTCTGGGGGTCAATATCTTCCCGCAGGGCCTCGGCGTGGGTGCGCAGGATGGCCAGGGGAGTTTTCAGCTCGTGGGCAGCCCCGCGGGTGAAGTCCCGCTCCCGCTGGAGTTGTCCTTCCAGCTGCTCCTGGGCGGCATTGAAGGCGCCGGCCAGGGTGTTGAGCTCCTGCACCGGCCCGTCCTCCCGGCAGCGGCCCTGCTGAGCATCCCGGCTCAGTTCCTCCACAGGCCCGGTCACCTTTCGGGACAGGTGGGCAGAGAGGAGGAGCAGAACCGCCGCGGCAAATCCCAAGGAGAGCAAGTATAGCCCCCACTGTTCCTCCAGAACCACCGGCCAGAGATCGCATTGGATGGAGTACCAATAGGAAATTCCATCTTGGTCTGTGCCGGAGGACATCTGCCCCCCATCCTGCAGCACGGGACGGCGTTCTCCCGCCCGGTCCCGGTCGATGATGGCCTGGGCCTCCCGAAAGCTGGCCAGACGCCGCTCCATGTGAATGGGCTCATCCTTCCCGTTGCCCAGACGGCCAGGGAGAAGCACGCTGCGCACCTCCATCTGGACGAGATCCAGGGTAATGCTGCCTTGACCGGAGGTGTCCGTCTCTAAAACCCGTTCCTGGCTGCCGTCCGGGTGGACCAGGTCAAGGCATTGGACCTGTACCCCGCCGCCGGGGAGCTCCACGCCGGTGATCCGGGCAAAGGTGCCGTCCGCGGTGCTTTCGCCTCCGTTTTCGCCGGGAGGGCCCTCTCCGGGCGGAAAGAGTTCGTAAGACCAGCCGCTGCGGTGGGCCATCATCCAGCGGGTAAACTCCAACTGCCCCTGGTCATCCAGCCCCTGGTCAAAGTAGAGAAACCATGGCTGCTCGCCGCTGGCCTCATGGCCCAGGCCCCAGGTGATCTGGCTGCGCACCAGGCTGCCGCCCGTCTGGACGGCCAGGGCGGTCCCGCCGTCCATGGAGTAAATTCCGTCCAACTGCAAACTGCTGAGGCTGCGCATGAGCAAATGATCGGCCCGCGCTCCCAGGCCGCTGGCCCGGTTTTCCTGGTCGGTCCTAATGCTTTGCTGCAGGCTGGTTCGCGTCCGCTGGTAGATGTTGCTGACGGAGTTCTCCAATTCGCCCAGGCGGTTGTTGTACATCAGCAGCACAAAGCCCAGCCACAAAAGCAGCGTGGAGAAGATCAGGGCACGGGCCAGGCGCCAGCGAAGCTTTCTGGGGCGATTTGGTTTCATGCTCACACCTCCTCCAGCCGGTATCCGGTCTTGAACACCGTCTTGATCTGTTTTCCCGCATCCCCCAGGGCGGCGCGCAGGCTGCGGATCCGGGTGTCCACCGCCCGGTCATCTCCTTCAAAGTCCAGGCCCCACACTTTGTCCAGCAGCTGTTCCCGTGTAAGCACCTGCCCCCGGTTTCGCATGAGACACAGGAGAAGGTCATACTCCCGTGGGGAGAGCTTGACCTCCCGTCCTCCGGCCCTGCACAGGCGGCTGCGGGTGTTCAGCCCAATGGCCCCCCAGGAGAGAAGCCCCGCCTCCCCCGTGCCCCGGCTGCGGCGGATGAGGGCCTGGGTCTTTGCCAGCAGCACCGCCAGGGAGAAGGGCTTGGTCACATAGTCGTCACATCCCAGGGCATAGCCCCGGAGCATGTCCTCCTCGCCCCCCAGGGCAGTGAGAAAGAGGATGGGAACGGCGCTGTTCTCCCGCACCGCCCGGCACACCCCGAAGCCGTCTAAATGGGGCATGAGGATGTCCAGGAGGATGGCATCGTAGTCGTGGTCCCGCATAAGGTCCAGGGCCTCCTCCCCGTCCCTGGCCAGGTCGCACTCCAAACCATGGGCGGAGAAGTAGTCCCGCACAATGCTGCGCAGGCGCGGTTCGTCCTCCACCAGTAAGACGTGTTCCATAGTACCCCTCCTTTCACGGTCAGTATAGCGGGCGGTTGTGTCCGAGTTGTGACAATAGGATACCATCTTTGCCCCCGCCTTCCAAACCGGAGGGAGAGGAAAAACCTCCCAGCCAGGGAAGGGGAGAGGGAAAGCTCCTCTCTGAACCTGAAGGGCTTTTAAAAAAGCGGGCCGGAGCATATGCTCCGGCCCGCTTTGGGAAGCAATGGGTCAAGGGGTTTCAGCTACATTTTCACAAAACTGCATAAGACTTTGGGCAATTTCAGCCCGTGTGGCAGGGGCCCCAGGCTCCAGACGATCGCCGTCACGGGCGGACAGGATCCCAACGCCCACGGCCCAGGGCATGGCATTCTTCGCCCAGGTGGAGATGCTGTCATAGTCAGAAAAGTCGGACAGGTCACTGGAGGCGCGGGTGTCATAGTTGTGGAGCTTGGCATAGTTGAAGAGAATCAAGGCTACCTGTTCCCGTGTGACGGAAGTGTTAGGGCCAAAACGGCCCTCCTCGTAGCCGGTCATGATCTGCTTGGCATTGGCCCAGGCCACTGCATCGCAGTACCAGTCTTCGTAGGTGACGTCCCCGAAATTAATGGAGCCGAAGTTGGGCTTGCCCTCCATGGCATAGAGGATCTGGGCGGTCATGGCACGGGTGAGGGTGTCGTCAGGCTCGAAGGTATCTGTGCTGGTGCCGGACATGATGCCCTTGTTTGCCACGTAATATACCGCATCCCGGTACCAGGCGGAGTCGCTGACATCGGAAAAGGACACACGCTCCACGGGAATCTGGGCCGGGAGGAAGAAGGCCGTGATGGTGACGGCGGTGTGGTTTAGGTTAAAGGAATATTGATTTTTTCCCGTGGAGGACAGGGAAAGGTTTTTCCCGCTGTCAGAGGTCACCGTGATCAGCCCCGCTCGATAGCCGTCGTCTGGAAAGACGGTCAAGGTAACGGTATCAAAAAGATACGCCTCCTCCGGTGAGACCGTGATGTGACCGTGTTCACTGCTTTGAATCTTGATGGAGCATTTGGTCCCGGTGGCGGATGAGGAAGCTTCGTTTCCGTCGCTATGAACGGAGGTGTCCGCGGCCAGTGCGGGGACCAACGCCAGGGAAAGGATCATGGACAGGGACAAAACAATGCCGGCAAGCTTAGTCTGAAGGACTTTCATTTCATTCTCCTCCTAGGTGATAACAGGGCCTTTCGTGCAGGACCGGTAGATAATTGTGATATTATTGTACCATTGGAAGGGAAGCAAAGCAATGCCGCTTTGTCGAAAAAAGGAAAATAACCGCCAGCCCCGAAGGGCTGGTGCTGCCTCTGCTCTGGATGTGTCCCCGATGGCAACGCGGAAAAAAGGCCGCTGCAGCGTGCCAGCGGGCGTTCCAGGCCGGGATGAGGCCGTGGAAAATTGAGCCCGGACCGCTTATCGCGGCCGCAGCTGCCAGAAAATGACCGCGCCGGCTGCCGCTACGTTGAGGGAGTCGACCCCGTGGCACATGGGGATTTGGGCCACATAGTCGCAGGCTGCGATGGTCTGCTCGGTCAGCCCATTGCCCTCAGAGCCCAGGATGATAGCCAGCTTGTCCGCCTGGGCAAGCGCCGGATGGTCGATGGGGATGGAACGGTGGTTGAGAGCCATGGCTACGGTCTGAAAGCCCAGAGCTTTGAGCTGGGACAGGCCGGGTTGAGGCCATTGGGAGGAGTCCTCGCCCGTCCAAGCCCAGGGGATTTGAAAGACGGTGCCCATGCTGACCCGCAGCGACCGGCGGTAGAAGGGGTCACAGCAGGAGGGGGTGACGAGCACCCCATCCATGCCCAGGGCCGCGGCAGAGCGGAAAATGGCCCCCACATTGGTGGCATCGGTGATGTGTTCCAGCACCACCAGGCGCCGGGCGGTCCGGCACAGCTCCTGGGCGCTGGGCAGGGAGGGGCGGCGCATGGCACATAAAATCCCCCTGGTAAGTTCATAGCCGGTAAGCTGGGAGAGCATTTCCCTGGGGGCGGTGTAAATGGGGACCGCTCCAAAGCGGTCCAAAAAGTCCTGGGGCAGGGTGTTGAGCTGCCGCTGCTCCATCAGCAGGGAGAGAGGCTGGCAGCCGGCGGCCAGGGCACTGGAGATGACGTTGGTGCTCTCGGCAATGAGGATCCCCTGCTGGGGGTCCCGGCGGCTGCGCAGCTGTGCGTGGGTCAATCCCACGTAGGGGCTTAGCTGAGGTGCGGACAGATCGGTGAGCGGAACGATATGGGCCATGGGGATCCCTCCAGAAAACAGAACATTCGGCCGGCGGCCAGCCGGCACTATGGACCCATTATGCCATACCAGGCGGCGCAGTGCAAATGGAATGCAGGGAGAGCTGGGTGCAGATAACTGGAAAAATATGTATTTTTCACAGAGAGATTGCACCGAAGAAACATTTGAGGGAACATTAAGAATCTGTTATAATAGACAAAACACCGCCGGAGAACCTATAACACGCCGTTCTCCGGGAAAGGAAGGTGCTGACATGACCCCCAAGACGCTGTATACCGTGGTGGTTGCCGACGACGAGGATGAGCTGAGAGAGGCGGTATGTACCATGATCCCCTGGCAGGACTATGGGTTCTGCCTGGTGGGGAGCGCCAGCAACGGACTGGATGCCCTGCAGATGGTGGAAAAGTACGAGCCCGATTTGCTGCTCACCGATATTCGCATGCCCTTTATTTCCGGCATTGAGCTGGCCCGTCAGGTGCGGGAGGTGCGCCCGGCTACCAACATTGCCTTTTTAAGTGGTTACGACGACTTTAAATATGCCAAGCAGGCGATCCAATATAATATCATCAGCTACATGCTCAAGCCGCTTACCTTGGAGGGGCTGGGGGCGGAGCTGCGGACCATTCGCCAGAAGATTGACGCCCAGTTTGCCATGTTTCGCCAGACTGTGCCGGGGCCGGACCGCCAGGACCTGCGGGCGGCTATGCTGATGCCCCTGGTGCTGGATGACTATGCCGAGCCCGAGGGAGAGGCCCAGGCGGAGGAATATGCCCGGCAGTGCGGCCTGCTCCGGGACCGGGACGACCGGCCCTGCTATACGGTGATGGTCTCCACCCTTCTGGGGGAGGATGGGACCAATGAGACGGCCCCCTCCTTTGCAGCCTCCGTGGACCGGCTGGCCCTGAAATACCTGCGGGCGGTGAGCTTTTTCGCATCGGGAAAGGTCATTTCCGTGCTGCTGGGAAACCCTTCGGATTTTGATGAGTATCTTCATATCTTAACCGATGAGATCCCCCAGATGGCCCTCCGGGTACTGGGCAAGCGCTGCCGCATTGGCGTCAGCCGGATGGCCCAAAGTCTCACGGCCCTCCACGATGCCTATCGGGAGGCCATGGAGGCCCTGCGTCAGGGGGATAAAAACGAGGGAGGAGCCCAGTTTATCAGCGACCTTGCCCCGGCGGTGAAGGGCGGGAGCCTGCTGTGCAAGCGGGCCCTGGATACCCTGGACCAGTATTATATGGATGCAAGCCTCTCACTGGTGTCACTGAGCGGAATGCTGGATGTAAGTCCCAACCATCTGAGCGCCTGCATCAAAAAATACGCTGGGGAAACGTTTATCAATATCCTCATTCGCAAACGGATGGAGGCGGCACGGGAAATGGTCTGTCACTCCAACCTGCGTGTTCAGGAGATCTCCCAGCGGTGCGGATACACCGACCAGCACTATTTCAGCTACTGCTTTAAAAAGTACTGTGGGGAATCCCCCAACGCCATGCGCCGCCGGGTGGGCACAGAAAAGGCGGGTGAAGGGGTGTGAAGAAAACGCTCTCCACGGGTCTGCGCACCACCACCATTCTGGTCTCTATGGTGGTGGGCGTGGTGGCCATTATGCTGTTTTGCTTCATTACCATTTTCCTGGACCGTTACCGCAGCGCCATGGTACAAAGCGCCCAGACCAGCACCGCCCAGGCGGTGGCTCAGGTATCCAACACGGTGGGCAACTATCTGGGCGATATGAATCAGGCCATGGAGCTGGTGGAGCAGTCCATGTGGGAGGAGGTGGAGGGCCGGGATGAGCTGCTGTCCGCCTTTTTAAAATTTCGCCCCGACGTGGTGGCGGTGACCAGCTATTCCCGAGAGGGGGAGCTGCTGGACTGCTGGTCGCTGGGCCGGGAACCCAGGGAGGAAATTTTCCAAAACCTTTCCTTTGACCTGGAAAAGGCCAGAGACTATTTGGGGGCCTATATGACGGCCCCCCATGTGGAGACCATCTTTGAGGGCTATTACCCCTGGGTGGTCACCATGACGGCCCCCCTGACCCAGGCCGGAGAGGCGGCGTGGGTGTCCCTGGACCTGAGCTTTTCCAGCATCTCCAGCTACATCAGCAACGTAAGCATTGGCCAGCGGGGATACTGCTTTTTAATGGATGAGGAGGGCAACATTGTCTATCATCCCCAGCAGCAGCTGCTCTACTCCGGCCTGAAGGCAGAGAATACCCCGGCGCTGGCAACTCTGGCGGACGGCGCCTACGCCGATGACACGGTGATTTATTGCATCACCAGCGTAGAGGGCAGCGACTGGCGGATCGTGGGTGTGAGCTATGTAGACGAATTGGTCAACCGCAACGTTCATGAGATGATCCGCCTGTCGTTCCTGCTGGCCGGGGTGCTGCTGGCCGCGGCGCTGCTCACCAGCTGGCTGCTGTCCCATCTGCTGGGGCGGCCCCTGCGGGGGCTGGCTGCCGCCATGGAGAGCTTTGAAACCGACGCGGACCATTTCACCTACCGCCCTGTGGGCGGGACCCGGGAGGTGCGGGAGCTGTCCGCATCCTTTGGACACATGGTGCTGCGCATTCAGCAGCTGATGACCACGGTGCGGGAGGAGGAGATCAACCTGCGCAAGACCGAGCTCAAGGCGCTCCAGGCCCAGATCAACCCCCACTTCCTTTATAATACGCTGGATTCCATTGCCTGGATGTGTGAGCAGGGGCGCAATGCCGATGCGGTGAAGATGGTCCACGCCCTGGCCAGACTTTTTCGCATCAGCATAAGCCGCGGCCATGAGCTCATTCCCATTGAGAAGGAAATCGAGCACGCGGAGAGCTACCTCCAGATCCAGAAGTACCGCTATAAGAACCAGTTTACTTACGAGTTTGACGTAGAGCCCGAGTGCCTGTCCTATTACTGCAATAAAATTACCCTGCAGCCCATTATTGAAAACGCCATCAACCACGGGCTTGACCTGCTGGTGGAAGAAGGACATATTGAGGTGCGGGTGTATCAGCAGGGGGAGGACATCCTGTTTTGCGTTCAGGACAACGGCGTTGGGATGACGTCCCAGCAGATCGAGTCCATCATGCAGCATGGCCCCCATGACCGCACGGGCATTGGCATTAAAAACGTCAACGACCGGCTGAAAATCTATTTTGGCAAGAACTACGGGCTGCATATCACCAGCGAGCCGGATGTGGGCACCTGTGTGGAGATCCGTATGCCGAAGATACGGGAGGGAGACTATGAAGGGAAGTAAACGTGCCGCCCTGGGCGTGGTGCTGGCACTGTGCTGCCTGTGTGCCTGCTCCTCCAAAGGCATTTCGGCATCCCGGCACTCTGTGGCCCTGGTGGCAAAATCCACCCAGACGGAGTTTTGGCTGTCTGTGTTTGCCGGGGCGGAGGCCGCGGCAACGGAATATAACCTGGATTTGAGCATTATGGGCCCTGAGACGGAGGAGGATTTTGAGACGCAAAACCGCATGGTGGCCCAGGCGGTGGAGGATGGAGCGGAAGCGGTGGTGTTTTCCGCCATTGATTTTGAAAACAATGCCTCTGCCATTGACGAGGCCTCCCAAAAGGGTGTGAGCATTGTAGCCATTGACAGCAGCGTGGATTCCCAGGCGGTGAGCACCTACATCGGCACCGACAACTATGCCGCCGGACGAATGGCCGCCCAGGCCGCCCTGGACCGGGTGGACGGTGATCTGGAGGTGGGCATTGTCAATTATGACATCAGCAGCGCCAACGGGCAGGAGCGGGAGCGGGGAGCGGTGGACCTTCTGAAGGAGAGCGGCCGGGCCAATGTTGCGGCCGTCATCAACACCCTGGCCCAGGCGGAATCCGCACGGGAGGACACCATCGCCCTGTTGGAGGAAAATCCCCAGATCAATGTGCTGCTGGCCTTCAACGAGCCCACCAGCGTGGGAGCGGCCTGGGCGGTGGAAGATTTGGACCGCTCAGAGGATATCTTTTTGGTGGGTTTTGATTCCAATGTCATTACTGTGGATGGTCTGCAAGAGGGCAGCGTGGATGCGCTTGTGGTGCAAAACCCCTATGCCATGGGATACCTGGGGGTGGAGAGTGCCTATAAACTGCTCAGCGGCCAGGGGGGCAGCCTGGAGAGCACGGTGGACACCTCCACCCAGATCGTGGACCGGGAAAATCTCTTCACCATGGACAGCCAAAAGGCGCTGTTTGCCTTTGAACAGCATTTAAATTAGACGAAATAGACAAAAACATGTGGAGAAATTTTTGCATACTGTTGCGCCTGGATAAAATTTTGCCCCTCTTTCGGTAATTTTTCCCCTTGCTTTTCCGGACAGCTTCTTCTAACATTAAATCAGCGTTAAATGGGCGCGAACATCCCATTTAAACGGTTTTATGAAAAGGAGAATTGCTATGAAAAAAGCTCTTGCACTGACCCTGGCCGCTGCAATGTCCCTCAGCCTGGTCGCCTGCTCTGGTGGGGATAAGACTTCCCAGTCCTCTTCCGCCAGCACCAGCACCAGCGCCGGCAGCAGCAGCGCCGCCCAGACCACCACTGTGGCCAACAAGGACAAGCCCCTGGTCTGGTTCAACCGCCAGCCCTCCAACAGCTCCACCGGCGAGCTGGACATGACCGCTCTGAGCTTCAACGAGGACACCTACTATGTGGGCTTCGACGCCAACCAGGGCGCTGAGCTCCAGGGCACCATGATCAAGAACTACATCGAGGCCAACATCGAGGGCCTGGACCGCAACGGCGACGGCATCATCGGCTACGTGCTGGCCATCGGCGACATCGGCCACAACGACTCCATCGCCCGTACCCGCGGCGTCCGTTCCGCTCTGGGCACCGCTGTTGAGGCCAACGGCGCCATCGACAGCACTCCCGTGGGCACCAACGTAGACGGCACCTCCACCTTCGTGAAGGACGGCGAGATCACCGTGGGCGGCACCACCTACATCGTCCGTGAGCTGGCTTCCCAGGAGATGAAGAACTCCGCCGGTGCCACTTGGGACGCTGCCACCGCCGGCAACGCCATCAACACCTGGTCCGCCTCTTTCGGCGATCAGATCGACATCGTGGCCTCCAACAACGACGGCATGGGCATGGCTATGTTCAACGCCTGGTCCAAGGCCAACGAGGTTCCCACCTTTGGTTATGACGCCAACTCCGACGCCGTTGCCGCCATCGCGGAAGGCTACGGCGGCACCATCAGCCAGCACGCTGACGTGCAGGCCTACCTGACCCTGCGCGTGCTGCGCAACGCTCTGGACGGCGTGGACGTGGACACCGGTATCGGCACTGCCGACGACGCCGGCAACGTGCTGGGCGAGGACGTGTTCTACTATGACGAGGCTACCCGTTCTTACTATGCTCTGAACGTGGCTGTCACCGCTGAGAACTATCAGGAATTCCTGGACTCCACCGTCCCCTATGCTCCTGTTTCCAACCAGTTGGACGCCACCGCTCACCCCACCAAGAACGTTTGGCTGAACATCTACAACTCCGCTGATAACTTCCTGGGCTCCACCTATCAGCCCCTGCTGGAGAAGTACGACGACTTCCTGAACCTGAATGTTGAGTACATCGCCGGCGACGGCCAGACCGAGTCCAACATCACCAACCGTCTGGGCAACCCCAGCGCCTATGACGCCTTCGCCATCAACATGGTGAAGACCGACAACGCCGCCGCTTACACCGGCCTGCTGGCCCAGTAATTCCACCGCGTTGAAGCGGTAAGATTCCGTGCTGAGGAATCCATAAAGCCTTGCTGTTAGGGAGAAGGAATTCTCCGTTCGTGAGAATTGTTTCTCCGTTCGGCGGAAGGAATTCTCCCTAACAGCACTTTTGAAGAAGAATCCGGCAGAATCAGACTGTTCGCTGAAACTGCTAATATGGACAAACGGGAGTAACGAGAATGGCAGATGCGAAAGACGATATTGTCCTGTCAATCCGCGGTATGAGCAAGTCTTTCGGCCGAAACCGGGTGCTTGACCATATCAACCTGGATGTAAAGCGGGGAACCGTCATGGGACTGATGGGCGAAAATGGCGCCGGTAAGTCCACCATGATGAAGTGCCTGTTCGGCACCTACCAGAAGGATGAGGGGAAAATTTTCTTAAACGGAAAAGAAATCAGCTTTTCCGGTCCCAAGGATGCCCTGGAAAATGGAATCGCCATGGTTCACCAGGAGCTGAACCAGTGCCTGGAGCGGAATGTCATTGACAACCTGTTCCTGGGCCGCTATCCCACCACCACCGGCGGGATGGTTGACGAGGGCAGTATGAAAAAGAAGGCTTCCGAGCTGTTCCGCAAGCTGGGAATGACCGTCAACTTGACCCAGCCTATGCGGAATATGTCTGTCTCTCAGAGACAGATGTGTGAAATTGCCAAGGCAATTTCCTACAATTCACAAGTAATCGTCCTGGACGAGCCCACCTCTTCCCTGACCGTGCAGGAGGTGGATAAGCTCTTTGAGATGATGCGGATGCTGAAGGCACAGGGAATTTCCCTGATCTATATCTCCCACAAAATGGACGAGATATTTGAGATCTGTGATGAGATTTCTGTCCTGCGTGACGGCAACCTGGTCATGACCAAGAGCGCCAAGGACACCAACATGAACGAGCTGATCACCGCCATGGTGGGCCGTTCCCTGGAGAGCCGGTTCCCTCCAGTGGACAACACCCCCGGCGACACCATTTTGTCCGTACAGCACCTGTCCACCAAGTACGCCCCCTATCTTCAGGACGTCACCTTTGACGTAAAAGAGGGCGAGATCTTTGGCCTTTACGGCCTGGTGGGCGCTGGGCGTACCGAGCTGCTGGAGACCATTTTCGGCGTTCGTACCAGAGCGGCCGGCCGGGTCTATTTTAAAAACCGGCTGATGAATTTCTCCAGTGCTAAGGAAGCAATTGAACATGGCTTTGCCATGATCACCGAGGAACGCAAGGCCAACGGCCTGTTCCTGAAGTGCGATTTGACCTTTAACACCACCATTGCCAACCTGAATCAGTATAAGTCGGGTCTGGCCCTGTCCAATCCCAAGATGGTGAAGGCCACCAACAAGGAAATCAAGATCATGCACACCAAGTGCATGGGGCCGGACGATATGATCACCAGCCTCTCCGGCGGCAACCAGCAGAAGGTTATCTTCGGCAAGTGGCTGGAGCGTGAGCCCCAGGTCTTTATGATGGACGAACCCACCCGAGGCATCGATGTAGGCGCTAAGTACGAGATCTATGAGCTGATTATCAACATGGCAAAGCAGGGGAAGACCGTGATCGTGGTTTCCTCTGAGATGCCGGAGATCCTCGGGATTACCAACCGCATCGGCGTGATGTCCAACGGGCATCTGTCCGGAATTGTGAACACCAAGGAGACCAACCAGGAAGAACTTTTGCGACTGAGTGCAAAATACCTATAATGGGAGATATTGCATATGGCAACAGAAAACACAAAAATTCTGACGGCTGAGCAGGAGGCGAAGCTCCGCCAGCCCATTGACGAGTACGTCGGCAAGATCCAAGAGCAAGTCAATGCCCTGCGTGTGGAGGGCACGGATAAGGTGATCGAGCTTCAGAGCAATCTGGACAACCTGAAGCGCGACCGCATCTATACCCCGGACGAGAAGGCCAAGCTGACCGCCCAGTATACCAAAGAGCTGGAACAGGCCAAGGCGGTGGAGGCCCAGAACAAGGACCAGGTCGCCAAGCTCATCGCTGACGCGGAGAGCTACCTGAAGGCCCAGTACAGCACCTATTACCAGCCGGTGCTGGAAAGCTGCAAGCAAGAAAAGGTCCAGGCCCAGAAGAAGTACCAGGCGGCCCTGGAGGAGCTCACCAAGGAGCACCAGGCCACCCTGGCCAAGCTCAGCGATCCCCAGGAGATCAAGGACGAGAAGTACGTCCACAAAAACCGCCTGTTTGACGCCAAGATGGGTCTGGCCAAGGACCTGCAGGAGGTAAAGGACCGCCGCCATGCGGCCTTTGAGCACAAGTATCACCTGATCGACATGCTGCGCATGTCCCGCTTCACCTTTGGCGAGACCATGGCCCAGCGGTGGGAGAACTACAAGTACACCTTTAACCAGCGGGACTTCTTCCTGCGCAACGGCCTGTATCTGGCCATCATCGTCATCTTCATCGCCCTGTGTATCATTACCCCCATCATCAAGGGGCCCAATGTTCAGCTGCTGACGGTGAACAACGTCCTGAACATTCTGCAGCAGGCTTCCCCCAGAATGTTCCTGGCGCTGGGCGTGGCCGGCCTCATCCTGCTGGCCGGTACCGACCTGTCCATCGGCCGTATGGTTGGTATGGGCATGACCGCTGCTACCATTATCATGCACCAGGGTCCCAACACGGGCTCTGTGTTTGGCCATGTCTTTGACTTCTCCGGCCTGCCTGTGGTGGTGCGCATCATCTTTGCTCTGGTGGTTTGTATCGTGCTGTGTACGGTGTTCACCACCATCGCCGGTTTCTTCACAGCAAAGTTCAAGATGCACCCCTTCATTTCCACCATGGCCAACATGCTGGTCATCTTCGGCCTGGTTACTTACTCCACCAAGGGTGTGTCCTTCGGTGCCATCGACTCCTCCATCTCCGGCATGATCATGCCCAGAATCAACGGCTTCCCCACCATTATTCTCTGGGCCATCGCCGCAGTGGTCATTGTGTGGTTCATCTGGAACAAGACCACCTTCGGCAAGAACCTCTACGCTGTGGGCGGCAACCCTGAGGCGGCGGCTGTTTCCGGTATCTCCGTGTTCAAGGTCACTGTGGGTGCCTTTGTCATGGCTGGTATCCTGTACGGCTTTGGTTCCTGGCTGGAGTGTATCCGTATGTTCGGTTCCGGCTCCGCGGCCTATGGCCAGGGCTGGGAAATGGACGCCATCGCCGCCTGCGTGGTGGGCGGTATCTCCTTCACCGGCGGTATCGGCAAGATCTCCGGCGTGGTCGTGGGCGTGTTTATCTTCACCGCCCTGACCTACTCCCTGACCATCCTGGGCATTGACACCAACCTGCAGTTCGTGTTCTCCGGTGTCATCATCCTGGTGGCTGTTATGCTGGACTGCCTGAAGTACGTCCAGAAGAAGTAATCCATTCAATACCTCGGCAGGAAGCCGCCGCAAAGCAGATATGGAGATCCCACTGCTTTGCGGCGGCTTTGTCTCGCCGGATTTTTGGGGAGAAAAAAGTGCTGCGGCTGGAGGGCGCCTCTGCTGGAACATGGCGGGGGATTGGAATCAAAAGCCGAATATGATAAGATGAACAAAACGGCCCGGCCGGGAGAAAACGTACTTCCGGTGGGAAAAGAGAGGGGATTAACATGCAAAAACTGGTGGATGTGCGCCGGGCGTTGGGCTCCGGTGAACTGGACAAGGGCCTGAAAGCCACACTGTGCAGTGACCTGGAGGCCGGACGGCAGCGGGTGGCTGCACTTCTGGACTGCTTTCAGCGTACCTTTGGCGCACGTGAGGACACCCAGGTGTCCCTGTGTTCCGCCCCAGGCCGCACAGAGATCTGCGGCAACCATACCGACCATCAGCACGGCCGGGTTCTGGCCGGAGCGGTGAATCTGGATTTTCTGGCCTGTGCGGCCCTGAACGGCACCAACACCATCCGCTTTCAGTCGGAAGGCTGGCCCATGGTGGAGGTGGAGCTGGACACCCTGGAGCCGAAAGAGGACGAGAAGGAATCCACCGCCTCCCTGGTACGGGGCATGGCGGCCCAGGCCGCTCAGATGGGATATAAGGTCGCGGGCTTTGATGTGTATGCCACCTCCCAGGTGCTGCCCGGCTCCGGCCTGTCCTCCTCCGCGGCCTGCGAGGTGCTGCTGGGGGTCATTGAGAACGACCTGTTCTGCCAGGGCCAGCTGGACCCTGTGACCATCGCCCAGATGGGCCAGAAGGCGGAGAACATCTTCTTCGGCAAGCCCAGCGGGCTGATGGACCAGACGGCCTCTTCTGTGGGCGGCGCGGTGGCCATCGACTTTGCCGACCCTGCCGCCCCGGTGGTGCGGAGCGTGGCGGTGGATCTGGCCGGATTGGGCTATGCCCTGTGCATCATTGACTCCGGAGCCAGCCACGCCGACCTGACCAGCGAATATGCCGCGGTGCCCCAGGAAATGGGAGCGGTAGCCGCCTACTTTGGCAAGCAGGTGCTGCGGGAGGTGGACGAGGCGCAGGTGGTGGAGAAGCTGCCTCAGCTTCGGAAGGCGGTGGGGGACCGGGCGGTGCTCCGGGCCCTGCACTTCTTTGCGGATGACCGCCGTTCCCAGCAGGAGGCGGACGCCCTGGAACAGGGTGATATGGAGACCTTCCTGGCCCTGGTGCGGGAGTCGGGCCGGTCCTCCTGGGAACTTTTGCAGGACATCACGCCCGCCGGTGCGGTGGCCGAGCAGGCCATGGCCGTGGCCCTCGCCGTGGCCGAGCGGGCCCTGCAGGGCAAGGGCGCCTGCCGGGTCCACGGAGGCGGCTTTGCGGGCACCATCCAGGCTTTTGTTCCCTTGGACGGGCTGGAGAATTTCCGGACGCAGGTAGAGAAGGCTCTGGGCGGCGGAAGCTGCCATGTGCTGAGCATCCGGCCGGTGGGCGGTACGGTGCTCTGGTCCTAGCTGTGATATGATGAAACAGAATGCGAAAGGAGTGCATTGAAACATGGCGATTTTGGTATTGGGCGGAGCCGGCTACATCGGCTCTCATACGGTATACGAACTCATTGACGCGGGCCGCGAGGTGGTTGTGGCCGACAATTTACAGACCGGCTTTAAGGCTGCGGTCCACCCCAAGGCGAAGTTTTATGAGCTGGACATCCGGGACAAGGGAGCCTTGGACACCCTGTTCCAGGCGGAGAACATTGAGGGCGTCATTCACTTTGCCGCCTCTTCCCAGGTGGGAGAGTCCATGTCCGACCCCCTGAAGTACTATGACAACAACCTCTACGGCACCATGGTGCTTCTCCGGTCCATGGTGGAGCACGGGGTGGATAAGATCGTCTTTTCCTCCACTGCCGCCACCTACGGCGAGCCTGAGCGGGTGCCCATTCTGGAGAGCGACCCCACCGTGCCCACCAACTGCTACGGCAACACCAAGCTGTCCATGGAGCAGATGATGAACTGGGTGTCCCGCGCCCACGGCCTTCGCTATGTGGCCCTGCGGTACTTCAACGCCTGCGGCGCCCACGCCTCCGGCAAGATCGGTGAGGCCCACAACCCCGAGACCCACCTCATTCCCATCATCCTCCAGGTCCCCCTGGGCCAGCGGGAGGCGGTGAGCATGTTCGGCAACGACTACCCCACCAAGGACGGCACCTGCATCCGGGACTACATCCACGTCACCGACCTGGCCCAGGCCCATATCCTGGCGCTGGATTATCTCATTGCCGGGGGAGAGAACAACGTCTTCAACCTGGGCAATGGCGTGGGCTTTACGGTGAAGGAAGTGGTGGATGTGGCCCGCCAGGTCACCGGCCACCCCATCCCCGCCCAGATTGCCCCCCGCCGGGCGGGCGACCCGGCCCAGCTCATTGCCTCCTCGGAGAAAGCGGTGAAGGTGCTGGGGTGGAAGCCTCAGTTTAACGACCTGAGCACCATCGTGGCCTCCGCCTGGGCCTGGCACAAGGCCCACCCCAACGGATATGGGGAGGACTGAGCATGGAACGTGACCAGGCCATTGCCAAGCTGACCGCTTACGCCCTGGAGAAGGAGCTTATCCGTCCCGAGGAGCAGATGTGGGCGGTGAACGCCCTGCTGGAAGTGCTGGAGCTGGACGGCTGCGCCATGCCGGAGCAGCTGCCCGCCCTGGAGGAGGGGGAACTGCCCGTCATCCTGGACGCCCTTATGGACGATGCCCATGCACGGGGCGTGCTGAAGGAGAATTCCATCGTTTACCGGGACCTCTTTGATACGAAAATTATGGGCGCCCTGACCCCCCGTCCCGGCCAGGTGATCGACCACTTCCAGGCCCTGCGGGAGGAGGACCCCCGGAAGGCCACCGACTGGTACTATAAATTCAGCCAGGATACCAACTACATCCGCCGGGACCGGATCGCCAAGGATATGCAGTGGAAGGCCCCCACGGAGTACGGGGAGCTGGACATTACCATTAACCTGTCCAAGCCGGAAAAGGACCCCAAGGCCATTGCCGCCGCCCGGAACCTGCCCGCCTCCGCCTATCCCCGGTGCCAGCTGTGCGCCGAGAACGAGGGCTACGCAGGCCGGGTGAACCACCCCGCCCGGCAGAACCACCGCATTGTCCCCATCACCATCAACGGCTCTCCCTGGTTTTTGCAGTACTCCCCCTATGTGTACTATAACGAGCACTGCATCTGCCTGAACCGGGAGCACACCCCCATGAAGATCGACCGGGCCTGCTTTGGCAAGCTTTTGGACTTTGTGGGCCAGTTCCCCCACTACTTTGTGGGCTCCAACGCCGATCTGCCCATTGTGGGCGGCTCCATCCTGGCCCATGACCATTTCCAGGGCGGCCGCTACACCTTCGCCATGGCTAAGGCCCCGGTGGAGACGGAGTTCACCTTCCCCGGCTATGAGGACGTAACATCCGGCATTGTGAAGTGGCCCATGTCGGTGGTCCGTCTCACCTGTGCCGATCCCCAGCGGCTGGTGGAGCTGGCCGACAAGATCCTCCTGAGCTGGAGAGGCTACACCGACCAGGCGGCCACCATCCTGGCCGAGACCGACGGGGAGCCCCACAACACCATCACCCCCATCGCCCGGCGGCGGGGAGAGGATTATGAGCTGGACCTGGTGCTGCGCAACAACCTGACCACGTCCGAGCACCCCCTGGGCCTCTACCACCCCCACGCGGAGCTTCATCACATCAAGAAGGAGAACATCGGCCTCATCGAGGTGATGGGCCTGGCTGTGCTGCCCGCCCGGCTGAAAGCGGAGCTGGCCGCGGTGGCGGAGAAGCTGGCCTCCGGGGAGGACCTGCGCGCCGATCCCCTGACCGAGAGCCACGCCGATTGGGCGGAGAGCTTCCGGGGCAAGTACCAGATCACCCCGGAAAACGCGCTGGATATTGTACAAAAGGAGACCGGACTGGTGTTCTCCCAAGTGCTGGAGCACGCCGGTGTCTACAAGCGCACCCCGGAGGGCAAAGAGGCCTTCCTGCGTTTCCTGAGGCAGGTGTAAGGAATGGCAAACTTGATCGGTCAAAGCTTCGGACGGACCAAAGAGGGCCGGGAAGTGGAGGCGTGGACCCTGTGTGCCGGGGAATATTCCGCCCAGGTGCTGACCTATGGAGGAATTCTCCGCTCCTTCTGCGTCCCCGCCCCGGAGGGAAGCCGGGACATTGTGCTGGGCTGTGAGACGCTGGAGGATTACGAGAACCAAGACAAGTATTTCGGCGCCCTAGTGGGCCGGGTGGCCAACCGCATCGGCGGGGCTGCCTTCGACCTGAACGGTGTGCACTACCCCCTGGCGGTCAACAACGGCCCCAACTGCCTCCACGGGGGCCTGCGGGGCTTTGACCGGGCTATCTGGGCGGCCCGTGAGGAGAACGGTGCGCTGGTGCTCACCCGCAACAGTCCCGATGGGGAGGAGGGCTTCCCCGGCAGCCTGGCGGTGCAGGTGACCTATTCCCTTTCAGAGGACGGGACACTTACGCTGGAGTATCAGGCCCGGAGCGACCAGGATACCCTCTGCAACCTCACCAACCACAGCTATTTTAACCTGCTGGGCCACGCCCACGGCTCTCTGGGGGAGCAGAAGATCCAGATCCTGGCCGATGCTATTACGGAGATGGATGAGAACAGCACCCCCACGGGGACGGTTCTCCCGGTGGATGGAACGCCCTTTGACCTTAGAGAGCCTGTGGAGATCCGTGTGGGGTTGGCCATGGACCATCCCCAGCTGAAGCTGGGCAACGGTTATGACCACAACTTTGTCCTCCATCGCCAGAGCCGGGGCCCTCTGAAGCAGGCGGCCAGAGTGACCGGAGGCGGGCTGTGTCTGGAGTGCCGGACCACCCAGCCCGGAATGCAGTTCTACACCGCCAATTTCCTGGAGGGAGAGGCGGGGAAGGGCGGGGCCTGCTACGGTCCCCGGTCGGCCTTCTGCCTGGAGACCCAGGCCTGGCCCGATGCCATCCACCACGAGAATTTCCCCTGCGTGGTGCTGGGCAAGGGAGAGAGCTACCACCATGTGACCACGTACCAGGTAACGAAAAACGGATAAATGCAGCCAAAAGGCCGCGGAGAACTATCATTTCTCTGCGGCCTTTTTTTCGGGACGGAAATAGACCTTGCTATTTTCTCCAAAGATGGTATCCTACTAGAGACGGGAGGGATCCGGTATGCACGACAACTATGACGACCTTCTGAATATGGGTACGGAGCTGGGCTACCAGCTGATGTACAGTGGGGCGGAAATTTACCGGGTAGAGGAGTCGGTAAACCGGCTGCTCACCGCCTATGGACTGCAGCCCCAGGTGTTTGCCATCCCCAACTGTCTGATTGTCAGCTTGAACACACCCTCGGGCCACCCCATTACCAGCATGCGCCGCATCCCCTCCCACGGAACGGACATTGAGCTGCTGGAGGCCTGCAACGACCTGTGCCGCCGGCTGTGCCGGGAGGTCCCGCCCCTGGAGCAGGCCAAGGAGCAGGTCCGCCGCCTGGGGGAGGGACACCGGGCCCATCCCACCTGGGTGCTGCTGATGGGCTATGTGGTGGCAGCCGCCTTTTTTGCCGCTTTTTTCGGGGGAAATCTTCCAGATATGCTCAGCGCTGGCGTGTGCGGCCTGGGGGTGGGCCTGTGGATCCTCTATCTCAGCAAACCTCTGCGGGTGGTGGGCTTTTTCCAGACCCTGATCGGGGCAGTCATTGCGTCGCTGCTGGCGCTGCTGCTCACCGATCTGGGCATTGGAGTCAATTTAAACTTCATTACCATCGGCACGCTGATGGTCCTGGTGCCGGGTATGGCCCTGACCAACGCCATGCGGGAGATCGTCAATGGGGATATCATATCAGGCATCAACCGCACCGCTGAGGCCATTCTGACCGCTGCGGCCATCTCTCTGGGGGTCATTTTGTCCCTGGCCATGGGAACGTGAGGGCAGGAACATGGAACTGTTGAACGCACTTTTTTTCCCCTGCCTGTGGTCCTTTATCGCCTGTGTGGGCTTCGGGCTGGTATTCAATATCCATGGTTTCGGTGTGCTGATCTGCGGCTTCGGCGGGGCGCTGGGGTGGCTGGCCTATCTGCTCGCCCAGCGTCTGGCGGGCGGAGAGGTGATCCCGGCCTTTTTTGCCGCGGTGATCATTGCCATCTACGCCGAGATGATGGCCCGCGTGCGCCGCTGCCCGGTGACAGGCTACCTGCAGGTGGCCCTGCTTCCGCTGGTGCCCGGAGCGGGCATCTACAACGCCATGCGCTACTGTGTGGACGGTCAGACTGATTTGTTTCTTTCCACGCTGCTGCACACCTTCGGTGTGGCTGCCGCACTGGCCATTGGGGCCATGCTCTCCTCCACAGTGCTGCGGATCGTGCTGCCCCACCTGATGACGGGAAAAAAGTCCAGAGGGGGAAGGTGAGTGTGCCTTTGACTCGCTCCGGCTGGTGAATTGCCCCAGGATCGGCAGAGAGAGCGAATAAATTTTAGGCAAAATTTGGGCTTGCTTTTTATTCTTTTGCGCGCTATTGTAATGGCAGAAGGTTTGCTTTTGCTGTTTGCAGCGGCAACCACTTCGGAATGTAATGTGAGGCAATGGTGTCCACGAAGGGCACCACTGCCTCTTTTTTTGCATTTCCTCCAAATGAAGCGGAAAGGACTGGGATCTTATGTGTGTCAACCCCTCTGAAATGTTCGGGACCAATGTGTTCAGTCTGGAAGTTATGCGCCAGCGTCTGCCCAAAAAGGTATATCATGAACTGGTAGATGTGATGAACCATGGGGGCAACATCTCCATGGCCACTGCCGACATTGTGGCCAATGCCATGAAGGATTGGGCGGTGGAAAAGGGAGCCACCCACTACACCCACTGGTTCCAGCCCCTCACCGGGGTCACCGCGGAGAAGCACGACAGCTTCCTGACCGCTCCCCAGGACAGCAAGACGCTGCTGCAGCTTACCGGAAAGCAGCTCATTATGGGGGAGCCCGATGCCTCCTCCTTCCCCTCCGGCGGCCTGCGTGCCACCCACTACGCAAGGGGCTACACCGCCTGGGACATGACCTCCCCTGCCTTTGTGAAGGAGATGTCCTGCGGTACTATTTTGTGTATCCCCACCATCTTTGTCTCCTATAACGGGGAGGCGCTGGACCAGAAAACTCCCCTGCTGCGGTCCATGGAGGCCATCCATACCCAGGCGCTTCGGATTCTGCGCCTGTTTGGCAACACCCAGGCCCAGAAGGTCACGCCCCAGGTGGGGCCGGAGCAGGAATATTTCCTGGTGGACCGGGAGAAGTACCTGAAGCGCCGGGACCTCATCTACACCGGCCGGACCCTCTTCGGTGCCCCCGCCCCCAAGGGCCAGGAGCTGGATGACCAGTATTTCGGCGTCATCCGGGAGCGGGTGGGCGCTTTTATGGCCGACCTGAACCAGGAGCTGTGGAAGCTGGGCATTCCCGCCACCACCCAGCACAACGAGGTGGCCCCCGCCCAGCACGAGCTGGCCCCCATCTATACCCCCTGCAACCTGGCGGTGGATCAGAACCAGCTGACCATGGAGACCATGAAGCGGGTGGCCACCCGCCACGGCCTGGTGTGTCTGCTCCATGAGAAACCCTATGCCGGGGTCAACGGCTCGGGCAAGCACAACAACTGGTCCATCGGTACGGACACGGGGGAGAATCTGCTGGACCCAGGGGACACCCCCAATGAGAACCTGCAGTTTTTGCTGGTGCTGGCCTGTATCCTGCGGGCGGTAGACCGGCATGCGGGACTGCTGCGATGCTCGGCCTCCTGTGTGGGCAACGAGCACCGCTTAGGTGCCCAGGAGGCGCCTCCCGCCATTATTTCCATCTTCCTGGGGGACCAGCTGGAGCATGTAGTGGAGCAGATCGTCTCCAACGCCGATTCCATTCAGCTTCTGGCTGCGGGCAAGCTGGACTCCGGTGTGGCCTCTGTCCCGGTGATTCTAAAGGACGCCACCGACCGCAACCGCACCTCTCCCTTTGCCTTTACCGGAAATAAGTTTGAGTTCCGCATGGTGGGCTCCTCCGACTCCATTGCCGAGGCCAACATCACCCTCAACGCCATTGTGGCCCAGTCCCTGTGCGATGCCGCAGACATGCTGGAAAAGGCGGAGGATTTTAACGCCGCTTGTACCAAGCTGATCCATGACTGGATGACCGAGCACCAGCGAGTCATTTTCAACGGCAATGGATACTCCGACCAGTGGGTGGCGGAGGCGGCCAGACGAGGCCTGCCCAACCTGCACTCTCTGGTGGATGCGGTGCCCTATCTGGTGACAGACCAGACGGTGGAGCTCTACGAGAAATTTGGAATCTACACCAAATCGGAGCTGGAGGCCCGTGCGGAGATCCGCTATGAGACCTATGCCAAGGTGCTGCGCATCGAGGCCAAGACCATGATCCACATGGCCGCCAAGCACTACATTCCCGCGGCCATTACCTATACCACCCGGCTGGGCCAGTCCATTACCGCTGTGTCCGCCGCCTGTCCCGAGGCCGATGTCACAGTGCAGAAGGGGCTGCTGGCCAGGGTCAGTTCCCTGCTGTCGCAGGCCAGCGAGGCCCTGGAGGAGCTGAAGGTGCGCTCCACCAAGGTGGACGCCATGGAAAACATGGCGGAGATGGCCCGCGCCTATCACGACCAGATCGTACCGGCCATGAAGGCACTGCGTACCCCTGTGGATGAGCTGGAACTGCTGGTGGACAAGGACATCTGGCCCGTGCCCACCTATGGCGACCTGATGTTTGAGGTCTGAACGCTCTGCGTATTCCCATATGGGGGGACACACCGCCTGTGCCCCCCCAAAGGGTGCCCCGGCCGGTCCCGCCCACTTTGGGAGAGTGGTTCACAGCAAAAAATTGCCCCGCCTTTCC
This sequence comes from uncultured Oscillospiraceae bacterium, assembly GCA_944385035.1. Taxonomy (GTDB): domain Bacteria; phylum Bacillota; class Clostridia; order Oscillospirales; family Oscillospiraceae; genus Lawsonibacter. The sequence goes on along the minus strand of CALWVV010000007.1, from coordinate 42,567 downwards.
AGAAATGGGCTGGAAGGGCGGGGCAAACATGTTCCTTGGGACGATCGCGCGAGCCTTCCCTTAAGACTCGGCAGAGGAAGACGCGGAATTTTCCTGGGAGGGATACAACGTATCGTAGGAGACCGTATGTGTTTTCAGGTAGTCCAGCCACTGCTGGCAGTAGGCCTTGCGCAGGTGGACGCCGTCGGCGCTGGCATCCCTGGGGAGCTGACCGTTTTCGTCAGCAAAGACGGGGTTCAGATCCAAAAAGGCGACCTGTTTTTCTTCGGCAGCCTTTTTCATCAGATCATTGTAGATCTGCAAGTGGTCGTTCTTCAGGTAGCTGGCCCCGCCGGTCTCTGCAATGACATCCTCGTTGAGGGGAATGAGACCCTGGATGTAAATCACGGCGTTGGGCTGGCTTTCCCGAATGAGGTCAATGGCCTGGCAGTAGGAATCATAAAACCCCTGATCGTTGTAGTAGCCCAGCTCGTTGATCCCCAGGGACAAGTATACCTTTCCATACTGCTTGAGGGCAAGGGCCTCCAAAAGGGTATACTGGTTCCCGTCAATGGTGATGGCCTTTTTCTCGGCCAGCTTAAAAATGGACAGGCCGTTGGAGGTCAGGTTTTCTCCGCAGCCAATGCCGCTGTAAATGAGGAAGCCGTCGGTCCGGGAGTCTCCGATGAAGGCGGCATCCTCAAAGTAGGAATTATCCACCGCTTCGCTCTCGGGGACAGGCTGGGAGAAATCATATTCCGGCTGTTCCGGCTGCGGGGCGGCAGGGGCCTCATCTGGGGACTGCGGCTCGGCATCCGGCTTTTGCTTTTGGACGGGGGGCTGAGGAGCGGGGGTTCGGTCACTGAGGTTTGTCTGCTCCTCTGTGGGAGCGGCCGGCGGCTCCTGGGTCTGCGTCTGGGGCTGGCTACTTCCGCAGGCGGATAACAGATTGACCAGCAGAAAACCGGCAATGAAAAGGGAAATGGTTCTTTTTCTCATGGGAGTTCCTCCAATGGGGTATATCTTTGGTGCTTTATGGGCGGTAAAGAAGGTGATCGTAGAGCTCGGGGGTGGTCAGCGTAAAGCTGGGGCTCCCCACGCTCCCCGGTGCCACCTCATATTTGTCAAAGGGGATAACAAGGTTCCCCTGTTCGTCAAAGTAGAAGTCCTGGTTGGGATCAATGGCATCAAAATAATAGGTTCCAAGCTGGGAGCTGCCCTCCAGCCAGTAATATTCCGACGCGTCATCTTCCATCCGCTGGCTCATCTGACGTTTCAGCTCGTCGCTGATCACGGTGATATAGTCGTAATCCTCTGCAAACAGGTCGGACAACTGCTTGCGCTCGCCGCTGGGGACATCAATGTGATAGTAGCGCTCCTGGTGATTGCCGGAGGCCAGGATCAGATCCGAATCGATCCGCAGGGTGAACCAGCGCTCTGTGTTGGTTACGATCTCCCAGGTCACATCGAGCGTATAATAGCCATCACTGTGGGCGGTCTGCTCATAGTCGTCGATGAGCTGGTCAATATAGGTCTCGATTTCACTGTTGATCTCCTGCGCGCCGGGGCTTTGTTCATTCTGGGAGATCTGGGGGGTGTCGATGGAGACGTGGTTTTTTCCCTCGTTCTGCTCATAGGTGCGTACGGTGATCACTTGGAACAGGGGGCCTACCAGAGGAAGGCCGGCCATGGTATCTGCCATTGCGGCACTGGAATTGGGCAGAAGAAATGCAAGGGCCACTGCTGCTGCGGATATGCTTCCCAGGTAACGGCGCCAGATATGGGGACGCGTGCGCCGAGCCGGGAGACTGCCCAGGGTTTCCTCCACCCGGCGGCTGAATGCCTCGGGAACCGGGATGTCCTCGTGCCGGGCTTTTTGCCGAAGCTTATCATCGAAATTCATTCTGTTCCCTCCAATAGAATCCTGAGGTGCTTTCTTGCCCTCGACAAGCGAGTTTTCACATTGGCCTCTGTGATGCCAAGGATGTGTCCGATTTCCTTTACGCTGAATCCGTGGTAGTAGTAGAGAACCACAACAGCCCTCAGCTGCGCATTCAATGTGCAGACTGCTTGCCAAAGCTGAAGGTTCTCCTCTCCGCCGGATACGGCGGGCAGGTCGTGAATCTCCTCCAGGGAGACCAGTTTTTTTCTCTTGCGAAGGATCCCGTAGCATTCATTGGTAAGGATTCGCATGAGCCACGGCCGAAAGGATTCCTTCTGGCGAAGAGAAGGGAGCTTCTGGTAGGCGGTCAAAATAGCCTCTTGGGCGGCATCTGCTGCGTCCTCAGCGTTTCCGAGTATGCCCATGGCTAAATGGTACATGGTTTTTTCGTTTTCCTTGATTTGATCGGTAAACCACTTCAGCTCATCCAAAAAGCTCCCCCCTTCCATGGCTGATCCGATTTCCCATTGTACCATGAATGTTCCTACCCAATGCACCTCTATTAGTATAAGAGGGAATTGCGCGGGAAAAGGTGACAAGGAAGGGGCAAAAATATAGACAATCCGCTGCCCCATTTACCACGTCATGGTGTGTCACTGGTACAATGCTGAAACGATCCTGCGAAGTCATGGCTATCATACCATAGAATAAAAAAATCCTCTATCCTCATTTGTAAAAAATACGCTTGCCCATATGTTACCCCCCCGACGGGCTGTTTGGCCAACAGAACCATGGAACAAAAGGAGCCACGGGGTCATCCCAAAGACAAGGGATGCCCCGTGGCTTGCTGTTTGGTATCAAATGGATTATGAGGGATCGACAACCGTAAAAGACAAAGCGTGTTTCGAGGGGAGAAACCAACTTGCTTTTTGAAGGGAAGAATGGGATTTAGTACGCGCCGAAGCCGATTGCCACAGCCAGAACCATCAGCAGGGCCTGGGTGACAAACAGGGCCAGGAACACGGGGACCACAAACCGCCACCACTTCTGGATCTTCACGCCGGCCAGACCGGACATGATAGCGGCAAAGCCGGTGGGCCACACGATGTTGGACAGGCCGTCGCCAAACTGGAAGGCCAGAACGGCAACATCCCGGTGCAGGCCCAACAGATCGGACAGGGGGGCCATAATGGGCATAGAGGTGGCAGCCTGACCGGAGCCGGAGGGGATCAGGAAGTTGAGGAAGGTCTGGAGGACCAGCATGCACACGGCGGACAGCCAGGCGGGCAGATAGGACAGGGGCAGGGACATGTAATACACGATGGTGTCGATGATGTTGCCGGCCTGAAGAACCATCAGAATGCCGCGGGCCAGACCGATCATCATACAGGCCATAGCCACGTTGGTAAAGCCCTGCTCGTACTTCTTGGCGATGTCATTGAGGCCCCAGCCCATAACGATGGCGCTGAGAATACCCATGATGGTGAAGGAGGCGGCCAGCTCGGGGAAGTACCAGCTGTAAGTCTTACAGCCGTAAACGATCACGATGATACCGGCCAGCAGAATGAGCAGCACCAGCACTTCCCGGACGCTGAAGCGGGCGTTCTGCACGTCCTGCTCAGACATGGAGGCGGCCACATCGTCGTGATAAACCAGGCTCTTGGAGGGGTCGGCCTGAACCTTCAGCGCGTAGCGGATGACGAAGAAGGAGGCCACGGCGATCATGCACAGGTGGCAGAACAGGCGGTAGCCGGTGCCGGACATGGGGGGCACCTCGGCAATGCCCTGGGCCACACCCACAGTGAAGGGGTTGACCATGGCGCCCGAGTAGCCCATGCCGGCGCCCAGGGCCACGATGGCCAGACCCACAATGGCGTCAAAGCCCATGGCAATGGCGATGCCGGTAAAGACGGGGATGAAGGGGAACCACTCCTCAAACAGGCCGATGGTGGAGGAGGCGATGCCGATGATGGTGAGGAACACCGGGATGATGGCCACACGGGCCTTGCCCTTGAACACCTTCAGCATGGCGGCCACCAGGCCGTTGAAGGCGCCGCTGGAAATGATGATGCTGATGGAGGCGTAAGCGATGAACACGAAGAAGATGACACCGCCGGCATCCATGAAGCCATCATAGATGGAGCGGAACATGTCAAACAGTCCCACGGGGCTTGACTCAACGGCGTGATAGGTGCCGGGAACGACCACGGTGCGGTTGGTAGCCTCGTTGAGCACCCGGTCAAAGGAGCCGGCGGGCAGGATCCAGGTCAAAAGAGTGCAGACTACGATGATCAGGAACAAGAGGGCGTAAATGTGGGGCAGGCCAAGTTTTTTCCGTTTCTCCAGTGTGTTTGGTTTGCTCATGAAAGTTCCTCCTTTATCACACAATTAAAGTTTCCGGGATTTTGCGCTTTGGTAGGACTCCTCAACTGCCTTGCGGAAGGCGCTGTCTGTCAGTGTGCGAAGGGTCATTTGGGCAATCAAATTGGCTCCGTGGGCAATGGCCTGGTGGGCGGCGGGCTTGCAGGTCTCGTCCCGGAACTCGGGGGTATGTAGGGCGTAGAAGGTGTCGGAAATGGAGAGCATGGGCTGGATGGAGGGGCAGCGGTAGCTCACATTGCCCATGTCGGAGGAACCGTTGGGGGCCTGCACCTCGCCGCTGGGAAGACCCAGCTGCTCCAGAATGGAGAGCACCTCCTGCTCCAGAACAGGGACCCGGACCATGTCGTCAAAGCCGTCAAAGCCCTCGGTAAAGGAGACGTCGCAGTCCAGCGCCATGGCAGCTCCCTGGGCGCATTTTTTCACGACCTCGTCCATTTGGGCCAGCTTGCTGGCGGAATCGGTTCGGAATTCGATGCGCACTTCGGACCGGGCGGGCAGGATGTTGGGATAAACCCCGCCGTCGGTAATGACGCCGTTGACGTGGACATCGGGAGTAAAGCATTCCCGCCGCGCATCGATGAGGTCCAGGAATTTCCGGGCGGCAGCCAGGGCGCTGTGTCCTTTCCAGGGGGCGGCGACCGCGTGAGCTTCCTGCCCTTTGAATTCCACCAGGTAGCATTTCAGCCCCAGCAGGTCCATATTGGCCAAGCTCGTTCCGCCGCTCCAGCTGTGGATCATGATGGCCAGGGACATCCCGTCAAAAGCGCCCTGGGCGGCCATGGGGACCTTTGCTCCGTTTTCCTCCTCGGCAGGAGTACCGAAAATGTACAGCTTGCCCTGGAAGCAATCCTTTAAATCGGCCAGAGCCAGCGCCGCCAGCATAGACATGGAGCCGTGCACATTGTGGCCACAGGCATGGCCTAAACCGGGCAGTGCGTCGTACTCCACCAGGATGGCGGCAGAGGGACCGTCCCCGTTGTCCAACACCGCGCGGAAGGCGGTTGGAATGTTTAAATAGGGGTAATCCACCTGATATCCGGCCTGAACAAGCAAATCGGCCATCAATTTGCTGGTGCGAAATTCCTGGCCGGGGGGCTCGGGATGGGCGTACAAATCGTCGCTGAGCGCGATAGCCGCGGCCCGGTGCGTTTCAATTGACTGGGTGATACGAGCAAGAATTTCCTCCATAAATGATCGGCCTCCCATCACGATAATTAAGGTACGCTAAAAGTACAGTACTTTATTTAGTATAATACTATGCCAGAGCAATGGTGTCAACAAAGAGTTCCCCGGTATAAGTACAGAAAAGAAAGCACTAAATTTATGCAAATAGCACAACAAAATCGCAATTTAGTGTACTGAATTGCCGGGAGACTTATGTTCGTTAAGGGAAAAAAGAAAAGAGACTCAGAGAACACGACCCAAAAGGAAGGTTCTCTGAATCTTTTTAAGAAAATGGTGTGGTGTTTTTGCACAAATGGCCTGGGTGGGCGCTAATAATCCAGAAAAATGCGGTGCAGGTTCTGGGGACGGCCCTTGTTGCCGATGCGCCGCTGGCCCACAATTTCTGCATAGCCGTTGGCCGTCAGTGCGCTGAGTACCCGGTTGGCGACACGCAAAGAGAAGCCCTCGTTGCGGATGAGCGCTTCGGAGGTAAGGAGATTGGTGCGCTCTGTTTTCATGGCAGAGATGACGCGGTAGACGGTTTCGGCCGAGAGATGACAGCGGTTTGCCACCTGCGTCACATCGTCGGCGGAAATGCCGCTTTCCGGTGGGGCGCCGGTGGCGGCAATGGGCAGGGAATGGATGGTCTCCTGCTCATCGATATAAATGCAGACCTCCTGCTCCAGACGGGTGCGGTAATCCTGGGCCTGCATGGCGTGGCTGCGGGCGGCACTCAGGTCCACGCCGCTGCCTAAGCTGACAAAGCCCTGGAACCCGACCTGTTCCTCCAAAAGGCGGGGGAGATGGAACTGGGAAAATTGCTTTGTGAGGTTGCCCAGCTGCTCCACCGTCAAATAGAGCTCCACATCGGTGAGGTCATCCTTCAGAACGGGCTCGATCTGATGCTGGTGGCAGTATTCCAAAAGCCTGCTTTTGAGGGAGAGCAGCTCCAAGCCGTGGTTGGGGGTAAAGTGCCGGGTGCGCAGGTCATATTTTGGGCTGACCCGAATGACGGCAGATTGGTTGCGCCGCAGCTTTTCCGTCTGGATTTTTTTGACGCATTGCTCCAGAGACTGCACCATGGCGTTTCGGCTGGGATAGGAGTAGTAGCATTTTACCGCCTCCCCCGCAAGCCCCTGCACCACGCTGTTGTAGTTGGTGATGATGACATCCAGCTTCCCGGCCCGGCAGCGCCGCCGGTAGTCTGCCACCAAAAGGACCTCCTGCTGGTCCAGCTCCTCGGTGGTCATTCCCAAAAAGTGCCGGTCATGCTCGTTGATCAGTTCCGGCAGCCGGTCGTCTTCCAGCACCTGGATCAGGGGCGTATTCTCATCCACAAAATCGATGCCGATGCGGGAGGGCGTGTCTACCTGCTGCTTCAGCAGCAGTCCCAGCAAAATTCGATAGGTGTTGGCCAGGTAGCTGACAATTCGGTCTTTGATGGCGTAGGGAGGAGAATCTACCTCCCAGAGTGCGGCCAAAGGAAGCGGTCCGCTGACAAAAAATGCATCATAGTAGGGCTTTTGTTCCAAAAAGAGCTGCTGAAGCTCCTTTAAATCGGTGTAGCAAAAATAGGTGAGCCGATGTCCTTCCCAAGTATCTCCGATGGCCTGCTTACAGTAATGGTAAAAGTGTTCCTGCAGCAAAAATGCAATATTGATCTGCATAAACAACGATCGAGGCAAAAAGCCCGCCTTTCTCTGAAGTTGTTTTTCCTATATTTTAGAATAGCATTCTGGCTTTTTCAACCCCTAGCGGGAATATTGTTGGGCCATTGGTGCGGAGAAAGCGTGCTGCGAAGAAAGACAAAGTGCTTGCTTCCACAGACTGGACTTGTTTTCCTTATAAAAATACCTACCGCACCCTGCTTTGGCAAACGGTGCGGTAGGTATTTTTAAACCGATCGAGTAATAGAAAAGGGAATCCCGTATAGCGAAAGCCGGTTTTCCAGCTGCCCTTCAGAGGGGAGAAGGGATACGGGAAGAACAGGATAAGGGGAGATTATTTGCCCAGCATGATATTGAGAATCTCAATATCGGTGCTTTTCATACCTACACGGCCCATACGGCCCACTGCGGCGATGGTGTCTTCCGGGTTTTCCATGGTCATACCCTCGCCGGGCTGGAATACGTTGCCGGCCAGGCTCAGCTCCAGCGCCATGAGCGCGTTTTCCACTGCAATGCCGATTTTAGCGGCACAGCTGGCCTTGGCACCGTCGCACACCATGCCGCCCAGCGTCTCGATGCTGTTGGTGATGGTGTCACCCAGAACTTTGTAGATCCGCTCTGTGCTGTCACCCTGCTGTTTCAGGAGCATATAACCAATGCCGCAGGCCGCGCCGGTAGCGGCGCTGGTAGCGCCGCAATAGGCGCTCAGGCTGCCGATATATTTTTTCTGGTGGACGCTGACCAGATTGCCGATGACCAGGGCCCGATAGAGCAGGGCTTGGTCCGCCTCCCAATGCCTGGCATACATAACGATGGGCATGGTAACGGTGATCCCCTGGTTGCCGCTGCCGCTGTTGATGACAACAGGCAGGGAGCAGCCGCTCATGCGCGCATCGCTGCCGGCCGCAGCCGCCGCACGGGCCTGAAGCCGAACCCGGTTAAGGCCCATGGCGTTGATGGAATTGGACATTAAAATTCGTCCGGTTTCCACACCATAGTTGCCCTTCAAGCCTTCTGTAGAGATGGCGCAGTTGTAGTCGATTTGGCGCTGAAGGAGCTCTTGCACATCGCTTAACTGGACTTCCTCCGCAAATTCCAAAATATTTTGCAGATTCAGCAGCATCCGGTCCGCACCTGTGTTTTTGGGGGCCGTTTGGGGCGTGGGCCGGTGGTCCAATACCACTTCGCCATCTTTTTCCATGTAGGTGATATGGTTGTGGTGCTCCTGAATTTCGACCTTTGCACAGTGGCCGCCGCCGGTCACCTCCACCAGGACATAGAGGTTATCCACCTCCTCCACCAGGTGGCATTGACAAAAATTCTCCTTCAAAAGGGCTTGCGCATGCTCAATGTCCTGCTGGGTGACGCTCTCTAACACCGCCAGCTCTTGTTCCGGATCTCCGCCCACAATGCCCAGGGTAGCCGCTACGTCCATTCCGCGCATGCCGCCGGAATTGGGCACGATGACACCTTTAACATTTTTAATGATGTTTCCGCTGCAATAAACCTGGCATTGCTCCGGCATTGCTCCCAACAGCTGCCGGGCCTTTGCCCCCGCGTATGCAATGGCGATGGGCTCGGTGCAGCCGAGAGCCACCAATAGTTCTTCCTTCAAAATTGCCAGATGATTGCGATATAACGTTTCTTCCATGGGATGATCTATCCTCCTACTCGTACGGTAAAAATCTCTTGCAGTTTACAATTAAAAAATATAAAATTGACGTTAGAAACAACCTTTTTGTTGGGAGGACCTGCTATGTTCAGCATTACCAGCCTCAAATGCTTTGCGGTGGCAGCGGAGGAACTGAATTTTACCCGTGCAGCCAAGCGCCTTTATATCACCCAACAGGCTTTGAGCAACCACATTGCCAAGCTGGAGCAATACTTCGGCATTAAGCTTTTTGACCGGGGCAACCCGCTGACCCTGACGGAGGCAGGACGAGCCCTCCAGACCCACGCGCAAAAGATTTTGTCTAGTGTGGATGACTACGCACGGGAAGTGCAGGACATCAAAGACTTCCACCAGGGAGAGCTGACCATCGGCATTCCGGTGACGCGCGGTACCATCATGCTGCCGCCGCTTCTGTCCGATTTTCACCGAATGTTCTCCCAGATCAAGCTGACTTTGGTGGAAGGGACCAGCAGCGGAAACATCACGGATGCGCTGTATGATGGGACGGCAGATCTCTGTATCTGCTATCAACCGTCCAACACCAGGGGTCTGATTGTAACGCCGCTGTATGAGGAAAGCTTTGTCCTTGTCGTGCCAAACCAGCTGCTCCATCAGACGTATCCCCAATACGAGCAGGACTGTGCCGCCCATGAGGCACATTTCTTGCGGGAATTTGCCCGGCTCCCCTTTGTGGCCCAGAGTCCGGATACTAAAAATGGACAGACCTTTCAGGAGCTGTGTGCGGCAGAGGAGATCGAACCCAACGTGGTTGTGGTCACACAGAATTTGATCACAGAGTTGTCGCTGTGCCTGGAGGGACTTGGAGCGTGCGTGCTGCCCGGTACCTTTATCGCACCGTTGCAGGAGCAGATGGGACGCCGGCTTTTTTCTCTGTTCAGTGAAAAACAGATCGAGCAGTTATCCTTTTTCTTATTGAAAGGGCTGCCCAATAAACCCATGATTTCCGTATGCCGCCTGAAGGACAAAAGCATTAGCAGGGCAGGACGGGAATTTATTCAGTTGGCCCAGAGAATGTACGGACAACCTTCTCTCAAGCCTCACTTACAGGAAAAAGCGGCCTCCACTTCGTTTCTGGTTTGACCGATAAAGGCCAGCATCTGGTCGTCCAAGGGATAGCGGATCACACATCCGGGCGTCAAAATCATGTGACGGCCGCCCATCATCTGGAAGCATTCGTAGATCTGATGCTGGATGGCGCCCCGGTTCCGATTGGTAATGTCGGTGCGGCTCAGACCGCCCATCAGACATTTTCCGGTGAGGTCATAGGCTTCGTCCAGGGTGGGAAGGGTCTCCCAGGCGTGCCAGTTGAATATCTGGACGGGATAATCTTTCAGAATGTGGAACATGATATTATTGCCGTGGCAGTGGATGGTATTCATCCAGCCCTTTTGAGCGGCCTCCAGCACCTGGAGGTCATAGGGCTTGCCATATTCCAGATACTGCTCCTCGCTGCATTTATCATAGGAGCTCATTTGGGAGGCGAAAAAGATCCCGTCTGCCCCCAGGTCGATGGCAGCGGAAACCAGCTGGCAGGTGGTCGCGGTGATCACGTCCAGGGCGGCCTTTACGTCCGCACCATGGCCCTGCTCAAGGTAGGAAACCAGCTTGCCGCCGCACAGCTTATCGGCAATGGTGATGGGAGTGAAGGCGGTGAAGATGACGGGGACCTCTTCGCCCTTCAGCTTGTCCAGAACCAACTTCAAATGGTGCAGCTCCCGTGCGTTGCTGCCCTGGTCACAGGGGCAGACAGTCAGGCTGCGCCAGTCTTCCGCACAGGAAATGGGAGAATGGACAACTTTGGCCACGCCGCCCTTGACGATCTCCGAGTAGTCCACGGTGCAGCCGAAGTCTTCAATGGCATACATGCCGTTATTCATGGTTTTGACAAAGTCAAAATCATATTTTTTATAGAATTCATAGGTCTTTTCCGCGATTGCTTCCGGGTCCAGATCCGTACCGGGCATATGGCTCCAGAAGGAATAAGGAATCTTATCCGGCTTCTCCCCGCGGATGGCAGCTTGGATACGTTCTTTTTTGGTCATTGCAGTTTGCACCCCTCACATAATGGAAATCACATCTTTGGTTGGGCCCGCCTTCTGAGGAAGACGGGCCCAACCTTATCGTTAACCTTTAATGATGATCGTGTCTCTGCGGGATTTGGTCAAAAACTCAAAGCCATCCTCGGTAATCAAGACCGTATCGCTGTTGCGCACCGCGCCCAGCTCAGCGCTCATCAGACCGGGTTCCACGGTGAAGACCATCCCCGGAGCCAGGGGAGCTTTGTTGCCCTTGGTGACAGAGGGGAATTCGTGGGTGGACAGGCCCATTCCGTGACCGCAGCGTCCGGGCAGGATAGCGCCAAAGCCGGCGTCCTCATATTCTTTCATAGCGGCAAAGTACAGGTCCTCAAAGATGGTGCCGGGCCGCAGGAGCTTGAAAATCTGGTCTCTGGCCTTGAGCATGGCATTGTAAGCACGAAGCCGTTCGTCATTCACACGGCCCACCATGACGGTGCGCTCGTTTTCTACATTGTAGCCAGCCACACGGGCCCAGCTCATGGGCATGGTCAAGTCTCCGGGCATGGGCACATAGCCTGTGGGACAGTCACAGCCGTAATTGAGGCGCTCATTGGACATGCACCAAACCACCAGGGTATCAATGTCGGCCGTTTCGGAATTGGAAAATCCGGAGACTTCATACTGCTGGTATTTCTCGTGCCACAGCTGGCGCATGGCGTACTGACCCTGGGTGGCTGCCTGGGCCTCGCTGGCGCCCGCTTCCAAAGCCTCGATGGCACGGGTCACGCCCAGGTCGACCAGCTCGCCGGAAATCCGGCACATCTGGATCTCGTGGGGATCTTTAATGAGGCGAAGGTCCACCGCATCCTGAGCAATGTCCACATAGGCGCGGACATTCAGCTTGTCCTTCAGCCGGTTCAGAACATTCATGCTGGCATAGTCGCCCTCAACGCCCACGGTCAGAGGCTTATCGCCTAAAAGTTCCCGCATGGCATCCATGGCATCCATGGCGACGGCTTTGGTCGCGCCCCATTTGCCGTAGCAAAGGACCTTGTCCACCGCTCCCTCATTCACGGCGTGATCGTGCCGGATGCAGTGGACCAAAAGGAACGCATCGTCCTGGGTCAGGATGAAATAGGGCACATGGCTGATCAGAATGGGATTGAAATTGCTGAAGTAAAACACATTTTCCGGACGCATCAGGATGGTGACATCCACCCCTTTGCGCGCCATGATCGCCTGCATCCCTTCAATGCGCTTCTTTACGTAGTCTCGTAACTGTGGACTGGAACGTTTTTCTTCCAGAACATTCATGCAAAGACCTCCAAATTATCATTCTGCGGGAGATTCAATTGGAAAAATGGAATCACCGCTTGTTATTTCTGCCCATATTATAGGCAAAGCGCCACAGCATAGCAAACAGATTTTTTGGAAATACGACAACCATTTAGTTGTGGTATGGGGCAAGCAAACCGAGCCGCCGTTGCCCTGTGATCCGGCAATGACGGCAGAATGGTTTGCCGTTGGTCAGCCCTTGTGGGGGTGTTCGATCTGGGTGTGCGGGAGGGCCAGGCAGGGATTGCAAAGCGTGGTCCACAGCTCGAAATCCTCTACTACGCACAGTGTGCTGGACACCGTTGTAGCGGGAACTCCCTCGTGAGGATGGCGGCAGATGCAGTTTGGTTCATAGGTGTGATCGGACATGATCCGGTACAGATCCTGAAAACGCAGAGAACCGTAGCGCTCGGCCACCATTTCGCCGATGCGGTCATACCGCTTGTGGGTGGAGGGGTACTGCTCCTCGGGGGGATTAAAGTGGCTGAGCTGGTCGCTGACGACGTGGTTGGTCCGGTACAACACTCCGGTGCCCTCGTCCTTTTCCACGTAAATTTCGTCCGCTGTCATCTCGATGACATAGGCCTCCTTTGGATCGGCCGCGATGACATTGAGTCCGTTCATACGCGGGGCGGTACGGCAGAATTCCACAGCTTCCGCCGCTGTTTTGCAGGAAGTCAGCAAAACGCGCACGTTGAGGAAAATATCAGCCTCCTCCACCCGGTCGATCCGAGTGGGGTCCTTTTCGGTCCAGAATCCGGTGGTAGTCACAGCCAGACCATAGCTGTTGATGCCCACGGCGGGATAAGTGAGAATGCCGGCGCCGCCCACCTCCAGAATTTCCAGGCCGTCGGGGAAGCTGTGATGTACCAGCGCCTGCTCCAGAGGCATACCCATATCCCGGTTCTTGATAATGTAGGTGTTTCCATCTGCGGTGGCTTTTCCCCGGACACAGAGCATACTGCACTCCTGGGTGATGTGGCGGAAGGACTCGCAGAGGAAGTAGGCGGGGATGTTAAGCAGGAGGATATCCTCCAGGGGGAGCTCGCTGCCCTTGGCAATGCCCTGGAGTTCTTCGTACATTTCAGGCCGCTGCTCTTTGAAAAAGCGGAGATTTCGTCCCACAAACTCCTGATACACCTGCATATCCACTTTTTCCTGCTCCAGCTTGTGATGGACGGATGTCAAGTTGCGGCGGATGGCATCCCGAAGGGACTGCCCCTGCTGCACACCCTGTTCATAGGGGGTTCCTACCGCCTGGCAGTAGGATGGCGCATACTGAGAATTCACATAATTACCTCCTTGATGTTAAGACAGAGAGCTCAATGCTCCGGATAAAGGCAGCTGCACAGGTGACCGCCGCAAAGCTCCTGGGTTTCCGGGACTTGCTGGGAGCACTCAGGGCGGGCAGAGAAGCAGCGGGGATGGAAGGGGCAGCCGGAGGGAACGTGGATGGGACTGGGCAGATCGCCCTGAAGAATGATCCGTTCCTTCTTTATAGTGGGGTCTGCCTGGGGAACGGCTGACAGCAATGCCTTTGTGTAGGGGTGGGCGGGGGCCGCGAAAAGCTGAGACTTTTCTGCGTACTCCACCATCCGGCCTAAATACATCACGGCCACATGGGAGGAGATGTGCTCCACCACCCGCAGATCGTGGGAAACAAAGATCAGCGCGATGCCCAGCTGTTTCTGCAGCCGGGTCAGCAGGTTGATGATTTGCGCCTGAATGGATACATCCAGTGCAGAGACGCATTCATCACAGACGATGAGCTTGGGATTGACCGCAAGCGCACGGGCAATGCACAGCCGCTGCCGCTGTCCGCCGGAAAACTCGTGGGGGAACTTGCGCATGCTGTCCTGGGGCAGGCCCACCAGGTCCAGAAGCTCCCGCGCCCGGTCCATCGCCTGCTGCTGTGTGCCCAGGTGATGAATCTTATAGGGTTCCGTAAGGATGCTGGATACCCGCTGTCTGGGGTTAAGGGAGGCATAGGGGTCCTGGAAAATAATTTGAATGTCCCGGCGCATCCGGTGGATGCTGTCCCGGTCCGCATGGGTCATGTCCTGGCCTTCAAAATAGACCACACCTTCTGTGGGAGGGATCAGCCCCATGATGACGCGTGCCAGCGTAGACTTGCCGCAGCCGGATTCGCCGACGATTCCAAGGGTATGTCCGGCGTGGACTTCCAGGCTGACTCCGTCCACCGCTTTCACGTACTCCGTGACCTTGGAAAAGATCCCCCGGCGTACGGGAAACCATTTTTTTACATTTTCAACCTTCAAAAGCACATTTGACTCAGACACAGGGCGTTCCCCCTTTCTCTCCCCCCGCGGTCGCTTCCGACTGTTCCCACTCAGGGAAGTACTTCCAGCACTGGACCATGTGGCCGTCCCCGTGCTGGCTCGTGGGAGGCAGCTTCTTGCAGCAGATCTCCCGGCAGTCGGGACAGCGGTTATGGAAGGCGCAGCCCTCTGGCATATGGTAGATGCTGGGGACTGTCCCCTCGATGGTCTGCAGTTCCTCACGCGCTTCGCCGGGACGTGGGATGGAGCGCAGAAGCCCTGCGGTATAGGGGTGCAGCGGGCTGCGGAAAATGGTCTGTACGTCCGCTTTTTCCACAATATGGCCGCAGTACATAACTGCCACGGTATCCACCATGGAGGCCACGACGCCCAAATCGTGGGTGATGAGAATAATGGATGTGCCCATGGTTTCGTTGATGGAGCGAAGCAGGTCCAGGATCTGGGCCTGAATGGTAACGTCCAGGGCGGTAGTGGGCTCATCAGCAATGAGCAGCTCCGGGTCACACAGCAGGGCCATTGCGATCATGACACGCTGGCGCATACCGCCGGAGAGCTCAAAGGGGTATTGCTTCAGGCGGGTCTCCGGACTGGGGATACCCACGGTGCGCAGCATGTCCACCGACAGCTTGGCTGCCTCCTCGGCAGAGACATTCTTGTGCAGGCGGACCACTTCGCCCAACTGATCCCCGATGGGGAAGAGGGGGTCCAGACTGACCATGGGCTCTTGAAAGATCATGGAAATTTTATTGCCCCGGATCCGGCACATCTGCCGTTCGGACATGGTCAGCAGCTCCTCGCCGTTGAGGCGAATGCTGCCCGTCACATAGGCCGGGGGAGAGGCCAGCAGGCGGATAATGCTTTTGGAGGTCACACTTTTGCCCGATCCAGATTCCCCTACAAGCCCCAGCTTTTCTCCTTTTTGCATGGAGAAGCTGATGTGATTGACCGCCGCGGCAGAACCATATTTTGTCTTGAAGTGAACGCTCAGATCGTCCACACACAGAAGCGGTTGTTGGTTCATATGGATACTCCTTCCTTACACATCCAGCTTCGGATCCAGATAATCACGAAGCCAGTCGCCCAGCAGGTTGACTCCCAGCACGGTCAAGGTGATGCAAAGACCGGGGAAGATGCACTGCCAGGGATTTGTGAGAATGTTATCGCGGGCTTCGCTGAGCATACGGCCCCATGTGGGGATGTTGATGGGAACACCATAACCCAGGAAGCTCAAGGAGGCTTCCATCAGCACGATCTTAGCCATTTCCAGTGTGGCGATGACAATCACGGGACTAATGATATTGGGCAGAATATGATAGAAAATAATCCGCGCATCGCTGCCGCCGGTGGCCCGAATGGCCTCAACATACTCCATTTCTTTGATGCTGAGGATCTCACCTCTCACCAAGCGGGCATACCGTACCCAGCTGGTGATTCCGGCGATCAAAATGACGTTTCCCAGGCTGGAGCCCAGAACCGCGGCGATAAACAAAGCCAGAAGGGTGAAGGGGAAACACAGCTGGATGTCCACCAGACGCATGATAATGGCATCCACCCATTTTCCGTAGTAGCCGGCCAGACAACCCATGACCACGCCTACGATTCCGCCCACAATGGTACCAGCCAGGGCTACGATCAACGTTACACGGGAGCCGTAAAGCAGGCGGGACAAAATGTCGCGGCCCAGCTGGTCGGTGCCCAGAATGTGGCCGGCGGAGGAGCGGGCGGCCCAAATGGGATCTTTCAGTTTGTTCATCAGATCCTGAGCCAGCGGGTCATAGGGGGCCAAAACAGGGGCAAACAGGGCGCACAGAATCACAACCAAGACCAGAATCAGCCCGATCATGCCGGTTTTGCTCCGCCGAAGGCTGTCCCAGGTATTCAAAAATCCTTTTTTCATGTGATATGCACCCCCTTATTGCAGCCGAACCCGCGGATTGATGACGCAATAGAGCACATCCACCACGAAATTGATCACGACAAATACCACAGCCATCAGGAACACAATACATTCCACCACAGCAAAGTCGCTGCTGGTGATGCTTTGTACCACCAATCTTCCTACGCCGGGCCATCCAAACACGGTTTCTGTAATGACAGAGCCGCCGATCAGGCTGGCAAACTGCATGCCAAGCATGGTGATGATGGAGCTCATGGCGTTTTTAAGGGCGTGCTTGGTGATAATTTTGCGGGCGGGCAGTCCCTTGGCCCGGCATACGTCAATGTACTCCTTGCCCAATACCTCGATCATGTTGCTGCGAAGCAGGCGGCAGATGGTCGCGGCCGAAAACAAACCCAATGTAAAGGCGGGCAGGATAATGGAGCGCAGACCCTCGTCAGCGCCGCCCGTGGGCAGCCAATGGAGCTTGACGGCAAAGAGGATGATCAGCATAATACCCAGCCAGAATGCGGGCATACACTGTCCCAAAAGGGCCAGCACCCGAATAATGGCATCGGAGAGCTTGTTTCGCTTGACGGCGGAGAGAATTCCCGCCGGAACGCCGAGCAGCACACAGATCAGCAGGGCGGCACAAGCGAGGGAAAGCGTAGCCGGAGCCCGCTCCAACACCACGGAAAGGGCAGGCTCATTATAGTAGTAGGAGGTGCCGAAGTCCCCCGTCAAAACACCCTTCAGGAAGCGAATGTACTGTTCCGGCAAGGGATCGTTAAAGCCCATCTGCTCACTGAGGATCTCCATCTGCTCCTTCGGGGTGGTGGGAGAAACCATCAGCTCCACCGGATTACCCGTCAAATGCAGGATTACAAAAACGACCACTGTGATACCAAAGATGGCAATCACCGATTGGCCCAGCCGCTTTAATAAGTATTTGCCCATGTTATCAACCTTTCCTCACCGCAAAAGACGGATTTTCTAGAATGTGCCCGGATGGGAGAAATAAAACGGCGCACCCATGCTGAACGCCGGGTGCGCCGCTGTGTTCTTTGCGTTGATCGAAACCGCACCGAAGCGGATGTTTAATTGGAACGGTTACCGATTACTTAACACTTACGCCGTCCATCAGTACAACCTCGTCGGTTCGGGCAGTCCAATTCTGAACTTTGTCAGAGTTATAAGCATACAGGGTGTCCTGCTGATACAGCCACAGGGCGGGAACCTCGTCCACCATGTACTGCTGCATCTGGCTGAACAGTTCGCTCCGCTTCTCTGCGCCCATCTCAGAGGCGGCCTGACTGGCCAGGTCCATGAATTCCTGGTCGGACCAGGTGCAGTAGCGGGCACCCTCGGTGAAGCCGATGCTGGCAATCAGGTTGATGTCACAGTAAGGACCGCCCAGTCCCTGCAGGAACATGGGAGCAACCGTACCGGAACCGATCTCCTCACGCTGGGTGGCGGAGTCTTCCTGCTTGATGTTCACGCGGATGCCAACCTGCTCCAGCTGAGCGGCAATGGCCTGTACCACGTCGGTGCTGTTGAGCAGGCCGGAGGTCACGGAACATTCGATCTCAAAGCCGTCGGCATAGCCGGCCTCAGCAAGCAGGCTCTTTGCCTTCTCTACATCATATTCATAGCCCTTCACGTCGGGATCATAGCCCTCGTACTCGGGGGTGGAAATGGAAGCGACCTTAACAGCGTAGCCGTCCAGAACGCCCTGGATCAGAGCATCCCGGTCCACTGCGTAGTTGATGGCCTGACGGACCCGCACATCATCCAGGGGAGTTTCTTCTCCGACCAGATTGAACTGCAGCCAGACCACACGGGTGGAAGGCTGTCCCACCACGGTGTAGCCCTCCAGTCCCTTCAGGTATTCTGCCTGAGTGGTGGGGATGTTACAGATGATATCGACCTCGCCGGCCTGGAGAGCGGCCACACGGTCCGCAGCCTCGGGGATGACCTCATAGATCAGCTGATCGATCTGGGGCACATCGCCGTAGTAGTCGGGGTTCTTTTCCATGACGACCTTCTGATCCTTGGACCAGGAGACGAACTTAAAGGGACCCGAGCCGATGGGAGCGGCAGCGAAGGCCTCGTCGCCTACCTCCTGAACATAAGCGCTGGGGATGATTTTAATGTAGTTCAGACGCAGAGGCAGAGAGGGGAAGGGGTAATCCGTAATGATGTTGAATTCAAAGTCACCGATCTTCTCCACCTGCATGAAGGAGAAGTCACCGGAAAGAGCGTAGTGCTTTTCCGTATCCCGCAGGCTGTTGATGGTGTAGGCCACATCCTCTGCGGTCATCTGGGTTCCGTCGGTAAAATAGACATCGTCTCTCAGTGTGAAGTGCCAGGTGGTGTCATCCACCTGCTCGTAGCTGGCCGCCGCGTCGCAGACGATTTTACCATTGGGGTCGGTCTTGACCAGCGTGCTGTAAAGAGAGGCCAAAATACTGGCGGTGATGGTGGAGTTTCCGTTTCTGGGATCAAGGCTGGTGATGTCGCTGCTGTTGGCCCAGGTTACGGTTTTTGTCTGAACCGTTTCTGAGCCGGAAGAGCTTTCTGAACCGCTGCTGCTGCTGGAGTTGCCGCAGCCGCTAAGCAGTCCGGCGAGCAGTGCGAAGCTCAACGCAAGAGAAAGTGCCTTTTTCATAGTTATTCCTCCTTGTTCCGTTGCAGACCGGCTGGTCTGCTGCGTTCTTCCCCTTTTTCCGTGTTTCACTTTCACGATTTAAATGATTCCTCTGATAATAGGGTTATTATAGTATAAAGTGGGGGTAGCGTCCAACAAAAGAATGCCGTGCACCACAATCGATTGGTTGTGGGTTGTATTAAAATTTTAGATTAATCCGTGTGATATCGGGTTTTTTTCTTGTCAAATAAAGGCCAATCTGGTTTAATAACAGATAATCAGGGCAAAAGGACGCCCGATGTTCTTTCTGGAATGGCGGCATATCCATATGCGTAGGTGTGCGCTTCCACAGTGAAAAGAAAGGGAGGAAGATTTCTGTGAAATTTTTGATTCTGGGTGCCGGCAACACAGGGAAGGCGTACAGTGCATACCTGCTTTCTAAGGGACAGGAAGTCACGCTGTATGATCGAAGCTTGGATCGACTATCCTCCCTGCGTACGCAGAACTTAAAAGCCAGCGGGGTCGTATCGGGGGAATTCTCTCCTGTCCTGACCAATTGTTTGGACTGTGCAAAAGACAGTGATGTGATTTTGGTCTGCACGGTGGCGGAAGGGCACAGGCCTTTGGCGGTGGCGCTGAAGGGCGCGCTGGCGCCGGGACAATTGGTGCTTGTAACAAACGGCTGCTGGGGAGCGGTTGAGTTTGACCAGGTTCTGGGAGAGGAGGCCGACCGGAAGGGGTGTATACTGGCCGAGACCGGGGGACAGCTGATTTTGTGCAGTTCCCCTGCGCCGGAAGAAGTATATTTGAAGACGGTCAAGCAGACGATGCCCCTGTCCTGTGTCCACCCCCAACAGACCGCCGCGGTGTGCGACAGATTAAAGGAGGTGTTTCCGCAATTTGTCCCTGGGGACAGCGTGCTGGATACATCCCTTAATAATTCAAACCCTATGATACACGCTCCGCTGGTATTATTCAATGCTACCCGCCTGGAAAATGGAGAGGATTATTTGCTGTTTGGAACGGGAGTGACGGAAAAGGTCGCCCGGTTTGTGGAGCACATGGACGCAGAGCGGGTGGCGGTGGTCAAGGCCTGCGGTGTCCCACCCAGGACAGAACTGGAAATGCTCAACGCCTTTTGGCCGGAGAAACAGCCCACCTTGTTGGATGTGCTGCACAAGACGCCGGCCTACCAGGTGACAAAGGGGCCCAAAACCCTCAACCACCGGTATCTGAGCGAGGATTTGCCCTATGGGCTGGCTCCGTATCTCATTTTAGCCAGAAGATTTGGCATTGATACCCCTTACATGGAGACGCTGGTCCATATGCTTGGGTTATATATGGGAGTAGATTTTCTGACACTGGCACCGGATCTGTCAACGGTAGACTTGGCCCGGTATCTGCCGGATGCGCGGTCTTTCTAAGACGGTACGACTTGGAAAAAAGAAAATCAGAGATAAATTCCTGGGAAATGATCTGTAACGGATCCGATTCATCGGCGATTCGGCAGGAAGGGGCGTATGCATAGGCAATTTTCGAATCAAAGCTCTGCTTCATCTACAGGAATTTCAGGAGAGGAAGGCCTCCGCACTGCAGCAAGGGTGCGGAGGCCTTCTTTCCTTTGCTTGCCAGCCCGAGTGAGCGGCGTTCCCTTAAAATTGTTTCATTTTTAAACTATTCTTATCTTACAAAGTGTTGCAAAAGAGGGCAACCAGTGCTATATATTTATTATAACAAAAAAAGAGAGCATTTTATTGGGAAATGAGTTAAAATCGCACAACCTTCGTGCTACCTGATATGTTCTAAAATGAAACATTATTGGAAGGTGCCGCTATGATCAAACTGCTGGTGATCGCAGATGACTTTACCGGAGCAATGGATACGGGTGTACAGTTTAAAGCAAATGGGCCCCTGATTCAGATCGCCTCGGATCATTGTTTTGAGACGCTGGAAAAAATGGATCCCAACCTCCAGGTTTTGATTGTAGATGCGGAAACAAGACATATGACGGCGGAGGATGCCTACCAAACAGTCTATGGAATCGTCCGGGCTGCGGTAGAGGCAGGAATACCCTATATCTACAAAAAGACAGATTCTGGGCTGCGGGGCAACATAGGAAGTGAATTGACTGCCGCGTTGGATGCCTCCGGCCAAAAGAGCCTCCATTTTATTCCGGCCTTTCCTCTCCTGGGGCGCATCACCGTAAATGGAGTGCATTACATTGAGGGAGAACCTGTGGCACAGAGCGTTTTTGGGAAAGATCCTTTTGAGCCGGTGCACAGCTCCCAATTGGAAGAAATTATCCACAGTCAAAGCTCCGTGCCCACCTTTTTGATGGGAGCCACCGTACCAAAGAGCTTCCCCCAGGGGATCTTGGTTTACGATTCGGCGACCGATGAAAATCTGAAGGAAATTGCCAGGGAACTAAAGGCTCGGGGAGAACTGAAAATAATGGCGGGCTGTGCAGGGTTTGCATCCGTGCTGTCCGATCTGCTGGAACTGGAGGGAACACCACCCCGGCTTCCGCCGATTCCCCAAAAGCTGCTGGTTGTCTGCGGCAGCATCAATCCCATTACCCTGCGCCAGCTGGACGAGGTGCAGCGTACAGGAGCTCCCCGCATTCAGCTCACGCCGGAGCAGAAGCTGGACGAGGGCTGGCTGTCCAGCCCGGAGGGAATGCGGGTCACCGCAGAGTGGATGAACCAGCTGAAAGACGCTCCGCTGGCCGTTGTGGAAGGAAACCAGACTGGGGAGGAGGACAGGACCCGGCGCTGCGCCGAGGGAATGGGAATGAATTTGGAACAGATCCGTTCTCAGATTTCCCGCACCCTGGGCGGTGTACTGGAGCGGCTGCTGTCCCTGGGACTGGAGGCCACGGTACTGGTTACGGGTGGAGATACGCTGCTTGCCTTCATGCAGCAGATCGGCCAGGATAAGCTGGTCCCTCTGGGGGAACTGGCCCCTGGCGTAGTCCTGTCGCAGATCGAATACCGAAGAAAAAAATATGCCATTCTCTCCAAGTCCGGGGGATTCGGATCGGACCGCCTGCTCTTGGATCTCAAAGATAAATTGAGTTTGCAGAAAACGGAGGAGGAAGAGGTATGCTGACCAAGTATAATCTGAAAATGCCCCATGAAATTTTCAGCGGCGAGGACGCCCTGGAAAATCTAAAGGTGATTCTGCAAAAAAACGGTGTAAAGAAAGTAGCCGTCTTTACGGATAAGGGTATCCAGAGCGCGGGATTATTGGATTATCCCATGGCAAAGATCCAGGCCGCCGAAGTAGAGAGCGTCATTTTAAACGACCTGCCTCCAGAACCCACCTATGCCCAGGCACAGGCGTTGGTAGACGCATACAAGGCCAGCGGCGCGGACTTTATCGTGGCGGTAGGCGGCGGCAGCGTCATGGACACGGCAAAGCTTTCCAGTATTTTGGCCACAGAGGAATATACCATCAAGGATCTTCTGGACGACCCCTCTCTTGGCAAGAAGCATGTCAAGACCCTGATGATCCCCACCACTGCCGGCACCGGTGCTGAGGCCACGCCCAATGCCATTGTGGCTGTGCCGGAAAAGGAACTGAAGGTAGGCATCGTAAACGAGGAAATGATTGCCGACTATGTCATTTTGGATGCAGTCATGATCAAGAAGCTGCCCCGGAAGATTGCCGCTGCCACTGGAGTGGACGCGCTGTGTCACGCCATTGAGTGCTGGACCAGCAACAAAGCCAATCCTTTCAGCGATCTGTTTGCCATGGAGGCTCTGGACCTGATCCTGAACCACATTGAACCGGCCTGTGATGATCCTGAGGCGATGGATGCCAAAAACAAGATGCAGATCGCCAGTTTTCTGGCCGGAGTAGCCATCACGGCCTCGGGCACTACCGCTGTTCACGCGCTGAGTTACCCCCTGGGAGGCAAATACCACATTGCGCACGGGGTATCCAATGCCATCTTGCTGGTGCCGGTGATGAAATTTAATGAGCCTGTGTGCCGGGAAAAATTTGCTCAGGCCTATGACCGCTGTGTCCACGGAGAGCACACCTGCACCACGGTGAACGAAAAGAGTGCTTACATGATCGGGTGGATGGAGAAGATCGTAAAGCACCTGGACATCCCCACCAGTCTGAAGGAGTTCGGCGTATCGGGAGAAGACCTGGAGGGCCTGGTGGCAGCCGGTATGGAGGTGACCCGCCTGCTGGTCAACAACATGCGGGAAGTCACTCCGGAGGATGCCCGAGCAATTTATCAGCAGATCCTGTAAGTTCAGCGGAGCGAGAGGAGAAAGAAGCATGAAGCAAGTAGAGCTAAAAGGGATTGTGGTTCCCATCGTAACACCGATGAATCCGGAAGATGAGAGCGTCAACCTTTCCCAGCTGCGTAACCAAATTGAACGTCAGATTGCCGGTGGTGTGCACGGCTTGTTCACCTTCGGGACCAACGGCGAGGGTTATATCCTGAGCATGAAGGAAAAGGAAGAGATTCTTGAGGCCACCATCGACCAGGTAAAAGGCCGGGTTCCTGTCTACGCCGGCACGGGCTGCATCTCCACACGGGATACCATTTACATGAGCAAGCGGGCCGAACAGATGGGGGCGGATGTGCTGTCCATCATTACTCCGAGCTTCGCTCTGGCCAGCCAAAAGGAGCTTTATGACCACTATGCGGAGGTGGCCAAGCATGTGGACATCCCCATTGTCCTCTACAACATCCCGCCCCGTACCGGAAACAAGCTTTTGCCGGAGACGGTAGCTAAGCTGGCCAAGGATGTGGATGTGATCATGGGGGCTAAGGACTCCAGCGGTGACATTGACAACCTAAAGGCATATATCCAACAGACGCGGGACATCGGCAAAAACTTTGCCGTACTGGCTGGTAATGACGGTTCTATCCTCACCTGTCTGAAAGAAGGAGGTGCGGGCGGTATCGCCGGCCGGGCCAACTTGTATCCCAAAGCTCTGGCTTCCATTTACAATTACTTCGTGGCAGGGGAGCTGGAAAAGGCACAGGAGATGCAGGACGCGGTGGCCACCCTCCAGCGGGTATTCAAGTTCGGCAATCCCAACACGGTCATTAAAAAGGCGGTGAACCTGCTGGGCTATCCGGTGGGTGACTGCCGCAGGCCCTTCAACGATCTGTGTGAGGAAGGAATTGCGGAACTCAAGGCTGTGCTGAAGGAAAATGAAGCAAAGGGGCTGTGCTGAGAAGCCGCTCTGAACATGGAAATCCGATGATCAATTAGGAGGCAGACAATATGAGCAAACCCATTCTCGGTATCACCATGGGCGATCCCTTCGGCAACGGCCCTGAGATCACGGTTCGGGCGCTGAATGACAAGACCATCTATGACCGCTGCCGCCCCCTGGTGATAGGGGATGTGAGCAGCATGGAATACGCCCTGAAGGTGGCCCAAAAGGTGTCCGGTATCCATCTGAACCTCAATCCGGTGAAGAACGTGAAGGACGCCAAGTTTACTTATGGCACCATTGATGTGCTGGATCTGGGCCTGGTGCCTGCGGACCAGATTCCCGATACCTCCCATGAGGAGGAACCCAAGCCCTTTGGGATCGGGGCCTGTGCCCTTGGCGGGGAGGCATCCTTCCAGTATGTGAAGAAGGTCATTGAGATGGCCATGGCCGGTGAGGTGGACGCTACGGTGACCAATGCTCTGGCCAAGGAGGCGATCAATATGGCCGGCCATCACTACTCCGGTCACACCGAGATCTATGCCGATTATACCCACACGGACAAGTACACCATGATGCTGGCCCACGAGAACCTGCGGGTGGTCCACGTCTCCACCCATGTCTCCCTGCGGGAGGCCTGCGACCGGGTGAAGAAGGCGCGGGTGCTGGAGTGTATCCATATCGCCAACGAGGGCTGCAAGGCCCTTGGAATTGACAATCCCAAAATCGGCGTGGCGGGCCTCAACCCCCACTGCGGTGAGAATGGCATGTTTGGCCGGGAGGAAATTGAGGAGATTCAGCCCGCCATCGATGAGGCCCTGGCCGAGGGGATCAATATCCCAGAGAAGAAGCCCACCCCGCCGGATACCGTTTTCTCCAAGGCACTGGGCGGCTGGTACGACATTGTGGTAGTCATGTATCACGATCAGGGCCATATTCCCTTGAAGGTGAAGGGATTTGTCTATAACAAAGAGGAAAAACACTGGGAGGCGGTGGCTGGCGTAAATGTCACCCTGGGTCTGCCCATTATCCGGGCCAGTGTGGACCACGGTACTGGCTTTGGCCATGCGGGCAGCGGCCACGCCAATGAGCTCAGTCTTATTAACGCGATGGATTATGCCATCCAGTTAGCGTGTCATGCAAATCGCAAAGGAGGAGAGTAAGAGGCAAGGCTGTATTCCCCTGGTAGGAAAATAAATGATGAAAGGGAGAAAACAATGGAAACAAAGGAATCGAAAAAAGCAATGTCTTTGGGTAAAAAATCAATTATCGGCCTGATTTGTGGACTAATTCTGGGCGGCATTTTATGCTTTGTTCCGCCAAGTGTGATTCGGGATGACTTCCTGATCAACACGGTTTTGAAAATTGTAGGTACCGGTTACCTGAACCTGATCAAAATGACAATTGTTCCCTTTGTGTTTGCATCGCTGGTCATGGGCATCTCCTCTGCCACCGATGTAAAGCAAGTTGGCCGTATCGGCTCTAAAATCCTGCTGATTTATATGTGCACCACGGTGGTGGCCTCGGCAGTGGGCATTGCGGGCGGCATGATCCTGAAGCCCGGAGCCGGAGTCAATCTTGGTTCCTTTGATTTAAGCAGTGAATATTCTCAGGTGGAGACTTCCTTCGCCGATGTTATTTTGGACTTTATTCCCACGAATATTGTTGCTTCCTTCGCCGATGGTGATATGATCCACATTGTGCTGTTTGCCGTATTTGTGGGCATTGCAATGAGCCTGCTCGGTGCCAAGGCTGAGCCGGTTCGGCAGTTTAACGAGGCCTTTGGCAATGTCATGTTAAAGATCGTGAACATGGTAATGAGCCTGACCCCCTACGGCGTGTGTGCGCTGATGGCGACCACGGTGGCCAACCTGGGCTTTGATATCATCATTACCCTGGCCAAGTATTGTGTGTGCGAGATCTCGCTGTTCTTCCTGTATGGCTTTGTGGTCTATGGCCTGCTGTTTACCTTCTTCACCAAGCAGAATTTCTTTAAGCTGCTGAAAAAGTATGCGAAGATCGCGCTGGTTCCCTTCTCTACCTCTTCTTCCAATGCCACCATTCCCTATTCCATCCAGTTCTGCCGCAGCGTGGGCGTCTCGGAGAAAGTGGCAGCCTTTACGATCCCTCTGGGCGCGACGCTGAACATGGACGGTACCGCTATCATGCAGGGCATGACCGTGGTATTCGTTTCTCAGCTCTATAACATCGATTTGACCTTTACCATGCTGATCACCCTGATCATTACGATCACTCTGGCGACGGTGGGTTCTCCTGGCATGCCCGGCGTGGTTATGGTAACGCTGACCCTGGTGCTTCAGTCCGTTGGCTTCCCCCTGGAGGTCATTGCCATCATTGTGGCCATTGACAAGTTCCCCGATATGTTCAAGACGGTCCTGAATGTTTTGGGTGACTCCATCTGCACCATTATCGTGGCCAAGAGCGAGAAGGAATTTGACGAGGATATGTTTAACGATAAGAAGACGGCCGACGTTGACGTCAGCCTGATGGGCTGATCATCTCAAATGATCCGTATTTGAGTTTAATTGGAGGACTATACCATGGTTATTCACAGCGAATATTTAGACTCACTCACTCCCTCTGCCATTCGCAGCATCACGGCAAAAATTCGTGATAAAGCAAAACAGGGTGAAAAAGTAGTATCCTTTGCCGGAGGACTGCCCAGTGCGGAATTCTTCCCCGTAGACGACCTGAGAAAGATCAACGAACAGATTTTTGATGAGGAGGCTGGCGAGGCCATCCAGTATGCAGCTTCGGATGGCTACGATCCCCTCAGAGAATATTTGGTCACGTTTATGGAGCGCTTCCAGGTTACCGGCCTCAACTACAAAAACTTCTTAATTACCAGCGGCGCCCAGCAGGGACTGGCCTATCTCTCCAAAGGACTGATCACGCCCGGCTCTGTGGTGATCACGGAGAATCCCTCCTATCCGGGGGCGCTGGAGACCTTCCGTTCCTGCGGTGCAAAAATTGTGGGAATTAAGATGGACGACGAAGGCATGTCCATGGAGGAACTGGAGCGGGCACTGAAGGAGCATGAAAAGGTGGCCTTCATTTACACCATTGCCGATTTCCAGAATCCCATGGGAGCCAGCATGTCCATCCCCCGCCGCAAGCAGCTGGTAGAACTGGCGGAGCGCTATGACACCTTTGTGGTGGAGGATGCCCCGTACAGCCTGATTTCCTTTGACGGAACGGTCATGCCCGCCATCAAGAGCTTTGACAAGTACGGCCGGGTGATCTATTCCGGGTCCACCTCCAAGACGATCGCCCCCGGCCTGCGGATTGGATGGCTGGTTGCCGATGAGGCCAGCATCCAGAAGCTGGTTTATATGAAGATGCGGGACGATCTTCAGGTCAACAATATGGCACAGCGCCAAGTGCTGCACTATCTGCGGGATTGCGATTTTGACGGGCATCTCCGCCAGGTTGTGGAGGTATATAAGCGGCGCAAGGAAGTTATGATCGAGCAGGTAAAGGCCAGTTTCCCAGAGGGAACCCGTATTGTTCCCTCCGGGGGCGGACTCTTCCTCTGGGTGGAGCTTCCGGAAGGCAATGATACGCTGGAGATGTTTGATTATGTGTTCCAGAAGAATATTGCCTATGTGCCCGGCGTGTTCTTCTGTCCTGACGGCAGCGGCAAGAACGCCATGCGGCTCAACTTCTCAACCACGGGAGAAGATAAGATTCGGGAATGTATTCCCATTTTGGGTCAGATGATCAAGGAATATATTCAGAAAAAATAATGGATCAGCCGGTTGAGTGCAGTGCCTCAACCGGCTATTTTATTGGATGGAAATCGTGGTAAGAGTAGACAAATTGCAAAATGCATATTACACTAAAATTTACTGGGAGGCACGGAAAAGAACGGGAGGGAAGACAGGTGCATCGAAAGGTTCGCGTGTTGGGAATTGCTCCGTATGATAACATGAAAGCGTTGATGCTCAACCTGGCGCAGGAGCGGGACGACGTGGAGCTGACCGTGTTTGTAGGGGATTTGCAGCAGGGGGTTGAGCTGGCCAAACGGAATTTTTATAACGATTATGACGCCATTGTATCCCGCGGCGGAACAGCCCAGCTGCTGCAAAAGGAGCTGGACCTGCCAGTCGTTGAAATTGCTGTGACCCCGTTTGATATCATGCGGGCGATGAAGCTGGCAGAAAGCGTCTCGGACCAGTATGCCATTGTAGGATTCCCAGGCGTCACGGCCAGTGCGAAACAGTTGTGTCAATTGATGCAGTACCGGATCGATATCCATACCATTCAGAACGAGGAGCAGGCGGAGAAAACTCTTTTGGAATTGAGACAGAAGGGGACAGGGGCCATTTTATGCGACATGGTCACCAACCGCACTGCAATGCGCCTGGGGCTGAATGTAGTGCTGATCACCTCTGGCCCAGAGAGCATTCAGGCCGCCTTTGATGACGCGGTGCGGCTGTGCCGCTGCTACGACAATTTGCGGGAGGAAAACCGCTTTCTGCGCAGCATTATCTGGAACCAGATCAACCACACTTTGGTCTTTGATGATTGGGGAGAGATCTTTTTCTCCACACTGGAAAATAACGCCCTTCCCATTGTGGACAGTCTGCGGGAGGAGCGGAACAATGTGCCCGATTCGGAAGAGAAGCGTATTCTCAAGCGGATCAACAACATTCAATATGATGTGCGCATGCACCGGGAGGTCTTGAATGACCACCCCTATGTGGCCTGTTATTTTTCTGAGAGCCGGGTGCCCTCCGCAGAGCTGCAGCGGGGCATCCGTCTGGTGAGCCAGCAGGACGCGGAGCAGGAATATAACGGAAGTCTCTATGGCATGGCCGGCTTAATGCGTGACTTGCAGGCCTCCTGCGCCCACCTGAACCAGTCCTCGCAGCCAATTATGGTCTGCGGAGAGGCGGGGTGCCTGAAAGAGCAGGTGGTAAATTACCTTTACATGACAAGCAGCCGGCATAACTGCCCCCTGGTCATCATTGACTGCTTTTTGCTTAACGATAAGGCGTGGAATTATCTGGTGAATCACTATAACTCCCCTCTGGCTCAGAGCGGGTGTACGATTTTTTTGAAAAGTGTGGATGTTCTTTCGCCCGAACGGCGCCGGCAGATATTGGCCAATATGCTGGCGATGGACATCTGCAAGCGCAACCGGGTGGTATTTTCCTGCGTATGCCAGGTAGGGGAATCGGTTACCGAGGCTGGAAAGGCGTTTGTGGAGCATCTGGGCTGCTTGGTTTTATATCTTCCCCCCATGCGGGAATATGCATCGCAGATTTCCGCAGCGGCCAATATATGCCTGAGCAATCTGAACATCGAATTGACCAAACAATTGCTGGGGCTGGAGCCTGGCGCGGTGCAGCTGCTGCATGATTTTGATTGGCCCGGCAACCATGCGCAGTTCCAACGGATTTTGCGGGAGCTGGCCATTATGACGGACGGCCCCTACATCACACAAGAGGATACAGCCCAGATCCTGCAGCGGGAGCGCACCGTAGCGATTGCAGGCCAGAGGGCGGAATGTGGCGGGCAGCGGCTGAATTTGGAGGGCACATTGGAGCAGATCAACAGTGAAATCATTCGCTGCGTACTGGAAGAGGAAAACGGAAATCAGAGCCGAACGGCCCGGCGGCTGGGAATCAGCCGAACGACGCTCTGGCGCCTGCTCAGCGGCCGGTGATGGTTTTCTCATTCCGGTTCTGCGGCGAAGGGGCCTAGGCGATCCACCCAAAAAAACAGGAGTGACACAGATTCCCTGTGTCACTCCTGTTCGCTTTTTGGATAGGTTCCGATTGCACTTATTTGGCGCAGCCAGCCACCTTTTCGTGGTACTTGGCCAAATTGGCATCGGGGTCGATTTTCCCTTCAATCAGGGGCTTTCGGCAGGCCAGGATGGTGGTGATGCCGGGGCCGTGTCCGCTGACCACGCAGTCGCTGTGGATGACAACACCCACGGAGACGGAACCTCTGTAGAATCCTCTTCCGTGAACGTTGTCGCAATCCTCCATCAGGACCAGATCGCCAAAGCGCAGTTTATCCAGACCCAGTTTTGCGATCTCCTCCCGATCTGCAGTCATCAGGTCGTAATCTCCGGTATAGCAGTTTCCGCTTCCCACGCCGGAGCCCATCAGGTAAGAGGGGACCACCGCGACCACGGGGACGACCAGCTTGCCGTCTTTTTCCTCGATGTCCATGGCCTCCAAAATATCGGGATCAAGGCTTTGCACCTGCACATCCGGATAGTCCAGAAGCTTGAGACCCTGGCCATAGGCCTCCACCAGAATGTTGTCTCCAATTGCCATCTTATACAGGTCTTCCTGGTCAAAGTCAGCGATCACATGCTCGATGCCGCCATGCTTGCCGGTCACATAGCCCACAGCTCCCTTTGCATCGCCGGAGACAACGCGGGCTTTATTTCCCAGGCAAGAGAATACCATAAAAGCGTTATTGCTGTTTTTGTCTGCGTTCTGCATGGATACGCCGGGCTCGACATGGTCGCCGGCCAGCCCGTATGCACAATCGCCCACCTTGACATTATAGGTAATTCCGCCAATGGCAGGTACCACAAAGGCTTCTCCTTCGGAATTTACCCGGATCTCAGAACCGGAGGGGTGATGGGCGGCACCCTGTACAGACATCTTTACAAGCTTATCACGATTGGTTCTCATGTTCACTAAATCTCCTTTTCCATGATCTTGAATTATCTTGTTATGCGTTGCTTGGCTGCAGCGCGTCGATTTCTCGTTGTGTCAGCAAAACCCAGTGCTCATCGGAAATCAGGTGCCAAATCAGCGGCTCATTTTCGTTTCGGTAATCGGCCGCGTTATAATGGATCCGTCTCCGGTTCCGTTCCGTTCTGGGATCGGGGAGGGGAATGGCGGACAGCAGAGATTTGGTATAGGGGTGAATGGGGTTGCGGTACAGCTCGTCGCTCTTTGCCAATTCCACAATACGCCCGCTCTCCATGACCGCCACCCGGTCGCTGATGTATTTGACCATGGAGAGGTCGTGGGCAATAAACAGGAACGTCAGATTCTTTTCCCGCTGCAAGCGCTTGAGCAGGTTGACGATCTGGGCCTGAATGGACACGTCCAGAGCGGAAATGGGCTCATCCGCGATGATGAATTCCGGCTCTACCGCCAAGGCGCGGGCGATGCCGATGCGCTGTCTCTGGCCGCCGGAAAACTCATGGGGGTAGCGGTTTGCATGCTCGCGGCTCAGTCCAACCGTTTCCAGAAGCTCATACACCTTGCTCTTGATTTGATCCCGGCTCATTTTGGGCTGGTTATACAAGATGCCTTCCGCGATAATATCCAGAACGGTCATTCTCGGATCAAGACACGCATAGGGGTCCTGAAAGATCATTTGGATTTTGCTGCACAAAGCGCGATGCTGCTGCTTGGGCAGCGACCGGTCGATGGTGGTACCCATAAAGGTTATGGTCCCGGCCGTGGGCTCGTTGAGGCCGATGATCACCTTGCCGGTGGTGGATTTTCCGGACCCCGATTGTCCCACCAGGCCAAAGGTCTCGCCCTTATAGATATGGAATGAAATGTCGTTGACGGCCTTAAAGGAGGAATTTTTCCCTACCTTAAAGCTTTTGGTCAGGTGCTCTACCCGGAGCAGAATGTTGTCTTCTGTCACAGCCATTTGCTTACCTCCTCTGTCTCAGTTCAGCCAGTGGAGACTGGATTTTAGGAGCGTATTCATGAAGGAGCCAGGTTGCGGCAGAGTGTGTGTCCGAGATGCGGAACATGGGCGGTTCCTCTTCAAAGTCAATCTGCATGGCAAAGCGGTTGCGCGGGGCAAACGCATCGCCCTTTGGCGGATTGATCAGATCCGGCGGGGAACCCGGTATGGACCACAATTCGTCCTTCGAATCGCTCATGGACGGCATCGAGGCCAACAGCCCCCAGGTATAGGGGTGGGCAGGCTGATAAAACACTTCATCGGCCGTACCGATTTCCACGATCTTGCCCGCATACATGACGGCTACGCGGTCGGCCACATTGGCCACCACACCAAGGTCATGGGTAATGAAGATGATCCCGATGTCCAGCTTCTTCTGCAGGCTTTTGATCAGGTCGATGATCTGGGCCTGAATGGTCACGTCCAGGGCCGTAGTAGGCTCATCACAGATCAGAATTTTGGGGTGGCAGGCCAGCGCGGCCGCGGTGACGATCCGCTGGCGCATGCCGCCGGAAAATTGGTGGGGATATTGCTTATAGCGCTTTTCCGCATCCTTGATTTCCACCAGACGCATGAGCTCGATGGTCTGTTCCCGCGCCTGCTTGCGGCTTAGCTTTTGGTGTTTGATCATGCTTTCTGAAATCTGATGGCCGATGGTCATACAGGGATTGAGCGAGGTCATGGGGTCCTGAAAAATCATGGCAATGTCTCTGCCGCGCAGGTGTTCAAATTCCTTTTCTTTCATGGTGGTAATCTCTTTGCCGTTATATCGGATGGAACCACCTACGATCGAGCCATTGGAGGCTAAAAGACCCATCATCGCTTTGCTGGTAACCGATTTTCCAGAGCCAGACTCTCCTACGATGGCCAAGGTCTCGCCTGCACAGAGATCAAAGTCTACTCCACGCACGGCCTGTACCGTTCCGCCCTGCGTCTTGAAGTTGACTTTCAGACCCTTCACTTCCAAAATCTTTTCCATTGCGATCCTCCCTATTTATCCCGCATTGTGGGGTCAATAGCGTCACGCAGACCATTTGCAAACAAATTCAGACAAAGCATCAGAATGCTGAGCACCAGGGTGGGGTAGAGCATCATGTAGGGATAGGTGCGCAGCGAGGTATATCCGTCGTTGATGAGAACACCCAGAGATGCCGCCGGAGCGGGCAGACCCAAACCGATAAACGCCAAAAACGCCTCATAGAAAATGGCGTTGGGGATATTGAAGGTGATGGCAACTACGATGGTGGGCAAAATATTGGGCAGCATATGCTTGACAATAATTTGCCGCGGCGTTGCCCCCAGGGTCCGGGCTACCATGACATATTCCTGGTTTTTGATTTTCAGCACCTGGCCGCGCGTCACGCGGGCCATGCCGATCCATGAGGTAATCACCATGGCCAGTGACATGGTAAAGATGCCCGGTTTAAAGACCAGCAGGAACAAGATCATGACCACCAGATCCGGAATACTGCCCAGAATTTCCGTAAAGCGCATCATAAGGTTATCGATCTGGCCTCCATAGTAGCCGGCAATTCCGCCATAGGTCACCCCGATAAACAGGTTGATGGCCGCCGCCAAAAGGCCGATGTAGATGGAGATCCGTACGCCATACCAAGTGCGGCTCCACTGGTCACGGGCCAGGTTATCGGTCCCGAAGAAGAAGTATTCGTCTTCAATTCCCCGCTCGGCATACACGTCCACGCCTGCGCTGTCGGTACCGTCAAAAATGCCGAAATTCTCAAGCACGGGAATTCTGGGCGGGAGCTTGATGTAGGTCCGCATGGGCTCAATCTGTTCGTAATATTGATGGGGACTGCAAAATGGCGCGATCACAGCGGTGAAAGCCAAGAGAATCAGTACGACCAGGCTTGCCATGGCCATTTTGTTTTTCATCAGACGAATTTTAACGTCTTTCCAGAAGGTGAAGCTGGGCCGCTCCATACGGTTTAACCCGTCTCCATCATTGTGGACAAATACAAATTTGGAAGGATCCAGCGTGTCACATGAGCTGGAACCGTTGGGAACAGAAGTTGTCATATCATTCATTGTGGTTACCTCCGGCGAGCCGAATCCGTGGATCGATCAGTCCGTACAGAATATCGACTACCAACACCACAGATAAGAACATCAAGCTAAATACCAGTCCTTCTCCCAAAATGACAAAGTAGTCATTGTTTTGGATGGAAGTGACCAACAAATTCCCCAGGCCGGGCACACTGAAAATTCGCTCTACCACGGTAGATCCGGTGATCAGACTGATGGTCATGGGGCCCAAAATAGTCACCACCGGGATCAAAGCATTGCGCACGGCATGCTTTATAATGACCTCACTGCCGGTCAGGCCTTTGGAGCGGGCAAAGAGGATGTAATCGGAGTTGATAATATCCACCAATTCATTCCGCATGTACTTTGCGGTGGTGGCAATGACGGAAAACGCCAGTGCAATGGTGGGCATGATGGTCGAGACGGCGTTCCCTTTATCATAGATGACCGGGAGGATTGCCATCTTAACACCGAAATAGTACTGCATTAGAGAACCAATCACAAAAGCGGGGATCGATACGCCGATGACGGCAATGATGGTGGTCAGATGGTCCCAGAAGGAATTGCGTTTCAGGGCCGCCACAATGCCCAAAAGCACGCCGATCACGCTGCCGCATACCAGAGCCTGCAGGCCCACCCGAACGGACGAAGACATGCGCGCTGCGATCATGTCGCTGACATCTTGGTTGTTGAAAATAAATGACGTCCCCAATTCTCCATGAAACAGATTCGACACATAGCGTGCGTACTTCACAGGAATTGGATCGTTCAGCCCATATTTTTCATCCAGCAGCACCCGTTGTTCCGGCGTCAACTGCAAATCATTGAACGGAGATCCCGGCATGAATTGAAGCAGCAGGAATGTAATGGAAACAATGAGTGCAATGGCAATTACCATATACAAAAGTCTGACCAGGATATACTTTTTCACAAAGCGGCCTCCTTATCCGTCCCGTTTAGTGGAAAGTCTGTGGCCCCCTCCCAGGAGCCACAGACTTCCGAAACCACAATTACGCTACGACATCCATAAGGGCGAAGAAGCGTTGGGGTGTAACATCAGAATAGTGATACCCCTCAACCTGATCCGCGACAAGATACATTCTGGCGCCCTGGAAAATAGGTACAGTTCCCATTTCCTCCACGACCAGGATTTCCTCCGCTCTGCGCAGGGCTTCCCAGCGCTTTTCTTTGTCGTTTAAGTACTCGCCGCTGGCCAGCTGCGCCAGTTCGTCATACTCGGCGTTGCTGAAATGGCCGGTATTGGCATAGAAATCAGTGGTGAACATATCAATAAAGAAGGACAAGTCAAGATAATCTACGCCCCAAGTGGAGAACGTGGTATCAAAGTCTCCGGAGATTTCCTTGTCAATGGCAGTTTTCGAAGTAGCATAATCAAAGGTAACCGTTAAGCCCTCCAGATTCTTTTCCAGCTGAGACTGGAAGAACTCGGCAAGGCGCTTGCTCTTGGTGCTGTCGCCGATCATCAGCCGGATCTCATACTGGGGGAGATTCAGCTCTTCTTTTGCCTTGGCCCAATATTCCTTGCCCTTTTCAATATCGGTAGCGGGAGGAATGTTGGTGGTGGTGCGGAAATCGTTTCCGTTTTCGTCATAGTCCAGTCCGG
Source organism: uncultured Oscillospiraceae bacterium (assembly GCA_944385035.1). GTDB lineage: Bacteria > Bacillota > Clostridia > Oscillospirales > Oscillospiraceae > Lawsonibacter. The sequence goes on along the minus strand of CALWVV010000007.1, from coordinate 7,072 downwards.
CCGGAATGATGTAGTCAGCAGGAGTGGAACCATTGGCGTAGATTTCATCGGTGATGAACTGCTTATCCAGCACGCAGGAAATGGCCCGGCGTGCGTTTACGTTGGCCAGAATGGGGTTTTGCTCGTTCATGACCAGGAAGTTCATCTGGGTGGTGGCGTAGGCATGAGCATGAGGATCGTCCTTATACATAACAGCCTGCTCGCCATCCAGCTCAAAGATATCCAGCTCACCGGTCTCAAACAGGTTCACTGCGGTGTTGGCGTCCTTGACGATCTTGATGATCACCGTGTCAATGGCCACCTGATCAGCCAGGGGATAATCCGGGTTCTTCTCCAGACGGATCTCATACTCGGTCTGCCAATCGGCTACCACATAGGCGCCGCTGAACAGGGCGTTCTCTACAGAAGTGCCGAATTTGTCTCCCACAGACTCCTGGAACTTCTGGTTAATGGGAAGAAACGCGGCCTCACACAGGAAGGTCAGCAGATAGGGGACGGGACGGTCCAGGCGGACCTCCAGCGTATAGTCGTTCAGGGCGGTGACCCCCAGCTCGCTGCCATCCAGATCGCCGTTGACCACGCCTTCGGCGTTGATGATGTGCGCTTTGGACAGATAGTTGGCATAGGTGGAGCCGGTGTTGGGGTTGCCCAGCCTCTGCCAGGAGTATACAAAGTCGTGGGCGGTAACGGGGTCGCCGTTGCTCCACTTAAAGTCATCCCGCAGGTTAAAGGTATAAACCATGCCGTCCTCGCTGACGGTGTAGTCTTTACAAATTTCGTTGGTCAATTTGCCTTCTTGATCGTGTTTAAACAAGGTGGCCACCGTATTGCTCAGCACTTCGGCGGTGTTGGAGTTATAGCACAAGTTCATATCCAGCGTGGAAATATCTCCGGTGTAGGACAGGGTGAGCACCTTTTCCCCACTGGAGGCATTGCTTTGCGCGCCGGATGAGGATCCGCCAGCGGTTTGATTGCCGCCTCCGCATCCAGCCAGGACCGTCAGCAGCATTGCAGCAGCCAAGGCCATCGATAAAACTTTTCTCATTCTGATCCTCCCTTTCGTTTGAGCCCTATTCTCTTCTCTGGGATTGAACACGCTTTTATTTTCCTAAGTCAGTCAAATAAAGAATCGTGTTTTCTATATTGTACTTTATTCCAGCAAAAAAAATCTGTAAACTAGTTTACAACTGGAACAAAAATAGACAAATGGACAAGCTGATAAATATTGTTGTTGTGGCAGAAACACCAAAGAATTGACTGCTGTACGGATGGTTCGGGTGTTTGCAGCTGTTTTCTGCCGTGTTCCTTGCTATGCCGTAGCCTTACAGCCCCAAATCTTCGTCTGCAGGCCCTTTTGTTTGGGAGATTTTGCGCGGATAAAAAGCTGCGGCCCTCCACAGGAGGGCCGCAGAGTGCCGATCGGACAAGTATGCTGCAATATCCATAATGCCCAAAAGCGTGGAGGTTCCCATTGGGATCATGGTACCCCTGGACCTGAGGCGAAGCCGGGAACATTCTGGCCCACGGAACATGGGGATCGCTCCCAATGGCAAAGACCGCACGCGCATCACACGGAATAAAACAGTCCGACCATCAGATAAATCACTGCCATGGTGATGATGGAGGCAACCAACGCCTCACTCCCTTTCCGCAGGTCAGGCTGTGCGGTGTTTGATTCATTCAGCTTTTTCCGCTGCTGGGTATGGTCGGTGTGGGTAAACAGTTCCACGATTGCGAAAACAAATTTTTTCATGGAGCGGGAAAACCCGCCGTAGGCATTTTGGCATTTTAAATAGTAGATGCCAGACAGGATAAAGATGACCAGCCCCACCAGAAACGTGGCATTCATCCAGTTTACCAGGTGAAATCCCTGAACCAGTGCGATGACCAATCCAATGGCCCACTGGGCCAGTATGTATTTTCCAATGTTTAACACCCAAATCATATCAGGGTCCTCCTTAGTCCTCCCGCTTTTCCTGGGCCAGTGCCGCAAAGGTGCCAACGCGGCGTTTCCACCATCCGCTCTTATAGTATGCCGTAATAAAGACAAAACCGCAGGCCCATCCAATGACCATGGACCAGTACAGAACGTCTGAGGTTTGAAAGATCTCCATTAAGAAAAACAGCAGCGGTATGCGGATAAAACATTGACAGAGCATGGAATTGAGCATGGGAATGATGGTATTGCCGGCTCCGCGCATGACACCGGCCAGCACATCGATCACGCTGAGCATCCAATAGAAGGGACATAGGATCCGCAAGAGATGCGTGCTTTCCTGAATCAATGCGGCCTCATCGGTGAATAACATCAACGGATATTTGCCTGCGAAGAAGAGCAAAACCGATAGGCATAGGGTAATGGACATGCTGAGCACAATGCCCTGGTGGGTTCCCGCTTCTACCCGTTTGAGATCACCTGCTCCAATGTTCTGACCGCTGTAGCTGGTCATGGCCAGTCCCAACGTGGTGATGGGCAAAATACAAAGAGCGTCCACTTTCATGACCACCACATAGGCCGCCATGACATATTTTCCGAAGTCATTGATGACCGTTTGGATCAAAATCATGCCCAGGGAAAAGGCCGTCTGCTGCACAGCCGCGGGCAGGCCGGTTTTGATCATCCCTCCCACCATATGGCGGTCTGGGTGCAGAGAGTCACAGGTGATCTTTGTGTAGTTTTTGATGCGGTTCATCCGCCAGGCGCTGAACAGTACGGAGATGAGCTGAGCCGTTATGGTGGCCCAGGCCACACCAGCCACACCCCGCTTGAGCACTACCACAAAAAACAGATCCAAAATAATGTTGCAGATACTTGCTATGCCCAGCGCCAACAGGGGGGTCCAGCTGTCTCCCAGGGCTCTGAGCACAGAGGCCGCCATGTTGTAATACATGGAGATGGTGACCCCCAAAAAAATGACCCACAGGTAGCTGCAAGCCATGGGATAGATTTCTTCCGGCGTATGCAGGCGCTGCAAAATCCACGGTGTTGCCTGGATTCCCACAACGGTCACCAGAAAACCGGTGACCAGAGTCAAAAACCACGCGGTATTGATGGCCCGCCGAATGGCCTGTTCATTTTTTGCCCCAAAGAATTGTGAGATCAAAATGCCTGCGCCTACGGAAAAGCCAATAAACAGTCCCACCATGAGATTGATAATGGGCCCGCTGGTTCCCACGGCCGCCAGTGCCTCGCTGCCCATATAGCGTCCTACCACCGCGGCATCTACGGTATTATACATTTGCTGAAACAGATTTCCAAGCAGCAGCGGGATGGAAAACCGAAGAATGACTTTCCATGGCGTTCCCACCGTCATGTCGGTGACGCCTCCCAGTTTTACGTCAGCAGCCATTTTCTCATCTCCGATCTCTGTTGTCTCTAGGGATTGCTGCTTTATGCACAAAAAATTTTATATATAGACCATTGCACATGTGTATTATGAGGAAATTTGTAAAGCAGTTTATAGCTTTTTCTGGTGAAAAGGCTATGATAGAATCATCGCAGTCCATACTATTAGGAAAGGCGGTTCGGCTGATGAACGAGAAAATCTATCGCAATTTTGCTCAGGTACTGTTAAAAGTAGGCGGCAATCTGAAGCCCGGTGAAATTCTCATGATCAACGCTTCCCCCAGAGACTATCTCTTCGTGCGTGAGATCACCAAGGTGGCATATCAGATGGGAGCCAAATATGTAAAAACCGATTTTTTCGATGATTCTGCGAATGTCTTGCGGTGTCAGTATTCTGAGGAAGAATATCTGGACTTCTATCCCCAGTGGCTGTCCAATTATCTGGGGGACAGTGCGCGGGACAATGTATGTATTTTGTCGCTGGCCAATCCAAATCCGGATCAAAACGCCGGACTGGACCCGGAGCGGGTCATACGGATGGAGCGGGCGGAGTTAACCGGGAAAGTGCCCTTTGCAAAGGCCCGTTCCGATGGCCATGTAAGCTGGGTCAAAACCTGCGTTCCCTGTCCGGAATGGGCGCAAAAGGTCTATCCCGAGCTGGAGCCCGACCAGGCGCTGAACAAGCTCTGGGAGGATATGATCAAAATTGTGCGCCTGGATGCGCCGGACCCCGTCCAGGCCTGGGTCGATCACAAAAACAACATTCGGGCCAAAAAGGAAGCGCTCAACCGGCTGAACCTGACCAAGCTATTTTTCCACGGCCCCGGTACTGATCTGGAGATCGGGCTGGTGGACAACGGAACGTGGGTCGGGGGCTATGACATCAATGAAAAAGACCAGTCTGAGTACATCCCCAACATTCCCACCGAAGAAATCTTTTACGTGCCGCACAAGTACAAAATCAACGGCACCGTCACAGCCACCCTCCCGCTGAACTATCACGGTACCATCATTCGTGATTTCCATATGGTGGTGAAGGACGGCCGGGTCATGGAATATCATGCCAAAGAAGGCCTGCACGCCCTGAAAAACATTCTGGAGACCGATTCAGGCTCCTGCTATTTTGGGGAAATCGCGTTGGTTACAGTACAGTCTCCCATTTACCAGATTGGAAGAGTGTTTTATGATACGCTGCTGGATGAAAACGCGGTATGCCACATCGCCCTTGGAAATGCCCCGGCCGGCGTAGTGGCGGGAGGCACCCAGATGAACGCGGAACAGCGGGACAAAATCGGTATCAATGTAAGCAAGCTCCACGTGGACTTTATGATCGGTTCGGATCAAATGGATGTGGACGGGCTTACCCGCGACAATCAAAGAATTCCAATTATGCGCGGTGGGGATTGGGTCATTTCGTGATATATGGTGATATATGAAAGCTATGAAGGATAACCAGTGGTTATCCTTCATAGCTTTTTTCAGAGGAAAAAGGGGATACGTTCCTTCATCGGGGGAATGATGGAACGGTTTCGTTCCAGGATCTTTGTGGAAAACAAGGAGGGTTCTATACTTCTTATTCGTACAGAACACAGGAGACAAAGTGGTCTTTCTCCACCTCGCGCAGGGAGCAGACATGCTGCGCGCAAGCGGCTGTGGCGTTGGGGCAGCGCGCTGCAAAGCGGCAGCCGGGCTTTGGCTCGATGGGGCTTCGCACTTCGCCGGTCAGGATCTGCCGCTTGGCGTTTCGGGCAGACAGGTCGGGAATGGGAATGGCGGACAAAAGCGCCTTGGTATAGGGGTGCATGGGATTGTGGAACAGCTCCTTGCTGGGTACGCGCTCCACACATTGACCCAGGTACATCACAGCGATCTCGTCGGAGATATGCTTTACCACAGACAGGTCGTGGGTGATAAACACATAGGTCAGTCCCAGCTCGTCCTGAAGATCCATCATCAGGTTCAGGATCTGCGCCTGAATAGACACGTCCAGAGCGGACACCGGCTCGTCACAGACGATGAAGTCGGGATTTACCGCCAGCGCTCGGGCCACGCCGATGCGCTGCCGGCGGCCGCCGTCCAGCTCGTGGGGGTAGGAGTTGATGAAGCGCTGGGCCAGGCCCACGGTATCCATCAGGTCCTTGACCTTCTTCTGAATTTCCTGCCGGTTTTTCATTAAGCCGTTGGCAATAATGGGCTCTGCAATGATCTCACTGACCGACATGCGGGGGTTCAGAGAGGAGTAGGGGTCCTGAAAAATCATCTGGGCGCGCAGGCGCATCTTTTTCATCTGCGCCGGGCGCAGCTTATAGATGTCCTGGCCATCCAGCAGCATTTCACCGGAGGTGGGCTCCAGCAGGTTCAGCATCAGCCGGCCCAGGGTGGACTTTCCGCAGCCTGATTCCCCTACGATGCCCAGCGTCTTGCCCTTTTGGATGGAAAGGCTCACATCATCCACCGCATGGAGCATGCCGCGGGGCGTTTTGAAATATTTCTTTAAGTGGTTTGCCTGAATAAAAGCCTCAGCCATAACTTATACCTCCTGTCCCGGAGTGGAATCGTCCGCCTGCTGGGGACGCAGGGCCATTTTCCCCTCCATGAGATGGCAGCAGATTTGGTGTGTGCCCTCCTGATAGGTGGGGCTGCACTCCTGCTTGCACCGCTCCATGCATTGAGGACATCTGGGGTGGAACTTACACCCTGCGGGCAAATCAGTGGGGTCGGGCATCAAGCCGGGAATGGGCTTAAGCCGCTCTGCCTCGTCGTCCAGGCGGGGCACCGAGTTGAATAGGCCCACCGTATAGGGATGATGGGGCTTGGAGGGATCAAAGATGTCCTCCACAGTCCCGTACTCAATGATCTCACCGGCGTACATGATGGCCACGTCATCACAGGTCTGAGCCACCACGCCCAGGTCGTGGGTAATCAGCAGCATGGAGGTGTTGAACCGCCGCTTCAAATCCTCCATCATGTCCAGCACCTGGGCCTGAATGGTCACGTCCAACGCTGTGGTGGGCTCGTCTGCGATGACCAGGGCGGGCTCACACACCAGCGCCATAGCGATGACCACGCGCTGCTTCATACCGCCGGAAAACTGGTGGGGATACTCATTTTTGCGCTCGGTGGGGATGCCCACCATGTCCAGGATCTGATCCACACGCCGGTCAATTTCCGGATCGCGCTTACGGCCGTGCTTTTTTCCGGGCTTTCCCGGTTTGCCCGGCTTTCCCTTTTCCAGCGCCTGGTGGAGCTCCAGAACCTCGGCGATCTGATCGCCGATGGTAATGACCGGGTTCAAGCTGCTCATGGGGTCTTGGAAAATCATCGAAATCTTTTCACCGCGAATGCGCAGCTGCATTTCCTCCAGGGAGAGGCTCAGCAGATCCTCGCCGTCAAAGACGATGCTGCCGGAGCGGATGTTTCCGGTGCGCTCCGGGAGCAGGCGCAGAATGCTTTTTGCCGTGGTGGTTTTTCCGGCGCCTGTCTCACCTACAATTCCCAGGGTTTTGCCCCGGCGCACCTGAAGATCAATGCCGTTTACGGCACGGACAATACCTTCTTCGGTGTCATAGCTGACTTCCAGATTGCGGATGTCCAGTAAGATGTCGTTCATGATGCTCCCCCTTCCTTTATTTCAGCTTCGGGTCGAGGGCGGGTCTGTTGACAAAGTCGAAGATGGGGGAGAAATATGGTACAATAAGGAAAAGGGCACGGAAAAGGTGATGAAGA